>NZ_JBZVDZ010000007.1:0-185275 GCF_058408365.1 Paenibacillus sp. MDV22-iso6 | reverse complement strand
ATACAGGAGCAGCGGGTGTAACTGGAGCCACGGGTGTCAGTGTAACGGGAAGTACCGGAGCGACAGGTGATACGGGTGTAACGGGAGTCACTGGGGTTACCGGCGTCACCGGAGTCGGTCTCACTGGAGTAACGGGTGCAACAGGGGCCACCGGAGTAACGGGAGTCACTGGAGCAACAGGAATAACTGGGGCCACCGGGGTTACGGGATTAACGGGTGCAACCGGAGTGGGTGTCACTGGAGCAACGGGAGCCACCGGAATAACAGGTGCCACAGGAGTCGGTCTCACTGGTGCAACAGGGGCCACCGGAATAACGGGAGTCACCGGAGCGACGGGATTAACAGGTGCAACCGGAGTGGGTGTCACTGGATCAACAGGAGCTACCGGAATAACGGGTGCAACGGGAATTACAGGGACTACGGGAGCAAGCGGAACAACTGGGGTTACCGGGGCAACAGGGGTTAGTGTAACCGGAGGCACGGGCGCGACTGGAGTTACTGGAGCAAGCGGGGCAACTGGAGCTACCGGAGCCACAGGCGTGACAGGAGTCACCGGGGGTACAGGTGCAACGGGTGCAACCGGAGCCACAGGAACTTCTGTAACATCTAACTCGGCTTACGGTGAGAACACAAGTGGAACCATCGTTGTTATTTTGGGTGGAACACTAATTCCACTGCCGAATAACCAAAATATTGGCACTGGTATAACCATTAATGGAACGAATGACACCTTCACTCTTGCCAATGCAGGGCGTTACTATATCTCTTACAAAATAAATCTTACAGCTGCACTTGCTATTCAATCCCGTATTTTACTTAACGGAACAGCAATTCCGGCGAGTGTAGTTTCACCATTACTTTCCCTCAGTCAGTTGCAGTCTGACTTTATTGTGACGGTAACTGCTGGATCAACAATCCAGTTCCAATTATTTGGGCTTGTTGGTACAGCTGTCCTCTCTCCACCAGGCGCTACATTAAACATTATTCAATTAGCTTAATGCATGAATTACGCTAGTCAAAAGGAATTTTGGGTTTATAAAAAGAGACGAACCTGATAAAGGTTCGCCTCTTTTTGTCTTATAATTGATTAGTCCGTCAGTTAATTCAATACGATTTCAACGGCTGTATTGATTTCCTGAAGAGCTGCAAGCTGTACAAGCACATCTTTTGGAACTTCCTTATCTACAGTCAGAATCATGATAGCTGCCCCACCAATGATTTTACGTCCGACCTGCATGGAGGCGATGTTAACTTCGTTCTCTCCAAGCAAAGTTCCAACACGTCCGATAATACCCGGTTTATCATTATGCGAAATCAGAATTTGGTGACTTTCTGGAGCGATATCCACTGGGAATTTGTCCAGACGCACGATCCGCTCTCCATAACCTGCAAGCAGTGTGCCCGCAACACGACGCTCCTCGGCATCCTGAGTCGTCACGAGTGTGACGGTAATCAGATTTGTAAATCCTTTAGTGGCCGATGTTTGGCTAACCACTACGTTGAGATCCCGCACTTTAGCTAAATGCATGGAGTTGACAATATTGGCTTCTCCGCCTAAATGTCTTGCCAGAATACCTTTTACAATGTAACGAGTCAAAGGAGAAGTATCCACTTCCGACAGATCTCCAGCGTAGTCGATCCGAATTTCCTGAACCGCATTTTGAGTGATCTGAGCTGCAAAGCTACCCAGTGTTTCACCCAGTTTAAAGTACGGCTGCAGTTTGTTCATTACAGTTGGGGCTACTGCAGGCATGTTAACTGCGTTTTTGAACGGTTCATTGCGCAGAATATGCAGGACTTGCTCGGATACGTCAATCGCTACATTTTCTTGTGCTTCTACTGTCGATGCACCAAGATGAGGCGTCACAATAATGCTAGGATGATTCAGGAATGGGTGATCAGCAGCCGGTGGTTCGCTCTCGAATACGTCGAATGCTGCACCAGCAACGATACCTTCATCAATTGCTTCTACAAGTGCCATTTCATCAACGACTCCGCCACGGGCACAGTTGATAATACGCATACCTTTTTTCATCACTTCAAATTGTGGGCGGGAAATCATATGGCGTGTCTCAGGTGTTAATGGTGTGTGAACGGTCATGAAGTCGGCATTGCGAATGATGTCATCCACACTAGCCAGCTTAACCTGAAGTTTCTCTGCGCGATCTTGAGTGAGGAACGGGTCATAAGCTAGAATATCCATTCCGAATGCTTTGGCACGTTTAGCTACTTCGCTACCGATCCGTCCCATACCGAGCACACCCAGCGTTTTATTTCTTAACTCCACACCAAGGAAGGTTTTACGATCCCAAGTACCTTGAATGGTTTTGGCATATGCCTGAGGAATATGTCGTGCCAGTGCCATCATCATGGCAAATGTATGCTCACATGTCGTAATCGTGTTACCGTCAGGGGCGTTAATAACAATGATACCGCGTTGGGTAGCAGCTTCCAAATCAATGTTATCTACACCTACGCCAGCACGTCCGATGACTTTAAGGTTTGTACCTGCTGTCATAATACGATCCGTTACACGAGTCTGACTTCGAACTAGAAGGGCATCATAATCGCCGATAATTGCAACAAGCTCATCTTCGCTAAGACCTGTTTTCTTCTCAACTACAACATCATTTGCATCCACCAGTTGCTGGATTCCCAGATCACTAATGGGGTCCGACACTAACACTTTGTACATGGTTTCTTCCTCCTTAGGTATGTGTATCTATATCGTCAAGGTCTCACCTCACGAAAGAGGCATTCCTTAAAACCATTGAAACTCTTCCTTCCAACAACGCGGTGTCGCAGCAGAGGAGGAGGGTGTAGCAAATAGGGCGATTTCCACGTCTGTACTCTAAAAATAAATCAAAAAACTCTCAATCCACATACTGCTTGCGCAATAAGGGACGAGAGTTGTCGTGGTACCACCCTAATTCACCGCCGTTTCGCAACGACAGTCTTAGCGGTCAATGAAGACCGAAGAGGATAACGGGTCTAAACCGATTGCACCTACTCCAATTTCAATGCAATAACTCAGGAGCGCTCAAGATCATCTGCCTGCCACCGATTTACACCATCCATCGGCTCTCTGTAAGACAAAGCAACATCTTTTTTCCATCATCGTGTTTAACGTGACTAATTTTTTCATAATGTATCATGGCTGACATGAGCATGTCAATAGGCTTAAATGTTTTAATTCGATTTACTAATGTGATTTTCTTCAGTGGAGGAGAAGGCGCATAGATATAAAAAATTGACTTCCTTGATCGCTCGAAATAGCTCGATTACAAGCTGTTTTGTGAATCGGATTTTAACACATTAATGAACTAATTCAATGGATATGGCTTCGCTGAAAAACCGGGACTTGGGGCAGGCCTTGAACCTATTTGGTTTTTTGGCTATCATTTAGTATACTATCCGATTGGACAACGAATTTGTTATCCATCAAATATAAGTCAAGAGGACAGACACAGGCGATGAAAAAATTAAAGTTTCCCAAGTTCAAGATTCAGAAGGCTGAACCACAGCAACTTACCGAGCGTTTGCTTCTGATCAATCTATACTTTACACAAGGGTTAACTTTGATCATTGGGGTTGTATGGATTTTATTGCAGAAGAGAAATCTTTTTGATGTACTTGCTTGGCCTGATAGTTACCAGTTTATTTGGTGGGGGCTTGGTCTTGCTGGCATTATGCTTGTTATGGACTTGGTTCTTTCTTATGTTATTCCTCAAGAAAGCATGGATGATGGCGGCATTAACGAGATGCTGTTTCGCAAGCGTCCAATCTGGCACATTGTATGCATAGCAGCCATCGTTGCTGTTTGTGAAGAATTGCTATTTCGTGGAGCCATACAACATGCGTTAGGTCCTTACTGGACAAGTATTTTATTTGCGGTTATCCATATACGCTATTTGCGGCATTGGATTCCAACTGGTTGGGTATTTGTTTCGAGCTATGGATTGGGTTGGATTTATATGCAATCCGGCACATTATGGGCGCCTATACTATGTCATTTTATTATTGATTTGGTGTCTGGATTAGCGATACGTTTTCGGAGGGGATCATGAATCAGCAATTAAGTAGAATGAAGACATACGGCAGTCAGCGCCATCGTCACTCGGATAAGACAGAGACATCTGAGCGGCCTGAAGCTTCTCAAGTAAATCTGGTTGTTGAACCAGCTGCTGCCTCAGAGGTGGGAGGACTCACACCCATTACCTCGGTCTCCATACCAAGATCACAACGCAAGTCTTATACATCATCGCTGGAAAGTCCGGTACTTCCCCGGCGGGCACCAGCACGTGCCAACAAAGCAGAAAAGCCATCAGAAGAAGAATCCGTTTCCGAAGCGGGAACACTTCCTACGCGGACTGAGCTTCATCCATCTCGCCGTTTACGTCTCAGTAAGCGATTTGTTAACTCGCTCATATTTATATTTGTTTTGCTCACAATTAGTCTGGTTTGGTGGGGGATAAAAGGAGCGCCTTCTTTGGATACTTTCCTTCCATGGCCATGGTAATACTGGCATGGTTCGTTGCCGTTATTTTGGCCGGGATTGCCTTGCTGGTTCATATGTGGCGTGAGGCGCATCTTCATCACATCGTTTCAGAAGAGGTTGAAGTTCCGAATTTGCCCTCTTCTTTTGATGGCAGCAAAATCCTGTATTTATCTGATATCCATAAACGCAAGCTGAAAAAGAATGATCTGGAACATCTTCGCAATCAGGTGGACTGGGTTATTATTGGGGGAGATGTGGCGGAAAAAGGAATTTCATGGCCCATCGTCAGACATAATATGAGCTTGTTATCTTATATTGCCCCTGTTTTTACAGTCTATGGGAACCATGATAAAAGAGCAGGAACTGTGCATCTCGAACGTATATTCCGAGATACGGGCGTTCAACTCTTACAGGATTCTACCACTTACCTTCGTAAAGGCAGAAGCAAACTGTGTCTGGTCGGAGTTGATTATCGTTCACAGCGAGGGGATTCGCTGCTTGCAGAATTGGATTCCAAAGAATGCAAGATTGCCATCGTGCACGATCCCCTAGAGGCTCTTCACTTGAATGGACCTGTTGATCTGATATTGAGTGGTCACACTCACGGTGGACAATTAGTATTTCCGGTCTTTGGCCCCGTCTTTCTTAACAAAGCGTACCGCTCTGTGTCTAGCGGGTGGTTCTCTTTGAAAAAGGATGGTAATGATACCGAGCAAGAAGGTAAAATGCTGGTTAGCAAAGGATACGGAACAAATCATTTGCCATTCAGACTTTGTTGTCCCGCAGAAATGCATATCATTACTTTGCGAATGCTCTCAAACAAACAGCCTTGATCCGCATAGGACCAAGGCTGTTTGTTATAACTTTGTAAGTTCCTTCATGTCAATTCCAACTCATCAATTATTGATATTAAGCCGAATGCCGGGCAAATAATCGAAGCTCAGCGGGCTTCCAGTTCAATGGAGCGAGGATCGACAAAAGTGTAACCTTTCTGTTCAAGTTTGGTTAACAACTCATCCAACGCTTCAACTGTCCATGGCAACTCATGCATCAAAATATTACTGCCTGGATTTAATTGATCCAGCACATTCTGGATGACTTTATCCGGTTTGTTTTTGGTACTCTTATCCCAATCCAATGAGCCATTGGACCATGTCATATATAACATGCCGTTTTTCTTGACTGTGGCCTTTAATGCATCATTTCCAGAACCGAACGGCGGACGGAAGAACTGGGGTTCCACGCCAATCGTTTCTTTCACAATCTTTTGCACATCGGTGACTTGTTTGGCTGCTGCCGTAATGGACATTTTTTTCAAATCCTCATGATCCCACGC
Source organism: Paenibacillus sp. MDV22-iso6 (assembly GCF_058408365.1). NCBI lineage: Bacteria > Bacillati > Bacillota > Bacilli > Caryophanales > Paenibacillaceae > Paenibacillus > Paenibacillus sp. MDV22-iso6. The sequence goes on along the minus strand of NZ_JBZVDZ010000007.1, from coordinate 179,441 downwards.
ATGATTTCCTATTACCTGTCCACGTTCATGGATGATCTCGAGCAACTCGGGATGACTTTTCACTCGGTATCCGTTTACAAAAAATATCGCTTTCGCGTCATGTTTATCTAAGGTGTCGATTAATCTGTTTATCATTTTTTCTTCTTTGGGCCCATCATCAAATGTTAACAATACAATCTTGCTTTCGTTCGTTTTATCGTTGGGTTTGATGTAGTAATTGGCGTTCATATGATACGTTTTTTCAATATTAACTTCGGCTGCTTGTGTACCGAGGGCGTTATCAGTTTCTTCTTTTTCTGTCGAAGATGTTTTGTCATCACTTGGTAATTCTTGATCCGAATTTGAGTCCGTTGAGGACGGAGAATCCGTGGTTTGCTTTTCGCTTGTCCCAGTGGAAGTTGGCTCGTTCTGCTGCTCCTGCCTTGAAGTAACCGATTCATTGCTGGACTTTGTGGATTCAGGTGTTGTTTCGACCTTGGTTCCACAAGCTGACAACAGCATGCATGCGATCATAATTAAGGCGGTGGTGTGTCTAATCATGCTTTCAACTCGCTTTCCTGTATTTATGCGGAATGAGATGAGGCACTCCCGCAAACACTAGTTGTGATTTTAACATTAAAAGGAGGTTGGTGTAATGAAGGCGTCATCCTTTTTCTGGGGTGTTGTAATTGGCGTAGCAGCCAGTTCTTGGCTGTCCAAAGGTAAAATGTCAATGCTGTCTTCCGGTTCATCCCGCAACATGATGAATCAGGCCAAACACAAAATGATGGAGATGACGTTCCCAGGCATGGACGGATTCAGCTCCAAGCCAAACGAACAGAGCGGAGATTCCCACAAAAGCACGCATAAAAAAAGTGCAAAGCCGATCACTCCGCAGGAAAAAGAAGAGAACATGAACATGCTCAAAGATTTTATTCGCACCAATCCGGATGTTAAACATGAAGTTGAGCAAATTTTAACTCAAACAAACACAACAGTACCGGGTTTATAAACACAAACCTCCCATTAGAATCATCCACAGTCCTGTTTTGATGTGGAATGATTCTTTTTTTGTCGATTTTACTTCGTGCATTTGCAGGTATAAAATGATAACATAACTACATAGATTTATTTTCAGCACATATTGTTTTGTGCTTCATAATCTGTTATAAGACTTGCTTATAAAGGGGAGATCCTGTATGAAAATAGAACGATTAAGTCACGATAAGATACGGATTTTCCTGACCTTTGACGATCTGAGCGAGCGCGGAATACAAAAAGATGATATGTGGCAGGAAATACCTAAAGTTCATGAACTGTTCACTGAAATGATGGACCAGGCCTATTCCGAACTTGGATTTGATGCTACAGGTCCACTTGCTGTCGAAGTATTCGCACTTCCCGCTCAAGGGATGGTTGTCATTGTCACCCGGGGGAAATATGATCCGCAACAATATGGTTCAGGTAATGAGGATGATTTGCCTGAAGAAGTATATGAGATGGAAGTTACACTTGAGCAAAGCGATTCCATCGTCTATGCATTCAAAGATTTTGAAGTGCTGATTGAGGCTGCACATATGTTGCATCAGCACGTAACGGATGCTGGAAGACTTTATTCCTATAAAGACAAATGGTTTTTGCATTTTGAACCGGATGACTTGGATTCGACCAAACATGCAGCATTGATTGCATTGCTTGCTGAATTCGGCGAAGGATCTTCCGTTACCCCTGCCGTCATGGAAGAGTACGGAAAGGTTGTTATGCCTGAACAAGCGGTTGAGGTTATTTGCACCCACTTCAAGCGTCAGGAGTAAGCTCTAGTTGTAATCGCGTCTTTAGTCAGAGGAGGGAATTTCGGTGCTTTTGTTTTCGGTTCTAGCGGCAGCAGTAGCTCCGGGTCTCGCCTTGTTAACATACTTTTATCTGAAAGACCGTTATGACTCTGAACCTCTTCACATGGTATTTCGAGTCTTTCTCATGGGGATTCTGATGGTACTGCCTGTGATGATTATTCAGCGTGGCATGATGATCTGGCTTGGAGATAATCCTTATGTTGAATCCATCCTGATTTCAGGTGGGGTTGAAGAGTTCGTCAAATGGTTTGTGATATACCATATTATTTATAACCATACCGAATTTGACGAGCCTTATGATGGGATTCTATACTCCGTTGCTGTTTCACTCGGATTTGCTACAGTTGAGAATGTGTTGTATGCCTTTGCGGGGAATGCTTCCGTCTCAGCTATGTTCATTCGTGCATTGCTTCCTGTATCGGGTCACGCCATGTTTGCAGTAATTATGGGTTATTACATGGGGCGGGCCAAATTCTCGGATGGCAAGAAAAAACGTTGGTTTCTTATGCTCTCACTGGTTTTACCGTTCTTCTGGCATGCGCTTTATGATGTCATTATGAATACCATGGTGAATCATTGGTTATGGTTCATTGCGCCATTGATGGCGGGATTATGGTACGGTGCGATGGGCAAGATTACAAGGGCCAACAATCGTTCTCCTTTTCGTTTTGTGAAGCGTGAGGAAGAGATTAAATTATAAAAATACGGACACACTGGTGGACATGGAGCGCAACCTGCGCCTGATGCCCCGGTGTGTTTTTTGTTGCAATAAAATAAAAATTCCCGGGGAAGACCAATAGAAACGGGGATAAGCGTGATGAGAATCAAAATTAAAATCAGATGCAAGCAATGTGGAGAACGTTTTACGCTGCGAGGTAAGAAAGAACGAGGAAGAATTGAGACCGGTTTTAAACAGTGTTTGTGTGATAATCGAGATCAGTTTGAAATTGAGGAAGATGGCGGCACAACCTGGGTACAATTGAATTAAATAGAACGTTTGAGACCATGCGTGATAAGCCCGTCATTGGACAGACTGGAAATCGCATGCATAAGAGGTCTTTCTTCGATCCACAATAGAGGTAGTGGCTTAGAAGAAAGGAGACTCTACCGATGTATAAACGTTTAAGTTCAGTTATGTTTCCGATATTTGCAGTTCTGTTAATCGGTGCTCTCGTATGGGGTTACCAAGAGAACCAGGAGAAAAATGCCATTCTGATCAAGGCAGAGAATCAATATCAGCGTGCTTTTCACGATTTATCTTTTCATATGGACAAATTGCACTCGGAGATTGGGAATACGCTGGCAGTCCATGCTACGTCCCAAGGGATGCATCGTAAAGGTCTGATGAACGTATGGCGACTTACCAGTGAAGCCCAGAATGAGATTAATCAATTGCCGCTTACAATGCTGCCATTCAGTGAAACGGAGGAGTTTCTCTCCCGCATCTCCAACTTTGCTTATCAGGCGTCCATGCGTGATCTGACCAATGAACCATTAAGTGAAAAAGAAATGGGCAACTTGAAAAAACTGTATGCGAATTCATCCGAGATCACTAAAAATCTGCAGGATGTACAGCAGAAAGTCATTTCTGACCGTTTACGCTGGATGGATGCCGAGTCGGCTATGGCAACGGAAGAGCAAACGATGGACAACACCATCGTGGATGGATTCCGGACAGTCAACAAAAAGGTACAGGAGTATCCTGAACTTGACTGGGGTCCTTCAGTCTCCAGCATTTATGCCAAACGTTCGGTGAAGAAGCTGGATGGCTTACCGATGACCAAAGAGCAGATCCAAACTAAAGCTGCAAAGTTTTCCGATGCAGAACACGGTAAGATTCAAATACAGGAAAATGGTAAAGGTACAGATTGGGAATCGTATACAGCCACGATTGATCAGTCCAAAGACAGTAAATTAAGTATGGACTTCACACGTAATGGCGGTCTGCTCATCTCTTACAGTGATACTCGCCCAATCGGGACGAAGAAAGTAACACGTAAAGAAGCTATGTCAAAAGCAGATCATTTCCTTTCCAATAAGGGTTACAAAGATATGAAGGCAGTCAATTATGACGAGTTCGGTAACCTCGGTAACCTGACCTATGTGCGCAAACAAGGCGATACACTGATTTATCCAGAAAAAATGTCTGTTCGGGTTGGCCTTGATAATGGGAATGTTACCGGCTTCCAGGCAAGTGATTTTGTATATGAGCATCAGAAAAAGCGGGAGATTCCAAAAGCCACACTCACGGTTGAACAGGCCCGCAAAAAACTGAATCCGGAATTCAAGGAGAGCTATGCTCGCAAATCACTCATTAAGAATGATTACAGCAAAGAAGTTCTGTGTTACGAATTCGGTGGACGCATCAATGGTGCAAAATATAAAATTTACATCAACGCTGATACAGGTATGGAAGAAGCCGTTGAGGAGATCAAACCGGTGAATGAGACCACATAACATCAAGAAGCCGGCAGCCTGTTAGAATGTAAATAGATTATGGAACAGACCACGTAGTGGTCTGTTTTTTTGTTGTCCACTATGAGAAAGGTCATGGTATAATAGTCCTTGTACATACGATACGAAGATAAAAAGCTAAGGTGGCGGTGAACAGCTTGTTTCCCAAAATAAATGAAGTTTTATACATCCAGATTGCCTCTGCAGATGAAAAAGAGGAAAGCAAAGAATATAAATCACGCATAGCGGATGTGGATGAAAATAGTTTTCTGATCGAAGTCCCGATGCAACAGGGAAGCAGTCGGTTGAAAAGGTTGTTTTTTGGTGAGGAATTGTCCATTTCTTATATTACGGAAGACGGGGTTCGTCATTATTTCAACACGTATGTGACTGGATTTGAAGAAGATGTAGTTCGGCTTGTACGAATTCGCAAGCCCTTGCCGGACGATATCACCAAAATCCAGCGTCGCAGTTTTCTGCGTGTTCATGCAAATCTTGAAATGGCCATTCAGGGTGAAGATCTTACCCGAGCCGTGGGCTTGACTGAAGATATTGGCGGCGGGGGATTGTCCATTTATGGGGAACCCAGTTTTGCTATTGCGGAAGGACAAAAGCTGAAATGCTGGTTGCTTATTCCTTATCGGAATGCAGCGATTGAACATGCGAACTTTGAAGCTGAAGTGGTACGGATCAAAACACTGGAAACAGGCAGACAGCTATGCATGTTAAAGTTTGTGCAGATTACAGATTCGGAACGACAAAAGATCATCAAGTTTTGTTTTGAACGGCAATTAGATTACCGAACGAAATAGAGATGGTGATTGTCTGTAATAGAAAGTGACAATGGTGGGCAATGTAATGGAAAAACGGAGGTTCAGCTTGTGAACAATCGCCATGCATCCCGCAGATACGAGCGCCTATATTATGTTTTATCCAAGCGAATGGAAAGAAGGGCTTTGAAGCTGATTACAGCTCTTCTTGTTCTGCTTGTGATCTATCAGCTATTACTTCTTGTGCCTGATATGAAAAAGAATATGACCTCCATTGATCGTCTGGAAGGAACACCAATTCAGATGCAAACGGTACACGATCAATAGCATCACTGATTTGTCTGTTTTTGCATCCATGTGTATAGTGTGGTATAATTTTGACGATGCAGGCAATGCCTGTTTTTTTATTGAGGCTTATCGTTTGAGGAGGAATGCCCCGTTGGCAAGCCAGAACACATCAGAGAACGGGAAGATGAACGTTGCAATTGACGGACCTGCCGGTGCCGGGAAAAGCACGGTGGCCCGATTGGTTGCAGAGGCGCTCGCGTATATATACGTCGATACTGGCGCGATGTACCGTGCGGTAACCTTGCATATGCTTCGAAAAGGTATTTCACCGGAAGATGTGCCAGAGGTGCTTCAGGAAACCCAAAAGCTGGTCATTGATTTACAACCGGATCCCGACGGACAGAAAGTGTTCTGTAATGGGGAAGATGTAACCTCGGAAATCCGCTCCCGTGAAGTGACGGGAATCGTGTCCCGATATGCGCAAATCGAGGGGCTGCGTACGCAATTGGTGGATACACAGCGGCAAATGGCTTTGCGCAAGGGCGTCGTCATGGATGGACGCGATATCGGAACGACAGTATTGCCCGACGCGGAAGTGAAAATCTTCATGACTGCCAGTGTGGAAGAGCGTGCACTTCGCCGCTTCAAAGAACTGGACCCCTCAGAAGGACTGACGTTGCAGCAACTTGAGCGAGACATTGCCACCCGTGACAAATTGGATGAAAGTCGGGAAATATCCCCGCTTCGTTGTGCTGAGGACGCTACAGTGCTCGATACAACCGAGATGAGCATCCATGAAGTGGTTGACAAAATCGTGTCTTATTGCACAATGGTCAGAGGAGAGATCGGTCTATGATTTACACATTTTGCAGCACATTACTGCGGATCATTTACACCATTCTTTTCCGCCTAGAGGCAGTTGGACGGGAGAACATCCCGAAAGAAGGCGGCGTACTTTTATGTTCCAATCATATCAGTAACTTTGATCCTCCAACGGTTGGTATCAAGATTCGTCGTCAGGTGCGCTTCATGGCCAAAAGCGAATTGTTTGATATTCCGGTCTTTGGCCGAATTATCAAAGCCGTAGGCGCTTTCCCTGTTAAACGTGGAGGCGTCAGCAAGGAATCCATCAAGACCTCACTCAACATTTTGCGTGGTGGTGAAGTGCTTGGCATTTTCCCTTCGGGAAGCCGACACAATGATGGAGGCATCGGCAAAAAAGGGGCAGCGAGCTTCGCTCTCCGAAGTGGTGCTACAGTTATTCCTACTGCTATTATCGGTAACTACAAGGTTTTTCGTAAGATGAAAGTAGTTTATGGAGCACCAGTGAATTTGGACGAGTTCAAGGAAGATCCTTCCGGCGATGCGCTGGAAAGAGCGACGGAGAAGATTATGTCCAAAATTAACGAAATGGTGCAAACAGGCGTGCCGAGCAAATAACGGCATCGTCAGACTGCTGAGTGCATGTTTCCATATTTTTGAGGGAAGCTAAGGATGTTCATTCAGCGATGAAAGTGTTTTGAACTCTGCTACAGGCAGGTTTGAATATAATGGGGTTTTTGAATTGAGGAGGGTATTTGACATGTCGGAAGAAATGAAAAATCAAGAAGCAACCCAAGATGAGTTGGATCAATTCGTTTCCTTGAAAAAAGGAGATACCGTAAAAGGAACCATCGTCAAATTGGAAGATAACCAAGCCTATGTGAGCATTGGATATAAATATGACGGTGTAATTCCAATTCGTGAACTGTCTTCCCTACACGTAGACAGCGCGTCTGATGCAGTAGAAGTTGGACAAGAAGTTGAAGCTAAAGTACTTAGCATCGACGACGAGAAAGAAAAACTCGTTTTGTCCAAACGTGCAATCGACAGCGAAAACGCTTGGGATCAATTGCAAAAGCATTTTGAAGACCAAGACGTATTCGAAGTTGTTGTAGGTGACGTTGTTAAAGGCGGTCTGGTAGCAGACGTGGGCGTTCGTGGATTTATCCCGGCTTCCATGGTAGAGCGCCATTTCGTTGAAGACTTCAGCGATTACAAAGGACGCACATTGCGTGTTAAAGTGAAAGAGATCGACCGTGAGAACAACAAAGTGATCCTTTCCCAAAAAGACGTACTTGAGCAAGAATTCGAAGCAAACAAAGCTACTGTTATGGCTGGTTTGCAAGAAGGTCAAGTGATCGAAGGTACGGTACAACGCTTGACTCAATTCGGTGCTTTCGTTGATGTAGGCGGAGTAGACGGATTGGTTCACGTATCTGAGCTCGCTTGGACACACGTTGACAAACCATCGGACGTTCTGTCTGAAGGCGATAAAGTAAACGTAAAAGTGCTGAAAGTTGATCCTGAAAAAGGTAAAATCAGCCTGAGCATGAAAGCTGTTCAACCAGGTCCTTGGGAAACAGCTGGCGACAAATTCAACTCTAGCGATATCGTAACAGGTGTTGTAAAACGTCTGGTTGACTTCGGTGCTTTTGTTGAAATCGCTCCTGGTGTTGAGGGACTTGTGCATATCTCGCAAATCTCCCACAAACATATTGGCACTCCGCACGAAGTATTGAAAGAAGGACAAGAAGTTCAAGTTAAAATCTTGGACATGAATCCTTCTGAGCAACGTGTAAGCCTGAGCATCAAGGAAACTGAAGAAGCTCCTGCTCAAGCGCCAAAATCAGAAAGACCTGCAAGAAACAATGCTCCACGTGAAGAAATCAACAACCCGAACGTTTCCTTGAGCAATCAAGGTCTGAGCATCACGCTCGGCGAGCGCTTCGGTGACAAACTCAGCAAATTCAAATAAGTTATAAATGCATGGTTCTTAGTTATATACTGCATATTTTGCTGAACAATAAAAGCAAGATCGGCGAGCCCCAGCGGGTTCGCCGATTGTTTTTATTGCGAGTATAACGGCATGAAACGTTAGCCAAGACAGGCGTTTTTTGCTATGATGAGTATCGTAAGTATGGACAGGAGGAGTGGAATGTATGGCAAGACCCGTTGTGGCAATTGTCGGGCGACCGAATGTGGGCAAATCCACCATTTTTAATCGGATCATCGGCGACAGATTGGCCATTGTGGAAGACAAGCCGGGCATTACCCGTGACCGTATCTACGGAATCGGCGAATGGAACGGTAAACCATTTAGCATTATCGATACAGGTGGTATCGAAATCGACGGCGAGGACGTCATTTTAAAATCAATCCGGATGCAGGCAGAGCTCGCCATTGAAGAAGCGGATGTTATTGTATTCATGTGTGATGCAAAAGCAGGGATTACGCAATCTGATGAAGAAGTCGCAGAGATGTTGTACCGCTCAGGTAAGCCTATCGTTGTAGCCGTTAACAAAGTGGATAATATCGGGCGCAGTGAGCTCATTTATGAGTTTTATGGATTTGGATTTGGTGATCCAATCGGAGTATCGGGAAGTCATGGTACAGGTGTAGGTGATTTGCTCGATGCCATCGTAGAGAAATTGCCTGAACTTGAGGAAGAGACTTACGATGACGATGTCATTCGTGTAGCTCTGATCGGACGTCCTAACGTGGGTAAATCTTCATTGGTGAATGCCATTTTGGGCGAGGAACGTGTTATTGTCAGTGATGTTGCTGGTACGACGCGGGATGCAATCGATACACCGTTTGAAAAAGACGGTCAGCGTTATGTGCTGATTGATACAGCAGGTATGCGTAAACGTGGTAAAGTTTATGAAACCACGGAGAAATACAGCGTAATGCGTGCGATGCGTGCCATTGAGCGTGCAGATGTTGTTCTGATTGTAATTAATGGCGAAGAAGGCATTATTGAGCAGGACAAGCATATTGCAGGTTATGCATTCGAAGCAGGTAAAGCTTCCATGTTTGTTGTGAACAAATGGGACGTTGTAGAGAAGTCTGATAAAACAATGAATGAGTTTGAGAAAAAAATTCGGGATCATTTCCTGTTTATGACTTACGCTCCGGTTGTATTTTTGTCAGCCAAGACAAAACAACGCTTACAAAAATTGTTGCCTGTTGTGCAACGTGTAGCACAGCAGCATACTATGCGTGTTCAGACGCATCTGCTTAACGATGTAGTATCTGATGCAGTGGCTATTAATCCGCCACCAACTGATAAAGGACGCAGAATGAGAATCAACTATGTAACTCAGGTTGCAGTTAAACCTCCGACCATGGTTATTTTTGTGAACGATCCGGAATTGATGCACTTTTCTTACGAACGTTACCTGGAGAATAAAATTCGTGCAGCGTTTGATTTTGAAGGGACGCCAATTCGCATATTTACTCGGAGGAAGTCCGACGAAGGTTAGGGGAGAAGTTTGTGATTTTACAAATCGCAGCGATTGTACTGAGCTATCTGCTCGGTTCAATCAGCTTTAGTGTCCTCCTTGCAAAAGCACTACGGGGGATCGATATCCGTCAACACGGAAGCGGAAATGCAGGGGCTACCAATACTTTGCGGATATTGGGTAAAGGACCGGCAATTCTGGTACTGCTGTTGGATGTACTCAAAGGTATTGCGGCCGTTTGGATTGGGGTTTGGTTCAGCAATGGTTCCGATTGGATTCCTGCACTCAGTGGTATAGCTGCCATTGCAGGACATAACTGGCCGCTGTACTTCCGTTTTCGTGGAGGAAAAGGAATTGCGACAGCGATCGGTGTGCTCGTAACTCTTGCACTTATTCCTGCGCTATGCGCCGGTGTATTTGCCATCCTGTCCATCGTATTGACACGATATGTTTCATTGGGTTCCCTTATTTTTGTAGCTTTGACACCGCTCTTCATCCTTGTGTTACCCGGATATTCGATGAGTATCTTCTGGGGAAGTCTGATTATTTGTCTGTTTGCGTTCTGGAGACATCGTACCAATATTGCGAAGCTCGCCAAAGGACAGGAAAATAAATTGGGATCGAAAAGCCCTGGAGGGGGAAAACGCGTTGTCTAAAAAAGTTGCTGTTCTGGTTGCGGGCAGTTGGGGTACTGCACTTGCCAGTATATTAGCTGCCAATCAACTGGATGTGATCATGTGGACACGTGGTGAAGACCAGGCCACAGAAATCAATAATAAACATACAAACCAACGCTTCCTTCCCGATGCAGAGCTGTCACCTCGTATTCAGGCAACCACGGATATGGCGACGGCAGTTGAAGGGGCTTCTGCTGTGTTAATTGTTGCTCCTTCATCGGCGATGCGTTCGGTTGCTCATCAGCTTAAGGCCTATTACAAACCGGAAATGTTAATCATTCATGCAACCAAGGGATTTGAGACAGAAAGTCTAAAACGCATGTCCACAGTCATTTCGGAAGAACTTGAATGTGAAGAAGGACATATCGTTGTACTTTCTGGTCCAAGCCATGCGGAAGAAGTGGTTAAGCGTTGCCCAACGACGGTTGTTGTGGCATCACTGGATAAAGCTTCTGCCGAGGCCGCCCAAGGTTTATTTATGAATGCTTATTTCCGTGTGTACACGAATCGAGATATGATCGGTGTAGAATTGGCGGGAGCGTTTAAAAATATTATTGCGCTGGGAGCAGGTATGTCAGACGGGCTTAACTTTGGTGACAATGCCAAAGCAGCGTTGCTAACACGCGGGCTGGCCGAGATCACACGCATCGGTGTGGAGATGGGGGCGAATCCGCTTACGTTCTCCGGACTTGCAGGGATCGGTGATTTGGTCGTGACCGCGACTAGTCAGCACAGTCGTAACTGGAGAGCAGGTTCCTTGCTGGGCAAAGGACAGAAGCTGGACGATGTATTGAATTCCATGGGCATGGTTGTGGAAGGAATTCGGACCACACAGGCCGCCCACTTCATTTCTCAGAAATATGGTGTGCAAATGCCGATTGCAGATCAGCTTTATCACGTTCTTTTTCAGGAGAGACAGCCGCGGGATGCGGTTGAAGCTTTAATGGGACGTGATCCCAAGACCGAAATGGAAGTCATGACGCTTGAAACCTGGGAGCAGTGGCATTCCTGATGGTAGCGTAGGCAGCTTTCCCGAAATGAGAAGCTTATTCACCTTTTTTGCGGTGCACTCATATTATACACATGAGTATTGCCGGAGGAGGGGAGACGAATGGCTAACAACATTTCCAAGGAAGCGCTGAAAGCGATCAACAAAAAAACAGGGAAATCGATTACGGAAGGTGCCGTCAAGAAATTGGCGAGTACAGTAAAACCGTCCACCATGCAGAATGAAGCTCAGTTGCGCCAACTGATCAAGCAAGTATCCGCCATGGCAAAAGTGCCGGTATCTGAGGATACAGTTCAGGATATCGTGAGTGCCGTCAAAAAAAGCGGATTAAACCCAAACAGTATGGAATCATTAATGAAAATGATGATGAAAAAATAATAGATCGCGCCTGCATGCAGGCGATCGAGCAAGACAAAAAGACAAGTCGGCATTTGCCGGCTTGCTTTTTGTCTTTTTTTTGGAAAGCTGAGCAATGTTTCGTGTTATAATAGTTGCAATTGTCACAGTGTCAGTGATGAATTACGGACTGAAGGGGAGAACTCTGGATTATGAACGCGATGGACAAGATGTGGCTTTCATTGGTCGCAATCCTCATTATGGGACTATCTGTATTCCTAATTACGTTTGCTCGCTCCAAAACGAAAGGCGTTGTACGGGGCATTCTTTCTTTAATCGCTTTTCTCATTATGCTGATTGGCCTTTTCGGCGGAATAGCTTCTCTGACCTGATCTTTCTCGCCTGAGAGATAACATCCGCATAAACACATCATAAGAACTGACACAACGAAAACGGATGAAGGGAAGGTGAGCCGATGAGGTCGCATGAAACGGAGGATCGGACAGAGCGCTATCCGGAATTACACGCGGCTTTGCTGGAAACGGCGAAAGCTTGGGATGCAGAGCCTTATACGTGGCTGCTTGGGGGAAGCTGTGGGTTGTTGCTCCAGCAGGTGGAATTACAGCAGGCTCCCAGAGATATTGATATTTACGCTGATATCACCGCCGCGAAGTTGCTGCATAAATCTGCGCCTGGAATGGTACTGGACGAGCCTGTCGTAGATAAGACGGGACCTTATGCCTCGCTACTCAGTCATTATCAGGTAGGGACTTGTTCGTTGGAACTGGTTGGTGGTTTCGAAGTATGGTCACGTAAAAGCTGGTACCGCATTGAAATTGAGCATGTATTGTCCAAGTATGCACCTGAAGCCAAAGTGGGTTCTTACACATTGCGTCTAATGCCACTTGCTCATGAGCTGTTGTTCAATCTAATGAGAGGCCGTGCCGATCGTTACGAACCCATTGCAAGACAGATTCGGCAGATGCCCGAATTGCATCAACCTCTAATGACTTTATTGGGGAAGCAAAATATATGGACAAGCCGATTTAGAGCAGAAGTGGAAGAGCTTGTTGGCTTCGAATGGCCTCAGTAGGTTGGGAGGAAGAATGATGGATTACAATATTACATTTTTACCGCAAAATAAAACGATTCGGCTAAAGCCAGGGGTAACGCTGCTAAATGCTGCACGCCGTGCAGGGGTGAAAATAGCAACGCGATGTGATGGAAAGGCAGCCTGCCTGATGTGTAAGGTGAAAGTAGATTCGGAACATCTTGCAGCACTGCATCCGCCAACAGATGCGGAGAGGCGTAAGCTAGGTTCACTGCTGGATGCAGGCACTCGGCTGTCATGTCAGGCGAAGATTCGGGGATCGGTGACAGTTCATGTTCCGGAGGACCCGCTGAAGGCAGCGATTCGTAAACAATTGGAGCGTCAGCAGCAGGAAGAGGACGATTGGTTCTAAGAATACCTGAGTGGAACGATTCAAGGAGGATACGGATGAACGTGAATATGACGAAGAACGTGAAATCAAGAGGGCAGAGGCGTCATTTGCAGAAGATGTCCTGTCTGCTCTTATTCCTGTTGTTTTCTATTACTGCAACGGGGTGTATGTATCAATCCCAGAGTAATCCCGATCCCAAAATAGCTTATAGGGAAAGCGTAAGCCGTATTCAAACTGCGGTAGAAGCATTCCAACAGGATCAAGGGATTTTGCCCATGGTCAACGCAGATATGGAAACACCGAAATATGAAAAATTCAGAGTTGATCTGTCCAAGCTGAAACAGCAGGGGTATCTGGATGAAATACCCAGCACGGCGTTTGAAAGTGGTGGGAGCGCTTACTTTCTCATTCAGGATGAAGAAGTGAACCCGACAGTCAAAGTCATGGATCTTCAAACGGTACAGAAAGTAAATGATGTTCAACGAATGGTCAATCAGTACAAGTCCGTACATAACAATCAACTACCAAGTGGGGAAGAACTGTATCCGGGGCTATACGCTGTAGATATGGAACAAGCCGCACAGGCTGGTGCCCCAGCGGTTACACTGAATAGTGTATATTCGGGTCAGGAACTGCCCTTCATGATGGATGACGAGGGCAATGTCTATGTAGATTATGCTTTTGACATTATGCAGGCTGTAGAGAAGTCAGATAATGCTCCAACAAAAGTGGAAGATTTGCGTGAATTCTTGCTGGAGCATTCTTACTTTGTCCCTGTAAAATCAGTCGCCTATACCTGGCAGAATAACACCCCGATTGCAACAAAGTAATAATGAGCGTTAATTCGATTCGAATGCACGCAATCCATTGATTGTCCTTAAGGTAAAAAAAAGAGATATTCCGCATCACGGGATATCTCTTTCTTATAAGTTGGTTTATAGTCACATCATATGGTCCATAAGCTATATTTAGATTACTTTGTTCAGACCTCCACTTTATAACTCAAGTCAAGTTCATCACCGGGTAATCCCCGAATACCCCAATGACTGCGCGGTGTTTCAAATATAGTAATCTCCACATCATTGGGCGACAATTTCAACTGTTCGTTCATCCGTGTGAATAATTGCTGAATGAGTTCTTTCTTGACTTGATCTGTTCGGCCTTCGAACATGCTGATTTCAATAATGGTATACCCTGCTGAACGATCAGAGGGAAAAAGAAAATCATCCGTGTTCATGGGAAAGTAACGTTGAAACTTCTTGTTCTCCGGTAATCCCATAACATCCACCATAACGGAGTGTATAACTTGTGAAAGCTGCTCTTTCAATGGGTTCAAGTGCTCACCTAGTCCATATACTTTGATCTGTGCCACGCTCATCTCACCTTTCTCAGCTCGTTATCTCTGCTCTTCTCTGCTAAAAAATGCCTTACCCTCACAGTATACCTTCTGCACGGCTTGAACGGTACCACGAGAACCAAATGAACGAACCGGCATAAAAGCTTCGGCACGCTCATAAAGTAGATTGTAATAAAGACGCGCAGTCCGAGAGCGGGGCGATTCTCTTAAGGCAACTACCTTGAGAAAAAAACAAAAAATACGCGTCATAATGCTGCATACGGATACATAAGATGATACTAGTCCAATTGCATGTACGAGTTAACGCCGCTCTCGCCGATTTCATCAGAATGCAACGTTCGGCGGCGGACGACTTCCGGGCACTCACAAAGGCGGCTCTACCGTTGCAGGGATTTCAGTCTTCTGATTGAAAAAACGAAGCGGATGCTCTTTAGCATTTTTCCTTCGGAGTAATTTAGGGAGGGATTTCATTGGAGAAAGTGGACATTTTTAAGGACATTGCCGAGCGGACCGGAGGGGATATTTATCTCGGGGTTGTCGGCGCAGTCCGGACGGGGAAATCAACATTTATCAAACGTTTCATGGAAACAATCGTCTTGCCGAACATTACAAATGAGGCAGACCGTGCGCGGGCAGTGGATGAACTGCCACAGAGCGCAGCTGGCAAAACAATCATGACTACGGAGCCAAAATTCGTACCGAATAATGCGGTTCAAATCAAGGTCGCCGAGGGACTTGATGTCAATGTGCGCCTTGTGGATTGCGTAGGCTACGCAGTGGAAGGAGCCAAGGGATACGAGGATGAGAATGGACCACGCATGATCTCCACGCCTTGGTTTGAAGAACCAATTCCTTTCCAGGAAGCCGCCGAAATTGGCACACGCAAAGTCATTCAGGAGCATTCCACACTGGGTGTGGTGGTTACAACAGACGGCACGATCGCTGAGATTGCCCGGAGTTCCTATGTGGAATCAGAGGAACGCGTTATAGCCGAACTGAAGGAAGTAGGCAAACCGTTTGTACTGGTGATCAACTCGACTCGCCCTCGCAGTGAAGAAGCGCTGCAGTTGCGCAGTGAGCTTGCTGCCAAGTATGACATTCCGGTTATGACACTCAGTGCAGCTACAATGACAGAAGATGATGTCACAGGTGTGCTTCGCGAAGTGCTGTATGAGTTCCCTGTACATGAAGTGAATGTGAATTTGCCGAGCTGGGTGATGGTGCTGAATGAAAACCACTGGCTGCGCAGCAACTATGAAAATTCCGTTCGCGACACGGTTAAGGATATTCGCAGGCTGCGTGATGTGGATCGAGTTGTTGCTCAGTTCATGGAATACGAATTCATCGACCGAGCCGGTCTGAGTGGCATGAACATGGGGCAGGGTGTAGCAGAAATCGATCTGTATGCACCGGATGAATTATATGATCAGATCCTCGTGGAAGTTGTTGGTATTGAAATTCGAGGCAAAGATCATCTGCTGCAATTGATGCAGGAATTCTCCCATGCGAAGAGGGAGTACGATCGCTTCGCTGAGGCGCTGGAGATGGTCAAAACGACTGGCTACGGCATCGCGGCTCCATCCCTCGCCGAAATGGCATTGGATGAACCTGAACTCATCCGGCAGGGTACCAAATTCGGCGTCCGCCTGAAAGCAACCGCACCATCCATTCACATGATCCGGGTCGATGTGGAATCGGAGTTTGCACCGATTATCGGAACGGAAAAACAGAGTGAGGAACTGGTGAGGTACTTGATGCAGGACTTCGAGAACGATCCGATCAAGGTATGGGATTCAGATATGTTCGGTCGTTCACTGCATTCCATCGTGAGAGAAGGCATTCAGGGTAAAATTGCGATGATGCCAGACAACGCACGATACAAATTGCAAGAGACGCTGGGACGTATTATTAACGAAGGTTCCGGTGGATTAATCGCTATAATTCTGTAAGTCCAAAAGGCCGTAGGGGTACCCCTCGCGGTCTTTTTCTTGTTTTATTTTCATGATTCTGGATGAACTGGATAAGATACTTTGGTTTCGAATAAAAACTTAGCGAGTTTTAGCTTTAAATTACTAAAACCCATTTACATACTAGGGATTAGCCGTTATATTAATATTCAACTATTGTGATCGAGATCACAGAGAGAGTGTGAACAGGGGGAGAAAGAGATGAGAAGTAAAAATACAAAATGGGTATGGTTGAGTGTGTTGCTTGTATTTACATTGGCGCTGTCCGCTTGCGGAATTAAAAAAGAGCCTGCTTCAACTACAGCTTCCGGCGCAGCAGAGGACAAGCCTCAAACCGAAGCAGTAACAGGCCCACTCAGTGGAAAACGAATTGCACTGATCATGGAATTTAACACAGGTACGTTCTCACAGCAATATGTGCAAGGGGTTAAAGAAGAAATCGAAAAATTCGGTGGACAATTGACTACGTTTGTCGCCGATAATGATAAAGCCAAAATGGTATCGTTGCTCGATAGCGCAATTAACCAGAAATTCGATGCCATTCTAACGGATCATGGGGATTCCTTGCTGACGCCGGGCGTGAAAAAGGCAGTAAAACAAAACATTCCGGTTGTTGTGTTCGATGCAGACATTAGTGTTCCGGGAGCAACAGTGTTGTCCCAGGATGATCAAAAGATGGCTGAACTTACGCTGGAGCAAATGAAAAAAGATATCAACGGACAAGGCAATATCGTAAAAGTATGGGTTGCCGGCTTTGCACCAATGGAACGTCGTCAGGTTGCTTATGGCAAGTTCCTGAAAGAGAACCCGGATATTAAGGAAATTGCAACGTTTGGTTCAGCTCAGAACCCGGCGCTGGATACACAAGCCAAAATGGAAGCGATCCTGAAACAATATCCAAAAGGTGAAATCACAGCGGTATGGACTGCATGGGATGAGTTCGCCAAAGGTGCAGCGCGTGCCATTCAGCAAGCAGGACGTGACGAGATCAAGGTATATGGTATTGATATGAGTGATGAAGATTTACAGATGATCCAAGATCCGAAAAACCCTTGGGTAGCTTCCGCAGCGGTTGATCCAACAGACATTGGACGTGTACAAGTCCGTTATGCATACCAGAAGCTGAACGGGGATGATACAGAGGATCAAGTGGTTCTCAACCCGGTTTATGTACAGCGCGATGCGCTGCCTGACAAACAAATCTCCACTTCAGAGCTGTCCGAGTATGTTGAGGGTTGGGGAGGTAGTACACAGGGAATCAAGGAATGGATGTCGGAATACGGAGTTACTGCTAAATAAAACAGCGTAACGGAGGCGCGCCGCAAGGCGCGCTTTTTCCAACCATGATGGAATATAACTACATGAGAATAGTGACACTCCCGGAGGGGAGCGATTGGAGGTTGGCGTCATGAGTACTGCACCGATTCTGCTTCAAATGGAACATATCCACAAGCAGTTTGCAGGCATTCCTGCACTGAAAGACGTGGAGTTCTCCGTGAAAGGCGGAGAAATTCATGCGCTGCTAGGTGCGAATGGTGCCGGCAAGAGCACATTGATGAAAATTCTATCTGGTGCCTATCAACTGGATCAGGGTACTATCCAATTAAGCGGGCAAACGCTTCATCTGAATTCACCAGGCGATGCCAAAGCGAGTGGTATTCACTGTGTGTATCAAGAGGTGGATGCTGCGCTGGTTCCCCAATTGACAGCTGCCGAGAACATTATGCTGGATCAATTAGCGTCGCCGAGTGGAGGTTGGTGGAAAAGCCCGCGGAAACTGCAACAGCGTGCGGCTGAAGCTTTGCAGCAATTAGGAGCGGCTATATCCGTTCACAAAAAAGTAGCCGACCTGACGCTCGCGGAGAAGCAGATGATTCTGCTCGCACGTATCCTGATTCAGGATGCCAAGGTCATTATTTTTGATGAACCAACTGCACCGCTGAGCCAGGAAGAAACGGATGCTTTTTTCCGAATTGTACATTTGTTGAAAGAACGCGGAGTGGCATGTATTTTTATTACTCACCGTCTTCCTGAAGTTACAAGTCACTGTGACCGCGTCACCGTGATGAGAGATGGACAACATGTGTTCACGGGTGAGGCAAAAGAGCTTACGATCAATGATCTGGTGACACAGATGCTCGGAAAACCGTTTGAGGAAGAGTTTCCCAAGACAGAAGCACCGGTAGGAGAAGTGTTGCTGGAAGCAAGAGGACTTCGGCGTGGAGTCCGAGTCAAGGGTGTGGACCTATCTGTTCGTCGAGGCGAAGTGCTTGCTGTAGTAGGGCTTGTAGGTGCGGGGAAAACGGAATGTTCCCGCTTGTTGATTGGTGCAGATCGGTTGGAGAGTGGAGAGATTCGGCTTAACAATCGTGAACTTCGTCTTTCCCAACCTGCTGATGCTGCTGCTCTGGGAATTGTCTCCGTGCCTGAGGAACGGCGGAAACAGGGGATTTTGATTGAGGAAAACGTGGAGCGGAATTTGAGCCTGCCTTTGCTTGGACGTCTTAGTAGATTAGGTTTTGTAAGTCGAAAGCGAGAGCGTGAGAATGCGGAATCTTTAGTGCAGCAACTCGGTATCAAAACATCGTCAGTGCGACAGGAAGTGAAGTATTTAAGCGGTGGCAATCAACAAAAGGTGGCCATTGGCAAATGGCTTAATGCTGACGCAGACGTCTTTATCTTTGATGAGCCGACAAAAGGTGTGGATATCGGCGCCAAAAGTGACATTTTTCGCATCATTAACGAACTGGCTTTGGCGGGTAAAGCTGTTATCTATTTCACGTGTGAACTGGATGAAGGATTGGGCATTGGTGATCGGATTGCAGTCATGTGTGAAGGGACGATTGTAAAGGAATTCAAACGGGGCGAGACCAATCAAGAACAGCTGCTATACTACGCAAGCGGTGGACAAGAGGTGGAAGCATGAAGGATAAATCATTAGATTTCGCGTTCCGTTATGGCGCAATTATCGTTATTATTGGTGTTATAGCATTTTTCGGTATTAAATTGCCTTATTTCTTCACGTACAGTAACTTGACCGATATTTTGGGTTCAATCTCTATCGTGACATTTGTGGCGATTGGTGTTACCTTATCTCTCATTGTTGATGGATTTGATCTTTCGGTGGGGGCGACCGTCTCGCTGACTACTGTCGTTACCGCTTCATTAATGATTTGGTATCAGCAGCCGCTGGCAGTTGTCATTATCGTCCCACTGATTATTGGGGCTGTGATTGGTTGGCTTAATTCCTTGCTAATTGTGAAACTGCGTATCCCGGATCTACTCGCTACACTTGCCACGATGTACATTATCGGTGGAATTCACAAAACGTATGCTCAAGGGTACACGATCTATAACCATATGCAGTTTCCTGACGGAAGCAAGGCTGCCGGAGAGATGGACCCCACATTTCTGCAGCTTGGGCAGGGAAAATGGCTGGGAATGCCGATTTCGGTCATTCTATTGCTCATTGCGGTTATCGGTGTGCATATCTTTTTGACGTATACGAAGTATGGGCGCCAGATGTACGTTACGGGGGGCAATGAAGAAGCGGCACGCCTATCCGGTATCAAGGTGAAAAAGGTGCGTACACTCGCTTATGTAGCTGCTGGAGTGTTTGCTGCAATCGGCGGTATTATCTATGCATCCAAAGTAGGTTCAGGGCAAATTGATGCGGGTTCTCCGTTGTTAATGGAATCCGTAGCCGCGGTATTTGTCGGATTCTCCGTATTTGGTGCAGGTAAACCAAACGTGATCGGAACATTCATTGGTTCGGTTCTGATTGGTGTACTGGTGAACGGTTTGACTATGATGAATGTTCAATATTTCACGCATGATATTGTAAAAGGTGGGGTGCTCGTGCTTGCCCTGGCGGTTACATTTTACGTGTTAAACCGCAACCGCACTTGAAATTGTGTGCTGTCTGTATTAGTATAAAATTTGTTCGGCGTCTGAAACAACCTTTGTTTCAGGCGACATTCTGCCGGAAATGACTGTTGACCGCAGGCCGAGATTTCTGTTCATCACGCTCAAGATGTACGTAGATTTTTTGTGTATGAACGTATATTTCGCTATAAAACGGAAACACAGTATAACATTCAGGACATTGATTCAGGAGGTGAAAAAACAAATGAACAAATCAGACTTGATTACACACGTGTCCGAAGCTACTGAATTGTCCAAAAAGGATGTAACGAAAGCGGTTGATGCCGTATTCGAAGCAATCTCTGAGGCTCTTCAAAGCGGAGACAAAGTACAATTGGTTGGTTTTGGGAACTTCGAAGTTCGCGAGCGCTCTGCACGTAAAGGACGCAACCCGCAAACAGGTGAAGAAATCGAAATTCCTGCGAGCAAAATTCCTGCATTCAAACCAGGTAAAGCGCTCAAAGACGGAATTAAATAAGATTTCTACATATTCCATATGTCGACAAAAAGACCGTGACTTGTTCACGGCCTTTTCTTTTGTCCTTTAATTATTTTTCTTCCTGCCGTCTAGCGATTCCGGCTCATCCGATTGCTGCGCATAGGCAATCAGAATCAGTTCTTCTCCAGCAGCTGCGGACAGATGCTGTTCAGTTTCTTTTAACTGGTGAATATGCTCGTCTGTCAGTGCTGCGGGAATGTACTTCATAGAGACTCTCCTTTCTGTGGCTGGATCACTTGTAGTATGACCTGGGAGTAACAGATTATTGCGCCCCATTCACATAAGGGCTGGTTGACAAATGAAACAATATTTATCATCATTAACGCTATTGAACTAGGAGAGGGGATGTGCGTGATGGATCATCCAACCGGCAGTGATTATATCGTAATTAAGGCGGAGGAGAACGGTGTTCAGGTGATCGGCTTAACCCGAGGTCAGGATACCCGCTTCCACCATACGGAGAAGCTGGATAAGGGAGAAGTCATGTTTGCCCAATTTACCAATCATACTTCCGCCATTAAAATCCGTGGAAAAGCCACGCTGATCACCAAGCATGGACAAATTCAGTCGGAATAATGAAAATTGCAGGCATAGCCTGCTTTTTTTCATTGTACAATGAGGTATGAGCCTTTACCGGACAGACTACACTAATAGGTAAGGGCAGGGAGGCATTTATGAAACCGCGGATGATCGTGACTGCTTCACTGCTGGCAACGGTTGCGGCGGTCCTTCTGCTTGTTGCCATACAAACCTTACATATGCGTACCTTGGGCGGTGAAAACGTACAACCCGTTTCTGCGGCGCAGCATCCCGTCCAGCTAACAGAAGACAATCTGGTGGACGTGCTGAGCACCATGAAATTATCGACACCCATTGCCAGGGTGGAGTGGAAACGATCCATTTTGACGCTTGATCTAAAGGTTACCGGAACCAGCACAAGTTACACCGAAATCTATGGTAATATGGCTGCTGTGGCAGATCTAGGATTTCGAAGTCTGGATAACGTGGAACAGGTGATGCTGCGTGTTATGGCAGAGGATGAATGGCTTCACAAAAGACATTTGTTGCTCGCTGCCGATTTTCGGCGTGGGGAATGGCCAATGTACGCGATCGAAACGCTTAGAGACTGGAATAGTCCGATCCTCTCGGACGAATTGAAGGACTGGTTTCACATGATGGAGACCGAACTTTGGAAGAAGCAATTCGAAATGTCAAGTCCGGGGTAATAGAATAGCATGATTCAGTGCGTGCCCGATAAACATATGCTATAATATATAAGATTGTAGTGCAGAAATGGTTTAACAATGCAAAGGCTCGGAGGCTGAGAATGAATTCATATCGCGTACCCCAACTAGCAAAGAAATATACGGATTACGACATGATTCGACAACATACGGAAATCCCATCATTTCCGGATAGCCGGGCTCGTCTGCTGCAGGTATTTGTGGGCCGCACAGACGAAAAGGTTCATGATGAGCTATACGCTCTCGCAACCTCGCTCGTTCAGTTGGCCATGGATACGCATGATCGAATCGATACGATATCCGGAGAGCGTAGAGAACTGGAGATGCGTTCACGCCAGCTGAACGTGCTTGCCGGAGATTATTTCAGTAGCCGTTTCTATCAGTTGCTTGCCCATGCAGGCAAAATTGAAATGATCGGTAAACTTAGTGGTGCTGTATCCGAAGTGAATGCACGCAAGATGACGCTGTATGAACGGATGAAAAAGCTTCTCGTTTCGGCTGAAGAATACTTGCGTGAAACAGTACAGCTGAAGATGCAGCTGTTTCTTTCTTTTACAGGCATGATCCGCGATAACGAAGCATCACTATGGAACGACCTGTTGGCCGAATTCAGCTACTGCGAGGCAATTATGGAAGAGCTGCATCGGATGAATGACGAACAGAACTTTTATCACAGTTATGCTTTCTGGCATATTTACGAGTATGGCAATGACGACGAGCGCAATACGCTGCGTCAGCCGGAGCCTGATACAAGAGCATGGAGTGGTATGGTGCATAAGTATCGAATCGGCGAGTTTTTGCTGGACAAGCTTCGTGAGTGTACACACCGTATACAACTGTTGCTGCAAGACGAGGAAGATCAACTGGGCCTGCAAGAAATTGATGCAATCCTGGAGCCTTACTTGACGTATTTGCAGCCTTCACATGCGGCAGTAAGGGAAGATTGAGGGGGAGACAACGAATGGGGAGCGGAGAGACCAAACCTAAAGAAGAATTTGTCCATTCTGTTTTTCAGAGTATAGCAGGTAAATATGACGTCATGAATGATATCCTGAGTTTCCGCAGACACAAGGCTTGGCGCAAATTTACGATGAAGAAAATGAATATGTCCAAAGGCGATACCGGTCTTGATTTGTGCTGCGGCACATGTGATTGGACGCTTGCGATGGCTGAAGCAAGTGAAACAGGTCACATGCATGGACTGGATTTCAGCAGCAACATGTTGGAGGTTGGACAAACCAAAGTTGACGCTGTAAATCGGCAAAAACAAATTACGTTGGTACAGGGCAATGCAATGTCACTTCCCTTTGAAGACAATTCATTCGATTATGTAACGATTGGATTTGGACTGCGCAATGTACCGGATCTTAGACAGGTTCTGTCGGAGATGAAGCGTGTAGTGAAACCGGGTGGCATGGTGGTGTGTCTGGAATTGTCCAAGCCGACATGGCAGCCGTTTAAAGGTATTTATTATTTTTATTTTGAACAAGTATTACCCAATCTTGCCAAATTGTTTGCCAAACGTTATGAGCAGTATAAATGGCTGCCCGACTCACTTGCACTTTTTCCAGGAAGGAAGGAACTGGCCGACATTTTCGCTGAAACTGGATTGCAGCAAGTGCAGGCCTACCCTCTAACCGGAGGCGTCGCGGCACTGCATATTGGAACCAAGGAGAATCAGCATGTTTAGGAAAATTCGCATCTTTTTAGAAATGATCAAAATTGAACACACGCTTTTCGCTTTACCTTTTGCATTTATGGGAGCCATCCTCGGTTCCATGGTAGTGAATGATACATTCCCGACCTGGATGCAGATTATGTGGGTGTTACTGGCTATGATTGGTGCAAGAAGTGCTGCTTTTGGCTTGAACCGCATGATTGACCAGGCCATAGACAAGAAAAATCCACGTACCGCGATGAGAGCAATTCCGGCCGGTTTGTTGAAAAACGGTGAGGTCGTTATTTTTATCATAGTATCATTTGTGCTCTTGTTCTGGGCCTCATCCAACCTTAACGTGTTATCCATGCAGCTGTTGCCGATAGCTGTATTTATGCTGGTTTTGTATTCATATACCAAACGTTTCACCTGGTTGTGCCACGTAGTGCTCGGTATGACCATTGGTCTGGCTCCACTTGGGGGTTGGGTAGCAGTAACGGGTACGATGGATTGGACAGCGATTGTGCTGTACGTTACGATTGTGTTCTGGACTGCAGGGTTCGATATCATCTATGCATGTCAGGATCTGGATTTTGATCAGGGCGAAGGCCTTCATTCCATACCTTCCCGTTTTGGTCTTAACAAATCATTGCAGATCGCAAAGTTCTTCCACGTGATTACAGCAATCGGTTTTCTTGCTTTGTTATTGTTGACCGATCTGAGCTGGTGGTATGGAGCCGGAATGCTGATAACTTATGGTATCCTCTTCTATGAACACTATATTGTATCGCCAAATGACATGAGCCGTGTACAAACAGCATTCTTTACGATGAACAGTGTGCTGAGTTTAGTGGTATTTACGTTTACCCTGATTGATTTGGCGGTGAAATAAAGATGCAGCAGCCGGACAATAAACGACTTGTTGTCGGAATTACCGGGGCCAGTGGAAGTATATATGGCATCAGATTAATTGAAACGCTGCTTGATCTGGAATACACTGTGCATCTGGTGATCTCCAATGCCGGGTGGCGTGTATTGAAAGAAGAAATGGACTGGGATATTACGAATCGGGACCGTGTGCTGGAAGAAAAATTCGGCGGTCGTGCGGGTTCCCTAATCTATCATCCCGTTAGTGATATTGGTGCCTCCATCGCGAGTGGTTCTTTCCTGGCAGAAGGCATGATTATAATGCCATGCTCCATGGGTACTCTTTCATCCATTGCACAAGGGTCATCGGACAATCTGATGTCCCGGGCTGCTGATGTCATGATGAAAGAGGGAAGAACGCTGATTCTGGTGCCACGTGAGACGCCACTGCATGCAATTCATCTGGAAAACATGCTGAAACTCTCACGGCTTGGTGTCCGCATGATACCGGCCATGCCTGCTTTTTATTACAAACCCCAAACGATGGACGAGTTGATTCTGTTTCTAGTGGGTAAAGTGCTCGATAGTCTGCGCATCCCGCATCAACTGTTTACCAGGTGGGGAGAACCGGATGAACGGGGATAGCTTCTGAGCTTCCTGCAATTTAGAATCTGCTGACCGAATTGCAGGGGCAATTTGCTGTCCCCCAATCCCGGGGTATTGGTGAGCGCTGATGGTGATGTTTGGATGGAACCACAGCCTTGACCCATGCTCCGGCAACTTCTGTACTTATGTTTCAGAACAAGTCGCAGAGTTTAATTCCCGGATGTCGGCCTTGACATTCGAAGAAGATTAGTACGTCTCAGAAGAACACAAGCAGGAAAGGCAAGCCCTGGTTTTTCGTTATGCCTGCAGGCCCGACTTGCTGGAGGGGAAGGTAAGCATGGATTTATGGACTGACAATACGCTGACACGGGTGAACGAATGAAACTATTGGATATTTTCGGGTTGTTAAAAAAAGACATGGACTACATTGAAAAAGAGCTGTATCGCAGTGTTCAGGGAGAACAGAAACTGCTAAGCGAAACGTCACTTCACCTGCTCAAGGCAGGGGGTAAGCGTTTGCGTCCGGTATTTGTGTTACTCGGTGGGAAATTCGGTACATACGACATTGAACGTCTGAAGCTGGTAGCGGTTCCGTTGGAACTGATTCATTCGGCTTCTCTGGTTCACGATGATGTTATTGATAATGCAGCGACACGGAGAGGTAAACCAACGGTGAAGTCCAAATGGGATAATCGGATTGCCATGTACACCGGAGATTACATTTACGGCAAGGCGCTTGAGATGACTGCGGGCCTGTCCGATCCGGCGATACACCGTATTCTGGCCAAAGCGATGGTGCAGATGTCCATTGGTGAAATGGAGCAAATTCGGGACTTTTTCAACACGGGACAAAGTGTACGTAACTATCTCTTGCGAATTCGTCGCAAAACGGCGCTTCTTATTGCTGTCAGCTGCCAGCTGGGGGCGCTTGCTACTCGTGCGCCGGAACATGTATCTTCGTTGCTGTACACCTACGGTTACAACGTGGGTATGGCGTTCCAGATTCAAGACGATGTACTTGATCTGGTTGGCACCGAAAAGCAACTGGGCAAGCCTCCAGGCAGTGATATGAAGCAGGGGAATATTACGCTGCCTGTACTGTATGCATTGCAGGAACCTAATTTGCGTGAACCTTTGCTGAAGGAGATAGCCCGCGTTCAGCACGAGGAGGGACGGGCGAGTGCATCCGATGCAATTGGAATGATTCGCCAAAGTCAAGGAATTGCTAAAGCAGAAGCCCTGGCTGACCGATATATGAAGAAAGCGCTCGATGCTCTGGATCAACTGCCTAACATCAAGACCACCAAAAACTTGCGTGATATCGCTCATTTTGTGGTCAAACGTACGCATTAATATGTTTGAACATAGACTGCTATGGACGGGCATCTTTTCATGAATGCAGTTCCTCGTGTAGCTGTCTCACTCAAAAAATAACATTCATGTGATATTCCTCATTGGGAGGATTTGGACATGTATGTTACAATCAAAGGGATTGCGTTTACATAATGAAATAACTTTGAACCGTGAGTGAGGAGTGAGCCTATGGATCGTACATTTTTGATGGTGAAGCCGGATGGTGTGCAGCGTGGTTTGATAGGGCGTATCGTTAGCCGTCTGGAAGACAAAGGATTTAAGTTGGTGGCAGGCAAGCTGGTGCAGATGTCTGAAGATCAGGCCAAACGCCATTATGCTGAACATGAGGGGAAACCGTTCTTCGATGATCTGGTTCGTTTTATCACATCTGGACCTGTATTTGCTATGGTCTGGGAAGGTGACGACATCGTGGCGCTTGCGCGCATTGTAATCGGGAAAACCAATGTGAAGGAAGCGGCTCCGGGTACAATTCGCGGAGATTTCGCCAGCCATACACCGCATAATCTGATTCATGGGGCGGATTCACCGGAAAGCGCCACTCGTGAAGCAGCGAACTTCTTTACTCCGGATGAGCTGGTAACGTACGACAAGAGCATCGCAGCCTGGTTGTAATTTTTTAGCCAGAAGGGTGATACGATGCTGGAGCAGGAACAACTACTAGACCCGGATTACACCGGATTTATTCGGAAAATCAAAGAGAGCACAGGCATTGATCTTGCTCAATACAAGGAAGGCCAGATGAAAAGAAGGCTGACCACACTTCGTAACAAAAACGGATTTCATACGTTTTCTATCTTTTTTGATGCCATGCAGAAGGACAAGTCTCTGTTTTATGAGTTTCTGGATCGCATGACCATTAACGTCTCGGAATTTTGGCGTAACCCCAATCGCTGGGAAGTACTGCGGGATGAAATCCTGCCTGAGTTGCTGGGTCCGAAGCGTGGCGTTAAAGTGTGGAGTGCCGCTTGTTCCACAGGCGAAGAACCTTACACTCTGGCAATGATTCTGGACACGATGGGCATTCTTAAGGGAAGCTCCATTACGGCAAGTGACTTGGACGAAGGAGCTCTCGCTAAAGCCAAGGAAGGGCGTTATATGGAACGCTCGCTCAAAGATGTACCGAAGGAAACAGCAAATCGATACTTCAAGCAGGATGGCTTGGTGTACCGTATTGATGAACAACTGAAAAGTTCAGTCAAGTTCATGAAGCAAAATCTGTTACTCGATCGTTTTGACGAAGGATATGATCTGATTGTGTGCCGCAATGTCATGATCTATTTTACCGAGGAAGCCAAAAACCTGTTGTATCACAAGTTTGCAACAAGTTTGCGTCCAGGTGGTATTTTGTTCGTGGGCAGTACGGAACAGATTTTTTCCCCGGGGCAATATGGTCTGGAAACAGCGGAAACATTCTTTTATCGCAAAAAATAATTTCAATTATTTCATAACCGTCTGGCGTGCACATGTATATGTGTCCAGGCGGTTATTTGCATAATGGATGAATGGATATTTCTCAGACACGTCGGAATCTCAATCAATCACCATTCGAGTCCAATCCAATTTAGGACAAGAAACGACCGACTTTCTTGTCAAAGCCGGTCAGCTATACTATAATAAGCAAAGAAATTATGGGATTTTAGCAATGTGAAGTTTAACAGTTTAAAGGGGGAACGTATTATGAGTTTACGCTATTTAACCGCAGGGGAGACGCACGGACCCCAATTAACCGCAATTATTGAAGGATTGCCAAGCAATCTGAATATTGACTTTGAAGAGCTGAATTTTCAGCTTCACCGCCGCCAAAAGGGATATGGCCGTGGACGTCGCATGCAAATTGAGAAGGATCAGGCCAATTTCGTTGGTGGTATTCGTCACGGATATACAACAGGTGCTCCTGTAGCGTTGGTTGTTCAAAATAATGACTGGAAACACTGGCAGAATATTATGAATATTGAGCCGATTGAAGGCAGTGACGAAGAGAAACGTCGCGTTCATCGTCCACGTCCGGGACATGCTGATTTGAATGGCGGGCTCAAATATAACCTAAAAGATTTGCGTAATGTGCTGGAGCGTTCCAGTGCGCGTGAGACAACGGTACGTGTAGCATGTGGTGCTATTGCACGTCAATTCCTTGCTGAATTCGGAATCAAAGTAGCTGGACGTGTGTTGCGTATCGGAGAAATCGAAGCTCCTTATCAAGATCTGCCGATTGATGAACTGATCGAAGTGACAGAAGCTTCTTCCGTACGTGTAACTGATGCAGAAACCGAGAAGAAGATGGAAGCTTACATCGACCAGATCAAGCAGGAAGGCGACTCCATCGGTGGAATTGTGGAATGTATCGTTGAAGGTGTGCCTGTGGGTCTTGGTAGCCATGTACAGTATGACCGCAAACTGGATGCAAGGATTGCTCAGGGCGTGATGTCCATTAACGCATTCAAAGGTGTGGAAATTGGTATCGGGTTCGAAGCCGGAACGATTCGTGGTTCTCAGGTGCATGATGAAATCGTGCATAGTGAAGAGCGTGGTTACCACCGAGCTACCAACCGTTTGGGCGGATTCGAGGGCGGAATGACTAACGGTATGCCAGTAGTGGTACGTGGGGTTATGAAACCTATTCCTACGTTGTACAAACCGCTTCAAAGTGTGGATATCGATACAAAAGAAGCATTTACAGCTCAGGTTGAGCGTTCTGATGCATGTGCTGTTCCGGCAGCTAGTGTAGTAATGGAGCATGTGGTAGCCTGGGAAATTGCAAAAGCTTTCCTTGAGAAATTTGGCGGAGACTCCATGGAGGAAATCCGCGCGAACTTTGCCAACTACAATAATCAACTGGAGAATTACTAAGATGCGCCAGCTGACAGTGCAGTTGGAGGAGCGCTCATATCCAATCCTGATTGGCAGCGGCCTGTTGGCTCAAGCGCCTCAATATTTTGAGCAATATGGCTTAACCAAAAAAAGCCCCTTACTCATTATTACTGATGATCATGTGGCACCCAAATACTTGTCCGATCTGGAACAAACACTGCGTACGGCTGGTTTTACAGTCGTCTCCGCAGTTGTTCCATCGGGTGAAACATCGAAATCCCTTTCGGTATATCAGGATATGATGACGGCCGCCATCGAAGGCAAACTGGATCGCAGTTCGGCAATTGTTGCTTTAGGCGGCGGTGTAGTAGGGGATCTGGCTGGTTTTGTTGCTGCTACATATATGCGTGGAATCAAGTTTGTACAGGTGCCTACGACGATCCTGGCGCATGACAGCAGTGTTGGAGGCAAAGTAGCTGTCAATCATCCGCTGGCTAAAAATATGATCGGTGCATTCCATCAGCCAGAGCTGGTGCTCTATGATGTGGATACTCTTCAAACCTTGCCGCCACGCGATGTCTCTGCTGGTTTGTCAGAGATGCTGAAGCACGGACTGATTCGGGACGAAGCTTTTGCATACTGGTGTGAGGAGCATGCGGATGAACTGCTTGCCCTTGATCCGGAGGCTTTGGGATATGGCTTGGAACGAGGCTGTGGTATCAAGGCAGAGATTGTATCGCGTGACGAACGTGAAAATGGAGAACGTGCATTGTTAAACCTGGGTCATACGATTGGTCATGCCATTGAAGCGATTGCCGGTTACGGCGAATTTCTGCATGGTGAAGCCATCTCGATTGGTATGGCGGGTTCGGCATTGCTCGGCGAAAAGTTGGGAGCCCCAGCAGGACTCTATGACGATACGGTTCGCATGCTGCGTTCATTGCGCCTGCCGGTGACGATGCCAAAACATTTGGATACGGATGCATTAATGGATGCAATGATGCACGACAAAAAGTTCCGTGAGGGCCATATGGTCTTCATTATTCCTGACCGGATCGGCGCTGCCAGAATTGTGAAGGATGTACCGGTATCGGCAGTACGCGACGTCATTGAAATGCTCAAGAAGGGAGATTAAAAGTGATGGTTACTCGGGGAATTCGCGGGGCTACTACGGTCACGCATAATAACGAAGAACATATTTTGAAAGAAACGGCTGTACTATTGCAGGAAATCGTGGATCGTAACGAGATTCAACCCGAAGATATTTGCAGTGTGTGGATTACGATGACTGGAGATCTGGATGCAGCTTTCCCAGCAAAGGCAATTCGCCAGTTGGATGGCTGGGAGCTTGTACCTTTGATGTGTGCGCTGGAAGTTCCGGTTGCAGGTGCCTTGCCACAGTGCATCCGTTTTATGGTACATGTTAACACTGCAAAAGGTCAGAATGAAATCAACCATGTGTATCTTAACGGTGCACAGTCTCTGCGTCCCGATTTGGCGGCACCTTCCAATTCGTAAGATTAGAGTGGTTGTCAAATCATTCTGAATGATGTATAGTGAGAACCAGTTGAGTAGAGTAGAGATTGAGCTGAGAGCAGCTGAGATGAGTGGAGTATATAGCAGAGTCCAGCGGGTGGTAACCGGAGTAACAGAAGCCGGTCAACTGATTCGCGGTACGTCGAGCTACGGAATTATTAGAAACAGGATGAAGGAATGCAAACGTGTCTAGCGACATCGTTTTGTTTAGGTATAACACGACCGATATCCTCTTGCATTTCATGAAAGAATGAGTGCTATGGGTGAGAATCAGTGTATGCCGGTACATTTCCTTTTTATTTGATGGATTTGTATTACATCCATACAACAGCCTGTGTGATAATTCGGTAAGTATGCATGTATAGGGACTTGTTATTTATGAAGCACCAACCTGTTGAAACAGCTTATAACCAAACCTCTACCTGATGGTAGAGGTTTTTTTGTTGTATATTGAATTGTTTCTTCTACCCATATAGGTTCAACTAAACTTTTTACACAAAAACGGAGAGGACAGAAATAACCTGAAGAAGCGGAGCGTTCGCCTTTATCACCGGATTTTCCCTTTAGAAAGGGAATCAAAAAATCTGGGGATAACAGCGATCGGAAGGTTGTTCTGTCATCGGAGTGCTCAGTGTAAACCTCTTTAGTTGAACTTATATAAATCTGAAAGGACGTGATCTGATGATAACGCCAAACGTTAATCAAGTACTGAAAATGTCGAATGAATATAATCTGATTCCGGTAGTCAAACGGATTCTGGCAGACATGGAGACCCCGATTCGGATTTTCCGCCGTTATGCTGACAACGACCGGGCATTTCTGCTGGAAAGTGTGGAGGGTGGAATTCAATGGGCGAGATATTCCTTCATCGGTACAGATCCGTTCCTAATGATCTCCGCCAAAAAAGGCCGGATCGTGGTAGAAGAAGCGGGACAGATTCGAGAACTGCCAGGCAAACCGATTGAAGAACTCAAAGCACTGCTGCGTAAGTATCGCAGTCCAAAAGATGATGAACTGCCGCCATTTACAGGTGGGGCCATTGGTTTCTTTGGATACGATCTGCTGCAATATTATGAGAAGCTTCCGGCCCACGCGCTGGATGATCTGAAAATGGATGATATTCGCTTCATGTTCTGCGACCAGATTATCGTGTTTGACCATGTGAAGCAGCAGATGCTGCTTGTGGGCAATGTGCACGTGAAGGACGGTGCAACGGATGATGATATCCGTCAAGCTTATGCTTTAACTTCTGAGAAGCTGGAACAGGCGGCTGAACGCTTGCAGCAGCAAGGACCAGGGGAGAACTTGAACCCGCGTTCCATCCCAGGAGACGTGGAACTGGGGGATATTCGATCCAATCTCACGAAGGAACAGTTTATCGGGAATGTAGAGCAGGCCAAAGAGTACATTCGGGCAGGAGATATTTTTCAAGTGGTATTATCCCAACGTTTCCACATTGATACCGAAGTATCTCCGCTGCATGTATATCGCGTGCTTCGGACGTTGAATCCATCACCCTACATGTATTATCTGAAGATGGACGATGAGATTATTGTGGGGACTTCACCGGAAGCGTTGGTAAAAGTGGATGGAAACCGCGTAGAGACACGGCCGATTGCGGGTACTCGTCCAAGAGGAGCTACGGAAGCAGAAGATCGTGCATTGGCGGCAGATCTGCTGCAGGATGAGAAGGAACGTGCAGAACATCTGATGCTTGTTGATCTGGGACGTAATGATCTAGGACGTGTGTCTAACTTCGGAAGTGTGAAATGTGACATGTTCATGGAAATTGAACGATATTCCCACGTCATGCACATGGTGTCCAACGTTACAGGTGAGCTTAGAGAAGACAAGGATTTCTTTGATGCATTTCTTTCGTGTTTGCCGGCGGGTACGGTATCCGGTGCGCCGAAGCTACGTGCGATGGAGATCATCGCGGAACTGGAAAAAGAAGCACGGGGTGCTTATGCAGGTGCTATCGGTTATCTTGGTTTCTCGGGCAATATGGACTCCTGTATTACAATCCGAACGATTATTTTCAAAAAGGGAAAAGCTTATGTGCAGGCTGGAGCCGGAATCGTATGGGATTCGGTGCCTGAGAATGAATATGAAGAAACAGTAAATAAAGCCAAAGCGTTGCTTAAGGCGATTCGTACAGCAGAAGCGATGTTTCCTGCCAAAGAGAAGGATCACACCTTGAAACTTGCCAACGCCGATTATTTTGTTACCCCAGCCACGGCTGCACAAAACTGAGAGAGGAGAGACCGGAAATGAATATGAACCCAGTCATGAATGAAGAATCCGAGCGATCTGTAACTAAAGTTAGTCATGCGGAAGGAATGAAGAATGGCCTTGCCAAAATTTTGGAGGGCAGCCATCTGGAGCAGGCGGAAGCGCGCGACTTGATGTACTCCATCATGAGAGGTGAGGCCACTCCGGCTCAAATCGGAGGTTTGCTTATGGGCTTGCGGATGAAGGGGGAAACGGTGGATGAAATCACGGGGTTTGCCGAAGCCATGCGTGGACAGGGCGGACGGATCCTGACCGACGGCAATGGACTGCTGGACACCTGTGGAACAGGTGGTTCAGGTATTCATAAGTTCAACATTTCAACAGCATCGGCGATCATTGCTTCAGCAGTCTCTGTCCGGGTGGCGAAGCATGGAAATCGCTCTGCCTCAGGCAAGGCGGGCAGTGCGGATGTACTTGAAGCATTGGGCGTGAATATTCATCTGGACGGAGAGCAGGCGAGACAATGTCTCGATGAGATCGGAATCTGTTTTTGTTTTGCTCAGGTGTACCACCCTTCTATGAAACATGCTGCTGCGCCAAGAAAAGAGCTGGGTGTGCGTACAATCTTTAACATGCTCGGACCTCTAACCAATCCTGCGGGAGCGGATCGACAATTGCTTGGTTTATATGACCGCAGCCGGACACCGATGATCGCTGAAGTGCTGAATCGTCTGGGGCTGAAAAGAGCTTTGGTTGTAGCGAGTCATGATGGACTGGATGAAATCAGCATCTCCGCACCTACCCAGGTATCCGAGCTGCGTAATGGTGAAGTGCATACGTATGACATTGATCCACGTGATATGGGATTATCGTTACATCCGCTGGAATCGGTTCTTGGAGGAGATGCGGCTCAGAACGCCGAAATTATTAAAAGGATCTTCCAGGGAGAACGGAGCGCATACCGCGATGTCGTTCTGTTGAATGCCGGGGCGTGCATCTATGTATCCGGTCTAGCAAATACCATTGCAGAAGGTGTGTTGATGGCGACAGACGCTGTAGACTCCGGCAAGGCTGCCGGGAAGCTGGAACAGTTAATTCATACAACGGAGGCGTACAGTCATGTATCTTGATCGAATCGTAGCAACCAAACATAAAGAAGTTGAAGTTCTGGCACAAACATTTCAGATGGACGATGCGCTGAAAAAGATAGAGGCATTACCCAATACTCGTGGATTCGAACGTGCTCTATCAGAGAGACGTAACCGTAAACTGGGTCTCATTGCCGAAGTGAAGAAGGCTTCTCCGTCCAAAGGACTGATTCGTCCTGATTTTCATCCAGTAGAAATTGCTTCCGCATACGAACGGGCTGGAGCGGATTGTATATCCGTATTGACCGACGTTTCTTATTTCCAGGGAAATAGCGAATACTTGCAGGCCATTCATGAAGCTGTGAACATACCGCTACTGCGCAAAGATTTTATTATAGATGAACGACAGATTGCCGAGGCAAGGCTGCTTGGCGCGGATGCCGTTTTGCTGATTGCGAGTATTCTGACACCCGAACAGATGCGTCAATATCTGACGTTTGCCAAAAGTCTGGGCCTGGATGCATTAATTGAAGTCCATGATCGTGCTGAACTGGAGCAAGTACTCGATATACCGCAGGCAACACTTGTGGGCATCAACAACCGCAATCTGAAAACGTTCGAAACCAGTCTCAACACCACGTTGGATTTGATGAACTTGATTCCGGATGGTGTCACATTAATCAGTGAAAGTGGAATTGACGGCCCTCAGCCACTGGAATCTCTTATTGAGGCAGGTGTGCATGGTATCCTTGTTGGGGAGCATCTGATGCGTAAGGACGATGTTGAGGCAGCGGTATATGAACTGATGGGACCAAAAGCATGAATGCATTTAATCATGACGGCACAAACAGCAGAGACGTGGATCTGCGAACCCGGCCGGCAGCGGCTGTAAAAATATGTGGACTTCAGGACGTTGAAGTGCTAAAATCGATGATAAACTTGCCTGTGGATTACGTTGGTGTTGTTTTTGCCCCATCCCGTCGCCGTATTACGCCTGAACAGGGTGCCGAGCTAAGAACGGTTCTCTTGGACTGGACGATGTTTGATCGGCCGAAGCTGGCGGGTGTTTTCGTGAATCCTACGCTCGAAGAGCTGGAAAGCATCATGCAGATTTCAGGCCTGGATGTCATTCAGCTGCATGGACAGGAATCGCCGGAATTTTGTGAACAGGTGAAGCAGCACTTCGGTACCGAAGTGTTCAAGGCTTTCTCTTTTCCCAAGGATGAAACAGGTTCATTAGCTGACGATACTGCCTTATTGGCACTTGATCCATATAAAAATGTGGTGGACGCCATATTGCTCGATACGTTTGACCCGCTCTATGGAGGGGGCTCCGGTAAAACCTTTGCCTGGGAACGAATTCCATTCTACGCCGAGTGGGCAAGAAAACATGGAATCGCGTTGTTCGTGGCAGGAGGTTTACAGCCGGATAATGTGCAACAACTGATACAGACATATGCACCGGACGGCGTCGATGTATCCAGCGGTGTAGAGTCCGAAGGTGTGAAGGATATTGCGAAAATTACAGCATTTGTAGAAAGGGTGAAGCAGGCATGACACATCAATTGCCGGATCAACACGGGCGTTTCGGTCCCTTCGGAGGCCGCTTTGTACCTGAGACACTAATGAACGCTCTGATCGAACTGGAGGAAGCGTATAGCCACTTCTCCGAAGACGAGGAATTCAACAAGGAACTGAATTACCTGCTAAGCGAGTATTCTGGCCGGGAAACGCCTTTATACCATGCAGAGCAATTGTCCCGCCGCTTGGGTGGACCCAAAATTTATCTGAAACGTGAAGACCTGAACCATACGGGAGCGCACAAGATCAATAACGCTATTGGACAGGGATTGCTGGCTAAACGGATGGGGAAAAAGAAAGTCATCGCCGAAACAGGTGCAGGACAGCATGGTGTTGCCACCGCAACAGTTGCTGCATTGCTGGGGCTTGAATGTAAAGTGTTTATGGGTGAAGAAGATACGCAACGGCAACAGTTGAACGTATTTCGGATGAAGCTGCTTGGGGCGGAAGTCATTCCGGTGACATCTGGCACGCGCACATTGAAAGATGCAGGAAACGAGGCGCTCCGCTACTGGGTTAGTAATGTGGAAGATACCTTCTACGTGCTTGGATCGGTAGTCGGTCCTCATCCGTACCCAATGATGGTACGTAACTTCCAGCGAGTGATCGGTGATGAGACACGGCGCCAGATTCAGGAGATTGAAGGACGTTTGCCGGATGTGATTGTTGCAGCTGTAGGCGGCGGAAGTAATGCAATCGGTATGTTCTATCCGTTTATTGGCGATCAGGATGTGAAGCTTGTTGGTGTTGAAGCAGCAGGTAAAGGGGTGGACACCGAGTTCCATGCGGCTACGATGAGCAAAGGGACACATGGTGTATTCCAGGGTTCGATGAGTTATCTACTGCAAGATGAATATGGACAGGTTCAGCCAGCCCATTCCATTTCAGCGGGACTTGATTATCCGGGTGTTGGTCCCGAGCATTCCTATCTCAAAGATATTAAACGTGCAAAATATGTTCCGATTACGGACCAGGAGGCATTGGATGCCTTGCAGTTGCTGAGCCGAACAGAAGGCATTATTCCCGCTTTGGAGTCAGCCCATGCTGTTGCGCAGGTCGTCAAGCTTGCGCCTGAACTCAGCGCTGATGATATCGTTGTGATCTGTCTTTCCGGTCGTGGTGACAAAGACGTTGAATCCATTATGAAATACACAGGAGGGGACTTGGCATGAACCTGATGGACCAGACCTTCCAACAATTGAAAGAACAGAACCGGACAGCACTTATTCCATTCCTTACGGTTGGAGATCCAGATGTGGATACCACGGTGGAAATCATTAAGGAATTGGAACAGGCGGGGGCAGACATTTTGGAACTCGGTGTTCCCTATTCTGATCCGCTCGCAGATGGACCGGTAATCCAGCGTGCTTCCGAGCGTGCATTGAAAAGTCAGATCACGATTCGGACTTGTATGGAGACAGCAGCAAGAGCGCGTGCGGAGGGTGTGAAAATGCCTTTTGTCCTGTTCACCTACTATAATCCAGTATTACAGACGGGATTGGATGTATTTTTTGACGAGTTGGTCAAACATGAGATCAGCGGCATGATCATTCCGGATCTTCCGATTGAGGAAGCCGAGGATATGCGACGCCGTGCAGATGCTGCAGGTGTGCATTTGGTTCCGCTCGTAGCCCCTACGTCCAACGCGAGGATCGAGCGTATTGTCACGGGAGCACGTGGTTTCATCTATTGTGTCTCTTCTCTGGGTGTCACGGGAGAGAGAGCTTCCTTTTTCGATGGGGTAGAGAGCTTCATTGAAACTGTAAAGAGCCTGACAGATATTCCTGTCGCTGTTGGCTTCGGCATTTCCAGTCACGAGCAGGTAGCTCGTTTCTCCCGCATCTGTGATGGTGTTGTTGTTGGTAGTGCTATCGTTCGTCAGGTGGAAGAAGCTATACCTCTTCTTGGAAACCCGGATACGCGTCAGGCGGGACTGTTGCAAATTCGCAACTTTGTGGCACAATTAAAAGGATAGGGATTAAATGATGTTACATCCCCGGGGCATGCTCAGCACAGGCTGAGGCATGTCCATAACTATTTCAATAACAGGAGGCGGTCGGGTTGAAACCGAAGTCCCAGATTGTCAATCTGCCTGTATATAAACCGGGCAAACCGATTGAAGAAGTGAAACGTGAACTGGGTTTGGAGCAAGTGATCAAGCTGGCCTCCAACGAAAATCCATATGGAAGTTCGCCTGCTGCGCTTGAAGCGATCACCAGAGAGCTGGTCAATGTAAGCATATATCCGGATGGCAGTTCCACGGAACTGACTGAAGTGCTGGCGAAGCATCTGGGGGTAGAACGGGATAATCTGATCTTTGGTTGTGGATCGGATGAAATCATTGCGTTGATCACTCGTGCATTCTTCCTCCCGGGAGACGAGAACATCATGGCTGACCAGACGTTCTCTGTATACAAAAGTAACGCTGACATCGAGGGTGCTGTCAGCATTGAAGTGCCACTTAAAGATGGAACTCATGACCTGACTTCCATGCTGGGACAAATCAATGATAAGACCAAAGCAGTTTGGGTATGTAACCCCAATAATCCAACGGGTACAATTATCTCTGAGCAGGAATTGACGGCATTTATGGATCGTGTACCTTCTCACGTCATGGTTGTGCTGGATGAAGCCTATTATGAATTCGTAACGGATGAGGCGTATCCACAAAGTGTCTCTATGATTGAGCGTTATCCTAACTTGGTCATTTTGCGGACATTCTCCAAAATCTACGGCCTGGCTTCATTGCGTATTGGATACGGTATTGCACGCCCGGAAGTGATCGATCTGATCAACCGCGTGCGTGAGCCGTTTAATACTTCACGATTCGGTCAGGCTGCGGCGAAAGCTGCACTTGAGGATCAGGCTTTTGTCCAAGAATGTGCGGAGCGTAATGCAGTAGAACGAGCGTATTTGCAAAATGAGTTCACACGGCTAGAACTGCCGTTTTTCCCTTCGCAGGGTAACTTCATCATGGTTGATCTGGAGATGCCTTCTGCAACGGCATTTCAGTCGCTATTGAAACAAGGCATTATTGTTCGTCCTGGATTCCATGTATATCCAACATACATTCGTGTGTCCGTAGGAACATCAGAACAGAACCGTGCGTTTGTCACGGCACTGGAGAACACGCTGGCTGAGAAGGCGGTAGCACGCCCTTAAATCTGGCGATGAAAAGAGTGAGGACCCATGAAACTAAAAATTGCAATGATCGGTGTAGGGCTCATCGGCGGTTCATTGGCGCTTTGCTTCAAAGGCAAGCCTGGTGTAACGGTGATGGGCTATGCCCACCTGCCTGAACTGAAGGACAAGTACATAGCGAGTGGTGTAGTGGATGATGCTACGCTCTCTCTGGAGGAAGCGGTACAGGATGCCGACTTTATTTTTTTGTGCGTACCTGTTGGGCTGCTCGAATCCTATTTTGGACAATTGGCCAAGCTTCCCTTGAAAAAGGGATGTATTATTACGGATGTAGGAAGCACAAAGGCGTCCATCGCAGCCTGTGCTGAGCATGTCCGCATGAGTGACGCATACTTTATCGGCGGGCATCCGATGGCCGGATCTGAGCGTGCAGGTGTAGATGCAGCCTCGGCAGTATTATTCGAGAATGCATACTATGTCTTGACCCCTTCAGAATATGTACCTGAGGAAGCTTATGACAGGTTATCTGATCTTCTTGCGTATACACGTGCCCAGATTGTACGTGTAGAGCCGCTGCTGCACGATGACATTGTGGGGGCGATTAGTCACTTGCCACATGTTATTGCAGTTGCGCTGGTGAACCAGGTGCGCGAATATAATGAATCGAACCCTTTGTATAAAATGCTAGCTGCAGGCGGTTTCCGGGATATTACTCGGATTGCCTCCAGTGATGCCATTGTATGGAGAGATATTTTGCTGAGCAACCGTGAGGTGCTGTTGGGCTTGCTGAAGGACTGGAACGGCCAGATGACGGCTTTCACCGAAATGCTGGAGCAACAAAATGGTGAGGGCATTGAGGAGGCGTTTCGTCAGGCACGCGAGTTCCGCAGTGTGCTGCCAGAACGACGGAAAGGTATGATCTCGTCGTTGTTTGATCTGTATACGGATGTACAGGATGCACCGGGGATGATCGGCAAGATTGCCACTGAGCTTGGGGCGAATGATATTAACTTAAGCAACATGGAGATTATTGAGAACCGGGTCGATGTACCGGGCATTATGCGTTTGTCGTTCCGGCAAGAAGAAGAGATGGAACGGGCCAAAACGTTGCTGGATTCCCTAGGGTATCAAGTGTGGATTTAGGTTTTTAGAAGGGGGCGAAGGCCCTCTTTCTTTGTGTTGAAAACTAACTGTTACAGGACATGTTCTAAAAAAGGACAAAAAAAAGACCGCTTACATAAGCGGCCATTGCTCACGTGGAGCAATACAGTTATTGGATAGGAGTGGAGAGAAACCATACTGTACTTTTATTATATGTATCCGTTTTCATTTTGTCAACACTTTGAGTAAAATTGTTTGAATTAATTATAACATTCGTAAATTAAGGAAATATAATCCTTGCATCAAAGTGGAATAGATCTTCATTTGGAACTGAAATTTTGAATTAATTCTTTATTCACACAAACTTTTTGAGGCCTTCGTTCGTCCAATATATGAGTGGCTTCACAAAAGGGATCAAATTGAAGTCATGGACGAGAAAACGGCCGCATAATAATGACTGGTCGGGCTTCAATGAAAGCCATGGATTTGCCAGGACGATGCAGACCGTTGTACAATAAATACTGTTAATGTAGAAACGTTGGGGAAATTGCCATTACATAGGGGAATTTGGCGGGAAGGCCTGTTTTGGCGCTGAACGCTGTTTTATGCGGTGAAAACCGCAACTTTTTTGTGCCTGTTCGGTAATACATGGATAGAGTCGAACGGGGAGAAGCACATGGATGGGCGAGGAGGGGTCGCACTCAAATGACGGATTCCCAGTTGATTCGAGAGATCAAGGAAGGTAACCTGGAGTTATATTCCGAGCTGATGAGTCGTTATCAGCGTAAAATACTGGCTTTCGTATATCATATGTTGAAAAGTTCTAATATGGAGCTGCTTGCGGAAGATCTCTGTTCTGAGACTTTCTATAAGGCGTTCCGCAGTCTGCACTCATTCCGAGAGGTGGATGCCTCATTCTCAACCTGGTTATATACCATCGCGAGAAATACGGTACTGAGTGAGCTTCGCAAACAGCGTAGTGGGAGTGTTCCACTTGAAGAGAGCGGTATTGTACCTGTTGCTCCTTCTGAGAATGCGCCAGAGCATGCTGTATTGCGCAGTGAGCGGGTGATGCTGGTTAGGGATGCAATTAACAATTTACCGGAGAAGCAGCGTTCTGCCATTATACTCCGAGAGTATGATCAACTAGATTACCAGGAGATTGCAAATATTCTTGGGCAGAGCGTCAGTTCTGTAAAATCGTTATTGTTCAGAGCAAGGTCAAGCGTAAAAACTCAATTGGAACCTTATTTCTTCGAACCGGTCTACGAGCCATATGAAGGGATGAAGAACAGATGAATTGCAATGAAGCCCAGGAACTGTTTGCACTGGTCTGGGACTTGCCGGAAGCTCACCCTCAGCGAATTGCATTTCATGCTCATCTCGCTGGTTGTGAAGATTGCTCGCAGCAATTTGAGGTGTGGGAAGAAGCTCAAATTCTGATGCACAGCATACCGGTCCCAGTGACAGAACAACAAGCAGAGAAAGTGAACCGTAATGTTATGGACCGGATCTATGCGGAGTCTCCATGGCTATTGCCGGGAGAGGCAAAGGTTAATCGTTTCTCTGCTGTAATCCGCAAGCATATGTCTTTGTGGATTGCTGCGTTCCTGGCAATTTTTTTATGCAGTTTTCTGTACATGGCGATGTTTAAGCCAGACGTATCAGAAGCTGAGCAGACCAATGTGGTCTCTACGGGCATTTTGGAGACAGGAGTAGCGGGCAGTGAGCCTTCTTCCTCCGGATTGTACAAGTACAACATGACGGGAGCGGACAGAGGTAGTATTATTGAGCCCTTCGTTGTGAGCATGGGCCCAGCGTATCCTCAGTACTGGATGGCGTTGTCACTGCTTGCAATAGGTATGGCTCTGTTCTCTCTTGGACGGATGCATCGTACAACGAACAAACGCAAACAAGGTGCACGTGCTTAGGTAAAGCTTTCGTTCACCGTATAGAGAAATGAGGGATGAGATGCGGATCGGGCTTATTCGTCACGGTCTAACCGACTGGAATGCGGCAGGACGTATTCAGGGACAGACAGACATACCTCTGAATGCAGAAGGTCGTGAGCAAGCTGAGCGTCTGGGTAGACGTTTGCTTACCGAAGAGTATCGCTGGGACCAAATCATTACGAGCGGGCTGTCTAGGGCTCAGGAGACGGGAGAGATTATCTCCGGGCTATTGAATGTTCCTTTGCTGGAGCCAGATGCACGCTTGAAGGAGCGTGCCTTTGGTCAGATTGAAGGTCTGACGTCCGAAGAGCGTGTTGCTCGCTGGGGCGCTTCCTGGGAGACGCTGGATTTGGGGCAGGAACAGATTGCTGATATTCAGACACGTGCATTGGGCTTTCTGGAGGATTTATGGGAGGCTCATCAGGACCAAAATGTGCTGATTGTCTCCCATGGCGCTTTTTTAGCCAATCTGCTATCAGCTTTGTATAAAGACCGCTATACGGAACGAATTGGAAACCTGTCGCTTACGATCCTGGAGAAGGAACGTGACGATTGGAGTCCACTGCTTTATAACTGTACACGACACCTTGCATTGGATCTGGCAAAACAACCTGAGTAATTAACTCAGGTTGTTTTTTTTGCGTTATAGCAATTTATAACTGTCATTCTATATGATTTTGAACCTCTCATTCTTCTTCTGAGCAGGCAACTTCGGGCATAGTATGGTTAAAACATAAAAGATTTGCAAAAAAGAGGTTTAGATCATGGGAATTCCGTCAACGATATTTACAAAACCAAACTACTCCAGGCCCCGAATCAACAGCCAAAAAGTAGTCAAGGGCGAGGCGATGGACCCATGAATCTAGCGGATATGCTTACTTTTGCCGATATCGGCCAGCTTAATCGAATAGCAGACTATTACCAGTGCGAGTGTAAGCCCAATTCCAAACATGAACTCATCCAGAGTATTCTCACTACATTGGGCAGCAGACCTTTTTTTGAGCAGCAGGTTCGTGAACTAAACCAGGTAGATCTGCGATTTTTGAACAACTTGCTGTTTGATGCCCGTCAATACTTCG
The DNA here is from genome assembly GCF_058408365.1 of Paenibacillus sp. MDV22-iso6. Lineage (NCBI taxonomy): Bacteria > Bacillati > Bacillota > Bacilli > Caryophanales > Paenibacillaceae > Paenibacillus > Paenibacillus sp. MDV22-iso6. The sequence continues at coordinate 136,337 of NZ_JBZVDZ010000007.1, read as the reverse complement.
GTATGGAGGAACTTGTCGCCATTGCTCGTCAATCGATGGATAAAAAAGATAGCGAGGCTGGAGCCAGTCCACGTGATCTTATCGTACGCTTCACGAAGAGTGGATGGTTGTTCAATGGCACAACTCAACAGACCAGGTATCTGTATCAGGTACCCCAGGATTTGCAATTGAGGTTTCGGGATGTGTTATCCACTCACCTGAAAGCCGGTATTGCACAGACGAGCGAGCCGCCCATTTACCGGGATGAATACCATCTACTCGCAGATGATCTGAAACTGTTTCTACAATTTGTCCAGCAGCATGAAATAGCACTAAACGCAGAAGGCATGATGTATCGTCGTTCTCAGCAGCAGATCATGGAGCATTTGCATGTGAGTGAGGCGCTGGTGAGTAAGGCAGGATGGAGATTTGGTTATGGTCGTTCGTTCAAAGACTACCCCGACCGATTTGCGTTCATCTATGACTACGCTTTTCATCATCGTCTGGTCCGCGAGGAGCAGGGCACGCTGAAATTGTCACCTTCCGGTGAAGACAAGCTGGGGGCAGAGAAAACAGCTGAGATGATACAGCTATTTCGGTTTTGGTTAAGACTTTATAAAGGTGCTATTCCCAATCTGTCCTCCATTGTGTACTGGACAGGGGAATGTGCAGCTAGCTGGTCCACAGCAGAGTCTTTGTTCCGACAGATTGGTCCCTACATTCAGCCGTTCTATTATGACACTGCAGAGACGATTTATGACAACAGGATACTCAAAATGATGCTGCACCTAGGCATGCTTCGCATTGGAGAGCATGCAGATGGGCGAACAGTACAAATGACAGCATGGGGTTCACGTCTTGCGTCATCCTGTCGCTCGCTATCCGGGGATATTACCCCCGTTATGTTTGACAAGTGAAGGACAAGTTGCTAAAATCACTCCCAAATTAAGGAGTGATACTTATGATAATTCCATACAAAGGTATGCAACCCCAGTTACACCCTTCGGTATATATGGCTGAAGGCGCCAAACTTATAGGTGATCTGACAATGGGTGAAGAATCTACGATCTGGTTCAATGCTGTGCTTCGCGCCGATCTGGCACCCATTGTGATTGGACGGCGCTGTAATATACAGGATAATGCTGTTGGACACGTCAACACGGATCAACCTTTGATTTTGGACGACGATGTGTCGGTAGGACATTCTGCGATTATCCATGGATGTCGTATCGGAACAGGTTCGCTGATTGGTATGGGCGCTATCCTTCTCAATGGAGCCGAAATTGGTGAATATACGCTGATCGGGGCCGGTTCTGTTGTTACTGAAAATACTAAAATTCCGCCCTATACCCTTGCTTTGGGCACACCAGCCAAAGTGATACGTGAGTTGACTGATGCAGATCTTGAGCGGATGTCGAGAACTACACTAGGTTATGTTGCCAAAGGAAAGGAGTATAGGAGCTCTTAAATCCGTTTTGGAGGTGCATCCTATTGGATAAAATGAAAGTTACGTATGAAGTCATGTTGGGGCTGGCTGCTGAGATGGTGTGGGACGACGCGCTTCGTAAACAGCGCAGCGAGAAGCTGTATATGGAAATCGATAATGCATTGGCTACCGGAGACGAAGTAGCTTTCCGGAATCTGACGGATGAACTGAAGGCCATAAACTGATGAGCATGTAAAAATAAATATATAACACAGGAAATGCGTGAAACACGCATTTCTTTTTTTCGTTCACGACCATTCCTGCACGGAAAAAGTATCAATCTCTGGATTTATAATATAAGCTCATATATAATATGGGAATAAAATGGATAGAGAGGGGAATTAGGGAATTGAAATTCAGTGAGATGACTCAAGACAGCTGGGCAGAACTGCAACTCTATCTGGATACATGCCTTATTCCATATACAGCCCTAACGGGCAAGCAGTCTCCGGTTGAAGCAACTGAGGCGTTGGAGTGGCTTAGAGATTTTTTGGATCTAGTGGAGATTCCGTTTAAAGGGCGTATCATGACTTACCCTGCATTCCATTATGCGTGTCCGGATATGTCAATGGCATTAAATACCTTATCCGAACAACTCAAATCTTCCGGTTTCAAATATGTGGTTATAATGTCATCTGATGGTGTGATGGAACAGACCCAAATTACTTCTGCAGATTTGGTATTAAGTCGTTCTGTTTTAATTCAAGAGGTTGGAGAAGAAGGGATTTCGCGTTTTGTCGGGGAAAAAATCCGTGAGTTATGGAAAAGATGACCTACCTGTGACAAATGTGACAATTTACCAACACTTTTTTAATAACGCTTACAAATGAACCTTAAAAATGTGTGACAAATTCTTGACGGTGTTCTAGGGCTACTATATGATTATGTATGTTCTAGTAAGTCGTGGAATTTCTGATAATGAAAACGATTAAGAGAGTTGGCTGAAAAAGGGGGTTGGAGACAGTATGAGCAGTGAGCATGACCAGCACGAAGCTTCGATGAAATTGCCAAGCCGCATGGAAATGTCACGCAGGCAGTTTTTGACGTACACGCTTGGTGGAGCTACAGCCTACATGGCCGCCGGTGCAATACTTCCCATGGTCCGTTTTGCGGTGGACCCGATTTTGCAGCACAAGGGAGAAGGCACCTCTGTCAAAGTAGCGGAAATCAGCAAAATTACGAATGAACCTCAAGAATTTACGTTTGAAGTGAAACAGCAAGACGGTTGGTATTTGAGCAATGCTTCGTTAATCGCCTGGATCAGGAAAGATGAACAGGGCAAAATCTATGCGCTTTCACCCATTTGTAAACATTTGGGATGTACCGTAGGTTGGAACAGTGATAAGCAGTATCCCGACGAATATCATTGTCCGTGCCATGGTGCGCATTATACCAAAGAAGGCAAGAATCTTGCCGTAGCCCCGAAGCCGCTGGATGAGTATGTGGTTAAGGAAGATCAGGGTTGGGTTTATCTGGGCGACATTGTTCCGAACACCCGAGTCAAATAGGAGGCGTGAACGCAGATGTTTAAAAATGTCTATGACTGGATTGACGAGCGTCTCGATATCACGCCAATTTGGAGGGACGTTGCGGATCATGAAGTTCCAGAGCACGTAAACCCGGCTCATCACTTTTCCGCATTCGTGTACTGCTTTGGTGGATTGACGTTCTTTATCACTGTTATTCAAATTTTGTCAGGGATGTTCCTGACCATGTATTATGTGCCTGATATTATTAATGCTTACGCCAGTGTCGAGTATTTGCAGACCAAAGTAGCCTTCGGCCAAATTGTACGCGGGATGCACCATTGGGGAGCCAGTTTGGTTATCGTTATGATGTTCTTACATACGATGCGTGTATTCTTTACCGGCTCTTACAAAGCACCACGTGAGATGAACTGGGTTGTCGGCATGCTGATCTTTTTTGTCATGCTGGGTCTCGGGCTTACCGGGTACCTGTTACCATGGGATAACAAAGCTTACTTTGCAACCAAGGTTACTCTGGAGATTGCGAACACGGTTCCTTGGCTGGGGCCGATCATTAAGGAATTCCTGCAAGGCGGAACTATTGTAGGTGCGCAGACGTTAACACGGTTCTTTGCCCTGCACGTCTTCTTCCTTCCGGCTGTGCTTCTGGTGCTTCTGGTCGGTCACTTTATTATGATCCGCAGACAGGGCATTTCGGGACCACTATAATCTGAGAAGGGAGGAATCGACATGGCTCACGGACACAAGTCAGATGACCAGGAAAAGATTATCTTCGTCGGGGACTCACGCGTCCGTAAAGGCGCGGGGTTTATAACTCCACCGGATTACACGGCGTATCCCGGCAAATCAGAGGCTTTTATTCCTAACTTCTTGCTGAAGGAATGGATGGTTGGTGTTGTTGTACTGGTTGGTATTCTGGTATTAACGATTTCGGAACCTGCACCATTGGGCTATCCCGCCAATCCAAGTGCATCGGTTATCCCGATGCCGGACTGGTACTTCCTTTTTCTGTATCAGTATTTGAAATACCCATATGCCTCAGGTGATTATGTCCTGCTCGGGGTACTTGGAGTCAGCGGAGTTGCTTTCGGCGCTTTGTTACTGGCCCCTTTTCTGGATACAGGCAAGGAGCGGCGTTTCTACAAACGTCCGATTGCATCATCACTTATGATTCTATCGGTGATGGCCGTTTTCTACCTGACCAATGTTGCGTGGACACACTACGCGCATGAGTTGGAAGCAAGCGGCCAGAAGCCGGAACATATTCAGCGTGAAGAAGAAGCGCGTGAGAAACACGCGCAGGGTCTGCCTACCTCCAATGCGGCAGGTCAAAAAGAAGAAGTGGCGATCGTTGAGAAGGATGACCCTGCAATGGAAACCTTCAAAAAGGCCGGATGTATCGGATGTCATGCGGCTGATATGAAGGGAGCAGGAGGACCTTCGCTTCGGGGTGTGGGCGACAAACACAGCCAGGAAGAAATCCTGACGATTATCAAAGAAGGATATAACAGTATGCCTGCTCAGTACGACAACGCCATTGCTCAAGGGCTGACAGATGATGACATCAATCACCTGGCAGAATGGCTTGCGAAACAGAAGGCAGAACAGTAAAATCGAAATAAGCAATGAAACCTGATCGTTTATGCGGTCAGGTTTTTTTGAGGCGTTTTTCGCAAAACCTATCTTTGGAATGCAGAACACATATGATGGAAGGGGCAGAGAATGTGGCTTTATCGTATTTTTGGAGCCGGGAATTTCTAACGAACCGTTATTTCCTGTGGCTTCTTTTTTGGTGTAATGCATTAGGAACAGTATATGGATACATATGGTACGGGGATCAATTGGAATATACGCTGGCACAGCAACCACTATGGCAAATTGTGTTTGTGCCGGACAGTCCGACGGCGAGTCTGTTTTTTACACTATCCTTGTTGTGGATTTTGTACAAGCCGAAATCGATGCTTCTGAATCGGATTGGACATATCATACAGGCGCTTGCTGTGGTTACTTCGGTAAAATACGGTGTTTGGGCAGTCTCCATCATTTTTGCAGGCTGGATGCAGGGGGGCGCACAGAACTGGCAGGATTGGATGTTAATTGCGTCGCATAGCGCCATGGCTATTGAGGCTCTGCTGTATGTGCGGTTCTTTGGGTTCCGTTGGGGTGCTCTAACAATCGCTGCATTATGGACGCTGTTAAACGATACGATGGATTATACTTATGACATCTTCCCTTGGCTGCCCGCATCGCTGATGGACCATCTGGATGGTGTACGCAACTTCACAGTGGGACTGACGCTTGTGAGCATTCTCTGTGCATGGCTTGCATTGAGACAGGCCAAACGGACCTGATTTCCTAATGTAAGCTTGTTCTAAGGAACTCCGGCCCGCCATACATTGATGGTGGGAGGGATGTCCATGAAGAGAACGTTCAGGATCAAAACTGGATTTATGGTGGTGTCGTTCATGACTCTACTGTTCTGGACGAACTTGTCATACAGCGTATCAGCGGAAAGTACAGGTGCGAACGGAAATACAGATCAGCAAGTATTAGCCAAAAATTCAATTCAGCAATTAAATGAAGAAGCGGCCCTGCTGTATCGACATGCCTTGGAGAATGATATTGAAGAGGTTAGAGGCAGTATTTTGCGAATCAGTAAAGGTCTGGAGCATATATCCTTTGAGGGTCAGACGACAGTAGAAGGCATTCATGCCCTATCCGAGACCATTGTTGAAGTGAAAGAAGCTGCGGTCAGGGTGAAAAGTGATGATGCATCTCTGCAGCAGGCCTCTGCCAAACTTCGACTTGCGGCAGACAGTCTTGCGAACCCGGCCAAACCTTTATGGCTCCAGTATTATAAAATCGTAAAAAATGATATTGATGCGCTATCAACCGCGGCAAATCAACAGTTAAGTTCGGCGATAATAGCAAGTCGCTACGCCTTACTGGAGGAGCATTACGAGACGATCCGGCCTGCGGCGATGATCCGCCGTGAACCTTACGAGATCGCCCAACTGGACGCCTGGTTGTCTCATACCAAGGGTCTGACTGCGGCCAAGCAGACTGACATCGCACAATTGAAGAGTATGGTAACCCACGGTGAAGAGTTGGTGAACCAGTTGTTTGGTCGGGAAAAGGACGAAAGTGCCTTCGTACCGTTTGTTCAGGGGCCCAATCGTAGGGCAGCCGGATTGCTCATTACTTCCATAATCATAGCAACGCTAAGTTATGCGGGTTATCGTAAATATCGGGCACAGCAACAAGGGATTTTTCCTTTTCGGCGTTAAGCCATTACTGTTATCACGATATGACAAAGACCTCTTTCTACAAGGCAGGCCATTCGTGGCCTTCTCTTGGGGAGAGAGGTTTTCTTTTTTGTAGAAGTAAAAGGTCAACTTTCCTTAAACCCTTCTCCATGTACATCATGCACATCGCTAATAATAACAAATGCTCTAGGATCAACCGAACGCACAATCGTCTGCAAACGTCGGAATTCCTGCCTGGAGATGACACAGTAAGCAACATGTTTGGCCTGCTTCGAATATGCACCAATGGCGGGAATGAGCGTTACACCGCGGTCCATATCACGGGTAATCAAATCTGCAATCTCAGGTGCATGGTCACTGATGATCATAAATGCGCGAGCCGAATAGGCTCCTTCCTGAATGAAGTCGATCACTTTAGAAGCGATAAACACAGCTACAAGGGTATACAGTATTTTTTCTTTGGGAATGTAGACGAGGGAGATACCAATAATGATGAAATCGATACCTAATAGTACACGTCCCATACTCCAGCCATATTTTCGATTAAGAATGCGGGCAATGATGTCAGAGCCACCTGTCGTTCCACCCCAGCGGAATACGATGCCAAGCCCTGCTCCCAATGTAACTCCAGCGTAAAGTGCTGCAAGTAAAAGATCATTCTGGGTATGCAGCGGTTCAATCCAACCAAGATGAATCATTTTTTCAAATAACCACAGGAACACAGTAAGTGCTCCTATACCCACACCTGTATAGATCATCTGTCTGCCGCCCAATATCTTAAGCCCCACCAGAAAGAGTGGAATATTAACAACCAAGGTTGTAAGCGAAGGAGAGATGTTGAACGCATAATTTAGCAGGACCGTAATCCCGGTTACGCCGCCTTCCATGAGCTGGTTGGGGATGATGAAGTACAGAAGTCCAAAGGCATATAATGCCGTACCCAATAGGATGGGGAGAATCAATTTGAATTGAACCCAGGTTTTGGAAGTGCTCATAAGTTCCCTCTCCATTTTACAAATTAGAATGAGAAAGCAATCATTCCCATCTTAGTATACCTGTTTATCGATTCTTTAAAAATGATTTGTCGTTTATGATGGTGGAAGTGAATCTAAATAACTGATATATTAGGAACAAATACGACACAATTTCAAAAGGAGAATCCGTTCTCATGGAGAAAAGCATTGCAGAAATGCAGCGTGAGGTTGATCTGTATATTTCCCAGTTCAAAGAAGGATACTTCAGCCCGCTGGCCATGCTCGCCCGTATGTCTGAAGAGGTGGGAGAGCTTGCAAGGGAAGTGAATCACGAGTTCGGTGAAAAACCGAAAAAATCTTCCGAAGCAGACAATTCCATTGAGCTTGAGCTCGGTGATATTTTATTTATCACGATTTGTTTTGCTAATTCTCTCGGGATCGACCTGGCAGAGGCGCACGACAAAGTCATGCATAAATTTAACACACGCGATGCAAATCGGTGGACGCCAAAAAACACCGATTAGGCGTAGATTACATATGCTGTACCATCACCTCAATGAGGGAGGGACAGCTTGGATGATGAAACCGGAAGAGTATATGCAGCATGCGTACCGCTGTATTTTGCAAAATGATTTTGAGCAGGCGATTCGTTGGTTCGAATCTGCCATTGATGCTCACCCGGAACATGCGGAGCTCTATTATCGTTGTTCCATTACACATGCCCGCAGTCAACACTTGGCTCCAGCGCTTGAATATGCGCGTAAGGCTGTTGAACTGTCACAGGGGATAGAGGAATATGTTTTGCATTTACAGACCCTGGAAGCCAAACAGATAAGCCTTCAGGCCAAGGTGTTGCTTGAGCAGGCAGGAGACGGAACGCATGAACGATATGTGCAGGCGGCCGATCTGCTGAAACAGGCAGTTAAACTTGACCCGTTATATGTGGAAGCGCATATCATGCTTGCTCTTGCTTACAGCGATCTGAATGAGTTCGACCTTGCAACCCGTTCCGTACGTGACGCATTGTTGCTGGACCCGCAGAATGATCAACTGCATCTATTGTTACAGGAAATTAAGCAGCGTATGAAATCCATTCAATAAGATGCCATTTCATAACGGGATGGAAATCGTTTGAACTGGATTCAACCAAATGAACCAACATAGTGAGGAGATGCAGTCAAGATGAGTGAAGTAATAAGAGTTGCCGTAATCGGAGCGGCTGGCCGGATGGGCCGTGAAGTAGTGAAACTGGTGCTTCAAGATCCTGAACTGGAGCTCGCCGCAGCGGTCAACCGCTCAGGAGTAGGCACGGATGCCGGAACACTTGTCGGTCTACCCGAATGTGGGGTGCTTTTGACCGATGATATCGAGATGGCTTTTGCAGAGACTAAACCGCAGGTTATGGTGGACTTCACAGTCCCTCAATATGCCTTTGCCCATACAGAAATTGCCATTCGTCACGGAGTAAGACCTGTTATGGGTGTTACCGGCTTTACGCCGGAGCAGATCGAACAGCTGGACAAGCAGTGTCAGGACAAAGGCATTGGAGGGTTGATTGCCCCGAACTTCTCAATCGGTGCTATTCTGATGATGAGATTTGCCGCACAGGCTGCCAAACATATGCCGAATGTGGAGATCATCGAATATCACGGGGATCAGAAGCTGGATGCTCCTTCGGGTACAGCAATCAAAACAGCCGAGCTAATTGCAGCAAACCGCGAGGAACTTCGTCAGGGTAATCCGAATGAAGAAGAGACGATCGAAGGATCGCGTGGCGGATATTATAATGGATTCCGAATTCATAGCGTACGGTTGCCGGGAGTGTTCGCCCAGCAGGAAGTGGTATTTGGAGACTTTGGCCAATCCCTCAAAATTCGTCATGACTCCTATGAACGTGCAGGTTATATGCCTGGTGTTAAGATTGGTGTACAGAAGGTTATGGAATATACAGGACTTATCTACGGATTTGATCACTTTATCGACTAAGAGAGGTAGTTCAAAAAGTCAACTTTTGAACACACACTAAAAGGAGATTGTCATGTTGAAAATTGCATTTATTGCCCATGATCGCAAAAAAGAAGAGATGGTTAACTTCGTGACAGCCTACGAAAATGTATTTACAGACCATCAACTATACTCGACAGGTACAACAGGTCTTCGCATTATGGAAGGAACCTCTTTACAGATCCATCGGTTTGAATCCGGTCCACTGGGCGGGGATCAACAGATCGGAGCCTTGGTTGCGCAAAATGAGATGGATTTGATTATTTTTCTGCGTGATCCATTGATGGCACAGCCTCATGAACCAGATATTAACGCTTTGCTGCGTCTGTGCGATGTACAGGGGATTCCGCTTGCTACGAATATTGCAACTGCAGAGATTCTCGTTAAAGCGCTCGATCGCGGTGATTTTGGCTGGAGAGAGCTTGTACATAAATACAAGCCTGAGGGTGGATTGAATTCGGGTGATGCTCAATGAGTTTGGACATTCTCATATTTGGTGCACACGCGGATGATGCAGAGATTGGGATGGCAGGAACGATTGCCAAACATACTGCAGCTGGACTGAAAGTAGGCGTGTGTGATCTGAGCCGGGCGGAGATGTCTTCCAACGGGACGGTAGAGCGCAGAGCCGAGGAAGCGGAGCAAGCCTCCCGCGTCCTCGGTCTTTCGTGTCGAAGCAATCTCGGTTTGCCTGATCGGGGGCTGTATATTACTCCAGAACACATCGAGGCTGTGACTGCCGAGATACGGCGTCATGCCCCTCGAATCGTGTTTGCGCCATATTGGGAGGATCGTCACCCGGATCATGTGATGTGCAGCAAACTGGTGCAGGAGGCTGTCTTTAATGCCAAGCTTAGAAACTATATGCCGGACATGCCCGCAGTTCAGGTGAAAGAATTGTATTTTTACTTTATTAACGATATCGGACCAACGGATTTGATTGTGGATATTACGGAACACTATGAGCAGAAGGAAAATTCATTGCTCAGTTATCGATCTCAGTTCGAATTGGGAGAAGGCGCAGTTGCCACTCCATTGACTCAAGGATATATTGAACGTGTGAAAGCTCGGGATTCTTTGCTCGGACAGCGGAGCCTTATTCCATTTGCAGAAGGATTCGCTAGCATTACACCTTATGTAGTTCATCAATTTGGCCAAGCGGCCAAGTCATAAAACGATCGAACTTGCTCGTATAAATCATTTATCAATTGCATTTCCGTTGCATTACATCAACCTGCACACGCGGGAGATTAAAGGAGCGTCCACCGGATGGATCAAAAGCTAAAAATTGGTATTACCTGTTATCCGTCCCTCGGAGGGTCTGGCGTTGTCGCAACGGAGCTGGGCAAATTGCTTGCCGAACAGGGTCACCAGGTTCACTTTATTGCTAATAGTATCCCGTTTAGACTGGGTAAATTCCAGAAAAATATTTTTTATCATGAAGTTGAGGTCAACGATTACTACGTCTTCCGTTATCCACCGTATGACCTGTCATTGGCCACGAAAATGGCGCAAGTAGCCAAAGCACAGCAACTGGATCTGCTACATGTACATTATGCAGTTCCACATGCGGTGTGTGCCTTTTTGGCAAAACAAATGGTTGGTGAGGACTTAAAGGTGGTTACAACGTTACACGGAACAGATATTACTGTGCTGGCGCAGGATGAGTCGTTGAAGGATTTGATTCGACTTGCCATCAACGAGAGTGATGCGGTTACGGCCGTATCTCAGGATTTGATTCGTGAAACGGTTGAGTTGCTGGATATAAGACGTCCAATCGATCTGACCTATAACTTTATTGATAAAAGAATTTATTATCCACGTGATGCAGCAAGTCTGCGTAGAGACTTCGCAGCACCTCACGAAAAAATACTGATGCATATCTCCAACTTCCGTCCTGTGAAGAGAACACAGGATGTGGTAGAAGTGTTCCGTCAAGTACAGGAGCAAGTACCTGCCAAGCTGTTATTTGTTGGAGAAGGACCGGACTTGCCGAAGATTCAATGGAAGATTAATGAGCTTGGACTGAATGACAAGGTTCATTTCCTAGGTAAGCAGGATGATATTGCTCAAGTCATTTCGATGGCTGATGTGCTTATGCTGCCGTCTGAGAAGGAAAGCTTTGGACTGGTAGCACTCGAAGCCATGGCTTGTGGTGTACCTACTATTGGATCACAGGCAGGGGGTATTCCTGAACTGGTATTGCACGGCAAGACCGGATTTTTGTCTCCAATTGGCGACACGCAATCGATGGCGGAGAACACGATTCGTTTGTTGACTGACGACCGTTTGACAGCAGACTTCAGAGAGGCATGTTTGAGACGGGCCCATCATGATTTCTGTAATGATGCCATTCGGCATGAATATGAACAAATATACTACCGGGTGCTGGGACGTGAAGTTCCGAATCTGAAGCCGGTTTGTGGCTGATTGTCAGATAGGATTGTTCCATCTTGGAAATATATCTGTGTAAGCCACACCAAGCAACACGTAGTTATGGGGTGAGAGTAAGTGGTTCAATGGACACAGGTAGATCATGAAATGGCAAGACAAAGTGAACAGGTACTGCGAACATTAAATGAAACAGGGTACGAAGCTTATTGGGTCGGTGGTTGTGTGCGTGATGAACTGCTGGAACGTAGCGTGGATGATATGGATATCACCACGTCCGCTTCTCCTGAGCAAGTCATGGAACTGTTCGCGGATTGTATTCCTACGGGCCTCCAGCATGGAACGGTTACTGTACGTTCAGGAGGTTTTTACTTTGAAGTTACAACTTTTCGCACTGAATCTGAATATAAGGATAATCGAAGACCCACTGCCGTTCAATTTGTGCAGGATGTCAAAGAAGATTTGCAGCGGCGTGACTTCACAATGAATGCTCTCGCTATGGATCGTGACGGTAATATCGTTGATCCTTTTGGTGGACAATCGGATATTCAGGATGGACGGGTCAGGTGTGTGGGATCGGCGGCAGAACGGTTTGGAGAAGATGCGCTGCGGATGCTTCGCTGTGTTCGTTTTGCTTCAGTATTTGATTTCAAAATTGCCTACAACACCTGGAAGGGGTTAGTTCGACAAAAGGATCTGCTACAACATATCGCCATGGAAAGAGTACGTACCGAAATGGTGAAAATGATGGCAGGCCCCCATCCACTGCGCGGTCTGGAATTGCTGTTTCGTAGCCAGGCACTGGAGCATGTGAAGGCACCAATCTCCATGGAGCGATTCAATAAAGCCCTCATGTCCAATATGGAACAATTGAACCAAGAAAACGTTCTATTGCGCTGGTCCATTGTGCTGATTGCAGGCCATTATACCAGGGATGAAGCAGATGCTTTACTTCGAAAATGGACGTTTTCTAATGACGATCGTTCCCGCATTAATGGAGTTCTCCAGGTCGAACAGTTGATCCAGACTGTCGTACAAGAGCAGAAGGATGAAGAGACACTTCGATCAGAATGGATCGTAACTGTGCTGTCTGGAGGACGTCAGGCAACAGAGGACTGGCTCATCATCCAACAACTGCTACCAACTGGTTGGAGGGATCAAGAGGTTCTGCACGAAGAACAGATCGTATTAATACAATCACGAGGTGCAGCATGGAGTCAATCCATGAAGGTGAATGAACTGAAAGATCTGCATATTACGGGTGAGAACGTTTTGCAGTTACTTGGACGCAAGGGCGGACCATGGCTGGGACAACTAATGAAGCATCTCTTAAGAGAGACTGCGATTGGAAATATAGCGAATCAGCATGACATGCTGACCAACGAAGTAAAGCGGGTGGCTGCAGATGACAAAGCATGAGGAACTGTTACATATGTTACTGAATGCCGAAGGAGAGTTTGTGTCTGGTGAAGAGATTAGTCGCAACCTTTCCATTAGCCGAACGGCCGTGTGGAAGCACGTAAACAAACTGCGTGACATGGGTTATGAGTTTGAGGCCGTATCTCGCAAAGGGTATCGCTTGATCACGAAACCGGACAGTATCGATGCCACAGCGCTTCAGCTGGCATTGGAAACGACGGTGTTTGGTCGGAAGGCAATCATTCTGAATTCCACGTTGTCCACCCAAGGTGATGTTCAGCACATGGCTGAACAGGGGCAGGGCGAAGGGGCAGTGGTGCTGGCAGAAGAACAAACGGGTGGACGAGGCCGCTTTGGACGTAAATGGTTCTCACCACCTGGACGAGGCATCTGGATGAGTGTTCTAATGCGTCCGGAGCTTGCCCTGCAAAATACACCACAGCTTACGTTATTGACGGGTGTGGCGGTGTGTCGTGCCATTCGATCATATACAGGTGCTGATGCTGGGATCAAATGGCCTAACGATCTTTTGATTGATGGTCGTAAAGTATGCGGAATTCTACTTGAATCAACCGTCGAAGACCACGAATTACGCTACTGTATCGCAGGCATAGGCGTGGATGTGAACTTCGATCCTAAGGATTATCCCGAGGATCTGATAACAATCGCAACTTCGCTTAAGATGGAGACCGGACAAAACATAGACCGAACCAAACTTGCAGCGGCCATTCTCTCGGAATTGGAGCGTTTGTATTTTTTGTATCAAAAGGAAGGGTTCGGCGTAATCTCTTCGCTCTGGGAAGCTTTGTCCGTATCCATGAATCGTGAAATTAAGGTGGCTAATCCGCAGGGTATCATCGAAGGTACTGCCATTGGCCTTGATCCTTCTGGTGCATTGATTTTGGAGAAGAAAAACGGTGAGCGAGTATCGGTTTACTCCGGTGAAGTTTCATTGGTAAATTAAACAATTTGTCGAATTTACACCGTAAAAATGAACATAAGACGTGAACTTTGGGCAGAACTTTGGTATACTGTGTTCGTGAGGCGATATCGGCTAATGCAGACCGAATTGCACTCCGACAATAGTATGCTTTGTTCTGCTTCAAAATGTTGCAGTGACAAGGCAAGAATGGTAGTAAAGTGAGTTGTTGGATTCTGCTCTGAGCCGAAGAGGACCGAGACAGAAGGGACGATCGCAAGTGACTCTTTTTTGACTTTTCGGGACTTTTTAGTGGAAACTAAAAGGTTTTTTTGTTGCGTTTAAATTGAAAAGATGAGAGGAGCCATAACGAAAATGGCAAACAAACAAGCATTGAATATTGTGAAAATGAAAAAATATAAGCAGGACGGCGTGCCGCTTAGCATGATTACAGCTTACGATTATCCGACAGCCCAATTGGCCGAGGAAGCGGGTATCGATCTAATTCTGGTTGGTGATTCACTGGGAAACGTGGTATTGGGTTATAACTCCACCTTGCCTGTTACGATCGAAGATATGGTGTACCATACACGCTCTGTAGTACGTGGTGCGGGAAATACGTTTATCGTGGCTGATATGCCCTTCATGACGTATCATGGTAGCTTGGATGAGACGCTTAAAGGTGTACGTCGCCTGATGCAGGAAGGTCATGCACAAGCGGTCAAGATGGAGGGCGGTCTTGAAATCGCGGATACGGTAAAAGCGGTTGTGCAAGCCGGTGTACCTGTACTTGGACATATCGGACTTACACCGCAATCCGTGAATCAAATTGGCGGTTATCGTATTCAGGGCAAGGATGCTGCTGATGCCAAACGGCTGATGGACGAAGCCAAGGCGCTTGAAGCAGCTGGCGCTTTCGGCATTGTACTCGAACTGGTCACGGAAGAAGTGGCAAGAGCGATCTCGGAGGAATTGTCTATTCCTACGATTGGCATTGGCGCAGGTAGAGGGTGTGATGGTCAGGTACTGGTATTCCATGATGTGGTTCAGTATGCTTCCCCATACACGCCAAAACGCTTTGTCAAATCGTATGGAGACGTAGGTACATTGATTCGCAACAGCATCGAGTCCTATGTGAAAGAAGTCAAGGATCGCTCGTTCCCGGCACAGGAGCATGTATTTACCGCTGCTGACGGCGTTCTGGATCAATTGTACGGACATCGCAAAGAAAAGGTGGAGACCAACTTATGAAAGTGATACGGACAATCGCAGAATTAAGACAAGAGCTTAGCTTGAAACGTCAGTCGATTCAGTCCAGACAGTCCGTTGTAGGACTCGTGCCTACGATGGGATTTCTTCATGAAGGCCATGCAAGTTTGATGCAAGCGGCCAAACAACAGAGTGATATCGTGGTTTTGAGCATATTTGTAAACCCAATTCAATTCGGTCCGAATGAAGACTTTGACAGTTACCCTAGGGATGAAGCTAGAGATGTGGAAACTGCACGAGCAAAAGGGGTGGATATCGTATTTATTCCCTCTGTTGAAGAGATGTATCCACAGCCTACACAAACGACCATATCGGTTTCCCGCTTAACGGATCGCTTGTGCGGTGCTTCTCGTCCAGGGCATTTTGACGGAGTGACTACGGTCGTGTCAAAGCTCTTTAACATTGTACAACCGCAGCGTGCATTTTTTGGCATGAAGGACGCACAGCAGGTAGCTGTGATCCAGCAGATGGTTAACGATTTGAACATGGCGGTTGAGATTGTGCCTTGTCCTATCGTTCGTGAAAGTGATGGCTTGGCGCTTAGTTCGCGCAACGTGTACCTCAGCACAGAACAGCGTCAGGAAGCTCTTGTTCTTTCCAAGGCTCTGCGTGAGGCACAGGAAGCTGTAGATGCAGGGACGGCAATGACAGCAGCGGATATCCGCGTTATATTGCGTGAGAACATTGAACGTTCACCAATGGCCGTGATTGATTATGCTGAAATTCAGGCTTTTCCAAGTCTTGAGCCACTTTTGGATCAGGAAAAAGTTCATGGTCGTGACGATCTGTTGATCGCACTTGCAGTAAAATTCGGCAAAACAAGATTGATTGACAATATAAGGCTGCAAAAATCGGAGGTACTGTCCCATGTTTAGAACACTAATGAAATCCAAAATTCACCGGGCAACCGTTACGGAAGCAAACCTGAACTATGTGGGTAGCATTACCATAGATGAAGATCTAATGGAAACTTCCGATCTAATGGAAAATGAAAAAGTGCAAATTGTGAATAACAACAATGGTGCACGTCTGGAAACCTATGTCATTCCAGGCCCACGTGGAAGTGGAGTTATCTGTTTGAATGGAGCAGCAGCTCGCCTGGTACAGCCTGGAGATACCGTCATTATCATTTCATATGCAATGATGTCTCAAGAAGAGGCAAATAATCACAAGCCTACCGTTGTATTTGTGGATGGACAGAACAAACCTGTGCAAACGATGAAACACGAAGTTCATGCGACGATTATGTAATCGACTGGTAAGGGGAATGAAATCGACCCATTCTACAAAAAATGAGTACAGGTCACTGCACTAATCCATTTTTTCAAGGGTGGGGATGCATCGATGTTCCAGCATGTTTTCGCAGAAATGAATGACATGTTAGATGAAATTATCAAGCGCTACCCTTCTGCTGAAGGCCTAAGCAAACAGGAATTGCTGCAAAAGTGGAATTTGCTGAAGCGGATGAGTGACGGGATGATTGATGAGTGGCTGATGTTTGAAGAAAAAATGAGCCAGGTGAGGGAAAGGGAACTGGATAAGCCTGCTTCCCTCGAACCTGAACAGGAAGCTGTTACCGCACTGCCAGAACTGCATTTGGAGTGTTTCAGTCGCGGTCAGGGATATTTCAAACTGCAAATGTACCCGCAGGCGATTATGCAATTTTCTAGGGTTGTGACCGACTATCCGGAAAGTGCATTGACTCGTTTTTACCTGGCTCTTGCTCATCTCAACCTGGAACAAACCGAGGAAGCAGGAATACACTTGCAGCGGATCATGCATCTGAACGGTTCGCCGAGATTAAAAGGGTTGGTATGTAACGTCCTGGGCTGTATCGAGGCCAAGCTCGCGAATCCTGAAGGTGCATGTTCATTATTTGCGCAGGCGCTTCAGTATGACCCATCGTTGACCGAACCGCTGTATAACATGGAAGCTTGTCGTTTAAACAGCGGAAAATTGCAATATGCAAATCAGCTGACTGCCTTAAATTAGGGCTATTCGGCGGCATTAAGACGGTGTTCCCTCCTCTGGCATAGCGGCGGGGACACCGCCTTTTTTGTCAGTTAATTTTCAAACGCCCTTTTTTTTGCTATGCTGTAACATAGACTGGAATGGAAGGGACCGTACATTGCAATGAAATTTGCCGTATTGGATTTCGAAACAACCGGCACGCAGTCCGACGGTGAGATTATACAGGCCGGACTTGCCATCATAGATCATGACTACAGCATAACTCAAATATATAGTTCTTATGTGAACCCAGGTGTACCGATTCCTCCGTTTATTACGGGGTTAACCGGTATTACCGATGAAGATGTGGCGGATGCTCCCTCATTGGAAGAGATGATGATGGAGATGGTTCCGCTGCTTGATGATGTGGTTCTTGTTGGACACAATGTTGCTTTTGATTTTCATTTTCTTCAAAATGCACTCGATCGATGCGGTTATCTGCCATTTACCGGACGGATCCTGGATACGATTGATTTCCTGAAGATCTCGTTCCCGTCACTGGGCTCTTATCAACTCGGTTATGTGTCTTCGGAATTCGGATTTCAGCATGACCGTCCTCATCAGGCAGACAGTGATGCTCTTGCAACAGCTTTTGTATTACTGAAGTGTCTCGATGAGCTGCGTGCATTGCCTCTGATCACGATTCAGCGCCTCAGTGACCTGTTTGCACCGGAAGACAGTGACTTGGGTTGGTTCTTCGATGGAATGCGTTCTGAGAAGGAAGCAGAGCCTATTCAGGATCTGGATGGTCATACGTATTACCGCCAGCTTGCCCTGAACGTGAGTGACTGGACCGATATAGGCTCACCACGTGATGAGCGAGAGGGTAATCCGCTGGAAGGCGTGAGTTTTGAGCAGTTTATGGATCAGGTTAGAGATAACCTGAAGGAGACGCTGGACCATTATGAGGAGCGTGAGGCGCAAACTCAAATGTTCAGCAGTGTACGACAAGCTTTGGATGAGGAGAAACATCTCTTAATCGAAGCTGGGACAGGTACGGGCAAATCACTTGGTTATTTGCTGCCTGCCATCTATGAAAGTGTAAAACAGGAACAGAAAGTGATGGTCAGCACACATACCATCAACCTGCAGGAGCAATTGAGAGAGCGGGATATTCCTATGCTGACCCAAGTGGTTCCGTTCCCGTTCAAGGCAGCGGTGTTCAAAGGACGTGGGCACTATCTGTGTCTGCGTAAGTTTGAGCATAAAATCAATAAACGTGAATTTGCTACACCGAAAGAGGATTATTTTACAGCGGCTCAGATGATTGTCTGGCTTACTCAGACGGAGACTGGAGACGACGAGGAGCTTAATCTAAGCGGGCGCGGAGGAGACTTCTGGGAGACGGTACAGAGTGAGTCTGAGTCCTGTCTTGGACGTTCCTGTCCTTGGTTCCGCAAATGTTTCTATCACCGGGCCAAACATGAAGCCGGGCTTTCCGATATCGTCATTACGAATCATTCGAAATTGTTTACGGATGTCAAAGCAGCACATCAGCTGCTGCCAGCCTACGAAAGTCTCGTCATCGATGAAGCACATCATCTGGAGGACGTAGCAGGTAAGCACCTTGGTCTTCATATGAAATATTTCACGTTGGTTCATACACTGACCCGACTGTTTAAAGATAGCCGAAATGGCCAACTGCCGATGCTGCGTTCTCAATTGTCGGGTCATGAAAATTCGGTACAGTGGGGCTCCATGATTGATCAGATGTTCCCGCTTGCTGTCGAAGTTAAAGAGATGTGGGATCGACTAAGCGATGCCTTGTTCGGACTGCTGCCTGAACGCAGCGATGCTTCTCCAGGCGAGACAGGACAATTCTCACTTAGACTGAAGTCTTCACAAAAACCAGCCAAATGGCAGGAATTGCAGGACGCTGAAAACCAAATTTATGTCACCCTAGGCGATTTGATTCGTAAAGGCGACAAGCTGCTGCTTGAAGTGAAAGAAGATCAGGACGATTATCAGTCCGATAGTCTGATTACGGATATCTCAGGTCTGCTCAAGGATTTGGCAACGATTAAGGATAATCTGCGTTTCTTCATGCGGATGGATGATGCCAATACCGTGTACTGGATGGAGGCCAGCGGCCAGTTCCGCAGTAAATCACTGCAACTCTATGCTGTTCCTGTCGATGTCAGTGCACAATTGAAGGATATGTTCTTTGATAAAAAGAAAAGCGTTGTGCTTACATCGGCTACGCTCTCCGTTGACAAGTCATTTCAATTCATGATCGAACAGCTGGGTTTGCAGGAAGCTGCCGACAATAACCGTCTGTTAACGTCGATGCTACCTTCACCGTTCAATTATCGAGAACAAGCGCTGCTTGTCATTCCGCGTGATTTCCCAAGCGTGAAGGGCAGTGTAGGCGATGCACACTTTGTGGATATGCTCGTGCACTCGCTCGCGGAAACGGCTATTGCGACTCGTGGACGCATGATGGTGTTGTTTACCTCCTACCGCATGCTGCGACAGGTCTATGACCCGCTTAAGGAGGCCTTGTCAGGCAACGATATCTCTTTGCTTGGGCAAGGGGTGGACAGCGGCAGCCGTTCCAAGCTTACACGTCGGTTCCAAGATGCTAAAGCAACGGTGCTACTTGGCACAAGCAGCTTTTGGGAAGGCGTGGACATTCCGGGAGAGGCTCTGACCTGCCTTGCAATTGTCAGACTGCCGTTCCAGCCACCGAATCATCCATTAGTGGAAGCGAAGAGCGAGCTTTTGCAGCAGCAGAAGAAAAACCCGTTTATGAAGCTATCCGTGCCACAAGCCGTCATCCGTTTCAAACAGGGATTTGGCAGACTGGTTCGTACAGGCAAAGACAGAGGCATTGTGATTGTATACGATACACGCGTTATTGAAGCGTATTATGGCAAGTACTTTTTATATTCATTACCTGGTCCCAAAATGGAGCACATGCTTACAGAGCAGATGGTTCCACGCATTTCGGAATGGCTCGAGAGACCAACCGAAGAGCAACAATAACAGATACGCTCTGTAGCTTCCATTATTGCAAGGCGCCAGTGATTGGCGGTAAAATTGAGTAATATCATGTATTCGTTTCATGGATATGCGAGTAAAGCGATTAAAGCAATTATCCATTATATAACAAGGAGCATCCTGTTTAATTCAGTAATCATTTTGCATCGTTTTAGACAGGGTGCTCATCTTTTCATCTATCTATCGTGGCCTTGGTAAGGGGGAGCAATGAATGAAATCAGATAAAATTTCGGAAGCCGTGGTGCGTAGATTACCTGTTTACTTGCGTTATTTGAATGAACTGCATCAGCGGGAAGTCAATACGGTTTCTTCACAAGAACTTGGACTGAGGCTGGATTTGAATCCTGCCCAGATTCGTAAAGACTTGGCTTACTTTGGTGACTTTGGTCGTAAAGGGATTGGATATGACGTTTCATATCTCATTGAGAAAATCCGCCATATTTTAAAAATAGACCAGCAGATCAATGTAGCTCTTGTCGGAGCAGGTAATTTGGGACATGCCTTGTCCAATTACAATGCCTATCTCAAAGACAACATGAAGATCGTCGCTGTATTTGATGCCTACGGTCCGAAAATTGGGAGTCAAATCAACAGTTTGACGGTACAACCGATGAATGAATTAACGGATTCGGTCAAAAAAGATAACATTCGTATAGGTATTATCACGGTTCCGGATACGGAAGCCCAAAATGTTGCAGATCAGCTGATTGAGTCAGGAATTGAAGCGATTCTGAACTTTGCGCCAACGATCCTGAAGACCCCGCCGCATATTCGCATTCATCATGCTGATTTTACGACGGATCTACTTAGCCTGGCTTATTACTTGGAGAATGGAAAGGACGACGAGGAAGATGACGACAAATAGATGGGTAATTCACAACGGCAAATTTGCCGTGAGTGAAGGTACGAATTGGAACGTGGTTCAAGGTTTTATGGTTGTTGAGAATGACAAGATTGTGCATATTGGTGAGACATTGCCGGAAGGAGACGAAAGCCTGACAAAGGTGGACGGAAAAGGACTGTTCTTCTTGCCGGGTCTGATCAATACGCATGGTCACGCGGCCATGTCGCTCCTCAGAGGCCATGGAGACGATCTGGCGTTACAAGTATGGTTGCAGGAGAAAATGTGGCCAATGGAAGCCAAATTGACGTCTGAAGACGTATATTGGGGCACATCACTTTCCGTGCTTGAAATGTTGAAGGGTGGAACAACAGCTTTCCTAGATATGTATGATCATATGGATCAGGTTGCGAAAGTGGTGGAACAATCCGGCGTTCGGGCTGCTCTGGCACGTGGGGTAATCGGGCTTTGCTCAGAAGAAGAACAACTGCGCAAGCTCGAAGAGTCCGCAGCATTTGCCCGTCAATGGAATGGACAAGCAGACGGAAGAATTACAACCGTAATCTCTCCGCACGCCCCTTACACTTGCCCTCCGGATTACATAGAGAAGCTGGTACAGGTTGCTCATGATCTGAATCTGCCTTTGCATACGCATATGTCTGAAACGCTTCGCGAAGTGGAACAGAACGTGGCTGATTACGGACTGCGTCCAGTCGCACATCTGGAGAAGCTAGGATTTTTCTCCCGTCCATCTCTGGTTGCACATGCGGTACATCTGAATGATGAAGAGATCGAGATTCTCGCAAAGCATGATGTAGCAGTTTCCCACAATCCAGGCAGTAACCTGAAATTGGCTTCGGGTGTTGCGCGTGTGCCTGATCTGTTGAAAGCAGGCGTGACTGTGTCTCTGGGAACAGACGGACCAGCAAGTAACAATAACCTGGATATGTTTGAAGAGATGAGATTGGCTGCGTTGATTCACAAAGGTGTGTCCGGTGACCCTACTGCAGTGCCGGCAGGGGAAGCGCTTCTGCTTGGAACTTCATATGGTGCTAAATCCATATTCCTGAACAATACAGGCGCTCTGCAAGTTGGCATGAAGGCTGACTTCATCGCGTTGAACATCGAACAGGCCCATTTCTATCCGCATACGGATCTGATTTCCCATACGGTCTACTCGGCATCGGCCAAAGATGTGGAGCATGTGTGGGTGGATGGTAAACAAGTGGTTAAACATGGCGAATGTCTTACGATGGATGAAGAGCGCATTCTGCGTGAGTCTCAGCTGGCATTTGACAGTTTGCTTGCCCGTTAATTACAAGGACAGCATCGTCATAGGGAAAGGAAGTTCGGCTTTTGAAGAAAAAAAAGAAGTGGATATGGATTTCGCTGCTGCTCCTGGTTCTGATTCTGTTTGGACTTCAGCGTTATTATGTCTATGTTACCCAGGATCAGCGCAAGGAAGAGGCGTTGGCCATACAGGCGGCCCAGGAACAGCTGGGGATTACGTCCCACGAAGAGCTGCGTAAGTATGTCTGGGGGCAGAAAGACGGCGGAGACAACATATACTGGACCCTGATCGGCAAAAATAAGGATAACCAGGATGTCATGGTGTGGATCAAGTTTGATGAGAATAACAAACCCGTGACGGGAACCAATGCAGTACACGGTGAACTGTTAAAGAACGGCATGAATGAAGCTCAGATTCGAAATCGGTTCAGCTCTGAAGTTCCCGGTGGGGAGATCAAACGAATCATGCCAGGCGTTGTGAATGGAATCTATGTATGGCAAGTGTATTATAATGATGATACTCACAACTATTATCGGTTTTACCGCTTCAGTAACGGGGATCAGGTGGATCTGGTCTATACGATCCCAAATAGCTAGAATTAGCATAAATACTATCGTCCAAAAGAATACATTAAAGAACCGGCAGACGGAAACCCGACTGGTCCGGTTCTTTGGCGTACTTTGTTGATCATTTTGGATTTGAATAGTTAAAATTAATAATTTATTCATATTTTCGCCTTAGATATTGTATATACGATGTGATATACTCAAATATGTATTCAAGGATACATCATACACAAATAAATCCTGTTAGGCACATCACAGGACATTACGTACACATATTCATATTCTTGCCTACAAGTTATAGGATGGGCCAAAATTTAGGAGGGGTAACTCACTTGAAGATAAAAGTATTGCCTATTGCTCTGACTGCCGTCATTTCAGCCGTTGTGTTGTTTGGAGGTTGGTTTGTGTATCGTCATGTGGCTGTGCAAAGCCCAATTCAAAAAATGGTTACCCAGTACGATGGAGTCAATGATGTTCAATTAACTATTAACCGCAATGATGTACAGTTGAAACTCGATCTGCAGCCGGATGTTGATCTGGGCAGGTTGGTACAATATATTCACAAAGAAGGACAAACCTTGATTGGCACTCGTTCGTTGAAGCTGGATGTCGTGGATCATTCCAACGAAGCATTAGAGAGCTGGTGGGGAAGCGCGATGTTTACCGTAGCACAAGCGATGGAGAACAAGCAATACACCGAAATTACACCGACCTTGTCTAAAATGGCTACAAATGGGATCAAGGTAAATACAGCCATGGATGACAATAATGTATATGTTAGTCTCAGAGATGGAGATGCCAGTAAGTTTATTATTCTGCCGCGTGTGCCCGGTCAGATAGGAGTGTGGCCTAATGCCTAAATGGACGAAAGAAATTGCCATTGGATTTGTACCCGTATTGATTATCTTTCTCGCTTTTATCGGTGTAAACATGATTCCCATTCTGATCGCTGTAATGCTTGTGGGAGCTCTGCTGCTCATGATGCAAATGCGGGGTGGGATTACGGTGGGGGCAGGTCAGGAACGTAAACGCAAGAAAAAAGGACCTTCCAAGCTGACTTTTGAAGAAATCGGTGGCCAGGAGAGTGCCAAGCAGGAACTGCGGGAAGCGCTTGATTTTCTCATTCGACATGAAGAAATTCAGAAGTTTGGTATTCGTCCTTTGAAAGGTATACTGCTTACTGGCCCTCCAGGAACAGGTAAAACCTTGATGGCCAAAGCTGCTGCTCATTATACCGACTCTGTTTTTGTAGCTGCTTCAGGCAGTGAGTTTGTTGAGATGTATGTTGGTGTAGGTGCAGGCAGAATACGTGATTTGTTCCGTGATGCAAGAACTCGCGCCGCTAAAGAAAATAAGGAAAATGCCATTATATTTATTGATGAAATTGATGTGATCGGTGGAAAACGCGAAGGTGGACAACAGCGTGAATATGATCAGACGCTGAATCAGCTGTTGACGGAAATGGATGGCATATACTCTTCCGAAACACCACGTATACTCGTGATCGCCGCTACGAACCGAAAAGAAATGCTGGATAGCGCACTGACGCGTCCAGGTCGTTTTGACCGTCATATTCAGGTAGACTTGCCGGATAAGAAAGGCAGAAAACACATACTGGAGCTGCATGCAGTTAATAAACCTCTTTTGGAAGGGGTCAGCCTTGATAAGACAGCAGAAGAATCCTATGGTTTCTCTGGAGCGCAGCTGGAAAGCGTGATGAACGAAGCTGCAATTTACGCGATGAGAGACGGGCTGCTCAACATTGAACAGCGTCATCTGTCCCTTGCGATTGATAAAGTAATGATGGGTGAGAAGACAGACCGCGAATCCAGCGTGGAAGAGAAGAAAAGAGTAGCTATTCATGAGTTGGGACATGCCATCATGGCTGAACTGGTTCGTCCTGGCAGTGTGAGTCAGGTTGCACTTAGCCCTCGTGGACAGGCCTTGGGTTATGTACGTCATAACCCGCAACAAGAGCAATTTCTGTACTCGAAGCGTTTTCTTGAAGAGCAAATCATGATTGCCCTCGGAGGTGCAGCAGCAGAGGAAATGTATTACGGTGGACGCAGTACAGGATCTCGGAATGACTTTGAACAAGCAACGAATGTAGTACAGACGATGATGGCTTCCGGGCTCACGACGTTGGGTATTGTTAACATGGATATGGTAACTACGGAAGAATTGATGCGGGAGAATAAATTAATCCTGCAAGACCTGATGGAACAGACCAAACGATTGCTTGAAGAACAGCGGACAATTTTCGACAATTCCCTCGACACGTTGCTCAGGGAAGAAGTATTGTCTGGCGATCAATTTCGTTGTCAATTTCGTGACAGCGCCCTTCTACCGGCATAATTTATTTATGTCGGTTATTTTTTTTTACATTTCAGTCGTGCTAAGATATTATTATATGTTGGGTCGAAATTTGTAATTTTCGGCGAACAGGGTACAATAGAGAAATAGAGAACCGAAAGGATGGAGCAGAACCATGTTTTTCAAAAAGATAGGAGTTGTCGGCGGCGGCACGATGGGGCAAGGTATTTCCCAGATGCTTGCAGCCAAAGGACTTGATGTGCTTCTGGTGGAACACACAACGGAGAAGCTGGATCATGCGTATAACATGATTGAGACGAACCTTGATAAACAACTGGAGAAATGGGCCATTACGAAGGCTGAGAAGAAATTGATTCTCTCCCGTATTACCAAAGTTGCTCATCTGGCTGAACTCGGAACTTGCGATATGGTCATTGAGACTATTTCTGAAGATCTGGAAGCGAAAAAAGCGGTATTCAGTCAACTTGACCAAGTTTGCCCAAGCAACGTAATTCTTGCAAGTAATACATCCACGCTGAGTTTGACTGAGCTTGCAAGCTCAACCAAATACCCAGAGCGTGTTATTGGTATGCACTTTATTCACCCGGTTTCCCGGGTTGATCTTGTAGAGATTATTCGTGGTCTGAAAACATCCGATAGCACTTTTGCAGAAACTAGACGTTTTGTGGAAGAAGTAGCGGACAAAAAAGGCGTTATGATCTATGAATCGCCTGGATTTGTTACGTCCAGACTGATCTGTCTTCTGATCAACGAAGCGCTGCATGTACTGCAGGAAGGTGTCGCTTCCGCTGAAGATATTGATGACGCTATGCGTATCGGATACAATTTCCAGCACGGACCGCTTGAGATGGCAGACCGTTTCGGATTGGATTCGGTAGAAGCTGCACTCGAAAGAATGTTCCGTGAATTCGGTGAATTGAAATATCGTCCTTCCACAGTTCTGAAGAAAATGGTGCGTGCAGGACACCTGGGTGTTAAAACAGGCGAAGGATTCTTCAAGTACGACAAGGATGGTGACCGGCTGTGAAAGTACTCGTAATTAATGCGGGGAGTTCCTCGCTCAAATATCAATTGTATAACATGACGGATGAATCTGTATTGGCAAAAGGTCTGGTAGAGCGGATCGGCATGGACTCTTCCATTCTGACTCATAAACCAACGGGCCGCGAGGATGTTACGGAAGTTAGCGAAATTCTCGAACATACTACAGCGATTCGTAAAGTTATTGACATCCTGACAGATAAAGAAAACGGTGTGCTTGGTTCCGTTGATGAAATTCAGGCTGTTGGACATCGTGTGGTTCACGGTGGTGAAGCATTTAAGGAATCGACATTGGTTGATGATGCTGCCAAAGCAGAAATCCGCCGTCTGTTCGATCTGGCTCCACTTCATAACCCTGCAGCAATGATGGGTATTCGTGCGGCTGAATCCAATATGCCAGGAGTACCACAGGTAATGGTCTTTGATACGGCTTTCCATCAAACGATGCCGGAAAAAGCATATCTGTATGCTATTCCACGTGTGCTTTACAAAAAGTATAAAGTGCGTCGTTATGGAGCACATGGTACTTCCCATGATTACGTAAGCAAGGCAGCAGCTGAATATCTGGATCGTCCATTGGAAGATCTGAAGATCATTACATGCCATGTTGGTAATGGTGGTAGTGTAACGGCTGTACAGGGCGGCGTATCCGTTGACACGTCCATGGGCATGACTCCACTCGAAGGATTGATGATGGGAACACGTAGTGGTGACCTGGATCCGGCAATTGTACCTTATGTTATGAACAAGGAAGAACTGAGCGTGAGCGAAGTAAACTCCATGTTGAATAAACATAGTGGACTTCTTGCAATCTCCGGCATCAGCAGCGACATGCGTGAAATCACGGAAGGTATGGAAGCTGGCGATGCTAACTCCACGCTTGCATTCGAGATGTACGAATACCGTTTGCGTAAATACATCGGTTCTTATGCAGCAGCAATGAACGGTGTAGACGTGATCGTATTTACGGCTGGTGTAGGTGAAAACTCCGTTGTTCTTCGCCAAAAAGTATGTGAGCAACTCACGTACCTGGGTGTTGAACTGGATGAAGCGCTGAATGCAATTCGCTCTGGAGAGCCACGCCGCATCACAACAGCGAATTCCAAAGTGGACGTTCTTGTAGTTCCTACGAACGAAGAATTGGTGATTGCAAGAGATACACACCGAATCGTATTGAATTCTCTGTAATCTAATTGTAAAGTGAATATAGCATGACAAGGAAGTGCAGGGGACAGGCATATGCCTGCCCGCTGCATTTTCAAATTCAGGATTCCAAGGAGAGATATGGGCATGAGTACGGATTGTGTAATTCGTAATGTGAGTGAGCATGTGGGCGAGACTGTTAAAATCGGCGCCTGGATTAACAACAAACGTTCCAGCGGCAAAATTCAATTTTTGCAACTGCGTGATGGAACCGGATATATTCAAGGGGTAGTGGTTAAGAGTGAAGTTAGCGAAGATATCTGGAATGCTGCGAAGAGCTTGACTCAAGAAAGTTCATTGTATGTAACAGGTATTATCCGTGAAGAACCGCGTAGTGCATCCGGTTATGAGATGACAGTTACTGGCGTGGAAATTATCCATCTGACTGAAAACTATCCAATTACACCGAAAGAGCATGGGGTAGACTTCCTGATGGATCATCGCCATCTGTGGCTGCGTTCGACAAAACAACGTGCGATTATGGTTATTCGTGCGGAGATCATCCGCGCTGTTCAGCAGTTCTTTGATGGTAACGGATTCACTCAGGTTGATCCTCCGATTCTTACACCTTCATCTGCTGAAGGAACGACGAACTTGTTCCACATCAAATACTTTGATGAAGATGCCTATCTGACACAAAGTGGACAGTTGTATATGGAAGCTGCAGCAATGGCGCTGGGCAAAGTGTACTCCTTCGGTCCTACGTTCCGTGCCGAAAAATCCAAAACACGTCGTCACCTGATTGAGTTCTGGATGATTGAGCCGGAAATGGCGTTTGTGGATCACGAGGAAAGCCTGCGAGTGCAAGAGAAGTTTATTGCTCACGTGGTTCAAACGGTTCTGAAAAACTGCCGTGCTGAACTGGAGTCCATCGGACGTGATGTATCCAAGCTTGAAAAAATTGTAGCTCCATTCCCGCGCATTACGTATGATGAAGCGATTGAATTCCTGAATGGACAAGGCTTCGATATTCCTTGGGGAGAAGACTTTGGTGCTCCACACGAAACGGCGATTGCCGAGAAATACGAAACACCGGTCTTTATTACCCATTATCCGGCTGGAATCAAGGCATTCTACATGAAACCTGATCCAAATCGTCCTGAAGTGGTCCTCTGTGCAGATATGATCGCACCCGAAGGATACGGAGAGATCATTGGTGGTTCCCAGCGTATTGATGATCCGGAACTGATGCAGCAGCGCTTTGATGAGCATCAATTGTCGGAAGAGGCATATCAGTGGTATCTGGACTTACGTAAATACGGATCGGTTCCTCACTCCGGCTTCGGTCTGGGATTGGAGCGGACGGTAGCATGGATCTGTGGATTGGATCACGTACGTGAAACAATTGCATTCCCACGTATGCTCTATCGTCTGTACCCTTAATGCTTAACCGCGAGTCCATGGAAGAAACCGGCTCCAAAGCCTGGTTGAATGGAGCAGCTTACGGTATGGCATCAGGGACAGCGCAGCTCCCATATGCTTTATTGCGCTATTATCATCAGCTGGGGTTAAGTGACGCAGAGGTACTTCTGCTGATTCAATTGTTTGGATTCCGGCAAGTCGAATTCAATGAGTTCCCAACGCTTGAAGAGCTTGCAACCCGTATGGGTCTTGCTCCTGAAGGCATCGCCAGAATGCTGCAACGTCTTATGAGAGACGGGTACATTCACATTGACGAGCATCGGGATGAAGAGCGTGATATTCAGTATGAACGTTATGATCTGCATGGATTATATGCCAAGCTGGCAGGATGTACAGCAGAGGAGTTGGCCGTTGCTCGTAAGCAGCAGCAGGACAGTAATGCATTACGCCCGGATTCGAACAGTGTTCAAAAAGAAGAGGAAGAACGAAATATGTTCTCTATTTTTGAAAAAGAATTTGGCCGCCCGCTTTCCCCGATGGAATGCGAAACTATATCCAGCTGGCTGGATCAGGATCGCTATCAGGAGGAACTGATTCTCATGGCATTGAAGGAAGCGGTGTTTGCTGGTAAAGTGCATTTCCGCTATATCGACCGAATTCTGCTTGAATGGAGCCGTAACCGCGTGAAGAATGTGCAGGACGCCAAGGCATATACCCAGCGGTTCCGTAACGGTGGACGTTAATACGAATGTTAGATTAGGCAACAATTTCATTCAGATAAACCAGAAACAGGCCAGAAGATATTCTGTGCCTGTTTTTTTAGATTATAGAGATGTTAAGTAAGATATGTTAAGTTCCCGGTGGAACTGACTTTTCAGGCAATGTGTAACCTTTTTATAAAAAAAATGAATGAATACGCAGGGGTCAACAAACAAGTTGTCGTCTATTGTAGTGGAGAGGAGGGGAGAGTCATTGATGAAGCGCGCTTAATCGAACAAATCCGTCAAGGCGATACATCCCAGATGCGTTTGTTGATCGAAAAGTACAGCCAGCATGTATACCATGTGGCCTACTCCGTATTACGGAACGATCAGGATGCACAGGATGCAGCGCAGGAGGCGTTCATTCAAATGGTCAAATCTCTCCCCGATTACCGATCCGAAGGTTTCAAAACGTGGTTAACCCGAATTGCCTTTCACAAAGCAATTGATGCCAAACGCAAGCTGGGCAGACGAAGCGCTGAGGATCTGGGCGGAGAAGAAAAAATAATGAACATGCCCGGTCGTGAAGAAGATGTTCTTGCCCGCCTCGTGCGTGAAGAGCGTCAGGAGAAGTTGCGCGAGCGAATCAATCAGCTGCCTGCCCAGCATAGGGACATTATTACTGCGTATTACTTAAGCGAAAAAAATTATGAGCAGATTGCCCGTGATGCACAGGTCGCAGTGAAAACCGTGGAGTCCCGTCTGTATCGTGCCCGGCAGTGGATTCGAAATCATTGGAAGGAGGATGAGTGGCGTGAGGAATAAAAGGATGTATACCGTCCAGGAATGGACTGATTATATTGAAGGCCGAATGACTGCAAACCAGGCAAGTTTGATGGAACAGGTGCTTATGGACGTTCCGGAAGCAATGGACAACTATCTCGAAGCACTCAGCATTCATCGGGAGTTGCCACAACTGAAGGACCCGGTAGGCTTCGCCGATTCGGTCATGAATCATATTACGGAAATGCAATCCTCCAAGCCAAAGCGCAAATCGCGTTCTGGACGAAGACGTCTCTGGCTGGATCACAAAGTGTTTCATTATGCTGTAGCGGCTTGTCTGACGTTAATCTTCCTCTCCTCGGGACTGTTTGACAAGGTAGCCCCTTATCATAAGTTCCAGGAAGGTGAGAACAGGGGGTCATTTACGGAAAAATGGACGGAGGCAGCCACATCATGGCTGGATCACTTCAAGCCTGGACCATAAATTGTTTCGTATTGCCTGAAAAGAAAGGATGAAGACTGTGCAATCAGATCGTAACAAATTACTTGCATTCTTATTAAACCTGATTCCGGGTCTGGGTTTTCTCTATTGGGGTCGGCCTGCCAGAGCTGTAATCTATCCATTACTCTTTTTTGGGACAGCTGTTGGTTCGTTTATGCTGGCAATTCTGGTGAGTGAGCGGGAATTAATGATTCTTGGGGCTTTGGGGACCATATTCTTCTGGTGTGTCAGCATGCTGGATATGATTATCGTTCTGCTGCGTGCCCCATCGCCTAATGATGCCCGATACCATGGATATGGCGCACATTACAGTGGACCGCACCAGGGGGCGGCATATCAGGGAGCATACACTGGTCAGGAAGGTCATCTGGGACAGATGGAGATGGACATGGACATGGAGGGAATACATCAGCATCAGAACGGTGAGTATGGCGTGCCTGCGGCTCCTTATGGTCAACCCATGTATCAAAAAGGCAGTGAAAGCGAACGATTCTTCACGATTCTGCTTTCCTTTGTTCCAGGTCTGGGACATCTTCATCTCGGACTGTTACATCGCGGTTTATCATTCCTTATCGCGTTCTTCGGTTCATTTGCCATGATGGTTTTTGTAGCTTCTATTACGAATGAATCCGTATTTCTGATGTTCTTGCTCATTCTGCCTGTCATCTGGGTTTACTGCATGTTTGATGCGGTCCAGCATGTGCATCGCAAGCAGGCCGGTGAGGTATTGCAGGATCGTACGTTGTTCGAGGAGCTGGAGATGGGCAGGGCTTCTGGACGGCGAAGCAAAGTGCTGGCAACCCTGTTATCAGCCTTTCCGGGTGCGGGTCATCTGTATCTGGGACTGCAAAAAAGAGGCATGCAACTCATGTTCCTGTTTCTCGGCAGTATCTACGTTCTGGACCTGCTTCATTTATCGGTGTTCCTGTTCATGATTCCGTTGATCTGGTTCTACAGCTTCTTTGACGGACTTCAGTGTTCAAGCAGGTATGGCCGCGAACCGTTGACAGATCAACCTATTTTCAAGGATTGGGCTCGTCACCAGCGCCTGATTGGATTCGGAATTGCTGCATTGGGATTGTACTATCTGTTTATCCGCTTGGTCATTCCACAGCTGAATGAGATGTTCCCGGATGCATTTATGACGTACGAGATTCGTTCGTATGTGAACACCGTCATTGTGTCCTTGCTGCTCATTTTTGGCGGTCTGAAGCTGTTGTTTGGCAAGCAGAGGGGGACGGGTATCTCTAGTGCGGCTCATCGAAATGATGAGGGAGCGGACAGTCTCTTTTTATTCAAGGATCGGGACGATCGTCTGTAGAGCTTTACTTAGTTGAACTAAAGAATAGTTACACTGACACTACGATGATAGAGTAACCTTCCAATCGCTACAATTTCCCAAACATAAAAAAACACGCCGAGGACTATGTATATTAGCCTTGGCGTGTTTTTGGTTTTGCAGCTTTTATTTCGAATAAATGATTGCTATTTCGTAGCACCCTTCAGCAGAAGTTGACGGTACATCACTTCGAACAGGAACTCGAACGCTTCCAGATGACGTTTCGCTTCAAAAGCATCTTTGCCCCAGGCATAAATACCGTGATTACGCAGCAAAATTCCTGGTACGTTGGCATCAAGTACACCTGGCACCAATTCAGCGATGGATGGAATATCAGCGAAGTTAGGCAGGACCGGTACACGAATCTCCGCATTTTCTTCCCAGATGTTGAAAGCCTTGATCAATTCGATGCCTTGAATCGGTACGTGTCCATCTGCTCCAAAGAATTCACTGATCAGGTTGTTAAATACGGTATGCACATGGAACACCGCGCCACAGCCGGTTAAACGATAGATTTCGCAGTGAATCAACGTTTCAGCGCTCGGTTTCAGGGTTGTGGTCTCAATGGCTTTACCATGCTTGTCCACAAACAGAAAGTCTTCCGGTGTGCGGAGGGATTTGTCTTTGCCTGATGCAGTAACTGCAAAGTAGAATTGCTCCGGGTCGAAGTCGCCCACACGCATCGACAGGTTGCCACTTGTACCAGGGAACCAGTTACGGCTGGCAAACAGCGCTTTGATATCAGCCAGCTCTTCGAGGACCTGGCGTTTATGTTCCAATGTAATCTTTTCAAAACCCATTTTTACAGCACTCCTTGTGTTTGCTTCTGTTTCATATCTTCCATAATATCGTAGAAGGTTGTGAATGGGACATGATCCACACCCAGCTCTATACACTTATCCGTCAGGATAGAACGGGAGTAGACAAGATCAGCGATTTTGGCACCTTCAAAATCCGTTAGACTGTCTCCAATGAGGATACGATTATATTGTTCTTCCGGGAATGTACGAATAACCGTCGTTTTACACATGCCGCATCCGTTCTCACAAGGAGGCTGACATGGATTAGGCCATTCAATACGTATAAATTCATCTGTGAAATCTGCCCCATTGCAATAAACGTGATCCTGTGGAATATCGAATGGAGCGAGCAAAGGCTCGATAAAAAAGTCCATTCCGCCGCTGGTGACATTGAATTCAATGCCCTCGTCCCGAACGTATGCAAGAAATTCGCTGAACCCTTCTCGGATGCCAGCCTGTCCAAGTACAAATTCCACAATCTCATCTTTCTGCGAAGAAGGCAACAGAGCGAACATCGCTCCCACACCTTCGCGGAGCGAAACTCGCTGTTCAATCGTGTCTTTCATAATTGCTTCAATACCTTCGGGTTTAAAATGTTTCATAATTGCTACAATATTGTCCGAAAGGGTGATCGTGCCATCGAAATCACAGAAAATGACCGTTTTTTTATCACTTCTCATCGTTCGCCACCCCACAGATCCAGTGCACTTTTCAGTTCGGGATGTTCGACTGCATACTCTGCCAGTGGAATGGAACGCTGGGCTGCCTCGATAGCCTGCAAGAATGCCCGTCCGCCTGCCTCAGTGCCCATGGGATGTCCATGAATACCTCCGCCGGCATTAACGATGACATCGGTGCCGAAGTCACGCAGAATAAGCGGTACAAGCCCTGGATGTATACCAGCCGAAGGCACAGGCATGCTGGTTCTGACCGGAAGCTCAGGTGACAGCAATTGTTCTGTAATGGCCATATTCTCTTCCTTCGGCATTGTCACCGATCCGTAAGGGGAAGGGAAGAGCACCAGATCCGCTCCGGCAAGTCGCATCAGCTGTCCCAGCAGGACGGAAGCCGAGATACCATAGTGTGGTGAAGGATACAGTGCACCTGCAAGCGCAGGATGAGCCATGATTGGCACGTTGATGTCCGGATCACTGCTTAGTTCGTGCAGCACGTCATATCCGTAAGACAAGACATTGAACAACAGCGCATTTGCTCCTGCACCTATCGCACGTTCAGCCTGTTGTTTCAGGCGTGATGTAGGTCCAGTCAAATTCGCGGCATAAAGAAGTTTCTTACCCGTCTCCTTGCGTGCCTGTTCCGCAGCTTTCATGCAGACCTCGACTCTTTTCTCAATCGGAGTCAGTTTGTTCTCAAACAGAATTTCATCGTCTTTAATCAAGTCTACTCCACCAAGAGCCTGGCGAATAAACTGTTCCTTCAATTCGTCTGCATCCAGTCCAATAACTGATTTAAAGATACTCATTAACAATGGACGATCATGTACACCTAGCAGATCACGAACACCGTTCAGTCCAAACTTGGGACCGGGGAATGCGCTGAGGAAGCCGTCTGAGAATCCAAGCCGTGTCAGTTTGATGCGTCCATCCATTGAGATTTTGCCAAAGACCGTCACGAGCAGGGCAGGAATATCACGGCTAAAATTTACATCCGGATAACCAATGGTAATATCGGCGTAACGCTCACCTGGGGCCATGCCCTCAGCTTCATGCACCTCAACGCTGATGACCTCACCCAGATGTTTCTGCATCGCCTCACGCTTGGCCTGAGGCAATTCGGTCCAACTGCCAACAGTCATGCCGACAGCAATGGACTCAGCCTTCTTGCGGAAGTCTGCACGATCATCATGCAGACGATATGTGGCTGTGCACATAGTATTCATTTTAAATCTCCTTCCAAAGCAGCTCCCATCTCCCGTGAGCGCTCTGCACAGCGGTTGACGGCTGCGATTACATTTTCAAAGAAATCTCCCTCGTCCAGCGTTTTTAGTGCTGCCTGGGTTGCACCTCCCGGGGAGGTCACATCACTACGGAGTTTCATTGGCTCTAGGCCAGTCTGTTGTACCATGCGAGAAGCACCCAGCACGGTCTGAACAGTCAGATCGCGGGATTGTTGGCTGGATAAGCCGCCACGAATACCTGCGGCAATCATGGCCTCCATCAAATAGTATACATAAGCCGGACCACTTCCGGAAATACCTGTGAGCACTTCGAGTTTATCTTCAGGCACAATGGTCACGATTCCGACAGCTTCGAACATCGTCATGACTGTACTACGCTGTTCATCCGTAATCTCTTCAGAGAAGGCAAGTCCGGTTGCTCCAAGCCCGATTGTACTGGACGTATTCGGCATGGTGCGGGCGATCGGTTGCTTACGTCCCAGCAGGGATTGCATCGTACGGATCGATAATCCGGCAATAACGGAGACGATTAATTGATCCGGAGACAGGAGCGGCCCAAGTTGACGCAGCGCTGCGGCAGCATCCTTCGGTTTCATGCAGAGTACAATAACGGGAGAAGCGGAGAGATGATCCAGCGATTGTGCAGCAGTTCCGGTATGTACGGCATAACGGGTACTGAGCTCCTCCTGACGTTTCTGGTTGCTGCGGTTCAGCATCGTAATATCCTGAGGACGAACGACAAGGCGGGAAATTAATCCGCGCACGATGGCTTCCGCCATCGCACCTGCTCCGTGAAAAGTAATCTTTTGTTGTAATAACGTCTGTTGTTCTTGACTCATATTTATCGTTCCTCCTATATAACTGTAGCTGCGATATTATTGCCGGATTTGTCCATTGCCAGTGATACGGTATTTGGTTGACGTTAATGCAGGCAGACCCATCGGTCCACGAGCATGCAGCTTCTGGGTACTGATCCCAATTTCGGCTCCATAACCGAACTCAAATCCGTCTGTGAAACGTGTGGAAGCATTATGGTATACAGCAGCTGCATCTATATCATGTAAAAAACGTTCTGCATTACTCGTATCCTTGGTGACGATACACTCCGAATGCTTTGTGCCATAACGTGCAATATGCTCCATCGCTTCATCCAGGTTCTGAACTACACGAATATTTAAAATATAATCATTGTACTCTGTCGCAAAATCTTCTTCCGTCACAGGAAGGGCAGAGGGAACGAGACGGCGAACCGTGTCACAACCCTTCAACAGGACATTCGCTTCACGGAGTTGTTCAGCCATAGCCGGCAGATGCTCCTCCGCGTATACAGCGTGCAGCAACAAGGTTTCCATGGAGTTGCATACCGATGGACGCTGTGCCTTGGCATTAACTGCAATCTCCACAGCCATAACCGGATCGGCAGATTCATCCACATAGGTATGGCAGATACCTGCGCCGGTTTCGATCACAGGCACTGTTGCATTGGCGACCACATTGCGGATTAGTGAGGCTCCGCCGCGTGGGATGATGACATCGAGCAGTCCATTTAACTTGAGCATTTCGTCCACGGAAGAGCGGTCTGCATCCTCCACAAGCTGCAAGGCGTCGGCGGGCATGTCTGTTGTTGCCAGTGCCTGATGGAGTACCTCCACAATTTTGCGGTTGGAGGAGAGGGCCGAGGAGCCACCTCGCAGCAGTACAGCGTTGCCTGTTTTGAGGCATAGTCCGGCGGCATCTACTGTAACATTTGGACGTGCCTCGTAGATGATGCCGATCAGACCGATGGGCACTCTCAATTTTTCAACATGCAATCCGTTTGGACGAGTGAACGTCTCCAGCACTTCGCCGACAGGGTCCTGCAATTCCACGATCTGACGCAGTCCTTCAGCGATACCAGAGATACGCTCTTTATTCAAAGCGAGGCGATCCAGCATCGATTCTGGCGTACCTTGCTGTCTGCCACGTTCCAGATCGTCAGCGTTTGCTACTATAATGGAATCCGATTGGGCAATCAATGCGTCCGCCATGACCAGCAGGGCGTTATTTTTTTGTTCTGTGCTCAGTCGATTCAGCTGCGGAACCACGGCTTGGGCCTTACTCGCTTTTTCCCTGACTTCACTCATCATAAATTCCTCCCATATATAAAGTGGAAACAAAAGATTATTTAATGGCTATATCATATGATCCTGAGCAGTACACTCGGTAGGATTAGAGGTTTTCTATTTTAACGTAATCCACTCGTCCCGATGAATAACCTCAAGTCGATGGATGCTGTTCAGCTGCTTCATCACTTCACCACTTGGCAGTCCTGCGATGAGCCGTAGCTGGTCATCATCATAATTGACGATACCACGACCGAGCAAGGTTTCATCCATACCCAGTACCTCTACAACATCTCCGGCATGGAAGGTACCCAGCACACGTTTGACACCTACAGGCAGGAGACTATGACCACCATGGACGAGTGCTTCTTCGGCACCATTATCCACAACGACGGTACCGAGCGGAGTAGACATGAAGCCAAGCCATTGCTTTTTACGAGAGAGAGCGGCAAGGCGAGTCTCGAAATACGTTCCTTTTCCGGTTCCATCAACCGCTTTTTGCATATCTCCAGGTTCCTTCACACTTCCCACAAAGACAGGCACGCCTCCACGCGTTGCCACTTTGGCTGCATCTACCTTGGATCGCATGCCGCCTGTACCTACGGATGATCCAGAACCGCCAGCATAGGCGTAGATTTCTGCCGTAATTTCGGGGATACGGTCATAACGAAACGCAGACGGATCTTTTCGTGGATCGGCCGTGTACAGACCGTTGGTATCTGTAAGAATGACCAGATGCTGTGCCTTGACCAGATTCGCTACCAGAGCTGACAGGAGATCGTTATCTCCGAACTTTAATTCATCGACAGATACGGTATCATTCTCGTTAAAGATCGGAATGACGCGCTGTTTGAGCAGTTCTTCTACCGTCATGCCCGCATTGCCCATACGTTTCCGGCTGTGAAAGTCGGTACGGGTGAGCAGAATTTGTGCTGTAGTAACGCGGTGCGCTGCAAAAGCCTGTTGATATGCCTGCATCAACAAAGCTTGCCCAACAGCCGCTGCAGCTTGTTTTTCATGCAACTGCTTGGGACGCTGAGGGTAACCGATCTCCCGGAATCCGGCAGCTACCGCTCCCGAAGTGACCAGAAGAATCTCATGGCCCTGTTCGGCCAAGGCAGCAATTTCTCCGGCAAAAAAAGTAATGGCACTCCGATCAAGCCCGCCTTCTTCCGTAGTAAGCGAACTACTTCCGATCTTAACTACAATACGTGAGGTCATGTTTTCACTTCCTTAAACAATATTAATGATTGACCCTGGAGCAGGCCGTTGGGTACAAAAAAAACTCCCGCCCTTTTAGTTAAAAAGGACGAAAGTTCGTTACTTCCGCGGTACCACCTTTATTGATGATTGGATCATCCGGCTTCATGCCCTGTAACAGAAGGCACTGTCCTGTGCATCACAGGCCGCTCAGGGGTAGGTTTCGGAGAGAAGCCGCGGTAAATTCTTGCAGCCCGATGGAATTTACTCTCTGGGCGCGGCTGATCCTCTCGTACTGGTCCCGTCATCACGTTTCGTTCAATATTTCCTTATAACATACCATGGAAACTTGGCAGATGCAAAGGGGTTATACACCTGTAAATTACTTGAATAAATTCAACTTGCCAATCCGCTCCGCTGCTTCCCTTAATCGATCTTCATCACTTAGCAGTCCTGCGCGCACATAGCCCTCACCATGTGAACCAAAACCAATACCCGGTGCTACCGCGACTTTTGCTTCACGCAGTAACACGTCGGCAAATGAAGCAGAAGTAAAGCCCGCAGGTACAGGCAGCCAGCTAAAGAAGGAACCTCCCGGTTTAGGGGCCTGCCAGCCGATAGATGAGAGTGCATTATAGAAAGAATCGCGACGTGATTCATAACGTGCAACCAGTGAAGTGACACATTCCTGGGAAGATGTCAGTGCAGCAGCAGCAGCGGCCTGGATGCCTCCGAAGAGACTCACGTAGATATGATCCTGCAGCAGATTGATTTTGGAGATGATCTCCGCATTGCCCAGAGCAAATCCGACGCGCCAACCCGCCATATTGTAGGTTTTGGATAACGTGTAGAACTCAATGCCCACTTCTTTGGCACCTGGTGCCTGCAAAAAGCTTACTGGACGATGTCCATCGAATCCAATTGCACCATAGGCGAAGTCACTGGCTACGACGATTTTATTTTGAATGGCGAACTCTACCGTATCTTCATAGAAGGAAAGCGGGGCGGTTGCCGATGTTGGATTGTTGGGATAGTTCAGGAACATCAGCTTGGCCATTTCCCGATCCTCGGTAGAGATTGCTTCATAATCAGGTAGGAATGCATTGGACTCTAGCAGTGGCATAAAAGACATGTGCGCTTTCGCCAGTGCCACACCGGACCAATAATCCGGATAACCTGGATCAGGTACGAGACATACGTCGCCAGGATTGAGCAATACTTGAGGCAACTGGACCAAGCCCGTTTTTCCACCAAATAAAATCGCAACTTCCGTTTCGGGATCCAGGTCCA
Organism: Paenibacillus sp. MDV22-iso6; assembly: GCF_058408365.1. Taxonomy (NCBI): domain Bacteria; kingdom Bacillati; phylum Bacillota; class Bacilli; order Caryophanales; family Paenibacillaceae; genus Paenibacillus; species Paenibacillus sp. MDV22-iso6. The sequence goes on along the minus strand of NZ_JBZVDZ010000007.1, from coordinate 96,860 downwards.
CGTTATAATCTTCCTTGTAACGCTTCGCAACGGCTTCCTTCAGGAAAGCATGCCCGCTAAAAGGCGAATATTTGTGATAGAGCGGGTTCTCCGCCGACTCCTGCAATGTTTTAACAATGTGGGGTGGTGTAGGTGTATCCGGGTTACCCTGACCCAGGTTAATCACGTCGTGACCACTTGCGATTTCGTGGTTTACATTTTGAACAAGAGTAGCAAAAAATTGTGTAGGAAGCTGTGTCATTACATCGGATGTAGGTATGGTAAAGGCTGAACGACCCGATGCTTTAGGCTGATTAGTCATGCTATACATCACTCCGGTTATTAAAGATGGCAATATAGTACTCATTAATTTATCACGTCAATCCCGAGCTGTATAGGGGGAAAACACTTCATGAATACTTGAATGGAGCCAATATTTGAGTTTTTGTACAAAACTGAAATGAGAGATTTCGTTTTGTCCATTGAGATTAGGGGAAAGCCTGTTTTATGATAATACTCGATAATGATAATCAATATCATTGATAAATATGAACGAAGCACTTATTAGGGGGAGAAATAGAAATGAAAAAGGGTATACGAAATACGGCAGTATTATTGACGGTTACATGGTTGTCCATTCTTCTGCTGGCTTGCGGAAATCAGGCTTCAACTCCATCTGCCGGAACGGATGATTCCAAAACGGCCAATGAAACACAGACAGATGGGGATCAGTCCAAGCAGGAACAGACGGCATCCACGGATAACAGTGAGGGTGAAACCCGGATGTTCAAGGACTGGACAGGCCATGAAGTTGAGGTTCCGGTTACGCCAAAACGTGTGATTTATCATGGTGAAGTTACAGGGGATTTGCTAGCGCTGGGCGTTGTACCTGTAGGTATTCTTCGTCAGGATGGAACGGTATATGATGATCAGGTAGCCCAAGCGGAAGATGTGGGTTTCCCGATGAGTGTTGAAAAGGCGCTTACCTTGAATCCTGATCTGATCATTTTCTCAAATAGTGATCAGGCACAATATGATCAAATCTCGAAGGTTGCGCCAACGGTTACCTTTGATTCATTTGCTTCACTGGACGACCGCATGCGTACTCTTGGCGATCTGTTGAACAAAAAGCCGGAAGCGGAAGCTTGGATCACGGCCCATCAAAAAGCAACGGAAGAGATGTGGAAGCAGCTTCATGAGAATGGACTGAAAGAAGGGGAAACGGCATCGGTATTCACCATGTATCCTGGTAATCGACTGTTTGTAATGGCCGGAGCAGGATTGCCACAGTTGTTATATGGAGCCGATGGCATGAAGCCAACCGCGGAAATTCAGAAAGTATTAGATGAAGGAATGGGCTTTGCAGAGATTTCTACTGAAAAGCTGCCCGAAATAGCGGGTGATCGCGTATTTATACTGAATCCAGTAACGGATGATGCGAAGCAGTCCACCAAAGAATTGCTGGATAGCCCAATCTGGAAGAACTTGCCCGCTGTAAAAGAAGGAAAAGTATATCGCTTTGATCTGGTTAAGGCTTCAAGTGATGCAACTTCAAGAGAATGGCTGTTGAAAGAATTACCGAAACAGATGATTAAATAGTCGTTTATGGATTGATAGATCATAATATTTTACTGGAACAAGAACGAAAATGCCGACTAAAAAAGAGCCTTCAACATTTCGTTGAAAGCTCTTTTTTTTGCTGATTACAGCCAGATCTGGATTAATGACAAAAGCTCGCTTATAATCAGTTCATACAGATTTAATGATAATCATTCTCATTTTAAAGAACGAGGTGAACCACCATGCAGGCTTTGAATGCCGATGCGAGAGGGTTGTATTTTTCAGCATTCATGTTTCGGCTGGATCATCTGGAACAACGAATTGAACAACCAGAACAGGTGATGCTGGAAGTGGCATGCGATAAACATACATTTTTGATCTGCGAAGAAGGGGAAGGTCGCTTATACATAGGATATGAACAGTTTCCTTTTACCACCGGATGTGTTTACCCGCTTTCTCCGGGCGAGGGGTACCAAATTGAACATGGAAACCGAATGGAATTAAAATATATGGTGATATCATTTGATGTTATTCATGTATTGACAGGAGATCCGGAACAGTATACGCGCCCTGTATTCGAACATAGAAATCAATTGAACGGCTATCCTTATGCCCCGTTAAGTGGACTGTTGGAGCAATTGTATGCCATTCGTGATTATCAAACAGATGCCGAATATATCCATTTGAATGCACAGTTTCAGAGATGGATGGAGATGATCATCACCCGGTACACTTCTCCAAAAACGGAGCAGAGCATGGAATCCAGACTACACAGCACGATTCAGTATGTAGAAGACCATTACGCTGAAGAAATCACAGTAACGAAACTGGCACGTCTTGCGGCTATCCGACCCGTGCAATATACAACCTTGTTCAGACAATTAACCGGCCACAAGCCGCTTGATTATGTGAACCATGTACGAATTAAACATGCTAAGGATTGGCTGCGCAAATCCGATGAACCGCTTCGGGATATAGCAACCCGGGTGGGCTTTAAGGACGAGTATTATTTTAGCAGGCGTTTTCGTCAAATGACCGGATTATCGCCTCGTCAATATGACCGATCTATTCAGCAACAAACACTGGTTCAGGATTGGTTGGGTCATGATGTGAATATTCCGGCACGACCGGAGCGAATTATGTTTTATGGTGATTCCGGTGGAGATCTGCGAGTGCTGGGTATTGGTCTGTTAGGAGATCAGGCATATGATGCGGTTGCCCCGGTTAATGTGGAAGAGGCAGTCCGGATGAGACCAGACCTGATCATTTTCGATAGCACTAACGAACAGCAATATGAGCAATTTTCCCGAATTGCACCCACACTGGCATACAACTCTCACGCAACGCTGGAAGATCGGATTTGCAGGGTGGGAAGCTGGTTTGGCAAGCAATCAGAGGCTGGACAATGGCTCTCCTCCTATCAGCAACGTATGGAAAAGATGTGGATGAAGATTCATGCTTCAATTGAACCGGGGGAAACGGCGTCCGTATTCACGTATCATCGGGGTGCACGATTGTTTGTCATGGGTAATATTGGTCTGGCCTCGCTCTTGTATCATCCGATGGGGTTCAGACCCGTTACGAAAGTGAAGGAGGCGCTTGCCGCGGGCAGAGCGTATAAGGAAATTTCGTCAGAAGCGATTCGTCAGTATGCCGGTGATCATATATTTGTCTTGCTTCCTGAAGAGGTTATTGCAAGGCAGGCCACAGAGAAGTTGATGCAGAGTCCAAGCTGGCTGGCACTTCCAGCCGTGCAGAAGGGGCAAGTGTACGGAGTAGAGGAGACAACATGGAATTTGGGCGATGCGCTGACGAGCAACCGTTTGTTAACATTGCTGCCCGAGTTATTATGTAGGAGTTCAGAACGAAAACAGGTTGCAGATGTTTGAATGATCAAGCTATGATTACAGGTATTACGGTTCAGAGGAGTGCTGGTTATGACAGAACAACAACAAGGGGAAATGCGTGTGGCCCTGATTCAGGGCGATATTCAGCTCGGAGACCCTGAGGCCAACCATAAACATATGCAGTCTTTGCTCGAACGAGCGCTAGAACAGGTTCCCGACCTGGGATTGGCTGTGCTGCCCGAGATGTGGAATACGGGCTATGCTTTGAAACAAATTCATGAGCTTGCTGACCCGGAGGGCCAGAAATCAAGAGAGTGGCTCGCGGCTTTTGCCCAAAAACATCGAATCTCCATCGTTGGCGGTTCCATTGCGGAGAAACGTAATGGCCAAATTTACAATACAATGTACGCCTATAACAGTGAAGGAAATCAGGTGACACGTTACGATAAATTGCATTTATTCCGTCTGATGGATGAAGAGAAGTATTTGCAGCCTGGTGCAGAACCGGAAATATTCGAATTGGAAAATGGCCTCACCGCTGGAGCTTCGATCTGCTACGATATCCGTTTCCCTGAGCTTGCTCGAACCCTTGCCTTGAACGGAGCCAAAGCATTAATTGTCCCCGCTGAATGGCCGAACCCGCGCTTGCATCATTGGCGCACACTGCTTACAGCAAGGGCCATCGAAAATCAGATGTACGTTATTGCCTGCAATCGTGTAGGGAAAAGCGGAGACACCGAATTTTTCGGGCATTCCCTCATTATTGATCCTTGGGGTGAAATTGTGGCTGAAGGTGGAGAAGGAGAAGAGATCGTGACCGGAGTTATCCGTCCTTCGCTTGTGGATGAGGTTCGTGGCCGTATCCCGGTATTCGAAGACCGTAGACCTGGCATTTATTTTGGCAGCAAATAAAAATCTGCAATTTTCCAATAAAGTGTTTATTCATCCGGGAGGCGGGTAATGATAACTATCCCGTCACCAAGGAGGATGATCAATCAATGGACAACCATGTGAAAGATACGCTCAGGAGACTGGAACAGGAAAACACTAGGGTAGATCACTTGAGGCCATTCTTAGAGAATGGGGCAGGAGGGCTATCACCACCTGAACAATCTGTTCAGGACGAAGGCCGCCTTGTGAATCAACAGAACAGGCTGACAAGTGAACGTAATTTGCGAAAATAAACCGCCAAACTTGAAATTCTCATATGTACGTTTTTACGTTAACAATTCAATGATGATATCAGCAACATTGTACTGTAACGATGATGTACTGCTAATACCATGTAAGAACTTTATCCTGCGGATGCGGGAGACGAGTATAGAACAAAGGCTTGGCCCTTATGGGTCAAGCCTTTGTTTATTTTGTTGCCATGTATGGCGGGCCAATTCGCTGACCGTCCAATTATTCTCCTTGAGAGAGCTCGGCAACGGTTTGTTGAAACGTATGGATGAATGCCTCCGCGGCTTTGGAGAGAACCCGTCCTTGGCGGTATGCAACTACAAGGGTACGACTGGGGGTTGGCTCAGCTAGCGGTACATAAACAGGAACAAATTCACTGCGGGGCGCGCGGGCAATGAAGCGCGGAACCAATGTAATCCCCATACCTGTAGCCACCAGTGACTGCACCGTCTCAATGTTTGTACTCTCAAACACCACGTTGGGATCAAACCCGGCTTCCTCACACAGATCAAATGTAAGTTTACGGAAGCCTTGTCCTTTCTTCAGCACAACAAAAGGTTCATCGCGAAGCTCTTCCATCCGTACTGGAACCGGATGCTCTGGATCTCCTCTGCGTGCCAGAGGGTGATTTGGGGGAACAGCCAGATCAATTCGCTCTTCACCTATCGTTACATAAGATAGACTTGGCTCCTGCAATGGGAGGGAGAGCAGGCTTAAGTCAGCCTTGCCACTGGCCGTCAACTTTTCAAGCGTCAGCCCGGAGTCTTCCAGCAAGGTTACTTCAATCTCGGGATAGGCCTGTTGAAAAGCGGGAAGCACATGCGGAAGCAGGTGGGAGCCAGTGATCGGCATGCTGCCTACAACGACTTTACCTTTACGCAGCTGGGAAATGTCCGACATTTCCTGTCTGAGCAGCTCGACTGCATCAATAATTTTCTGAGCCTTCTCTACAAAAGTCACCCCTGCATGGGTCAGTTCCACGGTGCTGGTATTACGCTGGAATAACAGTACGCCGAGTTCCTTTTCAAGTTTGGATAGCTGCTGACTTAAAGAAGGCTGGGCGATGTGCAGTTTCTCGGCTGCTCGGGAGAAGTTCCGCTCTGCCGCAATTTGAAGCGTATATTGAAGTTGTCTGAATTCCATATGCACACGTCATTCCTTTCGTTATGCCATCATTATATCACTACATATAAGAAATGATTAGTTTAACTGAAACGCTTAAACTGCTTAAAAGAGTTAATACAACACAGGCAAAACTATAACAAAAAGAAACTCCCCCAAGGGGGTGAAAAGCGTGAAGTCCAATTCTGCAACGAGCATTAAAAAACTATTGGGAATCCATTGGACTCAAGATCGTATTTATCTGAGTGATTTAAGTCAATTTGATAAGCAAAAGGCTCCGAAATCCATTCATTAATTTTTTCTTAGCAGTAAATCTTAACTTATGAAGACGTTAACGGATGTAAATTCATCTGGCTAACGTCTTTTTTATTGAACAGTCAGGAATAAATACTTGCACTTACTTAAGGTTTACTTATGATAACTTGCGAAAATTAAAAATAAAACTTATACTTACTTAAAAGGAGGTGCGTGTATTGTGTATCAAGAGGAAAGATTGTTAAAAATACTCGAATACTTGAAACATCACCAATCGATGAGTGTTACAGATATATGTACGCTGTTTGAAGTATCAAGGGATACTGCACGAAGGGATATTGTTAGATTAGTACAAGAAGGCGTTGTGATTCGAACTCATGGGGGGCTATCGTTACCTGAGTTACAGAAAGAAATGCTGTCTTATCAGGATCGTTTGATTGATGAATCCGAGAGTAAGAAAAAAATAGGGGAGTTTGGGGCAAAACTTATCCAAGACCATGAGACTGTGATTTTAGACGTATCAACCACGGTGCAATTTGTAGCGGAACAAATTAGCGCAAAAAATTGCACGGTGGTCACGCACTCGATTGATAACGTAGGGATCTTGTCCAATCGAGAGGATCTTCAAATCTATATTCTCGGTGGTTACTTGAATGTAAAGCACCGCTTTTTATATGGTTCTTCCATTATCGATAAACTAAGTGAAATTCGTGCTGATAAAGCCTTCATTGGAGCATCGGCGATCCGGTCTGATGGACTTTATTATCCATATGAAGAAGATGCCCGGGTAAAGAAAGAAATGGCCAGAAGATCTGATCAGGTTATCGTAGTAGCTGATCATACAAAATTTATTGGCAAATCTATTCATCGGCTGGACTTTGATTTCGTTGACATTTTAGTCACAAATCAGGAACTCCCGAGTGAGATCAGAGAAGTTCTGGATCAGAAGAACATCACTGTTATTGAGTGTCAGGAAGAAAATGAAGAGGTTCGAAAGCAAGACTGATAACCATCGGGAAGAGGAGGATTTTTATGGATTATATTTTGCATAATGTACAAATGGCACTTCGCAACCGTATCGTTCCATCAGCCAATGTGTGGATTTCTGAAGGGAAAATCATGAGGGTAGACACAGGTGATCTTCCTACGCTAGAAGGGGAGTATGAACGGATTGATGGGAGAGGACATTTGCTAGTACCTGGGATGATAGATGTTCATATCCACGGTGCCAATGGCTTTGATATGATGGACGGTACTGAAGAGAGTATTCAAGAAGTTTCACGCCAATGTGCTTTAACGGGGTGTACCTCATTTCTGGCTACATCTGTTAGTTCTACGATGGAGGATCTTCTGGAAATGATTCGTAGTGTCAAGCGTGTAATAGGACAAGAAGTGGGAGCAAAGATCGCAGGGATTCACTTAGAGGGACCGTATCTGAACCCGAAGCGAAAAGGAATGCAGAATGAAAAGTATTTGCGGCATCCCAACATAGAAGAAATGAAGATCATTTTCCAGGAAGCAGGGTCACTCATTAAGATGGTTACTATTGCTCCCGAGCTGCCGGGAGGAATGGACTTGATTTCCTTTTTGAAAGAACAGGGAGTAGTTATAGCGATCGCTCATTCGGATGCCACATATGAGGAAGCCAAACAAGCCTTTGCATCAGGTGCGAGTCATGTGACGCATTGTTTTAATGGCATGCGGCCGATCCATCATCGAGATCCGGGTCTAATCGTGGCTGCTTTTGAAGAGAAACATGTAAGTCTTCAAGCTATTGTGGATAATGTCCATCTGCATCCTGCTATTATTCGACTGATTCATAACCTGAAAGGACCGGAAGGAATGGTCTTGATCACAGATGCTTTACAAGCAATGGGTATGGGCGATGGGAATTATCTATTTGGAGGCCATCATGTCACGGTTTCGGGTGGCATTGCAAGACTAGAGGATGGAACACTGGCCTCCAGTACAGTTACCATGAATGAAGCCTTACGTTATACTGTCGAAACCGGAATTCCCTTGATAGATGCCGTACAGATGGCTTCAACTACGCCGGCCAATATTCTTGGATTTCAACAAAAGGGGGAAATTTCCTCTGGTTTCGATGCCGACCTGGTCCTATTGGATGATGAATTTCAGGTTCTCTGGACGATGGTGGGCGGTCAAATTCTATAAATCACTAGTATTTGCGATTCCACAGAGAAAGCCCATTAGATAAGTCTAGTGGGCTTTACATAAATAAACCCAAGAACCCCTTTTTTATAAGGGGTTCTTGGGTTGGGAAAAGAAATTTCGACTTGAATTGGGATGAGGAAAGTGAGTGATTGTAATGGATGGATCCGCTAACGTATTGCCTTACAGAATCCATTGCCGATTTTGAAGAATTGGGCATTTTATTTTCTTTAATGATTGGTATTTCAGTGATTTTGCTATTAAGATTTAAATTGTTTGCGGAAGCAGAGTGGCGAGATGCCCATCACTAATTTGAAGGTTCTTCCAAAATGGGAAGTGTTATCAAACCCAACCATTCCCGCAATTTCAGTAACATTAAAAGAAGAGCCCACCAGCAAATCACGAGCTTCTTTAATACGGATGTTATTGATATATTCAATGAAGCTGAACCCGGTGGATTCTTTAAAAGTTCGGCAAAGGTAGGAAGAGCTTATGTCGAATTGCCGTGAAATCTCACAGAGCTTAAGCGGTTCCATATAATGTTGATTTACATGATTAACGATGTCTAGGACTTTCTTGTGTGTACGATTGGATTCCACCAATGGAGCGACAAGGCTGTCAAATAGTTTGCGGTTAAGATAGAGGAGCAACTCTACCAATAATATTTGTTGGTATTGTTCATACCCGCGGGCTTGCTTTTTCCCTTCCTGGATCATCTTCTGAAAAAGCTGTTCGATGAAATGCTGATCCTTTCCGGTCATCTTCAAAGCACGGTAATCACTTTTGAACAATTCGAGCAGATCCTCACATTGACCGCGGGTGCAGAATTGCTGCAGGAATTCTTTCTTAAAAAGCAGTGTAACTCGTTCATACATATTGCAGCCGGAATTAACCAGTTTGTGCCTTTCGTGAATATCCATAAATAGCAGTGTTCCGCCCGCAACCTGGTAGGTTCTATCGCCTATATAATAATAAAAATCCCCGGATATTAAATACAGAATCTCATAAGCATCATGATAGTGTCTTGAAGGCATGCTGGTGTATGCCTGTTTCTTGCGGCTGACATCAAAAAGAGCAGACTCATAAAATACCGGCTTCATTCAGCACCTCCTAAGAGGATTGTAGACTTGATCTAAGGTTCATAGCAATATATGTATGAAAATTTAATAATTACAAGAAAATACGTGCTGTATAGTTAATTTTTCTGAGATAAGCTTGAGTGGAATTTATTAATCGTTAAAAAAGGAGGGGGGCGGATAGGTTTGGGGATAGGGTTCCTATTTCTAAAAGTTAAAGCGCTTATACTATTTAATTAAGGGAGAGATTGCGGTGCTTAATTCAACGAACAGTAAGGTTTTCAAGAAGATGAAATTTTCATTGATGCTCCTGCTCAGTTTTTCAATGATTTTTTCTTATGGCTCTCTGTCCAATACGTCTCAACAGAAAAGTTATGCGGCAGGGAACCCTAATTCTAATTTCTCCCCTGCAACACTTCAATTCTTACGTACCAACACAGGTCTGGATGGTGAGCAGTGGAACAATATTATGATGCTTGTCAACAAACCGGAGCAGGACGATCTGAACTGGACCAATTTTTACGGATATTGTGAAGATATTGATGATAACCGCGGATATACGATTGGAATATTCGGTGCGACTACAGGCGGCTCAAATGATACCGGTCCCGACGGTCCGGATCTGTTCAAGGAATATGACGCTGCCAAAGGCGCGAGTAATCCTTCGGTTAAGGGAGCATTGGCCCGGATCGGTGTCAAGGGTTCGATGAAAGGGAAGATCCTCGAAATCAATGAAAGCGAAAAGAGTTTCTGCAAAAAAATCGGCAATTTGCAAAATGATCCCGAGTGGAGAGAGGCTATGTGGAAAACGTTCTACAATGTTTATATTAAGTACAGTGTGGATCAGGCCCGCAAACGCGGCTTTAACTCGGCATTAACGATTGGTTCCTTCGTGGACGCAGCGCTGAACCATGGAGCGACCGGCGGTTCTGAGACCCTTCAAGGGCTTTTGGGTAAATCAGGAGGCAGCACGGATGAGAAGACTTTCATGACTACATTCTATAAAGAACGGACCAAGATTGTGGATACGAATGACTACAACTCTCCGCCTAACGGAAAGAATCGTGTGAAGCAGTGGAGCAATTTGCTGAACATGGGAGAAACAGACCTGAAGGGCGCAGATTCGGCAGTACTTCAAGTTACCAACTGGAAACTCCAATAATATGAGGGAGATGAGGCGAATGGACAACAACCAATCTTATCTCAAGAACAGATTCTCCAAGGTAATTAGTCTATTGGTTATAGGTTTGCTGCTTGCCATGGAGCTGACCGGTTTTGTCTCAGCAGGAAGGGAAGAAAATGAGGAAGATCTTGCAAGTGAAGCAACTGCAGTTGAGGAAACGATTGCCCAGTGGATTTTTAAAGACAAAGGTGAGAACGGAGTATTTCCGGCTACCGACGGGATATATCAAACAGCTTCATCCATTCGTGATGTAGGAACAAATACGGATGCATACACCTATGAGTCAGGTGAGAACAGCGTACGCAACCAGGGCTGGCATGAAGGAACGGGCATTAAGTACTGGCTTGCCACGGTTTCGACCAAAGGCTTCGAAGGTATCGACCTCTCTTCACAGCAAACATCTTCAAGTACAGGACCTAGGGATTTTAAGGTGCAATACAGTACGAATCAGCAGCAATGGACTGATGTTTCGGGCGGCAAAATGGTTCTTGCCCAGAACAATTTTAATTGTTCCAATAATTCCTGCAAATTAACGAACCTCGCATTGCCTGCGGAAACAAACAATCAAGATGTACTCTATATCCGCTGGGTGGTAAACTCTGCGAAAAGCGTAAGCGGGGAAACGGTGTCCAGCTCAGGTTCAAGCAGAATCAAAGATGTGGTAATTAAAGGAACACGCATCAGCGGCGAACCAGGGAACACTCCCACACTTGAGGTAAATAAAACTCCCGCTTCAGGGGCTTCAGATGTTTCCCTTAACGCAGAGATTACAGTGAAGTTTAATAAAGCCATTAGTCTCGTTAGTGGTCATCAAGTTGTAATCACAGAAAATAATGTCCCTCTTACCAACATCTCTGCCTCGCCCCTCGGTCAAGACACGGTTAAAGTCAGCCATCCTAATTTTACTGCCGGCAAAACTTACAAGGTGACCATCCCTAAAGAACTTGTTAAGGGGACTGGGGACGGCCGGACACCGGACAACGATATTACTTGGAGCTTTAAGACGAAGTCTCCGGATACCGGCAACAAAACACCAACGCTGCTGAATATGACTTTTAATGGGGACCCCAAGACAAGTATCGCTTTTGACTGGTATACGGCCGAAACCGTAAGAAGTACAGTAGTGCAAGTAGTGGAGGCCTCCAAAGCCGGAGGAAGCGAATTCCCAGAACAGCTGGCAACTTCTTATGAGGGTAGTTCAACAATTATTGAAACCTTAATGACGTTAGGAGACAGAAGTTCCAAGAAGTATAAGAAGTTCGCCAGCCACAAGGTTATTGCAACCGGTCTTAAGCCTGGAACCAAGTATATGTATCGCGCCGGTAACGGTGATGTGGACGGCTGGAGCGAGACGGGTTCTTTTACCACAGACAAGGCGGATAATCAGGATTTCCATTTCCTCTATGTAACCGACACCCAAGGCTCAAGTAAATCCAATTTCGATCTGTGGCAGGATACTTTTAAGAGAGCTATTGAGAAAACGGTAGATCCAAAGTTTGTTCTTCTTACAGGGGATCTAACGGATGACGGTGATCTGGAGCAGCTGTGGCAGTGGTTCTTGGGTGTGCCGAAAAAAGAATTTGCCAATGTACCATTTGCGCCGATAATCGGCAACCATGAGATCGAGGATTATCCGAATAATAATTTTTATAACCATTTTAATCTTCCAAAAGATGTGGGGACTGGTGCTCATGACGGGTCGGTATATGCTTTCGAATACGGCGATGCCCTGTTTATGCAAATCAATTCCCAGTACGAAGGGGAGGTCAAGCCGTACAAAGCGGATATTCAGTTCACGAAGCAATTGGAATGGATGCGGAATCAGGTGGCAAAGACCGACAAGAAGTGGAAATTCGTCTCTATGCATAAGGGAGCTTATTCTTCAGGAGATAATGCTTCGGCAGAAAGCGAACGTGTAGAATTTTACCGGAAATATCTGATTCCTGTATTTGATGAACTGGGTGTGGATATGGTGTTTGAGGGACATGACCATATGTATATGAGATCTTTTCAAATGCTGAACAACGTTCCGATTAAGAATGTCATTACCGATGAGCATGGAAATGTGCTGAATCCCAAAGGGACCGTGTATCTAATGGGGAACTCGGCCGCTTCGAAATTCTATGCTCTTAATCCAGACGCAGACACGTTTTTTGCAGCAAAAAACGATCAGCCCAATAAGAAAATGTTCCTGGATGTTTCCATTACAAGCGACGTGCTGAAAGTTACATCCTACACAGCAGTTAAAGATAAACCTCTTGCCGTCTATGATGCTTACAGTATTAAACGGACGGACGGCAAACCAGGCATAGTCAAAAATCCAAGCGCAGTACGACAGTCAGCGAACCGTGCAGTTCTTTCGTGGAAAGCGCCAGCAACTAGCTCTGAGCCGGTGCGAGGTTACCGGATTTACGAGAAGAATGATAAAGTCAGCACGAATTGGAGCTTGTATGTGCCGGCGGTCAGCGGTCAGACAAGTTACAGCTATACTTTAAACGGCATAGATTCTGCCAAAGCCTACAATTTCGTTATTAAAGCAGTGGGGACAAGAAGTAATTCACTTCCAGCAGAGGCAGGAATGCAATGAATGGATAGATGTGGGGAATACGGGAGGTAGCGATCGTACTTTTTTTCAAGACCTCAATCTGCTGATCCGTTGTCTCATTTATTTCATTCGGTTATTCATACGTCGTTTGTACTGTGTGTGGACGGGACCGTCTAGAGCTGGTGAGAATTAGTCATCGCAGCCCTGGCATCAGGGCTGCTTTTTTTCTATTTAATATAAAAAGCATTGACAGCGAAGGAGCTGGAACGTAGTATAAGATTTATATGATAATGATAATTGTTATCAATTGAAACCTCTGCATAGAGCAGTGGTTTATTTGCTTTTCCCTCATTATAGGTTAAACCTATTACATCTATAGATATTATATCTTGGAACAATGAAGGACAGGGTGATATATTTATGTCATTCAAGAGCTTCACTTTTAAAGAAACTACTGAGGCTCTTCCAAGGACCGAACTTATGATGAGGTGAAAATGATGAGTAAAAAAACGATGTTTGAGAAAATTTGGGAAAACCACGTGATTCATCAGGAAGAAGGCAAACCAAGCATTTTGTATATCGATCTGCATCTGGTGCATGAAGTAACATCCCCACAGGCGTTTGAAGGTCTGCGTCTGAGTGGTCGTAAAGTTCGTCGCCCTGAGTTGACGTTCGCAACAATGGATCACAACGTTCCAACGAAAGATCGTTTTAACATTACGGATCCAATCTCCAAACAACAAATCGACACACTTTCACAAAACTGCCGTGACTTCGGCGTAAAACTGTATGACCTGGATACCATCGATCAAGGTGTTGTACACGTTATGGGTCCTGAGCTCGGCCTGACTCATCCAGGTAAAACGATTGTATGTGGCGACAGCCACACGTCCACACACGGCGCATTTGGCGCACTCGCATTCGGGATCGGAACGAGTGAAGTAGAACATGTTATGGCAACCCAATGTTTGCAGCAAGCCAAAGCCAAAACGATGGAAGTTCGTTTTGTCGGCAAACGTAACCCGGGTGTAACGGCGAAGGATATGATTCTCGCAGTCATCGCCAAATACGGTACAGACTTTGCTACTGGATATGTTATTGAATATACAGGTGAATCGATCCGTGAACTGAGCATGGAAGAGCGTATGACCGTCTGCAACATGTCCATCGAAGGTGGAGCAAGAGCGGGCATGATTGCTCCGGATGAAACAACTTTTGAATATCTGCGTGGACGTGAATACGTACCTGCCGATGGCCAATTCGATGAAGCGGTTGCTGCCTGGAAAGAGCTTGTAACCGACGAAGGTGCTGAATTCGACCATGTTGTTGAAATCGATGTGGAATCATTGATTCCGCAAGTGACTTGGGGTACTAGCCCAGGTATGGGAACCGACATTTCTTCGAAAGTTCCTGTCCCGGCTGAATTGCCAACTGAAAACGAACGTAAAGCAGCTGAAAAAGCGCTTGAATATATGGGCTTGGAACCTGGAACACCAATCTCCGAAATTCCAATTGATTATGTATTTATCGGTTCATGCACGAATGGACGGATTGAAGATTTGCGTGCTGCTGCACAGGTAGCCAAAGGTCACACCGTATCCAGTAATGTTACAGCGATCGTTGTACCAGGCTCGGGACGTGTTAAAATTCAGGCGGAAAAAGAAGGTCTGGATAAAGTGTTCACGGAGGCTGGATTTGAATGGCGTGATGCAGGATGCAGTATGTGCCTGGCAATGAACCCGGACGTATTGAAACCCGGACAACGTTGTGCTTCGACATCCAACCGTAACTTTGAAGGACGTCAGGGACGTGGAGGACGTACTCACCTCGTATCTCCTGCAATGGCGGCTGCAGCAGCGGTTAAGGGACACTTCGTTGACGTACGTGACTGGAATTTCAAAACGGAAGCAGCTATCTAACAACGAACGGATTGAAGGGAGAACGAATGATATGGAAGAATTCAAAACACTGCAAGGCATCGTTGCACCGGTAGACCGGGTCAATGTAGATACAGATGCAATCATTCCGAAACAATTTTTGAAACGGATCGAACGGACCGGATTTGGACAATTTTTGTTCTACGAATGGCGTTTTGACGAAGAGGGCAACAACAATCCTTCTTTTGAAATGAATAAACCTCGCTACGAAGGGGCATCCATTCTGATCTCACGCGCCAACTTTGGTTGTGGATCTTCTCGTGAGCACGCACCATGGGCCATTATGGACTACGGTTTCCGTTGTGTAATTGCACCATCGTATGCGGATATCTTCTATAATAACTGTTTCAAAAACGGGATCTTGCCGATCAAACTTTCCGAAGAGCAGGTTGAAGATCTGTTCCAGCGTACAGCTACACATGAAGGCTATGAGATGAATGTGAATCTGGAAAACAAAACGATTACAGATGCATACGGACTGCATATTGATTTTGATCTGGATGAGCATCGTCGCCAATTCCTGTTGCAAGGATTGGACGATATTGGTCTCACGCTTCAACATGATGACGAAATAGGGGCTTATGAACAACGCCACGCGGCAAAGCTGTTTGGACAAACGGCCTCAGTCTAATCTTTCATCTGTAATTTGTATTTCAAACCTCCAATCGTGCAGGGAACTTCACCGTTCCTTGGATCGAATTGGAGGTTTTTTTGCATTTGGCAATGATGCAATTATGTTTTCGAGTTATAGGATATTCCGACTAAATATGACAACGTTGTAACCGGATGAAGTGACAATATCTGATAAACTGATTAGTAGATTATGGAAGGGTAGATAGAGTCGAGTGTTGCATCACTGCGAATCAGGTCGAAGGTTCAAAAGACAAACAGAATGGTGGTTGATGTATGAAGAAATGGTCGGCAGCAGTCTTTGTTTTTCTGTTCCTCTGTTTATTTCCTGTCATGGCAAATGCCGATTCGTCTCCCTCGATTGTGCTGGACGGTGTGACCATTAACCAGCAGTCGGGAGCTCCAGCCGAGAATACTGGCAAAACCGTGATGGTGCCCATTCGGATCGTCTCTGAAAACCTCGGTTATCAGGTGAAATGGGAGAAAGCCACTCAGACTGTTCGTATTCTCAAAGGTAACAGCAGTATCCAGATGACGGCAGGCGAAGATGCGGCCACCGTGAATGGAAATCGGGTGAGTCTCGATTCTCCGCCTCTAATTAAACAGGGGACTACACTGGTTCCGCTACGTTTTGTCGGTGAAGGCATGGGTCTTCAGGTGGGATGGGACAATGGAACCAAGACAGTAAGCCTATCAAGTATTCCTCCTGTAGCAGGTACCGAAGGTGAAAATGACCCAGTGGAGGCTCCTGAACCAGAAGGTCTGTCTGAGCTTCAAAGTATCAGCTTCGGCGGGGACCGTCTAATCTTGGCGACGAACGGGAAAATCACACCGAAGGTTTCCAGTCTCAGCGGACCTGATCGTATCATCGTAGATCTGCCCGGCACCACATTTGCTAAGGAGTTCATCCAGGGACAGGCTTCCAATCCGGATGGCAGCGGAACTCTTCTGGTTACGGATTCATCGCTGGTTTCCAAGGTGCGATATGCAATGTTCAGCCAAACGCCTTCAACGGTGCGTGTGGTCCTTGATCTGAGTCAGGTGGCGACTGCCAAATGGTCACTGGGCGAGAACAACGTGTTGCTTGTTGACCTTGCGGCGAGTAATGGAGAACCAACAAGTCAGCCTGCTGTGCCAACCAATGATGGCAAAAAGGTTGTCATTATTGATCCAGGACATGGTGGACGACAGTCAGGGGCCGTCAGTGTGACAGGTGCCTATGAGAAGGACTTTAATTTGGCTGTGGGACTCAAAGTTCAGGCACTTCTGCAACAATATACGGAGATTCAGACGGTGATTACAAGGCAGGATGATACGGAATTATCCCTGCAGCAGCGTGTAGATATTGCCCAGCTGAATCAGGCGGATATTTTTGTGTCGATCCATGGAAACAAGTTTACAACTCCTGTTCCTAATGGAATTGAAACGTTGTACAGTCGTAAAGATAGCAAGGATTTGGCCGATGTTTTGCATAAGCATGTGTTGCAGGTTACAGGATTTAAGGATCGGGGAGTCAAAACGGCAAGTCTGCATGTAACCCGTGAAACAACGATGCCCGCAGTTCTGCTTGAACTCGGATTTCTGAGTAATCCAGCTGATGAAGCAATGATGCTGACTGAAGATTATCAGAACAAATGTGCACAGGCCATCGTAGACGGAATTGTTGAATATTTAGGTCTTTAAAGTGGGCAGTGCGCAAATATGAAGGTCAGGGTAGTCCGTTGTTTCGAGATGCATAATTGATAATTAAGGAAAAATTCATACAATAAAATGTAGAAAAAGCTTGATTTGACAACGTTTTTTTTCTGTTATGTTGGAATATATTCGCAACTTTTGAGATTACGAGGCGTCTAATAGGTGTCTGGTAATGCCTCAGTAGTCAGTCGGAGCTGAAGGTTCACAACATGCGGCAAAAAAATATGAGAATGGTAGGGGTGAAGGATGAAGAAGTTCGGTTTTTTGGTACTGTTATTTGTCTTTGGGCTCGTTTTCCCGGGCTATAGTCATGCAGCAGCAGATACGCACATTATCCTAGATGGGAAAGAAATTGTGCAGCCTACGGATGCCAAAGCGGAAATTATCAATAGCAGCGTGATGGTTCCGATTCGGGTTATTTCGGAGAGCCTGGGATATGGTGTGGACTGGAAACAGGCAACAAGCACCGTGACTATTAGCAAAGACAACACTGCCATGCAGATGATTGTTGGACAGAAGACGGCAACGGTGAACGGCAGTAACGTGAACCTGGATGCCCCGCCACTCGTGAAAAATGGAACCACACTTGTGCCTTTAAGGTTCATTGGTGAGCAAATGGGTCTTAAGGTGGGTTGGAACAATACAACGAAGACGGTAACATTAGTTACCCAGAATTCAGGTTCCGGAAACGGGACAACCACTCCTCCGAACTCTGGTAATGATGGTGGAGGATCGGATCAGGATGGTCTTGTACTGGTGAACGGCATCAGCTTCAGTGACAACCGCTTTTTGATTGCAACAAGTGGAAATACGAAGCCGAACGTCTTCACGATGACAGGACCGGATCGAATCGTTATAGACTTGCCAAATACCGCATTCGCTGACTCTTTTAGTGAAGGACAAGCTTTGGACAGCAACCAGAATGGACAGCTTGTCGTGAGTGGATATCCGGATGTGTCGAAGATTCGTTATTCCTTGTACAGCAATAGTCCTTCTACTCTTCGTTTTGTCATTGATCTGAGCAATGCCAAAGGTTATGACGTGCAAAGTGACTCCGGTCTGGTTATGATTGATCTGAACAAAGAAGGCACTACAACACCGCAACCTCCTGTTGGAAACAATGGTAAAAAAGTTGTTGTTGTAGACGCTGGACATGGTAATCAGGACCCGGGAGCCATCGGTGTAACCGGCAAGAAGGAAAAAGACTTCAATCTGGCAATGGCTCTGAAAGTGGAAGCATTGCTGAAAAAAGAATCTAACATTGACGTTGTGCTGACGCGCAGCGATGATACATTTTTGGCTTTGAGTGAACGAGTAAAGATCGCAGAAAAATTGAAGGCGGATATCTTTATTTCCATTCATGCGAACAGCGGGTCTGCAGCGGCAAACGGTGTGGAGACGTATTACACCCGTTCGAATAGCAAGGCATTGGCTACGGTGATGCACAAGTATCTCTTGCAATCATCTGGCCTGAAGGACCGCGGAGTAAAAACGGCAAGTCTCCACGTAACCCGTGAAACAACGATGCCGGCTGTTTTGCTGGAAGCCGGTTTCCTGAGCAACAAGAGCGATGAAGCCGCATTGTTCACTGAAAGTTTCCAGAACAGTGTAGCCAAAGGGATTGTTGCAGGGATCAAGGAGTATCTGGGAATTAAATAAGGGTTCAACCCTTATGATCAGGAGGCGGAGTTAGAATGAACAAAAAATTATGGATTGCAGCGCTGCTGGTAACGGTTATGACAGTTGCTGCTGGATGTGGAAGCAAGCCAACAGCTGCTCCAGCTCCAAATCAGACTCAAGGTGCGGGAACAGAGAATAATGCGTCTGAGGATCAGAATGAGACGGATATTACTGAACCTGTAACTGTGGATCCGGAGAATACAACGACAACGACACCGGATACCACTGAAGGCACTACGGAGGGTACAACGACTCCATCGGGTGGAACTACTTCAGAGAAACCTGGAACTTCCGAAAGCAATGAGAAGAAGACCATTGATGTGTACTACACAGATCTAGAAGAGTTGGAATTGCACAAAGCATCGGCAGATATTTCTTACGCTTCGGATGAAGCCAAGTACAAGGCTGCATTTGCAGCGCT
Source organism: Paenibacillus sp. MDV22-iso6 (assembly GCF_058408365.1). Lineage (NCBI taxonomy): Bacteria > Bacillati > Bacillota > Bacilli > Caryophanales > Paenibacillaceae > Paenibacillus > Paenibacillus sp. MDV22-iso6. The sequence continues at coordinate 77,576 of NZ_JBZVDZ010000007.1, read as the reverse complement.
GCAACAAAGCAAGGACGACAACCTCGTTCCGCTTTGGGCGAAAGAAATTGAATTGAAATCTGTTCAGTTCAAAGACGGCGCGCTTACCCTGGATATTCACATGCCGGATACAGCACGTCTTGGTGCAGGTGGCGAAGTGTTTGCCATTGATGCTTTGAAACAGACGTTTTTCCAATTTGATGAAGTCAAATCACTTGATTTGCTGGTAGATGGCAAGCAATCCGAGAGTTTGATGGGCCATGTGGATCTTGAGCATCCAATGACACGATCCGAATAGGTTGTACAGCATGTTGTTTTACCATGAATCTGCGGAATATCGGCCGTTTTACATGAGAGAGGGGAATCACAGGTGACTTTTAAATATAACAATCCATCACACTCTAAAAAAGTAGTTTCAGCCGTGCTTGCAGGCATGATGGCCCTTAGCGCTGGCGGAGCTGCCATGGCAGCAGAATCAACAGGTACGGGGCAAGGCCAGACTGCAACTGTAAGCAATACAGCTGCACCAACCGGTTTGTTCAGTGATATCAAGGTCGGATATTGGGCTGAGAAACATGTGTACAAACTGGCCTATCAAGGCATTCTTCTCGGTAACAACGGCCTGTTCCGTCCAGGAGACGCGGTAACACAGCAGGAAGCTGTGACGATGGCGATCCGTTTTATGAACAAGGAGAACCAGTTGAACGACAGCACGGCTACGGCATTACCGACAAATATGGAAGTGGGAAACTATTTCAAGCCATATGTCGCTTTGGCGCTTCAACTGGGACTGATAGATAAAACCGAAGAATCTACTGTGGATGTATCCAAAACATCCTGGGGGCAGAAGCAGGCATCACGTGAATGGATTACAAAATTGCTGATCCGTTCGTTGAACAAAGATGCTGAAGCGAAGGCACAAAACAATCAATCTACCGGATTTGCAGATAATGATAGCATTTCCGAAAGTGGCAAAGGGTACATCAATCTGGCTGTAAGTTTGGATCTGGCCAAAGGTGTAGAAGGCAACAAGTTTAACCCAACGGGCTCTGTAACTCGTGCCCAACTTGCTACATTCTTTAGCCGCGGCGAAACGTTAACGGATACGAAGTATGCGAACACATCCACAGGTTATGTAACAGGATTAAAAGATGGGCAGATTACGCTTGTTGTGGACGGAAAAGCTGTTAACTTCGCAGTGAACAGCAGTACGCCTTACTTTACAAAAGACAGTGAATCCCGTGCATCGTCTGCGGATGTGAAGCTGTATACAAAAGTTCAGATTGTAGGTACTACCGGTACGGCTTCCTATGTCGAAGTGGTCGATGCTACGCCGCAGGTAGAAAGCGTTGAAGGTACGTTTGCTCGTTCATTATCAGGTAATAAAATTGGCTTGTTTGTAGGCGAGAATTATGAAACGTACGGCTATGATGAGGCAACAGCATTTATGGACCAAAATGGAAATGCAATCAAACTGTCTGATATTACAGCAGATAGCACCATTGAAGTACAACGTGAGACGTTCTCGGCTGACAAAAAGACAGTTGTTGTTCGTGTGAAGTCCGGAATTGTCAACAAAAGTGATAGTGGTGTCGTTGCTGAAGTCACGACTTCTGCCAAAACGATTAAGCTTACCAATGCAGCGGGAACTACAGAGCAATACACGTATAACGATAATCTGATCATTCGATATCAAGACCGAATCCTTTCCTTGGCTGAGCTCAAAGCGGGAAGTGCAGTGAAGTATACGGTGAAAGACAGCATCCTGCAAACAATTGAATTGTCGCAAGGTGTAGAGCAGTCTTTACGCGGTACACTGGTGGAGATCGGTGGAAACCAATCGACACTGACGTTTAAACGTGAAAGTGGATCGCTGGAAGCGAAGCTGCTTGCAGAAAAACCGGAAGTAGTTATTAACGGAATCCAGGATGCTACGCTGAATGATCTGATTACAGACGCAACTAATGGAGATCAGGTTGAACTTACGCTAAACTCTGAAGACCGTGTGACGCGCATTCAAGTGATCGGACGTCAGATGGAGCCAATGAACGGAGTTTCCGTTGTATCCTACAACAGTAAAACAAAAGTTTTGACGGTTCTGGACAGCAATAAAAAACCGTTTGTATTCACGCTGGATGACAAAACGAAGCTGGACTACAACACATCGAAGCCTACACTTGCTGGATTGGAATCTTTGTTGAATGATGGTCGCAAATTGGATCTGACGTATGTGGGAACTCGTGCGTTATCCGTTAAAGTGATCTATAAATACGAAGGCACAATCAGCAGTATTGATACTGCGGGTAGAAAAATCAGTTTGTTGTCTGGAAACCAGACGATCACGGTGCCGTACTCTACGGTTCCAACAATAGAGATTTACAACAAATCTGGAGCAAGTCTGAGTGACCTGAAGATCGGTGATAGTGTCACAGTTACGCTGGGTTCGAATCAGGACTATGTACAGAAAGTGGCTTTGAACACCGTGGCTCAATTTGAAGTAGTTTCTGTAGAGACGAATGGTCGTGTTCGTGTGAAATCGGATTCGCTGACAAGTCAGTTCTATGTCGATCAAGCGGCTCTGACAGGAGAAAGTGGTCAGACCATTACGGTCTCGCAATTGACAGCCGGCAACCTGATTAACGTTACATTTGAGGGAACTACGCCTAAAGCGGTTCAAGTCGTTAAACGTACGCTAGCGGAGGTTACATCTGTTGACGCTTCGTCAGTTACACTGAAACTGTTCAATGGTCAAAGTGAGACGGTTCCTGTTAGTGGTTCTGTAAAAGTGGTTAAATCGGGATCTACGTTAACCACACTTGGCAGTCTTACTGTAGGTGATCGTGTTGAAATGACGAAAGATACGGATAATTCTACCCGTTTTAGAGTGTTGACAGTCATGAGCAAACAGTTCTGGTCTTATGATGGAGTAGGCAACCAAATTTTGGTTAAACGCGAGTCCACATCTGACACAAATTATCGTTTTGCACTGGGTACAGGCGCATTTGTTCACCAGGGTGACAACACTTTAAGCGTGCAATCTCTCAAAGATAATGATAATATTGTATTGTATCTCCTGAACAACGTTGTACTGGAGATTCAAAAACAGTAATCGTTTCTTTTCGAGGATCAAAAGAATGACCGTCTTGATGCGGGATCTTTCCCGTATCAAGACGTTTTTTTTGCAAGATTTTTGGGGTCCCCGCAAAGTACTCGAAAAAAGCTTCGAAGTAAGGCTCCACCGTGTGGAGTCATTTTGTGGGAGGTAGCTCTTCATGAATGCAGCCACTGTAAGACATATACTCGAAACAATGGAAGCGATGTTTCCTGATGCACATTGCGAATTAAATCACAGCAATGCGTTTGAATTGACTGTAGCCGTCCTATTGTCTGCCCAGTGCACCGACGAAACGGTAAACAAGGTAACCGCAGACTTGTTCAAAAAGTACACCAGTCCTGCCGATTATCTGTCTGTTCCTCTCGAAGAACTGGAACAGGATATCCGGCGTATCGGTTTGTACCGAAACAAGGCCAAGCATATTCAGAACATGTGCCGAATTTTAATAGAGCAGTATGGCGGTGATGTACCGCAGGAACATGATCAGCTTGTGACGCTCCCTGGTGTCGGGCGGAAAACTGCAAATGTCGTTGTATCCAATGCATTTGGAGTCCCGGCAATTGCGGTGGATACGCATGTTGAACGTGTATCCAAAAGGCTGGCACTGGCAGGTTGGGATGACTCCGTACTTGAAGTCGAGAAAAAACTGATGAAGCGCGTACCCCGGGATGAGTGGACTTTAACTCATCATCGGTTCATATTTTTTGGACGCTACCATTGCAAGGCACAAAACCCTCAATGTCATGTCTGTCCATTGCTGGACATATGCAGAGAAGGTAAAAAGCGTATGAAAACGTCCCAAATCAGGAAAGATAAGGAACGTGCCACAACCCCAAAACGAAAAATAAATTAATGAGTAGAAGAGGATGAGTAATCATGAAATGCATTTCCGTGTACACTGACAATTTTGAGGCCTTCTCCGATATTTTCGAACAAATCGTTGAACAGGAAATGGCTGAAAACGAAGAAAAAGAAGTAGAAGGTATCACTGTAAGCCATTCTGGCGATGTGCCTGAACATTATTTGGAGCGTATGTCCACGAAACCAGAAGTGGTTGTCATGAGAGACAAAGGTCGTGACATTACGATTCTGCAGCATGGACAAGTATTTGAAATTTTGCTGCCTTCGATGGAGAACGCTGTTTCTTAAGAGATTTGGAATAATAAGATATGCTGCTTCTATGTCACTGGGTTATCCTTTTGAAGGTGATCCCATTGGGCATGGACGCAGCATGCTTCTTATGGAATACAATCGTTTCACAGATAAAACCGACAGGATCGGTTTTATTTTTTTATGTGGAGAATTGCGATGTGAAAATTTCTTTGTCAGTCATCTTGCATTCAAACCGTTCAATTTCAAACTTGATAATGGTAAAATAAATGAATTATAAGATAAAGACATCGGACCAGATGTCAAATTAGAGGAGCCAGGGGGAAGGCCAGTCATGTCCAGAACAGATTACCCAGTAGAGATGGCCAAACCTCTGCTTCCACTGCGAGAAGCGATGGAGCAGACAGGGGACCATACAGCTGTACAGGCTTTAACGGATTTGATCAGTAAGGCGGAAATGAAACAGTTAACGATTGCGTTTTGTGGACACTTCTCGGCAGGCAAATCGAGTCTAATTAATAGTTTATGTGGCAAGCGGGTTTTGCCTTCGAGTCCTGTACCTACAAGTGCGAATGTTGTATCCATCCGTAACGGTGAGCCGAGAGCACTTATTTATACGTCATCGAACGTAAGCGCTGACAATTCAGCGGGAGTACTTGAGGTTTCGCCAGAACAATTGGAAGAGTATTGCAAGAATGGTGGGGCATACACCTCCATTGAAGTATGGGACGACATTCCTCTACTGAAAGATGATGCGGTATTACTTGATACACCAGGCGTGGATTCGACCGATCAGGGGCACAGCCTAGCAACACATTCAGCACTTCATCTTGCCGATGTGGTGTTCTATGTGATGGATTATAACCATGTGCAATCGGAAAGCAACCTTTCTTTTGCCAAAAGTTTATCCGATTGGGGCAAACCGTTGTTTCTTATCGTAAACCAGATTGATAAACATCGGGAACGGGAGCTTTCGTTTGACCAATATGTTGAAGGTGTAGAAGCTATTTTTGCAGCCTGGGAAGTCCGGTATGATGGTCTGCTGTTTACTTCGCTTCGGGACAAGGAGCATCGTTACAGCCAGTGGAAGCAGCTTCCTCAACTGATTGAACATATGATGAATGAGAAGGAAGGGTTAATCAAGCACAGCCTTGCAAGCTCTGCGAGCCATGTGACCGAGCAGCATCTGACAAGACAGGCGGAAGAACGCGAAGAGGAAGAGACAGCGCTCCTGGAGGAAGTAGGGGGCAAGGAAGGTATTGAACGCCTGGAACGGGAGTTGGGTCTCCTGGATCAAAAGGAAGCAGAACTTCGTTCCAAACCATCACGGGAACGGGAGAAGTTTCGGGCGGAGTTGGAGCCCCTTCTGGCAAATGCGAACCTAACCCCTGCCGATATTCGTACCTCTGCGGCGGCCTATTTGGAGAGCCGTAAACCCGGTTTCCGGGTAGGCTTATTGTTCTCTGGTGGCAAAACCGAGCAGGAGAAAACGCGTCGTGCCGCTGAGCTTGTGAGACTTCTGCATGATCAGGTCTCGGGACAAGTAGAAGTGCATATCCGTACCATGCTTAGACAGTTGGGCGAAGCCCATCAGCTGTGGGGTGCTGAGTGGGAGCAGGCGCTGAATGCGGAGCTGCCTACAGTAGATGAAGCACTGCTGGAGATGAAACGGAGTGCCAGCGCAGAAGTATCTCCCGAGTATGTGCTTCAATTCAGCAAAGATATACGGGGCGAGATTGAGGCCCGTTACCGCAGGTCGGCCATGATGCTGGCCGACCGCTTGCTTGAAGCGCTGGGCGCGCAGGGCGAAGCCGCGCTCCAGGCGCTGGACGCCAGCCGCACAGCGCTGCTGGCGCAATCCGCGTCGGCGGCGCGCTACACGGCGCTACTGCGCGCCGCCGACGCCGAGGCAGCAGGGCTGCGCAGCCTGCTGCCGCCTGCGGGCCCCCTCACCTCCGGGCTACTGCCGGAGGTGCAGGGCCCGCCCGTGCCCGCGCACGAGCCGGGTGAAGCACCCGGCCCGCACACGGGCACGGCAGAGTCTGTGGCTGCGCAGCCACAGACTCCAGGGGCACCGCCGCCACGCAAAGCGGCGGTGCACGGGCAGCCGGCGGCTGGCGCACAGCGTCGCCGGCGCCTGGACGCAGCGGCGGCACGGCTGGAAGCCGCCGCTGCGCTGGTAGAGCCGTACCCCGCCATGGGGTCGGCGGTACGGGATCTGCGTGCACGCGCGGCTTCGCTTGCGGGCGGCACGTTTACGCTGGCGCTGTTCGGAGCGTTCAGCGCCGGTAAGTCCTCCTTCGCCAACGCGTTGCTGGGCGAAGCCGTGTTACCGGTCTCGCCGCATCCAACGACAGCGGCAATTAACCGGATCATGGCTCCGACCGGTGGCGCGGAGCATGGAACTGCCCGGGTCCGGATGAAGTCCCCGGACGCCTTCCAGGAGGATCTTGCGTATTCCTTCCGTTTGCTTGGACTGGGCGAGCCTGGGGCAGACTGGCAAAAACGCGTCAAAGCCCTTTCACCACAGGATGTGCATCCGGCGGGGCGCCCGCATTACAGCTTTTTGCAGGCAGCCGCAGCAGGCTGGGAGGATACCGCAGCTCAACTCGGCCAGGATGTGCTGGTGGATCTGAACGGATATCGTAACTTTGTCGCCAATGAGAAGAAGTCTTGCTTTGTCGACAGTATTGACCTTTACTACAGTTGTGATGTGACAGAACAAGGCATTGTCCTTGTAGATACGCCAGGGGCTGACTCTGTGAATGCCCGTCATACGGGCGTCACATTCAATTATATGAAGAATGCGGATGCACTCATTTTCGTAACGTACTACAATCATGCCTTCTCTCAAGGAGACCGACAATTCCTGAATCAATTGGGACGCGTCAAAGACAGCTCGGCGATGGATCAGATGTTCTTTGTGGTTAATGCAAGTGATTTGTCTTCCTCTGAAGAGGAGTTGGAGCAGGTTCTTGACCATGTGAGTACTCAGCTGCGCAGTAATGGCATTCGGGCACCACGCCTATTTCCTGTATCCAGCATGCTGGCAATGGAAGGCAAGACGGGCAACGATGCGACATTGCTGGAGCAATCCGGCTTCATTCAGTTCGAGGAAGAATTTAACCGATTTGCAGGAAGTGAGCTTGCGGACCTTGCGGTTGGTGGAGCTTCTGAAGAGATCGCACGGGTGATAAAACGTCTGAAGACACGTGCCGAGGATGCAACTCAGGGGGAAGAGGTTCTACAGCGACGTCGGGATGAGCTGGGCTCAATCCAGGAACAGTCGCTTCAGAGGGTACATTTGCTTGCGGAACGGTCCATGAAGGCAGAACTGGCTCAGGAAACGTCTGAACTTCTGTTCCATGTGCGGCAGCGCCTGGGTTATCGTTTTGGTCTGTTCATGGCAGAAGCGTTCCATCCATCCGTTCTTCGTGAGGATCGCGGGAATCTGAAAGCAGCCTTTGCAGCCTGCGGTCGCGAACTGCTGCGCATGATTGCCATCGAACTGGAGCAGGAACTGCTTGCTACTACACTCCGACTCGAACAGGCGGGTCAGACTTGGCTGCACAAACAAGTGACCGAATGTGTAGATGAATTGAAACGATTATCCGGAGGAATGGATCTGTCGTTGCCGCTGAACGAACGCTGGAGTACACCTGTCCTGGACGAGGTGCGTTTGGAAGAACCTTCGGGTTGGAAAACATATCTGAGTTATTTCCGTAATCCGAAACAGTTCTTCGAAGGAGATGGACGACAGCGGCTGCAGGAGGCACTTGACCCAGTTATTAAACAGATGGTGATCGATGTTCTGCCTGCTGCGGAGAATAAGCTGGTCCAATTCTATGACAACCAGCTTGGGCAGTCTTTGCAGCATCAATCCCGTCAATTGGAAGAGAGACTTGAGGAGGCCGTGAGTGCCCTCCATGAGACTCTGACCAGTGGAATTCCTGCCGAAGAATGGGAGAGTCTGTCTGTACAACTGGGGCAGATTGAATGTGAATAAAAGGTATTCAAATCCATGTCTGTATGTAAACGGTTGAAAAGCGAAATGAGATATACAGCGATATGTTGAAATGTTGTCGTTGTACCAAAAAAGGCCCCTGCCTCTAAAGGTATACAGGGAGCCTTTTTTGGTACGAACAACCTGAAAGGAAGAGAATATTCAAACATTTGATTGATAGAAGGGTATCTACCTCCCTTAATGACGCATTAAGGTGAAAGTAGCCTGAATATGGTCGCTTATTCGCTTTGCCGCGAAGGGGGGACGGTGATAAACTTCATAAATGTTCATACTGATTTTGAACGATATAAGAGGAGGAGAGACATGGATGTTCTCAGGCAATTGCAGATCTTTTTCTGGGAGAAGCGCTCGTATTTATTTTTATCGATCTTATGCCTCGCCATAGCGACCGCGCTTGGACTGGTGTATCCGAACATGCTAAGGATACTGATTGATGACGTCATCACTCCGCGCAATTTTGAAGACGTTCCCAAACTTGCTTTAACGGTATTAGGTGTCGTTATTCTGAAAGCGGGAATGCAGTTTTTACACGGTCTTTTTGGAGGGCGTCTCGGAAACTTCCTGGCGTACCGACTTCGTAACGCTTGTTACGAAAAGCTTCAATTTTTATCCTTCCGGTATTACGACACGGCCAAAACGGGAGACTTGATGTCCCGCCTCACGGGAGATCTCGAAGCGATCCGTAACTTTATCGGATTTGGCTTCGCTCAAATTCTCAACATGGTTCTGATGGTCGTATTCGGCGCAATCATGATGATGACCATGAGTTGGAAGCTTACCTTGCTAACGCTCATATGTATTCCTCTGCTTGCCTTCGTTGCGCTGAGATTCGAATCCCGAATTCACCCTGCATTCCAAGAAATGCGGCTGGCACTCAGCTCTTTGACGACAGCAGTACAGGAGAATATTACAGGTGTGCGTACTGTAAAGTCATTTGCACGTGAGCCTCACGAAGTGGAGAAGTTTGCCGTCCGTAACGAGCGTTACAAAACGAACCAGATTCATGCAGCAACATTATGGAGTCAATACTTTCCGATCATGGAGATTCTCGCTTCGGTCAGCGTAGTTCTTCTGCTCCTCATTGGCGGAAACATGGTTATTCAGAAAACGTTAACACTCGGTGAACTCGTTGCCTTTTTCAGTTTGATCTGGTACATAATCGGTCCAATGTGGAACCTTGGCTTCCATATCAATAACTATACGCAATCCAAAGCATCGGGTGAACGGGTGTTGGAACTTTTGAATACGCCGGTAGATGTACAAGAGACAGAAGATCCGGTCATTGTAGAGGCTGATCAAGTCAAAGGGCATGTGGCCTTTGAATCCGTTACCTTTGCTTACGGCAATAAAATGCCGGCAGTGACCGATATTAACTTTGATGCGCCACCAGGCTCCGTCATTGGCTTCCTGGGAGGAACAGGCTCGGGTAAATCAACTATTATTCAGCTCCTGATGCGTGCATACAACGTGAACTCGGGCACCATCAAGCTGGACGGCAAGAATATTAAGGACATTGGAATTCGCAGCCTGCGGAGTCAGATTGCTTCTGTGTTCCAGGAAACGTTCCTGTTCTCTTCCAGCATTCGCAACAACATTTCATATGGACTCAAAAATGTAACCATGGATGAGATTATCCGTGCAGCCAAACTGGCCAAAGCACATGAATTCATCATGGAATTCCCTGAAGGATACGATACGGTCGTCGGGGAGCGGGGAATGGGCTTGTCGGGAGGGCAAAAACAGCGGATTGCAATTGCTAGAGCTCTGCTGAAAAACCCGAAAATTCTCGTTCTGGATGATGCAACCAGTGCAGTCGACATGGAGACCGAACATGAAATTCAATCCGGATTCCAGGAAGTCATGCGTGGAAGAACGACGTTTATCATTGCGCATCGGATCTCTTCCCTGCGTCACGCAGATGAGATTCTGGTACTGGATGAAGGACGTGTCGTTCAACGTGGCACACACAAACGTCTCATTGAAGAGCCTGGACCTTACCGGGACGTATATGAGATTCAATACGCAGATTATATTGCCCGCGGTAAGCGGGAGGCTGGGGAGCAGGTGAATTCATGAGTGCCGAAACGGTAGCCGATAGGCGTGAGGTCAAAGAGACCTCTGATAAGAAAATGAATGAACGTTTTGTATATCAGGACGACGAAATAATTGAAAAACCGTTTAACTGGCGTGAGTTCGGACGTTTGTTCGCTTACATGAAACCTTATGCAAGACAACTCTTGCCACTCATTATTCTAATGATGATTTTGGGTACCATTACGAAATTGTCCGTTCCATTTTTGATCAGTTTGGCGATTGATAAAGCAATTGCACCTGCAACGGGTTTGCCAAGCTTGACGATGCTTTATATTATTGCTGGTTCTGTACTTGTGTTGTATCTGATTCAATGGGCGGCTAATACGTACCGAATCAAATTGACGAACATTATCGGGCAACGGGTCATTTACGATCTTCGCTCGGATTTGTTCAAACACATCCAGAAGCTGTCCTTTAACTTCTTTGACAAAAGACCTGCGGGCTCGGTATTGGTGCGTGTCACCAATGATATCAACTCCCTGCAGGATCTGTTCACCAACGGTGCGGTCAATGTCATGATTGACTGTGTGCAGTTGTTGGGGATTATCGTCATTTTGCTGCTGATCAACTGGAAACTGGGCCTCGCGGTCATTATTACGGTTCCGCTCATGTTTATTATTTCGACCAAACTGCGTGTGCTGATCCGCCGTGCCTGGCAGGATGTACGTATGAAGAACTCACGCATCAACTCCCATTTGAATGAATCCATTCAGGGGATTCGTGTGACTCAGGCCTATACGCAGGAAAAAGAAAACATGAAGTATTTTGACAACATGAATCTGTCGAGCAAAAAATCATGGGATAGAGCATCGGCCATGAACCAAGGCTTTGGTCCTCTGATTGAAATTACGGGCGGCTTCGGTACGTTAATCCTGTTCTGGTTTGGTGCTTATCTGATTCAAGAAGGGCAGCTGACAATCGGATTGCTCGTAGCTTTTGCCAACTATGTCGGCAACTTCTGGGACCCGATTAACCGTCTGGGACAGATGTACAATCAGTTGCTCGTTGCTATGGCTTCCTCCGAACGGATTTTTGAGTTTATGGATGAGGAGCCAAGTATTGCGGATAAACCTGGAGCCAAGCCGCTTGCTTCTATTAAAGGAGATATTGTATTCGACAATGTGGTGTTTGAATATGAGAAGGGCAGACAGGCGCTGAAGGGAATCAGTTTCGCTGCAGATGCCGGACAATCGATTGCACTTGTAGGTCATACGGGTTCAGGTAAAAGTACCATTATCAATCTCATCAGCCGATTCTATGACATATCAGGCGGACGTCTCACCATTGATGGTCAGGATGTAAGGGATGTAACGGTTGAAAGTCTGCGCAGCCAGATCAGTATTGTGTTGCAGGACACGTTTATCTTCTCTGGCACCATTCGGGATAATATTCGTTTTGGACGGCTTGATGCAACCAATGAAGAAGTGGAAGAAGCTGCGAAGGCAGTTAATGCCCATGAATTTATTATGAAGCTGCCGGGTGGATACGATACGGAAGTCGAAGAACGCGGGAATGTATTATCGATGGGACAGCGGCAATTGTTATCCTTTGCCCGTGCCTTGCTGGCTGACCCTCGAATCTTGATTTTGGATGAAGCAACTGCCAGTATCGACACCGAAACAGAGCTCAAAATTCAGGAGGCTTTGAAAGTGTTGCTGCAAGGAAGAACTTCCTTTATGGTGGCCCACCGTCTCTCCACGATCCGAAATGCGGATAACATTATCGTGCTGGATCATGGTGAAATCAAGGAAGAAGGAAACCATGAGCAACTTATCCAGAAACAAGGAGTTTATAATGGGTTAATAGAAGCTCAATACAGATTTTTGTAAAAATTGATCGAAAAAACACAAAAAATCTTGTAAAATTCACAAGAAAAATAGGGAGCACTCTTGCATTCTTTAACCAAAACCCCGAAAATAGAGAGATAGATATAGAAGATTTCTCTTTGGGAGGATTGGAAAGAACATGTGGGGTGCTCCATTTTCGGCTCAAGCCAAAAAAATGCTGCTATTGGGCAGCGGAGAATTGGGAAAAGAGGTCGTTATTGAGGCTCAACGACTGGGAGTAGAGACGATCGCTGTTGATCGTTACGAAAACGCACCTGCCATGCAGGTTGCGCATCGGTCTTACTGCATCGACATGTTAAATGCCGAAGCTCTGAAACAATTGATCCGAAAGGAACAACCTCATTACATCGTACCTGAGATTGAAGCAATCGCAACAGAAGCTTTACTCGAGCTTGAGGAAGAAGGATTTTGTGTCGTTCCTACGGCCCGGGCTGCCCGTTTAACGATGGATCGCGAAGGCATCCGCCGTCTGGCAGCCGAACAATTGAACCTTCCGACAGCGGCCTATCTTTTTGCGGACAACCTGGAACAACTTCAGGAAGCTGTTCGTGAATTGGGTACACCATGCGTCATCAAACCACTAATGAGTTCTTCCGGTAAAGGGCAGAGTGTATGCCGTACATCGGATGACGTAGAGGATTGCTGGAACATTGCTCTTTCGGGAGCACGTGGCAAATCCGTACGTGTCATTGTGGAAAGCTTTGTGAAGTTTGACAGCGAAATTACGCTGCTCACTGTTAGATCTGTCTCAGGGACTGTATTTTGTCCTCCGATCGGTCATATTCAGAAAGATGGGGATTATGTCGAATCGTGGCAGCCTCATGCGATGACACCAGAGCAATGGGAACAAGCTTGTCATATTGCCAAGTTGGTTACGGATGAACTCGGTGGTTATGGACTGTTCGGGGTCGAATTATTCCTGACATCAGATGGAGTTGTGTTCAGCGAGGTATCGCCTCGTCCGCATGATACAGGCATGGTTACTATGGTAACGCAAGATAGTTCCGAGTTTGCGCTGCATGTGCGTGCAATTCTTGGTTTTCCGGTCACAGGTGTACATTTACTGACACCGGGAGCTTCAGCAACGCTGAAGGCTAATGATGAAACATCTGACTTTACTGTAGGCGGGATTGAAGAAGCACTGGCACTTCCTCGTACTCAGGTTCGTGTATTTGGCAAACCTGAGACCAAAGTGGGACGCCGAATGGCCGTAGCATTAAGTGCCGGCCAAGATGTGGAAGAAGCTCGTAAAACAGCGGTACAAGCCGCTAATATGCTGAAAGTGGAGGTAAATCATGTCCAATAATGTTGAGGCCCCTGTACTGATGATCCGAGAGTGTGAACTGCGAGATGCTGAAGCGGTAACGGGACTGATGCGAGAGGTCAGCTATCCCACAACAGCCAATGTCATGAAAGAGCGCATTGAATGTTTGGAAAGCAATCCAAACGCATGCATGCTTGTTGCCGAAGTGGATGAACAGATTATTGGTGTGATTGGCTTGCAATGTGTGCAAAGTCATGCCTATCCGGAACCTGCCGCACAAATTACGTCCTTGATTGTAGGGCAAGAGCATCGTGGGGGCGGAATTGGCCGTCGTCTGATGGCTCGTGCCGAGGATTGGGGCAGACAGCAAGGTGGGAAACAATTGTTTGTCACCGGAGCGAACCGTGAAGTGACTTCAACAACCTATTCTTTCTACGAGCATATTGGTTTCCAGAAGAGAGGCTATCGTTTCAGTAAAGTCCTTCTATAGAAAAAGAGTTTTATTATATCGCGATCTTCACGTTTTTGGTGTGGTGAATGATAAATAGAAGATAAGTGGCATTCGGCAAGCATTTCTTGTCCGGATGCCATTTTTTTATGCCGTATTTTAAGCTTTATGGTTGGGGTTTTAGTTGATATACCAGTGTTTTAAGAGCAAGTTGCAGGATATGGTGCAATGTACTATAAACCGTCCACGCCCCTTTGAAACAGGGTTAAAAATGACAAAAAAGTTACTTTTCCATAATTTATGGGTTCACAATCTACTATTCAATTGATATACTCCTAGAGTATTAATTACAAAGTTGTCATAACTAATATTTCTAAGGAGATGAATGAATTTGAAGAAGAAATGGATGAAAACCGTGGTAACCAGCAGTCTGACAGCCGTACTCGCCGTAGGGGTTATGCTCCCTGCTTCCGCTGCAGATGCATCATATAAAACAACTACTAAAACTACAACGTTTAAGATTACGAGTGCGGATAGCTTAAAAGCGTACATTGAACAATGGCTGAAAGATAATGGTTACACTGTATCAACTGGCGAGGGGCAAACAACAGTAGAGAAGCCTGTAACACAACCTGATCAAACAACTAAACCTGATCAAACTACCAAACCTGCTCAACCGACAACACCTGCAAAACCCGTAACACCTGCAAAACCAACTCAAGAAGAGAAACCGGCAACTACACCAGCCAAAGATCCTTCAAATAGTGGAACTGGAACTGGAACGACTACAGGCAATACAGGAAACAGTGGTAGCGAGAGCACACAATCGGATTTTGCAGTTCAAGTAGTAAAACTTGTGAACGCTGAACGTGCCAAAGCTGGCCTGAGCGCATTGGCTTCCGACGCTCTTTTGGACAAAGTGGCTGTAGCCAAAGTTAAAGACATGAGCAACAACAATTATTTTGATCACCAATCACCGACTTATGGTTCTCCGTTTGACATGATGAAACAATTCGGAGTAACTTACAGCTATGCTGGCGAGAATATCGCAAAAGGGCAAAAAACACCTCAAGAGGTTGTTACAGCTTGGATGAATAGCGAAGGCCACCGTGCGAATATCCTAAGTAAAAACTTTACGAAAATTGGTGTTGGATTTTACAACGGATATTGGGCTCAAGAATTTATCGGTAACTAATTCATTTTATTGAAGAATATTTTGATTTTAGTTCAAAAAAAGGTTATGTCATCACAGCTCGAAGCTGTGCATGACATAGCTTTTTTTTGTAAAAGCATATTTGAAACTGAATTCTGCTTAATTCAGCGGCAAAATTTGCAAATTAACGACAGAACATTTATGTTATTTAGAAAAAGCGTCATCTTAATGTAAAATCATTTTAAATTTTAAGCACCCAGCCAGGTGTACATGAGCGGAGATGTGATGAATGAAAAAAAGAAATCTTGATTCAGCGCCATGGATCTGGAGAACCATTAGTACAGTGTCCATATTAACAACATTGCTGCTGTTATTTGGATTTGGATACGCCATTAAAGACGTCATTTTTCCTGAGGGAGATGCCCAATTAGGTACAGGACAGCAGACAACGACACCTGCAAAGGATAGCGGGCAATCAACACCTGTGGTGAAAGATGGCAAAATTCGAATGGCTGTAATCGGTGATTCCCTGGCAAGAGGTACTGGGGATGATGAGGGGTTTGGTTTTGTAAGGCGGGCAGGTAATTTGCTTAAAGATCAGGGATATGATGTGCAAGTGCTTAACAATATGGGTGTGAACGGTTTGAGAACAGACGCATTGTTGAGCAAGCTAGATGAACAAGGCGTACGTTATGTCTTACAACAGTCCAACTTTATTCTGTTGTCGATCGGAGCCAATGATCTATTCCAGGGTGGACAGGTTTTACAGGGAGAAGACGCGCCCACGGCAGAGACACTTGCTGCGGCATTACCGGAGACGTCGAAGCGTTTGCAGGAGATCTTGAAGAAAGTGAAAGAAATTAACCCTGATGCACAGATTGCCTACATAGGGCTATACAATCCGTTTGGGGATGTGAAAGAACTCAAAGAGCCAGGAAATGCGGTTGTAGCTGCATGGAACGATGCTGCAATGAAGGTTCTGAACAATGAGGACAAGATGACACTTGTACCTACATTTGATCTGTTTGAAAATCATCTGGGACAATATCTGTCGTCAGATCATTTTCATCCCAATGGAGAAGGCTACGAGCAAATTGCGGTTCGGATTGCACAGGAATATCAGGCAGAGACTCCAGCAGAAGGGAGCGGAAAATAAATGGCACAAGAACAGACTGATTCCGTATTGTCCGTGCAGCATCTGAAGAAAAAGATTGGACGCAAATGGATCATTAAGGATGTTACTTTTGACGTTAAACCAGGCGAAATTTTCGGTTTCCTGGGACCCAATGGTGCCGGGAAGACAACAACCATCCGGATGTTAGTTGATTTAATTAAACCGACAGAAGGTAAAATTCAAGTCTGTGGGTATGATGTCAACCGTGATCCTGAAAGGGCCCTGAGATATGTGGGTTCCATTGTTGAAAACCCGGAAGTGTACACGTATTTGACCGGATGGGAAAATCTTGAGCATTTTGCCCGTATGCAGCCAGGCGTGGATAATGACCGTATTCAGGAAGTTGTAGATATTGTACGCCTCGATCAGCGGATTCATGATAAAGTAAGAACCTACTCTCTGGGGATGCGTCAACGACTTGGCATTGCACAGGCATTGCTTGGTCGCCCAAGGCTGCTGATTCTGGATGAGCCAACGAACGGACTTGATCCCAAAGGGATTAAGGAACTTCGCGTCTTTATCAAACAGCTTGCAAGTGAAGGCATGGCTGTATTCGTCAGCAGTCATTTGCTTAGTGAGATTCAACTTCTCTGTGACAGGGTGGCGATTATCAGTGCAGGGCGCGTGCTGGCAGTTGGCGGCGTCAATGAACTGATTGAAGACCATTCCAAATTGGCGATATGGCATGTTACTCCGCTGGAGGAAGGTAAAAAAATGCTGTTGAATGCAGGTGTTTCCTTGGTGGATCGGCCTGCAGATGTTATGGACGATACCATTGTTGCAGGGCTTGGTCCGAATGCTGTCGTTGCTGAAATGCATGAAGATCGAATTCCGGCCCTAGTCCAGCAAATGGTGCAAGCCGGAATTCAGGTTGAAGGAGTGCAGCGGATTCAGCCTACGCTGGAACAGCTATTCTTAAAAATGACAGAAGGTGAATCCATTGAGTAACATCATGCCGCTGATCCGAAACGAAACGATCAAAATGGTAAAGAAAAAACGTCTTTATATTATTTTTATCGTACTCGCGGTCCTGGTTCCGATGTTTACGTATGCCCAGATGAAATCTGCGGAAAATAATCGTGACAAGTTTGGCGGCGACTGGCGGCTTGAGCTGCAACAAGCCATTACGGATAATCAGAACTCGCTTGGCAGTGACCGGGTACCTGAAGAATACAAAAAGTACAGGACTGTGTACATCCAGCAAATGCAATACTATCTGGAGAATGACATCAATCCGAAGGAGCCTGGCGGTGTAACTTTTACGCGGGAATTCATGAATAACGCCGTTGGATTGTTTATACCACTGCTCATTATGGCGATTGCCTCGGATCTGGTATCCGGTGAGCGCACCACAGGTACGATTAAAATGCTTCTGACCCGTCCGGTCAAACGTTGGAAAGTGTTGCTGAGTAAGCTCATCACGTTGATTATGTTCGTGTCGATTATTGTGGTGTCGGCGTACGTCATCTGTTATGTCATTTCGGGAGCGGTATTCGGATATAAAGGTTTCGGTATGCCGATCTTTACCGGATTCAGGGTTGTGGGTACAGATGTCGATATGTCAGCAGTCCATGCAGTGGACCAGTGGTTGTATATGCTAATGCAGGCAGGGCTCATCTGGTTCGTCAGTATAATTGTGGCGATGCTTGCCTTCATGGTCTCTGTGCTAGTGCGAAGTACAGCAGCAAGTATTGTCATCATGATGGCAGCACTCATAGCAGGAACTATTCTCACCAGTATGGCCGCATCCTGGCAGTCAGCCAAATATTTGTTCATGGTTAACCTCGAACTTCCGAATTATTTGTCTGGCGGATTGCCACCAATCGAAGGGATGAATTTAGGTTTTTCCCTTATTGTGCTTAGTGTTTGGGGCATTGCTTCACTCTTTGTGTCATTCATTGTCTTTACGAAACGGGATATCTTGAATTAAAATGGACAAGGATAAGAAAACATCTGTTTGCATTTTAGGCATTTTTTTAGTTGCAAGTTAAGAAGGGGGAGCATGAATGGTCGAGCAAATCGATATGTCGGCAGGTTCGACAGGCGGAGGACAAGGGTCTTCAGGCTACGACGCGGACGACATTCAAGTACTTGAAGGACTGGTAGCGGTACGGAAACGGCCGGGGATGTACATCGGCAGCACCAGCTCTTCGGGTCTACATCATTTGGTATGGGAAATCGTGGATAACGCTGTCGACGAACATCTCGCCAAATTCTGCTCCAAAATCGATATCACGCTGCATAAGGACGGTTCTATTACGGTTCAGGATAACGGAAGGGGAATTCCGACAGGTATACATAAAACAGGGATTCCTACTCCCCAGGTCGTGTTTACGATTTTGCACGCAGGCGGAAAGTTCGGTGGATCAGGATACAAAAAATCAGGCGGTTTGCACGGTGTAGGTGCGTCAGTTACGAACGCATTGTCCGAATGGCTTGAAGTCGAGATTTTCCGTGATGGCAAGATTCATCGTCAACGATTCGAGTATTGGCAGGACAAAAAAGGCGTTGAGCATGTCGGAGAACCGGTGTCTGGTCTCGATGTATTGGGCAATACCAATCGAACGGGAACAAAAGTTACGTTTAAACCGGATATTCGCGTGTTCCAGAGCGGCATTCAATTTAATTATGATACACTGGCAGAACGTCTTCAGGAGATTGCCTTCCTGAACTCGGGGCTGAGAATTATGCTCAAGGACGAACGTTCAGGCAATCAGGATGAGTACATGTACGAAGGCGGAGCAAGCCAGTTTGTTGCTTTTCTTAACGAAAATAAAGATGTGCTGCATGATGTCATTCACTTCTATGCGGAGAAGGATGACATTGAGGTCGAAGTGGCGATCCAGTATAACGCGGGTTATACGGAAACGCTGGCGTCGTTCGTCAACTCGATTCCCACTAGAGGTGGCGGTACACATGAGACCGGATTCAGAGCAGCTTATACACGTGTGATGAATGATTACGCACGGCGTACCAGCATGATTAAGGAAAAAGATAAAAACCTTGAAGGTAATGATTTGCG
Source organism: Paenibacillus sp. MDV22-iso6 (assembly GCF_058408365.1). NCBI lineage: Bacteria > Bacillati > Bacillota > Bacilli > Caryophanales > Paenibacillaceae > Paenibacillus > Paenibacillus sp. MDV22-iso6. The sequence continues at coordinate 58,346 of NZ_JBZVDZ010000007.1, read as the reverse complement.
TGAAGGCATGATGGCTGTCATCAGTGTCAAAATGTCGGAGGTCGAATTCGTAGGACAAACGAAGGATCAACTCGGTAGCGCTTCCGCGCGAAGCGCAGTGGATTCTGTCGTGTCCGAGAATATCCAGCGGTTTTTGGAAGAAAATCCGCAGGTTGCGCAAACGTTGATTCGCAAAGCGGTTCAGGCCTCCAGAGCCAGAGAAGCTGCACGCAAAGCACGTGATGAGATGCGGACGGGCAAAAAACGCAGCGAAAGCTCCAACCTCAATGGCAAGTTGACTCCGGCACAATCGAAGGATTTTACCCGGAATGAACTGTTTATCGTCGAAGGGGATTCCGCAGGCGGTTCAGCCAAACAGGGGCGTGACTCCAAGATTCAGGCGATACTCCCGCTTAAGGGGAAACCGCTCAATCCGGAAAAAGCAAAGTTGGCTGATATCCTCAAAAACGAAGAATACCGGGCCATTACATCGGCGATCGGGGCGGGTATTGGAACCGAATTCGCAGTTGAAGACAGCAATTATTCCAAAATCATAATTATGACGGATGCTGATACGGATGGTGCACATATTCAGGTACTATTGCTGACTTTCTTTTACCGCTACATGAAACCGTTAATTGATGCAGGAAAAATATATATTGCTCAGCCGCCGCTTTACAAACTCACGCGCAAATCCGGCAAAATGGCAAGTGTACGTTATGCCTGGACCGATGAAGAGCTGGCGAATTACATGAAAGAATTTGGAACCAATGTGGAGCTCCAACGTTATAAAGGGCTTGGCGAGATGAATCCGGATCAACTGTGGGAGACTACAATGAACCCGGAAACACGTGCATTGCTCAAGGTACAGATCGTTGATGCAGCGAAAGCGGAGCGTCGAGTATCTACGCTTATGGGTGATAAAGTTGATCCACGCAAACGCTGGATTGTAGAGAATGTCGACTTTACAGAGTACGAAGAATAGAAGGTGCTTGGAATGAGCCTATCAGAACAATTTATGCCGGCCTTTCTCGAAGAGGTCGTAGGTGATCGTTTCGGTCGCTACTCTAAATACATTATTCAGGACCGGGCCATTCCCGATGTAAGGGATGGTTTGAAGCCTGTGCAGCGGCGTATTCTGTACGCCATGTACGATTCAGGAAATACGCCGGAGAAACCATATCGTAAGTCAGCCAAAACCGTTGGGGACGTCATGGGTAACTACCATCCTCACGGGGACTCCTCCATCTATGAAGGTATGGTGCGGATGGCACAGCCATGGAAAATGGGCCATATGCTCGTGGACGGTCATGGTAACTGGGGATCACAGGATGATGATCCGGCTGCAGCGATGCGTTATACAGAGGCCCGTTTGTCGTCCATCGCTATGGAGATGCTTCGCGACATCGAGAAACGGACTGTTCTGTTTAAGGATAATTTTGATAATACGGCCAAAGAACCGGTTGTATTACCATCGCGTTATCCGAACCTGCTGGTCAACGGCGTAAGTGGGATTTCCTCCGGGTTTGCAACGGAGATCCCTCCACATAATTTGCGTGAAACCATTGATGCTTGTATTGCCGTGATGGAGAAGCCGTCGATTGAACTGGACGAGATTATGATGTTTATCAAAGGTCCGGATTTTCCGACAGGCGGATTAATCATGGGCGGCGACGGAATTCTGGATGCTTATCGCACAGGTAAAGGACGGATCTATCTCCGGTCCAAAACCGATATCGAGAATATGCGCGGTGGCAAACAGCAAATCGTCATTACCGAGATCCCTTATCAGGTCGTAAAATCCCGTCTGGTTACAGCGATGGAGAACATTCGGCTGGAGAAAAAGGTTGAAGGAATCGCCGAAGTTCGGGATGAGAGTGGGCGTGAAGGCCTGCGAATCGTGGTTGAGCTGAAAAAAGAAGCGGATGCACAAGGTATTTTGGCTTATTTGCTGAAGAAAACCGACTTGCAGGTCACTTACAACTTCAACATGGTTGCGATTGTAAACAAAGCCCCTCAGCAATTGGGATTGAAATCAATCCTCGAGGCTTATATTGCCCATCAGCGTGAAGTTGTGACGTTCCGTACCCGCTTTGAGCTGGAGAAGGCGGAAGACCGTGCACATGTCTTGGAAGGTCTGGTAAAAGCTCTTAACATCCTTGATGAGGTCATTGCGGCTATTAAAGCTTCGAAGAACCGTCAGGATGCTCAAAATAACCTGATGTGGATGTTTGGTTTCTCCGAACGTCAAGCGGATTCCATTCTGACTTTGCAATTATACCGATTGACTAATCTGGAGATTACTTCTCTGGAAAAGGAACTTGGCGAACTGATGAAGAAGATCGCGCAATTACGTTCCATTCTGGATAGTGACCGCAAGCTGATCGGAGTCATTCGTAAAGAACTGATGGAGATTCGTGAGAAATACGGAATTGATCGTCGCTCAGCCATTCAAGGCGAAGTAGAAGAACTCAAGGTTAATCTGGAAGTGCTGGTGAACGCGGAAGATGTATTTGTCACATTGTCCAAAGAGGGATACATCAAGCGTACAGGCATGCAATCATTCACACGATCCGGCGGGGAACGTAACGCAAGTGGTGTGAAGGAAGGCGATTATATCGCTCAGGTCCTTGAAGTGAACACGCTTGAGAATTTGCTGGTATTTACGAAGAAAGGCCAGTATTTCCTGTTACCTGTGCATCAGGTACCGGAATTCAAGTGGAAAGATCCGGGGACGGCGATCGTCAACGTTATTCCTCTGGCAAAAGATGATCGAATCTCAAGTGTGCTTGCCGTTAAATCCTTCGAAGAGCCGGATCACAGTCTGGTCTTTGTCACTCGCAAAGGACAGGTTAAACGTACCGAGCTGAAGGAATACGTCACCAAGCGTTCCGGCGCAGTAGCCGCATGCAAAGTCGGCAAGGATGATGAGGTATTATCCGTTCATCTAAGTACTGGTGGCAAGGACATCATGCTGATCACCAAAGAAGCCATGGCCATCCGTTTCCGTGAGGATGAAGTAAATCCGATGGGTCGTGTGTCTGGAGGCGTACGTGGTATTCAGTTAAAAGAAACAGATGAAGTCGTATCTGTTCTTTGGGTGGAAGGCGATGAAGGCGAGGTTGCTATATTGTCTGACTTGGGTTATGGCAAACGCTCGTTACTGCTGGATTATGCTCTGCAGAGCCGTGGCGGCAAAGGACTGGCAACATTTGAATTCAAGGAAGGCAAACGGGTGAAACCGAACGGTAGCCGAATTGCCGGAGCGTTCTATTGTCGGGAACAACGGAATGTAACGGTGATGACCAAGGAAGGTCAAACACATCACATTTCTTCCGAAGCTGTACCTATTACTGAACGGAAACATATTGGTAAATTGCTTGTGCATGTGGATAAACAGGATGAAATTGTGGAGCTTATCATGGATCTCGCAGAGAATCAGGCAGCTTCTTCCTCTTAATAAGGATTCAATAAAGACTCTTTGCAGAGCAGGGAAACCTGTCATGTGAGGAGTCTTATTTTGTTGTTCAAACGCGGATTAAAAGAGGACCTCCATGCGAAGTTTAACAACCTTCGTCGATTACGGTCGATCGCTGGGAAATTGAAAAAAGGCAGCAGGAATGCGGCTTTGAAGGGCGAAAACTTAAGCAGGTGAAGTGATAACCGGTTGCAGAGAGGAGCGATTCAAGATGTATAATTCCGATTTTGCCAAGTGCTGGTCGAGGCTGACCAAGGACTACAAGCTGCATATGGATCATGAGCTGGCACCCTCGTTAACAGAGGCGCAGCTGGCCGTACTGGAGGTTCTTGAGGATCACGAGAAGATGAAACCATCCGATCTGATTCCTTTTCTGGCTACAACACCCGCAGCAGTAACGATGTTGTTGGATCGTATGGAAAAAAACGGACTGATTCGCCGGGATCGGGATGATCAGGATCGACGAATTGTATGGGTATCCCTATCTGATAAGGGACGCATGGAGACCGAACGGGGAATCACGATTCGTAATGAATTTATGAATTCGGTGCTCAGCAACATTTCAATGCATAACCAGCAGTTGCTGGTTTATCTATTAGGCAAAATGACAACACCAAAAACAAAAGAGCATGCCTTGTCCACATCTTAAAGACGATGGACGCACGAATAATAGTAACCATGGAACTCTTGCTGAAAAGGCAGGAGGGCTGTGGTTATTTTTTATTGATGTGTACTTTAAAGAGTTTTGCCTGCTTTGGATAGGTAAGAATAATCTCTAAAATTTTATATGTAAAGAGTTGACTATGTAAATATTTTTGTTATAATAAGTAATTGTTCCCCTGATATTTCGTGTACGAAATATTATATTCCATAAGTAAAAAGGGTGAATTAATGTCTGACACATACGAAGTATTCTACATTATTAATTCGTTTCGGCAGGTCAATCAACTGCTCTTCCGGGCATTCTGGAATGAAAACAAGGAAATTGAGCTCACTTCGATTCAATTTATGGTGTTATCCATTTTGAAGGAGCGCCCTTCGATCGGTATCAATGAAGTGGCTGATCTCTGTCATATGGGCAGCAGCTCCATGAGCGCTGTGGTGGAGCGTCTGGTCAAGGGTGAGTACATTGTTCGAACGCGATCCGACTCGGACCGTCGATCTGTAAAGCTTCAGATTACGGACAAAGGGGCACAGGCTCAGGAGGAAACACACCGTTTGTGGATGGAGCGAGTGTCACCTATTCTGGATATCCCGAAGGAAGACCTTGAGCACCTGCTAAGAATTCATAATCAAATGATTGAAAAGTTAGAAGGAAGAGAGATGAACAACCAATGAGTACTACTGCAGCAGCAGCGCCATCCTCAGCGATGGACAATATTAGGAAAGGCCCGATTGTGGCCGCATTGTTAATCGGTGCATTCGTCGCCTTCCTGAACCAAACTTTGATGAACGTAGCTCTTCCTAAAATTATGGAGGACCTCGGCATCGGAGCGAACAAAGCACAATGGTTGACTACGGGTTATATGCTCGTCAATGGTGTGTTGATTCCGGTTACGGCGTATCTGATCGCTAAATTCTCCACACGTCAAATTTTTATTACAGCCATGACGCTATTTACATTAGGAACCTTGGTCTGTGGTTTAAGTCCGAACTTTGCTATCCTGATGGTAGGTCGTGTTATTCAAGCGGCAGGTGCAGGTATCCTGATGCCTCTGATGACGGTTGTATTCTTGACGATCTTCCCTATTGAGAAGCGTGGTCAGGCGATGGGTACAATGGGGATCGCGATGATTCTCGCTCCGGCCATTGGACCAACATTGTCAGGTTATGTGGTTGAGCATTATTCCTGGAGACTGTTGTTCTATATCATTTTGCCATTCTCCGTTATTGCAACTGCAATCGGTATTGCGTTTGTCAAAAATGTAACACGTCAATCCAAACCTAAATTGGACTATCCAGGTGTTATTTTATCCACACTCGGTTTTGGTAGCTTGCTGTACGGCTTCAGTGATGCGGGTACAGACGGATGGGGCAGTGCAATTGTAATTGCTTGTCTGGTCGTAGGGGCGTTATCCCTGATTCTGTTCGTGATTAGACAGATGACAACCGATCATCCACTCTTGGAGTTCCGTATTTTCAAATACAACATGTATACATTAACAACGATCATTAACATGCTCGTTACGATGGCAATGTTTGCAGGTATGATTTTGCTTCCGATTTTCCTGCAAAATATTCGTGGATTCTCACCGATTGAATCCGGTTTGCTGATGATGCCGGGCGCCATCTTGATGGGGATTATGTCTCCAATCACAGGTCGCATCTTCGATAAAGTCGGAGCGCGATGGTTGTCCGTTGCCGGTCTTGCAATTACCGCTATCACAACTTGGGGGCTCAGCCGCCTGTCGATCGACACTACTTATGGTTACATGATGTTTATCTACACAGCTCGTATGTTCGGTATGTCGATGTTGATGATGCCAATTCAAACAGCGGGTCTGAATCAGCTGCCACAGCGTCTGAATGCGCATGGTACAGCGATGTCCAACACACTGCGTACGGTTGCGGGTGCGATTGGTACAGCGATTCTCGTTACGATTATGAGTAGCAAGTTGAAATCCCATCTGGCAGATACCTTGGCTACAGGCCAAATCGCTACAGATGATAAGGCTGCAATGCTTCGTGCTACCGCAGATGCAACCATCTACGGGGTAAACTATGCTTTTATTATAGCGACCGCAATGACAGTCGTTGCTCTGGTTCTGGCCTTCTTCATCCGTAAAACAAAACCGGCTACTGAACATGTAACAACTGAGCAACAGAAAGTGAATGCAACAGCATAAATCAACCTAGATTACTGTTATTATTCATTCAATAAAGGTCTTATATATACAAAAGAGAGTTCAGGCAGATCACACTGCTTGAACTCTCTTTTTGTTTTGCCTTGTTTTGACGTTATTCTTCATCGGCTGATGAATCAAAGAGGAAGGTAGGACCAGGATCATGACCAAAGAGTCTAAGGTTGATACTCCCATCCATCTGAAATTCAACACCCTCGCTAATAAGCTCCGTCTCCTGCATCAGGCGTGAATGCTCGTCGGGAATGGCTATCAGACCTTTGGCATTGACGACGCGGTGCCAGGGAAGCCGCTCCTTCCGGCTCATGGAGTGCAGAATGCGCACAACCTGTCGGGCAGCTCTCGGGCTGCCTGCATGAGCGGCAATCTGTCCATAGGTCATGACTTTTCCCTCAGGGATTGCTGCGATGATGGCGACGACCTGTTTCGTAAAAGGTGTCATAGTAGGTCTTCCTTTCCATTGGAGTAAAAAAACCGCGCCATTCAGATAAGGAATCTGGATGACACGGTTTACGGTCAGATTTGACCTGATCCTGTGAATGATTATTTTAAATATATCAATTAATGTTCGGCTTTAAATGCTTTATCGTACACAGCAGCCGGCCACTCTGCCCATGGAAATTCACGGGGAGGCAGGGACTGCAGCACAATTTCTTCCTTCGTTACCGGGTGGGGAAAAGCAGCGATGGCAGACCATAGAGCAATTTGCTGTCCAGGTTTATTCACACCTGCACCGTACTTTTGATCTCCGAACAGCGGGCAGCCGATTTCTTTCATTTGGACCCGAATCTGATGAGATCTGCCTGTGTGCAGTTCGATGTGAACCAGACTGTAACGGTCGGTTTCTCCGATGACCTGGTAATCCAATACAGCATCTTTACCACCAGCCGTACCCTTAGGCACAACGGTGACGGTATTGGTACGCGGATCTTTCAGCAGCGTGTGTTTTAACGTCCCGTGCTGTGCAGGCAGCTTGCCATGTACAACAGCCGCATATATTTTGCGAAAATGACGTCCTCGGACCGTCTCGGATAATCTTGAAGCCGCCTTCGATGTTTTGGCAAAAATCATGGCACCACCAACGGGGCGGTCAAGACGATGTACTAATCCGAGATAAACGTTGCCAGGTTTGTTATAGCGTTCTTTCAAATCCTGTTTCAGCAGTGTAAGCAAATCCGGATCACCTGATGCATCTTCCTGGGTAGGTACATTGACCGGTTTCGTAATGCCTAACAGATGATTGTCCTCAAACAGAATCGGAATATTTCCCGTTGTTTGCGAATGTTCGGACATCATCAGGACTCCCAGCGGCCCAAGATGCCGCATGGCAGATCCAGACCACTACGGGTAATGGGAAGACCAATTTCACCTGCTGTAATTTGACCGCCGTATTGGGCAGACATCGTCATTGTAAGCATGTTGCGCAGAACGGTAGACGAAATACCGGTTGTATAGGAATTGACCAGCATGAATAATGGGTTATCGGACAAAATTTCCATACAGGATTTAAGGAAAGGATAGAGGTTCTCTTCCAGCTTCCATGTTTCTCCGTTAGGGCCACGGCCATAGGAAGGCGGGTCCATAATAATCGCGTCATACCGATTGCCGCGACGTTGTTCGCGCTGTACGAATTTGAATACATCATCTGTAATGAAACGAACAGGACGATCCGCGAGGCCAGATAATTGAACATTTTCTTTGGCCCACTGTACCATGCCTTTAGCTGCATCCACGTGCACAACTGAAGCTCCGGCATAAGCAGCAGCAACTGTTGCACCGCCTGTATACGCAAACAGGTTTAGTATAGAGATGGGACGGCCTGCTCCAGCAATTTTATCCATCATCCAGCTCCAGTTGGCCGCTTGTTCAGGGAATAGACCGGTATGCTTGAAGCTGGTTGGTTTAATATGGAATTTCAGGTTCTCATATCCGATGGTCCAGCGTTCCGGGATCGGTTTTTTCATATCCCAGCTGCCGCCGCCCGAAGAACTGCGGTGATAATGGCCGTGAACCTGGCGCCATTCATTGGTTTCTTTTTCAAGGGGCCAAATGATCTGTGGATCGGGTCTACGCAAAATCACATCGCCCCAACGCTCCAGCTTTTCGCCGCCTCCTGTATCGATTACTTCATAGTCCTTCCAGTTCTTTGCTACGTACATAATGATTTATCCATCCTTCAAAAGTCATTTGGATACTATTGTACAACAAAAAAGGGCCTGTACGCCAGTTGTGGTAGGCGCCTGAAAGGGTGCAGTGCCTAATATGGTGTTGAATTTGGTCCATCACCATATACTGAAATGGAAACCGATTGAAAATTTAATTTGACAATGATAATCATTATCACATATGATTTTGATAAATTCAAATGTTACTTCTTCAGGAACAGTATGACATGATCAATAAAAAGTGAGGGAAAAATAGATGGCTAAATTGTTAGTGGCTTATGCAAGTATGACAGGAAATACGGAAGAGATTGCGGAACTGATCGTCGAAGGAATTAAACAAGGTGGGCATGAAGTGGATCTCAAGTCCGTAACGGATTGCAACGCAGCTGATGTACTTGATTATGACGGGTTTCTCATTGGAGTATACACGTGGGGAGACGGTGAACTGCCGGATGAATTCCTCGATTTTTACGAAGAGCTGGATGAGCTAGATCTGAGTGGCAAACGGGCGGCAGTGTTCGGAAGCGGGGATACTTCTTACGAGCAGTACTGCGGAGCCGTTGATCTTGCGGCAGCGAAGCTGGTGGAACGTGGGGCGGAGGTATCTCCAGAGATGCTGAAGATTGAATACAGTCCGATGGAGCAGGAGAAGGATACGTGCCGTGACTTTGGCAAACGTTTTGCTGCTGCCGGATTACAGGTGTCCTAAGGACTCATGTTAAGACATAATGTTCAGGCAGCTCTTCAGCCGGGAATGTCAGACACCCCGGTACGGCTGCTTGAAGATTACAGATTGGAAGAGATGCTGCGCAGCCCGCATCGGTTCATCCGCCCGGAACCGGAGGCTGAACAGCGCTCACCGCTGCAATGGAGACACCGTGTACAATATGCAGTCAGCCATGCAGTTAATGCTTTTTACAGTATGGACCCGGAAGTCCGCAAAGAGGTGCCTGTACAGTATTTACTCGAAAAGTGGTGGCCTAGAAAGGCAACCGGATTCGAATCAGTACTTCATTACTGGGATATAAAAAACAAAATTACCGATGAATTATCCCTTGCAATTGCGATGAACGATGATCTGAAGCATCCGACCATTCTGTTTGAACAATGGCGAACGGAGCTTCCTACCTTGTCGATGCATCTGTCCATGATCTTCCAGGCGGCCTGGCAGCCAGAGGGCTGGGATTCGCTTCTCATCCAAAAATATATGGTTGTCCATGATCCAAACGTGGTTGAGGCGTTCCAGCATATGGTGAGCGTGTTCTGCTGGGAAGCATTTGGCAAGCTGCCAGGTATGATCGAAATCTATTGTTTGCTTGAAGGTCGCAAGATTCGATATATCCCGGGACGACAATCACTTATCCGTTCGATGGATTATATTCGACTGATTCGTGACAGCATTCCGAGCGCAGAGAAGGTGGAATCTGATCAATTTACGGTTCAGGACAAAGCCAGAGTACATGAAGAGGTCGATCGGTGGAGAAGTGAGACTGAACCGAAAAAAAACTGGTTGATGTAAAGAATGACAAGGGATGTTGTGATATATCTTGCAGATTAAGGAGGGATGATCCATGTCTACCGGTTTGAGACAAGATGCAGCAAGCGGCAAGAAACGTACAGGAACTTGTGAATTCAGCCCGTTGCCTGTACCACAGTCGGTTATAAGACGGTTGCTTGATGAAGCAGATCCATCTTTATATGTGATAAGTTCAGAGCCTTGGCGGTTTATGTTGTTCGCGAATGAAGGACGTCAACTGTATCTGGAGGCGGTCAGACAGAGTTACCCACCACATTTGGCAGATCGTTACGGAGACTGGGCTACATATCAATATACAGAAGCTATTCCGGCACATCTGGTTGTTGTCGCCCCTTCAAGTGCCAGGGAGGACCATTTATTGCCTGCAAAAGCCTGGAGCAAACGTTTTTGCATCCTGGCAGCGGAACAAGGTTTGAATGCCGTCTGGAAGATCAATGATTATCAACAGCATCCCGTGTTTATGAATTTGATGGGTTTAACGCGTGAGGAAAAGGTATTGGGTGTATTCCACATCGGTTACGGAGACCAGTCTGCACTTCGGGACACCGACGCAGGCAGACCAGCCTCTGAACTGATGACGGTCTACGACCATCTGGTTTAAACGAGGGGATCATCCCTCATTCTTATTTGCCGGTCTTGGCAATAAAATTGCGTACGAGTTGACGATACGATTGATCTGCTGAGCTTGCTGAATACATCCGATTCGACACAGTGATCGTGTTGCCAAAAAAGAACCGTTCGAACTGGGTCTGTCTGCCTCCGAATGATCCTGCTCCAAGCTCCCAGATTAGGCGGAACAATGCTGTGCGTTCCTGAGATACCATGTCGGTTCCTCTCAGGTACGTATCCAGATGCGGCGCGATTTCGGAGCGGAATTCTTCTTCCTGAGGCACCATAATTACGCCGCTGGAACCCAAGAGCTGCAAAATTTCAATCATCTCTGGATACAGTTTGGGAAATAAAAGGTTTGCTGCCATTAACGGTTTGGAGGCAGGTATTATAAATCCCCGTCCATCTTCCATAGCACCGGCTTCTGCTGCCAGAGCCAGTGCTTTTAACGTTTCAAGACCCGCGAGTACCCTGGCTGTTTTCTCTACCACATGCGTTTCAGCAGCTTGGTCGAGCGTGTCAGCGAGTAACTGAATGGTGCCCAGAACAAATTCCGTTTTGGCAATATACCGGCATACGACCTGATGTCCTGCGTGAATGTGAAAATGGCTTCCGCTAAAGAGGCGGCCAGACATTTCCTCATTACCGGCGAAGAATATCCGTTCATGAGGAACAAGCACATGATCAAAAATGACGATGTTGTCCATCTCTTCATATCTGGAACTGAGTGGATAGTTGAAATTAGATTCGGCTGCGTAGGTATCCCGGCAGATCAGGCTAATTCCAGGCAAGTCATTCGGTACAGCAAAGGCAAAGGCGAACGGATTTTCATCTTCGAACGGTGCCGGTGAAGGGGAAGGATACACCAGGATTTCGTCTGACGTGGCGGCCTGAGTGGCCATCATGAATGCACCATTAATGATCAGACCTTCTTCAGTGCGATCAACCACTTTGGCGGCAATGGCATCTTCGGTCGCGTCCAATAGTCCTGAAATTTTACTGGCATGAGGCTGGATAAAGGCATGGGAGAGGGTAATATCATTATCACGGCAGTAGGCATAGTAGTTTCTCAAATTTTCAGCGTATTGTGGCGATACTTCTTCAAGAATATCTGCTCCAGTATAAAAGGCCATAATTGCTGTGTTCATATAATCGGGTGATCGTCCCAAAAAACCATGGTGAGTCCCTGACCAAATATTCATTGCTTCTCGGCGTCTGCGCAAGTCATCTGCGCTGGTTGGAGGCAGAAAGGACATACCTACTGGTTTTCCGTCAGCAGGAGATGCATAAGTCATCGTATCGATTAGATGTGGATCAGACTGAAGATCGTACAACTTCGCTTGTGTTTCCATCAAACCTGCAAACGCAAAATGTTCAGAACGTTTTCCGGTAATAAGCTCCCCTCTGTACCAGCAGGGGACTGTCTGGGCATCGATACGTTCGATATACTGTTTGCCACTTTTTACGGGCATCGTTACTCACCTCTATGATCTATTCGTTCATGGGCAGTTTGACTGCTCTCGTAGTGTACGTTAATAGGCAGTCCAATGTGCATGAAGAGAGGGAGTTCAGATTTTGCAGAAAAGAGCTTGATAATAATTATCATTCTTGTTACAATAGAAAAAGAAAAAGGAACCGCGAAGGCTCCTTTAACTTGAACAAACTGAATTTTTATTATTTTACTTCAAATGTTTTGCAATCCGTTTCAGCGGATTCACTTACTTTTTTGGAACTGTGACTCACGATGTAGATTGAAGATGCGTTACATTTGTTCTCTTGAGCCCAGTGACGACATGAATTAACCTCACATAATACGTCTTTTGCCATGATTGATAACCTCGCTTTGATTGGATTACATTCGTTGGTATAAAAGAACTTCCGGAAATGGCAAGTTGCCGCTTGCAAATCTGGAAAAATTTTGTGCTCTCTCGAGTAAATAGAGGGCTTTTTTGCGTTATACACAACGATGCATATTTAGAATAGCAAATTTTGCTTCCGCTTGCAACAAATTGGACGGGACCTTACGCAAAATGATGGACAAGTCACGGAAACTTTGCAAAGAGGCCGTCTTATGTTATTATTTAATAGTAATAATTACGATTAAAAGATCGTTAAATATGGAGGAGAATGAATCGATAGCATTTAACTTGGATGATCCCCTGAGACATAGAAGAAGGAGAACGATCAACGATGAGCAAAACCAACCATGTAAACCGGATACCCCGAGCGAAAGGCATCGATATGGCCGCTTTTTATTCACCGAAAGAGTGTGGACGCAAGGCAAAGCATATTGTATTCTCTGCAGACAATGAACGGGTTGTGGAGGAGTTTATTACGATTCTCGGTATGAAAGATCAGTTTGCAGAACATGATGTACCGCTGCCGAACAAAATGGTGATGTTTGGACCTCCGGGTACAGGGAAAACCTTAACGGCTTTTCATCTTGCACACCGACTTCAGCTTCCCCTAGTCCTTGTAAGACTTGATGCCATTATACACAGTCACCTCGGGGAGACGGGGAGCAATGTCCGTAAACTATTCGAATATGCACGGGCTAACCCCTGTGTGCTATTTCTTGATGAATTTGATGCCGTAGGTCGTACGCGTGAAAGTAATGATGAGGTTAAAGAGATGGCTCGTGTCGTCAATACATTGTTGCAGTGTCTTGATGAATTCGAAGGAGACAGCATTCTGGTTGCTGCTACGAATCTGGAGACCCAGCTGGATCATGCGATATGGCGGCGATTTGATACCAAAATGACTTATGGGATGCCGGATGAATCGAGCCGTAGATTATATATTAGCAAGTTGATGGGGCAGTTTGAGCAGGAGAGCCGACTGGAAGAATTCACGTGTGAACGCCTCACAGGATGCAGTTATGCCGATGTAGAGCAGATTGTCTTAAAAGCTAAGCGGAAAGCCATTATTGCCAGCAGTCCATTACATGAGCAATTCATTAATGATGCGTATGCAGAATATATGCCGCGGGTACTGGCCACATAGCTTATATATGAATATCAGCAAACACTCTCACATAATGAATAGCCCGGTTCCTATGAAGGAATGTCGGGCTATTCGATATTTCAGCAAGTTGAATGGCCGTTTGTTCTTGGTTATTTGGCGGCAAATGAAGAAAGCTAGATATGACATGCAGACATCGTGTCCTGCTAAGCGTTAGCCGTTGCGCGGTAAAATGGTTCTATCTCTGTTTTTTCAGGACCAGACCATCGTGGCAAAGTTAAGGTGAAAAGGCTGCCTTCAGGACTGCTGGAGGTCAGGGACAGCTCCCCTCCCTGGGCTCGAGCAAGCAAGCGGCTATAGGTCAGTCCCAGACCTAGTCCACGGGTACGGCGTTTTTTGATCTCGCCACGGTAGAAACGTTCGAAGATCTTGGGTTGATCGTCTTTGGTGATACCCGTACCGTTATCCTGCACATTAACAAACAGGTTGTCCTCCTCCGCACGCAAACGGATATGAAAGACGGCAGCATGGTCGGAAGCGGCTGCTTGCAGTCCGTTATTGAGCAGGTTGACAATGATCTGCTGAATCCGAAGGGTATCACCGATGGTATAGAGCGTACCCGAAGGTGTATGCAATTCAATTTCGGGAGACTTGTCCTCATAAGCGATTTTCCACTGATAGATAATCTCACCCACCAGCAAATTCAGATCTATGCGTTCCCGACGAACAGCAACACTTCCAGCGCTCATCGCATTGTAATCCAGCAGGTCAGCGACCATACGTTCCATACGTTCGGATTCTTTGAGTGCGATGTCCAGAAATTCCTTTGCTTCCTCCGGACTAACGATATCATCCCGGACAGCCATCACGAGCCCTTTAATGGACGTTACCGGCGTTTTCAATTCATGGGTTACCCCAGCAAGTGACAGGGCACGCCATTCCTCCAATTGCTGCAAACGAATGGACATCTCGCGAAAAGATTCAACGAGTTCATTCATCTCCCGTTCCCGTGTATTCAGATCCAAATTGACTTCATAGTTTCCGTTTCGAATCTGCTCCGCGGCGTGGGCGACCTGGCGAATAGGCTTGGAGAGCTTGCGGGACAGGAGGTAGATTGTAAACCAACCACACAGGATTAAAGCAACGAAAAGGATGCACACCACCAGCATCGTTTCCGGATTGTATGCAATGGACTTTTTGGATTGCATGACCCACACTTTACCGAGCGTCTGATCGTCATCTGTGACGTTAACCGTCACCCCGGCGAATTTATTGTTTCTTGGTTCGCGCAGGTCGTCAGACAGCCGATAATACACATCCTGCTGCGTCATTTTTGGTTTGGAATAAATCAATTGATTATTGTTGTCGAGCACCATAATACAAAAGTAATTATCTGTATTGAAAAGCTTGGTACGTTTGTCCACCAGTCTGTCAAGATCCGGGGGAATATACAGTTTGTTTTCTGTGCCAGTTACCTTCTCGGCGATTTCCAGACCTAATAGTTGGGCCGTTTTGAGACCTTTCTCAATGGAAGTGGTTCTGATCCAGTAAAGTGCCCCTGCAACAATAATGGTAAAGCCGATGCAGAGGATTAGAAAATAACGAAGCGTCCAGTAAGACAGAATGGATGTTTTACGTTTCGGTGTATTTCGTTTTAGTTGGCGATCCAAAATTGATACCCCATTCCCCGTAAAGTCCGGATTTCTCCCGTTTCCGGTAGCCAGTGAGATAACGCCTGACGCAGCCGTTTGATCGACAGGTCCACAGCCCGATCACTTCCGTCATAGTCCATGCCCCATACCTGTTCGATCAGATGGTCTCGGGTAAATGTGCGGTTGGGGTATTCCGATAGAAACAGGAGCAGGGACAAATCACGTGGTGTCAGTGCAACCTCGGCGCCGTTCAAAAGTACCTGTTTGGCAGCCAGGTCAATGACCAGATTGCCAAAGTAACGTTTGCCCTCACCTTCGGCTGTCCAGTGTGGGTTGCGGCGAAGCACAGCATTGACTCTGGCGACCACTTCCTCGGGCACAAAGGGTTTGCTCATATAATCGTCAGCACCGGCATTCAGCCCATTCAGTCGGTCCTGAATATCATCCAGTGCGGTTAGCATGATGACGGGACAAGCACTTTTTTCGCGGATGATTCGCAGCAGATCCCAACCGTCCATTCCGGGCAGCATCACATCCAGCAAAACCAAGGAAGGAACATCCGCATCAAATTGAGTTAAAGCAGTGGGTCCATCCGCTACATGACGAACATCGAATCCCGCTTTTCGAAGATAGGCAGCCAGCACACGGGCGATAGCTTGTTCATCTTCGACGATGAGTATGGATTTCAAGAAGGTGTCTCCTTTCACTTCAGAAGCTTGTGTACTGATTTTACATGAGCGGAAGCACAATGCCAATGAGGCAATTATTTTCAGAAAAAAATGCGTTGTATGTCATTTCTTGACGTCATCCTGACACATTGGGCTGTTAAGATGCTGATAAATAACCAACTTATACAGTTACCCATTGGAGGAAAATAGAGATGAATAAAAAGACAAAAACATGGATGATCTCAGGGGCAGCAGCAATTGTTATTCTTGGAGGCGGAGGGTATTATTTCGCAAACAGTTACCTGGGCAATAACGTTGAGATTGAACAGGTGCTTCCTGCCAGTACCGCCGCGTCCACAACGGAAGCCGGATCGGACAGTGGTACAAGCGTATCCAACGATGCAGCGCGAGCAGAGCAACTGAATGGAGACTGGAGCATCAGCGAAGGTTCAAAAGTATATTTCTCGGTAACGACATCACAGGAAACCGTCAATTTTGCCGACGAGCAGGTGAGTGGTAACCTGACCCTTAATGTAGACGATGCGTCCCAGATGAAGGCGGATGGACAGATTGAGATGAGTGACATTGATTCAGGCAATAGCCAGCGGGATGGACATGTGAAGGGGGCTGATTTCTTCGATGCAAGTACTTATCCACAAGCTACATTTAAGGCTACCTCATTTGAAGGTGTACCCACGGAATGGCCGGCAGGGCAGACCGTAGATTTTAAAATGAACGGAACCCTAACGGTAAAAGGGATTGAGAAAGAGGTAACGTTTGACGTAAAAGCCGCTTATGAAAATGACCAGGTGTTGTTGTCCGCCACAACGATGGTTACCTTTGAAGATTTTGGTATGGAGAATCCACATTCGGTGGTCCTTTCTACTGAAAATGACATTCAGGTTCAACTGGAGCTGAAGCTCAGCAAGTAAGCATATAGTAAGGCTAAAATCTGTTCCAATCTGCCTAATCAGGCAGAGGGACAGATTTTTTTTGTTAGGAATGGGAATCGATCCACAGTGAGCAAGGAATTACCATTCGATGTGTTAAAATAACTGCTGTTTCCTTGGCATAATACCGTGTCCTCGATTATTGTAAAGCGCTTACAATAATAATGATTTACAACATTCATTGTTCAAGTTGAACCAAATACGATTAGGGGGAGATCAAGCGTGCACAAAAGATACATAAGTGGCTGTCTCGTATTACTGTTGTTGTTCTGTGATTTGGGGCTGGTAGTTCGGCCCGCAGCGGCAGCGGCGAAAGTAAACGTTGCGCTGAATAAGGCGGTTACGGTCAGCTCGGAGGATCTACAATGGGGGGGCAATAAAGAAAAAGCGGTGGATGGCAAAGGAGATACGTATTGGAGTGCGAGCACTGGAACAACAGTTGATCAGCCACAATGGGTGCTGATTGACTTGCTCAGCGCCCACCGCTTAACTGGAGCCGAAGTATTGTGGAAGGATGACGTTATTGTGCAATTTGTCGTTGAGACATCCATGGACCAGGCAAATTGGACCGTTGTAGCTGATTACAGTAACAATGCCACAGCTAAACAAAAGGTCGATCTTGATTTTCAGGAAGAGGGGGTCCGGTATGTCAGAGTCAAGATTCCTTTCTACGGTGAATCAGGAAAATGGTCAGCTATATCCGAGCTTCAAATCTGGGGAGAGGAAGAAGGTCGTGACCCGGCAGGAATCGCAAGTTATGATGCAGTCAACGTAACAACCGTAAGCCGGAGTGCCCCAGTTCTGCCTAATGAAGTCATGGCACATTACGGGAACGGGAAATCGGGTCTTGTCCCGGTTGCATGGGAGGAAATTAATCCTTCAAAATATGCATCAGCAGGCAGCTTTACCGTTACAGGTGATGTATATGGAGCTCCCTTTCAACCTGAAGCTACCGTTACGGTAGAAGGATATCGCAGTGATTTTGTCAGAGGGGTGGATATTTCCACGTTAACAGCCATTGAGGATAATGGAGGTTATTATCTGGACAGCAATGGAGCTGAGCGCGATCTGCTCGATATTCTCAAAGACCGTGGCGTGAACTATGTGCGGCTTCGTCTGTGGAATGATCCACAGAAATCCAATGGGTACAACGACAAGGAAGATGTGATTCGTCTGGCCCAGCGGGTAAAGGCGAAAGGTATGAAGGTCCTGCTCGACTTCCATTATTCCGATGAATGGGCGCATCCGGGTCAACAGCTTCGTCCCAAGGTCTGGGAAAATCTCTCGTTCGAAGACCTGAAGACGGCGGTGTATGATTACACACGTGAAGTGGTAGGCGAGATGAAGGATGCGGGCGCGATGCCCGACATGGTTCAGATCGGTAACGAAATTAACAGTGGCGTGTTAAACGGATTGAAGAGTAACGTCAATTTTGATGAAAATGTAGCTTTGCTTCAGCGCGGTGTGGACGGCGTACGCGATGTCCCTGGAGGAGATCAGGTCAAAATTATGATCCATCTGGCTGAAGGGGGCAAAGCGGATACATTTGACTGGTACTTCGGCGAATTGCAGAAAAAGGGGCTGCAGTACGATATTATCGGGCTGTCCTATTATCCATTCTGGCACGGAACATTCGCAGATGTGCGCAAAACGATGAATGAAGTATCTGCGAAATATGGAAAAGAAGTCATTATTGCTGAGACGTCCTATCCATTCTCGTATAAAAACGGGGACGCTCACGGCAATATTATTGGCAACCCGGAAACGCTGAATGTGGGAGGTGCTACCTTCCCGGCAACCGTGCAGGGACAATACGATGCGATTTCAGGCATCATGGACATGATCTCACAAGTTCCGGATCAGAAGGGAGCGGGTTTCTTCTATTGGGAGCCTGCATGGATTGCGGCCAATGTAGGCTGGATTGCTTCCGAGGGAGACGCATGGGAGAATCACGCCATGTTTGATTATGACGAATATCCGGCGAATGGCGGTTACTCGTATGAAGGGCGTGCCCTGCCATCGCTGGATGTGTACAAACGTGGTTTAGACATTCTGCCCGCAGATCGGAAAGATTTGTCGGCAGCCATTACGCGTGCAAAGGCGCTGGTATCCAGTGATTTTACACCTGAAAGCTGGACCACACTCGCTCCGGCCATTGCGGCAGCCGAGCATACGTACAAATTGGCGTATACATCTGGTGTGACACAACAGGATACGGACGCTGCGACTGCCACTCTTCATGAGGTTATGCAGCAGCTTGATGTTATAGCGGCGAATCGGAACACTCTCGAGGAGATTATTACCGAAGCCAAAACATATAAGCAAGCAGATTGGTCTGCTGCAACCTGGGCTGTTCTGACTAAGTCTCTTACTCGTGCAGAACAGATCATGGCAGATCTAAGAGCCACTCAGACCGAGGTGAATACAGCAGCAAAACAAGTGGAAGCAGCAATTCATGGGTTGTCCAATGTAGACAAAACTGAGCTGACACAGTTCATCGGTGAAACCCAGCAGCTGACCGAATCTTCATATACACAGCGAAGCTGGGCAAACCTGAAAGCGGCATTGTTATCGGCAATCACGGTCAGAGACAAGCAGGATGCCATACAATCGGAAGTGCAGGAGGCTCTGACAATACTTCAGAAAGCCCATAACAACCTTGTTTTGCTGGAGGCATTAACAACAGGTAAAACAGCTACTGCATCAAGCAGTGCCGGTACTGGTGGTGGAAAAGACAACTCACCTGGGGGAGCGATTGACAGTGACCCCACTACTTCATGGGGAACAGACCAAAGTGTGGATAGTTGGTGGCAAGTGGATCTGGGGGCGACCGCTGTGATCCGTAAGCTGGAAATGTCCATGTGGAGTGGAGGCATTAAATACCAGATCGAAGTATCCAACGATAACAAGAACTTTGTCAAAGTCGTGGATACAACAAGTGATGTGGTTGTTTCCACCAGTCCGAGGCATATCCTGCCCGCAGGCACGGAGGCGCGTTATATTAAACTGACCATTACCGCTGGTTCTCAGTGGGTAGGCTTTATGGATTTTGAAGCTTACGGTATGTTCCTGGCGGACAAATCTGCCTTGGGAACTACAGTGAATTCCGCTGCGAAGCTGCATCAAAATGATTACACGGCCGTAAGCTGGAATAGGTTTGCACAGGCATTGTCGTATGCTCGTGTGCTTATGGATGATGCAGAAGCCAGTGCACAGGAAATCAGTGCTGCGGATAACGCGTTGAAAGAGGCGCTTAGTCAGCTTGTACGGCAAGAGTCGACTCCGGGTCAGCCGTCACAGCCCGGTCAACCTGCACAGCCTTCCACGCCTGGATCATCGCAGAATCCCGGCAATCCTTCTGTAACGCCACCTGTTGAATCCGGTAATCCAGGAGAAAGTGGTTCCATTACATTCAAAGGTACAAGTACCGGAGCGGGCTCCTATGTGATTCAACCTGATATGAAGCAGTTGTCTCAAACGATTGACGGAATGGGAGCAGGCAGCAAACAGCTCACCTTGATTGCAGATGTTCCTAAGGATACAAAGGCTGCGACCTTCCGGCTCAATGCAAATCAACTTCAGGAATGGGCACGTACTCAGGCATTACAGTCGCTGGAGCTGATCATGAAGCAGACATCTGTCCGCATCCCATTAAGTCTATTGAAGGATGCTCGTAATGAAGATGGAGTTACAATGGATGTCATTCTGGTCGAAGACTCCACAGCCAATCTGTCTGAAGCGCAAAAGAAAGCCATCGGTAACCGCAACGTGGTCAGTGTGGATCTATTGTTGAATGGGCAGCCGTTACAGTGGACTGATAGATCCATTGAAATTGCGATGTCGAATGTTCAACATTCAAATGCAGAAGACGTTGTGCTGGTTATCCAATCCCTTTTGGCAAATGGTGAAATGAAACCAGTAACCTTTACTCAATATGATGAAATGACCCAAAGTCTGGCTTTCAAGCCGCTTCAATCAGGCCGTTTCGTGATTACTGAAGTGCAGGTGCCGTTGAATGACTTACAATCCTACTCCTGGGCCATTAAAGAGGTTCAGAATTTGTATGGCAAAGGAATCATTTCAGGCATGACAGATACCCGATTCAGTCCGCAAGCAGAGCTGACACGAGCACAATTTCTGCAAATGATCATGAAGGGGATTGGCGAATCACGGTTGCCGGATACATCCACTTCAGCTCCAATGGATGTGAAGAATGATCAGTGGTATTCAGATTCCGTACGTCTTGGTTTGGAGATGGGAATCGTGCAAGGCCGAGCAGACGGTTCGTTTGCAGCAAATGAACGTATTACCCGTGAGGACATGGCGGTAATGTTAAACCGTGCGGTACAGGTCATGAAGCAGAACGCCAGTACAACCGTTGATACAACAACCAACAGCACCACATTTAATGACAACGCAGATATCGCTGAATATGCAAAACAAGCTGTTGCATCCATGCAGGAGCAAGGTCTACTTAGAGGAATGGCGGATGGCACGTTTGCGCCAAAACAGCATGCCAACCGTGCACAGGGGGCGGTCGCTGTAGCCAGAATGATGGAGCAGATTTATAAATTCTAAGTTTATATATGATATAGGGATCGGGTCTTTCTGGCTCGATCCCTATGTTTATGGATTTCAATTAAAATGGTAGACAGTTAGTAATCAATTCTGCTATGATTCCAATGATAATGATTACCATTATCACAAAAAGCAATGAATTATAGGGGGCATCATGTTTATGTTTAAATCCAAATCGATTCTTTCCATCTGCACGTTATTCATTGTGTTTACGCTAGTTCTTGCGGGCTGCGGAAATGCAGGAAAGACAACGGATGAAACGGGGAGCGGCTCAGGACAGACGAGTGAGAATCAGGAATCCACTGGAACCGATACAGCTCAGAATGAATCAGCGGAAAGTGAAACACGTGAATATGAGACGGATAAAGGGACGGTTACCATTCCTGCACATCCGAAACGCATCGTGACCGATTACTACGGGGGCGAAATTCTGTCTGTAGGCGGTAATCTGATTGGTGTGGAGCCAAGTGCC
Source organism: Paenibacillus sp. MDV22-iso6 (assembly GCF_058408365.1). Taxonomy (NCBI): domain Bacteria; kingdom Bacillati; phylum Bacillota; class Bacilli; order Caryophanales; family Paenibacillaceae; genus Paenibacillus; species Paenibacillus sp. MDV22-iso6. Next base: position 36,436 of record NZ_JBZVDZ010000007.1, on the reverse strand, counting down.
TTTGATAATCCGTTCATTAAGGACAAGCTGAAAGACACCACAGACGTGGGTTATCCGGTGAACGTGGAGAAGACGCTGGAATTACAGCCTGACTTGATCGTTGTGATGTATGATGATAACTACGAGGAACTGTCCAAAATTGCACCAACTGTGCATATCCCATATGGTACAGCTACAGATATCTACAAGACAGTTGAGCTGTTTGGTGATTTAATGGGTCAACCTGATCAGGCGAAGGCGTTCATTGCCGATTATGAGAAAAAGGCGGAAGAGGGACGCGAGAAGCTGAAAGGTATCGTGGACGAAAATACAACCGTTGGATTATACGAGTTGACGGACAAAGGGGATCTGTGGATCTTTGGCGACAACGCAGGCCGGGGCGGGCAAGTTGTATACAATGCTTTGAAGCTGAAAATGCCGAGCAAGGTGAGCAAAGACAATCAGACCGTGCAGCTATCGCTCGAAGTACTGCCTGAATACGCTACGGATTACATGTTCATGACGGTGTACGATCCTGAGAAAAAAGGCGAAGCACTGAAGGAATTCAAACAGTCCAAAGTATGGAACGGTCTGGATGCGGTGAAGAATCACCGGTTCTTCGAGAATGATTTTGATACATTCTATCGATATGATCCAATCGCCATTACTGCCCAGATCGATTTGTTTGTTGATCTGATCTTGAAGAGCGCTGAACAAAACAAATAAATGATTAACAGCTTGATGACTTCTAATGTTAGGCTAGCGCCTCGCATAACTTAACCCACAATGAGTTGTCATTACTGACTATAATTATAGAAAATCGACCTGCTTTAAGGCTTCTGCCTAAGGTAGGTCTTTTTTTGATATAAAAGCAAAAAAAATGTTAATGTCATATTGACAATATCGAATTCGTTTGCTATCATTTCGATAATATCAAAACGACAATATTAAGAAATGGGGAATGAGCGATGTTTGGATTCCGATTCGTGAAGTTTCAACCCAGTGAGTACGTAATGAAAGTGAAAAATGGGCAGGTGCAGCTTCAAGGAGTGGGTTTGTCCTTCTACTATTATGAGCCGACGACGTCGGTGGTGGTTCTGCCTGTATCTTCGGTGGATGTGCCCTTTATGTTCGAAGAAATAACAGCTGATTATCAAACCGTTACGGTTCAGGGTCAACTGAGCTATCGTATCGTTGATTATATGAAGATCACCCAAAGCTTGAACTACACGTACAATTTGCGCAAAAACAGATATATTTCCGACGATCCTGGCAAGTTGGATCAACGTGTGATTACGACCGCCAAAGTGCTGACCAAAAAACATCTGGAGCAAATGCCCCTGAAGGAAGCCATTCAATCGAGCGAACGGCTGGCCAGCAGCATGAAACGGGAAGTGGTGCAGAGTGAGGAACTGGAGAAATTGGGCGTAGAGCTGATGAGTCTGTCCATTCTGGCCATTTTGCCCAATAAAGAGACGATGCGTGCACTGGAAGCACAAGCGCGGGAAGAGATTTTACGCCAGGCCGACGAAGCGCTGTATGTACGTCGCAACGCATCCATTGAACAGGAGCGGAAAGTGAAGGAGAACGAACTAAACACGGAAATTGCCGTTGAGACGAAGAAACAGCAGATTCGAGAAACACAATTACATGCAGAGCGTTCGGTGAAACAGAAACAAAATGAGATGGAACAGGAACAGCTCCAATTCAATACGGCGATGGAGGAACGGAAACAACAGCTTATTGAATTGACGATTGCCAATCAGAATGCCGAAGCTGATGCCAAAGCCTATGAAATTGCTGCCGTGATGAACTCGTTACAACAGGTGGAGCCTAGCGTGCTACAGGCGATGGCTAACATGGGTATGAACTCGGATAAACTGATTGCCCTTGCATTCCAGGAGCTGGCTGAGAATGCCGGGAAAATTGGACAGCTTAACATTTCGCCGGATCTGCTGCAAGGATTGATGAATCCACCGACAAGAGAGCAGCAGGGAGGTCGGGCACGATGAGACTTGGGAAGGCAAGCCAGACTGTAGCCGCACACATTACTGGGGGAGAACCGATGACCGAATACAAGTTGATTCTGGTCAAACGCAGAACGAGGCTGGAAGAATTGGTGGTCCGCTATAATACGGTCCAACAAGCCCAGTTCTATATCGAACGCTTGGGAGCAGACTTCAGTGATTACCTGGAGGAGGACAGACGTTATCATCATTCCGTGCAGCAAGCCCAGCAGCAGCTCAGCCAACTGGGCCGGGTTCAGACCATTGATCGGGAACATGTGCCCAACTTTATTTTTGGAGCACAGGACATTGTGGTAGTGATTGGACAGGACGGTCTTGTTGCCAATACACTCAAGTATGTAACCGAGCAGCCGCTTATTGGTGTTAATCCTGACCCCATGCGTTGGGATGGGGTATTGCTGCCATTTACGGTAGAGGATCTGAGCTTCATTATTCCCGATGTTATTCGTAAACGTCGCTCTCTGAAAGAAGTGACTCTGGCCAAAGTGGAGCTGAATGATGGGCAATATCTCTATGGCGTCAACGATCTGTTCATTGGCCGAAAGACGCATGTATCTGCTCGTTATGAAGTTCGCATGGGTTCATCGGTAGAACAACAATCCTCCAGCGGAGTGATTGTATCCACGGGAATGGGATCGACGGGCTGGTTCAAAAGTGTGCTGGCAGGTGCTGCTGGAGTCGTGGGCTCGGAAGCATGGCAGCACATCCAATCGGGTGAAGCGTTTATTCCCGATAGAGACAGCAGAAGCTCTCATTCAAACTCGGACCCTAGAGGGAAGGGTTATTCAGAAGCACATATCGCTGCGACAGCATCTGCACAGGGGAGCATGAGCGACATGAATCACTTTGGCTGGGATGCGCCTTATCTGTATTTTACAGTACGTGAACCCTTCCCCAGCCGGACGACTGCAGCCAATCTGGTTTTTGGACAGATTCATCCGAAACAGCCTTTGCAGATTGTCTCCCAGATGCCGGAGGACGGCGTTATTTTCAGTGACGGGGTAGAACAGGACTTTCTTGAATTTAATTCCGGAGTGGAAGCGACTATTGGCTTGGCAGAGAAACGTGGACGTTTGGTGGTCTAATCCTTTATTTCCAATCCGTTTTTGACTAGAATGGTAAACTAGATGTAGAAGATATGTCAGGGAACGGAAAGAAGGTTGACGATGCAATCGATATTGCTGGTTGAAGATGATGCCAAGCTCGCAGGATTGCTGGGTGAATATCTGATCCGAAATGGTTTTCAAGTGCAGATTGTGGCAGATTTCCGTCATGTTCTGGATGAATTCATGCAGATCGGTCCGGATTTGGTATTAATGGATGTAAATCTGCCTCAATTTGATGGCTACTACTGGTGTAGACAGATTCGTTCGCATTCCATATGTCCCATTCTATTTATTTCGGCTCGTGACAGTGGCATGGATCAGGTTATGGCGCTGGAACATGGGGCGGATGATTATATTACGAAGCCTTTTCAATACGAGGTCGTACTTGCTAAAGTTCGTAGTCACCTGCGTAGAGCATATGGGATGTATGCAGCTGTTCAACCAGAAATGAAAGTGAAAAATGGCTCTATGCTACTGTACCCCGAAAGATATGTACTGGAGTTCGATGGTCTTTCCGCAGAGCTGACTCAGAAGGAATCCATATTGGTCGAAGCGCTGATGGCCAAGGCCGGTCGGGTGGTGGGCCGGGAACGTTTGCTCGAACTGATGTGGGAAGATCAGCATTTTATTGATGATAATACGTTGAATGTGTACATTACACGTGTTCGCCGCAAGCTGAAGGATCTGGGGGCAGAAGAGGTTTTGGAAACCGTTCGCGGAGCGGGCTACCGATTGCTTGATTTGGAGTCACCTGTCCAAGAGGACCGACAATGAAACTGTTCTTAAGAGATCAGCTACCCCTCATCGGATTTTATTTGCTACAAATGCTGCTTGTCCCATGTGTATATTGGCTCTCAGGTGAGGAACGCCCCATGAGGATTGTTCTTTATGGCATGTTTCTGAGTACAGTGGTATTGATCGTGTATCTGACCGTGCGTTATTTCCAGCTCCATCCATATTACCGTGTGCTCCAGCAGCCACAACGGCTGGCACAGGAGCCTTTCCAATCACTTGGTAATGCCCCTGTGGCTAATTGTTTACAGGAATTGATGCATGAACTGGAGCGTAACCGTCAGCATGAGATGGGGCAATTGCGCATGCATAGTGAGCAGCAGGTTGTATTCATGAATCGTTGGGTCCATCAGATGAAGACACCCTTGTCCATTATTCAGTTGACCCTGGAAGATGTGGATGATGATAAAACTGCAGGCAGTATACAGGATGAGCTGGATAAAATGCGCAAAGGGTTGGAAATGGTACTTCATTCTTCACGTCTGGAACAGTTCGAAGGGGATTTTCGCGTAGAGCTTTTGTCTCTACCCGAGGTGGTTCGAAGCAGCATAGCTGAGAATCGACGTTTGTTTATTCGCAGAGGAATTACGCCGGATATCCAAATGGACAACGAACTTCTAGTTTATAGTGACTCCAAATGGTTGCGGTTCATGTTAACCCAGATTTTGACCAATGCCGTCAATTACTCAGATAGCAAAGCAGGTAAAAAAGTCATGATTACTGCCTATATGAAGGAAGAACGAATCGTATTAGATATTCAGGATCAGGGTATCGGCATATCGGCTGAAGATATTCAACGTGTGTTTAATCCTTACTTCACCGGAGAGCGGGGAAGACAGTATCATGAATCTACAGGGATGGGACTATATCTGGTCCGTGAGATCAGTGCACGTTTGGGTAACCAGATTGAATTGTTCTCCAAACCGGATGAAGGAACATTGGTCCGATTCAGCTGGATGAATCGAAAATAGAAGTGCTTTGCCTATGGGCGAAGTGCTTTTTTTATGGAATAGGAAGAAGAGGGAACATAACCTTAAACGCTGTGTAAGGAAAGTTTAAGGTAAATCGATAGCAGGGTTGTAGGAGGTCGTTTAGGATAAGGATATGAAAAGAAAGCATAGTTTAGTTGGAGGGGAAACACCATGGAAATGTTACAAGTTTCGGCACTAAACAAAGTGTATCAGGGCAAAGTGCAGACTCAAGCCCTTAGTGATATTCATCTGACCATCAAGCAGGGTGAATTTGTAGGGATTATGGGACCATCGGGCAGTGGAAAAACGACGTTGCTCAATATGGTCTCGACCATTGATGAACCAAGTTCAGGCAAGGTGCTGATTAATGGCATGAATCCGTTTGATATGAAAAAGAAAGAACTTGCCATGTTCCGACGCAGGGAACTCGGGTTTGTATTTCAGGATTTTAATCTGCTCGATACCTTGACCGTTGCTGAAAATATAGTACTCCCCTTGACGCTGGACAAAGTCAAGCTGAAGGAGATGGAGAGCAGACTCAATCGGATTACCACTCACCTTGGAATTGATCATATTCTGGATAAACGCATTTATGAAATCTCGGGTGGACAGCGGCAGCGTACAGCCATTGCCAGGGCCATGATTAATATGCCATCCATTGTACTGGCCGATGAGCCGACTGGTGCATTGGACTCCACCTCATCTCAAGCGGTAATGGAATCGCTTGAACAGATCAACCAGCAAGAGAAAACAACCATTATGCTGGTCACGCATGATCCACTTGCCGCAAGTTACTGCCATCGGATTGTATTTATCAAGGATGGCAAGCTCGCAGCCGAAGTGCATCGTGGCGATAACCGACAGACGTTCTTTCAACGGATTATTGATACATTATCCTTCTGGGGAGGGAATTCGCATGAGCTTTCCTCAGTTCGCCTTTAACAACATTCGCCGAAACGGGCGAGCGTACATCGCCTTTTTCCTAAGTAGTGCATTCATGGTCATGATATTCTTCGCGTATGCGATGTTTATCTATCATCCGTTTGTTGAGAAATTGCCGATTGGTAAGACTACAGCAGCGGGAATGCAGGTTGCCTCCGTCATCGTATACGTTTTCGCGATCTTCTTTGTTATGTATTCCATTAGTGCATTTCTGAAATCACGGAACAAGGAATTCGGTATTTTAACCATCTTGGGCGCGGAACCAGGACAGATTCGAAGACTGGTCATTCTGGAAAATATGTTTATCGGATGTCTGTCCATTGTGGCTGGAATAGGTGGAGGCATGTTATTATCCAAGCTGTTCCTGATGTTAACCACCCGATTTATCGGTATGGAAGACCTGCCTTTTTATTTCCCGGTAAAGGCCATGTTGATTACAGTGATTGCTTTTTTAGTACTGTTCTTTTGCATTTCCCTGTTCACACTGATCTTTATCGGAAATAAGCGCGCATTGGAGCTGCTAACGGGCACGAGCAAACCCAAAAAGGAACCTAAAGCATCATGGGTATTCTCTATTCTTGGGCTTGCGTTTCTCGCTACGGGATTCATTGCGCTATACGGCAGTTTGTCGAGTGAGAGTATTCTGATCGCTGCTGTGACAGGCATTGCAGGTACGTATTTTTTCTACTCGCAGCTTTCCGTGCTGGCCATTCGTCTGTTGAAACGTAACCGCAAACGGGTGTGGCATGGTACACGCTTGCTATGGATTTCCGAGATGAGTTACAAAATAAAAGATAATGCACGCATGCTGTTTATGGTGACGGTGGTTATTGCGATTGCTTCCATGAGTGCAGTGGTCATTTTGTCGCTGGATCAACAGAATCGACAAGTATTTAGAGACAATCATTTTCCGATTCGTTATAACGTGTACAGTGCATCGGAAGAACCTAACATGGCACCCGTCAATGAGGTTCTTGACGCTGCGGGTCTTCAATATCAGAACGCTTATCTGGAATATTTTTGGACAAGTACAGATGATAGCGGCATCAGTGTGATGTCTCTAAGTGATTTCAACCAGTTCAACACAATCCAGAACAAACCGACCTATAAGCTCTCAGCTCATTCCAGTATATTCATTGATTCACGCAATGTGGAGAAGCCTCGACATGAAGAAAGATTTCGTTCCTATGCCAAGGGCGATCAGTTAACGCTGGATATGAATTCAGGGCCTGTTACACTCGATATTAAATACACTGGAAATGAACCGGAATTCAACGGGCTTCTGTATACATCAGCCCTAGTTATTGTAAGTGATGAAGAGTTTAAGGCTCTTGCCGGACAATTGGACAAAGATGCTGTGTCCGGTAAATATCTTTATCATATCCCTTCATGGGGGGGATCGGTGCCCGATAGGCAATCATCTGAAGTGATGGTAAGCGATCGGCTGGCGGGCATGGATGAAATCATGAGGAATAACTCTAATGATAAAGATTTTTCGGGCTTTTTCACGACGCGATATGCTGACTTCGAAGAATTCAGACAGACAACGGCACTCTTCACCTTTTTGGGGATATTCATTGGACTGATCTTCTCGATCTCCTCAGCGAGCTTTCTCTATTTCAGGCTGCACACGGATCTGGAGGCAGATGGGAAAATGGTGCATTCCTTGTCTAAAATGGGTCTCAGTTTTCAGGAGATGAAACGATCATCCACAATTCAGATCGCGGTTCTCTTTTTCTTCCCAATCCTGATCTCAATTGTTGAAACGCTCGTTGTTGTTAAGCCGTTTCTGACTGAATTCGGTATTACGAATTATACTGTTCCGGTATTAACCGTATTTGGTGCATTTCTGCTGGCACAGACCTTCTATTTCTTCGTCATTCGTTCAAGATATATATCTTCACTACGCAAAATGATGGTTTAAAGTTAGCGGTTTTATATTAATCTGGTCATCTCCCCTGTTTTTGTTCTCTATGCTCCGGTTAATGGAGTGATAGATCATATATGAACATGAGAGGGGTCATCCCGGATGTGGACTGCATTCATGTGGGGCGGCATCTCCGCCTCGGCTGTTGTCATAGGAGCACTTGCTGCGCTGTTTCTGAAAATTCCGAAACGAGTTATTGGCTGGATCATGGCTTTTGGTACAGGTACCCTGATTGGTGCAGCTGCATTTGAATTAATTGGGGATGCGCTCAATGATGGTGGAATTGTGCCGACGGCGATTGGATTTACCTCAGGGGCCGTAGTGTACACGCTATTCGATTTGCTCATTTCCAGTAAAGGGGGAGCAGGGCGCAAGCGTTCGGAAAACACCGGGAACGGAGATTCCAGCCAGAGCGGACTTGGTATTTTTGCAGGTACGGTCATGGATGCCATTCCCGAATCGATCATGCTGGGGGCCAGTCTACTCGCCGGGAACGGTGTCAGTGTTGTGTTGGTTGTTTCTATCTTTGTGAGTAATATTCCGGAGGGTCTGTCCAGTACGGTTGGACTTCAACGCAATAAATACTCCCGCTCCAAGATTATTCTCTTGTGGCTGGGTGTACTGATCATCTCTGCACTTGCAGCATTGGGAGGATATTTATTTCTGGAGCAGCTTCCTGATGAGATGGCCGCGGCTATTGGGGCATTTGCCGGAGGAGGCATTATTGCAATGATCTGCTCCACCATGATGCCGGAAGCGTTCGAAGAAGGTGGGCCGGTAGTAGGTTTTATCGCTTCGATGGGATTGCTTGTATCCCTTTTGCTTGACCTTTGATTCATTCAATTTAATAGGGGAGAAGAGTACCTTTCAGATGATGATCTGGAGTAAGGTGCTCTTTTTTACGTTGTGTTTTCTTGTGCTAAGCCATGGAGTTACTTATAATTTTAGGTAGAACAACTGGGAAATGTTGAGTGATTGCTTTTAGCGATTGTCATCATGTAGGGGAAAGGCAGGATTGAAAATGAAACGTTTCGAGGATGAAGGGGCTTATAAATACAGCTTCTACGCTGTTCTTCGCCGGGGAGAGCAGGTCGATGTGAAATGTAAACCATGCGGCGGGCACGCCTTTATTATCATAGAAGAAGATCATCTAGCATGGAAATGTTCGCAATGTTATGCTCATGGAATTCAAGAGACAGAATATCAGTACAATGCCAAGAAAAATTGCATTCGGTGTGAGCGCTGGTTCAATGTTGAAGTGACGGATGAGAAAAAGATAACTCACAAAGCATCACATATTGAATGCCCGCACTGCGGGACCGTTAATGATGTCGAATTACATAAAAAGCTAGCATACCGAGGGTATTATCCCGATATTCGGGATGGGCGAGATCCTGTGTTTGATATGGAATTGTACTTTCTGGACTATATCAGAGGTAAGGTGGTATGGGCTGTTAATCGGGAGCATTTAAACTATCTGATTTCATATATTTCGGCTGATTTGCGCGTGAAACCTGGAAATGTACCTTTGAAGACGGCTTCACATTCCATCCCCGCTTATATTAAGAACGCCAAGAACAGGGAGCTGGTTGTCCGCACATTGACCAAACTTCAGCATAAGACTGGATAAACCAGCAGAACGCGAGTCAAAAATGTGAATCATATTCAATACCTTTTTCACATCGCTTATCAGGAGTTTGATGTTCGATCCATTGAAGATAATCCCTATCTGGCGGGTACAGTGAGATATCAATCCACAGAGAATGAATATGTAAAATCCGAAAAGCAATATATTAATGCTAAAGATTTTACAACGTTGTTGAATTTTTATAATAAGGACAAAGAGGTGATTTATACTTATTAAAATACTGGAAAAGAGGATGGACAGCTGGTACAATCCATTATTCATCAGGGGATGAGTCGTTCTAGCAATGGAGGCAGTAAAGCTGCTCGTGATCCTTATATCAACGTTACGGCTTTGTTCTATGATAAGTTGGACATCGATGTGAAGCTGGATGTGGATGAAGAACATAAAGTCGTAACCATTCGAATGAATAAAGCGGAGGCGAGATGATGAATTTATTTGGTGTACATAAAGGACCTACATATTTGGAAGGTTTGGTTCGGGAGATTTCGGATGTTCAGACTCATGAAGTCGAATGGAAAGGCAAGTTGCAGACGAGCGACGGACATGACAAGTTCCATATTTTTTATTATGGTGACTTAACCGAAGATGATCTGATAACCTGGCATGATTCGACACCGCTCATTGTATATGCAGAGCATACCGTAACAGGGGAACGTTACTTACTCATCGATTCAGCCAAATACGGTTATGATGCGATGCAATGTGAGACATATCCGGAGGAAGACCTGAATTACAGGCCTCTAAGGCCCTACCTGGACGTCGAAGGGGAAGATATATTTGAAGTACAACTATCTGCCTTTTACAACGTGCCGTGGGATGATGAGTTCGGGGAAGATGTAGATGAAGACGGAACCTACGAATTAATTACGGGAGAGCGCATGGATTTTGAGCAGGTGAAACGTGACGGCTATGATGCATTTGCCATAAGCATTGTAAACCGCAAAGGCGTAATAACCGAAATTGTGCAGGAAGAACTGGCTTAGGCTAGTTGAATTTTCTGACCGGTTGAATGACTGGTGAATTGAACGAAACGATCGTAGGGAGATGTCGTGAATGTATATAGTAACTCGTGCGTTGAAGCCCATACCGGCTAAGGAACTGGATCATTTTGAAGAACAGCATTCTACCTCGTTACCTGCGTCATATCGCCAATGGCTGGAACAATACGGGGAAGGCACGTATAAGGGCTGGATGAATGTGCAGCGGCCGGACCAGGAGGTATTGAAACCTTTTGCTGAATATGATTTTTGGATGCATACGGAGGATACACCGGTTACCCAGGATCAGCTTCAGGAGTGCATCAGTATCGGCAGTTCGGTGGATGGTGATTTCCTGGCGATTCATCCAGAGGTGAAGGGATTGTTATGGCTCCCGCGTCATGATGAGCATATTATCTTGTGGACTTGCTCAGAAGCTGACTTTGGAGAGACATTGGACCGGATCTATTGCGGATATTACCATCAGGATAAACCGCTGACCCCGGCGTTTTTTGAACCGTGGAATGAGCTGCGAAACCACACGTTCTACCACTTGGTTAACGTTGAGCGTGAAGGCTCTATGAAAGAACTGGCCGATTTGTGTAAGAGTAAATTCAAGTGGGATGCAGTGATGGAAAATGAGTACACATGTAAGCTTTTTATGGTCTCCATGGGTGGATATTTACGTTTTAATTATGCGAACGGCAGGGAAATTGCGCTTTTCTATGAAGAGATGCACGGGACGGAAGGTGCAAGGGATCACGATCTGGATCAATTTTTGCTGGCAAATCATTGTACAGTCATCAATAGAGGCGGAGTGGAGGAATAACAATTGAATTGGTTGAAAGAAAATATTGCAGAAACGTGGCGAAGTGAAGGCAAACGATACGCAAAAGATGTCAATGCATTTGTACGCAGAGGCATGGCAGGAGAGCAACTGGATGAATCGGAGCTCGCGGAGGATGCCAGAGCCTCGATTAGTACTGAAGTGTGGAATATGGTGAAGCAAGCCAATCTTCAAGGGGATTTGGAACGGCTTCGGCTTGAACTGCCTGCTGCAACATGGCCAATGAACGAACATTTTCAATCTTCCATGCAGGCCGTTCGGGCTGTAGGTTATCTGAACACAGAAACAATAGTATTCACAACAAGCACCTTCACGGAGAATGGCTGTGTATATACGGCTGATCAACATGGATGGTTGCTATTCTCTCAGTATACCTTCGCAGGTTGTTCGCCAGACGGTGGAGACTATGCGCTGGCCGGATCAGAAGGTATTCGTATCATCAGACAACCAGATCGTCGACTAGAAGGAAAAGAGCTTGCGGTGTATCGCTGGGAAGATATTCAATCCAGTATTCAGATGGCTTTGCCACGTATTGAATCCCTTGCTGACTGTGAGCATCCGGAACGCACACTTGAAGGACTTATTCCATTCAATGATGGGAAATCTGTTCTTATCTTCTCCAATTATGGAATCTACCTGGTAGACCAAGAGCAGGTATCCCTGCTGCACCCGGATCCTGCAGAAATCGAAGAATATGAGTTGGAAGATACACAGATTGATATGGGTCATGCCGCAGTCTCACGTGACGGTCGCTGGATTGCCTACGGTAGCCAGGTCAGTAACCATATGGTTCTGGATCGCCAACAGAATAAGACATATTCGCTTTATCCTGAATCCAGCTATCCTCATTATGCGGTTTTCACCGCAGACAGTTTGAAGGTATGGTTTAATGCCTGTCACTTTTATAACGGTGCTACAATACAAGTTCAGTTGGAAACGATTGATGGTAATGAGAGTAAGGAAGATTGGCCTGTAATGGATGAGAATGCCCGTGTTTACGCTGCAGTAGAATTGGATGCAGGTATGGTGCTTGGTGACGCATACGGATATTTATATTGTGTGAATGGTGATGGGCAGGAAGTGTGGAGACATTTTGTAGGCAGCACCATCTATTCCTTGGCGATCTCGCCTGACCAGTCCAAGCTTGCAGTGGGGACGTTCGGGGGCATGCTGCATATTCTAGATCTGCACTCTGATCAGATGGATGAGTATGGTATAGGCACAGGCACCCTCCGTGAAATTGAGCGCTACGTGTTATGGCGTGGAGAAGAACCTTTACGTTGGTGAACACCAATGATTGAAGATCAAGATTGGATAAAGTGGGGGTTGAAATGAAGCGTGAAGAAGCAGTGATTTTGTTGAAATGTCATGCCTTTGCCTGCGATGATCTGAATCATTCGACAATGGAAACCGGTTTTCTTGGTAGCTTGCGCCCCTTTCGCGGTAACCTGAATGAAGAAAATTTTCATGAACTCATGGAAATCTTGCATGTTTTGGCTCCTGAACTAAAACAACCTACGCTGGATCGTGAAATTATGGCTTCACTATGGGGAATTACCCACCTTGGACGTGCATGGGCCGTCGAACCTGAAGGAATGTTGCAGAGTAATCAATTGATCTCAAATGAACAGATTGCATTGATGGAACGGTGGCTGGATCTGTTTTCCTACGCTGTTATGGTTCTGATCGAAGACGGAGGGGAAGAAGAGGCGTTCTGGGGATATCAGGAATATGTGCGGGAACGGGTTGAAAAGAGTTGAAAAGGGAGGGGTGTGTATGACACCTGAGGCTAATGCAAAATGGAATGATTTGTTTGATGCGTTGAATGAGCTCCTGAACGAAAAAATCCATGATGATGAAATTCGGCAGTTATACGACGAATACCAGCATCGGGAGGGTGCTTCTGAGCACAGTCTAACCGCATTTGAAACGGAGCATGGCGTCCGGCTACCGGAGGATTTCCGTTCCTTCTATAAGCGTAAAGACGGCAGTGGTTATGCATTTCATATCTTGTATCCGGGTGATGCGGAAGCAGAGGAATGTAATCCGTTTTATCTGATGTCATTGAAGGAAATTCGGGAAACCAAACAATATTTCTGTGAAGTAGATGAGAAATTGGACGAGTACTATTCTGACGAAGAGATCAGCAAACTAGACCCGGAGATTAAGCCGTACTTATTCCATAAAGAGTGGATTCCTTTTGCAACGATGGCGGGAGGCTCGCTGTATTTGATGCTTGATTTTGATCCGACAGAGAAAGGAACCTACGGGCAAGTGATTATGTATGTGCATGATCCGGACTTTGTTTATTATGTGTCTGAGACATTTACAGACTTGCTGGAAGTGTCCAACCGTAATCTGAAGATTATGGATGAGATTGAGTATTGAGCAGGTAGAAGCTGTTCAACAGAAGGGCATTGGATATTTTAAAGAAAGTTGAACAAAGACAGGAGCTGCCGACAGCAGCTCCTGCATTGCTATTTTACCATTAGAAACGATGGCCGTGGAAACCTCCGCCAGGTCCACCAGGGCCCCCGGGTCCTCCGCCATGTGGTCCGCCCGGATAGCCGCCTCCAGGGAATGGACCGTGCGGACCTCCCGGGTAACCGCCATGCCATCCTGGGCCTCCGATATGTCCGATGGGAAAGGGCAGAGGAAACGGTACGATGGGTGGATAGGGATATGGATAAGGGTAGGGGTATGGATAGGGTGGCGGTGGATAATAAGGGTAAGGATAACCCGCAGTTGGCGGGATAGGAACTGAACCAGGTCCGTATGCCATGATGCATGCCTCCAGTGTTTGATTGATGATATTAGCCTATGCTGCGATGCAATGGAGTGACACAGAGGGGTTAATAGAACGTGGTATGGTGAAGGGGGATATGATTTGGTAGCTGTGTCGTTTCATACTGATCCAAGAGGCTCTGCTTATGAACAGTTAATTGATGAGTTGATTGAGAAAACAGATCGTTTTTTGCTGGTGGACAGACGAAGGTACGATGTCGACGAAGTACCAGGGGTTTCAAGAGTATTGCGGAAACTGAAGCCTTACTTTATTGAAAGCTGTACGATGGAAGAAATGATGATGCAAAGTGGTGCCATGTATTCAGAGGGGATTTATTACATATATCGCTGCACATCGGAATCAGGGCAGATACTTAAAGAAGAAGCAAACCGTTTTCATGACTGGTTGTATCCATCATTGCCGGATGATCTTTGTTTTTTGAAAGAGGATGGAAGTGATTATTTTTTTAGTGTTGCTCATGAGAACATATATGGTATGCGGATTACACAAGAAGAAGCAAGTGAGTTAATGGAGCGGATCACGGGATTATTCTTCGATTTGCAGCGGCATCAGGACGTTCAATGTCTGCTGGATGATGCGATCAAGCATGAGACCGACATTCTAAATATCAGTTCACATGGCCTAACCGAGATTCCTAAAAGGATTAGGGAATTGAAACAGTTGAAACAGCTGACGATTTTTGAGCAGGATCTGTACACGCTTCCTCCAGCTCTTTTTGAACTAACTTCTTTGGAGAGATTGGAGATCATGACATTGGACCTGGAGTGTTTTCCTGGAGATATCGGGAAACTGAAAGAACTTCGAGAGCTGAGAATATATTGTGGCAGCCCTTTTGCTTCTGTACCTGGATGGAGGCCCAAGCCACAATCGGAGCTGGGATTGAAGTGTATTCCTCCCGAGATCGGTGAACTGAGTAATCTCAAATATCTGGAGATTGTTTATTCCGGTATACGAGAATTTCCTTCCGAACTGGAGAAACTTAAAAACCTCAGGGCATTGCTGGTTACGAATTCATTAATTGAGGGGACACCAGATATCGTTACACGAATGAACTGGTTGGAGTATGTGGACTTGATGAATATTCCGTTCGGTACCAGTTGGCAAGAGGTTTGGGATATGAAAAAAAACCAATAACCAAAAGAAACCTGATCAGGCTTCCTGAGTCAAGGTTCTTTTGGTTAAATGTTGCCTACCTCAGAAATGGGCTCACGCATAGAAGCCCAGAGCATAAGCTGGCGTTATAGGTTATCACCTAAACCGAGAGCGAAGGGCAGGCGTTTTATTTTGGCAACCTCTTATATGGACTTCACCTCACCTACCACCCAATTTACAGCTGACGTGAACCAGAATTCTTTCTTCCAAAAAGACGGAAATAACTATATTAATGTTCTCTCCATTCAGCAATTAAACACATTGGGTAACGTATCCTTGCTGGACATTTTTCTTAGCACGGGCAATGTGGTTGATCCTCATATTCATCAGAATGCATCCGAGCTGGTGTATTGTATCAGTGGTTCAGCGGTCGTTTCCCTTATTAACCCGTTTACCAAAGAGTTGTTGAATTTTACGATCACACCGGGTCAAGTAGCGAATGTTCCGCAAGGCTGGTGGCACTATGAAATTGCAACGGTAGATCAGACTCATCTGCTGGCTATCTTCGATGCCCCGGTTCCTGAAGCCATATTTGGCTCGGATATTTTACGGCTGACACCTGCGAGTGTTCTGGCTCATACGTATTGTTTGGATGAGAACAAGGTGAAGGAAACGCTTGCTCCAATTCAAAAAACGGTAATTGTTGGTCCGCCAGTGGACTGTGTTACTCAAGTTTCCCCGAGCACCAACATGCCTAACTCGAATAGCCATCCCAACGTGCAGCCTTATGTGAATCGCCTTCCATATTGGGGAACATGGGTTGATCCCCGCATTATTCACGAACCAGGCTGTCCGTATTATACAGAACCTCCTGTGAACACGAATAATCAAGGGTAAGTGAACGATATAAGGCATTTAAATGGGGGAAAACCCAGTACATTATCACGAGTGAAAGTGTAGCAATTATACAAAAAAGAAGCGTTCGTAGAAACGCTTCTTTTTTTGTCCATTTGTTTTCAATTTATGATGTGTAATTTCGTCCCAAACCAAGCTCTGTCAATAACTGACGATAAGCGATAGAGGTACGGTCTGCGGGAATATGCGCTTCTGCATGCAGATCCAGTGGCAAATCCTCTGGCTTCTGTGATTCCACCATTTCCCGATCTTCCTCAAATACTTGCAAGTTAAACTTAATTGTATCTTCAATCGGAGCATCCTTGTCAAAGTTACGGGTAATCGGACAGAACAACCGCGTAAAACGTGCAGAGATGGGAGAGGCACAGTTAAGAATGTTAAGTTTGTCGTTCTCCGGGAAGTGAACCGTAAGTGATGCGGCAAATGGCGGAAATACCCGGAATTCACGCAGCCACTGAAAACCTTCGGGTGCGACATTATCCTGACCTTTGCCATAGTTGCTGACAGAACTCCAGTATTCGGCAAGCAGTTCATTGCCTTCGCGTTTTACTTTGTATTGGGGCACTTCGGTGTTGTTCCGGTCGCCGAACGTTTCGGTATGCACGTATGCAAAATGGGATACATCCAGAAACCCTTCCATTTGACGTCCAGCAGAACCTGCGATATCAAAGTTCGGGGGCAAGATGTTGATATAATCTGGATCATCCCATCCCGGGAATGCGGGAATCTGCTCGTCGGTACCGGCGAGTGAAGTCCAAATCAGGCCATAACGTTCGACTGCAGGATATACGATAAGCTTCAATTTGGGAGAAATTTTGGAGCTGGGGCGTGCAGGTACAGCGGTACATTTACCCTCACAGTTGTAACGGAAACCATGATATGGGCAGACAATTTCCCCATTTTCTACCCAGCCTTTACTGAGCGGAGCACCACGGTGAAAACAAAGATCCTTGGCAACTACAACTTTGTCGTTGCTGCGATACAGGACCAAACGGACATCAAGCAATTGAGCGGCAAGTGGTTTATCTGTCACTTCGCTTGCCTGGGCAATGGGATACCAATATTGAGATAATACATGCCAGTCTTCTGCGGAGAACGTGCAACCGCGAGGCAGTTCAGATGTAAGTTGAGGATTGGAATTGGAAGTTATCATGGAAATCACTCCTTGCTAGGATAATGAATCGTTCTTTTTCATGTCAGGAAAGTTTACTTTGTAGACGTATGTTACTACTCTTTTGTTTCGTGTATCAATATGTATAATGATTATTTGTTCAAAATCACAAACAAAACATCAAACAGCTAACATAAATACGGAAACTCCTGTTTATACATAACGCTTTACGTGAACTATATTCATGTCGGTTATGCTCCACGCAGATTAATTACTTAATTGTTAATCGAGCTATATTCTGTGCCTGAGTATGCTGAAGAAATTTTTTATAGAAAAATGTCACAAATGTGAGCCTTGGTTTGTCTTAAGATTGTAGACCAAAATACGGAGGCGAATGCAATGAGTTTAAGAGTGAATTATAGAGTGGCTAACCCGGGTGCTTTCAAAGCAATGATGGCATTGGAGCAGCACATTTCAGGTCAGTTTGAAGACAAACCGTTATATGAGCTACTGAAAATCCGTGTATCCCAAATCAATAGTTGTGCGTTCTGTCTTGATATGCATGCTAAAGATCTGTTGAAGCTTGGAGATTATGCCGATCACATTTTGTTGCTGAGCGTGTGGCGCGAGGTGCCTTTGTTTACAGAAAAAGAACGTGTTATGCTGGAGCTGGCTGAAGCCGTAACACTAATTTCGGAACAAGGCGTACCACTTGAATTGTATGAAAAAGTTAGAGAACATTTCAGTGAGGCCGAACTGGTGGATCTGATCATGGCGATCAACACGATTAATAGCTGGAACCGGATTGCCATTACAACAGGGATGTATCCAGGCTGCTTTAATTAAGTAAACATTCGACCATCTGCCAGAGGAGGCCATTCTCATGAAATTCAATTCCCTCACCAATGAGCCAGAAGTGTCTTCTCTGGAAGTTGGTGAATTGTATATTCGTTACAAAGCCTATGCCTTTTCCATTGCTTACCGCATGCTTGGCAGTGTTGTGGAGGCTGAAGATATTGTGCAGGATTGTTTTGCAGAGCTTCAGAGCAAGTCTCTTGATGATATCCGTAATGCCAAGTCCTATATTGCTAAACTAATCGTAAACCGAAGTCTGAATCTGCTAAACTCTGCCCGCAATCAAAGGGAAAGTTATGTTGGAGAATGGCTTCCCGAGCCGATGAGTGACGGTAAAATGGGTAACATCCCGGAAGAAACCGTGCAGCAGAAGGAGATGATCTCTTACGCTTATCTGGTTATGCTGGAACAGCTTTCCCCAATGGAGCGCGCCGTTTTTGTACTTCGTGAGGCATTCCAGTATGAATATACGGAAATAGCGGATTGGCTGGGCAAATCAGAGAGCAACTGCCGTCAGATTTTTAGCCGGGCGAGACGCAAGCTTCCCGATAGACTTCCGCCGATGGAACAGAGTTCTGCAGATTATGCTGCAAAAGAGCAATTGCTGGCTCGTTTTACAACGGCTTTTCTGAATTATGATGTCTCCGAGATGCTGGAGCTGCTTGCTGAACAACCGGTATTTACGGCAGATGGCGGTGGACGTGTGCATACGGTCATGAGAACGATGAGGGTTCGTAAGGGTGTACTCGCCTTGTTGACCTCTCGCCGGGTGCTTACCCGATTGCGAAAACGAGAGTGGGTGCCTACATTTATCAACGGAGAGCAGCACCTTGTGTTACTGGAAAACGGACAGTTGTCCGAAGTTCTGTGTTTGGAACTGGACTCTCTTGGAGAGCGAATTGAGGGGTTCTATCTCGTTGTGAATCCAGACAAACTTACATCGGTATCGAGATAATACTTTTCTGGAATGGAATAAGAAGGGCTCAAGGCATGTTAAAGCGGCACATCCTGTAAAGAGGAGTGCCGCTTCTTTTTAGCTTTGAGATTGTAGCTAATTTTATTGTGAACTAACAACATCCATTTTGGACCGGTTATTATTTATTAATTATTGGCAAACAGGCTTTCAACATGGTCAGTAATCTCTCTGATTTCTGGGGTAAGTTCGTCGTTACTCTTATCGAGAAGATGCAAAATCTTCTCCACTGTATCCAGAAGTACACTCTTCGTGTTAGTCTCCCTATTTGCCACAGCCTTTTCATATGCTTTTTTCACTTCTGGATCGATAGTACGAATTTCTTCTTCCGTGTACCAGTCATAGGCGGGAGAGTTATCACTTCCATAAAACAGGTAACCAACGTACAGTGAATTTTTAACTGCTGACGTACGATTAGAGCTTGGGAAGTTGTTCAGGAAAGCTTCCTTTTCTAGAGTACGCCGGATGAGTTCATCCCAGGTTATGATAAAGGCCGCATCGGAAGTTGTGGGCTGGTTGGATTCCGCAGCCATAATATCAATGTAAGCAACAATGTCAGGTTTCACGTAGGGCTGAAACTTTTTGTACATCTCATAATTGAGGATGGGATAGTATAGACCTTCACTAGTTTCCAGTTTGAATCCCAGATCGGAAGCTTCCTGCAAGAGCTTGCGAACGGACGGATCTTTAATCACTTTGAGCAGACTGCTATATGTAAGCCTTTGTTCATAACCTATGTTGGAATGGGCTTCATAGAGAACGCTTTGAAACAGTTCCGTATACATTTTTTGATCCAAGTCAGCCAGTCTGATCTTTTGCAAATTCTCCAGTTGAAGGGTCATCAAGGTAGCCTGCCAAGGTCCGACTTCATCGATATGATTCAATAGATATTTACGTGCCTGAACCAGGCTGGGCGTGGATTTCACTGCATTTTTTGAATACATTTGAAATTGATGATATACCGCTTTGGAAGCTGGGACAGGTGCAGCCAATGTAGTTTGGGATGTTATCAGAGTTGCAAAGATGGCCGTAAAGCTTAATGTAATGGCTAGAAAACCAAGTTTAATCGATGGATTCAATCGCATTCAAAAACCTCCCATGTTACATAATGAGTAATTGTGACCACATTCTGATTAAACCAGTTTCTGGTAATCGAATCAAGGGAGAATTCTTTTAAAATAAAATGTGTTATTCAAGACATGCTGCAAACATTAGTTGATTCTGGAAATAACAAAGAACAGCATCTTTCAACCTTGAGTGGGTTGAAGATACTGTTCTTTGTTGATTAAGCTTATTTTAAATTAATGGAGAGGTGGTTTATTGTTGATTGGCATCTGAGGTGTGCCGTTTGCTGGAACGTAGGCCTGAAGCATCTGTGTGGTATCATTTGCACTGAGTTGAGGCACTTGATAGTAGGCATGTTGATTTTGATACGTGAAAATTTCGTAAGCCATCTCGATAAACTGTTGAACCTGCGAAGCGATGACCCGGCGTACGGCGCCATTCGTAATTT
This sequence comes from Paenibacillus sp. MDV22-iso6, assembly GCF_058408365.1. NCBI lineage: Bacteria > Bacillati > Bacillota > Bacilli > Caryophanales > Paenibacillaceae > Paenibacillus > Paenibacillus sp. MDV22-iso6. The sequence continues at coordinate 15,955 of NZ_JBZVDZ010000007.1, read as the reverse complement.
CAGGTGCAGACATAGCCAGCAAAGAGGCGTGAGACTTGATTAATCCCAGCATATGACCGCTGATGCCTGCATCTTTGACATCCGAAAGGGATTGATTTGGCTTTTTCGGAGCGGACGGCTTGAGGCCATACACAGGTTGCACGATGTTCGGAATCATGTAGGTTGCAGTCTCGTGATGAGGCTTGTGCCCAGTTGAGAAGCATTCTGCAGTCAGATTATATTGGGATAACATGAAGTTGTATTGACGATCAAGAATATGAAGAAGTTCAGTATCTTGTACAAACGTCCTGAAGATCATGTATTGATCCAATACGTTGATGGCTCCTGACAGAATTTCATGCATATCAAACATTTCATGCCCGCCATGGTTCAAGTGGGGTGTGAAGTCTGAATTTGTGTTGTTAGCAGGTTGTATTCGGTTTGGAGGCTGCATTGAATTTGGATTCATTGTGAATTTGATTCTCCTTTGGGAAATGGTATGATCCTAGTATGGTCTTCAACAGTAAATTTATGTAATGTGTGCTGGTTATAAGCGAAAATAGAGACAGGTATGGTGGTGGTTGGATGGAAACCGATTGGAGTGTTCCCAAAGCGTTATTCGTTAAACATTATGGGAGCGCTGTTCAGATGCATCGTGGTGGTGTTTATGCAGAATATAAACAATGGGATGTGCCGCAAGAGCTGGAGCAGACATGGATGGAAGAAAGAATAGGTCAGTTAACCTCTGAATTATCCATCATGAACTGGGACGCGGTTGATGAGCTTACGTCGATTGCCAGATATCATGCAAATCCGCTGATTATTGCCGCAGTCACAGCATTCGCATCAAGACAACTGACGAGTGCGGACAGTATGGTGCGTCTAGTGTATGCGGAACGTCTGATTGAGTTGATCAAGCGATATGAATCGATTATTTCGGTGGATAAGCTGCGTGAAGCCTATCAACTGACAATGAACTTGTTGGAGGATGTAGTAACAAAACCGTTGGTGCTTGATCCGGGACATGAACTACAGCAATATGGGTTAAAGGATAAACGTGGACTGAATCTGCGTGTGGAAAAGAACAAGGAAGAGATTATCCGTTATTTTCGGAACTGAATGTATTTCATTGGATCAAGTGAGGTAAATATCATTGAGAAAACTGAATTATATCAAAGTATTTATTTTCCTTAGTGTGGTCACAGTGGTGACTCTAGGTTTGTATTACGCAGCTGCGGATTGGCTGGATCAGCGCTATTTTCGCTTCCTTATCTGGAATCTGTTTTTGGGCTGGATTCCTTTTGTGTTTTCATATGTGGCCTATGGCTTTAGCCATGTTAAATGGAAAGGGGCAACATGGTTTGTCGTTGCAAGCGGACTGCTCTGGCTATTGTTCTTCCCGAACTCTTCCTACATTGTAACGGATCTTGTCCACCTGACGGCACGCAGTTCCCGCTATTATGGCGGAGGCAATGGATTGGACTACAAGTACTGGTATGACTTAATTGTGGTTTTGATGTTCGTTTGGACGGGTTTATTGCTCGGATTTCTTTCGATGTATCAGCTTCAGGAAGTGATCCATCACAAACTGGGACGATGGTTTTCATGGATATTTGTGCTAGCGGGTTGTGCACTGGGGAGTTACGGTGTTCTGCTGGGACGTGTATATCGCTTGAACAGCTGGGATGCGTTAACCAATCGAGAGACGCTGGTTGAACTTATGCATGAGAGTGTAAGTCGTCCATCGCTGGCTTTCTGTATGTTCTTTGGCACGTTTATTCTTACGATCTACGCAACGTTATACTATCTAATTAATACCAGATCTTACCGTGATAGAAAGACGGAGGTAGGAAGTTCAGAGGCTGAACTGCAAGGCTTGCGATAATCGAGAGCCTGGCATGTCTAGTTCTAATAAAGCCGTAATAAATAACCCTCAACTATTCGGGAAAACTCCCTAACGGTTGGGGGTTATTTATTACCCATTAAATGAAAACGAAGAAAGCTACAAGCATTTTAACAGTTCAGGAGCAATCCGCTTGGGGAACACATCCAGTGGAGGTTTTTCCTTCTTTCGTTTGTCATTGGTGAGCACGGCAACGAGTTCCAGGGACGGGACGATATATACAAATTGACCACCAAATCCACGGGCGTAATAATAGTGGAGTATGGAAGTGGGCTGTTCCGCAACCTTAGCTTCCGAAGTTTCGTTGGTATAAGCATCTACCCACCAATGCCAAGCGTAACTACCATGATTGGGTGGAGTAACCGAAATGGCAGGTTTTGTAGAGCGGCTAACAAGATCACTCGAAATCAGCGACTGCCCGTTCCACATGCCTTGTTGCAAAAACAGTTGTCCGAATTTTAGTAAATCTTGCGGCAACATTTTTAAACCGAACCCCCCGGTATGTACACCTTGTGGGTCACTTTCCCATTCATACTGTTGAATCCCCAACGGGCCAAATAAGTAACGTTCCGCGAACCCAGCTACGGACATACCTGTACTTTGCATGAGGATGGCAGACAATATCTGCGATACCCCTGAATTGTATTCCATATATGTACCTGGCACATGACTTAAGTGTTGCTCCAACGCAAACTTCACCCAGTAATCCGTACGCGTCATACGCGGAAATGAATTCTGTCCTCCGAATTCGTCCCAGTTGAATCCGGCTGTCATGGTTAATAACTGCTCTAACGTTATTTCAGGTTTGCGGGGGTCAGAGTCTGATACCAGCTGTGGGAAAAAGGTGGAGATCGGCGTGTCAGCCTCAGGCAGCACCCCTTGATCCATAGCAATACAGATGAGCGCGGACAACACACTTTTGGTGCAGGAATTGATTTTTGCAATATGGGTAGCTGCTTCTTGATTACGGTAGTGTTCGTAAATGATTTCACCACGTACGCTGACTAAGCAACTGCGCAGATCCAGCGGTGGGATCATTTGATGCAACATGGATGGTATGGATGAAGGATTCATAGTGTCCTTTCTTATTTGGGACTTACCCCATAAATTGAGTATTCATTAGAAAAAGGTTTGAATCATTATCATAGCATAGGAATAAATAAGTTCTCAATTCATCCACCTCACTCAGACTCAGGGATTAGTAAGAACTGGACCGCAGACTGATTCAGTTGTTCATATTTATTGATACAATCGGGTCACATAATAAATGGGGTTATTTTACAGGAAAAGAGGAACATGAGCTTTGGTCTGTAGGGTTGGACATATCGGAAAAAATTAATTACATAAAGTGTACCTGATTATTCCAAAGTAGTGTTCCATACAAAGGAGCTAGTGTTATTCATGCTATTACGTATGTTGAGAAATGATCTTTTTAGGAAAAAAGGAATCAACATCGCTCTATTTGTTTTTATTTTACTAGCGGCTTTACTTGTTTCTTCAGGTACACGAATGATTATGGAGTTAACCAATTCAATTCACTATTTATTTACAGAATCCAAGACGCCTCATGTTGTGCAAATGCATGCAGGTAAACTGGATATAATGAAGGTGAATACATGGGCACAGACAAATGAAATGGTAGATAAACACCAGATCGTAGAAATGATTAACATTGACGGTTCTCATTTGTTTTTTGGAGCGGAGGCCGAGAAAAACAGTATCATGGATCTTGATTTTGTTGTACAAAATCAGGATTTTGATTTTCTGCTGAATCTGGATAGTGAGATTGTGCAGGTGAATGATGGAGAAATCGCGGTTCCCGTTTATTACTTGCAGCAGAAGAAATTGAGCATTGGTGACCGTATTCATATTAAAGACGGTTCTTTCAGCAGAACATACAAGATTGTGGAATTTGTACGTGATGCTCAAATGAATCCATCGATCATTCACTCCAAACGTTTTGTCATCAGTCAGAGTGAATTCCAAACCTTGAAACAAAATACGGGAGAGTCGGAGTATCTGATTGAATTTCGACTTAGAGATTCCAAGATGATTAGCGACTTTACCCAAGCCTATCAAAATACGAGTTTGCCGAACGCTGGTCCTATTGTGAACTACAATCTGTTTCAGTTGTTGAATGCGTTGACGGATGGGGTAGTCGCAGCTATAGTCATTCTGGTCAGTTTGATCTTGATTGTGATCGCTTTACTCTGCATTCGTTTCACTATGCTCGCAACTATTGAAGAAGATTATCGAGAGATTAGCGTCATGAAAGCTATCGGCATATCCGAGCGTAATATTAAGAAACTCTACTTGAGTAAATATGTTGTTATGGCAGGATTGGGCTCTATCGTAGGATTTCTAGCATCACTATGGGTTAACCGTTTGTTCATGTCCAATATGTTGCTCTACATGGGGGCAGCTCCCAAGACATGGTTGCACTACGGCATAACATTGTTTGCGGCTGTCTTCATATTTGCCATCGTTGTATTTTTCTGCAACCGTGTGCTTCGGCGTTTTAATCACATTTCAGCTGTTGAGGCATTACGTTCGGGCAGTATGGGTGAGACGAGAATAAGTCAAAACAGACTAAATTTGTCCCAAAATCGGTGGTTATCAGTTCCGGTTTTTCTGAGCTTAAAAGAAGTCATCCAACGAATTAAAATGTTCCGTTTGCTGTTGTTTGTGTTTATTATAAGTTCATTTATTATGATCGTACCTATAAATTTCCTCCATACGTTACAAGCTCCTAGCTTCATTTCTTACATGGGTGTAGGTCAAAGCGATATGCGTATTGATCTGAGGCATTCTGAAGATATCGAACAGCGTTACGCTGAATTAATTGATTATGTTCAAAAGGATAAGAACGTACTTCGATACTCACCCCTTGTCACAAGCCAATTCAAAGTGTTTAACAGTGAAGGTAGCTATGATCATTTAAGCGTAGAGACAGGTGACTTTGACGTTTTTCCTTTGTCTTACGTGAATGGCGCAGCACCGAAAAATGAAAATGAAATTGCTTTGTCTGATGCGAACAGTAAAGACATGGAGAAGAAGACAGGAGATTCCTTGGTACTGATCGTAAATGGACAGGAAAAAACAATGACCGTCAGTGGTGTATATCAGGATGTGACCAATGGTGGAAAGACTGCCAAAGCACGGCTGCCCTATAACAAGGATCGTGTGCTCTGGTATGTCGTAAGTTTGGATTTGAAAGATGACGGTAGTAAGATTTCAGATAAAATTGCGGAATATGAGCAAGCGTTCTCACCTGCAAAGGTGACCGATTTAAAAGGCTACTTAGATCAAACACTTGGAGGAACGATTCATCAGCTTAAGCTGGTTACGGTGTTGGCGCTTGTTATAGCAGTATTGGTTACGATCCTGATCACATCATTATTCCTGAAAATGCTTGTCGCAAAGGACAGCGGTGATATCGCAATTTTCAGAAGTTTGGGATTTGCCATCTCCACAATTAAATTCAAATATGTATCAATGTCCCTTATTGTCTTGGGTGTTGGCGTCCTTGTAGGAACCGTGCTATCGAATACTGCAGGCGAGTGGTTGATCAGTGCAATAATGGCTTCTTTCGGAGCGTCCAATATCGTTTTTGTCATTGACCCGCTACAGGCGTACTTACTTTGTCCGCTCCTGCTGGCTGCAACGATTATCTGTACCGCTCTAATCAGTATTCAATCCATCAAAGAATCCAGCATTTCCAAAATGATTATCGAATAGGGGGACAACCATGGCTATAATCCTGGAAGCCAAAAACGTGAACAAATCGTACAGTACTGGTGAGCGTGAGAAGCATCCTATTTTGAAGGATATTAATTTTCAATTGAAGAAGGGCGAATTTGTCTCGATTATGGGTCCGTCGGGATCAGGAAAATCAACCTTGCTATACAATGTCAGCGGCATGGATCAGGTAAGTAGCGGGAGTGTTTATTTTGCTGGCAAGATAATTTCGGATTTCTCGGAAAAAGAATTGGCACAGCTTCGCTTGAACAAGATGGGATTTATATTTCAGAACATCCATCTGTTGAAAAATCTGAATCTACTCGACAATATCATTCTGTCTGCTTATCTGGCCAAAAAAAGCAGTAGAGATTCCATTAATACACGAGCACTCAATTTGATGAAAAAAATGGGGATTAATGAACTGGCCAACCACAATATCACTCAGGCATCGGGTGGGCAATTGCAACGGATTGCTATCTGTAGGGCGTTGATCAATCAGCCTGACATTCTGTTTGGTGACGAACCCACAGGGGCACTGAATTCACGTTCAACCAATGAAATCATGGATATTCTTGGAGACATTAATGCTTCTGGAACAACAATATTAATCGTTACTCATGACGTCAAAGTCGCAGCTCGATCTGAACGGGTTTTATTCATGATGGACGGAAAACTGGTGGCAGATCGCAACATGGGTAAGTTTAACGAACAGCATGACCTTAAAGCGAGAGAGAGCAGCTTAGGTAAATGGCTAACGGATCAAGGGTTCTAACACGGTTAATTGGAGAGGGGTTTATCCAATGAAACAGATGGAGAACAGGTCATTTGGCAAATTTCTGATGGTATGGTTCGGACAGCTCATATCTACAATGGGGATCGGAATGACGGCATTCTCCCTTGGAGTGTACGCATTTGAGAAAACCCATATGGCGACAGCTGTGGCACTGATTACACTGTTTACCTTTTTGCCTAATATCTTGTTGCGTCCTATAGGTGGAGTCCTTGCAGATCGTTTTGACCGGCGCATGATGATGGTCATCGGTGATCTTGGTTCTGCCGCTGGTCTCGTTTTTATCTGGATCATGATCCTGATCGGAAATATTGAACTATGGTATCTCTATGTTGGCGTCACTTTCAGTTCCGTGTTCTCGGCTATCCAAAGTCCAGCCTATAAGGCTTCAGCCACCGATTTACTCGATAAAGATCAATATTCAAAGGGCAGCGGCCTGATGCAGCTCGCTGAATCATCCAAGTTTCTATTTTCGCCCATTCTAGCGGGAATTCTGCTCAGTATAACAACCATTGAAGTCATTCTGGTTATTAATATGTTGACGTATCTGGTTGCCATTCTAGCGGTGCTTGCCATCCGGAAAAGCATTAAAGCAGCGCGAAGCGATGATGAGAGGAAGCCTTGGCTTGTTGAGCTAAACGATGGCTGGATTGAAGTCACGACGAATAAAGGCGTGCTTCTGCTCGTCATTATTATTTCAATCATCACGTTTTATCTTGGATTTCTTGAGACACTCATTGGTCCTATGATCTTATCATTTTCGGATTCAAGGATGCTTGGCACGTTTCTATCTGTGAGCGCGATCGGTATGCTGATTAGCAGCCTGTGCATTGGCATGTTCACCATGAGTAAAAAATATTCAAAAATACTTGTTCTGGGTCTGGTTATGTCCGGAATATCATTCTCCCTCTTGGGATTTTCCACCAATATTTTTATCATTATTTTTGCAGGTTTCCTGTTTTTGGCCTCCCTGCCTTTTGTCAACATGAGTGCAGATGTATTAGTGCGTAATAACATATCCAACGAGAAGCAAGGCAGGGTGTGGGGAATCATCGGCATATTATCGCAATTGGGTTTTATTGTATCCTATAGTCTCGCAGGTTTTTTGGCAGACCGTGTCTTCAACCCGCTTTTGGTGGAAGGTGGAGCACTAGCTTCGACCGTAGGATCATATATCGGCGTTGGTCCGGGAAGAGGCATTGCGTTGTTGTTTATTATTGCAGGGGTGTTTGTTATCGTTATTGCAGTCATCACTTCTCAACTTAAATCCATTAAGGGGTTAGAGAAGGGGATTGATATTGTGCCATCAGACCCAACGAATTTAGCGCATGATTGATTGAGTTGGTGTGATGTAGTTTAAAGGATGATATTGGCCCCGGAACTTTATGTTTCGGGGTTGGTTTGTTTGAAAGGCTTTAGGACTGGAATCATGATTTTGGTAGAGGTTTGTACAAATGAAAAGGATAGCAGGTATACTAATTATAATGAGCATCACAGGACTAGTAATCATGAGATATTTAACCAGAAGGAGGTTACATCTTTTGTTCAAAATCGGAAATCAAGGTACGTTTGAAACGTTGCCTGATCACGCCATAGCGATTTACAAGGGAGATGTTATTGCTGTAGAAGAATTTATTAAACAGGGCATGGATCTCGAAAGAGAGATTACGCTGAGTAAATACATAGCGTTGACGCCATTGGATATTGCTCTAATCACCAATCAACAGGCAGTGGTCAAGCTTTTGGTAGATAACGGAGTAAACCTAAATGTGAAGGATAATCCAGCAATCCTCAAGGCGGTCAGATATGGCGGGGAAGAGATCATCCGATATTTGCATCAGAAGGGTGCCAAATTGAACGGTTTGAGCAAGGTGAAGTCGAATGCGTATGATGAAGCCTATTACAGTAACAAAAAGAACATCACAGTGCTGAAGGGCCTCGGACTGGATATTCGAAAATATGGTGGAAAAACATTAAGAAAAGCCGTTTCAAATCACGATATGAAGATGGTTCAGTATTTGCTAGACGAGGGCGTGGACATCAATTACAACGAGTCCGATATGGTGTATCCATACAAGGCTACACCACTTACGGTAGCGGCTCGCAACAACAATATGAAGATGGTTCAATTTCTGGTGGAACAGGGGGCGGATGTGACCATTCAGGAGAAGGACGGGGAACGAGCATACACGATTGCGATCAGTCAGAAGAATGCGGAAATGGCAGAGTATTTGAAAGCTCATGAGCCGCAAGACTTTCACAATCTGAGCAATAAATTGCATGTGCTCAAATCGTACAAGCTGCCGGATGCATTAATCCGTTTTCTAACGGAAGGTCCACGAAGAATCGACTTGCCGAACAAATCGTCCGGCGTGGGATACATCGAATTCTTCCATCTGGTCGATACGGTTGAAATGAAGATGGGCAGACAGAAACTGCTGCGTATATCCTCTGACGTGGATCAGTACTCCCATATCCTGATCGTCTGGAATCCAAGCAAAAAAATGATTGGCTACGCAGATATTGAACATCAGGTGATTGGAACGATTTCGACGTTCGAAGCGTTCATGGCCGATCTCGCATCATATATGGATAATCTCCTGAATTAACCAGAGGGCCTCCGCCATCACAAGAACCTCTTGTATATTGTCGATATACAGGAGGTTCTTTAGTGTCTCTAACATTCATCTATAGGAAAAATATCTCATGAAATAGTAACTATACTAGTGCGAAAGGAGGTTATAAATGGTAAAATAGCAATGCCTAAACATGAAAAAACATTTTTGTTGAAAGATTAGCAGATAAATTAGATTTAAAATGGTTTAACTTTAGATTGTTAGAAATCGATTGTTAGTACAATTGTTTCAATGAAATTATAGTATTCTACTACTGGAGTGAGGAAGAAAAATGGCCATTATTGATGTAATCAAGTATGACGGTTCACCAGATGTATTTGCTTGGAAACATCCTGAGAATGAATTGGGAACATGGACCCAGTTGATTGTGAATCAATCCCAACAGGCGATCCTCTTTAAGGATGGAAGGGCGCTTGATATGTTCGGGCCAGGAAGACATACGCTAAGTACAGCGAATATCCCGATCTTAAACCGGCTCGTTAACCTTCCGTTCGGAGGTAAATCACCTTTTGCAGCAGAAGTGTGGTACGTCAACCAAGTAAGCGCATTAGACGTGAAATGGGGAACAGCAAATCCAATTCAGATACAGGACCCAAAATATAATATTATCGTTCCCGTGAGAGCATTTGGACAGATGGGAATAAAAATAGCAGACTCTCGCAAATTTCTGGTCAAACTTGTGGGAACACTGCCTGAATTTAACCAGGCTAATATGGTCAATTACTTTCGCGGGCTAATTATTATGAACATTAACTCCATGCTGTCTTCCTATCTAATACATAGAAAAGTAAGTGTACTGGAAATCAATGCTTATATCGCAGAAATATCACGACATTTTGCTGATACGATTGCATCTGCTTTCGAAGAATTTGGTATTGAGTTAATCAACCTGTATATCCACAATGTCAATCTGCCTGAAGAGGACCCTTCGGTCATTCGTTTGAGAGAAGCGTTGGCACGCAAAGCCGAAATGGATATTATCGGGTACACTTATCAACAAGAGCGTTCATTCGATACGCTTGAAGGTGCAGCCAAAAATGAAGGAAGCATGCAATCGGATATTATGGGTGCAGGGCTTGGTATGGGGATGGGCGTTGGACTGGGAGGATCATTTAGTAGCGAGATGTCCCAGATGTCTAAAGTAATGGCTACAACGGAAACACCTGCTGTACGCATATGCAAACATTGCAGCCATCCGAACCAGGAGCATAGCTCTTTTTGCAGTAAATGCGGCAATTCACTTGCCGAAAAATCAGCAACGACCGGTTGTAACAACTGTGGACATGCCTTGCAAAAAGGGACCAAATTTTGTCCCAATTGTGGTGACAAATATCATGCATGTCCATCCTGCGGGGCGGATAATTCTGAGAATGCTTTGGAATGTGTTCAGTGTCACGAACCGATGCCTAGCCCATGCCCAAAGTGCAATCATATGAATTCGGGTCAAACTAAATTTTGCGGCAATTGCGGCTCGAGTCTATCTTTGAAATGCAGTCAATGTCAACATGAAGTGAAGCCCGGTCAGAAGTTCTGTCTGGATTGCGGAAACAATCTGCAAGATGGAGGGCAGGAATAGTGAAGAATAAACGGAGCAATCTTTTCATTTTGGATGTCATCTATCTGATCTGCATGCTGGTAGCCTCAGTCGTTTCTTTTACGGTGTTTAGTCATGCCATTGTATCGTTTTCTTTCTGGATGAATCTTGTGGCTTCTTATGTCGCGATTACGGCGATTTGGATTTATATAAGGCATGTCATGCTACATATGGATCGCTTTAAGCAACTGGTTCCTGGTTACACAGCACTAGGGATTGTGTTGGTGATGTATCTGATTTGTGTAATGATATATTCTCTGTTTACAGGTTTAGCAGATCATGGTCTCCGCTGGTTCGTTTTGTTACATACAGTAACTTTAGCTATCGCCCTCATTCTGTGTGGCATCATTTTGATCTTTATTCAAAGTACACGTCGTAATGAAGCCGTTGAGCAAACGAAATTGGTCAATCTACATTTGATTGAAAACGCTTTGCAGCAGCTGTTTCACACGATGGAGCGCCATTCCGTTCTGACTGCGGAAGAAGAGAGGAAGACCGTTCAAACATTAATAGAACTTGTAAAATATAGTGACCCGATCACTCCACATTCACTTGAATATAATGACCGCCAGATTTTGATGGATATTGAAAAGATAAACAGTGAGCTTTCAGCTCATTACCAAGCAGGGGAACTGGTGAATAGCGAGCATCTTGCTTCACAACTATCCCTATTAAAGTCCCGTTTGAAAGAGCGGAATCAACAGATCGTGACAAGCAAATCATAAATTCATAGGAGGAAAAGCTGTGAAGAAATTTTTTGGAATTATATTCATTATACTTTCATCTCTGACCATCTTATTATCTATATTATTAATATCCCAGGGAACCGAAATGGCTATTATTAGTACGATTATTCTTTTTATACCTGGCGTTATCGTACTTGTTACAGGAATTAAAATGTGTAGTCGACCTAAATTCCATCCCAAGGCTGATCAGTATCAATACCATTACGACAGTGACGAGGAATATGATGATGAAGGGTACTATGAGGATGAGTACCACGATCATGAATACGAGAAACCGCAAGAACCTGTATCTGTGAATTGTTCGGGGTGTGGAGCCAAGGTAAAGGTATATCCGAATTTGTCTGCGGACTGTGAGTATTGTGGAACAACGATGAGGATCTCCTAGCTAACATAATAGACACCATGACCATTTTGTTGATTCCCGATGTGATAGAAGCCGGTTATAAAGATTTGTTTTTGAAGGAATCTTGATGTTGAGAAAGTTTTTTGGATCATTTTTATGATTTATGCAATTGGCATACCCATTGCCTTATTCAAGTTACAATAGAAATACCGTTAGTTACACCTGTCACAATACAATCCACTATACAGAGATTAATATATCCGATGAAAAAGACGCTGAAGAAAAGGTCGAGGAACCACAAAGGAAGGTTTCGGTGAGTTGTCCGGGATGTGGTGCGAAGGCGAAGGTATATCGGAAGCAATCCACGGATTGTGAATATTGTGGAACAACTGTTGAAGCTCCGTAAAATAGTTCTGAATGGACACGAAAAAGATAAAAGCCTGATTCCTATGGAGTCAGGCTTTTATCTTAAGCTCGTTTTGCGGATAAAAGTAAGAGAAAGAACCTCTTATCTCACACATCCTGAATCTAAAAATCTCTCCTGTGTTCAAACACTTCATCCAGCTCCTTGCGATTAACTTTAATAGCACTTGTCAGGTCAATTTCCGGTTGTGATTCCAATTGATCCAACAATTCAACAAGGGCGTTATAAATTTCTTCACGTTCGATTGTTTCAATAAAGTTGGCTTTGGCCTCCATTTGGTTAAACGTCTCGGTGTACTTCTCCACTAATAACATCAGTTGTTTCTGTATAAGGTCCAAATCGCTCATATTTTGACTTAATCTTCGAATTTCTTTGAGGTGCTGTTTGTAGGTTTGAGCTGCTTTTTTGGCATACGCTGCTTTGATGTGATCCCTCCCGTCCCAATCCCGAAAAGGATTGTTGAGATTCTCTGCGAGCCATTCCGGTTTGCGTGGTTTGCCAATCTCCAGATCGATTCGGGTTTGAGCTGCCTTTTTATAGTTTGCCTTAATGGTTTTGGCGGCGTCTGAGGGAAGGCTGGTCAGCCTGAGTGTACTTAGTTCGGGAAGCTGCTCGGGGCCAGGGAAATCTTCTCCTTTAAATCCAAAAAGATCGTTCATGGATAAGGTCTGCAAAGAGGTCAATTGCTGAATTGACTGTATATTGTTACGTTGCCGGGTTTTCCCCACAATCTTAATTCTGAAAGCTCAGGATAAGTATGTACAACAGGCTGCAAATCAAGCTCCGTAATTTCTCGAACATACAAACCTCCAAGCCGAGATAACGCTGTAATCTGAGGTACGGTCGCTGCTACATTCAACGTCATTCGGTGGCCTTTTTCATAAGCATTCACATGCAAGTCAGGGGACACGTCTCCCATAAAGCTTAAAAACTCGATCCTGGAATGAAGAGTCAAGCTGTTCACACGGTTCATATCCAGCACAAGTTTGGTTAGATGTGTTTTGCTTAAATCCAGTGCGGTTTGTCCATGTTCATGAATATGAAGTTCATATATAAAGGGATTCTGCTCCAAAAAAGGAATAATGTCTTCCGTATATCCACGCATTTCGATATGTGTAAGACAAGGAAACTGGACTAGTGCGACGACATCCTCGGCAGAGGTTGGTCTGAAGTTGCGCAGGATACTGGTGTTTTTTCTCACCATTGCATCACCTAGTGGAATTTCACTATAGTCTTCGGCAGCTTGTTTGAAGTGTTCCCTTCGTGATTCATCGATGGCATCCCATTGATGTTGCCGATACAGACTCTCTCCGATCTGCCATCCTGCGCTATAACTTCGGGTTTCTTCCGTTATGAGTGGAGCCCGATTACCTGCAAGAACATAATGCGTTGGAACCTCAGCATTCACGAAGCTGTGATCCCAATTGCCTTTCCAAAAATAGTAATTGCAGCTCAACGGTTTCATATCCAGAAGTTCCGTTTCATCGGGCGGCTGATCTCCTGTCCAGTCCAATTGCAGGATTGCGGCAAGCTGGCGGGACCCCTTACTCCCGGTTTCTTTCAGATCAGTTACCTGGCAGGCAGCATAATGTTGTAAACTTTCGACGTATACACAGTAAATGTCTCCGATCGTTGGGACCATGTTGTGCTCCTTTCGTTCTGCATAAATCAATGCTAAGCTTCTTGTAAACTAAGGATTTTGCAAAATGATGATAAAAGAATTATATCAAAGGCGTTCAATCACATCCATTTTGGATAGAGCCGTATTTGAATTCATAGAAATCTGAATATCTAAGGGAGGTTATTCATGACTACTGGTATTAGCCGAAGTAAAACACTAGGTGAATTTTTGAAATCTCGGAGGAGCCGGATTCAGCCAGAGCAAGCAGGGATCACCGGATCGTATGGACAACGCAGAACGCCGGGATTAAGACGTGAGGAAGTTGCCGTGCTTGCGGGTGTCAGTGCAACTTATTATACGTGGCTTGAGCAGGGGAGAGAGGTTAACTCGTCTAGAGAGGTTATGGAAAGTATAGCGGGTGCACTCCAGTTAAGTGAGGAAGAGAAGGGACACCTATTTCGTTTATGGGACCCCAATGCAGAGCATGAATTCCCTGCCTCCTATTCACATCTCGAAGGGGGATGGCAGAGTATCATTAGTCAACTTGCATACCCTTCATTTATTACGAATGAAAGGTCTGAAGTACTTGCATGGAATGAGGCAGCGAATGAGAAGCTTTTTGACTTTTCCTCGATGAACGTGAACGACCGCGTCATGATGCGAATGTTATTTCTAGATGCAACGCTCCGGGAACGTATGCATAATTGGGATGAATTTGCACGGCATTCGGTAGCGGTGTTTCGTACGTACTATGACAAGTACCCGGGTGAACCTGAGTTTTACCAGATAGTTCAACAATTGATCGAAGACAGCACGGATTTTCAAAATATTTGGAGCCTGCACCAGATTAAACAGAAAAAAGTCAACCGGATCTTTCTCGAGACAACAGATCGGACGGATGGTATTGCCCATGCCTATGATATCTTTTCCATGAGCAATCTTAACGAACAGTCAGGTATTCATTGTTGTGTGTACATCCCCGTTGTGGAGTGACAAAAACGATCAGGGTGGTAATTCTAGTACTAGCATAAACAGACTGTGGTTGGGTCTTTGTTCGTGAAATAGAATGAATACAAGTTCAATATCTTTCTATTTATTAACGAAAAGAGGGAACCACATGATTAAGACAAGAACGTTGGGAAGCGATAAATTGCAGGTATCCGGGCTTGGGCTGGGCGTGATGATGATGCCACACAACCAAGAATCCGTTCATACAATCCAGGGTGCACTGGATGCGGGAGTAACGATGTTCGATACAGCTGATCTGTACGGTGAATATGAAAAGCAGCGATTTGGAGGCAACGAAAAATTGCTTGGGCGCGCGCTTAAAGGGCGAAGAGCCAATGCTATTGTAGCGACCAAGTTTGGTATAACACATACCCAGGGCCCCAAGGGAGATCCGGCGTATATCAAAAAATCAGTAGATGCCAGTCTGTACAACCTGGGCATGGATTATATAGATCTCTATTATCAACATCGCCCTGATCCCAATACTCCCATTGAGGAAACGGTGGGAACACTTGCCGATCTGGTACAGCAGGGAAAGATCCGTTATATAGGTCTGTCTGAAGCGTCTGCAGAGACTATTCATCGTGCGAATGCCGTTCACCCCATAACAGCACTCCAAACGGAGTATTCATTGTGGAGTCGTGAGCTCGAAGATGAGATATTGCCATTGCTCGGTGAGTTGAACATTGGTCTTGTACCCTACAGTCCATTGGGGCGTGGTTTCCTAACAGGCCAGATCCGATCGATAGAAGACCTGCCGGAGGACGATTATCGTCGTCATTATCCACGTTTCCAGGGTGAGAATTTCGAGAAAAATCTGGAGGTGGTGCGCCTGATCCAAGAGCTGGCGAGGCAAAAAGGATGCACTGCTTCTCAGCTCGCACTCGCCTGGTTACTTGAAAAGGGAAAGCATATCGTTCCGATCCCTGGTACTCGCAGTTTGGAGAGAGTTCATGAGAATCTTGGTGCCTTGCAGGTTTCTTTCACCAATGATGAATGGGCTGAGATTGAACGGATATCTCCCAAAGGATTTGCCGCAGGGGGAAGATACCCTGGCCTTGCCTAATATAAGCCGAGCCTATAGATAAAACACTTAATGCCCCAGACCTGTTTTAGGAACTGACCCCATAACGAGAGACAAATTAAAACACCTTCAAGTGAATGAAACCT
>NZ_JBZVDZ010000006.1:470209-471538 GCF_058408365.1 Paenibacillus sp. MDV22-iso6 | reverse complement strand
CAGTAGGCCCCGTTGCACCTGTGGCTCCAGTTGTTCCCGTTCCCGTTGCCCCTGTCGCACCTGTTACCCCAGTAAGTCCTGTTGCACCAGTGGCTCCAGTTGCTCCGGTTCCGGTTGCACCTGTCACACCAGTTACACCTGTTACCCCAGTAGATCCTGTCGCGCCGGTGGTTCCTGTTGTTCCCGTTGGTCCTGTCGTACCGGTGACCCCAGTTAAGCCCGTTGCACCTGTGGCTCCAGTTGTTCCTGTTCCGGTTGCGCCTGTCACCCCAGTTACACCCGTCGCACCTGTGGCTCCGGTTGTTCCTATTCCGGTGGCACCTGTCACACCTGTTACCCCAGTAAGACCCGTTGCACCTGTGGCTCCAGTTGTTCCTGTTCCGGTTGCACCTGTCACACCAGTTACCCCAGTAATGCCCGTTGCACCTGTAGCTCCCGTAGCTCCTGTTCCGGTTGCACCTGTCGCACCAGTTACCCCAGTTGAACCCGTTGCACCTGTCACGCCAGTAAATCCTGTCGCTCCCGTGGCTCCAGTTACTCCAGTAAGCCCCGTTGCCCCAGTGGCTCCGGTTGTTCCAGTTCCGGTGGCACCTGTCGCACCAGCTACCCCAGTAATCCCCGTTGCACCAGTGGCTCCCGTAGCTCCGGTTCCGGTTGCGCCTGTAACACCTGTTACCCCAGTAGATCCTGTCGCGCCGGTGGTTCCTGTTGATCCCGTTCCGGTAGCACCTGTTCCACCAGTTACCCCAGTTGAGCCGGTGGCTCCAGTTGCCCCTGTAGCTCCCGTTCCTGTTGCACCTGTCACACCTGTTACCCCAGTAAATCCTGTCGCGCCGGTGGTTCCTGTTGTTCCCGTTCCGGTAGCACCTGTTGCACCAGTTATACCTGTTAAACCCGTCGCGCCTGTGGCTCCAGTAAGACCCGTTGCACCTGTGGCTCCCGTAGTTCCAGTTCCGGTGGCACCTGTCGCACCAGTTACCCCAGTAAGACCCGTTGCACCAGTAGCTCCAGTCGTTCCTGTTCCCGTTGCTCCTGTCACTCCTGTCACTCCTGTTACTCCAGTAAAACCCGTTACACCTGTGGCTCCAGTTGCTCCTGTTCCGGTTGCGCCTGTTGCACCAGTTACTCCAGTAAGACCCGTTGCTCCCGTGGCTCCGGTTGTTCCCGTTGATCCTGTCGTACCGGTGACCCCAGTTAAGCCCGTTGCACCTGTAGCTCCAGTTACACCGGTAAGACCAGTTGCTCCGGTAGCTCCGGTTGTTCCTGTTCCCGTTGCACCTGTCACACCAGTTACCCCAGTAATGCCCGTTGCACCAGTGGCTCCCGTAG
>NZ_JBZVDZ010000006.1:468591-470109 GCF_058408365.1 Paenibacillus sp. MDV22-iso6 | reverse complement strand
CTCCGGTTCCGGTTGCGCCTGTAACACCAGTTACTCCAGTAAGACCCGTTGCACCAGTGGCTCCCGTAGCTCCGGTTCCGGTTGCGCCTGTAACACCAGTTACTCCAGTAAGACCCGTTGCACCCGTTGCTCCAGTTACACCTGTTAAACCCGTTGCACCTGTGGCGCCGGTCGTTCCCGTTCCGGTGGCACCTGTCAGACCGGTTACACCCGTAGATCCCGTCGCACCAGTAGCTCCCGTTGTTCCTGTACCCGTTGCGCCTATAGCACCAGTTACACCCGTTGAACCAGTCGCGCCTGTGGCTCCAGTAGCCCCGGTCCCTGTTGCACCTGTCACGCCAGTAAATCCTGTGGCTCCCGTGGCTCCAGTAAGTCCCGTTGCACCAGTAGCTCCAGTCGTTCCTGTTCCGGTTGATCCTGTCACTCCTGTTACCCCAGTTAAGCCCGTTGCACCTGTCACTCCAGTAAATCCTGTGGCTCCGGTTATACCAGTTGAACCCGTCGCACCAGTAGCCCCAGTCGTTCCTGTTCCGGTTGTTCCTGTCACACCAGTTACTCCAGTAAGTCCCGTTGCTCCGGTAGCTCCGGTTGTTCCCGTTCCGATTGCACCTGTCGCACCAGTTACTCCAGTAAAACCCGTGGCACCTGTTATACCAGTAAGTCCCGTTGCACCAGTAGTTCCCGTTGCTCCTGTCACACCAGTTACACCTGTTAAACCCGCCGCGCCTGTGGCGCCTGTCGCTCCAGTTGCTCCTGTTCCGGTTGCGCCGGTGGTTCCTGTTGTTCCCGTTACCCCTGTCACGCCAGTAAATCCTGTCGCTCCCGTGGCTCCAGTTACTCCAGTAAGACCCGTTGCTCCTGTGGCTCCAGTTGTTCCTGTTCCGGTTGCGCCTGTAACACCAGTTACTCCAGTAAGCCCTGTTGCACCAGTGATTCCAGTTGTTCCTATTCCGGTGGCACCTGTCACACCTGTTACCCCAGTAGATCCTATCGCGCCGGTAGCTCCAGTTACCCCAGTTGAGCCGGTGGCTCCAGTAGCCCCTGTAGCTCCCGTTCCTGTTGCACCTGTCACACCTGTTACCCCAGTAAGTCCTGTTGCACCAGAAGCTCCAGTTGTTCCTATTCCCGTTGCGCCTGTCGTACCGGTGACCCCAGTTAAGCCCGTTGCTCCGGTAGCTCCAGTTGTTCCCGTTCCTGTTGCACCTGTCGCACCTGTTACTCCAGTAAGACCCGTTGCACCTGTGGCTCCTGTTGTTCCCGTTCCCGTTGCACCGGTGGCTCCAGTTGCTCCGGTTCCTGTTGCACCTGTCACACCAGTTACACCTGTTAAACCCGTCGCGCCTGTGGCTCCAGTTGTTCCGGTTCCCGTTGCCCCTGTCACACCAGTTACTCCAGTAAGACCCGTTGCACCAGTTACCCCAGTTGAACCCGTCGCGCCGGTCGCTCCGGTTATTCCCGTTCCGGTTGATCCTGTCGTACCGGTGACCCCAGTTAAGCCCGTTGCACCTGTCGCACCAG
>NZ_JBZVDZ010000006.1:0-468491 GCF_058408365.1 Paenibacillus sp. MDV22-iso6 | reverse complement strand
TTACACCAGTAAGCCCAGTTGCACCAGTAGCCCCAGTCGTTCCTGTTCCGGTTGCACCTGTCGCACCAGTTACACCAGTAAGCCCAGTTGCACCAGTAGCCCCAGTCGTTCCTGTTCCGGTTGCTCCTGTCACACCAGTTACTCCAGTAAGTCCCGTTGCTCCGGTAGCTCCGGTTGTTCCCGTTCCGGTTGCTCCTGTCACTCCTGTTACTCCAGTAAGACCCGTTGCACCCGTGGCTCCCGTAGCTCCGGTTCCGGTTGCCCCTGTCGCACCAGTTACTCCAATAAGCCCTGTTGCACCAGTGATTCCAGTTGTTCCTGTTCCCGTTGCTCCTGTCACTCCTGTTACTCCAGTAAAACCCGTAGCTCCTGTGGCTCCTGTTGTTCCCGTTCCTGTTGCACCTGTCGCACCAGTTACTCCAGTAAGTCCCGTTGCACCTGTGGCTCCCGTAGCTCCGGTTCCGGTTGCTCCTGTCGCACCAGTTACCCCAGTAAGCCCTGTTGCACCTGTGGCGCCGGTCGTTCCCGTTCCAGTGGCTCCTGTCGTACCGGTTACCCCAGTAAGACCCGTGGCTCCAGTAGCCCCTGTAGCTCCCGTTCCCGTTGCACCTGTCACTCCAGTTACCCCAGTAAGACCCGTTGCACCTGTAGCTCCCGTCGTTCCTGTTCCCGTTGCTCCTGTCGTACCGGTCACCCCAGTTAAGCCCGTTGCACCTGTAGCTCCAGTTGTTCCTGTTCCGGTTGCACCTGTCACACCAGTTACTCCAGTAAGTCCCGTTGAACCCGTCGCACCAGTAGCTCCGGTTGTTCCAGTTCCGGTGGCACCTGTCGCACCTGTTACTCCAGTAAGACCCGTTGCACCTGTGACTCCGGTTGTTCCCGTTCCCGTTGCCCCTGTCGCACCTGTTACCCCAGTAAGACCCGTTGCACCGGTGGCTCCAGTTGCTCCGGTTCCTGTTGCACCTGTCGCACCTGTTACTCCAGTAAGACCCGTTGCACCGGTGGCTCCTGTTGTTCCCGTTCCCGTTGCACCTGTCACACCAGTTACACCAGTAGGCCCCGTTGCACCTGTGGCTCCAGTTGTTCCCGTTCCCGTTGCCCCTGTTACCCCAGTAAGTCCTGTTGCACCAGTGGCTCCAGTTGCTCCGGTTCCTGTTGCACCTGTCACACCAGTTACACCTGTTAAACCCGTCGCGCCTGTGGCTCCAGTTGTTCCGGTTCCCGTTGCACCTGTCACACCCGTTACTCCAGTAATCCCCGTTGCTCCGGTTGTTCCTGTACCCGTTGCACCTGTAGCACCAGTTACCCCAGTTGAGCCAGTGGCTCCAGTAGCCCCTGTAGCTCCCGTTCCTGTTGCACCTGTCACGCCAGTTACCCCAGTAAGTCCCGTTGCTCCGGTAGCTCCGGTTGTTCCCGTTCCGGTAGCACCTGTCACACCGGTTACCCCAGTAAGACCCGTTGCACCAGTAGTTCCCGTTGCTCCTGTCGTACCGGTCACCCCAGTTAAGCCCGTTGCACCTGTAGCTCCAGTTGTTCCGCTTCCGGTTGCGCCTGTCACACCAGTAAGCCCCGTCGCACCAGTAGCTCCAGTTGTTCCGATACCAGTTGCGCCTGTAGCACCAGTTACACCAGTTACACCCGTTGAACCAGTCGCGCCTGTGGCTCCAGTTGTTCCGGTTCCCGTTACCCCTGTCAAACCAGTTACTCCAGTAATCCCCGTTGCTCCGGTTGTTCCCGTTCCGGTGGCACCTGTCGCACCTGTTACCCCAGTAAGTCCCGTTGCTCCTGTCACACCCATTACGCCAGTAAGTCCCGTTGCACCTGTGGCTCCCATAGCTCCGGTTCCGGTGGCTCCTGTCGCACCAGTTACCCCAGTAAGCCCTGTTGCACCAGTGGCGCCGGTCGTTCCCGTTCCGGTGGCACCTGTCAGACCGGTTACACCCGTAGATCCCGTCCCACCAGTAGCTCCCGTTGTTCCTGTTCCCGTTGCCCCTGTCACTCCTGTTACCCCAGTTAAGCCCGTTTCACCTGTCGCTCCAGTTGTTCCTGTTCCGGTTGCACCTGTCGCTCCAGTTACTCCAGTAAGTCCTGTGGCTCCGGTTGTTCCCGTTCCCGTTGCGCCGGTTGCGCCTGTGGCCCCAGTTGCTCCTGTTCCGGTGGCGCCTGTCACGCCAGTTACTCCAGTAAGTCCTGTGGCCCCTGTCGCACCAGTTACCCCAGTTGAACCCGTCGCGCCGGTTATTCCCGTTCCGGTTGATCCTGTCGTACCGGTAACCCCAGTTAAGCCCGTTGCACCAGTAGCTCCAGTCGTTCCTGTTCCCGTTGCTCCTGTCACGCCAGTTACTCCTGTTCCGGTTGCACCTGTGTCCCCGGTTGTTCCAGTTCCGGTTGCGCCGGTCGCACCGGTTACCCCAGTAAGACCCGTTGCACCAGTGGCTCCTGTCGTTCCTGTTCCCGTTGCTCCGGTAGCTCCGGTTGTTCCCGTTCCGGTGGCACCTGTTAATCCTGTAGCACCAGTCGTTCCTGTTGTTCCAGTTCCGGTTGCTCCCGTCGCACCAGTTATACCCGTAGATCCCGTTGCACCAGTAGTTCCAGTAGTTCCCGTTCCTGTTACTCCTGTCACACCAGTTACGCCCGTAGATCCTGTTACCCCAGTTAAGCCCGTTACACCTGTGGTTCCGGTTGCACCGGTAGTCCCCATCTCTCCCATGGATCCTGTTGCTCCCGTTATTCCAGGATCGCCCGTGGCTCCTGTTATACCTGTGGTTCCAGTCGTTCCGGTAGCCCCAGTCACACCTGTATTACCTGTAACACCTGTCACTCCAGTGCTACCTGTGGTTCCAGTTACACCTGTTGTGCCCATTGCTCCAACGGCTCCAGTTGCTCCCGTCAAACCTGTGGTTCCTGTGGCTCCTGTTTCACCAGGATCGCCCGTTGCCCCAGTTATCCCTGTCGTGCCAGTCACTCCAGTGCTACCTATAGTTCCCATTCCAGTTGCGCCGGTTACACCTGTTATGCCCATTGCTCCCACGGCTCCGGTTGCCCCAGTCACACCTGTATTACCTGTAACGCCGGTCACTCCAGGATCGCCCGTCGCTCCTGTTACCCCTGTCGAGCCTGTTGCGCCTGTCACTCCTGGATCACCAGTAATTCCCGTGACACCTGTTTTCCCTATGGTTCCGGTTGATCCAGTCGCCCCCGTAATTCCTGTAACGCCGGGATCACCAGTTGTACCTGTAAGTCCTCGGATTCCGGTTGATCCCGTTATTCCTATCGAGCCAGTAGCTCCCGTATTCCCCATCCTACCTACTATTCCCATTGCTCCTGTGATTCCCGTAGCCCCGGTTACACCTGTCTTTCCTTGAAACCCTCTATATCCCCTCGGTCCACGTAACACAGGACATCTGGATCTGACAGCTCTTTTCTTTTTAAGCGCAAGCTTCTTTTTGGATTTACATTTTACTTTTCTTTTAATAGAAACACGAGTGCCTGCTTTTTTTAATTTGCGTTTGGTTGTACTGATTGAGGACATTTTGCGCTCCTTTTTGGACATATAGCTCACAAGAAAATCCCCCCTCCTTGTACACCGTATCTATTCTCCGCTTTTGCAATACTACACTCTATGTCTAGGACAGGTTTTGTGCACCGCCCATTAATGAAGTCATATCAGCATTCAGCATTTTGGTTTAGGTCGTAAGCATTAACCGATTCATAACACATTTTAATTATTGATTGATCAATTACAAATCGACATAACACATTTATTTCTTTTGCAGCTCACCTATCGTCTGTGTAATCCCTTCTTCAAAAGAAGTCATCTTCACCGGCCCAACCTTGGCCTCGTATTTCTTTTTACTCAACACCAGCGGTTCTTCTGTCAAATATAACATTTCAACAATTTCTTTCATTACCGGTACGGCCAATCCAAGCAGTGAAAGCCCTGTTTTGCCGAGGGCTATGACCGGTTTCGCTTTACCCGCCGCCTGTTGTGCAATACGTACGATTTCCTTACCAGATATTATCCCAGCACCAGGGATATTCCAGTTCTGCCGATAGGCATCATCTCTGCTCGCCAACTCCACAACCATGACCGCTGCATCTGGCAAATAGATATATTCTCGTGGCATTTTCATAGTTCCGATAAAAAAAGTCATTTTCCCTTCCGCTATTGCTTCAAGCGTAGACCCCAGGTAAGAAGCCTGATTGGCAGTAGGACCATAATAATCAGGCAAGCGAACAATCATCACTTGCGCTTTGCACCATTTGCTGCTAAATAACATCTGCTCAAAGGCAAGCCGAGTCTTTCCTTTTCGAGTATGCGGCTGCTTTGGATGTTCTTCAGTCACTTCTTTCATTTGTCTTCTGCCATACGGATAAATCCCGTCAATGACGACCACCTTTAGGCCCAATTGTTCTGCCGCCTCCATAACGGATTCACCCAGAGGAATCAGCTTGCTCTCCATTTCGTTATAAGGTACATTTGCGCAATGAAACATTACATCGGCTTCTAGTGAAGCAGCTATAATATCATCGAATCGGAATGCATCTCCAACAGCGATCTGTAGATGATCAGGCGAACCCAGTTTTACCGCAAGTTGCTCCAGTTTTTGACGTGAGCGACCAAAAATGATTGTAGAAATACCACGTTTAATCAATTCCTCTGTAATCGCTGCGCCCGTTCCACCTGTTGCCCCAACCACGATTGCTCTTTCCATTACATCTCAACCTCTTTCTCTCAATTAGTTATTGATCAATTACTTACTTCAACACAATATAACGTATATTTAGTGATTGATCAATAACTAAAATACAAAAAGGGACTCTTCCCTTTCTATCTATCCATAAGCTCTG
Source organism: Paenibacillus sp. MDV22-iso6 (assembly GCF_058408365.1). NCBI lineage: Bacteria > Bacillati > Bacillota > Bacilli > Caryophanales > Paenibacillaceae > Paenibacillus > Paenibacillus sp. MDV22-iso6. Next base: position 463,640 of record NZ_JBZVDZ010000006.1, on the reverse strand, counting down.
GCATATCCAGTGCGGTTGATATATTACATAACATCCCGATTGCCAAGAATATCAACGTTCTTTGCTTTGGATTGGCACTGCCTGCGGCTGTAAAAGCTTCCAATACCATATCTCGCACCTCTGCGAATCCTTTTTGCATCGCTTGACGGATGACTTCTTCCTGAACCGTCTGCGCCTGCATTTGCAGCAAAATTTCGTTCTTGTGAGATTTAAGAATCTCTTCATAGGCTTCTGTTAACTCGTTCTCCAACTGATCTGGAGTAGCTGTCTCCACCACCGCTCGGAATGAATCAATCACTCGCGTCCAGGATACCTCAAGTGCTGTTAACAGCAAAGCTTCTTTGCTTTTAAAGAAACGAAAGATATACGGTTGCGAAATATTTGCTCTTTCTGCTACCTGAGCTGTGGTCGCCCGAAAATAGCCAATTTCAGCAAACACCTCAATCGCTGCGGATATGATATCACTACGTCGATTAACCGATACCGCTGCATTTTTAGCCATATTATCACACCTTCATTACATAGTAATTAATTGATCAATAGCTTGAAGTATATAGGAAAGTCTAATGCATTGCAAAGAGACTCATCCCTGCAATCTAAGCACAGCTTAGAAGCTCTCTATTGTTTAAACATTTCTGTGACGTCAATTTCATCCGTATGTATATCGCCTCATTACAGTTTATAATTATTCTCAACCACAATATAAATCGATATAAAGTTACTTGAATGGATAACCTACACCTACGGAACCAAGAAGAATATCGCTTTGGAATAGATGGATTTATCTTCTCATGACTACCCTGTTGCAAAATCAAAACACCCATGATATATTAATTGAGCCATCAATGATTGATGCATCAAATATTGATACGTCAAAGATTAACTTAGCAGATATTACTGACTAAGCAATGGCACTGTATAATGGCAACTTTATGTATTTTGTTCACATAAGCCGTTGTTCATGGTCGAGATTCACCCGGGAGGTCTAGTCATGACACGTGTGTTTTCCAAGGAGGAGCAGATCATCAATCTGCTCAACGGGCTGGGTAACAAGATCAGCCCCAAGTTCGAACGCTGTACGGGCATCAGCTCATCACGCTTTGAGATTTTGCATGAGTTGGACCAGGTGGACGAGATTAATCAGTCCATGTTGCAAAAAATCATTAATATCGACAGTGCGGCGATCACTCGCCATCTGAAGCAGCTTGAAGCCGATTCGATGGTCACCAGACGTAAAAATCCGGAAGACAACCGCGTTACCTTTGTCCGCCTTACGGATGAAGGACGGAAGCAAATCGAAGGTTATAAAGTTGAGAAAACCAATTTTATCAATCAGATTCTACAGGATTTTAGTGAAGAAGAAGTTCATCTGCTTGCTGATTTCCTGGAACGAATGCAAAACAATTTCTAAACCCATATATAGAGGAGAGAACCATACATGAGTACATTCCAAAGCACTTTTCAAAAGACAAATGATTTTAATGAAATTACTTACGGTCGCCGATCTGTAAAACTATACGATCCTGAAGTCAAAATCAGCCGTGAAGAAATGACAGAAATTCTGGCAGAAGCTTCTCGCGCTCCATCTTCCATCAATTTGCAGCCTTGGCGTTTTCTCGTTGTAGATACGGCTGAAGGCAAAGAAAAGCTTGCTCCTCTCGCGAAATTCAACCAAAATCAGGTTTTGACTTCCGCAGCAGTAGTTGGTGTATTTATTGATATGAACAATGTCGAGTATATGGACGAAATTTTTGGTAAAGCTGTCGAGCTCGGTTATATGCCACAGGAAGTCAAGGAAATGCAGCTCAAAACTGTAATGCCTTATTATGAAAATATGCCCGCTTCCGCTCTTCGCGATGTCAATCTGATTGACGCGGGTCTGGCTTCCATGCAATTGATGCTCGCTGCACGTGCTCATGGGTATGATACCAACCCAATCGGTGGTTATGAGAAAGATCAAATTGCTGAAGCATTCGGTATGGATAAAGATCGTTACCAACCCGTTATGCTGATCTCGATCGGTAAATCGGCCAAAGAAGGTCACCCTTCCTACCGTCTGCCTGTTGAGACAATTACGACTTGGACATAATATCAGTCAATGTTTTTATGTGCTCCAGCACCATTTACATTTCAAACAATAACAACATTCTAAATACACTAATGGAGGTTGAATATTATGATTATCATTCACGCTCACTTGCAAGTTAAACCAGACCAGGAACAAGCTTTTTTGGAAGCTACAAAAGTGCTGATCCCTGCAACACGTAATGAAGAAGGCAACATCAGCTATGATCTCGCCAAAAGTACTGAACGCGAACATCACTACACGATGATTGAGCTGTGGAAAGACGAAGCCGCTACAGCTTCCCATAATGCAAGCGCCCATTTCCAGACTTTCGTTCAACAAGCAGCAGCATTCATGGCCGCTCCAATGAACGTTGAAGTATTCGCTGGAGAAGCGGTTAAACACTAAAACATGAGCCTTACATTAATTAATTAAGCAGACCGACGAGATCGTCGGCTTGTGAAAAAGAAACCGCTCCTCGTCATGCTGACGGGTGAGCGGCTTTTTTGATATTGAACGAATTTTTTTATGATGAACATTTTAGTTTGTTGTATTTTATTTGGTATATAGATGCTTCATCAGCTCACGGTTTTTCTGCGTGAACAAGTCATTGTGCGAGGAAACCATTCCATGTGTATTGGCTTCGGGTGCCACGTACAGTTTGGCTTTGTTCACCGCATTGGCTGCGTCCTGGAACGCTCCTGCGATCAAATGAAGCTTCCCTTCATGATGCAAAATATCTCCCGCAGCAAAAATGCCCGGTACGGATGTTTCGCTGACTGGTGTGCCTGCGATCCAATGATCCTTCATATCAATCTTAATATGACTGTTCACAAGCAATTCCTTGTCCCTCTCATAACCGTAGTTAATGATGACCTCATCCACGGCCAGCTCCAATGAAGCTCCGTCCTCATTACGCTTCAGCACAACCGTCTCAATCTGTTGATGATCGTCTGTAGCGACCAGCTTCTCAATCGTTGTATTGAGCAAGCATTCGACTGAACTATTCTCAAGACGTGATATTTCAGCTTCATGGCCTTTCAGCGTATCTTTCCGATACGTTAAATAGACTTGTTTGGCAATAAGGGCAAGCTCGTTTGCCCAATCAATCGCCGCATTACCGCCACCCGAGATCAGAACCGTTTTGTCCTTGAAACGGGACAGCGATTTGACTGTATAATGTAAGTTCGTTACCTCGAAACGTTCTGCACCTTCAATTTCCAGTTTAATCGGCTTCAGAATTCCTCCACCAATAGCTAAAATCACAGTTTTGGAGTAATGTTTTTCCTCAGAAGCGGTGTGCAGTACGAAGTGTCCTTGCTCATCCTTGGATATGGACGTGACCTTTTCTCCAAGAACAACCTCTGGCTGGAAAGTCAGCCCCTGATTGACCATTTGTTCGATTAGTTGTGCGCCCGGAACGGGTTGTAAGCCCCCTATATCCCAGATCATTTTCTCAGGATACACATGTACCTTTCCGCCAAGATAGGGCTGGAATTCAATGATTTTGGTTTTCATTTCACGCAAACCGCTATAAAAAGCTGAAAATAATCCGGCAGGCCCACCACCAATAATCGTTACATCAAACAATTCATGATCTTTCATCTTGAATACCCCATTTCCGAATTGGTTTGTCCAACATTCTTCTTCCATTTATTCCTGCATGGTTAGAACGGCCGAGGACGCATCGAGAGAATAAATAGCTTTTATTGTATTCATCTCAGTCAGCCTTCCAAACCTTTATAATAATGATTCTCATTATCATTTAATACTATAGCAAGGATCATTGAAAATGCGAATGCACAAATCACCAATTTGGGATGTACTATTGTCTAATGGAGGCTTAATTAAGATGCGTGTATTCCGAAGGAGAAACACCAAATTTACTTTTAAAAATTCGACTGAAATAGAGCGGATTGGTATAACCAACACTGATCGCAACATCGCGAATCAAATAACTACCTGATTTCAGCAGCTCCCCTGCCCTCTCCATGCGATAATGAATAACATAGTCAATTGGGCGGAATCCCGTGTATTTGTGAAAAAAGTAGGAGAAACGCTTTGAACTCATGCCATGTAACTCTGCTAGCTCATCCAGTGTCAGCAGATTCATGTAATGTCCATGTATATAAGAGATGGCTTGCTCAATCACCTTTTCACTCGGCGAAGTTCCACTTTCCCGTTGACTGCAGCCTGTAAAAACCTGAACCATGATGCTCAAAAATAATTCTTTGACTCGAAGTTTGCCAATTCCCCCTTGCGCGTGTAATTGTTCCTGCAGCATAACCAGTAATTCAACAACCCTTGGATTGGCCCCGGAGTCCAATTTGAAATGAGAGTCGCATTCCTGAATGCTGTCGCCCTTTTCCAATAGGTCAAAACTATAAAATACTAAATAATATTCATACTCTGAATGACCATTCACTTGTGAGTCCAACTGCATGCCTGGTGCTGCATGAAAAACGGACCCGGGCTGTAATTCGTATATCGTTCCATCTACTGACATACTGGCTTCTCCCCGTACCACAAAAAGAAATCCATGATTTAATGTTCTGAAATCACGCAATATACTTTTGGGCTGTAAAACCAATCGATTGATTCCATCTATTTTAAAAGAATTATCTGCAAATACTGAAGCTAATTGATCCATATCTGTCATGGTAATTCCACCTATCTTTTAGAATCGGTTTAAACTGTGCCTATTTTATCTTATCACACGAATCAAGTCATACTGGGTTGCTTAGTTCACCTTTCCCCCGTCAAAACTACAAACAAAGGCCATCCCTTGTCTTGACGACAAAAGATAGCCTCATTAGCTATGTGTTCAATTAATCTAAAGATTTTTAGATTATTTCTTCAATAATAAATAGACAAAATACGGCACACCGATTAGGGAGACCATAATTCCTGCTGCAATTCCATCAGGATCAACCAGGTTGCGTCCAACCGTATCTGCAATTAATAGAAGCCAGCCTCCAAGCAGAACGGCTACAGGAATAAATAACGAGTTACGTGGACCGACCAGCGCTTTGGCGATGTGTGGAGCCATCAAACCGATAAACGCGATTCCTCCCGTAACCGATACAGCAGATGCGGCAGCTGCAACAGCAATCACCATGAGTACCAAGCGTTCCCGCTCCAGCTTCAACCCCACTCCGATTGCCGTTTCTTCGTTCAATCCCATGAGATCAAGCCGTCTGGTTCTGAACAAAGTAAGCGGGATTAACACAATCAGCCAAGGCAGCAAAGCCCATATGAATGGCCAGTCTGCCCCCCATATGTTTCCGGAGATCCACTTGGCAATAAAGTCGACCTTGGATCGCTCCGCCGAAGATATGATGACAATCATGATGCCTGACAGCGCCATCGAGAATCCAACCCCGACCAACACCATTTTTATGGGATCAAGTCCCTTGGTCCGGCTATAGGAGAACAGATAGATGAGCGCGGCTGTCAGTAATGCACCAATAAAAGCAGCTAACGGTAACATATAAACGAACGTGCCCACTTCAATCGGGAAATACAGAAAGAAGATGGCAACGGCAACACCTGCACCTGAATTGATTCCAATGATGCCTGGATCGGCCAAGTCATTACGCGTAATGCTCTGCAAAATAGAGCCTGACAGCGCAAGCGCCATACCAGCTAGTAATGTAATAAAAATTCGAGGTAATCGGACCGAAAACAGAACAAAGTCTTCTTTAAATGTACCTTGGCCAAATAACACCGGAATTACCCTTTTGAAAGACAACGAGGAATACCCCCAGCTCATACCTACCACAGCCGTGATGAGGATCAGCAGCAAACACACGAGCAGAATCAGTCGTTGCTTGCGAATTCGCGCAGACATTGTCATGAGAACGCTTTGCCCCCTCTACGCACAACGAACAGGAAGAAAGGTAATCCAAGCATGGAAGCAATGGCGACCACAGGTGTTTCGTAAGGTGCATTTATCGTTCGACCCAGTGTTTCGGCAACCAGCATAAACGATGCTCCGGCAAAAATGGATACGGGTATAATATACCGATAATCCGTGCCCACCAATTTACGGACAATGTGCGGGATCATTAAGCCGACAAAGGCCATATTTCCGATCAATGCAACCGACGCTCCGGTAAGCACGATGACCAGCAGGAACAGAACAGTTTTGACGAGTACAAGTTTCTGCCCCAGTCCAGTCGCCACCTCATCGCTCAGGCTAAGAATGTTGATCTGGTTGGAAAGAAACGGAACTACAGCTAAACCAATCAGTATGACAGGCGCAATAGCTTGAATCTGGCCCCATGTCGTTCCGATGAGTCCTCCCGAAGTCCACATGGATACATCCTTGGAAATTTTGAAAAAGATACTGATGCCATCCGAGATGGCATACATAAAAGCGGATACAGCTGCCCCGGCAAGCACTACCCGAATAGGGGATAAGCTCCCCCTCCGCATCGAGCCGAGCACAATAACCAATGCTGCTCCAAGTGCAGCACCAACAAAACAAGCGACCATAATTCCAAAATATCCGAGTGATGGCATGAAAACAAAAGCCAGGGCGAGTGCCATATTGGCACCTGAAGTCAAACCGAGCAGTCCAGGATCAGCCAGCGGATTGCGAGTAATTCCCTGCATGATGCCTCCGGAGACGGCGAGAGCCGCTCCGATCAGCATGGCAGCGAGTTCCCGTGGGAGTCTGATCTCTCGCAGAATAAGAATATTATCGTTCTTCGTCGCAGAGGTCAGGGTCAGCCATAGATTGCGGAATGTCGTTTCTTCTGCGCCAAACATCATGGCGATGATGAAACACACGATAAGTACGAGTACACTACCCAGCAGCTTGGTTGCAAACCGAAAAGGAAGTCGTTTATTTTTCATCGCGTTCAAGTTTTACTTGCCAAGAAAATGTTCGATAAAGAATTCCAGCTGGTATTCCATGCTGAGTGGATCATTGAAGTAGAATGCCTTGGCATCGGCTTCAAATACTCGATTATTTTTCACCGCATCAATATTTTTGTATGTTTCGGTATTTTGGAACGAATTGTCCTCATCGGCATTTTTACTGAATATTACATAGTCTCCCATGTAGTCTTTCAATACTTCGTTCGATACAGCAAAGAATCCGTCTTTCTTAGTAGCTTCCTTGACCTTAACTGGCATACCTAAACCGAATTGATTATAGAGTATTTCCGTTCCACGTCCGAAATTTTCACCATACACATAAAGTTGTTTATTGAACGTTTCAATAACGGATACAGTCGCATTGTCGCCAATTTTGGCTTTGATTTCTTCCCCTACTTTTTTGCTTCGAGCGTCAAAATCGTCAACCCAGGCCTGTGCTTCTTTTTCTTTGTTCACAAGCTTTCCGATCTCCAGTTGTTGCTTGAGGAAGTCCACCTTACCATATGTATAGGTGACTGTTGGAGCAATTTGCTTCAGCTTATCGATGTTCTTGATATCAGACAGGCCGATAATCAGATCTGGGTTCAATTCAATAATTTTCTCCAGACTTTCGTCGGTAACCGCCTCAGTATTCGCAAGTTTATCTTTGAAATTCGGGTTCTCCTTGGACATTTCATCCACACCGACCAGCGGCACATCCAGTGCCATCACGTTTCCTGTCAGGAATCGGGTCAGCACAACCACACGTTGCGGGTGGGAAGGAACTTCCACAGGACCTGTCTCCGATTGATATGTGAACGTACCCGAATCTGACTCGGATGAAGAACCTGTTGAATCCGTGTTCGAAGAAGTGGATTCGTTGGATGTAGTTGCATTCTCCGTTGTATCTTTGGCTGAGTTGCTTCCACAAGCGCTAAGCAATAAGACCAGAACTAATATAAATGGAACAAAAAGCTTTCTCATTAGATGACTCTCTCCCTTTTCTCTTTGAATATGAAAATCATTCTCATTACAATAGCTAATTATAGGCATGCAGGATGAACCTAACCATGCCTTTTTGTTTGAGAAAACCTTTGGATTATTGGATGCCAGTCCATAAGGATACAGCCCGTCCGAGCTGCAAACGAATGGAAACCGGGTTGTAGGGTATCCACTCTTCCTGCTCCAGATGATAGATCCGATTTCGCTTCACTGCCTCAAGCCCTTTCCAGTATTCCGAGTTAAATATACCTTCTGAATGAGCCTTGGACCCTTTTTCATCTGGAAAAACAATGACGAGCATACGAGTGCCCTCGTAATCCTGAAGTTCCGACAGTTGGATAGAGACCGAATGAAATTGGTCGCCAAACCTCTGTATTTCCTGGGCAATCTTGGCCGGAGGACGTAATCCGAGTGATTGATACATCACATATCCGACATTTCTGATTCCATATATTTGTAAAGTATCCGGTTTTATGACGAGAATGGTCAGCGTCTCATTCACAATCTGGCTCGTCTGAATGGCTTCCCGTGCCTGCTGTTCTTCCCTTTCAAAGTCTGCCAGCCATTGTTCTGCCTTCTCCCCCCTTTGAATGGCCTGTGCGATAAACCGCAGATGTTCTTTCCAACCAAGCTCCATCCAAGCAATTTCAACAATAGGAGCGATGGATCTCAGACGTTCAGAACTTAATCCGTTCATATGTAGATGCTGATTTGCTGCAATGATGAGCTCAATATTAGCATCTAGCAATGCGGACTTTATTTGTTCAGGTGAACTGTCAGAATGGATAAAACGTATCGTTTGAGGTGGGCTAACTCCCTCTGTGCTTACATATTCGCTGCTTTCCGAGATGACGACCGCTGGTTCCAATCCAAGTAACATTAGATGGCTTGCATAAGGTGCACACCACACAGCCACTCGTTGAGAAGGTCTGCGACGTGTGTAACCTGAAGGACTCTCTCCTGTCTGCTGCTTGAAGCGACGACTAAGATAGAATTCATCCTTATATCCGACCTTCAGCGCGATCTCACGAAGTGAAGCGGACCCGCCAATTAATAACTCTTTGGCACGGTGAACACGCAAGCGTGAGAGATACTCATTGGGTGAAAATCCAGTAAGCTGCTTAAATAGGATGGAGTAGTGAGAGCGACTGACTCCCGCAATTTCGGAAAGTCCTTCGGTTGTTATCTTCTCACTAACATGGTTTTCCATAAATGTGATGCTGCGTTCCATAGATGGTTGCTCACTCGCAATATATTTTGCTTCCATTCGTTCCAACAGACTCATCAGTACTTGATGAAACAGAATCTGGTTACGCATATGCCTGACTTCATTGCCAGGTAAACGATACATATAGAGCTCCTCAAGCTGTGCTGCAATCGCAGGTTCATAGAACTCAATAAGAGTTTCTGTTGCGAGCACACTGGACCGTCCCATGGCTATCATTGGCAGTGATCTCTTCTGTTCTTGCGTGCGAATGGAGAGGGTGTATATATGAAGTGGATGCATCTGATTCCCCTGTATAACGACATCACTCTGCGCCGGAATAAGGATTACCATGCCATCGGTGAGTTCGTATATGTGATCGTCGAGATGAAGTGAACCCTTACCACTTGAAACGGCCAACAGAACGGTTAGGTTCTCATGGATCCTATGTATCGGCATGGTTGACGTACTATACAATGATTGAATGCTGTCTGCTGTATATATTGGAAAATAGGACTCTGCCCATTCCGAGTTGTTCATTTTCTTATCCTCCGTGACTGTTATGACTGTTAGCGGAAAACTAAAATAATCGTTCCGTTCTGGGGTCACTCAGTCCACTTACTGATGATGGGATGATGCCTGATAAACGGCTCTGCATGACTATTTTAACATTAAGGCTTCCTTCAGAATACTAGCATTCCGATTATAAATAGCTTATACGATTGTCGCCATAACTATGTGAGAGTTCATAAGGAGAATTAGCATAGGTTAATTCAATGCAAAACACGTTCCATAGCATGTTTGTCTTATTATTGTTCTTCTCTTCATCTGGTGCACCTCATAGTCGGATCTTGTAATCATCTGAAAATAAAAAAAGCCCTAATTGAATTAGGGCCAAAGCATAAACCATTGTTGAGTAACAACAACCTTTACCAAAAATTCTGAACGTTATTGCTCTTGTTGGACTGATCTATTCAGCAGAACAGTTACGGCCTCCGCTCTAGTTGCTTTATCATTCGGCGCAAACATATGATTTCCTTTTCCTTGCATCAAACCTGCTTGCTGCACATAAAGGATGCTTCCACTTGCCCAAGCTGCAATATCCTTATCGTCAGCAAAGTTGGTTACAGCATTATTCTCAATGGTTATACCCGAAGCTTTAGCAAGCATGATGGCCATCTCTGCACGTGTAATGTGATCATTTGGATGGAAAGCACCATCGGTGTATCCTTTAATAATACCTGCTTGTACCGCCTGTGCAACTGCCGTCCTTGCCCATGTATCAATTTCGGTCTCGTCTGTGAACGATAGCGATACTGCTTCGCCCTGTGGTTTCAACACATTCATCAGCATCACCGCGAATTCTGCACGTGTTACTGTCGAATTAGGCTTAAACGTACCATCGGTGTATCCGTTGACGATTCCGCTTGCAATCGCTTTTTGAATATTGGCTTCCGCCCAATGTCCGGTAATATCACTGACGTTTATGGTCGGCGTTTTGTCGATGGACAGAACCGCAAACTTGGTGAAGTGATCGACATCGACAGTTATTTGATTTCCGATAACTTTACCACCAACTTCCACCCAAATCTTTTTGCCTTCATCATAATAAAAGACTGCAACTTGCTGCTTGCCTTTAACGACGGATGGATCAAACACGAAGGTCAGTGTAATCGGAGAATTGAAGTTTTCTGCAAAATTTTTCTCAAGCTCATAAACCGGGCTGGCAAGAATCTCGTTATTTTTTAAAAGGCTAAACGTATCCTGCACCTTTTTAATGATCAATTGCAGATCTTTCACAGTGGCGTTAGTCGGAATTGAGATTTTAATCTCGGTCCCCAAGCTAACCTCTCCTGCTTGGCCTGCCATAAGCTTTAGTTGACCATTACTTGAAGTAACCGGAGCATTGTTTGGCTTCGATAATGCCTCGCTAGGAAACGACGAACCGCCGCCCGTCGTTGGAGCCTCTGGTGGGTTCTGCGTCTGTGCAAGCAACGTAATTGTATAAGTTACCTTTGTTACTCCGTCCTCTGCTATAACAATGACTTTCCTGCCAGTTTCCAATGTTTGTGCTACATGAATCCCATCCGCATCGTAAACTTCAAATGTTGCATGTGCTGCAGGGGTAATGGCAGCTTTGAGCGCAGCAAGCGTTGTACCATATGGGATATTTTTAATCGTTTCCTGACTTGTCCCACCTTTACTTACTGTTCCAATAGTGGAATTCAACGTTGCTAATGTATTCACACTGACTTTTAAGCTGATGTCACCGGAGACACTTTCATAGAACGTATCGTCTCCTTCATAGGTTGCCGTAAGGGAATGATTGCCGATACCCAGCTCTGAAGTCGTAAAAGTTGCCTTGCCACTGGATAAAGATACTTGAGCAATTTGCTCCTCACCATCCTGAAAAACGACGTCTCCGGTGGGTGTACCGCCATCCGGACTATCTATCTTTGCTGTCAAGACGACTGAATCTCCGTGCAGTGTTTCCGATTTACTGCTCGTCAACTGAGCCGATGAACGCTTCAGATCAACTGCCTGTTGAAAGAAAGAGTGACTGCCTGCATAGAGGTCATCCCCGTTATACTTTGCCTCTATACTGTTTAATCCGACAGAAAAAGAAGAGACGGAAAGTGTGGCTATGCCATCAACTACAGTTGCTGAGCCTATCAAATGATTCGACCCGTTTATGAAATCAACTGTTCCTGTAAGAGTTTCCTGAAGATCTGAAGACGTTACTGACGCAATTAAATCAACAGACTTTCCTATCCGTGAAGGATTCTCGCTTGAGCTTAACTCGGTAAATGAAGGAATCCGGTTTACCTCATAACTCAATTCAGATGTTTCACTTGAGGAATAATTGGCGTCACCTGAGTACACAGCACGAATGGCGTGTGTGCCGATCCTTAGATCCGCTGTCGTGAAGTTGGCAATGGACGCAGGCGCGAGTAATTCTTCCAAACCCATTGTAATGCTATCATTGCCTTGCCCCCAGAAGGTGAGGGTCTGCGCAGCAGCATCCATAGTAATTTTCGACAAATAACGTGCCCCCCCTTTTGTCCATTGCTTCACGATGTTGCCGGAAGCATCGTAAGCGACAATATTCATAGCATTGTCATTATTGGTATAACTATAAGCCCAGTACGTGTATTGCCCCCACTGAACAATGGGACAGGTATTGTTAGGGCTGTCTGTGCAAACCACTTTACTTCCAGGAGGGATTAAAGCATTTGTAGAAGATGTTGTAATCTTAGGCTCAGGCTGCCTTAAAGGAGCCGTCACCAGAGCTTGTTCCCCATCCATAAAGGTTACCATCCCGCTTGGTATGGTTTGTTCGATTGCCGGATTCGTTACCGTGGCGGTAAAGGTAACTTCCTTTCCATAGGTCGACGATGCGGAACTCGCCGAAATTTCTGTTACCGTCCCCCCCTGTGCAAGAGCCGTGCCAGTCCCAGTATCCATCAGTGTAGGTAACGTCAAAGCGAGAATAACCAAGATTATTATCTTCTGTTTAATTCCGCGAATCATGTTGTGCACTTCTATTTCTCCTCTATATGAATAGTAGCATTGCTGAACTCTCGTTTCCCCTCAGTCACAATGCAGGAATTAACAGAGCTTGGCTGTTGTGCTCCTCCATACTGTACAGCAAAGCTTTCCTCTGTAATCTGAAAAGAAAGCGCTTCCTGTTAGGTATTATTGATATTTAAAATAAATAAACGGTAGTTACTGTTTAGACAGAATCTACCGTGTGCTACTTCAAATAAATTGGCGTGAAGGTTCGGAGCAAAACCGTTTGAAATCGAACCTCGATGACTCCTCATCTTGATCGAGTAGATCCCGAACAATCTCATAATAAGACCTTGCGTCGTCTTCCCTTTTCATCAGGAGCAGCAACGAAATCATTTTGACATGGAGCAGGCTACTCAAGGGATTTAACTCCGCCCACTTGCGCATCAGATTCAATGCGATATCGAAACGCTGTTGTCGCACGTAAACCTTAACTATTGCTTCAAGCAATTCTGCGTAGCCGAGCTCAAGCTCAGCTTGTCGCGTCGTTGCCCAAGCATAACCGCTCCCCGATAGATAACCCTCTCCATATAATTGGACAGCCTTCAGCGCATGTGTTAAGGATGAATTCTGTTTGAATAACCGTACCTCTTCTTCATATGAATCGACATCATCGAATGATACCCGCCAATTCAGACTGTAGCTGCCACCAGCCGTTTTAGTCTGAGATATAAGATCGGATATCCCCGAGACCTCCAAATCCTTACGAAGCTGATAAATCGTCGAATACAAATTGGTTTGCGTCCGCTGTTCGTCCTTCCCATACCATATTTCATCCATAATCTGCGCTTTACTGACCGCTTTTCCTTGATGATGATGAAGATAAGCCAAGAGCTCCTTGGACTTAGAATTACGAAAGCGAATCATGTCGCCGCTCTCCGCTAAAACGTTGAAGGGACCGAAGCGTTGAACTGCAATTCCACGTTTAGACTGATGCGTTGCCTCATTCTTGCTACCGTTCCTTTTCACGAGCCTTCCGATTGTTCGTTCCAGGTCATTCTGCAGAATGGGCTTCAATAAAAAATCGATGGCTTCTACCTCAAAAGCACTCTTGGCATACCCCTCATAGGCCGTCAGAAATGCGATATGAATCTCTGGCCTGCATTCCTGAAGTCGTCGTGCCAGCTCCAAACCGTTTATCATAGGCATCTCGATATCAAGCAAGGCCAAATCGATTCTTTCCGGCTCCGTTAAAATATATTCCAAGCAATCCGTCGAACTATGGAACAAGCCTACTATCTGAACTTGCGGAATCAGTTCCAATAATTTCGTAACTCTGCGAAGAGCTGGCTTCTCATCATCCACCGCAATGATTTGAATCATCCGTTCTCCTCCACTCCTATGACTTTGAGGGATGCTCTTAAAACCTTTGTAAAAATTAAAAAGCATAATATAGAAAAAAAGCCTTCAAACACTTGCAATCTTTGTGTTTAAGGCTTTTTGACATTGGAGCCTAGGGGGATCGAAGCCTCGAACCCCTGACCACATCGCTGCCAGCGATGTGCTCTCCCAGCTGCGCTAAGACCGGGATATAAAAACTCAATATTTCTTAATGGTATGTTTTACCCTTGAATCTTATCTATCGATTGAACCCATCGTCTGTAGCATCCTGATAAACACAACCGCCGCTTGCGCGCGTGTCGACTCCCCCTTTGGATCGAACGTATTTGCGCCCGTACCTGTCATGATATCAAGCTTGACCATCAGGCGAAGGTCCTCAAGATAGGCTGTATCCGCGTTTCCGATATCCTTGAAGCCATTAAGGCTCACCGGCTCTTTGGATATCGGCAACTGTTCAAGTCCCGCCACTGCCGCCAGCATACTAGCCATTTCCTCTCGTGTAAGCGGCTGATTAGGGGAAAAGCTGTTTTCTTTCACAAAGGCGAGCAGTCCGAGCTCCTTCGCTATGGATACCTCGCCTGAATACCACGTACCTGGTCTGACATCGTTGTAGGGCGAAATGTACTTATCAGATGTCCCGCGTCCAAGCGCCCGGACTAACATAGCGGTAAACTCTGCTCTGGTTAACGCTTTGTTGGGATCATACAGTCCTCCGCCTACGCCTTCGACTAAACCTTTGGCTGCAGCAAGATCGACATCTGATTGGCTCCAATGCTGCTGTACATCAACAAAACTTACCGTGTTTTGTGCCACAACGTAGACACTGTTTGAATAGGAGCTGATCTTTACAACCCACACGCCGTCAATCTGTTTCTTCTCAGCTGCAACAAACTCCAATTTCTTTGTCGTTACGTTATAGCGGAATGCCCCCCATTGAGCAGGCATGCCCCCCACGCTCTTGGGCATCGGAATCACTCTTGTAAGCGCCTTGCTGAACTTATCTACCGTTCCGATCGCTTGTCCCGTCTTGGTGTTGATGATATAGATATGAAAATCTACAATCGCACCCATTGCTTGAGCATTCGGGAGGCTGTTTGCAAATACTGCTTGGATGTCCTTATCGCCGGACTTGTCGGTTAGCGTAATTTTAAAGCTAATGTCATCGTTATTCACATTATTCTTAGCTAGCAAGTCCTTCAGCCCCGGAATGAGAGATGCCAGATTGACCGGCACTTGATAGCTGCCGTAAGGGGTCTTGATCTCGATGAAGAAGGTAGCGTTCTTGCCCTCAATGCTCGTTAAAATGCTTGCCGGTATGCTGACATAGGCAAAGCCGTCTTTTGGTGTAACTTCAAGAGTGACGGACGGCTTACTGCTATCGATTTTAGCCGAATCAATCATAATGCCGTTTTGGTCAATATCCAAATGGGTTGAAGCAAGAGGAGTAGTTCCAACAGGAGTAGTTCCACCACTACTGCCACTATTAACAACCTGCGTTACATTAAAGGTTACCGGCGTCATGCCCGATGCCGACACTGTTACCGTAGCTTTATACGTCCCGGCGGCGAGTTCGTCATTGGCTTTTACCGTAAAGGTCGTCGACGGCTTCCCACCATTGAGCGTTGTCACCGTCGGCTGCGTAATCGTAAAGCTACTGGCGTTTGTTCCGCCGAGCGTTGTCGTCAAGCTCACCAAGTCACCAGATCCCGTTCGCGTCAAATTGACCGTTTTCGTTTCCTGCATCCCCGAAGCATAGCCCGCAGTCAGCGCATTCAGCGCCTCATCTGACAACGGGCTAATCGCGTACGTAACAACAAACCTAGTAAATTGGGCTACTCCCGATGTCACCGATGTACCACCAGGCGTCGTTACCGTTACGTCTACGGTTCCTGCACTACCCGCCGGAGCGATGGCCGTGATTTGTGTCGCTGAGTTCACGGTATAGGACGCCGCCGTTGCACCGAACTTCACCGCCGTTGCATCTGTCAGATTCGTACCGGTCAATGTGACGATCGTGCCTCCGAACGTCGGACCCGATGTCGGCGACATGTTTGTAATCGTCGGTTCGGCATGGTACGTATATTGGTCCGCTGCCGATGTCGCCGATGTACCACCAGGCGTCGTTACCGTTACGTCTATGGTTCCTGCACTACCCGCCGGGGCGATGGCCGTGATTTGTGTCGCTGAGTTCACGGTATAGGACGCCGCCGTTGCACCGAACTTCACCGCCGTTGCATCGGTCAGATTCGTACCGGTCAATGTTACGATCATGCCTCCGGACGTCGGACCCGATGTCGGCGACACGCTTGTAATCGTCGGTTCGGCCATGAAGTATGTGTAGCCGCCCATCAACGTTGCGGTTCCTCCTGGTGTCGTCACCACGATATTTACGGTTCCTGCACTACCCGCCGGAGCGGTTGCCATAATTTGCATTGCCGAATTTACAGTATAGGACGTCGCCGCTCTTCCGCCGAACGTAACCCCAGTCGTCCTGGTCAGATTCGTACCCGTCAATGTGACGATCGTGCCTCCGGACGTCGGACCCGATGTCGGCGACATGTTTGTAATTGTGGGTTCAGCCAGGTACGTATATTGGTCCGCTGCCGATGTCGCCGATGTACCGCCTGATGTCGTTACCGTTACGTCTACGGTTCCTGCACTACCCACCGGAGCGGTCGCCGTAATTTGTGTCGCTGAGTTCACGGTATAGGACGCCGCCGCCGTTGCACCGAACTTCACCGCCGTTGCATCGGTCAGATTCGTACCGGTCAATGTGACGATCGTGCCTCCGGATGTTGGACCCGATGTCGGCGACATGCTGGTAATCGTCGGTTCGGCAAGGTACGTATATTGGTCCGCTGCCGATGTCGCCGATGTACCGCCTGATGTCATTACCGTTACGTCTATGGTTCCTGCACTACCCGCCGGAGCGATGGCAGTGATTGACGTTGCCGAATTTACGGTATAGGACGCCGAAGTTGCACCGAACTTCACCGCGGTCGCCCCGGTCAGATTCGTACCGGTCAACGTGACGGTCGTGCCTCCAGACGTCGGACCTGATATCGGCGACAACCCTACAATCGTCGGCGCGGCCATGGACATATACGTATACTGATCCACCGCCGATGTCGCTGAAGTCCCGCCCGACGTCGTTACCGTTACGTCTACAGTTCCCAAACTACCCGCCGGGGCGGTTGCCGTGATTGACGTTGCCGAATTTACGGTATAGGACGCCGCCGCCGTTGCACCAAACTTCACCGCGGTTGCCCCGGTCAGATTTGTACCGGTCAACGTGACGGTCGTTCCTCCTGACGTCGGACCCGATGCCGGCGACATACTTGTGATCGTCGGCGCGATTGCATTGACTAGCACGTTCGCCGTACTGCCCACGTTATTAAACATTAATGCTGCAGCGTTGCCTGCTTCATCCATAATTGATCCGCCATTTAGAGACAAGGCTCCAATAGTAATCCCGTTACTATCGGATAGTCCGGTTTGGACAGTATATCTGAATCGCAACGCGTTTGATCCCGAACCGCCTGCATAGGTTGCATACACAGTTGTTGTTCCTACAACTATAGAGATTGTTGGAGTGTCCGTAACAAACACGACCTCGTCCATGTTCACTGTAAAATTCAAGTCCTCTCCTGCACCATAAGTACCATTGGCAGGAACATCCACGCTTGTCACGGAAGGCCCAACTGTGTCAACAAAGTAATTGTTTGATATGGTGGTTCCGTTCCCCGCAACGCCTGCGGCAGTTACACCTGAGTGATCGAGCGAAATATGGAATGGACCGCTGAAATTGCTTAGGGGCGGCGTGAGGGTTGCGGTATAGTTAATATTGTCATAATTTGTTAATCCACCAAGAGTGCCGCTACCTATGGTCAAATCAGCAAGGTCAAACCCAGTCACCGCTTCTGAAAAGGTAATCCTCACCAGTGACGTTTCTCCGGAAGCCAGATGATCATCAGCTACAAAAATGACGGCTGTTGGAGTGGCCGCAAACGCCTTTTCAAATAAGTACAATGGCAGCAAACTTAAAATGATTACACACACAAATAACTTTCTTATTGTTCTTGTTTGATACATACCCTGTTACCCACTCTCTAAGTTAGGATTCACTTCGATATTCCAACCGGAAAAGAACGTTCTGAACAAATTTTCACACGAAAAAAAGGCTTAACCGTCGAACCATATAAGATGAACTAAGATTAAAATTGGAGCTGATTAATGACTCTGGTTGGCGATAAAATAATTTGTTTCATTAAATCAGCAGGGTTCAATTGCGGACTACATTTCAATCAGGAAAACGTAATTTCACGAAATGCTCTTTGCTCGACCGGTTTTGCTTGGGCAATGTATATATGGCTTTATTTGTGAAATGAAGTCGAACCGCCAAAAAACGCTCATACTGGCGTGTACTGTCTGTTTGTTTCATCCCTTCGGTTAGTTTTTGAATTTTGTTTTGTCATTGTCTATACCGACCTTCGGTTACTTTTTTTCGAATTGGGGAGATACAGCCCTTTTTAGAAACTATGAATTCAAATTATGTAGTAAAAAAATGCCCGTCCAGTTATTTGCTATTATATAACATTATGAGTTTTTTCGTTCAGTAAATTATCGAATGTTCTTGCGAAACGCACTTTCTTCGTTCTATCAGAATATGTCCATAAAAAACAAAAAAACGCAGTTCCCAAGGACTGCGTGCATTTACTATTTTGGTGGAGCCTAGGGGGATCGAACCCCTGACCTCATCGCTGCCAGCGATGCGCTCTCCCAGCTGAGCTAAGGCCCCAAATTATGAATGTAACAAGTTGTCCAACACTGCAATGCTCCGCAGGCGACTCCTATATCATATAAAATACAGCTTTTGCTGTCAACAACTTTTTCTTGAAGCTAAAGTGATTGGAGAAGAACAACCTTTTTACTGGAACACACAGATGGTAACCCCAGAATGCTCTTCCCCTTTTACCCGTTTCACTAATCCTCGTTGTTGTCTTTGGACAATAAAGATTTCAGTTCTTTCATGAACATATTGATGTCTTTGAATTGACGGTACACCGAAGCAAAGCGCACATAGGCTACTTCATCCACTGGAAACAGCTGTTCCATCAGCAGTTCGCCAATCTGACGGCTCTCTACTTCTGCATCGGCTGTATTTCGCAGAGACTTCTCTGCCTCAGATACCATCATTTCCAGTGTCTCCACAGAGACCGGACGTTTCTCACAAGCCCGAATCAGGCCACGGAGAATCTTGTCCCGGCTAAATTCCTCACGACTGCCATCTTTCTTGATGACGATCAGCGGTGTTTCTTCCACCATTTCAAAAGTTGTAAATCGACGGCTACATTGCTCACACTCACGACGACGACGAATCGATTTCGATTCATTGGCCGGCCTTGAATCAAGCACCTTTGTGCCCAGGTAGGCGCAATAAGGACATTTCAAATCAGATCACTTCCCACGTTTTACTTTTTACCAGAAATTGCCTGCATGCATTTAGTTATGAAAATCGTATTGCCGACACATAATACTTTTACCAACCGCGAGGAGGTGAACAGCAATGGCACAAAGCAATGGTAACTCCAACAACCTGGTGGTAACTAAAGCTTCCGCAGCTCTCGAACAACTGAAATATGAAGTTGCTCAAGAACTCGGAATCAGCATCCCACAAGACGGATACCAAGGTAACATGACTTCTTACGAGAACGGTTCGATCGGTGGATACATCACGAAGCGTCTGGTAACAATTGCAGAACAGCAATTGGCAGGTCAATACCAATAATATCTGCATCGTAATACGGTACACAGAGGAGCATGGAGCGGCCGGTGAACAACCGGCCTGCTCGGTGCTTCTACTTATTTTAGAGCATGAATCCAAAGTGTCTTAACTTAGAACGTATTATAGATCTTTACATATTGATTATAATAATAAATGACGCGTTGTACATAGTGCCGGGTTTCACCAAACGGAATATCTTTGACCGTCTCGAATGAACCGTCCCATACGCCATCCCTTAACCATGAGTTCACTTTACCTGGACCTGCATTGTAAGCAGCAATCATAGCCGCTTCATTCCCGTCAAATTGATCTGACAGATTACGTAGATACCAGGTGCCCAGCTGGATATTCCTTTCAGGCTCGTGCTTCAATTCTTCCAATGAGGTTCCCGGAATTTTGGCTTGCTCCATAATCCAGTTCGCGGTGTCAGGCATCAGCTGCATTAATCCGATGGCACCTCTCTTGGATTCCTTGCTTGTCTTAAAATTGGTCTCCACCTTGATGATGGAAGCGATGAGAAACGGATCAACCTCATAACTCTGAGACTGGGCCCGAATCTCTTCCTTATAATGAATCGGATAGAACCATGACATCCAATTGGTATTCAGGAACAGCACCAATACAAAAGACACAAACATCAACAACAGTACCCGTTTCTTACGCAGCAATCTCATATTAGGCCCTTACGATGCAAAAATGAAATGAGTTGCTGCTCCGTCTCTGACCACAAGCCGCTGTTATCGATAACCACGTCAGCACGCTGCTTCTTATCTTCAATATCCATCTGCACGTCTATACGGGCATCTGCCTGTTCTGCCGTCATTCCATCCCGGCTCATCAGTCGTTCTAGCTGCACTGACCTCGGAACGTAAACAACCATCACCTCTTCGAAGCCATCCTCCAGCCCTGACTCGTACAATAACGGAATATCCGATACGACCAGCTTGTCCGGATGTTCAAGCTCGTACAGAGCAGCGCGCTCGCGCATCTCCTTGCGGATCGCTGGATGTGTAATAGCCTCAAGTGCCTTACGTTCCTCTGGATTCTGAAAAACAATACTGCCAAGCTTTTTCCGATCCAGTGTTCCGTCCTCATTCAATATGGCTTGTCCGAACCGCTGAACAGCCGCAGCCAAAACGGGATGCCCGGGCAGCATTACTTCCCGGGCAATAACATCTGCATCAATGAGCAACGCTCCCTTACTGGCGAGAAAGGCGGACACGCTGCTTTTGCCTGTCGCGATCCCGCCGGTTAAGCCAATATTCATTATTTCACCTCACAACAACTTCATTATTCCCATAAACATTAATAAAAGCGCAGGTAACACAGATAATCTTCGCATCCACCGCAGAGCAGCAAAGCGCAACCCAACTTTCATGCCCAGTGACAGAAATGCCCCACTAAACAACGCAATAACTAATGCTGTCCACAAAGTCGGAAATCCCAATAATGCTGCCCCTAATCCTGCACCAAAAGCATCCAGAGAAAGGGCTATCCCCAGCCACATCGCTTCTTGGACGGATATACTGCCCGAGTTATCCATATCCGCCTTCGAGGGACTACGCAGGATCTGAATAACCACACCCAGCTTCCGCAGCTCAAGTGTAAAGACCATTCGTTCCAGAGATCCTCCAGAAGCAGATGGCTCAAGCTCCAGCGCGAGCACCTGATTCCTGCCCTTCGACTGAGCTTCTGGTGAGGCTTGCGTACTACTGCGGATTGTTCCTGCTCCTGCTCCTGTTCCCTCACCCACTCCATTGTCCGATTCCAGCTGTTCCTTGCCCCGTTTTCGAATGAGTTGCAGCAACGACCATGCGCCAATACCGATCAGAATAACCGCTCCAACAATTGAAGCCACGTCCGGAGATACGACATGAGACAGAAGCACACCTACTTGCATCGATAATGCAATAACCAGACCCGAACAGATGGAAATGACGACAATGGATAACAGCGGAATTTTAGTTCTCCGCAGCCCATATGTAATCCCGACTCCAAAACCATCTAAACTAAGCGCCAAAGCAAGCGCCAGTAATGAAATAAAATGATGCAGCACCCCGGATTCCTCCCCTGTGCGGAACTCGTTCCAACTGGCGGCTGCCAGTATGGGTATACGCCCGCTTATTTCTGCCATATCAGTATATGGAGGGAGGAATCCAAGGGTGCTACAATTTGACGATTTCGTTCATGCTACCAAACCCATCAACGATTTAGAGCAGCGGTTGACAGTTTGGACAGTAATGCGTGCCCCTACCACCTACAACACTCTTCTCGATTAATGTGCCACACGTTGCACAAGGTTCAGACTTGCGTCCATATATTTTCAACTGATGCTGGAACATTCCCATCTCGCCCTGTCCATTGACATAGGACTTAATGGAGGAACCTCCTGCATTCACCGCATCCTGGAGCGTAACCACGATCGCTTCATGCAGCACGGTTAACTGGGCTTCGGTTAATGTCTTGGCAATGGTTTCTGGATGAATTCCAGCGCGGAACAAGGCCTCGTCCACATAAATATTCCCGATGCCGACCACATATGCCTGATTTAACAAGACGGCTTTAATTTTGGTCGTGCGTTTGCCAACAGCCTCACGGAATGCAGCTACAGTAAACGCAGGATCAAGCGGCTCCAGCCCCAGTTTTAACAAAGGTTTGGATACCAGTTCCTCCCCTGCATTGAAGAGATGCATTGTACCGAATTGACGAACATCCTTGTAACGTAATTCTGTACCATCGGTAAAGTGAAAGATAACATGGGTATGCTTCTCCACTTCCTCATGTTGTTGGTATACCCCGTACCTGCCTTCCATCCGCAGATGGGAGACAAGCACCAGCCCGTCCAGCAAAATACGCAAAAACTTGCCTCTGCGCTCCACACCGATCACGGTATGTCCCTTAAGTTCCATTGCAAATGCATCTATGTCGTCCGGCCGCTGAATAATCCGCGGCAAGCTAACGGTAACGGAGTCAATGGTCTTGCCAACAATAAGTTGATTCAATGTTCTTCTGACTGTTTCGACTTCCGGTAATTCCGGCATGATGTTCTCACCTCCCCTATATTATAACGGAAGATGGCGCTCAGCGGGACCCCTTCTTGTGTCGAAAACAGTTGAAAAATATTTTGTAAAATAACGGAAAACCCGCTTGGGATCTATTATTTAGCCTCGTACCAGTTTTCTCCGTAGCTGACTTCCGCTTTTAGCGGCACTGACAGCTCCAATGCTTTTTCCATCACCGAAGGAACCAGCTCTTTCATCAGTTCCATTTCATCCGCAGGCACTTCGAATACAAGCTCATCGTGCACCTGTAATAGCATGCGGCTCTTCAGCTTGCGTTCACGCAGTGCTTCATCCATCTGTACCATGGCAAGCTTGATGATATCTGCCGCAGTTCCCTGGATCGGTGTATTCATTGCTGTCCGTTCCGCGAAGGAACGCAGGTTAAAGTTGCTTGCATTGATTTCTGGCAGATAACGACGGCGTTCCAGCAACGTTTTGACATAACCATCCTGACGGGCTTCCTTCACAATATCATCCATATATCGACGCACACCCTGGAATACTTCAAAGTATTGATCAATGAACTGTGCTGCCTCTTTCCGCGTGATATGCAGGTTCTGCGAAAGGCCGTAATCACTGATGCCATATACAATCCCGAAGTTAACCGCCTTGGCAGAACGACGCATGTCTCCATCCACCTCTTCTGGCTTCACGCCAAACACATCTGAGGCCGTCTTCGTATGGATATCCATGTCCTGGACAAAAGCTTCCTTCAGCCGCTCATCATCTGAAATATGTGCAAGGACGCGCAGTTCAATCTGCGAATAGTCTGCTGCCAAAATGGACCACCCTGGTTCGGAAGGAACAAATACCTTTCTGATTTTACGGCCTTCCTCCATCCGAATCGGAATGTTCTGCAAGTTCGGGAACTGGCTGCTAAGACGTCCAGTAGCCGCAATCGTCTGACGGTAAAACGTATGCACCTTGCCATCCTTATCTGAAATCTCTTTGAGGAGTCCTTCTACATATGTGGACTGCAACTTGGCAAGTTGACGATATTGCAGAATATGTTTGACTACATCATTATATGGAGCCAGCTTCTCCAATACTTCGGCATCCGTAGAGTATCCTGTCTTTGTTTTCTTCACCACAGGCAAACCGAGTTTATCAAATAAAATCTCACCCAGCTGTTTCGGTGAATTCAGATTGAATTCCGTACCGGAAAGCTTGTAGATTTCCGCCATCAACCTACTTATATTTTCTTCGAACTCACTACCCAAAGCCTTCAAATCTGCCGTATTAGCCTTAATCCCCTGTTTCTCCATATCTGCAAGAATACGTGACAATGGCATCTCCAGTTCATGGAAAAGTGCGTTCATCTCATTACTCTCCAGTGCCTGCTCTTGGAGTGGAATAATGGCTGCTACTGCCGCCGCTTTACGACATAGAAAATCGCCCAATATATTCGCCTCAGGCACTCTGTATTTTGCACCTTTGCCCATAACCGAATCATCCTCCACGAGGGAAGGCAGACCATACTTCGTGGTCAGGCCGCTAATCGTCTGATTCGATTCAGTTGGATCAAGCAAATAGGCAGCCAATTGCACATCAAAGGACGCTCCAGCAAACTCAATGCCATGCGCATGCAGTGCCAGATCAACACGATGTAGATCATAACCACGCTTGGGTTGATCTGCATTGCCGAGCCATTCTCGTACTGGGGCAGCTGCATCTGACTGGAGCAATTCGGAAGACAGGAATGTATAGGTTTCGGCTGAACCAACAGCAAGTCCAATGAGTTTCGCCTGATGCGGGTTATCACCATGTGTCTCCACATGCAGCACATCAATGGATTCGAGTGAACTGAACAGTTCACTAATCGTTTCTTCTGTTGCAATGGAGGATTCCACTACGGCCGCCGGAACGGCTTCCTGTTCAGAAACTACACTTGCACGGAATGACAGGCGCTCTAGCAAAGACTTGAATTCGAGCTTGGCCAAAGCCGGACCTGCCAGTTCCTCTTTTAAGCCAGCAAACTGCATATCTTCCCAAGTTTGTTCCAATGGAACTTCACGGTGGATCGTGGCAAGCTGCTTGCTCATACGTGCATCTTCGGCGTGAGCCTCAATTTTTTCTTTCATTTTGCCCTTTAGCTCACCTGTGCCGTTAAGAACTTCCTCAACCGAACCGAACTGGTGCAGCAGCTTCAGAGCCGTTTTCTCTCCAACACCAGGAATGCCCGGAATATTGTCGGACGCATCGCCCATCAGACCTTTGAGGTCAATGATTTGCAGCGGGGTCAGACCATAGCGCTCCTTGATCTGAGCGGGATCGTATAGCTCAATCTCGGTTACCCCTTTGCGCGTAAGCCCGATATGCACATGTTCAGAGGCAAGCTGCAGCATATCTTTGTCACCTGACACAACGAGAACCTGTCTTCCGGCTTCATCCGCACGTTTCGTTAATGTTCCGATAATATCATCCGCTTCAAACCCTGCAAGCTCAAACTGGGCAATCCCGAAGCCCTGAAGCAGCTCTTTCAGCAGCGGAAATTGTTCCGACAACTCCGGCGGTGTTTTCTCCCGACCACCCTTATACTCCTGGTAACCTTCGTGTCGGAACGTAACTTTGCCTGCATCAAATGCCACCATCACATGTGTCGGTTTATGCTCTTCCAGCAAGCGCAGCAGCATCGTGGTGAAGCCGTACACCGCATTGGTGTGCAAGCCTTTCGAGTTAGTTAGCGGTGGCATTGCAAAAAACGCCCTGTAAATAATGCTATTTCCATCTATAAGAATAAACTTGTCCATTCCAGCACCTCGCGTATCGTATGGTCAATCCTTCAATCACATCTACTCTCATGATACCATACACACCTGTTACAACAAAAAAATTAGTCATCTTTATAGGCCATGATCTGGCCTGCAAAAAAAAGAACTCCCTCCGCGGATGACCTGTTCACAGGCCGCCCGAGAGAAAGTCCCTTCATTTCGCTACGAATAATACCCCAATTCCACTAAAAACGGTTACCTATTGATTCAAATCAGGGCGTTTTCCTGTTACCAGATACACCGTGCTCTCACCAATGTTTGTTGCGTGGTCACCAATCCGTTCGATATAACGTCCTACCAACATCAAGAGCATCGCTTGGGAAGCCTTATTTGGATGGTCTGTCATAAACGAGTAGAGGTCACTGATCATATGACTGTACAATTGGTCAACCTGATCATCGGTCTGAGCCATTTTGTAGGCCAGATCCGTATTTTCTTTCAGGAAGGATTCAATGGATTCCTCAATCATGGACTTCACGATTTCCGCCATTCTTGGAATATCCACAAGCGGTTTAATGAGCTCCTGCCCATCCATACGAAGGGTCACTTTGGCCACATCCAGCGCAAGGTCACCCATACGCTCCAAGTCACTTGAGATTTTGAAGGCAACAATAATGCGTCGCAAATCCTTCGCTACCGGCTGTTGTGTAATGATGAGCTTGGAACCCAATTCCATAATCTTGTCTTCCAAGGCATTCAGATTCGCATCATTCTTGATGATGACCTGAGCTTTCTCGGCATCCATCGTCTGTAAACTTTCAATAGCACCATCCAACGCTGTGCCTACATGCTCACCCATTTGCCGAAGCAGTGTGCGCAGTTCCTCAAGCTCCTGATCAAATTCTCTTCTGCGAATCATAGATTCCATGTCCTCCTTATCCATCATCTCCGGACACGCCGGGATCGTTCGAACTCAGCTTGCTTATCCGAACCGTCCGGATATATAATCCTCGGTTCTGGAATCCTGCGGTGTGGAGAACAACGTTTCTGTATCTGCTGCCTCCACCACTTCCCCGTTCAGGAAAAATACCGTACGACCCGATACCCGTGCAGCTTGGTGCATGTTGTGGGTTACCATTACAATCGTGTATTTGTGGTGCAGTTCCTTGACCAGTTCCTCAATTTTAAGCGTTGAGATTGGATCAAGTGCAGACGTTGCTTCATCCATCAACAGTACGTCAGGCTGCACGGCCAGAGCACGTGCAATACAGAGGCGCTGCTGTTGTCCACCGGAGAGACTGAGTGCCGATTTTTTGAGCACATCCTTCACTTCATCCCACAGTGCAGCATGAACAAGACTCTGCTCAACCAAACGATCCAGTTCGGCTTTTTGCGTCACCCCGTGAAGTCGTGGTCCGTAGGCCACGTTATCGTAGATCGATTTTGGAAAAGGGTTAGGCTGCTGAAATACCATTCCGACCCGCTTGCGCAGCGTCTCTACTTCAATCTCATTACTATAAATGTCGGAACCGTCCAACATAACTTGTCCTTCCACACGTACGCCTGGAATCATGTCATTCATCCGATTCAATGTACGAAGCAAGGTCGATTTACCACAGCCCGACGGACCGATAAACGCGGTAACTGTCTTCTCCGGCAGGTCCATCGATATATTTTTAAGCGCGTGATGCGTATCATAGTATAAATTAAGTCCTTCAATGTGAATGAGGTCCTTCATGGATGTTCACTTCTCCTTCGCGGCAGGGACAACCAGATTCCCTTACGTAGACCGATGCCAATGATTGAACTTGGCTCTCGGTCATCTATAATATCCTACCCTCTCATTGTAAAAACAGTATCACTTTCATGTTAACGGAATGTAAAAAGAGACATCTTTCACACCCATGACCCTCCTATCCGATCATTGTGTATGAATGATGCCCAGCCTATCTTCGTTTAGTCATCCTCCCGAACCATATCTTCCAGTCTCTCCCGAATGTGCTCGGCCAATTCTCCAGCCGTTTTGCCTTCCTTCGCGATATCCTCTGCTATATGGGACATGCCTGCCACAGCCGTGTTCAGCTGTTTGAATGCAGCCCCTCCTTCGTTTACATGAACGGAGCTGCTGTCAATCTCTGCCGCGCTTGCTCTCACCAGTTCTACAGTCTGTCTGGTCAATCCTCCGATATCATCCAGTAAAGAGGACATATTTCCCGCAACCTCACGGGTCTGCTTGGCTAGTGCACGAATCTCACCAGCAACGACCTGGAAACCCCGTCCGTACTCCCCCGCATGTGCCGCTTCGATGGAAGCATTCATAGCGAGTAGCCCACTTTGGTCAGCCAATGAACGAATGGAACGTGCCATCCCGGAACCCATGTCGATAGAGCTCAGCATGTCATCAGCGTGTTTCTGCTGACCCTCCATATGCTGATATACACGGTTATAGGAAGCATCAACCTGACTGAGACTGCTCGCTCCCCGTTCGGATAACTGCATGATCTGAGACGCTTCTACCCCAGCCTTTTGAGCGGCTTGAACCAGTTTGGTGACGGAGTCGTTGATTCTCGTTATTTCCTGTCTGCTCTGTGTAATAATATGTACACGTTCTTCCGAAGCCACATGCTGCAGTTTACGGGAAAGGGACATAACATCCCTCATCGTCAACACACCCAGCAATCGGTCTTCTTCCGTAACGATCAAACAATCGTAGAAATATTGCTCACTGCGTGCAAGAGCGATGTCAATAATCGCGGTCGCTTCTGCGTGCACATCGACAATAACAGGAGAAGAGTCAGCTGCGTGTACAACCGGCTTACGATAGAAAAGATCTGCCGCGAAGCGTCCATTCAACATTCGGTATAATGTCTCTCGCATCAACAAACCTAATGGCCGCATGTGATCATCACATAATACAATACACGGATATTCCTGATCCTGATTGAGCAGGCTTGCCGCTTCCCCGCAGGTAGTGTGAACGTCAACTACAGGTATTTGACGGCAATAGTCCCGTAATGAAATTACATTCTCTTTGGTGACCCCAATTTCATCTTCATCTTTTTGTTCTCCCATGGGAGCTACAACTTGTTCCTGTTGCGTATTTATCATTTCTTCGGGCTGGTCGGGCTTCACTTCGAGCAACATGGGCATAAATGCGCAATCTCCTTTACGTATGAGCTCCGTCCTGAGGTGGAATATATAGGTATAAAGTATCACTCAGACAGCTTCATCCTACTCCCTATACGTAAAGGAAAATAATTGTTTATGTTAACGGAATGTAAAAAAAACTCCCCGATCATTGTTAACTTGAATGATGGGGAGTTTTTCTTTTTACAACCAATTTATAACCTACACCGCGAATCGAATCAATATGAACCGATTCCGGGTCCAGCTCCAACTTTTTCCGCAATGAACTGACATGAACGTCCACCGTGCGCTGTCCTCCGATATAATCGAAGCCCCAGACCGCATTCATCAGATCATCCCGTGTAAGCACAACACCCGGCTTCTTGGCCAGATAAAGCAGTACCTCGAACTCCTTGGGACGAAGACTGATGGATTGTCCACCCAGTGTCACTTCATACTTCAAAGGATAAATCTCAAGCTCTCCCAGAATAATACGGGAACCGTCTTTATCCTCTGGTTGCGGCAAATCTTCACCGTTCGAATAACGTCTTAACACTGCATCTACGCGAGCAAGCAATTCGGATACACCAAATGGCTTCGTAATATAATCATCGGCACCTGATTTTAAGCCTTGTACAACTTCGGCTTCACCGTTTTTGGCTGTGAGAATAATGACCGGTGTGCTAACACCCTGAATTCGTAACTTATTCAGAATATCCAGACCGTTCATTCCAGGAAGCATCAGATCCAGCAGAATCAGATCAAACTCCTGGGACAACGCCCGATCATAACCTGAAGATCCGTGATCCTCAGCAATAACATCATAGCCCTCTTGTGTCAGGTTGTACGTAAGCAATCTTGATAATGTTGGTTCATCTTCAATAACGAGCAAACGCTGCGCCATGATACCCCTTCTCTCCTATAGGTTGTCTGTTGCCACAACACTTTCATTATCATAGCACCTAATTGTTAACTCTGTGTAAAACAGCACATTCCTTTTACATTTCACTTCCATCGCACTAGATTTCTTCATCCTGAATTAATGGAAGGATAACACGAAACGTAGTCCCCATGCCAAGTTCACTCTCTACAGACAGTTTGCCATGGTGCAATTCTACCAGATGTTTCACAATTGAAAGTCCAAGTCCAGTGCCTCCCGAGTTACGGGATCTGCCCTTGTCCACCCTATAGAAGCGTTCAAAAATCCGCGGCAAATCTTTCTTCGGAATACCAATTCCTGTGTCGGATACTGCAAATACAACTTCTTCTTCGTCCTCATTATGTTCAACCGACACTTGTAATTTTACCCTTCCGCCCTCAGGCGTGTAATTAATGCCGTTGGATAACAGATTAATAAAGATCTGCTTCATTTTATCCTCATCAGCTTCAATATACAATTCTTCGGGAACATTCATCTCCAGGCGAATTTCTTTCTTCTCCGCCACCTTGGACAAGGTACCCAGGACCATCTCGAAGAACGAATGCACATGCACAGGTGAACACTGCAGGGGAGCCCGTTTGGACTCAATTTTGGATAACTCCAGAATATCTCCGATTAATCGATTCAGTCTGTCACCTTCATCATAGATAATCTGCAGGAATGAACGCTCCGTCTCTTTGTCCTGTACCCCGCCGCTAAGAAGCGTTTCGGCAAAACCTTTGACCGCAGCCACCGGCGTTTTGAGTTCATGAGATACATTCGCGACGAACTCACTGCGCATTGATTCCAGCCTGCGGATCGCCGTGACATCCTGTAGGAGAAAGAGCATCCCCCGATAAGCGCCGTCATCTTCGGACATCGGTACTCCATCAATGCGAATTAATTTTTCGACTGGATTGAACACACTTACTTCTTCATGCATCGGTTCTCGCAATGCAACACTCTCTTCAATCGTGCGTGTCAGCTCATAATGCCGCTTCAATTCAATATATGGTTTGCCAGTAACCCGCTCTGCCTGAATGCCGAGCATACGCTCCGCTTCCCGGTTAACCAGTGCAATGGATTGACCTGCATCAATCATAATAATGCCGCCCGTCATGTTGGCAAGCACACTTTGCAGCAGCGCTTCATTATCCCTGATCGTCTTCAGTTGCATCTGAAGGCTGTCTGCCATTCCGTTAATGGCAAGTCCCAGTTGACCGATCTCATCATTACGAGTTACATCCACTCTAGCATCATAATCCAGCTTGGTGATCCGGTGAGCCACCTTTGTAATATGCTCAATGGGTGATGTCAGTCCCCGCGCAACCCGGTAACTTACCAGAGCCACAATCAGGAACAGAAGGCCCAAGGTGAAGAACATCAAAATCCAGCCCTGCTGAAGACCCTGATCAACAGCTTCAAGACTCATGGATAGTCGAATGTAACCATCAAATTTCCCACTGGGTAACTCGATCATGTCGCTTTGATCCGAATTCACAGGAAGCGCCACATACAGCATGTCCTGCCCTAATGTTGCACTATAACGAATCGACTGACCATAATTTTGCCCAACCGCTTCTTTAATCTCCTGACGGTTCAAGTGGTTGTCCATTGAATTGGGATCGCTCTCCGAGTCGCCAATGACCGTTCCATCTTTATTGATAAAAGTTACCCGTGAATCCGTCAGTCGATCCAGCTCAACCGCACGTTCTGAGTAATATTTCTGTGTCTCTGCATTTTTTGGATTGGTTGCATCATGGAACGGGAACGTTGCTTTTAGCAAGTTGATCTCACGCACCATCGTTTGCTCCAATGCATTAATGTGAGTAGTCTTAAAAACTCTGCCCATCGTATACCCCGCCACAATGACGGAAATACCGATCAGCACCATCATAATGATGGCAAGGCGAATTCGGAACGGTCTCATCTATCTCTTCCTTTGTTATAAAATTAATAATTACATATCCATTTCTATTCGATCACCACGAGTGGTGGGTTGTGAAATGACAAGAAATTCTACGTCTGCTTCGCCCCGATTCTGCATCTGATGTGGCATGCCCGACGCAATTTCTATCCCTTCATGGAGTTCAAGCACAAACTCTTCCCCGTTAAGTTCCATACAAGCCTCACCGCTAAGAATAAAGAAAAACTGACGACTTATCGAATGGTAGTGCCGGGTTTCAGAAGTTCCTGCAGGCATACGTTCATGAATAATGCTCAGTGTTTCATCTTGAACGAGATGCCAACCATCGCACTGTCCACCCCATATATAGTGTGCCGCATTTTGTTTGCTAATCTTCATGTGACCGCCTCCGAAGCTTACTTGTCGGTCTATATCATATCACAGATAGCATGGAGACCCTGCCATTTTTGATTAGCAGCACGCGGCGTCAGTTCTAGAACTATCTCCAGGCAAGCCTAATGATAAAGTATCATGGTTGCATCAACGCCGATCCCGACTTTTGTAAACTGGATCAAAATCATATCTCTTCCGCTATATGCTCATTAAAAAAAGACGTACCGACCAGTCATGCTGGTAACGATACGCCTTCGTTTGAAATACGTCGTCAATAGATTATCCGTTGACCACTTCGCCGCCATTAACGTGCATCACCTGACCGCTCACGTAGGAAGAATCATCCGAAGCGAGATATACGTAAGCTGGAGCCAATTCATTCGGTTGCCCTGGACGTTTCATCGGCTGAGTAGCACCAAATTCACTCACCTTTTTCTCATCAAATGTGGATGGAATGAGCGGGGTCCAAATTGGCCCTGGAGCGACAGCATTCACACGAATTCCTTTCTCCACAACATTCATCGACAAGGAGCGTGTAAATGAAGTGATAGCTCCTTTCGTAGATGAATAATCAATTAACGTCGGATTTCCGCGATATGCGGTAATGGAGGTTGTATTAATGATTGTACTACCTTTCTTAAGATGTGGCAGAGCAGCCTGTGTAATATAAAACATGCCAAAAATATTTGTGCGGAACGTACGCTCCAGCTGTTCTGGAGTAATATCCTCCAGCTGCTGCTGGGGATGCTGCTCCGCTGCATTATTCACGACAATATCCAGCTTGCCTAGTTGATCCACCGTCTGCTGCACGGATTTCCTGGCAAAGGCATTGTCACCAATATCACCGGGAATCAATATGCATTTGCGTCCTTCCTGTTCGACCTGACGCTTGGTCTCTTCCGCATCCTCATGCTCACTCAGGTATACAATCGCTACATCCGCGCCTTCCTTCGCATATGTAACGGCAACAGCACGTCCAATTCCACTATCTCCACCCGTGATCAGAGCAACCTTATCTAACAATTTACCGGCTGCTTTATATTCAGGTTTCTCAAACTCTGGTTGGGGTGCATCTCCGATTCGATACCCGGGGGCTGATCCTGATGTTGGGCAGGCATCGTCTTTTTGTTTTGTGTGTCGGTTGACATCTGGCATTTCTCCTCTCTAAATGGAATGTCTGATCTAGTCTCATTCTGTAGGATGGCATGAACAATACAGATTATTCCCTTTTCCAATGCTCATGCTCCAAAGTCACTGTCTCTTGCCTCGATACATACTTACCACTCGCTTTTGGCGGTTAAACAGAAAAATTCCCAATACTCTAATGGCTGTTTCTTTATCGTTTCTCACAGACATGCTGTCAACTGAGGCAAAGCCGCATTGAATTCGACCTATTATGCCAATCATTCGAAAATTTTATCGAAATTGAACGGATTCACCAACCAAATTGTATTCCTATGCCGTATGAGCTGATGTACAATGTACAGTATACAGATAAGCTTTAAATAAAATTAATCCAGTTTGGATGAAGCGATGTCATGCAGTCATGCTTCCCAACTAAGCAAATATTCTGATCTAATATGGAGACCAAACCCATGGAATCGCACATTAATTCTTATATAACACTTGTAGCAACTTCAGCTGTGCTGAATGTTTTTCTGTGTTTATATACTTATGTTAGAAGAGCAGAAATCCCCAGTTCGAAAATATTCATTCTCTATACAGCAGCTCTGTCGGTTTACACCTTCGGTTACGCGATTGAACTCGCCAGCAATACACTGGAGCAGATGAAATTCTGGACGGTCGTCGAATACATTGGTATGCCTTTCTCCGCCTCTCTTGGGCTGATGCTCATGATGCAATACACGGGTAAAAAATTATCCAAAAAAGCTTCTGCTGCACTGTTTGTAATCCCTTCCATTACCTTGTTCATGGTGGCAACAAATGATTTTCATCATCTTTTCTATAAAAGAGTATGGTTAAGAGAAGACAGTTCCTTCCCTCTAATGGATATTGCCGTAGGGCAATGGTACGTTGTTCATGGTGCATTCACCTTTTCCTGTCTGTTATGTGCCTGCCTTATTCTCGTCGGACAATGGAAACATACCAAAAAGATGTATCGTCGTCAGTTACTCACATTGATCACTTCACAGCTTATTCCCATGGTAGCGGCCTTTGTGTATTTACTTGGTCTGACCCCAGGTGGTATGGATCCTGTTCCGGTTCTCATGTGCATTACATCCGCAATGTATATCTGGGCTATTCTATCCTCCCGTCTGTTAACCATCGTACCTATCGCCAAGGATAGTATCTTTGAGAGCATGCGTGAAGGCGTTATCGTGCTGGATAGTTCCAATCGTCTCGTCGACTATAATAAATCTCTGCGTGATATGCTGCCAGAGCTTGATTTCAGCATGGTAGGTCAACATCTGAACGATGTATGGCTGTCGCTTGCCGGTGAGACCTTTCCAGTGGAATATGGCCGAGAAGGTCTGCAAACCGATCTGTACTGGCAATTAAACGGAGAGACCGTCTGTTATCAGGTGAGAACCTCTTATGTGTATAACAAAGAAGGACAAGCCGTTGGCACACTGATTATGCTGATTGATATTACAGAGCAACGTTTCCTACAAGAACAATTGAAGCAACTGGCTTACTTCGATGGTCTCACCAAAATATATAACCGCACGCAGTTCCTGCTTAGAGGTCGAGAGATACTGAGTGAAGCCCAGCTTAATCTGCGGCCGACGGCCTTTATATTATTTGATATTGATCATTTCAAACGAATTAATGACACCTATGGACATGACGTTGGGGATCAGGCCATCATTCATGTGGTCTCTGTATGTAATCGTTATCTGAATTCGGAGATGTTGTTTGCACGTTATGGAGGAGAGGAGTTTGTTATCGCGGTACCCAATGCCTCCCTCCAAGACGGTGAGCAGCTTGCTGAGAAGTTACGCGTGGCTTTGTTGAATGACCCGCTGGAGGTACAAGGTACTCGTATTCCACTGACTTCAAGCTTCGGAGTGGCACAATATAATGGAGGGTCCGATTCTCTGGAATCCTTGCTGCGTGATGCCGATACGGCACTATATGAGTCCAAGCGTAACGGTCGTAACACCGTATTTGCCCACAGTGTGAGCCTGGGTTAACTAAATATTGTGTATAACTGCTTGAGCCCTTATATGCGTTAATTCAACACGATACACCATGATTGTTTTAAGAATTCCCCCCAGACCGAGCGAACAAAAATAGACAGCCTCTGGGCTGTCTATTTCAATACGGTTCAAGACCTTACTTTCTTATTCAGCTTGTCCCAACGTTTAAAGTGCAAACGCTTTAAGTTCAGCTCTCAAATAAAACTCATTCGCAGCTATTGTTAGATCACTTGGTTGTTCACCATCAGATACACCATAATGAGCAGGAATACGGCAAGCAATGTGCTGAACATACGAATCTTACTTTGTTCTGCACTGACATCACGGTTGCTTTTCACAGCCTCTGCTGCCAAGCGTAACGGTTTACCCATAATGCCACCGATTGCTGCAATAGCCAGCAACAGAACCACTACCACGCCCATCCACAGATAGGAATACTCACCCTTGGTCATCAAGTAACCACCCGTAAGAAGCTGAATTACAAGTCCGTACTGTGCGATACGGTTTAATGAACGGAGCGATGCAAATGCTCCCTCTTGAGCGGCAGCACTCAATGTACGGATTTTGCCCACAACGAATGGCAAGATCAGATAGAAGCCCATCGCCAGTGCTCCAATAATATGGAGCAAATACATAATCATTGTCAAAATGTCCATCCTCCTCAGAAATTTCAGTCAGTGTGCTATACATCACATCTCATTATACTGGGGAACTTATCCAAAGAAAAGAAAACCTCCGGATGATCCGAAGGTTTTCTGTCTGTTCCTGTCAAAAAGTTTTCAAACTTACAAGTTAACTACTGAAATGACGTTACGAACCGAATCCGCAGATTTGTCGAGTCCCGCTTTTTCTTCAGCAGTCAGTTCCAGTTCAAATATTTTCTCAATTCCGTTACCACCCAGAACGGTTGGCACACCAAGGAACAAGTCGTTGTAGCCATATTCCCCTTCAAGGTAAGCAATAACCGGAATGATTCGTTTTTTATCTTTCAAAATGGCTTCGGTCATTTGCACCAATGAAGCTGCTGGTGCATAATATGCGCTGCCGTTTCCGAGCAGGTTAACGATCTCACCCCCGCCAACACGTGTGCGTTGTACGATGGCTTCAATGCGCTCTGCCGGGATGAGGGTATCGATTGGAATACCGCCAACGCTGGAATAACGAACGAGTGGTACCATATCGTCTCCGTGGCCGCCAAGAACGAATCCACGGACGTCTTCAACCGATACATTCAGCTCTTGTGCAATGAATGTGCAATAACGTGCAGTATCCAGAACACCGGACTGGCCGATTACGCGGTTTTTAGGGAAACCAAGCGTCTGATAAGCTGCATATGTCATTGCATCTACCGGGTTGCTTAGAATAATGACGATGGAATCAGGGCAATATTTTTTCACATTTTCACAAACAGACTTCACGATTCCTGCATTCGTGTTGACCAGATCATCACGGCTCATACCTGGTTTACGGGCAATACCTGCCGTAATAATAACAATCTCCGAACCTGCAGTATCCTCGTAGTTGGAAGTACCGACGATATTGCTGTCGAAGCCCTGAACAGGACTAGCTTCCCACATGTCGAGCGCTTTACCTTTAGTCGGGTTTTCCAATTGCGGAATATCAACCAGAATAACATCCCCGAGTTCTTTTTGGGCAAGCATCAAAGCCGTTGTAGCTCCGGTAAATCCGGCGCCGACTACTGTGATTTTTTTGCGCTGAATAGTCACGATTCACATCTCCCCTTACAGGTTTTTAATGATTTGATCAGCAAATTCAGAACATTTCACTTCAGTAGCGCCGTCCATCAGACGTGCAAAGTCATAAGTAACTGTTTTGTTGTTGATGGATGTTTCCATACCTTTGTAGATCAGGTTAGCCGCTTCTTGCCATCCCAGGTGCTCAAGCAACATAACGCCGGACAAAATAACGGAACCAGGGTTCACGACATCTTTGTCTGCATATTTAGGTGCAGTACCGTGAGTAGCTTCGAAGATAGCATGTCCTGTTACATAGTTGATGTTCGCTCCTGGAGCGATACCAATTCCGCCAACTTGTGCAGCCAGTGCATCGGACAGATAGTCACCGTTCAGGTTCAACGTTGCGATTACATCGAACTCACCTGGACGAGTCAATACTTGTTGCAGAGCGATATCGGCAATAGCATCTTTCACGATGATTTTGCCAGCATCTTCAGCTGCTTTTTGAGCTGCATTAGCTGCATCCGTACCGTCTTTTTCTTTAATGATATCGTATTGTGCCCAAGTGAACACTTTGTCAGCGAACTCGTCTTCAGCAACTTCATAACCCCAGTTTTTGAAGGCACCTTCTGTAAATTTCATGATATTGCCTTTGTGTACCAATGTAACGCTCTTACGGTTGTGATCGATGGCATATTGTACTGCTGCACGTACCAAACGTTTGGAACCTTCGGAGGAAACTGGCTTGATACCAATACCGGAAGTTTCAGGGAAGCGGATTTTGTTTGCACCCATCTCCTGTTGCAGGAATTGGATTACTTTTTTCACTTCTTCTGAACCTTCTGCGTATTCAATACCTGCATAGATATCTTCCGTATTCTCACGGAAAATGACCATGTCTACCAACTCAGGACGTTTAACCGGAGAAGGTACACCATCGAAATAACGAACAGGACGCAAGCAAGTGTACAGATCCAGTTCTTGACGAAGCGCTACGTTCAGGGAACGAATTCCGCCGCCGATTGGTGTAGTCAATGGTCCTTTGATCGCTACGATATACTCGCGAATAGCTTCAAGCGTATCGTTTGGCAGCCACTCCCCGTATGTATCGAATGCTTTTTGTCCAGCAAACACTTCATACCATGCGATTTTTTTGTTGCCGTCATATGCTTTTTCAACAGCTGCATCCAATACACGTTTGGAAGCTTTCCAGATGTCACGGCCTGTACCGTCACCTTCGATAAATGGAATGATCGGGTTATTAGGTACTTGCAGTGTACCGTTATCAATTTGAATTTTTTCGCCTTCAGTTGGGTGAGCAAATTTTTCTAATTTCATTAGTATAATTCCTCCTTGGGTTTCGTAGATGCAGTATGATAACACACCGCTTGTCTTATTGGAGGAAGGGTTATGAACGTGCTGCTAATTTCAGCCAACATGTTACACCCCTTCACCCCGTCCTTTTTATTATACTGGTTTTGATGCCATTAGCGAAGTTCGATTGAAACGTACTTCTGATCTGTTGGGCCTGTGTACTCGGCACGCGGACGAATAATACGGTTATCCGCAAGCTGTTCCAGAATATGAGCAGTCCAACCTGATACCCGGCTAATCGCAAAGATCGGTGTAAACAGGACCTCTTCAATACCTAATTGGGTATATACGGAAGCGGAATAGAAATCTACATTTGGTTTCAGACCTTTTTGTCCTGTCAGCAGTTCTTCGATCTTCACTGACATATCGTACAGGCGTGTATCGTTGTTCATTTCACCCAGTTCCTTGGACATCTTTTGCAGATGTTTCGCACGTGGGTCTCCATTTTTGTAGACACGGTGTCCAAAGCCCATGATCTTCTCACGGTTGTTCAATTTTTCTTGAATAGCTGCTTCCAGACGATCAGGTGTTCCAATCTCATTCAGCATTTTCATAACGGCTTCATTTGCACCGCCATGCAATGGCCCCTTCAATGCGCCAATCGCAGAAGTTACTCCCGAATAGATGTCGGAAAGCGTAGCTACTGTTACACGTGCTGCAAATGTAGAAGCGTTCAACTCGTGATCCGCATGCAGGACAAGCGCTTGATCAAGGGCTTTAACAGCGGTCTCGGCTGGTTGTTCTCCAGTCATCATATATAAAAAGTTTTCTGCGATGGAAGCGCCTTCTTTTGGAGCCACAGGTTCTTTGCCCTGACGGATACGGGCTATGGCTGCCACAATGGTTGGCAACTGCGCTTGCAGCTTAACCGCTTTGTTCTCGTTCGCTTCCGCTGTCATCTCGTCAGCCTGCTCATCGTACAGAGCCAGTGCGGATACCGCGGAACGCAGTGCTGCCATGGTACTCATGTTTTTCGGATACAATTGGATTTGTGCAATCAACTCGCTCGGAATCGGCGCGTAATCGCTCAGGCTTTTGCGAAGGGATTTCAGTTCATCCGTAGTTGGCAATTTACCAAACCACAGTAAATAGGCAACTTCTTCAAAGCTTGCATGTTCTGCCAGATCGTCAATATCGTAACCACGGTATGTAAGCACACCGTCTACAATGGAGCTGATCGAAGAGGTTGTTGCAACGATGCCTTCCAGACCTTTGGTAGCTGTCATATTACATCTCTCCTTTAATAAACGAAATCAAGAACCCATCCAGAGTGTCATCTACGTGCTCAAACGCACTCGTCCTTCTTTTGTAACCATTTACATTTTAAAATTAATAAATACCTCAATATCCGGTTTTCATATCTGTCAATCGGTATTTCCTTATCTCATCATACTGGATTTTGTCGTTTATGTGAACATGATGCGAGGTCATCCGCACATCAAACTTCTTTATCGGACTGATAAAGCATTTTTGAAAACCTTTACAAAAACAAGGTTGACATTTTATTCTTTTTATATAAATCCATGCTATAAATCAAGTTTTTATTGCTATATTTTGTGAACATGAGGCATACTCTAGGCAAAAGAAAAGATATAATTCGACGACATCCTGGCGTTTCAAATCAGTGTATTTGCTCTATATTAACTAGATAGCTTCCTATGCTTCCTTCATGGTAGCTTGAAATGGAATAAGGAGAGTTGATGCTTGGATAGAATCATAATGAAACGCCTGTTGCGCGGTTTATGGGTGATTGTTGCGACCATACTCATTGCCGTTGCTATATACCTGCTGTTCCCGCTGTTATATCCTTTTGCCATCGCCTGGATTATCGCTTATGCGATGAATCCTCTGGTGAAGTTGCTTCAATACAAGGCCCGATTTCCCCGCTGGCTGGCTGTAACCTTATCACTAATCATTTATTTCGGGGCCATTGTCGTCGTATTGTCTGCTGCGGTAACCCGTATGGTCAAGGAAGTCATTTCACTAACGACGAGCTTCGACCTTCATGTCGATGAGATTAAGGCTACGTTCATCCGCTGGACCCAGAATGATACGATTCAGAGTTTAATTGGACAGATCAATGAATTTTACAAGGAAAATCCCAACTATCAGGAGACCATTAACAGCAATATTAGCAAAACAACCGAAACGGTAGGTACAGCTGTAACGGACCTGGTCACCGGATTTTTCAACATGATCCTGAACCTGCTCACTTCTCTCCCCAATATGGGAGCCGTATTAATCGTGGTTCTGCTGTCAACTTTCTTTATAAGCAAAAGTTGGACCAGACACAGTATTACCGTATCGGGCTGGGTACCCTCATCCATTCGCAAACCGATTACCGACATATGGAATGATCTGAAAAAAGCCCTGTTCGGTTATGCACGAGCCCAGTTGATCATGATCTCCATCACCGCATTATTTGTCATGATTGGATTGCTTGTGCTCCAGGTTAAGTCTGCCTTCACGATTGCTTTGCTTATCGGTCTGGTGGATCTGCTTCCTTATCTCGGCGTTGGCCTGGTGATGGTTCCCTGGGCAGCATACCTGCTTATGAATGGAGACTTGTACCTGGGGATCGGCATCAGTATTGTATATCTCATTGTGCTGATTGCCCGCCAAATCATTGAACCCAAAGTGCTTGCCAGCAGTGTCGGGTTGGACCCTCTGGCCACATTGGTTGGCATGTTTGTCGGATTGAAACTGTTCGGTGTACTCGGTTTGATCATCGGCCCTGTCAGCCTCGTTATCCTTGATGCATTTAATCGAGCGAACGTGTTCCGTGATCTCCGAACATATATTATTAACGGACGTGTCCGATGAATAAAAAAAGGCACCGCTCATCAGACTGAATCTGGTGGTGGGTGCCTTTCTTTAACTGATGCTGGTATATCCTATTTTTTCGGACCACGATAAAACTTAATACTTCCGTTTCTCATTTTTTTCTCCAGCCAGCCCAGGAAGAATAGACGGTACACTGAACGTGTTACTGGGAACAACAGTGTAAAACCGATCAGATCTGTGATAAATCCCGGGATCAACAGTAGAAAACCACCGACAAAAATAAATAGTCCATCTACCATTTTCCTTCCGGGCACCTTACCGCGCTCCATCTCGGATTTGGCATCAATAAGTACTTTTCGTCCTTCAAACTGCAACATTGCTATACCGATCAAGGACGTGAGAATCATGAGAAGCAATGTCTTTCCGGCTCCAATCCAGTCACTCATAAGAATGAAACCAAACAGTTCAATCACCGGAATGATTAATAGCAGGGCCCACATCCATCTTCGCATTACGTATTACCCCTTTCCTGAAAGCCACACTTTCTCAAGCGCGCTGTAGAGCTCAGAAGCTGCCTTATCCAGCCTGACTGGCTTCCAGTCCCCATTGACCCATACATGTTGGGTAGAGCCTGTAACCAATCGTTCACCAGGAAGGGACTCCTCAGATGACCATACTCGTTGCCCGCTGCCTATCTGCTCATTAAGGTCTGGAGTCATGCGCCTTATGTCATACTCATAGTTCAGTCGCAGACCACTAAATGCAACAATACGGGTGAAAATGATGATGTCATCATCATACCGGGCAGGTTTATGATATTTCACATCCAGTCCGGTTACCGGAAGCAGTAACCCCTGCTCCTCCATTTTACGATATGTATACCCCATTTGGCGAATCATCTCGGTTCGACCGATTTCAAACCAATTCAAATAGTTGGCGTGATAGACCACACCCATCTGATCACTTTCTTGATAACGCACGCGAAGGCGTGCCGTGTACCAACTGCCATTGCTTTGTTGTTGCATGTTACCGGCCTCCTTCGATATACCAATTATTACGTATCTAGCGACGATAAAGTCTCATAAAGATGGAAAAAAAGCAACGGGACGCAAACGCCCCATTGCTTCATTCCTGTTGCTTCTCGTCCAAACACAATTATGCGTTGTTTGGAATTTGGCTTACTTTGATCAGGTTAGTGGAACCCGAACGACCCAAAGGTACACCCGCTGTAATAACAACAAGATCTCCTTCTTTTACAAGTCCGGATTTCACGCCGCCTTCAATTGCATTTTCAAACAAAGCGTCAGTGGAATCAACAAGTCTTCCTTTGACTGGTGTTACACCCCAAGCCAGTGCAAGACGACGGGAAGTTCTGTCTTCCGTTGTCACCGCGATGATTGGAGATTCTGGACGATATTTAGAAATCATGCGTGCTGTATGACCGGATTCAGTCGAAGTAATGATCGCTTTAGCGTTCAGATCTTGAGCTGACAGGGCAACAGATTGGCTGATTGCTTCAGTAACTGTTGTTTGTTGTGCAACACGTTGTTTCAGATACAGCTCTTGGTAAGGTAGAGCAGATTCTGCTTTTTCGGCAATACGGGACATTGTCAGAACGGATTCAACTGGGTATTTACCAGCAGCTGTTTCACCAGACAACATGATTGCATCTGTACCGTCGAAGATCGCATTAGCCACGTCACTTGCTTCTGCACGTGTTGGACGCGGGTTGCGTTGCATGGAATCCAGCATTTGTGTAGCTGTGATAACCGGTTTGCCTGCAACGTTACATTTTTCGATCATGCGTTTTTGTACCAATGGTACTTCTTCCGCAGGAATCTCTACACCCAGGTCTCCACGAGCAACCATCAGGCCATCGGACACTTCAAGGATTTCATCCAGGTTGTCCACACCTTGTTGGTTCTCAATTTTGGAGATGATTTGGATATGTCCAGCATTGTGTTTTTCAAGCAATTCACGAATCTCAAGGACGTCGCTTGCTTTACGAACAAATGAAGCCGCGATGAAATCGACACCTTGCTCGATACCAAATACGATATCGTTAGCATCTTTTTCAGTAATACCCGGCAGAGAAATGGCAACGCCAGGAACGTTAACACCTTTTTTGCTTTTGATCGTACCGCCGTTAACGATACGGCATTTGATCTCGGTGCCTTGTACTTCCACCACAGTCAGTCCGATCAGACCGTCGTCGATCAGAATTGTAGATCCCGGTTCAACATCACTCGGAAGATCTGCATACGTAATGGAGAGACGTTCTTTGGTGCCCAGAATTTCTTCTGTTGTCAAAGTGATGTACTCGTCTTGAACCAATTCGATTGGCTCCACTTCGAGTTTACCTGTCCGAATTTCCGGTCCTTTGGTGTCCAGCAAGATCGCTACTGTCTTGTTCAGCTCTTCGCATGCTTGGCGAATTGCTGTGATCCGTCCGCCGTGCTCATCGAAATCACCGTGGGAGAAGTTCAAACGGGCCACGTTCATACCGGCCATAATCAATTTTTTGGTATTCTCCAATGATTCACTGGATGGACCAATCGTACATACAATCTTTGTTTTGCGCATTTTGGGTTTCCTCCGATTTTAAAGGTCTATCTTTTTATCTCTTTTTCTTTTTCCAACTATTAAATTTACTATACTTTTGCTCATTTGTATAGGAAATTCGTCACATCATTCAGCATTTCCCGACAAATTACCTGCTGTATCGACTTCAACAGGTACTTGAGGGGCCTCAATTTGCACCTCAGGTTCAAACGTGACTGATCCAATCTTACGGAATTTCTCATACCGATCCTGCTTCAATTGGTCACCAGTCCAGCCTTTCATCTCGTCCAGATGACGAACCAATGCCTCGCTAATTGCAGCCGCAGATTCTTCATAATCCCGATGAGCACCACCGCGTGGCTCAGGGATTATTTCTTCAATGACCTCCATCTCCAGAAGGTCTTTGGCCGTTATTTTCATCGCTTCGGCCGCCTGATCTGCCTTGGATGCATCTTTCCAAAGAATGGACGCAGCACCGTTCGGAGAGATCGCTGAGTAAATCGCATGCTCCAGCATCAACACACGATTACCCACAGCCATAGCCAGGGCCCCGCCGCTTCCGCCTTCGCCGATGACCACTATAATAACAGGCACCGAGAGCTTCGCCATTTCCAGCAGGTTACGGGCAATAGCTTCCGATTGACCTCTCTCTTCAGCAGTATTACCCGGATACGCCCCT
This sequence comes from Paenibacillus sp. MDV22-iso6, assembly GCF_058408365.1. Taxonomy (NCBI): domain Bacteria; kingdom Bacillati; phylum Bacillota; class Bacilli; order Caryophanales; family Paenibacillaceae; genus Paenibacillus; species Paenibacillus sp. MDV22-iso6. The sequence goes on along the minus strand of NZ_JBZVDZ010000006.1, from coordinate 419,436 downwards.
TTAGTATCAACGAATGTAATAATTGGACGACCAAATTTGTTCGCTTGCTTCATGAGACGCAGCCCTTTTCGGAATCCTTCTGGATGTGCGCTCCCAAAAAAACGGGCGATATTATCCTTCGTATCTTTCCCCCGCTGTTGGCCGATGACCGTTACTGTTTTTCCGTTTAGCTTCGCCAGTCCGCCAACAACCGCCAGATCGTCTCCGAACATGCGATCACCGTGCAACTCAATGAAATCGGTAAATATCAATTGGATTAAATCCAGTGCCGTCGGACGCTGCTGATGCCGCGCCAGATGCATTTTCTGAGCAGCCGTTATGCCGGTATAAATCTCTTCTTCGAGTCTATGATAACGTTCTTCCAGGCGTGCAATTTCATCAGTGAAGTCGATGCCTTTTTCCTGTCCAAACTGTACGAGCTCTTCGATCTTCTTGCGCATCTCAACCAGAGGCGCTTCATATGGCAACTCACCCGCCATTTAGACCCCTCCTTTTTCACTATGCATGTCTAGAAGCTTGCCAAGGGTGGCTCGAAGTTCTTTACGATGGACCACCATGTCCAGCTGACCGTGCTGCAAATTAAATTCTGCCGTCTGGAAATCATCAGGCAGTTTCTGACGGATCGTCTGCTCAATGACGATTCTACCGGCGAAGCCAAATACAGCTCCCGGCTCGGCGATGATGATATCACCAAGGCTCGCAAAACTGGCCGAAACTCCACCTGTCGTAGGATCGGTAATGACCGAAATATACAATCCGCCCTGTTCATCCAAACGGGACAAAGCCGCACTAGTTTTCGCCATTTGCATAAGGCTAAGAATACTCTCTTGCATCCGGGCACCCCCAGATGTTGAGAAAATGATCAAAGGTAAGCGTTTCTCTGTTGCATGCTCAATCGCACGGGTAATTTTCTCCCCTACAACCGAACCCATACTACCTGTGAAGAAGTCGAAGCTCATGACAGCAACAACCACAGGCAAACCTTCTAAAGTTCCCTCACCCGTAATGACAGCTTCCTTCAGTCCTGACTTCAGGCGCTGTTGTTCCAGTTTGTTACTATATCCAGGGAATTCAAGTGGATCAACTGATACCATATCAGCGTCATACTCCACAAACCCTTGCTCATCTAGAACCATGGCGATACGTTCCATTGCATTCAAACGCATATGGTAGCCGCAAGCCGGACATACTTTCAGATTTTTTTCCAATTCCTTGCTATATTGAATCGTGCCGCATTTGCTGCACTTGTTCATAAGTCCTTCAGGTATTTCCCGTTTTGGACGTTCTCCAGCTTCCTGACCTTCGCCACGAAGCGCACGCTCGGAAGGTATGGTGGCGTACTTCCGTTTTTTCTGGAATATATCTTTGAACACAACTACACCTCTCCAGCCGTTGATTTGATGGCCGCAACCTGCAGTCCGTTGCATGTAGCAACTTCATCCGCGCGCTGCGGTAAACCGCTTACGACCCATACGCTGCCATGGGCCTTGTCCAGCATTCACAACAAAAAAATCCGCCGGTATAAGGCAAGGATCAGCGGCTTCTGTCAGCACGATTGATGTTACCTGCAATAACCGAAAGATTGTTGCGCTGATGTTTGAATCTGTCTTGGTAGGGTCTCTGGGAGCAATCTGGTCAGTCCTTGTCCTAACAAAAAAAGAAGGAAGGACAGCAGCATACAATACATGCAAGTCGATTCCTCTTTCCGCTTACGCGGTCAGTCCCTTATGTACCATTGGTACTTCTTCATCTGCCAAGGCACGTCTGATATCGAATGAATCAGGAATGCAGAATCGAATTCAGCACTTCCTGAACCTCTTCCAATTCCCCTGAAGGGACGCGAATCTCAAATTGCTGCTTGGATAAACTGATGGGACGGGTCTGTACCAGAAAACCTTCTTCCGAAAGCTTGGTCTTAATCTTGTCCGCAACCTTTGCTGTCGGTGCAATGTAAATCACCGTCCACATGCCATGTCCGCCCCCTAAGCTAATGTTCAGAGCCCGTATATTGGACTAATGATAACATACCTCACTTTTTTTCTGCAAGGAAGGGTTCGGGACCTTTGGGGAGAAAACGAGATCTAGAGGGACATTTGTCCCGCGAGGATAACCGATATGGTTGATGCAATGTTCCTAAGACTTTCTTTATCAAAAAGGAATTCGAGGCCGCTCAGGGCAGCAACAGCCACCCTGGATGACCTTTCATTGAACAAACAAAAGATACCAAATGAATGAAAACACAAATGAAGAAAATCAGATATCCGATGGATATTTCTTGGCTTTAATATTTTTGTGAGCAATTCGGGCAGAAGCAGCAGCGGCGAGCCCGGCAACCAGGTCGTCCAGAAAAACATGTATAGCTGGTCCTGCTTCGTTCAGATCATGAATGACACCAATCTTTTCTTTATCCAGATAACCAAAACTGGTTAAACCGATCATACCATACACATGGGTAATGCCAAGAGCAAGAGTCTCGTCCACTCCATACAGGGATTCATCCGCCTCCATAATTGCCTGCAAAGGCTGCGGCAAAAGGCGTTTCTCAGCAAGCTCGTCGAGGGCTATACCTGTGTACAGCGTATATTGCACCTCACGTTTCTGCAGTACTGATTTCACACTCGTGACACAGTCATCCATAGTCAGTTCCGGGTGGTACCCTTTTTGCAGACGATATACAATTTCCGCGATTGCATCAATCTGTACACCCCGCCGGGCCAGCATGGCTTCTACGATTTCATATGACATATCTCGACCTCCCGCATCGCTCCCCCGAGGACCCCCAGGTCCTTCGGTGTTCTCAAGTGTATGCGGCAAACTTCCAAAATGTTCATAAAAAATGCGGAATGCACATTCGCTTTGATAGTCTGCTTATCCTATAAATTATGTAAAAAGATTCACATATTACATTCTTGCTTGCGTTCAATATCTCCTTCGCCTGCATACCTGATGGAATTGGTAAAATAAATACAAAAAAACCTGCTCGGCAGTTGGCCGAACAGGTTTCATCATTGGAAATAAGAGAGGTGTCCCAAAAGTCATGAGCATGGCTTGAGATACCTTTCAAGTTTTATTCGATTCGGACCTAACGAATCCAGCGCACGTTATTAGCTCCAATTTCCACAGAACTGCGGTTTAACGAATCACAGAGATGTTATTTCGTCATTCTATAAAGTCGTGCCGCAGTTTTGTACCGGAGTAACGTCACTGAAGTTCGTTAAATTTTGCATTTTACGATCATCCGCCTTTAAGGCGCGGTAGATTCGTTAGCGCTTTGAATCGAGAAACAATCTCTTGCGTGACAGCCTATTATTTTATTTTGACCGTGCCCTCACCCAGCATTTTCTCCATCTCGGAGAACAAAGAGGGCGAAGGTTTAATCCGGTAGGCATCACTCAATGCGAGCAGCTTCTGCTGCTGTTCATAGAAGAGCACCGTCGCCACCGGGCCCGAATGCTGCTGAAGCAACTGTTTCAGTCGGGCCAGAAGCTCGGGCTTCTCCGACTGCGGGGTGATCTTCACGAACACCCGCTGCTCCGCCACTCGTGGCCCACGACTCTGCTCCGTGCCGCTAGCGGCCTCAGGGGCCCGACGAGCCACGGAAGCGGCCCCATTGGCATCGGCCGCCCCAGATCCACCCCCAGCGCTGTGCGACGCTGCCGGACCCTGGCCTCCGCTGCTGCGCTGAGCTCCAGCATTCACGCCTGCGCTGCTGCGTGCAGCTACGGCTCCCGCGCCGCTCGCCTGCCGTGGCGGAGCCGCCGGGCGCGAAGCACTGCCGCCGCCGGGCTTGCCGCGCCGTTCGCGGCTGCGCAGCTGCTGTTCCAGTGCCGCCGGTGACAACGGCGCCACTTCCTCAGCCAGCAGCTTGAACCCTTCGTCCTGCTGCTGCACTTTGGCGCGCACGACGAGCAGTTCACCTTTCCCGACATGCTGCTGGCTGCGCCGCCATACTTCGGGAAAGAGAACCACTTCACAGCGTTCAATCTGGTCTTCCAACTCCATGAACGCCATAGCCTTGCCCTGTTTCGTCGTAATCGACTTCACAGACACGACCATCCCGGCTGCCACGGCCATCGTATCGTCAGCCGCTTCCGTCAGCTCCATAATGCGATCTGCGCCGCTGGATTCAAGCACATCTTCATAGTCATCTAATGGATGACCAGATAGATACAAACCTAACAGCTCACGTTCCAACTCCAATTGCTGACTCCCGGAATAAGGCGGAATTTGAGGATATTCAATCTCCCAGTTCGGCGTCTCGACAAAATCAAACAATTGAATTTGCAGATCCTCGCGTTCTTTGCGCCATTTCAAAGCCGCTTCCACAGTCTCATCCAGCATGGCAAGTAATTGGGCACGGTGCCCAGGCAATGTGTCAAAGGCTCCCGCCTGAATAAGCGATTCAATTACACGTTTGTTGCATACCCGCAAATCGACGCGACGACAAAAATCGAGCAAACTGTCGAACGGTCTTTCCTGCCGTACAATCATAATACTTTCCATCGCCTGGGTGCCTACATTTTTCACCGCAGCCAGACCGAAACGTATCGCCCCGGTTGCTGTATCTGCATCAGAGTTCTGATTCGACAATCCATCTTTCTCCTGTACAGCAGACATTTCATGCTGTTCAGAATGCGAGGACTCCTCTTCCCCAGTTCCATGCAGACGTTCTGCTGTAGAAACAGTCACTACGCCCGAATTAATCCGATCCTCGGACTGCTCTGGCACAGCCGTCGCTGCCTGCCACTCATAGGCACTACCGTCTTCGTCTGGTGAGGGACCCGGGTCATCTGGTAGAGGTGCTTCACCGTACTCCGCTTGTCCGGAATAATGATCATCAACATGTATGGCATGTTCCATCGTAGAACTTGCTGTACCGTCCTCCCCATGTTCTCCCTCTAAACGTTGGGTTTCCGCCGCTTGTCCAGCCTTTGTTCTGTTGGATGATCCAAGTACAGGTGTAAACAGAATGCCGCTCTCATTCACATCTGGTGGAAGTACTTCAATATCCATGCGACGGCATTCCACAACGTACTCCGCTACTTTGCGGTGACTGCCCATAACGGCTGTTAACATCGATGCCATAAAATGAATGGGATAATGTGCTTTCAGATAAGCCGTCTGGAAAGCAAGCACGCCATACGCAGCGGCATGAGCACGCGGGAAACCGTAGTTGGCAAACTTGACGATCATGTCATAGACCAGGTCTGCCTCCGCTTCACTGTATCCTTGCTTAAGACTGCCCTGGACAAAATGTCCACGTTCGAGATCCAGTACTTCCCGTTTCTTCTTGGAAACCGCTCTACGGAGCAAATCCGCTTCGCCGAGAGAGAAGCCCGCCATCCGGGAAGCAATCTGCATAATTTGTTCCTGATATACAATGATGCCGTACGTATCCTTGAGGATGGACTCCAGATCCGCATGCGGGTAATCCACTTCGATCTGTCCATGTTTGCCCTGAATGTATTTGGAGATGAATTCCATTGGGCCCGGACGATACAAGGCCAGCACGGAAATAATATCTTCAAATACACTTGGCTTCAGCTCCTTCAGGACACGACGCACTCCTGCGGATTCAAGCTGGAATATCCCCATCGTGTCGCCTCGACCAAGCATCTCATATGTGAGTGCGTCGTCATCCGGAATATGACGAAAATCCGGAATTTCGCCATTTTCCCCAATCCAGCGCAGACAGCGTTCAATAATTGAAAGGGTACGCAGACCGAGGAAGTCCATTTTGAGCAGTCCAATAGACTCCAGGTTTTCCATGGAATATTGCGTTAAGGCCGTTCCCTCACTGCCCTCCTGAAGCGGAACAGCATCCGTCAGCGGATCACGGGAGATGACAACCCCCGCCGCATGTGTGGAAGCATGACGAGGCATACCTTCCACCTTCATGGCCATATCGAGCAATTCACGTGTTTTCGGCTTGGTCTCATACAAAGCCTTTAGTTCAGGGGTGGCTTCCATTGCCCGCTGAATGTTAATACCAAGCTGTGCAGGAATCAGCTTCGCTGCCTTGTCCACCTCGCCGTAAGGCACATTCAGTGCACGTCCGACGTCCCGAACGGCTGCACGGGCAGCCATCGTACCAAAGGTAATGATCTGGGCGACATGGGCTTTGCCATATTTTTTCGCCACATATTCAATGACTTCGTCCCTACGTTCATCGCTGAAGTCGATATCAATATCCGGCATGGAGATCCGTTCCGGATTCAAAAACCGCTCGAAGAGCAGGTTATACTTCATGGGATCAACGTCTGTAATACGCAAGGTATAGGCAACCAGACTACCTGCCGAGGAGCCACGTCCCGGTCCGGTAACAATTCCCTGCTGATGAGAATAGGCGATAAAATCCCACACGATCAGAAAATAATCCGAGAATCCCATACTGTCTATAACCCGGAGCTCATAATCCAGCCGCTGTTCAAGTGCGGCTCTGAGCTCCGAGTCCGTCCAACGTGATGATTCACTATAGCGCTCTTCCATTCCCTCTTCGCACAACTGACGCAGATAGGTAGAAGGACTTTTCCCTTCAGGAAGCGGTCTGTACTCCGGCAAAATGGATTTGCCGAATTCGAGCTGCAACTCACATGACTCCGCGATGCGAACCGTATTCGCCAAAGCCTCGGGCACATGTGGGAACAAACGCGCCATTTCTTGTTCACTCTTGAGATAGAGCTGATTGGTTCCAATGCGCAGCCGATTCTCGTCATCTACCGTTTTCCCTGTTCCGATGCAGATCAACACATCCTGAAGCTCAGCGTCCTCTTCGGACAGATAATGCGCATCATTAGTCGCCACCAATGGAATATCCAGTTCTGCTGCCAGACGAATCAGCTGAGGGTTCACTCTTTTTTGCTCAGATAGCCCATGATCCTGCAGTTCCAGATAGAAATCGGCACCAAAAATATTTTTGTAACGCAGCGCCGCACGCTTTGCCTCTTCCTCTCGTCCATGCAGCAGATGCTGGGGAACCTCGCCTCCCAGACATGCACTTAAACAGATGATACCCTCGTGATGGGCAGCCAGACTCTCCATATCAATACGTGGTTTGTAATGGAAGCCTTCCAAATGTCCGATGGAGCATAGTTTCATCAGATTTTGATAACCCGTCATATTTTTGGCTAGTAAAATCAGATGATGGATCGGCTGATCCTTGCGGCTTCCCCGCTCTTTGCGAGACCCGGCAGTCATATAAGCCTCACATCCAATGATCGGCTTAATTCCCCGCTCGACGCATGCTTTATAGAAAGGAATAGCACCATACATTACACCGTGGTCGGTCAATGCCAGCGTAGTCATTCCGAGATCCGCGGCCTTATTCACGAGATCCGGTATACGCGCAGCGCCGTCCAGCAAACTATATTCACTGTGAACGTGCAAATGCACAAAAGAACTCATGTTTTTTTCTTCCTTTCGCCATGGACAGTCGCATCAACCTTTTTGCATCAGGTTACTGCACTGTCTTCTTCTATCCGTATTTTTCATCCTTCGGTTCAGACCGAAAGTCGTTTTCTGTATTCATGTAAAATGCTCTATTAATGAAATGAATGAAATATAAGGATTCATCCTAATGGAGCGCGTTTTATTATTCTATTTTATCATAACGTTCGGGGGCACGCCCATACAATAGAAGTACAAGCCGCTCCCCCTGTTACGGACCGAAGACAGGAGGTGTGCTGCTGGGTCTGAAAGGGGTGTTGCCGGATGAGCACATTTTTGTCCAAAGCTATTCTTGATTTCTTCATTGCGTTTGGGATCGTGCTGGGCGGCGCGATGATTGGAGGTATAGGAGCGGTGGTCTCTCTCCAGCCTCCGACACAGACGATGCTTGATGTCGCTGGGAAAATTAAAATTTGGGCGCTCGCAGCGGCCGTTGGCGGTACAATCGATCCGATGCGGGTGATCGAAAGCAACGTGCTGGACGGCAATCTGTCTCCGGCAGTCAAACAAATTTTGTACTTGATATCCGCCTTTATGGGCGCACACATGGGTACTGAACTGGTGAAATGGGTTTGCGGTGGAGGACGGGGTTAGCATGACTCCAGGACAGCGCCCATGAGAATCCCGCCTTTTTCACGTTACCGCCCGCTTATGCGCATGACTGCTGTCTTTGTTCTGGGAATGATCGCCGGTTGTGTCGTGTACAACGGTGTATTTCACCTGAGTTACAACGAGTTGTGGCTCAACAATCAGGAGTTGCAGCTTCAGCTGCATCAGAATGAGGAGGATATTAAAACGCTGAAAAAATACAGTAAACGCCAAACCGTCATCAAGGAAATCAAGGTCCGTGCAGAAGACTCTGACAAAGGTCCGGACGAGGCCTCCCTAAAAGTGATGTTGCAGAAACTGGGGGATGAACTTGAGGTGCTCCGGGGTCGCGACGTCTTCAATATCGATGAGTACAGCAAAATGACGCGGATTATGCTGAACCAAAAAGTGTATACGGTCAGAGAAAAGGAATATACCGTCCAGGTGAAAACGATGCTGGTGATGGAAGGTGTGCTGCAAGTTTGGGTACAGATTCGGATGCACGTTCCGGCTTAGGAAATGGATGACAGCCCCGGAAAAAAACTGCCCTTGCCCTCTGCCTGCATGGTACAATAAGGGCAGTAAATGCTTTCCAGAAAAGGAGCTGCGTCTTTGTGTTCATCGATGTACTCAAATATGCCCTAATCGCCATCTTTGCCCTGGCCATGGTCTGTTCAGCTCTGAACAGCATTCGTTCGCGCAGGACCACTGATCCCATCGCCATAGGTCTTTATCGCTCATGGACCAACATCTGGATGGGTAGCATGCTGATTATTCTTTCCCTCATCCTGATGTTTGTGTTTACCGGTTCTACGCTATCCGTCGTTGTGGAAGCGCTATTTCTGATTATAGGAGCGTACAATCTGTTCGCCGGATTACGTAACCGCAGTTACTATGCTCGTCTTCAGCAGCATGCAGACGGTGGAACTGGCAAGACATCCGGACAATCTGCCTGATGCACTTAGCACGATGTCATTGCTTTTTGCCAAAAAGAGAGTATCCTCATCTATCGAACAAGCCTGAACCATGCCGATTTCGGGGTACAGTTCGCTCTTTCGATAAGAGGATACTCTCTTTTTCTAGGCATGGTCAATGGATTGTAGGGTCATTACCGCTTTGCATACAACATTCCCATCACGGGAAATGACAATATCCATTTTGCAGGTCCGACGACTTGTCTCCAAAATAATGGGACGAACCAGAATCTGATCTTCAATCTGTACCGGACGAACAAAATACGTTGTTACATTATCCACGACATGGTCGTTTCCTGTAACATCCCAGGCTGCGCGCCGTCCCGCCTGTGTCATCACATTCAGCAGAACGCCTTCCGAGATGGTACCAAGGTCTGTCGCCATCTGCGGAATGATGAATCCGTGGAAAAACAATTCGTTCTGCTCTCCGCGCTCTTCCGCAAACCCGTTCCAGATCAGATGATCAAACGTCTCTCCAAGCTGTGGCTGCTTCTGTGCATCACGCATCGCCTGCAATACTTCCTTACGTGTGACGGATGCAATCAGTTTACGGTTCCGATCTACAATCGGCAGGAAGTCAATGCCTTCCCACGTCATGATCTGTGCAGCCGAAGCCAGTGAGGTTTGCAGCGAAGCTGTGATCGGGCGGCGTACGACACACTTCTCAATACTCTGATCCTCTTTTAACTCGCTCACATCTTTCAGACTCACAATACCGATAACCCGGTTCCATTCATCTACTACCGGGAAGCGATGCTCTCCCGTTTCTGAAACCAGCAGATGAAAATCCGCAGCTGAACTGGTCACCTTAAGCACCTGAATGCGGGGTTTCTGACCGATGATATCCTCTACCAACATAATCTTTTTCTTAATCAGTCGATCAAAGATCGCACGGTTAATCATTGAAGCCACTGTGAACGTATCATGTCGGGAGGAAATGATGGGCAGACCCAAATCATCAGCCATCACTCTCACTTCACGGCTTGTACCGAAGCCACCTGTAATTAATACACCTGCGCCCTGTTCGAGGGCAAGGGAGTGTGCATTATCCCGGTTACCAACAATCAACAGGCTTCCCGCGTCAATGTAACGGGCCATGGCCTGCTCTTTCATCGCACCGATCACGTACTTGTGAAGCGGTTTGGCAAGACCGTCACTTCCACCCAGCACATGACCTTCGACGATGGTTACCACATCGGCAAAAGTCAACTGCTCGGTCATACCGCGAGGTCTTTTCTCGATCCGCACCGTTCCAATTCGTTCCTTGGTCACGACCAGGCCGAAGTTCTCTGCCTCTTTTACCGCACGATATGCTGTTCCTTCGCTTACGCCCAGCTCCCGTGCCAGTCCGCGCACCGATATTTTACTGCCTACCTTCAGTTGTTCAATATGTTGAAGCAATTGTTCGTGCTTCGTCACGTTTTCTTCCTGTCCGTCCATCTGTACCACCCCCGAAGATGCATCTGTACTATTCTGTATCTATTATAACACGACCTTAGGAAAATAACCCCATTCTACGTACCTTTCTCCTAAAGAACCTCGCTACATGGATCTGAATAATCGGAGCAGCAAATTACGGGTATAAAAAAAGACCGGTTCCTTTTATGCCAAAGGGAATCCGGCCTTACTTAGACAGATAGAACCATCTCTATTACCATGTCGTATGTGATCCAAACCTTATACAGATTTGCTCTGCTCCTGCTTGTCCACCAGTTTCATCTCCCACTGCCGCAGCTTTGCCCGTCGAACAGCTTCCAGTGCACGCTTCTTCTCTTCATCCACACCAAGAATAAAATGCAGATGTGCACCAATGATTAATAACGAGAACAGCACCCATACGATGCCAAAAATATTAACCCAGTCCATTCCACCAGCAAAGGAAATCCGCGGCAACGCAATAACCAGCATCGACAACGCGATAACCAGATAGATCACATGTTTTGCTTTCTTTAACCTTTTCACCATTCACAGCTCCTTCATTCTTGATCGACTCTATATGTCTAGTCTATGAACGATAAGGAGCTAATATGAGAGGTTCAGGCAAAAAAACGGGACAAGGTTTAGGTTTAGGTTTAGGTTTAGGTTTAGGCTTCAGCGCCACCGTACAGATGACCCAGGCTGTCTGCAATAATTTTGTTCACGTCTTCGATAATGACACTCAGGCGACGTTCAGCGTCAAACAGACGACGGATATTCAGGTTCAGGCTCAATACTTCGAACAGTTTCTCCATTTTCTCCATTTCGTCCGGTGCAGGCATATCCCCACTCATCATACGTTGTTGCAATTCCATCTGTTGATCACGAAAATTATCCAGCATAGCCTTTGCTTCCGGATCTACTTCGATCAGCTTCATCGCAGAAGTAATTTCTTCCACCTCGCTGCTTTCTCTCAGTGCTTTGGCCAAATCATTGGCTTTGTCATAAATGTTCACTATAATTCCTCCTCAAATTGGGTTGTTCTTCTGTTATTCATTCGTATTCATTCGCATTCTCATCGCAACGTTCACCCGTGTTAATACACGTATTTCACTTCCGTCAAACAAAGGTTGCGGAAACATGCCATCCATTACCTACCGAACATCAAATGCATTTAATCCAAATGGGTCAATCACCAAGGGTTATATGTCCTCATATGATGAAGCACATGCCATGTTCAGATGCCGTTCAACTTCGAGATCAGACATCAAGTTGCCGCCCGGAAGGAGATCCGTGATGTCCACTAAAAAAGTAACGATTCAGGTTACCGGCTCGGGCATCCTGCAGGACGACGTCATCATGCTCGGTGAAGGGCTGCTCAAGGCGCTTAAAATCCCTTCGGGAAGGCCGCTTCAGCTGCAATTCGGCTCTTTCCGCCGTGAAGTTACTGTCATCCCTGTTCCCAGGTATGACGGTCTGCGCATCAATCAGACGGTAGCCAGCAAGACCGGCCTTGTTTCCCGTTCGGTCCTGAGCATATCTTATCGTTCAACCAGCCGTACTTTGCGTCTTGGACCCTACATCAGTGTATTGGTCAGCCAGGATTACCCCGATCAGCCCGATCGGCCCTTTGGCTCCATCACGATGTTCTGTCAAGAACTGGTGAACGCCTGCCGGAAGAAGGGCGCCTATGTATCCTTTTTCACACCGGAGGATATTGGAGCGGTAACGGGTTATATGAAAGGCTGGGTGTATGATGACGGCTGGAAAAAGACCGTTCTGCCTATAGCAGACGTCGTCAATAACCGGCTGACGTCCCGTAAGCTTGAGAACAAACCTAGCGTACAGCATTTTATGAAAGAAGTAAAATCGCTCTACGGTACACAAACCTTCAACGAAAAGTTTCTGGACAAAAATGAAGTATTCGATGCCTTGAAGTCCATTTCAACACTGAAGAGGGTACTACCCGAATCCCATTTGCTCAAAGCTTCCGCCACACTCAAAACGATGTGCAATCGATATCCGGTTGTCTTTCTGAAGCCTGTTCGCGGGTCGCTTGGCAAAGGTATCATCCGGGTCTCTCGTCAAAGCGACGGCAGCTTCCTCACCCTCGCTACAAGCGTTGGGGGGACCCGAAAACAAACGTATGCTTCTCTGGATAAACTGTATGCCAGTCTGTCTGGGAAAATGAAAACAACGCGCTACCAGATCCAACAGGGTCTTTCCCTGATTGATAACAGCGGCAGACCCGTAGACTTCCGTGCGCTTGTGCAAAAAAACCGTACGGGCAAATGGAGTGTCACTTCCATCGTCGCACGTATTGCAGGCGGCAGTCACTATGTATCCAACCTGGCACGAGGTGGAAGTCTCAGCACCGTCAAGGAAGCTGTAGCCAAAACCCAATTATCCTCATCAGCCAAAGCTTCTGCGTATGCAGGATTGCATACGGCGGCGCTGGATATCGCCAAAGGCATTGAAGGTGCCATCCCCGCCCATTTCGGTGAACTCGGCATCGACCTTGCCTTGGACACCAGCGGAAGGGTCTGGCTGCTTGAAGTAAACTCCAAACCATCCAAGAACGATAATACGCCACTTAGCGAGAGCAAAATCCGGCCTTCGGTCAAAGCGATGCTGGAATACTCCACCTATCTGGCCGGATTCTGAAGAGTCATCCATTAGAGGAGGTGCAGCGGCATGTTCCTGCAACATCAGACAAACACACTAGCCATCCTGGTTCGGGCAACAGAAGGCTCGCCTCCTTTCGTGGATGAACTCTTCTGTCGTCGTCTCAGTTTGGAAAGCGACCGTTACGGCCTAAATATCATTGTGCTGGCCGTAGCGAATAACCCCAGCGTATCTCGGCTCACACAGGGCTATGTATTTGACAGAGGAGAATGGAACATCGTGCCTCTTCCTGCTGTGGACCTAATCATGGACCGCTGTCTGCTGCCACTTCCCAGAACATTCAAACAGCAGCTTCAGCAGCTAGTTTCCTCAGGCAACGGACACCACGGTCGTTACTGGTCTGCTTCCTTGCCTGGTAAATGGAAGGTATATCGCGCTTTGTCTACTGATATAAGACTGCGTGCTCTTCTTGCGCCTACGACACTTCTTCAGTCGGATACCCGATGGGAGAAATGGCTAGAGCGCTGGCCGAAAGGCATTTTCTTCAAACCTGTATCGGGCACCCATGGTAAAGATACGTTTCGCCTTTATCGCGAAGATCACCACACCTCCTGGATTATGGAGGGCAGAAATACTCGCAATGAATTGATTCACCGTACATTTGAGCATCGCCAGGATGTCTCTGCCTGGCTGGATTCACACAAGGCCGGTAAAAAGATGATCTTACAGCCGTACCTGGAACTGAGTCATCACGGACGACCATTCGACATTAGGGCCTTGATGCAAAAAAATGGGCAAGGACGCTGGTCTCTAACCGGATGTATGGTACGGGAAGGGCCGGCTGGCTCACTCACTTCCAATTTGCATGGAGGGGGAAAGGCGTACCCTGTGCATCCTTATCTGCTGGAACGATATGGGAGCAAGCAAACCAGCACTCTGCTGGAGAAGATCAGGCAGGCTGCTGCCCGCATCCCTACCCTGTTGGAAAGCCAATTTGGCAGACTGGCCGAACTGGGTCTTGATTTCGGAGCAGATGTTCAGGGTCGCCTCTGGCTGATCGAAGTGAATTCGAGACCGGGACGTTCCTCATTCGCAGAGGCGGTTGACCCCCGTATGCACAGTCTGACCTACACCCAGCCGCTTGCCTATGCCCGTTATTTGCTGCAACAACATGTTCTCACGGACGTGAAGCGTCCAATGAAAATGCCGAATACATCCAGCACAGCTGGCCTGAAACCCATCCCGATTCACGGCGGTTGAGGCACGCAGCGCCCCGCTGCCATGGAGCCGAAGGATCTTTTCAGGATAGGAGGATAAATCATGAGTTTGACCTTTTGCAATCTGCATTTCACACAGCAACCGGATAAAGTGGTTTATGTATCCAACGCATTAATGAAAAGCCTAAATCTAACCGGCAAAAAAACGATTCATCTGCGGTTTGGTCGTGACAGGGTGCCCGCAACCATCAAACCGATCAAAAAGGCTGGCAAACATCTCTATCTCGCTTCTGGCATACGCAATCTGATGAACGTTCCGAAACGGGGCAGCATCTACCTCCGCAACTTGCAGAACGATGAAGTCCAGTTGGGTCCACTGATTGGCGTGCTGTCTGACGGACCTTCGTCTGGCTCCAATCCGTTTGGTTCCCGTACCGGTTTTATCAAGCAGTTGCTTCGCGAAGGCAGCCGTAAATCCTATATTTATGCGTTCACTCCAAGAGATATCAACTGGCAGAACGAAACGGTATCCGGTTTTTTCCTTAACGACAATGGAAGCTTCAGTCGCAAAACCGTACCTCTGCCAGACGTCGTGTATAATCGGTTACCCAGCCGCCGCTCTGACTTCTCACCAGCGATCAACCAACTGCGGGAGCGATTCATTCGCCGCAAAATCCCTTTCTTTAACTGGAGTTTCTTTAACAAATCAGATATCTACAATTTGCTGGAGAATGACCCGGCAGCAGGGAGATATATACCTGAGTCCATCACCAACCCGACGGTAGAGCAGATGAAAGAAATGCTGGAACGCCATCAGTTTGTCTATTACAAACCAACAGCGGGAAGTCTGGGCAACGGTATCTATCGATTGACCTACTCTCCCAAACGTGGATATTTTGCCCGATATCGCAAAAAAAGCGGCAACGCACTTCTGCGCTTCGGCTCATTTAACAGCCTGATGCGCATGCTTCAAGGCAGACATGGCAAACAACTTCGCGGTTATGTTGTTCAACAAGGCATCCGGCTTATTGAGATTGACGAATGCCCCATTGATTTTCGTTTTCACATGCACAAGAATGGCAACAATCAATGGGTCGTCGTTGGCATCGGCGCCAAAAAAGCTGGTCGCGGCAGTGTAACCACACATATCAAAAACGGCGGCTCCCTGATGACACCTGAGCAGGCACTCAAACGAAACTTTGGTGACCGCTCTGGAGAAGTGCTTCAGCATGCCAAATCTGTCGCTATTACACTGGCCCAGGCGATTGAAACCCAGCACCAGCATCTGATTGGTGAGATTGGCTTTGATCTGGGCATTGATCAGGAGGAACATGTATGGATGTTCGAAGCGAACGCCAAACCCGGCCGCTCCATTTTCCGTCACCCTTCGCTGCGGCTGGAAGGAAAATCATCAGTGGAGCACATCCTGGAACATTGCCTGTATTTGAGCAAATTCCGGAAGAAAGACGGCATTTGATGAGCTTGCAGGATGATTTTAGACCCGTTATTGCTATCCTGACCATGCATGATGATCAACGGATGTTCAGAGGAAACCATCAAAACTTCCTGGATATTGTGCAGACGGGCGAAAATATGGGATATGTGGTGTACGTCGTGACTGTAAGAGATTTAAACGTGAGCGGCCCCACCGTAAAAGGATACACTTACAACAATGGGAGTGGGAGATGGACTTCACAGTCCTTCCCCCTTCCCCATGTACTCTACAATCGGATTCCCAACCGGGAAGATGAACGCAAATCTTCAGTACAGCGAAAAATTGAAGAATGCATGCATTCTGGAATCGAACTGTATAACCCGTTTTTTTTCAATAAATGGAATCTGTTCGAATGGCTTAAGAAATCCAAATCCACCCAGCAGCTGGTCCCCCATACTCGCCGGATGCGAACAGCAACTGCTCTCGGGACGGTGCTGCGATCACATCCCTACCTATATCTGAAACCAGAGAGCGGCAAGGCCGGCAAAGGCATCATGATGCTCAAGTTCCAGGAAAAAGAACGTCTTCCTTACCGACTTAAAATACAGAGTACCCGAAAAAGCACCACGTACAAAGCAGCAACCCTTTCCAAGTTATGGGCAAGAATTCGCAAGGAGACCGGACACACGCCCTATATCATGCAACAGGGTATTGAGCTGGCGTCATCTCACAAGCGCCCATTCGATCTCAGGGTACTCGTGCAGAAAAACGGCAAGGGACAGTGGAGCGTAACCGGTGTTGGCGCCCGTCTCGCTGGCTCCCGAAGCATTACCACCCACGTTCCGCGTGGAGGTACGGTGGAGGACCCGGAGAAGCTGCTCACCGATCTCTTCGGGGAAGAAATGTCGAATACACTGATGAAGCGGGTGAAGTCCACTTCATTGTTGATCGCGAGACAAGTGGAACGAGGCTCAGGGCATACGCTCGGTGAGATGTCCATGGACCTGGGCATTGACGATCTGGGCGAGATCTGGTTCTTTGAAGCGAATGCAAAGCCGATGAAGTTCGATGAACCGCAGATTCGGCGGAAGTCACTGGAACGTATTTTTCAGTACAGCGCCTACCTTGCCCGTCAGTCCAAACGATGATGAACAGGAATAACAGCAAAAGAAGGTGATTGTTTGTGTCCTCACCTGTTCTGGGCATTATGACGTTGTACTTAAATGAACATCGCGCTCTGGAAGAACGGAGCATATACCGCAGAATGATCCTTGAAGGGCGCAAGCGGGGACTCGATATATATGTGTTCACACCTGCCGATGTACATCCAGGAGGCAAACAGATTGAGGCCATGGTCTTTCATTCAGGAAAAGGCTGGTCCCGGGAATGGCGTTCATTCCCGGATATCATCTTCGACCGTTGCCGCATACAGCGCAATCGCAGATTCCAGCAGCTGCTTGCCTTTCGGCAAAGGTATGGTCACTTGCTCTTTCTCAACCGCCCATTGCGTAATAAGTGGACCATCCATCAGACACTCTCGGCGAAATCAGCCTTTCGTGAGCATTTGCCCGACACTTTTCTGTATCAGGATATGTCCGACGTCAATCGAATGCTGAAGGCCTCCTCCCTGCTCTACCTGAAGCCCATTAATGGAACCGGAGGGCGCGGAATTCTCCGCATTGAACGCAGTGGCAGCGAGGCCAATACAGTTCTCGTACAAGGACGGGACCAGAAGCGGCGGATCATCACCCCGCGTAAAGTCCATCTGTCACGCTTGGGTTCACTTCTCCAGAACTGGAATATGAAAGACAAATATCTGGTTCAACAGGGGATTCAACTCCAGCTTCCGAATGGCCGTGTTCATGATTATCGAATGCTGGTCCAGAAGAACGGCGAAGGACAGTGGGAATTGACCGGATGTGCCGGACGGATGGGTGCGGAGAAAAGTGTTACCTCTAATCTGCATGGTGGTGGTCAGGCCATAGCGATGCACAAACTGATGAAACAATGGATCACGGATGAGAAGCAGCGAACAGAAATTTACGCAACGGCCGAGAAATTCGGGATTGATGTAGCTACGTTTCTGGAAAACACCTATGGCAACTTGTGTGAATTGGCTCTCGATTTGGCGATTGACAAGAGCGGGCACATCTATCTGCTTGAAGTGAATCCAAAGCCTGCGCGTGAGGTGTTTGCCCGCATTGGTGAGAATGATATCTATTCCAAAGCGATCACCCAACCATTGGAGTACGCCTTGTGGGTGTACCGCAATCATGCAAATACAATTCGTCCCCCTCGGGGGGTGAAGGTAACTAAACCGGTCAAACGCGTAAAAGGTAAATCCGCCACCCTCAAAAGAACCAGAGGATCCCGGTGATGACCGTCAGACTTCATTGGTAGTGAACCAAATCCTCCTTGAACTAAAAAACCGACCACTCCAATGTCCGAATGGACTAGGGGTGGTCGTTTTTTTGGGTTTTGTTCTACTCGGCTTCCCGATACAAACGAAGCAGTTCCGTAAAATCAGAGATCAGTACATCTGATCCTGCCAGTTCTTCGTCCCGTCCGAATCCTGCATAGGCACAGCCGATGACGGTCTGGTTATTCATTTTGCCTGCCTCCACATCCGAAGAGCGATCCCCTACCATCCATGCATCCTGAATCCGATGCTTCTCAAGCAGGATCTGAACCAAGTTAACTTTGGAAGGGGTCTTGTACTGTCCAGCACTATACACGCCTTCAAAGAGCGGCATAATCTCATGGGCAAAGGCCACGCCTTTGACATAGTCCTCCAGCCCGTTGCTGGCGACAAACAACCGCACACCCTGTTCTTTCAACGCTTTCAGCGTCTCTTTTACTTGTGGGTACAGCTGCGAGCTTCCCCCATCCAACCCTTCAATCTCCAACTGAAGCAGCAATTCGTCTGCACGTCGATGGGCCGCAACTGAAGCTTCGGGCATAACTACTTTCCATATATCCTCTAGCAACATCCCCAGGCTTCCCAGCATTCGTTCTTCAGGAGGAGTCTCTCCCTCAAAATGCCCTTCGGCCCGCAATGTATCAAACAGCTGATGATAGGCTGGCAACAACAGAGTTTCCGTCTGAAACAAAGTACCATCCATATCAAAAATCATCGCTTCCGGTTTACGCAATACCGTCTCTTTTGTCATGTCCAATGTTCCTTTCGGATTGGGATATGTATTCGGAATCGTTCCCCTTCCATGATAAACATAAACGTTTGGCAGTGTAAACCGCGCAATGTAAAACATCTGTATCGTCGACGCCATACAAAATCCACAAACATTATACTTAAATTAAACAAACTATATACAAGTAAACATCCTTTAAGTATAATACTGAAAATAGTTCTTTAGACACCACACCTAAAGGACTATAATAGCTATTGTTCAAGTTTTTTCGACAAATACATATACCCCAAGGAGAGGCATAACAAACATGAAAAAGCACAGGACCTTCAAAATTTTTTATAAGATTGGTTTAGGTTATTTGCTCGTACTCGCGGTGCTCGCTGGCTCTATTTTATTGATTCAAAACAGTATCAGCCAGTTGCAACGAGAACTGGACTTTCTGGTGGATCACGATATGAAGGTACATGATCTAACCTATGAGATTGAAAATATTATGGTGAACATGGAGACAGGACAACGAGGTTATGTAATTACAGGACAAGAAAACTACCTGGACCCTTATAACACAGGCGTTCAACAGAAGAATATACTCAAGGATCAGCTTGCGGTGCTTGTCTCGGATAACCCGGCACAGCAGGCACTTCTTGAAGAAATCTCGGCTAAAATGGATGACTGGATTCAGATCGCTGGCGAACCGGTTATTGCGCTTCGAAAAGCGAATGATATGGCGGCGATCAGGCAATTTTTTGTGGAGGACCCCGGCAAGAAGGATATGGATGAGATTCGCGGTTTATTGAATACATTTCGCACCAATGAGCTGGCGTTGACTGAAAATCGCACCGAAGCGCTGAAGCAAAAGAACAAAATTTTGAACTGGGAGCTTTACGGAGCGCTTATCGTTGTGGCCTTGATCTCGATCTTTGCAGCCTTGATTCTATCCCGTTCCATTGTAAAAAACATCCGAACAGTAATCCGCGCGCTGAATGACATCGGCTCCTCCAATGGCGATCTGACACTGCGCATTGCCACGCCGATGAAGGATGAAACGCGGGAACTTGCGGAGGCAGCCAATACGATGCTCCTTGGTTTGCAGCAGATGATGCTGGACGTCCAAAGCAACGCTACCACCCTGAACGCCGCATCAGACCGGCTGGACAAAGGCGTGTCCGACAGTCATCTGGCTGGAAAAGAGGTTGCCGCAGCCATGGAACGTGTGGCCGAAGGCGCAGATGAGCAAGTTGCACTTACACAGACGATGGTTGCCGCCATGGAACAATCCCTGACCGGACTCAACCGGGTTGCTGGCTCCGCATCGGAGGCTGCTGAACGCGCTGTACGCACAGAGTCCATTGCACTCGATGGACAGCAGCGAATTAATAATGCGGTTGGCAAAATGGGGACCATCGAACAATCCTTCCTGTCTGTTCAGGGAGCCATTCATGAAATATCCAAAATGTCCGATCAGGTCATCAACATTGCCGATTCCATGTCAGGCATTGCAAGACAAACGAATCTACTCGCGCTCAATGCCGGAATTGAAGCGGCGCGTGCAGGGGAGAATGGACGCGGATTCGCTGTAGTCGCTGGCGAAATTCGGAATCTGGCAGATCAAAGCGCCACCTCTGCCAAAGAAATTACAAGCATTCTGGAGACGGTCGTAGCTGGTATACAGAGCACCGTTCATGAAGTCGAAGGCAGTACACAGCATGTCAGCGAAGGCTTACAGACGATTGAAGACGCGGGCCAAGCCTTTGCGAATATTACGCAGCACATTCAAGACCTCAGCGCTGAGATGCTGGATGTATCCGCTGTGGTTGAAGAGCTCACCACAGGCAGCGAAGCAGTAATGACATCCATTAACGAAGTATCAGCCGTTGTAGAGGACACCGCATCTGCCACGGAGGAAGTATCGGCTATGACCGAGGAGCAGCTTGCGTCGTTACAGGAAATGGCGGATACGTCCAAGCAATTGAACGAAATGTCAGATGCGCTTGATCAATTGGTTAACCGATTCAAGCTGTCCTGACCCTATTGATCAGTCCCAGATAACACAAAGAAGCAGATCCTACTCTATAGGGATCTGCTTCTTTTTTTCAAAATGAAAGAACATTTAACACGAATCCTTTTCTAGCTCAGTACCTTTTTCGATCAGGATTGATCCGGATTACGCAGCGCTTCAAGGACAAGCTGTGCATGATAGCCATCGTTGAAATCGTATATTTTGGCAGGTTGGCCTTGAATACGGGCAATGACGTGTTTAAGTACAGGCAGCTGGCTTAAGGATTCATCCACTTCGACGGGAACAAGCGGCTCTCCGATGCGCCCACTCCATAGTTGGTCCCAGTTTTCCAAGGCAATCGTTCCTTCTGTACCGTAAACCACCATGGATACACGCTCTTCACCTGCAAAATGAGCAATCCCATTTAATTGAATTCGGGTTCCATCCTCTAGCTCCATCGCGGCCTGAACTTCATGTTCACATTCACCTGTATTTTGAGGAAATTGAACCTCACTGTTAATCACACGGATAGCACCAAACACATTTTGGATCATATGAATCCAGTGGATTCCCACTTCAAGAATGAATCCGCCCTGCTCGCGGCTGGTAATCCAGGCATTTTGCTGCCACGCTCGTGGCCACTGAGGGAATTGCAGAATCAGATCGATTTTGCGAATCTCACCAATCGTTTCCTGACGAATCAGCTCTTGCAATTTCACTACTGATGGTTCATGCGGCATGGAGAAATGAATTGCATGTACTACACCAGCCTTCTCGGCTGCCTCGAGCATTGCTCTAGCTTCCTCCACGCTATTGGCCAGTGGCTTCTCACAGAATACATGAATCTTGCGCTTTAATGCCTCCATAACGACTGGATAATGATATTTAGGTGGAACTGCTATGTACAGCAGATCAACCGGATGTGTGTCGAGCAATTGCTTGAAATCCATATACGTCTTCGTCTCCGGATGCGAGGAAGCAAACGATGTCAAATTTTCCTCACTGGAATCGCACACTGCTACAATCTCTACTTTTTCGGATAGTTCTGCCTCTGTTGCCTGATGTATCATATGTATTCCCATTTTGCCCAGACCAATTACGGCCATTTTTATCGTTGTCATTCAACTCACTCCCATCGAATTTCAGTATAACAGAAAGCATAATATTGCCAATCCTTGCACGGATACGAAATGGAAAGCATACGCTTCTAATTTGATCTACACAAAAAAATACATCATATTATATATTATTTTACATTTAATTCTATAAATCTTGTTTATAGGTAATTCGTTGCAGGAATATATAACTAATTTATTTTCTCATATGGGACAAGACATTAAGCGTTTCCAACCTAAGAATCAGGAACTTATACTCATAAAAGCGGTTGACAAAAAACCACAAAAAAAGCTACTCTTCCTATTAACAAGGATTTATTTCCTTTTACAACCTTAGACAACGACATACACTCCAAAAATGGAACTTGACCTGTGGGTCCAAAAACCTATTTTATGAAGCGAGGTGTCCCGCATGAGAACAGTTGCGGACTATTTGGCAGAAGCTCTGCGTAATTTAGGCGTTACTCATGTCTTTGGTATTATCGGAAAATCCATCTGTCCTGCTGTCCTGAAAATGGTCGATTACGGTTTGGAATTCATTCCAGGTC
This sequence comes from Paenibacillus sp. MDV22-iso6, assembly GCF_058408365.1. Lineage (NCBI taxonomy): Bacteria > Bacillati > Bacillota > Bacilli > Caryophanales > Paenibacillaceae > Paenibacillus > Paenibacillus sp. MDV22-iso6. Next base: position 396,924 of record NZ_JBZVDZ010000006.1, on the reverse strand, counting down.
GCCATGAATCCAGTTCAGGCTTTGCCGCATCGGGTTATGCCCTCCAAACAGGGAAACTGGGTGTGGCCTTCGCCACTTCTGGTCCGGGCGGAACCAACTTGCTCACCGCTGCAGCCCATGCCAAGGCCAATAATTTGCCCGTCCTGTTTATTACGGGTCATCAATCCATTCAGGAATTGGGGCTTCCGCAATGTCAGGACTCTTCTTCCTACTTGGCTGATCTGGCGGAGATGTTCCGTCCTGCCACGCTATTCAGCAAACTGGTGGAGCGTGGTGATCATTTCAGCACCATATTGAATCACGCCCTTTCCATTGCACTCGGTCCCAACAAAGGGCCCGTCCATCTCTGTCTTCCTTTTGATGTACAAACCGAACAGCTTGCTGACTTTCGGGTTTTCATCCCGGAGCCAGAACCCCTGATTAGCGTATCCAACTTGAATCGTATCCTCCCCTTACTTCAACAGTCCAGTCATCCTTTAATTATTGCAGGCAAAGGCGTCAGCCGCGCCAGAGCCCATGATGAATTGCTCCATTTTGCCGAACATTTCAATATTCCTGTCATTACTTCTCCTGGCGGAAAAGGTGCCATTGCTTGGGATCATCCCCTATATCGTGGGCCCTGCGGTGTTGGTGGCTTCCCTCATGCAGATGAACTACTGAATCAAAGTGATCTCTATATCGTACTCGGTTCACGTCTAAGTGATATGACGATCTGTAATTTGAAGCCTGAGAACCATCCTGCACATCTGATTCAATTCGACGCTGATCCTACATTCGTTGGTAAAATACTTAACGCTCAAACCTTACATATCACCGGAGACTTGAAGGACAACCTGCAGTTTTTGCTCGGTACACTGACAGAACAACCTATTGTTCCAAAAGAAACGACAACTGTAGATTACACCGTACCTCTCCCGGATCTGCCGAACCTGTCCCTGGCATCCGTGCTGGAAGAAATGAGTGAACTGCTTCCATATGATCATAAGCTGTTTGTAGATGATGGTAGTCATGGTTTTCATGCCGTTCAACGATATAAAGTCAAGAAACCCGGCAGCTTTGTGTTTGACGCCTACTTTGCCTGCATGGGTAATGCCATCGGCATGGCTATTGGGGCCAAGACTGCCGCACCGGAAGAAACCATCGTATGCATTACAGGTGACGGATGCTTCATGATGCTTGGAACCGAGATTAACACTGCTGTATGCAACAATCTGCATGTCATCTTCATCGTCGTGAACAATAAACAGCTGGATATGGCACTGAAAGGCATGGAAAAAACAACAGGCCGAATCGATGGCACCTTGTACGAGGTTCCCGTGGATGCGGCAAAGTTTGCGGAGTCTCTCGGCGCTGTTGCTTTCCGGGCGGAAACACGGGCCGAATTCACATCTGCTCTACAGACCGCGCAGCAGCTGAACCAAGTTACTGTAATTGAGCTTCTTACCGATCGCGACGAGATTCCACCCACGGCTCACCGTACCGTGACTTTGAATTAGGAGGAACATAGGCATGAGTGAACAAGTGACTCAAGGATTGGAGCGTTTTGCAAAGCTTTCGGGTGAATATGGTGCAAAAGCATTGGCACCCATTAAGGATCAGTTCCCTGAGCTCGCCGAATTTATTATGGGAACGGCTTACGGTGATATTTTTCAACGTACCACCATTACCGATCAATGGAAGGAAGTTGCGATTATCTCCTCACTGATCTCACAAGGGCAGTATGAGCAGTTGGGGGTTCATTATACGATGGCGCTAAGTGTCGGTGTAACTGTAGATCAGCTCAAAGGAATTTTGCTGCATCTGGCACCTTGTGTTGGAGCACCGCGGATCATCAGTGCTTTTAATATATTGCTCGCTACACTGGATGAAATCCAATAATTCACTCTTCTACATTTTTATACACGATTCGACTTTTTTATTGATCTTATTACATCTCTACCTTTATAATATGGTTAAATTATCCTTCGAATCCGCCTACATCTCAGAAGCATTCAGCGAGGGCCTCAAGGCCTATGTCTTGGTGAGCGGGATAGCCTTAACTCATTTAAAGGAGAGATAACAATCATGGGAAGTTTTATACTGAATACTGACGTTCCGAACAAGGTGTTGAACATTGAACTGGAGGGCTCTTTCTCTCAAGAAGACGGTTTACGTTCCATCTCGGCATATCAGGACACGATCGCTCCGATTAACACCAAGGAGTATGAGCTGAATATTGATTGCAAAAAGTTGAATGTTACCGCTCCGGAAATTGTGCCTCTTCTCGAGGGCTGCCTGCAGATGTTCAAAAAAGATGAATATAAAAAAGTGGTGTTGACGCTTGAGAATAATGCCATTCTGAAAATGCAGCTGTCCCGTCTTGGACGGTCTGTCGGACTGGAAAATCTTGAGATCATCTCCACGGTTACGACCTAATAAACCAGGCGGACAAGCTGAGGGTTCACCCATCCGCTCAGAAGGAGAATGAAGATGGCTGGAATTCGTATTGTAGATATCGATATCTATCATCCAACGAACAAGGTGGGCAATGACTTTTATATTGAACATTTTGATGCAAGAGGTGTAGATATTCGGGGATTGTTAAAGGCACTTGGGCGTGATACACGTTACAAAATTGACAACGATGATGAGAACTCACTAAGCATGGCCTTTGAGGCCGCCAGTAATTTGCTCGAAAAGACCGGACTCACCGGTGCCGATATCGATCTGATTGCTTATGCAAGTCAAACGCCGGAATACATCTTTCCTACGAATTCCTTAATGATTCATCGCCTGATTAACGGGGCATCCCATACGATCTGCATTGATAGCAATGCCAACTGTGCGGGCATGACCGCAGCCTTTGAACAAGTTAGCCGTCAGATGATGAGCAATCCCAGAATTCGTCGTGCTTTGATTATTGGCTCGGATTACGTGGCTCCTCACGCCAGTCCGGATGATCCTGTATACTTCGCGAATTTTGGGGACGCAGCAGCAGCTGTCATTGTTGAGCGGAATGAGCAGGCTGTCGGGTTTATTGACTCGATCTATCAGACCGATACCTGTGTGTACGGCAATTCTCTTTTCCCGGCACAAGGTCTTGCAAAACTGGGCCAAACCGGTGTTGACGCAGGAGCCTTCCATGTCAAATTCATACCGTTTGATGATTCCATCTGTGTAGGTGCAGCCTCTGAATCGATTCGAACTTTGCTGAGTCGTAACGAAATCGGAGCAGATGAGATCAAAGCCGCTTGTTTCTCCCAATTATCCATTGGCAATATACGTGCTGTATCCGAAAACATTGGCATTGGCGAAGATATCGCCGTCTACATCGGAGACGAGTTCGGGTACACCTCAACCAGCAGTCCGTTTATTGCATTACATCGAGCCATTACATCCGGCCAAATTCAGCGTGGTGATAAAGTGCTGTTCTGGACCGTTGGTGCTGGGTGGCAAAATGTTGCCATGGTCGTTGAATACTGAGAGCTTGACACGGAATTCCAAAAAGCAGGACCATCCTTTTTTAACAAAAAAAAAAGGATGGTCCTGCTTTTTTATTATTTTATATTTGAATGATAACTTACATTGGATAACATTCCATTCCCATTACTTCAAAACCAACGAGGAGCATGCTCTAAACGTTCCTTTCATCGCAAAAACCGCTCCCTTTGCAGAGAACGGCAATGAGAATTGATATGTTGTCCTCATCAGAAAATCTTCTTTGTCTCCCGATCATCCTTCAGAATCTCTACGGCCTCACGAAAACGCAAGGAATGCACAATCTCCCGTTCTCTCAGAAACTTGAGACTGTCCTGTAGATCCACGTCATCCGTAAGATCGATCAACCACTGATATGTAGCCCGTGCCTTCTCTTCCGCTGCAATATCCTCGTACAAATCTGCGATAGGATCTCCCTTCGAGGCAATATAGGCTGCTGTAAATGGCACACCGGAAGAATTCGTATAGAACAAAGCAGAATCACGCTGTGCATAGTTCGGCCCAAGCCCCGCTGCTTCCAGTTGCTCCACAGTCGCATCCTTTGTCAGCTTGTAGATCATTGTTGCAATCATCTCAAGATGAGCAAATTCCTCCGTCCCTATATCATTCAACAGCCCGATAATCTTGTCCGGAATTGTATACCGCTGGTTCAGATACCGCAGAGCGGCCGCCAGTTCTCCGTCTGCGCCCCCATACTGTTCCGCCAGCAATTTCGCCATATGAGGATCACATTTGCTAACCCGAACGGGATATTGCAATTTTTTCTCATACACCCACATGCAGACGCCTCCTCTTTTAAATCAAATCCTACCTGTTACGATCCCTCGAGTTCCCGGCCTGGAACGACTGCAAGGAAACCCGAGGATGTTATCTCACACTTGCCAAGGCCATGGTGTCTGGGACCATTCCCACGGATATTTGGAGAAAGCATGCCCAAAGTTCATCAATGGTCCGTACAATTGCTGAAACTCATGGGCAACCCTCATCCGCTCCTGGCTGAATTTGTTGTATTGCTCAATGCTCTGATAGTCGCCCGGGTGGGTGTCCAGATACAGATTCAGCTCAACCAATACAAAATCCAGGGCCTGAAGTTCCTCCAGCAGCTCATAGTATTTTGCATCACAGGCTTTGGGTGCTTCAGGTTCCATCTGCTTCCACCTTCCTTCCCTTCGAGCTCGCAGGTGTATAAGGACTGTATAAAGCAGGCCACAACGTTCCAATTCTTAAAGCTTCTGCGGGACTGTACTGCGGCCAGCCCATCGGCTGAAATGGGATAAACAATTGCGGAGGAACCAGGTACGTCCGAATCGTCTTCGGTGGACATGGATCAAACGGCCCCACAAAAGGGGCGTAAGCACGAAGCTGCGGATCTGACACAGAACAACGCCTCCTTCATCACTGATTTGGTACATTCGACATCCCTACATTACAAGCTTTCATTTCCCGTCTCTATAACCATATGTCGCTGTCCCCCAAGTTAATCCCATATTTAGCGGAACGCAAAAAAAGACCTTCGAACAACTTCCCCCGCTGGGCAGTGTCCAAAGGTCACTTCATTTGATATGGCGGCATAAGCATCAATGATTATTTCATCAATACTCAGTCCCTGTTACGTTCACGATCATCATCCTGCATCGAACCTGGTTCCTTTTCTTCCATTTCCACCTTATCTTCTTCAGGATCGGGTCGCTTATATACCTTCACACGGGTAATTCGGAGACGGGTGGATTCTTCCACTTCAAAGACATAACCGTTTTGCTCCCGTGTTTTACCTTTGACCGCGCTGCCTTCCAATTCCTTGAACAGCCAGCCGCCAATCGTATCGACTTCCTCATCCTCGATGACAGCTCCCGTCCATTCATGGACCTCTTCAATCAGGGAACGACCATCGATGGAAAAGGCTTCTCCACTGCGCTCCATATGCGGACGTTCGTCCTCGAACTCATCATACAGATCACCAACGATCTCTTCCAAAATCTCTTCAGCAGTCAGCAGGCCGGCTGTGCCGCCATATTCGTCAACCACCAGTGTCATCTGGGAGTGCTTTTTCTGCATCAGACGAAGTACATGACTGATCTCCATGGATTCAGGAACATTCAGAATTGGTCGAACAAGCGCAGCCAGATCATGCTGCTGGTCTGGTTCTGCCAGAAGCAGATCGGTAATGTGGATAAATCCGATAATCTCATCCTTATCCTCAACAGCTACAGGGTAACGGGAATGCTTCGTTGCATTAATTATTTTCAGGTTTTCTTCCAGCGACATATGAGTGTACAGACAATCCATATCCGTACGTGGCAGCATAATTTCACGTGCCAGCATATCGGAGAAATCAAAGATGTTATCCATCAGTTTGATTTCATCCTTGTCGATAACACCACTCTTCGCACTTTGCTTCATCAAGATGCGAAGCTCATCTTCCGAATGGGCCTCCCCTTCGCTGGCGGGTTCGATGCCCGCCAAACGCAGCAGTGCATTGGCTGATACGTTCAGTACCCAGATGAATGGGAAGAAAATTTTATAAAATAACAGCAACGGCGCCGATAGCAACAAAGCCACTCCGTCTGTTTTTTGAATTGCCAGAGATTTGGGCGCAAGCTCACCCAGCACAATGTGCAAGAACGTAATGATACAGAAACCAATGATGACCGATACCGTGGATATAAGTCCTGTGTCCGCTACACCAAGCTTGAACATCAGAGGTTCTACCAGCAATTCGGAAATAGCCGGTTCACCTAGCCAACCAAGCCCCAGCGATGTCAGCGTGATTCCGAACTGGGTTGCCGATAGATAGGCATCCAATTTACCATTCACCTTCAGTGCATAACCAGCCAACTTATTCCCTTCACTCTGTAATTGAGTCAGGCGTGTTTGTCTAACTTTGACCAGAGAAAATTCCGCTGCGACAAATACACCATTCAAAAATACGAGCAGAAACACACAGACCAGATTAAAAACCAACTGCCCAAGATGAAATTCGGTATGAATACCCAAGTCGAAACTCCCCTTTTCTCTCTATTTCAGGAATACACCTGGAATATCAACGTGTAATTGCTTTTCTCGATTTGAAATCCACACCTTTATAATACATATCTGCCACCAGAAGATTCGGACCGCAGCAAGAAGCAGCATCACAATGACAGTTCACTGTCTGATTCAAAGGATGTTCCGCCGACCACTCATGGAATACGTCATCCAGCTTCCGGTCACTAATGTTGCCAAACGCCGGGATGTCGGCAAAATCGGTAACATACACGTTCCCAGTGAACATGTTCACGTTAACGCGGTTACGACCATCGGGATCATTACGAACCGTCACTTTAGGCTCGCTATACAGGCGGTTGATCAGTTCGCGATCCTGCTCTGCTGCACTGCATGCGAAGAACGGAAGTGTACCAAACAGCATCCACATATCCTTGTCACGCACATCTAACAAACGATGAATTGCTGCTCTCATATGATCAAGGGAAAGCACCGGCAGCGAAGAAGCAAAATTCGAATTATACATCGGATGCACTTCATGACGGACACAGCCCATCTCACGGATCAATTGATGAATGCCCTCAAGCTTGTCATGAGTACGGAAATTAATCATGGACTCCGCAGAGATAAACATGCCCGCTTCACTGAGTTTTTGGGAATTTTCAATCATTTTCTCATACATCTTCACCGCGACTTCCCGTTTTACAGGTCTACCACTGTTGGCAAACCCCACTTGGTGAAAGTCATCGGCATTCAGATAATTGAATGAGATATGCATAACGTCCAGATAAGGCAGAAGCTGCTCGTACCGACGGTAATCCAGCGTCAGATTCGAGTTGATCTGGGAACGAATGCCCCGTTCCTTGGCATATTTGAGGAGCGGAATGATCATCTCATCCACAGTCTTCTGGCTGAAGCTCGGCTCACCGCCCGTCAGACTAATGGTCTGAAGGTGCTCCACCTCATCCAGCCTTTTAAGCATCAAAGGCAGCGGAAGCGCTGGTGCTTCACGCATCGTTAACATATCTCCTACCGCACAATGCTCGCAGCGCATATTGCACAGATGAGTCACGGTCATTTCTACACTGGTCAGCACATGGCGTCCATATGTACGCAAAGAGCCGATCGGATCCCAAGGATCATTAGTCGGCGATAAAGGCATCGGTTCTACCGATCCTGAGTTTAGCATGGTCATTGTTCTTCACCTTATTCCTTTTATTAACCTAAAAAGTTTTATTTACAACATACCCCGTCTGCAACTTTTGGAGTTATCTTTAATCATAGCACAATTTCCTGTGCTCTGGCATGAGCATGCTCTGTCCATTACATGACAAAAAACGCCCGCGTAATATCAAGGCCTTGCTGGCCCGGATATTACGAAATGAGCGTTGACCCATTCTCCATTTGACGTCAGGATATCAAAATAATTCGCCACGCGCTGAAGCTGGCGTAGCGTCTTCCACACCCTCAACACCTGTAATCATAACAGACAACGCTGTAGACAGATCGATCTCGTAGGGTGCACTTAATGTCTGTCCGTCTGCATCCTTGAGAACACGAATACGTGGTCGTTGCGGAATGCGCGTATGGATGTCTGCAACAACCCCGACCTCCCCTGTACTCAGCGTGACGGAGATACCTAAGGGATAAATGGCTACGCAGTCACGGAACTTCTCCAGCATTCGCTGTTCATATAAAGTTCCTGAACCCGTGTATAATACTTCCACAGCTTGATGTGGCAGCAAAGCTTGTTTATATACCCGATTGGTTGTCATCGCATCATACGAATCGGCAAGAGCTAGCCATTTGGCGTACTCATGAATCTCTTTGTCTTTCAAACCAAAAGGATAGCCGCTGCCATCAATCCGTTCATGGTGTTGTAATGCGCAATGGGCAGCAAGGAGCGGTATACCCGGTTCGTCTTTGAGAATACGATGTCCATATGTAGTATGCTGCTGTATGATTTTAAATTCCTCATCGCTCAATTTGGCAGGCTTGTGCAGAATTTCTGGAGCAATCTGTGTTTTTCCAATATCATGTAACAAGGCACCCAGACCAATCTCCATTAATTGCTGGCGGGTATAACCCGATGCCACACCAAGAACCAGCGTATACACACATACATTAAGAGAATGATTATACAGGTCAAAATCACTGGCGTTCATATCCATCAGCATAATCATTGCTTCCTTCTGACTGCCGATGTCCTCCAGAATCGTATTCATTAACCCGCTAAGTGCTTTTCCGAAGTGTGGGATTCGGCTTTTGGTTTTGAGACCCGACATACTCTGAAACTGCTGTTTGATCTCAACTAACGCTCTGCGCCTGGTCTCTTCCTGCAGCATATCCGGAATGATGATATCCTCTGTTGCTGCATCCGAAATATACACATATCCAATCCCCAGGTCCTTCAGACGTCCAATCAACCGACTGGTCAGCTCCACTCCCTCACTGAGCAGAACCAAACCCTCTTCACTATAAATTCGTTTCCCCAGCTTCATGCCAGGCTGCAATAGGTTTATATGTACTAAACGCACAGCCTATCCTCTCCCGCTCCGTAGATGTAATTTCCACTAGCCGCCGCTTCAGCAGAAGGCAAGTACTTGTTAGATTTTATGCCAACGGGATCGCAGGCTGTCATCCAGCGCCCCAGGCCTTTTTAATTCCGTTTCGAGCAGGTCACGTATGAATTCAGGAAGTCGATACGATATATCCGTTCCAAGAGCAAGGGACGGATATCCCACGTTAAAGGTAAACATGTCGAGTGTTCCTACCACATATTCATGTTCATCATGAACCGGCTCGCCCTCAATATATATGGCACGGATTTTCTCATATGGAGGCGAATGGGGGTCATACTCCACATCCATACCATCCATGCACAATGTTCCTAAAATATCCCCACGAAATCCAAACCCGATAATCGGTTTACGTGAAAACTCTGACAACAGGGACTGCTCCAGAGCCTCCCGAATCTGAATTCCATTCAAGCATATTGTACAGGCATTAATGGGAGATGGACATAGGGAATGTAACATTCCCTTCGTGATATTCCCCTGCGGAAGATTTCCAAGGAGCTGCCCGGCGTTAACAAGAGACAACTGCGCTCCAGTGAACTGCCGAACTGCCTGGGCAAGCAATGACGCAAACGGTGACTCATGATCGTAATCAATGGTCAGCGTCCTGTCCGTAATAACTGCTGTTTGGCCCAGCGCACGCTCAGCTTCCGTCCGGTGTGTATCTATAGCCAGCGATACGCTTTCTTCGAGCAACATGTTCTGGACCGGAACACAGCCGCTGCTCACCAGTGTAAGTTCATTCGCTTCATATTCCCGCTCCAGTACCACCTTACCGAGCCACTGGCCATACTTGCCTGCCGCTCCAAGCACCGTCTGACCAATGATTAATGGTTCTTCCAGTACATGATGTGTATGTCCGCCCAGAATGACATCGATGCCCTGGATCTGTTCGGCCAATCTGCGATCTGTGGAAAGCCCCAGATGAGACAATATAACAACTACATCCACCTGAGGACGCAAAGCTTCAACTTGCTCACGCAGCGTCTCTACCGGGTCCAATACATCCCAACCCAACAATTCATAAAAAGCGGTAAAGGGTGCTGTAGCACCAAGCAAACCGATGCGAAAAGGCCCCTTCTCCAAAATGAGAGAGGATTTCATCCAGACTGGTGGCAGGCCTGTAGCCTGGTCCACAACATTTCCACATACAACAGGACACAGAAGTCCAGAGTAAGACTGCGCCAGTTGCTCGGATGTAAATGTTAGTCCTTCGTTGTTTCCGATCGTTACCGCATCATAACCGGTCAGGTTAATGACATCCACGTTGGCTGCCCCCAGGGTACCCTCCGTCTCAACTGCCATCCGGTCCATATGATCTCCGATATCCACTACCAGAAATTCTCCAGCCTGTTCCTTCTCGTGTCCGATCATGGCGGCGATGGAGCTCATGGAGCCAAAATGACTATGGATGTCATTGGTGTGTAGAATCGTTAATGTTTGCGCCTTCTTGGTGCTCATCACACCGCCTCCCTCATATCGTCGATAACGTACATTCCTCTAATGGATAAGCATAACATTTTCCGCGTCGTTATGATATATTTATAGGGTTTAGAGATTAAAAAGAGGTGAGTAATTTCCATGAAATTAACAATTCAACTATTTGCAGGAATCGCTGAACGTCTGGGCACATCCCTGCTTGAATATGATTATCCCGGAACGGATCCAACTCCTTTGCAATTAAAAGAAAAACTGGGCCTTGCTTACCCTGAAGCGGCTGCTCAAATACGTGTTTCTTTTCTTGCAGTAAACCAGCAGTATGCTTCTGCCGATATTATAATCAAGGCCCAGGATGAACTCGCCTTAATCCCCCCCGTATCGGGAGGAGATGGTTCCCATTTGAATGGTGACGGACATCGTTCTACCCATCCTGAGCATCGTACGGATGACGGATTATTCCTGATCACCCAGTCCCCACTGTCCGTCGAAGCTACAACGGAGCTCGTCATTACGTCAAACCATGGAGCTGCCCTTACCTTTGTTGGCACCACCCGTGAAATGACCGGACAACAACGAACGGTTCATCTTGAATATGAGGCCTATGTACCTATGGCACTTTCTCAGATGGCAGCTATCGGTAGTGAAATCAATGAACGCTGGCCAGGCGTAAAATGTGCGATTAGCCATCGGATTGGGAAGGTAGACGTAGCAGAGATCAGCGTCGTTATTGCCGTTTCCTCCCCTCATCGCAGTGACTGTTATGACGCAAGCCGTTACGCGATTGAAAGACTCAAACAGAATGTACCCATCTGGAAAAAAGAAATATGGGAAGATGGTTCCGAGTGGAAAGGTCATCAACTAGGACCCTGGAACCCTACAGACAATTAAATAACTAGTCATTCGACCTGTTCGACGGGTGATGAAATTAGTAAATAAGTCGTTGTCAACCCATTTTTTTCTTGTTATTATAATCATATATGTCGATATTAGTCGAGGAAAAGGTGGTTTATACGTGAGAGTGCATGTTACTGATCTTAAAACTGGCGACCTGTTAAAAAATGATGTGTACAACAGTTCGGGTCTCCACATGCTGATGAAAGGTTCCACACTCAGCGACGATGATATTGCCAAGCTGCTGCAGCACGGAATCGATTACGCAGATGTAGAGCATACAACATCTGACCTCCACTCTGATGCACAAACCTTACCTTCCGATCAAACCCGTCTGTTAACTAACCTGTTTAACGATACGATCAAAGGTACAGAATCTCTGTTTGGACAAGCGATGGAGAAGGGTTTTATTGATGAGACTCAGGTCGATGAAATACTGATAACCCTAACGGGACAGCTTGAAAAACAAAAGGACGTTGTCTCCTTGCTGCTGATGCTTGACGGGGATAACGACTATACCTACAACCATTCCTTACAAGTCGGAATGCTCGCTTTTTATATCGCCGGCTGGATGGGCTACAATCCTGAGGAGTGTCTAACCGTGGCCAAAGCAGGATATCTTCACGATATTGGCAAGTCCAAGATTCCTTCTGAAATTTTACATAAGCCGGGCAAGTTAACGCCGGAAGAATTCGAAGAAATGAAGAAACATACCTTATATGGTTATGAGATTGTCAAAGAGTCCACTCAGGACGAGATCCTTGCAACCGTTGCCCTCCAGCATCATGAGCGCGAGGATGGAAGTGGCTACCCTTACGGACTGAAAGGTGACGAGATTCACCCATTTGCCCGTATAACGGCTGTAGCCGATGTGTACAGCGCGATGACGACTAATCGGGTGTATCAGACCAAGCAGGAATTAATCTCCGTGCTATGCGAACTGTACAGCCTCAGCTTCGGCCAGTTGAATGCTGAAGTTACGCAGGAACTCATCAAACACATGCTACCCAATTTTATTGGCAAAAGGGTTCTGCTCACGACCGGCGAAACCGGTCTGATTATCTTGAACAACCCTGCGGATTACTTCCGCCCACTCGTTCAGACCTCTACAGCCTTCATTGATTTAGCGAAGGAAAGAGATGTAGCTATCGTTGAAATTTATATCCAGTAACCATTAGTATTTAGGTATGCGCAGCAGCAGTTAGAGTAACCCAAGCTCAAGTGAACTTCTTACACAGTTATATTATTTGACGCAAAAAAGGGGAGCCGTTAAGGCTTCCCTTTTTGAATACCGATTTGTTCATATCATATTAAATAAAGAATGCTTTAGTGATGATAACCAACAGAATGAACAGTACCAAGATCGCACCCGTGTTTGTGAACATATTGTATCCGCCTACGCCGCCTACGTTGCCCCCACAGCCATATCCTACTTCGCTCATGTGATTGCCTCCTCTTCATCAGGTATACCCTAACATATGACGTTTGCGTTGGGATGAACCGGGCGAACTGGAAACATTCAATAAATGGTTGTCTGCCTGCTTTTGCCTAAATCAATCTTCACATATACTCCTGATCTGTTCGTTAACTTGAGGAACTGGAAGAGACCTTGATTCCCTTCTCCTTACGATACATGATGACAAGTAATCTCCAAAAGTCATAACTGCCTGTTTCGTTCATTATATATGGTTGGTAGTAATGATAAGCTTCCTCAGCCCAAGACGGACAAGCCATACTGGAAATGCTCTTCTGCTGCTGAATCCAGGCTGACTGGGATTCCAGCGTCTTCTCCATCGCTGTTAATCGTGCCCTTTCCTCCGTCGTCATTGGGGTCCCCTCCTGTCCTTCAACCGTCGAACTATATTCAGATTGCAAATATATCCCTGGATCAACAACACCATTTTCACTAGCCGTGTATCCATACGAAGGGGAGCTCGTTTTGCGTACCTCATAATGCACATGCGGACCCGTGCTTTCACCCGTGCTCCCCTGGTTGCCAAGAAGCTGTCCTTGTTTCACTTGCTGTCCAACTTTCACTGCAATTCTAGAAAGGTGAGCATAACAATGCAAGTAGCCCCTATGATCCTGTACTGCAACCGTAAGCCCGTAACCGCCGAATCCTGAGCCTGTAGCACCTTCCGCAGCAAAACGTACAGTCCCGTCCATAAATGCATGTATGGGCCCATTCCATGGCTCTGTGACGAGATCGATTCCACGATGAAATGTCTGACCGCCAGAAATAGGATGAATTCGATAGCCAAATGAACTCGTAATCCGATATCCCTTAAACGGATTTATGCTCATGTATTCACATCCTTTTCTATCATTAGATGCTTAAATCTAGTAAATGGCTTGTGCTATTGATCTTATTTTATTACAAATAAACCCAGGATAGAGCATCCCAGTTCGTTTCTACTGCAATAAAAAAAGATCGAGGGATAAACTCCCTCGATCTTTCTTGATCTGCTATTTAGTTCACGTGAAACTGATTCAGCACAACTTTGCCACAATCAGAATCGACGTTTCGAAACGGGTTAGGGCAGTTGGATTAACCAATTGACCCTTCCATTTCGAATTTGATCAATCTGTTCATCTCTACCGCATATTCCATCGGCAGTTCCTTCGTGAACGGTTCAATAAAGCCCATGATGATCATCTGTGTTGCTTCTGCATCGGTCAAACCACGGCTCATCAGGTAGAAGAGTTGATCCTCGGACACTTTGGATACCGTAGCTTCATGCTCAAGCATGATGTTATCATTCATGATTTCATTGTAAGGAATCGTATCGGATGTGGACTCATTATCCAGAATGAGCGTATCACATTTGATATTGGATTTTGCGCCCTCCGCTTGGCGACCAAAGGAAGCCAGACCACGGTAGGTTACTTTACCACCATGTTTACTGATCGACTTGGATACAATCGTTGATGTTGTATCTGGAGCCAAGTGAATCATTTTCGCGCCTGCATCCTGATGCTGATTTTTACCAGCTACAGCGATGGACAGAACCGAACCTTTAGCTCCGCGGCCTTTCAGTACAACTGCTGGATATTTCATCGTCAGTTTGGAACCGATGTTGCCATCGACCCATTCCATCGTTGCATTTTCTTCAGCAACCGCACGTTTCGTAACCAGGTTGTAGATGTTTGGTGCCCAGTTTTGAATCGTTGTATAACGAACACGAGCATTCTTCTTACAGATGATCTCAACAACCGCACTGTGCAGTGAGTTCGTGCTGTAGATTGGAGCTGTACAGCCCTCTACATAGTGAACGAAGCTGTCTTCGTCCGCAATGATGAGTGTACGCTCGAATTGTCCCATATTTTCGGAGTTAATCCGGAAATAGGCTTGCAGAGGCACTTCACATTTTACGCCTTTAGGCACGTAGATGAAGCTTCCTCCGGACCAGACGGCACTGTTCAATGCAGCGAATTTGTTATCTGCTGGTGGAATAACGGTTGCGAAATATTCACGCAGGATTTCCGGATGCTCTCTAAGTGCAGTATCCGTATCCATGAAGATTACGCCCTGATCTTCCAATTCTTTTTGCATGTTGTGGTATACAACCTCGGACTCATACTGAGCCGATACACCTGCGAGGAACTTTTGCTCCGCTTCAGGGATACCCAATTTATCAAAAGTTTCCTTGATTTCGGAAGGAACTTCTTCCCATGTTTTTCCTTGCTTGTCAGAAGCACGGACATAATACTGAATTTCGTTGAAATCCAATCCGTCAAGATCTCCGCCCCATTTAGGCATCGGCATTTTTTCGAATTGTTTCAGGGATTTCAAACGGAATTCCAACATCCATTCCGGTTCGTTCTTGATTTTGGAAATCTCCGTAACGACTTCTGCAGTCAGACCTTTACCGGTTTGAAAGATGGATTTGTGCTCGTCGCGAAAACCATATTTATACTCTTCCATTTCTGGTGCTTTTTTAGCCATCTTGCTCTACCTCCCTATCGTTATTGTACATTGTCCTCTTCGTCAATTCCTTTGCGTAAAGCATTCCAGGCCAATGTGGCACATTTGATGCGTGCAGGGAACTTGTTCACACCGGATAGGGCTTCGAGATCTTCATAATCGTCGAAATCGACTTCTTCCCCTTTCATCAGTGAGGAGAAACGGTTAGCCATGTTGAGTGCCTGATCCATCGTTTTGCCTTTGACTGCCTCGGTCATCATTGATGCCGAGGACATACTGATGGAACAACCTTCCCCCGTATACTTGGCTTCCTGAACGATTCCGTCTTTCAGCAAAAGTTGCAGTGAAATCCGGTCGCCGCACGTTGGATTGTTCAAATTCACCGTGACAGCTTCATTATCAAACGTTCCGCGGTTCCGCGGGTTTTTGTAGTGGTCCATTATGACACGCCGGTACAGATCATCAAGTTGCATCGCCAAAATACTCCTTTGTCTGGATTAAGGCGCTGACAAGCCGGTCCACATCTTGTTCGTTATTGTATAGATAGAAACTGGCACGAGCTGTTGAACTGACTTCAAGCCAGCGCATCAGCGGTTGGCAACAGTGGTGTCCAGCACGAATGGCTACGCCACTCGCATCAAGCACAGTTGCCACATCATGCGGATGTACATCACCGAGGTTAAATGTAACCACTCCGACATGACGCTTAGCTGGCCCATAAATGGTCAGTCCGTCAATCTCGGCCATACGTTCCGTTGCATAAGCTGCCAGCACACTTTCATGATGAGCAATCTCATCCATGCCAATCTGCTCCAGGAAATCGATAGCAGCGCCCAATCCAACCGCACCTGCGATAATCGGTGTTCCACCTTCGAATTTCCAAGGAAGCTCTTTCCAATTGGATTCATAGAGACCCACATCATCAATCATTTCACCGCCGAACTCAACCGGCTCCATGGACTCCAGCAGCGCCTTTTTGCCGTAAAGTGCACCGATCCCGGTTGGTCCGCACATTTTATGGCCGGATAATGCGTAGAAATCACAGTCCAGATCCTGCACATCCACCTTCATGTGCGGTGTGCTCTGTGCGCCATCCACAACGATGACAGCACCATTGCGGTGTGCAATTTCAGCAATTTGTTTTACCGGATGAACAACACCCATAACATTGGATACATACGCGATTGCTACAATTTTGGTATTGTTCGTAATCGTCTTCTCCACATCAGCCAAATCAATGTTGCCATCCGGCTGTAGCGGAATGTATTTCAATGTCGCTCCCGTTTCCTTGGCTACTTGCTGCCATGGAATCAGATTGCTATGGTGTTCCATCTGCGTAATAACAATCTCATCGCCTTCTTTGCAGACTGAGCGTCCGTAGGACGAAGCCACCAAATTCAGAGCGGTCGTTGTCCCACGGGTGAAAATAATCTCCTGTGTGCGCCGTGCGTTGATAAACTTGGCAACCTTCTCACGTGCGCCTTCATAAGCATCCGTTGCACGGCTTCCAAGCGTATGAACACCACGATGCACATTGGAGTTCTCAAATTCATAATAATGTTTAATCGCTTCGATTACAGCCAGCGGCTTCTGGGAAGTCGCTGCGTTATCTAGGTATACGAGCGGGTGTCCGTTGATTTCCTGGTGGAGGATCGGGAACTGCTCGCGGATAGCCGGGTTCATTGTCCCAGTTTCCGTTCGATGAGAGACTGCAATTGGGTACGCAGTGCTTCCAAAGGAATATCCGCCACCACCGGAGCCAGGAAGCCGTAAATGATCAGGCGTTCCGCATCCGTACGGTTAATCCCGCGCGACATCAAGTAATGAATTTGCTCCACATTGACTTGACCTACAGAAGCCGCGTGACCAGCTGTTACATCATCCTCATCAATGAGAAGGATTGGGTTGGCGTCTCCACGTGCTTTCGGGCTCAGCATCAGTACTTTCTCTGTTTGCTGTCCGTCCGCTTTGGTAGCACCTTTCTCAATCTTCGTGATTCCGTTAATGATTGCAGAAGCCTCTTCACGCATAACTGCACGTGTAATCATCTGACTTGGCGTGTTTTTGCCAAAGTGACGAGCTTCTGTTGTGTAGTTCAGTTTTTGGGAACCGGAACCTACTGCGATAACTTTGGAATCGGAGCTTGAGCCGTTCCCTTTAAGAACCGTCATCGTGTTGCTTGCAGTATCACCGTTGTTCATCTCACCAACGATCCACTCAATCGAAGCGTCGTTCTCCACCACTGCACGGCGGAAAGATACGTCAGTAACACTTGTGCTCAGTTGGTGAACTGATGCGAAACGGACTTTGGCACCAGCTTTCACGAATACTTCCACAACACCGTTATGGAATACAGGTGAAGACAGTTCGCCAGATACATAGTTATCCACATAAGTAACGGAGCTGTTGGACTCAGCAACTACAAGCACATGCGGTGCAAATGTTGCAGTAGCATCATCTGTAAGCAGTACCGCTTGCAGCGGAACTTCAATCTCTACGTTTTTCGGAACATAGAGGAATACCCCACCGTTCCAAAGTGCTGCATGCAGTGCAGCAAGGGAATGCTCATCTGCTTTCACAGCCGTATTCAGATATGGTTTTACCAGATCGCTGTGTTCGCGAACCGCTGTAGCAAGATCCGTGAAGATAACTCCTTTTGCTGCAAGATCAGCAGACAACTTGGAATATACCGTACCGGAATTACGCTGGATAACCAGACTGCCTTCCGCTTGGTCCTTAACCAGATCTTTAATGGAAGCTGGTACTTCCTCAAGGGAAGCAATCGCTTCACTAGCTTTATACGTGCCGTACTCGCTGACATTCCAGCGTTCGATTTTTTGTTTTTCCAGTTTAGGAAGCGCAAGCCCACTTGCTAGCTTAAGGGCTTCGAGACGCTGCTCGGTCAACCAGCCGGGTTCATTGTTGCTTTCCGACAAGGCGCGAAGCGCTTCAGATTCAACCGGAAGAATTGTTTGTGTAGTCATTGATTATCCTCCTCCGTTTTGTCTTTACGCTTGACCTACAGTTTCGTCTGTGATTCCCAGCTCTTCCTTAACCCAGTCATATCCTTCAGCTTCCAGACGGTGAGCCAGTTCAGGTCCGCCAGATTTCACGATACGACCTTGCATCATTACGTGTACATAGTCAGGAGTAATGTAGTTCAACAGGCGTTGGTAGTGAGTGATGATCAGGAAGCCACGATCTTCGCTCTTCATTGCGTTTACACCGTTTGCTACGATTTTCAGAGCATCGATATCCAGACCGGAGTCGATTTCATCGAGTACTACGATTTTTGGATCAAGCAGCATCATTTGCAGAATCTCGTTCCGTTTTTTCTCACCACCGGAGAAACCTTCATTCAGGTAACGGTGAGCAAACTCAGGGTTCATGTCGAGTTCTTTCATTTTACCTTCCATTTGGCGAATGAACTTGATCAGGGAGATCTCGTTACCTTCACCACGACGTGCGTTAATTGCGCTACGCAGGAAGTCAGAATTCGTTACGCCAGCAATTTCACTCGGGTATTGCATAGCCAGGAACAGACCTGCACGAGCGCGCTCGTCTACAGCCATATCCAGTACATCTTCACCATCAAGTGTAATCGTACCTTCTGTTACTTCATATTTAGGGTGCCCCATAAGTGCAGAAGCCAGTGTTGATTTACCTGTTCCGTTCGGACCCATGATTGCGTGGATTTCTCCACCTTTCATTTCCAGGTTGATGCCTTTCAGGATTTCCTTACCTTCGATCGTCGCTTTCAAACCTTCAATGACGAAATTCGTAGCCATGTGTATTGTTTCCCTCCATTGATTAAATTGATGTTTACTGTCGAAAACGAAAAAGCACCTATTAATATCTGAACAGGGCTTCCCCTGAATTTCTCCTGTACTCCAATCTCCAAAGCAAGAATCACTTTAGAATAATTCTAAACTGATTCTCAATGATTATCAAGTCATTTCCTAAGAACTCTTGTCCCTTACAGGAAACATTATTCTATCTGATTCTATAATAAAAGCCAGATTGAATCAAATGACAAAACTTCTACGTCATAAATAGACAGTGAGAAAAATCACAGGGATTCAATCTTTTATCAAATCTGATCCTCTCAATTGAAAAAGGACCTATCCATATCATGGACAAGTCCTTCCGATAAATAACATTACATTTTGAGCATCTCGTTAATCTTCTGTACCTGTTCGTCAAAATCCGCAACGTCCACCACCGGCGTCATTTCGCGCGGCACCGGACCATTCGGAATGGAAATCCATGAACGGCATCCGTTGTATTCAGGTAATACGGGAATCTCCATCGGTTCCTTCAAACGGTACACTCGGAGTATCAATACGTGGAGTGGATCTTTGCGTTTCCACTTTAGTCGGTCTTCGGCAAAATCCGCTGTCCACATATGAAAGTCAAGAAGTCGATCCAGCATCTCCTGATCTCTGATCTCCAAATCCTGTGTCACTTCAGCATATGCAGTGAGACGGATCGTCGAAGCTTCCGGCACCCATTCGGCCAATGATTCCTCAACATAGAAATGATCAGAGGACTTTATCAGTTCTTTACGCTGATGTTCATAAGTCGGATACAGATAGAACGCTGGACTTTTCAACTCAAAACGTCGGGTTTCCTCCACAATCCCGCCTTTGCGCATCACCATAACTTGGCGACCCGTTTCCAGCGCTTTGATTGCGGAGGCCCATTCTTTTAACGCTGGTATCATTGTGCCTATCATAAAGTTCTCCTCCCCAAGTCAGTCTTGTCAGCAGTATAGACGCTCGGCGTCGTCCTGGCAACGTGAAAGATAGGTTAGAGTAACTGTATGATTTATAAGGCAACCAAATCGGTAAATGAGGATGGAATCAGCCCAAGAAAGAGCGAAGCATCCACATATGTTTCTCCAGATCAGCCTTGAAGCCTGTCAGCATATCAGATGTTGGTTGGTCTTCTGCAGCGTCCGCCACTTCAATACCTTCCTGGTACTCGTTCGACAATGTAGCAAAATCCTCGATCAGATTCTGTACCATTGTGTTGGCATCTTCGCCACCAGCTGCTTCCTGAATGGAGGAAATCTCCAGATATTCTTTCATCGTAGCCGCTGGGCTACCTTTGAGGGTAAGAATACGTTCAGCAATTTCATCCATTTGTACAGTCACTTCATTGTAGAATTCTTCGAATTTTACGTGCAGTGTGAAAAAGTTAGGTCCTTTTACATACCAGTGATAGTTATGGATTTTAACATACAGGACGTTCAGGTTTGCCACCTGACGATTAAGTACTTGTTCCACCGATTTTGCTTGATCTGTTTTGTTTTTTGTAGCCATCTTAATCCCATCCTTTTATTATAAAATTAGTCTGACATTCACTAAAAGCAGGTTATCCTGCCGTAAATGACAGAGATTTAACATTTCGGCACCACCCAGTGGTGGGGAGCCTTGTCGGCGGTATTTCTGTCAACCGTCCGGCCTATTTGTTTTTACCCGTACACCGGAAGTTCGAAACAAGTCCAGTATGGGCTGTCTCAAAAAAAGGGTACAAAATCACAGTTATTTCCGATATACTGACATATACCAAGCAAAGAAGTGGGTTTTCCTGTTTCTTCATATATATGGAGGTGGCATTCTTGTCCCAATATCACCCTTTTACACCCCAGGATGCAATCGAACTGGCCAAAACTTTACCGGGTCCGTTTGCGGCAGATGCGAATCTGGAATGTCGTGAGATCGGTGACGGCAATCTGAATTTGGTCTTCCATATCACGGATCAGAACTCCGATAAAAGTATCATTATCAAACAGGCTCTTCCTTATGCGAAAGTGGTCGGAGAATCATGGCCATTGTCTCTGGTACGTGCCAGAATTGAACGGGAAATCCTACAGGAAGAGTATCGTCTATGTCCGGGAATGGTGCCGGAAGTGTACCATTATGATGATGATCTCGCCTTAACCGTGATGGAAGATTTGAGCGATCATGTGATTATGCGTAAAGGCCTCATCGATGGCGGAACATATCCTCTTTTTGCACAACATATTGGGGAGTTCATGGCAAGAACATTGTTTTTCACGTCAGATCTTGGCATGAACCAGCAATTGAAGAAAGAGAAACAGGGCAGATTCGTCAATCCGGATCAATGTAAAATAACCGAAGATCTGATCTTTGATGAACCGTATCGCATTGCGGAGAAAAATAATTATGAGGCTTCCATTGAAGATGAAGCGGAAGCACTTCGTACAGATGGAGAACTTCATCTTGAAGTAGCCTTGCTGCGCGAGAAATTTCTCACCCATGGTCAAGCTCTACTTCATGGTGATTTGCATACAGGCAGTATTTTTGTCACACCTGAATCCACGAAAGTCATTGATCCCGAATTTGCCTATTTCGGCCCAATGGGATTTGATGTAGGAGCCGTGCTTGCCAATCTGCTTCTCCACTACGCCTCGCTGCCAAGTCGAATCCAGGATCAGACGGCTCTTCATGAGCGTGAAACGATTTTGCTGGATATGGTTCGTGACGTATGGACTGAATTCGAATCCCGCTTCCGTGGTCTGTGGACTTCCGACCTGGTTGATCCTATGGCCAAAGCGCCTGGATATGAAGATCTTTATGTACAACAATTATTCAGAGACTCTGCTGGCTTTGCTGGTGCGAAAATGGTCCGTCGTATTGTTGGACTCGCGCATGTCGCAGATATCGATACGATTGAAGATGCAACACAACGTGAACGTGCTCAGCGCAAAGCGCTGGCGATTGGTAAAGCACTCATCAAACGTAATCGCAATCTGAATACCATTGGTGAACTTCTAGATACAGTAGCTACTGCGGTTACTTCTATTAAAGCCTAACTCAAAGAATGATACGGCATAACTCAAGGAACGGAGGAACATCCATGACAACCCCTGAACATCAGCCTCTGTCCTCCCTTATATGGAAACAGGACAAGCTTGAAATGCTTGACCAACGTCTGCTGCCTGAAACAATTCTGATGCTGAAACTGTACACGCCCGAAGAGGTATGGGAATCCATCCACTCGATGAAAGTACGCGGTGCTCCCGCGATCGGGATCGCTGCTGCATTTGGCGTCGTGCTCGGTGCCAAGGCATATGACGGACTTGCCGTACAAGGCTGGTTGGATCATGTAAAATCCATCTGTGCTCATCTTGCCACTTCCCGTCCAACGGCTGTTAACCTGTTCTGGGCGCTGGATCGTATGATGCAAAAAGCCAGTGACCTCGCTGAATTCGGTGCAAATATCGAAGATAGTAATGCTGCTCTTGAAGCGGAAGCTCTCTTGATTCAAAAAGAAGACGAAGAAGTCTGCCGCCTAATCGGTGAAAATGCTCTTCCTTTGTTCGCAGACGGTATGGGTGTCCTCACACACTGTAATGCAGGCGGACTTGCAACCGCGAAATACGGAACGGCGACTGCACCGATGTACCTCGCTCACGAGCGCGGCATCAACCTGAAAGTATTCGCAGACGAAACTCGTCCTGTCCTTCAGGGTGCACGCCTTACGGCCTTTGAGCTCCAGCAAGCCGGTATTGACGTTACTCTGATCTGCGACAACATGGCAGGCATGGTCATGTCCAAAGGCTGGATTCAGGCAGTTATCGTGGGTACAGACCGCGTCGCTGCCAATGGGGATGTAGCTAACAAAATCGGAACATACAGCGTAGCGGTCCTTGCCAAAGCGCACAACATTCCATTCTATGTAGCCAGCCCACTGTCCACCATTGACCTGTCTACGCCATCCGGAGACCTCATTCCGATTGAGGAACGTGCTGCGGAGGAAGTAACCGAAGGATTTGGCAAACGTACAGCACCGCAAGGTGTGAAAGTATTCAACCCAGCGTTTGACGTCACACCTAACGAATATGTAACAGCCATTATTACGGAAAAAGGCGTCGTTCGCGCTCCTTTCAAAGAGAATCTAGCTGCCTTGTTCGCCAAGGATGAAGCTTAATTAGTGGAAACATGTTTTATCGTTTGATATAGGATTTGTACATGTAAATTAAAGAGAGGACTTCCCAGTAGGGGAGCCCTCTCTTTAATTGTTGATTATTCAGGGATTAGATCATCTTGAGCAATGCTTCTACACCCGTCATGCCAACCGTAATGCCCATAGCTTCGGCTTCCGTTGTCACCGACTCCATAGGTGCATGCAGCAGCTGTTCCAATGTGCGCACGCCAACCGCCCGAGCTGCAATAATTTTGCGATCCCCAAGCTTCTCATTAAGTAATCCCACATCGAGTGCTCCGCACATGATATATCCTTTGGATGTATTAATCGTCAGTAATGTCGTTTTGGGCAACTTCACTTCTACCCCGACCAGAACATGTTCTCCAACCACAATCGGCTCCATCGTCACCATAATTTCCCGATACACCTCCTCTTCCACAGGTCACGATAATTGTATGCCTCATTCTGGATAGCGGTGTGGACACCTGCGGAAAAGGATTGGAAATGCATATGGTTTTACTTGATTTCGCCTAAGTGGTTGCTCATTTTCTATGTCTCCAGCACTATGATTATTGCCTTTTTAATGATATAGTGTATTGAAGCATGTTTTTGCTGACATATCTTTTAACGGGGCTGGGATCAATGAAAGAAACCTTATCCAACGAAGAAGAAATCGGCTTTTTATTCAATGTCGATATTCTTATTAAGAGCCGCTCGAATGCATTGGCACTGCAGTCCCTGTTGGAGTTTATAAACAAAGAGGAACAAATTGCAGACTTCCGGATTCAATCCGGCATAGAGCTTGGCAAAATTATTGAAGTGACTCTGCAGTCCAAAAAGGACTCATTCGCCTTTCTTCATAAAGAAAGAAAAAAATCACAATCCAATGCAAGACAGAAGAACTCTTCACCAAATCAAGCGACGGCTTCAACCGTTCCAGTTAAACCACAAAGTGAAATCGAAACACCTGCTTCCCAGAAAGCTCCTTCAACCGAAGCATCCAACACTACCAACGGAAATTCATTCGATGTATGGATTGATACCCTTATCAAAGAAAACCGTCTTACTCGGATCGTTGTGAACAACAAGAACGGCCGGCATCAGAGCATTCCATGCCGAATCTTGAATTTTGATCGGGATACCAGCATTGTAAGCGTCTACCATGTGGATGAAAAACAAGTGTATACGTTCCGAACCAATGAAATTGATGAGTTTCTCTAACTCAATGAGCATTCAAACAAAAAGCAACTTACGGGGGAATTCCATAACATTTCCCAGGCAAGTTGCTTTTTTAGGTATTCATTCATGTAACAATGAACTGGTACATCGTAAGTTGTCCATAACTATGCCCATCCATTGTAAATCATCATGAGCGATCTTTTCCCCGCTGCCAGACGTCTATTGCTAATAACAACCATCCGACAATAAAGGCTACCCCGCCAATTGGGGTGATGGCTCCCAATATTTTAATACCTGAAATACTCAGTACATACAGACTACCCGAGAATATGATAATTCCGATAAATAGCAGGCGTGCTGCCCACTTGAGCTTGGTGGACGGTCCAAGTTGACCCGCTGTAAGACCAATAATCAGCAGTGCGATTGCATGTATCATGTGGTACTGCACTCCGGTTTCATACACGGCTATGGCGTCTGCACCAATTTTTTCCTTGAGCATATGTGCACCAAACGCACCAATAGCTACCGAAAGCATTGTCAGTACAGCACCAAGCATCATCCATTTCCGTTGCATTTAACTTCTCTCCCTTAATTCATCTCTCAACTATTATTTTAGCGAATCCTTGCAGTGTTTACCAGCCAGCTCCGATGCGGAAGGCATTTATATGTCTGGTTATATATACTTTGTTGCGCTTTTGCCTCAAAATCGACGAAAACTGGCGTTAAACCTTGATTTTTATCGATTTTTATGGAAAAGTAAAAAGGAATGCCTTCATTCTCTTGATGAGAATCATAATACCCGGATTAGGTTAATTACACTCATGACCACGATTAAGGGAGGGATAAACCATTTATGGATAATCAAAATAACCAGAATAACAATAATCCTTATCAATCCGGTTACGGCACGAATTATTCAGATCCCAATCATGACAACCTGTTTACACCTTCCCCCTCCGCCCTTGAAGATCCATCCATGGGTCGATTGAAACATTCCGGGCCTGGTATTGCAAGTTTTGTGATTGGATTGGTCTCAATCATTGGTTACATGCTGACTTTTTTTATTGCCACAATGGCTATAAATAGTTCAATTGGCGTTGTAACCACACCGATCCAAGTGGAGGAGATTGCATTACATCCAGCAGTTGCCCTGGCTTCTCTGGCTGTTCTAGTTTGTCTGATTCTTAATCTGGCCGGAATCATTCTCGGCGTGATTGGGCTTATTCTCAAAAATCGAAAAAAAGTCTTTGCTATTATTGGAACCATTCTCAGTGGAGCCATGATCCTGGCGTTTGCAGGGCTTATTATTGCAGGTATCTATATGATGTAGAAGCGTATATCCGCTTTACATTCATTCTTCAAAAATGATAATGAAATAACACTGATTCATCTCAACATGATCCATTTGATCCATTCTATTGCCAAATTTTCGTATCCAAAGGAGATTGACATGTCACGAATCAAAATTTTCACGGACAGCACAAGTGATCTGGCCCCAGCATGGATCCAGCAGCACGATATCGGTATCATCCCTTTATATGTCGTGTTCGGTGAGGAATCACTGAAGGACGGTGCTGAAATTAAGCCGGAGCAGCTCTATGAACGTGTAAGCAGGGATGGGCGTCTGCCCAAAACAGCAGCACCTTCACCTGCTGATTTCATGACGGCATTTCAACCTTACATAGAACAAGGGTATGATATCTTATATATCAGCTTGTCCTCTGAACTTTCGTCAACTTACCAAAATGCAAGATTGGCCAGTTCCGAGTTCCCGGAAGGTCGCATCTCTGTCGTGGATTCTCTGAATCTTTCTTCCGGGATTGCCCTGATGGTGATGAAGGCAGTTCATGCAGCAGAAAAAGGGCAAAGCCTGACGGAGATTACACATCTCGTTGAAGCCATCAAGCCAAATGTGCGAACTGAGTTTGTCATCGATACGTTGGAGTATCTGTATAAAGGTGGACGCTGCTCGGGCATGCAAAACCTGATTGGCAGTCTGCTGAAAATTCGCCCCGTCATTCGGGTAACCGATGGCAAGATGTCTCCTGCCTACAAAGTCCGTGGCAAACGGGAAAAGGCGCTGGAACAAATGCTGCAAAACACACTTAACCATAAGGAACAGATCGATCGCGATCTCGTTATCGTCGTGCATACCATGGCCGAGGAAGACGCGCTTGATTTGCAAAAGTCTCTGCAGGAGCAGACTGGAGCACGAGTGGAATTAACTACGGCTGGTTGCGTTATATGTAGTCATTGTGGTCCCAAAACGATCGGTATCATTTACAACACGGTTTTATAAAAGGCCTCTCATCACACAGCATGTTTCCTTAATGATTAGAATCATGTCTGCTGAAACCATTAAAGACCAAGCCAGAAAGGGCATCCCAAGCTATCGTAGCTCAGGATGCCCTTTTTCTATTGTAAACATGTAACATTAATAACTTTTTGTTTTCAGGTCGTTCAAACTTTTGAACGCATATCCTTGCTTACGTGCCTCATCAATGATGGAAGCTAGCGCCTCCGTGTTATCCTTCGACACAGAGTGAAGCAGAATGACTGCTCCCGGATGAAGCTGTTTCAGTACCTGCTGACGTGCATACTCTGTCCCACGTTGCACTTTGGTATCCCAATCTTTATAAGCAACAGACCAAAACACATTAACGTAACCTTGGGCGTGGCTCTCTGCAAGCGTCCGGTTGTTAAAAATGCCACGTGGTGGCCGCAAGAAGGTCGCTTGCTGTCCAGTCAACCGATTGACCTCAGATCGTACCTGATCAAGCTCTGTTCTTATTTTTTCATTGGAAACTCGAGTCATATCGGGATGGCTCCAGGAGTGGTTACCCACAATATGGCCTTCTGCTGACATTCGCTTCACCAATTCAGGCTGGTCTTTCAGATAATGTCCGGTGACAAAAAAAGCAGCTGGCACCTTTTTGTCGCGCAGAACATCCAATATAGCTGGCGTAAACCCATTTTCATAACCGTTATCAAACGTAAGATACAGCTCTTTCTGTTTTGTATCCCCCAGGAAAATGGCATCATTATGCTGCAATATCTCCTTAAATCCTTCCTGATCAATGGAAGGCAACTGGCCGTTTTGGCTCTTTTTGAAGCCAAAATGATAAGCTCCATTTATTGGCGATGCTTCAGTATGTGCCGGTAATGTACCGAACGTCAATACAGCCAGCAGCATGTAAAGAACCATTCGCTTCATTGCTATCCGCTCCTGTTCCTGAAAAATTCGGTTTGTCGTTTCCTATCACGAACACCTTCAGGTAATATGCCACAGGAACAGCTAATGTATGTAAATTTCGATTACAGATCGCTTCACATACTTACACACCATGGAGCCCAGTTCTCATTTCTCCGTTCAAAACCGTTTATTGTCTCGCTCGGGATGATGAAACAATTCAAGTAAGGTCTGAGGTTTTCCACTGGAAGCCAACCATTCTCTAACCATCTCTATTGCACGTGTCTGACCATCACCACTATCCCGCCAGGTTAGCAGCTCAATGACTTTAATAATTAGGGCAGACATATTATGATTATCATGCTCAGAGCGATCTGCGCGCAATTTATGATATAGAGCCTCCTGCTCCCAATCAAGTAAAATCTCGTCACCAATGGTAGGCTTCATTAATGTGTATGCTCTACCACACTCTGAACAGCGAACCGCACTCACCTGCTCTTGAGCAAAGATTGCCCGAATATCCTGATCGCAATCCGCGCACTGAAAATATACCTGTATGTTGTGTATGTTATTGTTCATGTTGGTCTTCCTCCTGCTATGTATGTACTACATCTATACCCGAATTGTCGTTGATTCACGCTAAATTCCGCCAAATTCAGAAGGTGCTATAATCTTGTAAATATGTTAAAATATTATACATATCATAAGTAGGAAGAGGCGGATATTCATGTCAAAGGAAGAGCGTAATATTACTTGGCAGCAATCCAGCTTAAACAGACAGGATAGGGAAAAACATAATGGTCATCGCAGTCGTGCCTTATGGTTCACCGGCCTATCCGGCGCAGGAAAATCCTCGCTTGCATTTGCCCTCGAGCAGTATCTGTACGAAAAAGGGGTTCATTGTTACGTACTTGATGGGGATAACGTACGTCATGGACTGAATCGGGATCTTGGGTTCACGGCCGAGGATCGGCAAGAAAATCTGCGCCGAATTGGTGAAGTATCCAAGCTGATGGTAGATGCCGGGTTATTTGTTCTTTCCGCCTTTATCTCGCCAGATGCACAAGACCGGAATATGGTTAAACAGCTCTTTGAAGCGGATGATTTCATTGAAATTTATGTTCGTTGTTCGATTGAAGAGTGCGAACGACGTGATCCAAAGGGACTTTACAAAAAGGCCCGCAGCGGTGCCATTCCACATTTCACAGGGATTTCTGCCCCTTATGATATTCCAGAAGATCCTACACTGATTATTGATACCGAAGAGCTGTCCATCGAAGAGGCCGTGCATGAAATTGTGCAGCATCTGGAACGTGTTGGTGCTTTTCAGCTGCCGCAACCTGTTAGTAATGCCATCGTTCACTAAATGCAAATGGCAATCAGATTGAATTACTTCCCTACTACACATAGATCAAAGGCGCTGCCTCTAATGGCGCGCCTTTTTGCTTTATTCATTTCCGGATTTACCGAGAGACTCATTGCCCCACGACACCTGCCTGCATGTTTAACAGTTTGCTGAACGTGCCTACCGGATCAGTAGACAATTGCTGATAACCCCCTTGTTGGATAACCCGGCCCTCATCCAATACAATCACTCGATCTGCTGTTCGAATAGTGGATAGTCGGTGGGCGATAACAATAACCGTCACATGCCCTTTCAGGCGCTCGAGAGCCTCATGAATGTGCTGTTCATTCTCACTATCCAGCGCACTCGTCGCCTCATCCAATACAAGTACAGAAGGGTTCCGAAGCATGGCGCGGGCAAGCACCAAACGCTGACGTTCACCGCCGGACAGGCGGATGCCCCTATCACCGATAATGGTATCCAGTCCTTGGGGAAGTTTGCGGACAAACGCTGCAGACGAAGAAAACTGTAGTGCTTGCCACATCTGTTCCTCACTGGCATTTGGATCTACCAGACGCAAATTTTCACGAATACTCGTATGGAACAGAAAAGGGTCCTGAGAGACATAACCGATTGAACTTCTCCAGGCTAACAATCGATTCTCGGTTAACGGCACCCCATCCACCAAAATCTGACCACTCTCCGGACGTATGAGTCCCATAATCAAATCAATCATCGTGCTCTTCCCTGCTCCAGACTTGCCTACAATGGCTGTCATACCTCTCGCAGGGATGGATGCATACGCTTCGAATAACGAGTAGGTATCGCTGCCTTCGTAGCGATAATTCACTTGCTGACACTCGATGGACTCCTTAAGTACCAGGGGTTCAATAGGTAGCATATTGCCATCTTTCTGCTGCTCATTCAGCTTGGCCTGGGCCTTCATTCTAACGGAACGAGGACCGGGAATCGTTGACTCCTCATCATATGGTTCACTAGCATTACCCGTTTTTTCGCTAATCTCACGGCTTTTCTCGGTCTCTGTCTGTAACTCTCTCACAATCTGAAACGCGGGCAGCATCGAACTCATATACTCCAGATTGGATTGAATGGATGTAAATCGTGGCCACAACCGTGAAAAGATCAGAATGATAAGCAACAAACTTGCCGGAGGCACAGCGAGCACATGCAGGGATAAATAGATAAAAGCAGCAATAATGACAGCAGCCGATATTCTATGAATCAATTGTGTGCCACTGTTCAACTGGCTGAACTGAATCACATTACGTTCAATCCGCCCACACATACGTTCAAACCAGCTAATATGTGATTTTTCAAGCATATTGCTCTTAATGTCCTTGATTCCGTTAAAGTGCTCTGTAATACCGTTATAATAGCTCTGGGAATATTCCGACGTCTGATCCCCAATCTGTTTTGCTCGTTTCACGAATTTTCTCAATACAATAAACAGTACCAATCCGCAGACCAAGACAAGGGTAGTTAACTTGGCAGACAACCAGAAGGCCAGGCCGATTTGAATTCCGGTGAAGATCAAGGAAGCCGCCATTTGCAGCATAATATTCGTTCCCTGACTGACACGGGCAAGTTCGGTCGTTAATATATGATTAAAATCGGATTTTCGTTTTTGGAGAAAAAAAGACCACTGCGCCATAATGATGGCACGATAGGTTTCCATGCGCAGCGTTCGAACAAATTGCTGCTGAATTCGAGTGTTGCGAATCGTCTGAAGACGTTGTAGCCACGCCTGTCCAGAGACAATGAGAACAAAGGTCAACAATACCAGCAGCAACCGGCCATTTTCCGGAAAACGATTTAAAAATTCAGATATCCAGGGTAAGTGCAGACCTGTTGAACCCATTTCAAAAATACCAATAAGACTTAACATCGGAACGAGCATATATATGCCTATTCCTTCCATCAGACTGATGCAGATCATGCCCAGCAGGTTCCAATATAACACCGGGCCCGTTACACGATGCAGTTTCCGCATAAAGAATTGTAATTCCGAAATCATACGTTATCCCCTCTCCGTCATCGTGTTCCTTTTGATTCGCCGCCAGAACCAGAGAAACGGACGTAACGGAAAATACAAAAAATGCAATGAACGCGGAAGTGGTAGTTGGTCTACATCCCAGGTACTCGGATACAAACGTTCGATGAAGAAAAACAGCTTCTGCCTTGTGCTTCGCAGTGCGAATAGATAGGAACGATAACTCTTTACATCTGCCGGGCTCTCAATCATCTCATTCATGAACACTACGCCGCGTCTGGCTAATTTCTCTCCCGCACGTTCGTGAGCAGACAATAAAGCAAGATAATTGGCATCCAAAGGGGTGTCCATTAATACCGAAGCCAGATGAAGAGCTTGTGAACCGATAGATAATCTGCCTTCTGCTTTCAGGCGTCGCTCCACTTTTTTGACATCCAGTGGCATATTGCGAATCATCTGGTCGATATCCAGTAACCAGCGCATTCTGAACCACCCGTGTCTTGCGCCGTGCGTCACCAAATATGTCCACAGATCCTCCCTTTCCAGCATACGGACAGGCGTCTGGGTATAGGTGCTGAATCGGCTGCGTTTCCACAGTAATTCAAAATCGGTTTCTCTTCCGGAATCCGGATTAAGACGCCAATGGATCTCGACTTGGGTTCTTTTGACCGGGTGTTTGTAACAGATATGATGTTCCCGCCATTTCCAGCTGGCAACAGTTGGTGTTCTCTTGCCTTCCTTTGATTCATAACCAAGTGATTCAAGAATCTCTTCCGCGAACTCCACATCATCAAAGGGAATGAGAATGTCCAGATCTTTAGAGGTCCGCAACGAAATATCTCCGTATAGATCATGTGCCAGCGCAGGCCCTTTGAGCGTAATATTCCGTATGCCTCGTTCACGAAAAGCACCACACACCTGCTCCATTTCGGCAGTCAGATGTAACATGCGGAACGTATTGGCTGTATATTGCTGCTTCAGGTTTTCCACTACAAAAGCGGGAATAAGCGCTGAATCCAACTCTTTTATGTTCAGATAGAGTACAGAGTACAGTCGATGATGATGGGCAAGCTGCAAAAAGAGCTGCCAGTCCATGTCCTTCATCCGTATTTGGGCATCCTCAGGGGTTATTGCTGTTAGATCGCCTTTAATCATGCTCAAAATCAGCTTAAGCTCCTGCGGAAAATCCGCTGTATATTGTTCCCACTCATGAATCGTAAACAATCTCCCCAGCTCCCTTCTCAGGACACCGCTTGCCAAACACCCCGACAACCGTATATTGGTCCATTGTATCTGCTCCGGTCACAATCAATTTCCCACTGCGCAGCCATGCATGAGCCATCATTTGGCCTTGTTTATTCCGTGCAGTACCCATATATAGAGTACTCTCCACTCTACGGCGT
The DNA here is from genome assembly GCF_058408365.1 of Paenibacillus sp. MDV22-iso6. Lineage (NCBI taxonomy): Bacteria > Bacillati > Bacillota > Bacilli > Caryophanales > Paenibacillaceae > Paenibacillus > Paenibacillus sp. MDV22-iso6. The sequence goes on along the minus strand of NZ_JBZVDZ010000006.1, from coordinate 364,549 downwards.
TCCAGCATCTTCATCGCTGCAATTGCCATGACAAGGCAACGACTCTCCCATAATGTATACCTGCTGGCAATGAGTATAGCTTTAGAAATATTTCGTATTGTCGTCACATCACTTCGAATGAGTCCCGTCATCGGTGTTTCGTACATCGGTGTACCGAGACCAGGAGCAATCTTGGCAAAAGGCATCGCCTTTAGTATTCGTGCCCATCCAAGGTGGACATAGGCTTCCCATACCAATCCACGAATTTCACGAGGCAATGAACGATATGCTTTTATTTTTCGCAACATGGCTCTACTCTCCGCGGGTAACGTCAATTAATCCTTCATGCGTCAGATGCTCAAGAAATTGAATAACCTGCTCACGGCATAGGTCTAGTTCAATCTCATATTCTGAGGCTAACACTTCAACCAATTCGGTCAATGTTCGTTCTTCACTGATCAGATCCCAGATTCGTCCACCCGTGCTGCCCAGATTATAGTACTTTCCGTTATGGATGCTCATCATGACTTTTTCCCCGCCCATGTCACTGACAAGATTGCCTTCCTTACGCAACACACGGTCTTCCCCATTCATTGGCTTCGTTGCTGTCATTGTCCCGTATACACTCCTTTGCGCGCATATTCTGTAATTCGGTCAGCCATCTCAAATGCCGTAAAATCAGAGCCTGACCTCGTGATTCTAAAAACTTCAATACCGGCGGACAGCCGTGAAACCGTCTCGAACAGCCATTGTGCCAGACCCTGCCTGGAAACAAGTCCACTACGAAATGTATGAGAGCACAGCATGTGAAGGCGTTCCAATCCGGCAACTTCCTTCAGCTGTACGGGTTTCAGCATCTCTTCCGGTTTCGGATCAAGTTCAAACACAGCCGCAAGCGGAACAGGTCTATCATGAAAATAGTGCTGAACCGGTATCGCGTATTTCGTAATCTCCGCATGAACCGTTGCGTAATCCTGTTCCTTCATGCCGAATCCGTCTAGACTAGGCTGCCATAACTTTTGCTGCGGATAACCCGGTGATACGATTGCTCTTCCTCCTGCATCCCATGTCAGTGCCACGACATCATCCGTTAAGAGTGGAAAGCCGCGTGAGGCAAGTGCAGCTGATAAAGTGGATTTGCCTGCACCCGAGTGTCCAACAAATGCATAAGCCCAACCATCAATGACCACCGCACTTCCGTGGAGCGGAAGAATGCCGCGCTGCATCATAATGACGGCCATACATGTGCCCAGCACAAATAATCTAACCTTTTTGTCATCTGCTCCCACTTGAGGGGATACCACGATACGGCGTCCTTGTTCCATGAGAAACAGACCTGTATCTTCGATCCGAAAAAAAAGACTGCCATTCCGGGATACAAAGTTATCACTCCCCACATCCCACGCTTCCCACTGTGCCGCCAAATCAGCTATTTCAATGTGTACGTCCGTATAGGCAGCTAGAGAATCTGTATCGTTCTGTACGATTTGGAGTTCAGGCATCGGGAATTGGCTCAACCAAGACAAGTCATACGCTTTATACTGCACAGGCAACAATGAATGACTCCTCCTTCGCAATTCTGCATGTAAGTAAAAAAAGCCCTTATATTCGTAATGCTCAATATAAGGGCGGAGGCGAAAAGTTGGAATATTGCCCTTTCCGCCCTTCTAAGTATGATGGCACATGTTAAAACTAAACAACTTAGGAAGTTGGATCGTAGAGATCAGCATCGTGGACAGTAACCCAGTCGATCTGTCTGTAACCTACTCCTGCCATCGTTTGGTTCACTTCCAATACTTCCAGTGCTGGTGCTTGCCATTCCTTTTTTTCCATTTGCATCGTGTTCACCTCCTCTCGTGAGTCAACTGATTAATGAACCTGTAACCCGGTTCATATCGCTACGCCCACTAGCTACATCAGAACTTTCGGATGAATCGATACACGATCAGGCTATGCATCATCAACCGCAAGTCGGGGTGGGAAGCAAGCTCCGGCCGAGGGTTTGGAAAATTCGCAAGTGCGGACTTGATTCGCTCTGTGTTCAATATGCCAGCGACCCGGCTGTCAGAACATAACGCACGCAATTCGGCAGTAAAATCACCCCAATTGGGAATCATGCGGTGCAACCAATCCGCGGGCTGAACACCGCGCACTCGCTGGTTTAACCTCACTTTGTCAGGCAGCTCAGGCGATGTAGCCCTCCGAATCAAAGCACGGTCCGTTCCTTGATTAACATATTGTTCAATCGGTACAGACAGACAGAAACGAATCACTCTGGCGTCACTCGTAGGATCACGCTCCCACGCCCGATAACGAAGGGAGCATTTGGTGGCGACAGCACCATTTTTGTTCGCAATGGCCAGGTTGTTGAATTTCTCTGCCCGTACTTTGAGCGCATCTGCCTGCGCACCACCTTGCAGAACGATAATTGATTTGAGCCGATCCAATACGCCTGTTCTTCTAGCAAACTCCGGATGGATTAATTGCACCGATGCGGCTTGGGCAGCTCCCTTTGACATGGATTTAAACAATTCCGGATACGCTTTACGGCCCGTAATTTTGGCAATTCGTGAGAACTTCATTCCGGTTCGTTCACTGTACTGCTGCATTTCCCGGAGCCACCGGAACCAACGTCCGCTTTTTAGCAAACTGGCGTAATAATCTAGTGCTGGGCCCCAGGAGACCGTGAAGTTGCCCCGCGCTCCAGTCAGTAGAATGCCTGCATCCTGCTGGCTCGCTTTTTCATAAAAACCACGAATCCAGAAGGAGTTCTCAAAGTATTTATAAGGCATTTCCATAATATCAAGCCAGGTGTCTACCTCACTAAGTGGGCTTCTCCCCTCAAAATCAAGATAATTCTCTGTGATATTACCCACATGATTAACCGTAGACTGGATAAACGGTCGTTCATCTGCTAACAGTGTTTTCGATGTATAATCCGTGAAGTCAGGCACCGGAACATAGCTATACGCATTTAACGTTTTTCCCTGTCTCCGCAGTGTTCCTGAGGCAAATCCAACCACAGCTCCGGAATCCAGCCCTCCGCTTAAAGCAGCAGCCACCTGTCGATGCGTTCGCAAACGCGATCCAACAGCTTGACCAAATACCTCGCGGAATGCTTCTACATATTCCCCATCGGACTTGAGCCGTAAAGGCTCCACTTCGTCCCAGCGATGATATTGTTTCTGTTCCAGCCTTCCATCCCTGAAGCTAAGCGTATGGGCAGGGGGCAGCTGGCTCACTCCGCGATAGACGGTAGAATGGATATCTGCTGAGTCATGCATGTCGGGAATGGCAAGAAATTCGGACAACCAGATCTCATCCAGTTCTTTATGTACACCTTCCAATTGCAGCAACGGATTCATTAAAGTACAGAAGGCAAACCGCTCACCATCATGCCGAAAATAAAAGGATCTCATGCCCGTAATATCTCTGGCAGCGAAGAGTCTGCGCTTGCGATCATCCCAGATTGCGAAGGCGAAATCGCCAAGCAGTTTCTCTGCCATATGTTCATCCCACCGCAGATAGGCTCGCAGGATCAGTTCACTATCCGACAATCCTGCTAACTCCGCTCTTGATATGGACATTTGGTCTGCCAATTGCTCCCGATTATCCAAAATGGCATCCGACGTGATAGTCAGACCGCTCACTTCATCATATAAGGGCAATTGCTCGCTGACCGACTCCGGCGTAATCCACTGGGCGTGGCAGCTCAGAAAAGCTTCATTTCCTTTCCAGACCCCCGTTGTATCCGCCGGAACGTGGCCTAGACTGGCATATAGGCGCCAACTGTCCTCCCACAACGCTTGCTGACCATCGGTGTGAACAATTCCTGCTATAGCGCTCATGACTTTCCTCCCCGGAGTATCTTGCGCTGTGAAGCCCAGGCGCTTATCTGGTTACCAAACGGAATCAAGGATTTGATACGCTGAATCTTACTGTGAGCAGAGGCAAGCTGTACCTTCAATCGTTCCCGCTCACTGTACCCTCGCTCCAGCCGATTATCGGCTGCACGTAATGCGGCTTCCAACTGCCTGATCGTTGCCAATGCGGCCAGTGTCGGGTCAATTGCATCGGGTTCATTCGCTGCCTGATTATCCCTGTTTTCATCTGGAGTATTGCTCACTAGGTCTACCGGCTGCATCCGGTAACCTTGCTGCCAGCTGCTGCCCGTTGCTTCGGAGAATTGACGCGTTAACTTGGATATGACTTCCTCATCCGGGCCAGCTTCGTAACGTACACCCGTCCATCGCTCGGCTTCTTCGAGCTGTTCACTGTAGCCCATCCGATGGAACAGATCTGCGCCTATCACTCGGCAATAGAATTCAACTTCCTGTGGATTGAGTATTTTTTTCCAGTTGTTAACAGAATCTTGATGAGCTTCCTGATGCGAGGACAGAAATGGATCACCGACACCCATACTATAGAACATATTGGACTTTGTACTGTCCACAAAGCGTCCATATTGCTCAATTCCCTCTTCATATCCGATGCCAAGAAAACCGCATAGCTTTTCCATTTCGTCCCGAGGGTTGGAGACAAGTTGTTCGTACTGAACTTCATAGGCATTCGTGTGTTTGTCCGCAAAATAATCGTTCAAACGGAGCATACCCAGTGTGAGATCAACTGCTTTCATATTAAGGTTCGGACTCTGCAAGCTGCCAATCAGTTCGAATCCTTCTCCTGTATGGCGGTTTACCTTTTTGTAGGAAGCAGCTATGGCAAGGGGGTTACGCTGGAGATGAATGCGCTTGGACTGTGGAAACAGGCGATCAAGCCATTCCAGCATATAATAGTAACGAGGAGATTTATCTACGATGAAGTCTGCCCCACTCCCCTCCAGAAATCCGTTATAGATTTCAAGAGCAAAGCTTCTGCACGCCTTCTCAAAACCTTCGTCTGATACCATAGCGCTGTAAAACTGACGGATAATTGCACTTCCACCATAGGGGTGGGAATCAGCCTTCTGCAAATCTACAAGATTCATCAGAAACCACATCTCCTGTGTGGCAAATACACGGCTGTGATTTTGCAGCATCACGGTGGATAGCGAACTTCCACTGCGAGGTACACATAGTAGTAAGACAAGTCCGTTACCATGAACATCTACCAATGGCAGCCTCTCCTCTGTAAAATTAAAATAAGCATGCAGTTGGTATAGCTCTTTATATCAAAATCCGCTAATAATCCTACTTGGGAATAGGTAATATGGATGATGTACTTTCGACAATTTTTAGATACGATATGTATTCATACTTTTACTCTATGATACAAAATGTATCATGTCAATCTTTTATTTTCACCTTTTCATAATATCTTTCTATCCACTCTATTCTGTTCTCTGTCGTTTAAGCACTTATACTTATTCTATGACCCTCAACATCTATAACTGTTGCATAAACATGAAAAAGCTCCAGAGCAGTTTACGAATAAACAGGCCCACGGAGCTACTATTATTAATGATGAACATTCTATAAAAGGTTAATAACTACTCATCCAGTCGATCTTGCCTCTGAGCTTTTCCCCGATATGGGACGATGCATCCATCCCTGCCCTTCTTCCTGATCCGCCTGAATCGCATCCGACATCCCCTGCTGCACTTTCACAGTCACTAGCACTGCAATCCCCACAGCGAAAAAGAAAATTAGAGACAGAATCCCCCAACGGGTTGACCCTGTTAATTGGCCTACCCAACCAAATACAAACGGCCCAAAAATGGAAGAAAATTTGCCTGTAATATTCACAAATCCAAAATACTCTCCAGTTCTGCCAGCAGGCATCAAATTGCTAAACAAAGAACGCGCTGTCGATTGACTTACGCCCTGCACTACGCCAACCAGCCCAGCGAGCAGATAAAAATGGATGGCAGATGTCATGAAATATCCTAAGATAACGATGCATATGTAAATGGACAAGCTTATCATCAACACCTGCTTCGCGCCCCAACGCTGTGCCCATGCCCCCAGCAGCAATGTACAAGGAAATCCGATAAACTGGGTCAGTAACAAAGCAAGCATCAGATCTGCTGTCCCGATCCCAATGCTTGTTCCATAAATCGTTGCCATCAGGATAATCGTGTTAATGCCATCATTGAAAAACCAGAAAGCAACCAGCATGCGCATCAGCTGCGGAAAACGCCGGATCTGGCGAAAAGTTTGGCCAAGTCTGCGCACGCCCACACCGGCATATGCTTTCCATGACTTGGGCATGTCCGGTGCTGCAGGACGGCGTGGTGCATGGCGGAATAACGGAATGGAAAATACCAACCACCACAACGCTACGGAGATAAAAGCAAGTCTTGTTCCCGCAAGTGTGCTCGCCATCCCAAACCACCCAGGCTGCTGAATCATGAGCATATTGATCGCAAGCAACAATCCTCCACCAATATAACCATAAGCATAGCCTTTAGAGGAGACCATATCTCTTCGGTCCGCTGATACCAGATCAGGCAGCATCGCATCATAGAACGTGTTACCACCCGCAAAACCGATTGTCGAAATGACCAGCAGTGCAGAAGCGAGCAGCCAGTCTCCCTCCCCAATGAAGCTGAATCCGAGTGTTGCAACGATGCCAATGATGGAGAATACTCGCAGAAAATCACCTTTGCGCCCCGATAAATCCGCTAATGTCCCCAGCAAAGGGGTTAACAGCGCTACACATAACATGCCGATGGAATGGGTGTACGCCAGATATGATGCTGCAGTATCTGTATCCAGTGTAGCTGCAGCCACGGAAGCGTAGAAGACGGGAAGAACGGCTGCAAGTACCGTCGTCGCATAGGCCGAGTTGGCCCAATCATACATAATCCATGCCTTAACTGCCCGTTTATTCAAATGGGATCCTTCCTTTGCACACATCCCTCAACGGGATGCCAAGTAAACACCTTGTCCCTATTGTAAAGGAAGTTCGTCACACTTGTTCATCGTTTCTGTAAAAAAGTTCCGGACGATCTGTACAATTTTAGTTGATCCCGGAAGGCAAACTCGCGTAATTGTATCATTTTATCTACTCACTCATCACATATCGTCCCCGCCCGTGAATATACTTAATTACCGACAGGCCAAACTGTGCCGCGTAATCAATGGGGGGTGCCTACATGTCAAATTCACACCAGCCTTACTCGTTCGTCGTATCCCGGGAAGATTGGTCGCTTCACCGCAAAGGGTACCAGGACCAGCAACGCCATCAGCAAAAGGTTAAAGATGTCATCAAGCAGAATCTGCCTGATTTGATTACTGAAGAAAACATCATTATGTCCGATGGACAACAAATCATCAAGGTACCAATCCGCAGTCTGGATGAGTACCGTTTTGTGTATAACTACCAAAAGCAAAAACATGTGGGGCAGGGAGACGGTGACAGTCAGGTCGGGGATGTCATTGGTCGTGATCCCGCTTCGAAGAAACCAGGCAAAGGTGAAAAGGCCGGAGATCAGCCCGGGCATGACATTGTTGAAGCCGAGGTGAGCATCGAGGAATTGGAAGATATGCTTTTTGCGGAACTGGAGCTTCCGGATCTGAAGCAAAAAGACAAGGATCAGATTGAGACACATACAGTGGTATTCAACGATATTCGCAAAAAAGGCATGCAGTCCAATATTGACAAGAAACGCACCATATTGGAGAACTTGCGCCGCAACGCCACTACCGGCAATCCGGGTATTCACCATATCAGTCCGGATGATCTGCGTTACAAGACGTGGGAAGACAAAATCATTCCACAGTCCAATGCAGTCATTATCGCCATGATGGACACTTCCGGGTCCATGGGCTCCTTTGAGAAATATTGCGCACGCAGCTTTTTCTTCTGGATGACCCGTTTCCTCCGCCGTCAGTATGAGAAGGTTGAGATTGTTTTCCTAGCCCATCATACCGAAGCCAAGGAAGTGACCGAGGAAGAATTTTTCACCCGCGGCGAAAGTGGAGGCACCATTTGCTCCTCTGTATATATGAAGGCACTGGAAATTATTGATAGTCGTTATCCGCCTTCCAGCTACAACATCTACCCTTTCCATTTCTCGGACGGAGATAACCTGACCTCGGATAATGAGCGGTGTGTCAAACTGATTGGTGAGCTGATGAAGCGCAGCAACATGTTTGGTTATGGCGAGGTGAACCAATACAATCGCAGCAGCACACTGATGTCCGCCTATCGTCATATCAAGATCGACCAGTTCATGTATTATGTGATCAAAGAAAAAGGCGAAGTGTATAAAGCTTTGCGCAGCTTTTTCCAGAAACGGGAAGGAGGTAGCGTAAGATGACAGATGAAATCCGCGACCTTGAATACGCCATTGCCGAGATTATGGAGATTGCCGATGGATTCGGCCTGGATTATTATCCGATGCGTTATGAAATATGCCCTGCCGATATCATCTATACCTTTGGAGCGTATGGTATGCCGACCCGGTTCAGTCACTGGAGCTTCGGGAAGACTTTTCATAAAATGAAGATGCAATATGATTTTGGACTCAGTAAAATTTATGAGCTCGTAATCAATTCCAACCCTTGTTACGCCTTCCTGCTGGATGGCAACTCGCTGATCCAGAACAAGCTGATTGTCGCACACGTGCTGGCTCACTGCGATTTTTTCAAAAACAATGCTCGCTTCTCCAAGTCGAATCGTAATATGGTGGAGAGCATGGCCGCGACGGCTGATCGGATCAGCAACTATGAGATGGAATATGGTACAGAGGCTGTTGAAGCGTTCATCGATGCCGTTATTGCGATTCAGGAACATGTTGATCCACAGTTGATCAAACCCCGCCATTTGGACAAACAACGTTATATGGAGATGAAAATGCGGGAGCAGCGTGGGGAGAAAACGCCAAAGCCGGAAGGTCGCTATGATGACTTGTGGTCCCTTGATGATACCCAGCCCGAGGAAACACCTGCGGAGGGAATACAAGTGCATCACTTCCCACCAGAACCGGAAAAGGATGTCATGTGGTTTATCCAGGAATTTTCCGAAGTGTTGACCGATTGGCAGCGGGATATTATGAGTATGATGCGTGAGGAAATGCTCTATTTCTGGCCGCAGATGGAAACGAAAATTATGAATGAAGGCTGGGCCTCCTACTGGCATCAACGTATTATACGGGAGCTGGACCTGAACAGTGAGGATACGATTGAATTTGCCAAATTGAACTCTTCCGTCGTGCAGCCATCCAAGCAAAGTTTGAATCCCTACTATTTAGGGCTGAAAATATTCGAAGATATTGAACGTCGCTGGGATAACCCGTCCCGCGAAGAAAGAGAACGTTTTGGGCGTCAACCAGGGCAGGGTCGTGCCAAAATGTTTGAGGTACGCGAATTCGATTCCGATACCTCATTTATCCGCAACTACATGACCAAGCAATTAACCGAAGACCTCGACCTCTACGTATTCGAGAAAAAGGGCCCGGACTGGAAAATTACCGACAAGTCCTGGCAAAACATACGGGATCAGCTTGTATTTTCACGCATCAACGGTGGTTCTCCGTATCTCGTCGTTCAGGACGCCGATTACCTGCGCACCGGAGAACTCGTGCTCAAGCATCAATACGAGGGCATCGAGCTGGATCTGAAGTATATGGAACGGACCCTGCCTTATCTGTACCGGCTTTGGGGGCGTACCGTCCATGTGGAAACACGGGTGGAAGATAAACCGATCTGGTTCACATATGATGGCAAGAAGCACCACCGCAAGTTTTTATCATAAGAACACAAAAAAGCGGCAAGTCCCTGGCATAAGGCGGGGACTTGCCGCTTGGCATTTCAGTGAACTTAGAGAATCGATGGAGTTCCATGCAGCCGCAGTGGCACAAAAAAGTCATGCTCCACTTCGCTTGCCGGCAATGGACGACTGAAATAATATCCCTGAATTTCGCGGCAATCATTTTGCATCAGAATATCCAGCTGTCCTTTCGTCTCGATCCCTTCCGCGATCACTTCCATCTTCAGATTTTGAGCCATCGATATGATCGTGGCCACAATCGCCTGATCACTCCGGCTCTCCGTAATATCCGTCACGAAGGAACGGTCAATCTTTAACTTATGAATTGGAAAATGCTTCAAATAACTCAGCGAGCTATATCCTGTCCCGAAATCATCCAGGCTGATTTTGACTCCAAGCGCTGTAAGTTCATTCAGAATACCTGTGGATACGGATGCATCCATCATCATGCTCTCTGTAATTTCCAATTCAAGATAGCGGGCATCGAGGCCCGTCTCCGTGAGTGCATTTTTGACCTGCTCCACTAGGTTGGATTGATGAAACTGCTGACTAGACAAGTTAACGGATACCGGAATGAGTGGACCGCCACTGGCATGCCAAAGTTTCATCTGTCTGCACGCTTCGCGCAATGTCCAGTTCCCGATCTCATAGATCAGGCCTGTCTCCTCAGCTAGTGGAATGAACACATTCGGAGACAGAACGCCTTTGTCTGGATGATTCCAGCGAATCAAAGCCTCCACGCCGATCATACGGCTGTCTTCTGTACGTATCTGGGGTTGATAATACAAGACCAGCTCATCTCGTTCCAGTGCCTTGCGCAAATACCCTTCCAGTTCAATTCGTTCATACAGCTCCGAATCCAGTTGGGCCGTGTAAAACTGAAAACCGTTCTTGCCGTTTTTCTTGACTTCATACATGGCAGAGTCTGCATGCTTCAACAACGCATCCGCTCCTGTTCCATGATACGGATACATTGCGATCCCGATGCTGGCTGTAACGTAAAAGTCATTTTCCTTTAATCGATAAGGTAGCTGAATCGCTCGAACAATCCGTTCGGCCAGTTCGGCCACCCGTTCTTCATTCCCCTGCTCATTGGTAACAACCAGTGTGAATTCATCGCCCCCCATACGAGCAAGCATGACATTATCCGTCGCGTTCGGGTCTGAATCTTGGATTGCACTCATAATTCTGCTGCTCACTTCTCGAAGAAACATATCTCCAATGGAATGTCCCAGAGAGTCATTAATCATTTTGAAACGGTCAATATCCATCACCATAACCGCAAATGAACTTCCTGCTGCCCCCGAAGTCGCGATCGTGCTCTCCAGCACATCATCCAGCTTGCGTCGATTAGGGAGCCCGGTCAGCGGATCATGCAGAGCCTGATGGCGGATGCTTTCCTGAGCCTGTTTCTCCTCGGTGACGTCTTTAATCAGAATATGGCTTCCCTGATGTTTACCATCAATCAGTACAGGTACTACAGCGATACTTAGATCAAGAAGATTTCCCTGAACGTTTTTCATTTTGCCCATGAAATGCTGCTGCTCACGGCTATCATCATCCCATTCCACATGATGCATTTCACTTGCCCAATGAATATCAACATGCTGTGAAATCTCATCAATAGAATGATGTATGATCTCTCTTTCCTGGTATCCTGTAATACGTGTGACTGCAGCATTAATCCCCTTGATAGCCCCTTGCTTATCCACCGAAATAATGGCATCTGAATGGTTTTCGTACAAGGCTTGATACCACTGTTCATTTTCATGAATCCGGCGATCCTTCTGAGTTAGACGCTGATTAATAAAGATACCGAACAAGGTCAACCCTAATGCAATAAAAGTACCCGCTGCGATCAGATACGCAAGAAGTGAAGGCTCAATCTGCATCCCCGAACCAGCCATTGCATCATGTGCATGATGAAATTGTGCAGCTGACATCCCCGTATAATGCATTCCCGAGATGCCCAGCCCCATAATGAGTCCGCTGCCCATCTTGTACACCCATGTATAACGTGACTGATGCTGCCGGAAGAAAAACATGAGCCACAAGGCAGCAAATGAAGCTAAAGCTGCGATCAGGATGGATAACAACACTATGCCTGGTTCATATGTGATGGTAACCGACATGGCAGCCATTCCGATGTAATGCATGCTGCTAATGCCTGCGGTCATGAGCACCCCTGCGATCAGGAGCTTGCTTATTTTACCTGACTGCTGACCTGCAATATTTAACGCAACACCAGATGCAATGATTGCAAGCAGAACGGATAGAAAGACCTCACCTGTGGAATACGACACATGCATGGGAAGAACAAAAGCCAGCATGCCCACAAAATGCATGGACCAAATTCCCAAACCCATAGAGACTGCGCCGCAGGTAAGCCAGACATTTCGGGACATGCCCTTAGCCAGACTTACTCGGCCCGCAAGGTCAAGCGCTGCATAAGAAGCCGACGCTGCAATAATGTAAGATAAAATAACCAGTTCTAAGTTGTACGTTCCATGTAGGTGCTCCACTCACTTTGTCCTTTCAACCGGGAAATGCCTTGTATGTATGCAAAATGTAAAAAAAAGCGAGTGCGCTGTCTGGATGACAGGCACTCCCTCCACATCATTTGTCTGGAGACCACCGACTTATTATAAAGCCAAAGTCATACATCTCTAACCCGTTAATATTGATGTATATAGTCTAAACGTCCCAGACGTGAAAATCAACACTTTTTTCCAGATAAAACGAATGTTTAATATTGTCGAATTCCCATTCACCACGCGCCTTGCAGGCGCTTATCCCTCCATGCCATCCTTTCCTCGCCACCTTATTCACCTTGGACCAGTTTTGCCTTCTTGCGAACTTCTTCGGTCATCGTCTGTTCATAGCCCTTCACATCGAGCTTGTTGAATTCCTTCACATATTCATCCCAGACCTTGTTAAAGTCAGCCGGACTGGAGAGGACTAGTTTGGGCACATATTTCTTTTGCAAATCTGTACGTTTCTGTCCATAGATATGGGCTGGGGAACCTTGATCAAAAGCAATGCTCCAAGCCGGGTACCATGGACGTTCATCCGGCGCAGCGAACAGTTGAGAGAACGTCTCCACGCCATACTTCTCCAGAATGAGCTTATCTCCATCCGTATAGGAGAATTGGGCAACTTCGGGTTGTCGTTCTACACCGACAGAATTACCGTCAGGCAGAGTCGATCCATTACCGTAACGCGGCCAGCTGTACTCAAAATATTTGAATCCGAACGATTGACGGAACTCATCTGAATCTGTTTTCCGGATCATTTCCGCAGAGCGCGTAAACCGCCCCTTGTCATCCACTTCGTAGGTTTCTCCTTCGATCCCCCAGTTGGACAGAATCTGATTCTCATCCGTTAATAGGTTATCGAAGAATTGGATGATACGGACCGGATCTTCTGCACTTACGGTAATGCCAATCCCCCGGTTATTAACAAAGCTCGGCGGATCAGTATACTGATCCTTGGTGTTTGCGTCGTACACAATCGGCAGTGCCATATAACGCAAATCGTCATTACCGGCTTCCTTCAGATTGTTCATTTCCTGCCCTACCTGCCAGGCATAATCAAAGAATCCAAGCACTTTCCCACGGGTCACTTTCGCAAGATACTGGTCATAGTTATCGACAAAGGAGGACTTATCAAACAGCCCTAATGAATTCATTTCATTCAACTTCTTCATCCAGCGTTTGGTCTCTTCGGTAAGCCCATAGTCCTTGGCTTCCTGTGTCTGCATATCCACCATAATGGCCCCATCATTCGGATAACCTGCAAGGTGCATGGCCGGATTAGTGATCGTAAAAAATTTATCATCATACGTCAATGACAGGAATCCAGTCAATCCTTCATCCTTATGTTTGTCAGCGTATTGTTTAATCAGATCCATGTATTCATCCAGTGTGGTGATCTTTGGATATCCAGCCTCCTTCAATACACGCCGCTGTATCCAGAATGCACCTTGATCCACATTCGGATTAGGCAAATAGTTTCCAACCACTGCGCTCATGGGCAGAAAATAAATGTTACCATCTTCCTCTTTCATCAGGTTGTAGTACGACTCATACACCCGTTTAATGTTGGGTCCATACTGATCAATCAGATCGTTGAGAGGAATAAATGCACCCGCATCCACGATTTTGTCAATAGCCCCATCCGGGACCATCACATCCGGGTACTTGTTGCTTGCAATCATCGTTCCAATTTTGGTATTAATATCACCAACCAGGTATTCAATTTTGAAATTAACCCCGGTTTGTTCCTCCAGCTTTTTGCCGATTGTGGTTTCATTTGTATTGATGTCCTTGCCTGAACCCGCTTTAAAATACGAGAATGTCACTTTCTCTGTGCTTACTTTGCCGTCTCCCCCCGCTCCAGCTTCCGGTTTAATCTCACTTCCTCCCCAGGAACAAGCCGTCACCATGGTTAAAGCTAATACTGCCGGCAGCCAGCGCTTCAGCATGTGATTAACCAATATGAACGCACCCTCTTTCCCCCCTCTAATGTAAGCACTCTCATTATAAGGTTGATGACAAACTTTGTTTACCGGATAAACTATAGGTTTATGCCTTAGAATGTTTAATGCTTTGGTGGATTGGATGAATCTTCAAGGGGTAAACCAATTTCCACACGTGTGCCTGTCCTAGGAGCGCTATCGATCTGAATATGGAACCGGCTATCGTAGATCAGCTTCAGACGATAGATGACATTCTGTACACCTACGCGATCACCCATTGAATCTTCCGTTTCCACGTAAGAGAGTAGCTGCTTTCTTTTGTCCTCTGTCATACCTGCCCCGGAATCCTCCACCACACAGATCAGTTCTGTGCCTGTTCGTCGAATACAAAGCCGAATTTCCCCGCCTTCCTTCAGTGGTTCGATCCCATGAATGCTGGCATTTTCAACAAAAGGCAACAATGTCATCTTGGGAATGGAACAATCCGCAGCCTCTGGGTCCAGATCAATCGTATAATCCAGCTTGTGACCAAAACGATATTTCTGGATTTCAAGAAAACAGGTCACATACTCCAATTCCTCCCGTATGCTGACTTTATCCCGATTCCAGGTGAGGGCATTCCGAAAAATTTTAGCCATATGATAAATAATTCGTGCCGTCTCATCCTCATCTTTCATGAGGCTGCGCATGCGGATGGTCTCCAGCGCGTTAAACAAAAAGTGTGGATTAATCTGGCTCTGCAATGCGTTTAATTGGGCATGCCGCCGCTGTAACTCCAAATTTTTATGTTGAATGTCTGCTACATAGACGTCGTTAATCAAACGATGGATCGTCATCGTCATGCGATTGAATTCGGCTGTCAGCTGCCCAATCTCGTCCGACGATTCCGGCTGTCTGATCGGTTCAAATCGCTGATGCTTCACTTTTTCCATGTGTTTCAGTATTCGAGCCAGCCTCACGTGGATTGTGCGTGTCATCCAGATAATAATCCAGGTCGGCAGGATCAGATTGATACAGGCCAGCACAACGACAAGGTGACTGGGTTTGCCCAGTTCCTTGTAAATCTCGGATTCATCGAACATTCCGTTGATTTTCCATCCCTCCATTTCACCGGACAATGGATAGGCCATTTCGAACTCTTTCTTACTTTGTTGATCCATGACATCACTATAATTCACGAGTTGACTG
Source organism: Paenibacillus sp. MDV22-iso6 (assembly GCF_058408365.1). Lineage (NCBI taxonomy): Bacteria > Bacillati > Bacillota > Bacilli > Caryophanales > Paenibacillaceae > Paenibacillus > Paenibacillus sp. MDV22-iso6. The sequence continues at coordinate 349,191 of NZ_JBZVDZ010000006.1, read as the reverse complement.
GACCATGGGATACCAGAATCCGTCGAGTAGTCTATTTGTCCAGCCGGATTAATCAGATACAGTTTGCCCTGTACATTAAGGTTGGTGAAAATTTGGCGAATCGTCGACGGCTTCAGATCCAGTCGTACGAACTTTTCCTTCCAGCCGGGAAGAGCTTCATAATAATTGAGTTTGCGTAAAATGCTGAACGTCTGCCGATTCCCTTCAGGTCCGGATCTTATCAGAATGGGTGCGGAGTGTTCACTGTTTGCCAGCAGGCTGTATGGCTCGGACTGTCGAACCTCTTCAGTCAGAAACTCAACTCCCCCGGAAGGCAGTACACTTTTGTTATCCACATATATCGTCAAACCTTGGAGGGAGCGGTAGCCAGAGTAATAGGTATTCAGGATTTTGCGAAGATAAGAATCGTAGGCTTCGATATACTGAACCGGATTGGTGTAATTCACATCCAGCATGTCATTTAATATACTGTCCGTATAAAAGCTTGAGGAAAAATCGGCCGCATTGCGAATTTCCCCCATAAATTGACTTCGAATCTGTTCCATTCCTTTGGAGAGGTCAGCCATTCGCTGGGATTTTACGTTCGCTATGGTCACCTGATAGAAAATAACATTCGTCAGGATAACGGGTACGAGTACAAAGCAAAGATACAAAATCAGCATTTTATCCCGTAGGCGGATATTATTAAAAAAGTTGAGCTTCACGGTGTCATCTCCCTACCCTTCATCCAGAATGCGATTTCGATATTCCGTAGGGGAACATGATTCCTTTTTCTCAAATTGAGTCGCGAAATAGTCACTGCTTCCGAACCCAACCCTCTCGGCAATTTCATATACTCGCATATCCGTCTGACGCAGCAGCTTCTTGGCTTCCTCCATCCGAAGCTGAAGCAGGAAGTCATTGAAATACACGCCATACACCTTGCGGAAGCGTTGACCCAAATAGACCGGGTTCATGTAAAATTCGGAGGCAATACTTCTCAAACTAATATTGCTGCTGTAGTTGGCTTCAATATAATGTTTGATTTTTGTCATGGCACCCCTGTGATTGTACTGACGCTGTTCCGCCAGCTTCCGCGCTGAATCTAGCATGAAAACCGTCAACAACTGTCTGGCCTCAGCCAATGTTCCCCGCTCCGCTTGCCATGCCAGAATGGGTTTGAACGAAGGTATCTCTTTCACATTCGCCTCAGCCGATTTCAGAATCGATAGTACCGCTGAGATCAGTTGGTGGATTGCAGACGTCACTGCAACAGGAGCGTAATTGGCCGTTCTCATATCGGTGAACCATTCACCCATTGCATACTCTAACGCCTGAATCCGTTGTTCCTCCATAAGTGTCAGGAGCTCCTGCTCCTTTTCATGATCGATATGCACCCACTGTACAGACTCATGCAGCATGTTATCATACAGAACGATCCCACTCTTCTCTGAAATAAATTTATAGGAAATCGCCTTCAGTGCGGTTTGATAGGCATGTCCAATGAGTAAAGGTTCATAACAAACCTTCCCGATATATATGCATACAGAGTCATGACCCATTTCGGCGAAGCAGGATTGCATTTGCCCGGCAACCGCATGTAGATTCATTGAATAAGGGCGTAGATGTTCCGCAGTTAACAGAACTCCGATACGTTCGCCGTGCTCTTTTACATGCAGATATGAGCGATTTGCATACATCTTTCCAAGAACAGACTGTACAATCCGGCCAAAATTTTCTCCGTTCCTGGCCCCCGGCCCCTCCTCTTGAACAGTATCCGAAACCTGGAAATGGGGCGTGTTATTCTCAAACAGCAGATATGCCAGCGGATCGTTAGCACTTGTACCCGTCAGTTCAATCCATTGTTCAACCGTTTCCAAATCCGATTCGCCATAAATAAACTGATTAAGTAATCTGACGTATTCCTGCTCACGTCGGGTTTGTTCAGCATGCTTGCGCCGATTCAACTCCTCCGCCAGCTTACGTAAAGTCCTTTCCAGTTCAATCTCATCAATTGGCTTCAAAATATAATCCTGTACCCCGTACCTCACGGCCTGCTGGGCATAAGCAAAATCATTATATCCACTCACGATAATAAAATAGGGCTGTTTGCACTTATTTAGAACCTGCTCATTACGCTCAACCGTGCGCCGGATCAATTCCAGTCCATCCGTCTCCGGCATACGTATGTCCGTAATGACAACGTCAGGCTGTAGCTCTTCGATCCGGGTACTAGCCTCATCCCCATCATTCGCCTCTCCAGCCACTTCGAACCCGCATGCTTCCCAGCGGATCAGTTTTCTAAGTCCTTTTCGTGCGTATACTTCATCATCAACCAGCAGTACCCGGTGCATGTCCATCACCCTTCCCTTTGAATGACAATTGCAGTGTCCCTATATTCATCAGTAAAAAGAAAGCGATTACATAAAATTTTGTATTATTCTGCCTTTTATTGTTAAGGTCTATGTGGTAAAAAGTCAACAGCTTTTCCTGCCAGCATTGCACAACAACTTCCGATATCCGTTATTTCCCAAAAAGAAATGGCATACCAAAAAAGCACAGCCCATAGGCTGTGCTGGTTTGAAGACCTCTACGATTGCACAGGTGCAGTCGTTTGACGAATCACCAGATTGGATGGCTCCGTTATGACTGGTGGAGTATATGCAGGATTCTCAATCATGGCGATCAGATATTCGATGGATTTGATTCCAATGGAATGAATGTTTTGATTAATCGTGGTCAACCCTGGTTTGAACACTTCCGCATAGTATGTGTTATCAAATCCGACAACAGATACATCCTCAGGCACCCGTAAACCATGCTTCTCAATTTCGTGGATCGCACCAAAAGCAGACATATCTGAAGCACAGACTATCCCCGTAGGCTGGTCCTTCAATGCAAGCAATCGGCGAGCTGCCTTACTGCCACCATCGAAAGAATAGTCACAGACCTCCAGATACACCGTTGAATATGGAATGCCGCAGACTCGCAAACCTTCCCGATATCCATCCAGTCGAAGATTCGCTACGGCAGGCCCAAGTGTACCTGAAATATAGGCAATTTTCTGGTGACCCAGTTCATGCAAATGCTTCACACTCATGGCAATGGCATTTGCATTATCCGTCGTTATGTATCCTGCCCGCTTGCCAAACAAGTCGGTATCAACGAACATCGTCGGAATCTCAGCAGTAACCAATTCCTGAATACTCTCGTTGTCTCTTCCTTCCCCGAATACAACAACGCCATCCACATTTCGGCTGCGGCAATGTTTAATAAACGAGTATGTCGGATCATCAAAACGTGTAGATAAGCGAACAAGATCGTATCCGCTGTTTTCCAGCGCTGTTTTGATTCCTTCAAGCAACTCCGATACAAACGGATTGGTAAAAGGAACCGTCAACAATACACCTACCGTCCAAGAACGGCGTTTTACAAGTCCACGTGCAACCACATTCGGTTGATATTTCAATAGTTCGATGGCTATATTGACTTTTTTGCGAGTTTTGTCACTTACATCGGGATAATCGTTCAGCACTTTGGAAACGGTTGCAACAGATACGCCCGCCTCTTTGGCCACATCATGGATAGAAGCCACCTGATCACCTCAACCTCTTTCAAATCCCCTGTCTCCGGCTGCATTCACTATAACATCGGCAGGTTTGTCTACCCATTATAGCTTAAAACAGCCAGAAACGGTATCTCAGCTTCCAGCCAGTATTACCGCTTATTCCTGTTGATCTAATTTCCTGAGATCAAGTGCCAGTTTCTCCATAGTGGTAGCAAAAACCGCAAGCTCTTCTGAACGGGATGCCTGACGCCTTGCTCCCGAAGCAGTGTGCTCTGACTCCTGTTGAACACTGCCCAGCTTCTTCATGATCTGTGCCAGGTTCGACTGAATTTTTCCTTGAGCTTCTCGGGAACTAGCCGCAAGCTTGCGAACCTCACTGGCAACCACCTCGAATCCCCGTCCAAATTCTCCTGCATGTGCGGCTTCAATGGCGGCATTCAAACCCACTAGATGACTCTGATCCGAGATTTCACGAATGATCTCACCCATTTTGCCAATCTGATGAATTTCCTTAGTCAGCTCTTCCAACAGTCCATTGGCCTGATCCTGAGAGGCAGCCGTTTCTCTGGCCACATCAGAGATCGCCTGAGCATTTTCGTTCAATTCACTAATCATGCCCGTCAACTGCTGGGTAATCTGCGTGATCGCCAGCAACGTATGCTGCTGATCTTCAGCGAGTTGATTTAATTTTTCCTTTTCCTTCTTCTCGTAAGCCTCCAATACAAGCTGTGAGTCGAGGTTGAACATTTTACTAAGGGCCTGAATGACCACATGCCAGCGTTCAGGAATGACTTGCTGGAATATGCTTGTTGCAATATCGAGATAAACCATATACGTGCCCAAGTAATAATCTTCGGACAAACCAATGCGGGAATGGACTAGTCCGATTGCAATGCGCTGTTCAATGTATGCATCATCAACTACACCATCGGTCATGGATAACCAGTATAGCTTTTGTGTCTCCTTCAAACGATCGATGGAAGAGAAGCGGGCAATCAGATCGACCAAATTCGGATAATTGCCCACATGATTGTAGAAGTGGTCCACCACTTCGTCCACGACTTTCTCAAAAGCAGGTCGATGATCAGCAAGCAATTGCAGATCTCCGGCGGTCAATCCAATATAATCAAGTTGTTGTTGTCTTGCTATAGCAATACTCATAACTAGTTCTGTCAGCTCCTTAATAACCACAAAAAATATTAAATTGTAAATATCTGTATCGATTATAGACTAAATGACCTAATTTAACATATACCATAAGAACTAATTTGTCATGGAATTGACCTTCTTTGTCAGTTTATTAGTCTTAATTGTACATCTCCCCCATATAAAAAGACCCCTGACCCTGCTGTGAAGGAGCCTCACAGCAGGCGTCAGGAGCCTGATCCGGAATGGTTCGTTGCAGATCAGCGATTCAACAGGCTGCCCACATAACGGAGCAGTTCATTCGCGCTGGCTGCGGTATATCCATGTTCTTCAATCAACCGTTTAATCACTTCATTCATTCGTTTCAGTTGCGTCGCATCTGGTGTCTTGGTTGAAGTTGTAATCTTCACAATATCCTTCAAGTCAGTGAACAGTTTCTTTTCAATCGCTTCACGCAAACGATCATGACTGCTGTATTCGAACTTCCGTTCCTTGCGGGAATAAGCCGAGATGCGGATCAATATCTCTTCCCTGAAAGCCTTTTTGGCATTTTCGGAAATACCGATCTGCTCCTCTATCGAACGCATCAAGCGCTCATCCGGGTCCATCTCCTCATCCGTCAGTGGATCACGAATTTTGGCCCAGTTGCAGAATGCCTCGATATTATCGAGGTAATTTTCGAACAGCGTTCTGGCCGACTCTTCGAACGAGTAGACAAACGCTTTCTGCACTTCCTTCTTCGCCAGCTCATCATATTCTTTCCGAGCCAGGGCAATAAAGTTCAGATAACGCTCACGTTCCTCTTTTGAAATCGAAGCATGCTGATCCAGACCATCCTTGATCGCCCGGAGAATATCCAGCGCGTTAATGCACTGAAGGTTTTGCTTAATCAAAGCACTGGATATCCGGTTGATGACATAACGCGGGTCAATGCCCGACATGCCTTCATCCAAATATTCATTTTGCATCTCACGCAGATCAGCTTCTTTGTACCCTTCGACTTCTTCACCGTCATACATCCGCATTTTTTTGACCAGATCCATGCCTTGTTTCTTCGTTTCTTTCAAGCGGGTAAGTATGGAGAAAATGGCTGCAGTCCGCAGGGCATGCGGTGCAATATGGACATGCTTCATATCACTTTGCTGAATGAGCTTGCCATAAATCTTCTCTTCCTCGGAGACCTTCAGGTTGTAGGGAATTGGCATGACGATCATCCGGGATTGCAAGGCTTCATTCTTTTTGTTGGAAATAAATGATTTGTACTCGGATTCATTCGTATGCGCCACAATCATTTCATCCGCACTGATCAAGGCAAATCGGCCTGCTTTAAAATTTCCTTCCTGCGTCAGTGATAACAGGTTCCACAGAAACTTCTCATCACATTTCAGCATTTCCTGAAATTCCATCAATCCACGGTTGGCCTTGTTCAATTCACCGTCAAAACGATAGGCGCGTGGATCGGACTCGGAGCCGAATTCAGTAATGGTTGAGAAGTCGATACTTCCCGTCAGATCGGCAATATCCTGGGATTTGGGATCGGATGGACTGAATGTTCCGATTCCCACCCGGTTATCCTCGGAAATGGTGACCCGTTCCACTCGCACCTTGCTGATATCACCGCCATATTCGGTCCGAAGACGCATCTGGCAGGATGGGCAGAGATTGCCCTCAATGCGGACACCGATCTCCTTTTCCACTTCGGGACGAAGCTCCAGCGGAATCAGATGCAAGGGCTCCTCATGCATTGGGCATCCGTCAATGGCGTATATAGCACCCTTCTCTGTGCGGGAGAATTGTTCAAGGCCACGTTTCAGCAGCGTTACCAGTGTTGACTTACCTCCGCTGACCGGACCCATAAGCAGCAGAATCCGTTTGCGAACATCCAGACGGCGTGCTGCCGAGTGGAAATATTCTTCCACCAGCTTTTCAATGGACCGATCTAGCCCAAAAATCTCCTGTTCAAAAAACTTGTACCGTTTGTGCCCCCCAACTTCTTCCACGCCAAATGATTCAATCATCTGGTACACTCGTGCGTGAGCCGTCATTGCCGGAGTCGGGTCCTCTCTCAGCAGTGCAATATAATCTTCAAATGTCCCGTTCCATGATAAACGGTCACTCTCTGCCCGATGTTCCGCAACGCGTTCAAAAATATTCATGCTTGGTACCTCCCATGGCTCCTTTAGTGTGATTGTCAACCATTCCGAATGGTATGAAGAAATCAATAGAATTACGGCTTGTGCTTGAATACCAATCTTGCGGTCCGGATTAGTCCCGCCACCCTCTGTCCAAACATCATGTATTGTTGTGAAAAGTGTATTACATACCTATGCGGCAAATCGGATAAGTTGACCTCTTTTTTTCAATCTGCAGGTCTTAATTTGAGGCTTTCCCTGTTCTATCAGACATCTTGTGCGCTCAGAAAAAAAAGAACGGATATGATATAATGAAGGTTCTAAATTCAGAAAACGGAACAATAGTGGCCAGAGACGAGCCACTTCAGGAAAGGAGCAGAAACGATGGCAGTAAAGTACGAAACCGAGTTATATTCGCCTGTAAAGGCTTTTTTCGAACGACGCGGCTACGACGTGAAGGCTGAAGTCAAACATTGTGACCTGGTTGGGGTCAAATCGGATCAGAATGAACCACTCATTGTGGAGATGAAAAAAACATTTAATCTGTCTCTGCTGTTACAGGGAATGCAGCGCCTGAAGCTCAGCCCCTTCGTGTATCTGGCAGTTGAGCGGAACCGCAGCAAGCGTGGTGCCGTGAACCAGCGCTGGGGCGAATTGACCGCACTGTGCAGACAACTTGGGCTAGGGCTTATCACCGTTACGTTCTACAAAACCAAATCACCTCTGATTGATGTGCTGTGCGAACCTGCTGCCCAAGCTCCTATGTCTGGTAGCGGCAGCACCGGTGTCCGTAAAGGCGGTATCCGGCGGCAACGACTGCTGAAGGAATTCGACGAGCGAAGTGGTGACTACAACACAGGAGGAAGCACACGCAGGCAGCTGGTCACCGCTTACAGGGAAAAAGCAATACGTGTGGCTTCCGCCCTTCGCGCTCAGGGAGAAGCCTCCCCCGCCTTGATCAGTAAACAGACTAGTGTGGGTTCCGCTGCGGCCATTTTGCAAAAAAACTATTATGGCTGGTTCGAGCGCTTATCCCGTGGACGATATGTGCTGACGGTTAAGGGTGTGCAGGCACTAACTGAGCATGCTCACATGCTTGAGGATAATGATATGATTGAACGGAGTATAAATGAACTAGAAATGGTTATTTCCTTGAATCAACATGACGACAGTGAGCTTGAGTTTATTGCGGAAGTAGCGGAGCCCTACCTGATCCATGGAAAGAATGACTGAAGCAACAGGTAACGTAGCTTCATGCAAAATGAAGATGCGAAAAAGCCCATCATCTCTAATGGAGATGATGGGCTTTTTCGTGTTTCTATATATTAGGCTATTAGAAGCTTGCTGCTACTTCGGAAGCCAATTTCAGACCTGCTGCTACGATCTCTTGGGAACGGTCAGGTGAAGCATTGTGGCCTTCAACGATAACCAGTTCAGGGTTTTGGATACCCCAGAAGTTCAGTACATTTGTTACATATTTAACGGACATTTCAGCGGATGCCATAGGCTCTACGGAGTAAACTCCGCCACGTGCGTTCAACAATGCCACTTTTTTGTCGCCTACCAGACCTACAGGGCCTTCAGCAGTGTATTTGAACATTTTGCCAGCTTGGCTCAGGTAGGAAATGTAGTTCACCAGTGGTGCTGGAACAGTGAAGTTCCACAGTGGGAATGCAAATACTACTTTGTCTGCTGCCAAGAATTGATCTTGCAATTGTGCTGCCAGTGCAGCTGCTTTTTGCTCTTCAGCAGTTGCTTCGATACCATTAGCGGCTTTGTATCCACCTGTAATTACAGTGTTGCCGTAGTAAGGAATATCTGTATTGTAGAGATCCAGTTCGGTAACTGTGTCACCTGGGTGGGATTCTTTGTATGCGCTCAAAAATGCATCGTACAATTGTACGCTGACTGCTTGATCTGCAGGACGGTCGTTTGCTTTGACAAATAAAATGTTAGACATGTTCGTTCCCCCGTTAGTTAAAATATATGAGTGCTTCTCCTGAACTTGCAATTATTCCAGCTTATATAAAGAAAACAACAACTCATTAATACATATTATATATAAAAATGTTAGTGGATGCAATAACGTAATTACTTTGGGGGTAACCTATTTGCTTCCAAATCCAATGCCTGGAACTTCTGCTGTCCCAAGTTCCAGGCATGAATTTGACCCTACATTCTTTCTTTTCTAAATCCGGTTTAGCTCCGGGCTGTAAACTCTGTTATGGACTCACTGATCAGATTCATGCCAAGCAGCAACTCATCCCGGCCGGGATGACTGAAGTTCAACCGGATGTACCGATGATCCTGTTCACCCGTGGAGCAGAGGGAACCGGGAAGGAAGGACACCCCTTTTAACAGCGCTGCTTTGAGCAGAGCTCCGCTGTCCAATCCATCCGGTAACTGTACCCACAGATACATCCCCCCTTCAGGAATGCTATACTGACTGCCTTTCCAACCCGGGCGCTTCAACAATTCGAGCATAAGCTTGAGTCTGGTCTTATACTCCCTGTTCAGCATGGAGAGATGATCACTCCACTTAAAAGGAGAATGGGCAAGCAGTTGATACAATAACCGCTGATTCATGGGACTGGACTGTCCGTCTGCTATCCGTTTCACGGAGGCCATAGCCTGGATCAAGGCCGGATGTCCGGCAGCCCAACCTGTACGCAGGGCAGGTGCTACAGTTTTGCTAAACGAACCAATGTAGAGAACATGTCCACCCTGATCCGCTGTATCCAGCGCAAAGAGGGAAGGATATTTCCGGTAGAAGTCTGCTGGTTCCAATCCATCGAAATGAAGTTCACCATAGGAATCATCTTCCACGAGCAGTACGCCATAACGTGAACACAGATCAAGAACAGCCTCACGCCGCTCCATACTCCACAGCACGCCAGTTGGATTGGAAAAACTGGGTGCAGCAAAAAGCAGCTTCGGTCTCACCTGCTGCATGTGATGCTCCAAAAGGTCAGGCAAAATGCCATCCCCATCGCCTGTGACGGGCACGATTTTGGCACCTTGCATCTCCAGAACCTCGAGACAGCCTGGAGAGGTAGGATGCTCGACCAGTACGGAATCTCCAGGCTCAAGCAGCAAACGCATCACAAGATCGATGGCCTGCTGAGTCCCTGTGGTCAATAAAATCTGCTCTGGGACTGTCCGTATGCCCTTGCGAGCATTCCAATCGTTGTCCAGCCATTCTCTCAACGGTCTGTACCCTGCCGGCTCGCCATACTGCAATGCGGAGGGTCCGGAACTAAATACAGACACCGCTGCTTCTTCCAGCAGTTTGAATGGAAACAGCTCCTCCGCAGGCAGTTCTTCTGCCAGAGAAATGAAATAATCCCGACCAGACATCTCACGTATGTCCCTCAGCGGTGATGTCAAAAGCCTGTTTGTACGGGAGGCGAAGAAATACTTCATCGGTCCGTTCCCCTTTCATCCCTAATCCGAACTTTGCTCGCAGTCCGTAGCCCCTACAACCTATTCCTGTTGGACACTGAATATGACCAGACCGGACACTTGACGAGTCATCGTACATAGGGATTCATGGAACCATGCTCGTCAGGATACGGTTTTGGTCTGCCTCGCATATAAAGCGTAACGTTCAATCGCCTGTGCCCTGCTGCTTACATCCAGTTTCACGTATATTTTACGCAGGTAATTATCAATCGAACGTCTGCTAACGTTAATCTCACTGGCTATTTTATCATAGGTTACGCCCTGAACAATTCTTTCCATGATAAAAGTTTCGGTTTCTGTTAATTCAACAATAAGTTCTTCTGCCGGAGATTCGACAGGCTGGGCCCATTCCGAGCTGGCTAACCACGATAAAGGAATGGATACACATCCCTCACGCAGCCCGGAAATCAGATGAATCAGCTGGCTAGGGGAAGCCTGTTTGGACAGCATACCACTAGCACCAAGACTGATCAGATGACGAAATAATTTTACATTGTCCTCGTCCGTTAGAATAATGATGTGACTATGAGCCGACAGATTTTTCATTTGGGATATATACTGATCCGCCTGGCCCTCAGGAAGCCGGTAATCCATCAAAATCAGATCGGGCTGGTGAATGTTCACCAGGTCAAGACCTTCGGACCCGGTCGAAGTCATCCCCCGTACCAACAGATCCTGCTGTTCTTCCAAAATCAATTTTGTTCCCAGCATGCTGGTGGGGTGGATATCTACGATGACCACCTGCCATACTTTTTTCATTGTTGTTCCCCCTGTTATGTATTGGACAAATTCCTTTTCTACCATCAGCCATGATGATGCCTCTATCCTTGCGACAGTCCGTGTATAGAAGAAGTAAAAGTCGGATAATGTCGAAAAATAGAAAAACACTTGATACAGCTGTAAGAACAGCTCTATTTCTACTGTATTTTGCTGTCGTCACATCAGGACTTTTGTCTTCCCAAGCGAAGAAAGATCAAAATATAGTATAAATTTCCTGCATTTCTATCTAAAAAAGTCGAAAAACTTGCCCAAAGTTCCTACTTATTGCATCTATAAGAAATTGTATCCTAGGACTTCCTTCCGATGCAATCTCTTTTTATCCTATTACTCAAAGAATTTCATTTTTGCGTAATCAATAGTGGCATGATAGAATGAGGACTGGAAAATTTTTTGTACCTATAAATAACCAGGAGTGATGATATGAAACCTTCTGTCCAACCCTCTGACATCCATCACACCCGGAGCGCCAAAGGTAAGGCCGGATCTTCAGTCAAGCTGTTTCTGGTCATGTGGATTGTTCTCATTGCACTTGGAGTACTCGGAACCTACTATTATAGTAACCACCTCCAGCAACAGATGATTAATCAGCTTCAGACCCATAATCAACAGCAGATTGCAGCGCTCAAAGCCGACTACGAAAAGCAGCTAACAACGATATCCAAGGAAGTAGCGGACCTGCAGGGCCAGGTGCAGTCCTTTAATGAATTACTGACTTTCACCAAGGATAATGCAAACGATAAAACCGACAACAGCAACAAATTGTATACCCAACTGAGCGAAGTCAAAAAACAACTGGAGACACTCCAGAAAAAGATGGACCTGCTCAAATGATTACACCCGTAAAAAAGGTTAATCGTTTATTTATGCTTGCACTTGCTCCTTTTGTTGGATTGATGTTATGCATGCTGCTGATTCGTCCTCCGCTTGAACCGGGAGACTTCATTCATTCCGGTCTGGCTGAAGAGAATGTTACACCCCGGACCCAGGCAATTAGCCAAGAGCTTGCAGGGGCAAAAGAAGCTGCTGTTCAGACTTCTTCTTCTATTAAAAGAACAACACAGCTGTACAATCAGACAACGAGTACGATGTCGACGCTTGTACAGAAGGCTACGGTTCAAGCCGCTCGCCCGGAAACGATCTACAATCAACGGATCTCATCCAAGCTGGGCGTTCCGTTTGAACGGATAGACAGTGATCGAGTTACGATTGAACTCTATAGGGTCAATCCAGGCGCCTATAAGGGCTATGCGATGAAAATCAAGCTAAAAGACCCCATGGCCATGAAGATGGCTCTGGACAGCGAGCCAGGCCGATCTGAGACAACTATGCAGGCGGTCAAGCGCAGCGGTGCCATTGCCGGAATTAATGCCGGAGGATTCGCCGACAGCGGCGGAAAACGGTATCCGCTGAGTACTACCGTTATGGACGGCAAGTATGTGAATGGTTTTCAGGCCAGCTTTAAGGATCTGTTTTTTGTAGGTCTTGATGATGCCGGTAAGCTGGTAGGCGGTAAATTTTTCGACAAAAGTTCCCTGGATCGCCTACAACCCCAATTTGGTGCCACATTTGTACCCGTGCTCTTGCAGAATGGACAAAAAACGGTCATTCCCGCCAAATGGAAAGTCTCACCCAAGCGGGCTCCACGCACCGTGATCGGCAACTACAAGGACGATCAATTGTTGATTATCGTTGTTGACGGGTATAACGAAGGGGGCAGCTCAGGAGCCACCCTGGAAGAGCTGCAAGGACGTTTGTACAAACTTGGCGTCATGGACGCCTATAATCTGGATGGCGGCGGATCGTCCTCACTCATCGTGAACAACCGGGTTGTGAATAACCCTTCGGATGGGAGCCTCCGACCGGTACCTACTCACTTTTTATTTTACAAATGATGGAGTGAAGCATTTCTTTTCTTCCTATAATGGTTATAATAGAAGTAAAGATTTTGCAGGAGGTGCTATGGTATGTCATTTTCACTGACATTTTGGATTATTGCAATTGTATTGGCTCTCTTCCTTACAGGCATTCTCACTTCATCCTACAACAATGACAAAACTAAGGGCCTTTAAGGGCCAAGCCTCTCCTGGTGAGAGGTTTTTTCATTTTATAATGGGTCAAATAAACAAGCTAAACAAGAGACAAGGCTTAAAAGAATGCTTCAATTCTTCTAAGCCTTGTCTCTTGCTGTACAGTCGTCGTTTAACACAACATCCATGGAATGAAGAGGGGGCAGCGTCGTCAATAGCTAACCGCCTTTTCACCTTGGGCTTGTGCAAGATATGCTGACTGTACCTTGCTGTTTACCGACCCGCCCTCCACCAGTGTCACGTAGATGCGTTCATGATCAACAGGCTCTCCGGCAATAATCTTGATTAATTGTTCGGCTGCCAGTGCGCCCCATTTTCGTTTGGAATAATCAATCGTGACCAGTCTTGGCTGCACATATTTGCTAAGTTCAATATTATCAAATCCGATAATATCAATCTCCTGACCAATGTTTAACTCGCTATCAGCGAGCCGGTCACACATCCCAATCGCCATCTCGTCATTGAGACAAAACACCCCAACTGGTTGAGTATATTCCTGAATAATACGTTCGGCTGCCCGTTCTCCGCCACTCTTCTCGAAATCTCCGGTAATTTCGATCCATTCCACATTCGCTTCCCGCTCCGATACTTGCCTCACAGCCTTCAACCGCTGAGCCGAGTCAAATGAACCTTCAGGACCTGTCACGACATAGATCTTCGTGTGTCCCTGTTCGATCAAATGCTCCATCGCAAGGGTTGCTCCTGCCTTGTTATCCAGTAGAACCTGATTAATATTGGGGTGATCCAGTTCCCGGTCAAGAACGACAATCTTGTGTCCTATGTCTGCATATTGCATTAGTTCCTTGCTCGCAAATGTATGATCCAGAATGACAGCACCATCAATCATTCGCTCCGGAAGCATTCGATGAGATTGTTTCCCGCTGCACACAATCAGGTCGTACCCTTGCGCGTTACATACAGATTTCATACCACTAAGTAAGTCTCCATATACATCCCCGCTAAAATCCGTCAGAAATACACCCAGAATTTTGGATTCTCTCTTCTTCAATGTTCTGGCAGCAGCATTGGGAACATAGTTCAGCTCTTTGGCGATAGCCAAAATTTTGGAACGGGTCTCATCTGTCACTTTGTTGCTACCATTCAGAGCGTATGACACGGTAGAGATCGAAACTCCCGCCTGTTTGGCGATATCCTTGATACTGACCACATTCTTCGCTCCCCTGTTATGTTCATCAGGCCCTTCGAAATCGAAGGACCTGACATCTAAAATATTTATACTTGATAAAATAGACTAACGTTTACACGATTAACTGAAAATCTCAATCACGTTATTCTCGCTCAGGCTCTGTTCAAGCTCCTTACGTGAAATACGCAGTCCACCAAGACGATAAGGTTGTTGCAACCTAGTCGCATCCAGTTCCTTGCCATTCAGCACAATACGTTGTACGGCCTCTCCGCTGAGATGATAGACGAAGGTTACCTTTTTGCCGGCAAATTGGAAATCAAAATGCAAGCCATCCAAGCTGACAGGTAACACAGGGTCCAGAACCAGATCTTCTTCCTCCTGGCGAATACCCAGGGCGTTCGAAATGAGCTGATTCATGTAGATTCCCGGTCCACTGGAGTAGATTCTCCAGCCGCCCTTCACCTGCACATCTCCGGTGCGAAGCTTATCGAACTGCTCCTGCGCTGCATAACGGTTGTTGAATTTCCCGTCAGAACTGCTGAAGTAGGCATTACTCTGGCGTAGATCTGCGTTAGGAACAGCTTCCTGAATACCCACTGGATTGATAATGCCCAGCCCATTCCAGACCTCATCCGGGTTGCCCAGCTTCGCCATGGCTTCAATATAACGGATGTGAGCATGAACATATTGCAAGCCCACTTCACGTCCGAAGTTGGATGCCTGCTCTGCACGTTTGAAATGAGTGCTGACGCCGCCATCATATTGTGCTGGACGATTCATCAATCTGACACCATCCGGGCAGTACAGCTTGTCCTTGATCAGTTCATAATGGGATTGCGCTTGCTCAGGTTCCAGCAACTCGGCAATCATGCTGCGTGTCATCGGCAGCAAACGGTACTGAATACCTGTCTCGCTGTCATCCGGATGCAGCATGCGCTTCGCTTGTGCCGGATCTTCCATATATACAAAGCCCGGAATCACATCGGTATCCAACATATACTTGCTGAAGTCCCTTTTCACACCCGCTGCCATATCGCTTAATTCCGAAGAAAGCTCCGGTTTCACAGGCGCAAGCGCTCTGGATAGCTGCTTCAACGTTTGATAGGTGAGCGCCACAGTCCAGCTGCTGACCATATATTGCTTCAATTGAGCATTGGCAGGCTGTAATGTATCGTCCCAGTCCCCGTCACCATATGAAGAGAGGAATGTATCATGCAGGAAATGACTGCGGATATACTCCAGTTCTTTCTGGGCATGCTCCAGCACGCTGGCTGTCTGATCAGTAAAGTCAAAACCATGTTTTACGGTATAAGGTACTTCCTCATTCAGAATCGAATAATCCTTGGTGGCAATCAGATAATCACTTAGCACTTTGAGAGGCCAAACAATAATGTCACCATGGCTTTCTTCCTGCTGAACTTTGAAATAACGATCGAACATAAACCATTGCGGCCAGTTACCGTCATCCTCATACTGATGCGAATATACCGTCTTCAGAATGTCGCGAACCTGCTCATACTTTTGTGTAGCCATAAAGTATTCGACCGGACCCTGGCAGACATCCCGTGTACCCCAAGCTGCACCGCCATATTGCTCCAATCCGTGAGGAACAGAGTAATGCACCAGCATATTGTGGGTGTACCACCATGCAAGAGCATTCACTTTGAACAACTCATCTGCTCCTTGCTTCTGAGGTTGAGACAAATGGAACCCATTCATCACTTCTGCATAGAAGGTACGATAAGCTGCCACTTCCTCTTCGAAGCTGCGTGTCGAGGATGCAATCTGTCCTCCTTCCAACAGCCCTTGAATGGTCAATGTCCATTCAGCACTGCTGTCCAGTCGTAAAGTCGTCAGTGAGTCGTCGCCTGCGTTTACTCCACTAGCCAGTTCAGTCTCATCGCCAACCGTCACTCCTGCTCCGCTTACCCGCATGCGGTACTCAAGATTAGGATATACTTCGGCACTGAGGGAGCTGTGATCTGCCTTGAAGCTCAGTTCACCATTCTGCTCGGTAACATGAACGGGAAGTTCATATTCATTCACATTCATCGTAATCTGATTGGTGATCAGGTATCGGTAAGCTGTTCCTTTTTCCGACTTCACATGAAGATGTACTTCAGGAGTATCCAAAGTTGTATAATTTGTGATGATCAGCGTATCCTCAGCTGTTTTGTAATACCAGCGAACATAGTTGAAGCCCATTTCAAACAGGGAAGGCATCGTGAGTAGGTGGAAGATTCCTTCAACCTCGACGTAGATCCGCTGACCGGATGATTTGGGTATGTTGAGTGCGCTACGTGCATTGCTCATCATTTTATTGAAGTTCGTATTTCCCACAACCACATGGGAATTGAAGATACCATACATATAGGAAGACGTTGTGATTACGTTCTGACCCAGCTTCACATTGTTACCACTCATCAGAATATGTCCATGCGGACGTTCCACACGCATTTCCTTTTCCTTGAGCACAATATGCTCATACGTATCTGTAAAGAACGCCAGCAATTTACCATCCGCGCGCTCCTCTTGATGTCTCTTCAAAGACGGGAAACGGGAATTCACTTCTTCTTCGGTCATCGATAAAGTAGGCAATGGTTCACCCATTACCGGATGGAGAGATACTTTTGGGAATACGTTGGATACTGCTTGTACCGTGCTTGTATTCTCTTGACGCTTCGCTTCATACTCGTCCCAAGCCTGTTGGAGAACATCCTGGTATTCGAGTTCCTTCACCGCTTCAGCGTGGTTGGCCTGAAAGAGTCCATAGAACACAAAGCGAGCTTCGCCACTCAACACCACTTTTTCGGACTGCAGAGCTGTGTATGCAAATTCATACTGGTACACTTCATTCGCAAGTGTTGGCTTACCCAGACTTTCAGGGACATTCGTCTTCTTGTAACTCAAGCCAAAGAACTGAAATCCATCTGTGGAGTAACCTGCTGCACGGGTTAATGAACCCTGTTGAAGATAAGGAAAAGCCCCGCCCTGCGGTTGATTCTGCCGTGAAGCTACGATATATCCAAGTTTCGCATCCTCAAATACGGCATGGTCAATATATTGCGACAAGTAAGCCTCATTGCTGCGTACCGCACCTGGATCAGCATTGCCGACATCCTGGCCATAGACCACGTCGACCTCTTCTCCATTACCGTTTACGGTTACATCCCAGAACCATACACCTTGTGCTGTTGGAGCAAATACAACCTGATAGCCTACGCCCTCAGCGGTACCTGTCCATACCATACGACTGCCGTCAGTGCTCACCTGGCTGTCGGAGTGAATGCCAAGCATTGGCACAAAACGAATGCCGGATTCACTGTGAAACCGCAAGTATAGATTGTTCATGGAGCCGTCCACCGGACTAGCCATCCACTGATTAATCATCGTTGTTCCACTTACAGCCTTGAACAAATCACCGCTTTCCCAGAACGTAAAGCACAGGTCGCCGGATTGTACGTTGATTTGAGATTTATTCATGGTCTTCATATATCTATTCATATCCTCCTATCCTGCCTTGTTCCCTGCTGCTGAACAGAAGAGAAGAAGGCAGTGCAGATTTGCTGCTTTTGTATGATGAGTTCAATCATTCATCGATATGAGGTGTATCCCATTACACCAGCTTGAATGTGCTCTCCAATGTATCGCGGCTATTCGGCCCTACGAAAATGTGGAATGTTCCCTTATCACTGCGATGACTCAAATCGGAATGATGATAACGAAGCTGTTCTTCGTTTAATGTAAATGCAGCCGTACCACTTTCACCCGGTGCGAGTGACAGCTTGACATACCCTTTCAGCTCACGCATTGGACGTACAACTTCACCAGTGACATCACGTACGTACAACTGAACCGTCTCTACGCCAGCACGTTCGCCAGCATTGGTTACACGCACTTGGATTGTCAGAGGTTGATCAGCAGTCATTTCATTGCTTGAAACTTCCAGGTCACCATACTCAAACGAGGTGTATGACAAGCCGTAGCCAAACGGAAGCAGCGGATCATTCGGACTATCAATATATTTGGAAACATAACGCTCTTCCGTCTTTTGCGGATTGAGTGGACGTCCTGTATTAAAATGATTGTAATATACCGGTATCTGACCTACAGATTGCGGGAAGGACATCGTCAGACGCGCAGATGGATTCACCGCACCTGTCAATACATCGGCAATGGCCGCTCCACCTTCACTGCCGGGGAACCACGCTTCAAGCACAGCATCGGATTCTTCAAAAACACCATGTAAGTCCAGAGGGCGACCGTTGAAAATAACGCTGGCGATTGGTTTGCCGGCTGCTTTGAGCTGTTTAACCAATTCCAGTTGAGCTGCTGGCAAACGAATATCCGTACGCGATCCACCTTCACCACTCATTTCGGAATCTTCACCAAGTGCAAGCACGATCAGATCGGCTTTGCTTGCTACTTCAAGCGCTTCAGCAATCTGTTCAGCGGTGATCGTGTGAACGTTGCTGCCTTGAGCCATATGAACTTTCCCGGCAGTAAGACGTTCCTGCAAAGCAGTTCCGAGTTTAACGGCATCTTCTTTGACACCTTCACAGGACCACCATCCGAGAATGTCTTCACTTTGGGCAAAAGGTCCAATTAACGCAACGTTGGCTTCTGGCTTCAGCGGAAGCACGTGATTATCATTTTTCATCAATACAGCGGATTTGGTTGCAAGCTCATACGATACCTGACGATGTTCTTTCGAGAACACGATCTCGCGCTCACGCTCCGGATCCGCTGCACGCAGTGGATTATCGAACAATCCCAGCTTTTCTTTCAGTTGCAAAATACGCAGCACCGCTTCATCAACGAGCTTTTCTTCCACTTCTCCGTTCTTGATCAACTCTGGCAGATGATGAACATAACAAGGTGTCATCATCTCGATGTCCACTCCTGCACGAATGGCGCGGTATGCAGCTTCACGATCATCTTCAGCTGCGCCATGAGCAATCATCTCGCGAATGGAAGCCCAATCCGAGATCAATACACCATCAAAGCCCCACTCGTCACGCAAGATGTCACGCATGAGCTTCTCATTTCCGCTCGCTGGAATACCTTCTACGGTATTGAATGAAGCCATAACCATTTCAACGCCTGCATCCAATGCTGCCTTGTAAGCCGGTAAATAGTACTCACGCAAGTTGCGTTCAGACATGTCGACCGTGTTGTAATCACGACCACCTTCTGCTGCCCCATATGCTGCAAAGTGTTTTACACAAGCAGCCAGACGATCCGGCTCATCCTTCAAACTGTCGCCCTGATATCCACGTACAAATGCCGCAGAGAACAGACTGTTCAAATAAGGATCTTCGCCTGTCGTCTCCATTACTCGACCCCAGCGCGGATCACGAACAAGATCGACCATCGGTGCAAAAGTGACATGGAGGCCAGATACGGCGGATTCACGTGCTGAAATCTCAGCACTTTTCTCAGCCAGTTCGGTGTCCCATGAACAGCCAATGGCTAGCGGGATGGGGAAAATGGTTTTAAAACCATGCACGACGTCCGCCATGAACAAGAGCGGAATGCCGAGACGGCTTTTTTTCAGGTAAGCTTGCTGTACATCTATAATGGCCTGTGCACCAGACAATCCCAGAATGGAGCCACTGGCATCCACGGACTGCTCCGTGATTCCCATCTCTTCCATTGGACCTGTGATCTGACCTTCAACATTGGTTCCTTCATAAAAGTTAGCGGTCAGCTGAAGCAGCTGGGCCGTTTTTTCTTCCAGGGTCATTTGGTTTACAAGGACTAGCAACTGCTCGTTATTCATAGACATTATCCTCCACTACATGTTGTTGAAATAAAGAACCCGGCTGCGTTCGGGGAGAGACCGCGCACCGGGTTCGATTGGATGGGACAGACAGAACACACCTGTCATACCCCATCTTGCTAATTACTGAATGATTACTTGAATTCTTTGTTCAGTTCATCCAGATAAGGTTGAACCAGGGACATTTTACTGTTTACCCATTCTTTCCAGTTCGCTTCAAGATCTCCATTTTTGAGGATCAAGTTGGCATATTCATTCTGGTAGTCGAATGAAGCCTGACTTTTAGCTTTGGAATCGTACAGGTTGATATCCCAGTCGTATGTTGCGAGTGACTGACCTTCTGTACCGAGTTTTGCTTTTTCCTCGAACAGCTTCACAGCTCTATCACGGTAATCCTTTTTAATTGCAGGGTTTACAACACTGAAGTCGTCACCCAGCAGGTACAGACCTTCGAAACGTGCTGGGTATTTGTCTTCCAGAACAGTTCCTTCTGGCAGCAAGCTAACCAGTTCTTTGTTTTCATCATATTTCCAATCTTTACCTTCGAAGCCCATGTTGATGAGCAGTTGTCCTTCTTTGGTAGTCGAGTAGTCGATCAGATCCATGATCCGTTCGAATTTCTCGTCACTGATGTTCGGATTGAAGATCAATGCAGACCAGAAGTTCGCTTGCTCCATGTTGCGGTATTTCCCATCATCGCCCAATACGATTGCTGTGTGTACCAGGTCATCACTATCTACACCCAGATTCTTTTTCATATCGGAATCCAGACCTTGTCTGTACGAAGCCAGTCCGCCCAGACTTGTTACTGCAGCTGTACCTGTTACTTTGAAGTTGTTTTGACCTTCATTGTTTTTCCATGTGTAGAACTCAGGATTGAGCAAGCCATCTTTGTAGGCTTTTTGCATCAATTTAAGTCCTGTCAGAGTTTCAGGATCTGATGGTCCCCAGTGGAACTGGCCATCTTCTCCTTTATAGAACGGAGAGTCAGTCATGGCATGCACACTGTTCGGCATAATGATATTCGTCATGGCATCTGCCGCATTGTAGGACAAAGGTACAAGTTTGTTGCCCACTTTGCCTGGATCTTTTTCTTTCACAAGCTCAGCGTATTCATTCAATTCAGTAGTTGTATATGCATCTTTCAGTTCGAAACCAACCGCTTCAGCCCAGTCTTTGCGAAGCGCAATGACACCAATTTGGTTCGTCAATGGGTCAGCAGGTTTGTTCTCGAAATAGATTGGTCTTGGCAGGACGTATGTTCCACCCGTCAGTTCTTCCAGCTTGTCTCCAAGACCGGTCAACTTGTAGGCTGCTGCCACGTTAGGCCAGCGTTCTTTCCAGTCATCCGGGAATTTGTAGAACAGGCCTTGATCAATACTGTTCATGGCATCGCCATGCACGTAGTTCCATACTGCTACATCCGGCAAATCGCCAGAGTTGATCCACAGACGAAGCTTCTCGCCCCATGAATCCCAATCGATATAGTTGTAATCCCATGTTACATTGAACTTGTCTGTCCAGAACTTGTGGAAGTCATTATCCAAGTTCCCGTTTTTAATTTCTGTCAGGTTAGCTACTGAGATGGTCAGGTTGTCTTTGTAATTTCCCTCTGCATCTTTTTCGTTACCACCTGAAGCTCCTTGGCTGGAACAAGCGGTCACCATCAGCATAACTACACTAAGCGTGATGGCAAAGAGAGCTCTTACTGACAACTTTTTGTTCGTTTTCATGTTTTACCCCCATGTTTTTTAGTAGAATTTTAATGCAAAATCCTATACGTATAATCAGGTCTTGATAGCCCCTGTTAATACCCCTTTGGCAAAGTGTTTTTGCAGCATTGGGAAGAAACACATAATTGGTACCATGGTGACAAATACTGCCGCCATCTTCATACCCATTGAGAAATTGCTTGCTTGGGCAGCATCCACACTGGATGCATTGGATGCGTTCGTCTGGGATGTGACGATAATGTTTCTGAGTACATTCTGGAGCGGTAACTGATCCGCTTTTCGAAGGAATATCATCGCATCATACCAACTGTTCCAGTACGCCACACCGTAGAACAACGTGATTGTAGCCATAATTGGTGTAGCCAGCGGAAGAACAACTGAGAACAGAATTCTCCACTCTCCTGCTCCATCCAATCTCGCCGATTCCATCAGCGATTCAGGCAAGGTATAGAAGTAGTTCATCATCAGAATCATGTTGAAAGCACTGAAACTTCCCGCCAGGATAACGGACCATAGCGTACCTGTAAGGTGAAGTGATTTCATGATCAGGTACAGCGGTACAATACCACCATTAAAGATCATGGTGAACAGTACTAAGAAAAAGAGAAATTTCTTGAACGGAAATTTGTTGCGACTAAGGCCATATGCCATGCTTGTTGTCAGGAACAAGCTGAGTGGCAAACCGATGACTAGCAAAATAATTGTATTTTTGTACCCCGACAGAATCGTTCCGTCAGCGAACAACGCCTTATAGGAATCCAATGTCCATTCTTTAGGGAACATCAAAAATGGATTGTCAGCATATTCTTTTTGTGTTGCGAACGAGATCATGATGACATTCCAGAACGGAATCAGAATCATCAGAGCAAGCACAAGTAAAATGGCGAAAATAATGTAATCGAGAAATGTCATTTTTTCTGTACCAATTCTCGGTTTTTTGTTAGACTTCTTACTCATTTCATTTTTCCTCCTCTCTTATCGGAACAAACCGTCTCCGCCAAGCCACTTGGCAAATCTGTCTGCGAGAAGCAGCAAGACCATATTCACGAGGGAACGGAACAAGCTGACCGCTGTCGAGAATGAGAAGTCCGTTGAGGACTGGAACGTAATCCGATAGATATATACATCCAATACTTCCGATACATTTTTAGTTGCGGCATTTGCCAAGTTGAAGATCTGGTCGAAACCGGAAGACATCAATCCACCAACCGACAGAATGAACATGACGGTGATTGTTGGAAGTATGTTTGGCAATGTAATCTTGAACATCTGCTGCATACGGGAAGCGCCGTCAATCTGCGCCGATTCATACTGATCCTGATCAATACCGGAAATGGCTGCCAGGAAGATAATCGCACCCCATCCGCTTGATTTCCAAATATCCGTCAACAGCAGCATCGGTACAAAGTTAGACTCGGAACCAAGGAAGTTAATGGTTGGCAATCCAAGCAAACCAAGTGCGCTGTTTACCAGTCCGTCATAAGCCAAGACGTTGATGACTACCCCGGATACGATGATCCATGAAAGGAAGTGAGGGAACGTAAGAACCGTCTGGAACCACTTTTTCCCTCTGCGCATCCGCAATTCATTCAACAACAGGGCCAGAATAATCGGGAACGGGAACTGAATAATCAGTTTTAGAATGTTGATGTACAGCGTCCGCCATACCGCGTCAATAAAGGTTGGATCCCGGAAAACGTATTTGAAATTCTCAAATCCGCTCCATGGGCTTCCCCAGATCCCCAGGTTTGCCTTGTAGTCTTTAAACGCAAGAGACAGGCCACCCATTGGCATGTAGGCAAACAGGATCAGCCAGACGAGCCCTGGAATAAGCAGGGTGTACGTCATTCTGTGCTTCCAGATTTCACTCCAGAGCGAATTGCCTTTCAAGTTTCCCTTCAGCTTTTTGCTAGGTCCTTCGGCTGCAGGTTTCAAATTGCATCTCCTCACTCTACTTTGGTCTTGTCGTTATACAGAAAATCAAACATTGTTCTCAGGTGTTGCTCCCAGAATCTCCATTCATGGGTACCCGGTGTCTCCACATACCGAAACTCAAAATCCGTTTCCTGCATGTATTCCGCGAATTTGCGATTCATATCCACAAACGGATCAATGTCACCACAACAACTCAGAATATCCGGTAAATCTCCACCTTGCTTCAACAGCTTGGCAGACAGTGCGTACAGGTCCTGATCAGGTTTTACCTGTAACCGTTCTCCAAAAACCGCTTTCATTTCCTTGATCATGCCTGATGGCATCTCCGGATCGTGAAGCCGGGTCTGAATATCAGTTACACCTGATAAGGACACCGCTTTGCGGTACCTCTCGGGATATGTCAGTGCACATTTCAATGCACCGTACCCACCCATGGATAGACCGGCTACGAAAGTCTTTGCCGGGTCTGTATTGAGATTGAGCTGACGCCTGCAGAATTCAGGCAGCTCCTGAGTGATGTAATGGAAGTAATTCAGGCCGTATTCCATATCGGTGTAATAGCTTCGGTTCGCTTCCGGCATAATGATGGTACAGCCATATTGTTGCGCATACATTTCAATTGTAGTCAAACGTTGCCATGTACTTGCGTTATCGCCTGCCCCATGCAGCAAATATAGCGTACCGCCTGAAGTGTCTCCGGAGTCACTGGACACTACATGTATGCTTGTATTCATGCATAACGTAGGCGATCCGGTTTCGATCGTTATATGCGCCATATGTAACCCCTTTCATCGTCGGCTGCTGTCTGTAAACTTCTGTTTCTCTGCCTTTTTGTTGCAACTTCCAGTGATTCCCCCGTATTTCGCTCGGTTATCGAAACGATTTTCTCGAATCGTTTCAAAACATAGCCAACGTTGATT
This sequence comes from Paenibacillus sp. MDV22-iso6, assembly GCF_058408365.1. Taxonomy (NCBI): domain Bacteria; kingdom Bacillati; phylum Bacillota; class Bacilli; order Caryophanales; family Paenibacillaceae; genus Paenibacillus; species Paenibacillus sp. MDV22-iso6. Next base: position 324,520 of record NZ_JBZVDZ010000006.1, on the reverse strand, counting down.
TACTTGGACTTGATTACAACACATTTTACGTGGAAGCGATTTCTTCGAATCGTTTCGAATAAATCATAATCCCGAAGTACAAACCCTGTCAATAACCTTTTTACAAATTTCGCGCTTTTTTCTCAAAAAACTGATTTTCCGTGATAAAATTTGCGTCAAAAGGCACTTTTAATTTGAAACAATTTCCTTTAAGTAACCGTTTGCACCTATTCATTGACATTGAACTTCGTTTGTACTAACATAAGTTCTAATTTTTGATCCAGATTGCGGAAACGTTTCACCAACAGTTAAAATTCTTCTTTTTTAGAAAGGATGTTAAGATGTCTAGTATTATTAATTCTTTTGTTCATCATATAGATAAGCAGCAGTTAAACGTTCATTCTGTTCGGGTATTGCAGAGAGGGGTTACAATCGGAGCGTGGGATCGCACCAGCGATATGCGCCGCTTACAGCATTCTGTCAGCAAATCGTTCACCTGCATGGCGGTTGGACTTGCTTTGGATGCGGGCACACTTACACTTGAATCCAGACTAGGAGACTATTTCACATCACCAACACCTGCTTCCCATTTAACAGCCTTCCCTCCTGCGGACCTCACCCTGTACGATTTGCTGCGAATGTCATCGGGGCATGACGTACCTGTGTTATGGGCAGAAGAGCGAGCCACCCTTCCTGAGAAAGATTGGGCGAAATATTACATGTCCCTTCCTTTGAACAGAGTTCCTGGTGAAACGTTTACATACAGCAGTGCAGATACGTTTATGATCTCCGCCATGTTCCAGGCTGCCTCTGGTCAAACCGTTAAGGACTATCTGATTCCCCGGCTATTCGAGCCACTGGGCATTACGAATGTAGAGTGGGAGACTTCTCCCTTGGGCATTACATTGGGCTGTGCGGGCCTGCAGCTCACCAATGAGGAATTAGGCAGGTTCGGTCAACTGTTGCTTCAGGAGGGCCACTGGAACGGCGAGCAGCTCATTCCTGCGGAATGGATCCGATTAGCGACAACACAACAGATCCCTACACCAGGAGACGGCGACTGGGGACAAGGTTATGGATATCAATTCTGGAGATGTTCCCATAACGCTTACCGTGCTGATGGCGCCAATGGTCAACTATGTGTTGTCCTACCGGAGCTGGAGTCCGTCGTTGCCATCAATAGTGATGAACAAAATATGCAAACCATTCTTGATCATGTATGGTCAGATATATTGCCTATTCTGGAGGGGAACATTTGATTATACGAGCAGCCACTCAGGCAGATTATGCGGAGTTGAGAATCATCTATCTCGAGTCGCGACGTGCCCGGTTCCACTGGGCTAAGCCGGAAGAGCTGTCCCTACAGGATTTTGATACAGACACCGTTGAAGAATATATCCTCGTGGCTGAAAATGAAGAAGGACAGCTTCTCGGCTTCGCTTCGCTATATCTTCCCGAGAACTTTATTCACCTTCTGTTTATCCATCCCGGTTTTATCGGCGGGGGTACAGGTTCACGCTTACTTGATGCATCAATTTCACTTATGCAGCAGCCTGTTCGATTGAAATGTGTATCTGATAATCATAAAGCAATTGGCTTTTACGAACGACAGGGTTGGAAAAAAGTCATTGAAGAAGGTATACCCGGGGAGAAATATTGGGTGATGGAGTACGACTCTAATAGCTGATTCCATTCGTTTGATCCCGATAAACAACAAGAAGTGGAAATGCTTTTCCCACACAAAAAAAGTATCATGACCTTCAGAGGCCATGATACTTTTTATTTTACCCGTGCTGTGGAAGCTGGGTCATTTCATCTAAACATTGTGCGCATATGTAACGCTCTTTGAACTCATTGACTTCTTCCATCGATCCACAAAAAATACATTTTGGACGGTATCTCTCTAGAATGATATGGTCCCCTTGTACTAAGATCTCTACAGGATCTCCCTCATTCATTTGATACCTTTTACGCAAAGATTTAGGCAATACGATCCTACCCAATTGGTCAACTTTGCGAACGACTCCAGCTGGCTTCATAGCTACGGCACACCTCTCCTATCTTACTCTAAATTTCTAGGTACATTTGTACTATGTTTATTAATTCGCCAAGATTTTGTCGAATCCTGCTGGAAATAAACATTTTTTGTCCTTTTTTTTGAAAAATGTTTTTTTAGCGAATTCTAACCGTCACTTATACGCGAATTGGATTAATCAAGACCCGGGAAATTAAGTTGACGCAATGCCTCATACACAATGATTGCTGCTGAGTTTGACAAGTTCAATGATCTGACATCATCTGTCATTGGCATCTTCATACAAGTATCTGGATTAGCAGCAATTAACTCTGTAGGAAGGCCTTTGGTCTCTTTACCGAACACCAGAAAATCCCCATCCTGAAACTTAAAATCGCTATAACGGTTCTTTGCCTTCGTGGTTGCGTAGAAAAAACGCCCATCTGGATACTGTTCCTGAACCTCGGCAAACGAATCATGATATTCAATATGAACGGCATGCCAGTAATCCAGACCCGCGCGTTTCAGTGTGGCATCATCCGTACGGAATCCGAGTGGACGCACGAGATGCAAATGTGTGCCGGTAGCCGCGCATGTACGAGAAATATTGCCCGTATTTGCTGGAATCTCCGGTTCAACCAGAACGATATGTAAAGCCATATGTGTTCAATCTCCTTTTCATTTCATGTAAACGACAATTCTCTAATCTTAAAGAAAAGCCCTCCACACGTCAATGTGGAAGGCTCTGGTAAAGCACAAGTGTGAATGCTTGAATTCACAACTCGCTGCCAGGTTATTTATCCATTGGTCTTCTGGAAGTGGCTCATGAAGTCCGTAAGTGCTTTAACACTTTCATATGGAGCAGCATTGTAAATGGAAGCACGCAGGCCGCCAACACTCCGATGCCCTTTCAGACCAACAAATCCTTCTTGCTCCGAAGCCTTGATAAACTGTTTCTCCAAGTCCTCGTTAGCTAAGCGGAAGGTCACATTCATCAGGGAACGATCTGCCGGATTTACACAGCCACGGTAGAAGTCTCCGGAGGAATCGATCGCATTATAGAGCAAATCCGCTTTCTTCACGTTCTTCTGTTCAATTCCAGCCAATCCGCCTTGTTCCTCGATCCATTTCAAAACCTCATTCACCATGTATACGGAGAAGGACGGTGGTGTATTATAGAGAGAATTGTTGTCCACATGTATACTATAACGAAGCATCGTCGGAATCGTTTTAGGAGATTCACTAACCAGTTCTTCGCGAGCAATAACAACCGTAATCCCTGATGGGCCCAGGTTCTTCTGTGCACCCGCATAGATCATGCCGAATTGATTAAGGTCAAACGGTTTGCAGAAAATGTCACTCGACATGTCGGCAATAAGCGGAACTGAACCGGTATCCGGGAATGACTTGAATTGAGTTCCCTCAATTGTTTCGTTAGACGTCAAATGAACATAAGCTGTGCGATCCGGGAAGCTAAGATTCGACACATCCGGCAATTTCATATATTTATCCGCTTCGGAAGATGCAGCGACCTGCGTCTCCCCAATCAGTTTCGCCTCAGACAGTGCCTTCTTGGCCCAGCTGCCTGTCATGACGTAACTGGCTGTCTGCCCTTCCCCGAGCAGGTTCATCGGCAGCATGGCGAACTGAGTGCTGGCTCCGCCCTGAAGAAAGAGGACCTTATATCCTTTGGGGTTGCCTAGTAGAGACAACAAGCGCTCCTGAGCTTCATTATGTACAGATTCGTACACCGCTCCACGGTGGGACATCTCCATAATCGACATCCCTGTATTCCGAAAATCAACAAATTCTGCCTGAGCACGCTCTAGAACCTCAAGTGGCAACGCCGCAGGTCCTGCATTAAAATTATACGCTCTCTTTGTCACAAAATCCCCCGCCCTTTCCATCCGTAGCTGACATATGAAGTGAATATTATCGCTATGATATCAGTATTCCCTATCTGCTTCAAGGGCAATAAGCACCGAAGCTGCGAATCAGGGTTATCAAATTCCTTTATCACCCTGCAAAGTTAATGCACTACATCGTTCAATTCAAGGAAAAGCCTCCGAGAGCGAGTCCCGGAGGCTTTACATTGGGAACAGTTTCTGTTCCGACTTGATTAGCAGTCGAAGTAGAGGCTGTACTCATGCGGATGAATGCGAATTGCCACTGCTTTTGCTTCATCACGTTTGAGGTTGATATAGTTTTCGATGAATTCTTTCGTGAAGACGCCGCCTTCAGTCAAGAATTCGTTGTCCGCTGCCAGAGCGTCAAGCGCTTCTTCCAGGGAAGCTGGCACACTGCGGATATTTTCTTTGTCTGCATCAGACAAATCATAGATGTTTTTGTCGAGTGGACCATATCCAAGCTCAGTTGGGTTGATTTTGCGTTTGATTCCATCCAGACCCGCCATCAGCATTGCAGCGAACGCCAGATAAGGGTTAGCTGTGGAGTCCGGTGTACGGAACTCGATACGACAACCTTTTGGTGTCACAGCTGCAACCGGAATACGTACTGCTGCCGAACGGTTACCTTTGGAGTAAACCAGGTTAACCGGTGCTTCATAACCAGGTACGAGACGTTTGAATGAGTTCGTACTAGGGTTAGTCAAAGCAATCAGAGCTGGTGCGTGGTACAAAATGCCTCCGATGTAGTGCAGAGCCATTTCGCTCAGGTTTGCATATCCCGCTTTGTCATAGAACAATGGGGAATCGCCATCGAAGATGGATTGGTGAACGTGCATTCCGCTACCATTGTCACCAAACAGTGGTTTTGGCATGAATGTTGCTACTTTACCATATTGACGTGCAGTGTTATGCACGATGTATTTGTATACAAGCAGGTTATCTGCTGTTTTCTTCAACGTATCAAAACGGAAGTTGATTTCGGCTTGACCAGCTGTCGCCACTTCGTGGTGATGACGCTCGATCGACAGGCCCGCTTCTTCCAAAATGCGACACATTTCACTACGAATATCTTGTTGTGTATCCACTGGAGCTACAGGAACGTATCCGCCTTTAGTGCGAACTTTGAAGCCCAGGTTACCGCCATCTTCCTTACGGTTGGTGTTCCAAGAAGCTTCTTCGGAATCTACGAAATAGGAAGAGCTGTTCGTGCCGCTCTCATAACGTACATCGTCGAAGATGAAGAATTCGGATTCAGGTGCGAAAAATGCTGCTGTACCTACTCCACTTTCTTTCAGGAACTCTTCGGCTTTGACTGCGATACCGCGTGGGTCACGCTCATAACGCTCCCCATCCGGAGTGAAGATATCACACATAACATTCAATGTAGGGTGTGCTGTGAACGGATCGACAAAAGTCGCTTCAGGATCTGGAATCATAACCATATCGGACTCTTCAATTCCGCGGAAACCTTGAATAGAAGAACCATCAAAGGCTACTCCATTTACAAAAGTGTCTGCGTCAACTGCCGAAGCTGGTAACGAGATGTGGTGCGCACGACCAGATAAATCTACAAAACGAAAATCTACCCACTCGATGTTGTTCTCTTGAATTGATTTCAATACGTTTTCAACCGACATGTATTCGTCCTCCCAAATATTCCGAACATTAAACAACCCCGCTAAGAAAATGTCCATATTCGAATTTTTTTCTGTCGTCATTATAAAATCTCAAATGTGACATCGTCAATACTTATGTAAGGTATTTTTTGCAACTATGTGAGCTATGCTAACATTTTATAAACCTATTGATTTCACTTAACAACGTAAATACACTATATTTAACTGGTTTAATGCGGTAAAGCAGGGGTATATTTAGCCTAAATTATGGAAATAACATTACATCATAAATGTTTCTTATCACCTATGATTAATAAATGCGTTCAAGGCTCCAAATAACATAAAAACCGGACATTTTGTCCTAGCCTCATTCTCATCGAACGGAGCCAGGGCAGATGCCCGGATGATATATATTACCTATACTATGAAGATCAGTTATACGCCTACTCGTGCTGGAAAGAACTCCGCCGGTTGTTTGGCTGTGTTGAATGTTTTACCCACGATTGGTGCCAATTTCTCCAGATCCTGAAGCAGGTTGGCAAATTGATCAGGGAACAAAGATTGTACACCGTCACCCGTCATGGAGTTATCAGGGTCCGTATGCATTTCGATAATTAGGCCGTTAGCACCAGCAGCAACAGAAGCCTTCGTCATCGGTTCAACCAGCTCACGGCGACCCGTACCATGACTTGGGTCCGAAATGACCGGCAGATGACTGAGAGACTGCAGAACAGGGATGGCCGACAAGTCGAGCGTATTGCGTGTGTAGGATTCGAATGTACGAATACCACGCTCACACAACATTACATTCGGGTTGCCACCCGCAAGAATGTATTCAGCCGCATTCAACAGCTCATCATAAGTTGCACTGAAACCACGTTTCAGCAGTACCGGTTTGCCACACTCACCCAATTTGCGCAGCAAATCGAAGTTCTGCATGTTCCGTGTACCTACTTGCAGAATGTCTGCGTACTCGGCACAAATATCCACATATTCAGGCGTCATGACTTCTGTAATGGTCAACAGGTCATGTTTCTTGCCTGCTTCAGCCATCATGATCAGACCTTCAACACCCGTTCCCTGGAAGCTGTACGGACCTGTACGTGGCTTAAATGCACCACCGCGAAGCACCTGTCCACCAGCAGCCTTAACCAGCCCGGCAATCTCATCAATCTGTGCAGCTGATTCAACCGCACAAGGTCCGCCCATAACGACGAGTTCTTTGCCGCCAATATCTACTCCTTTGATGGAGATTACGGTATCTTGAGGATGGAAGTCACGGCTTGCCAATTTGTAAGACTTCGAAATCTTGACGACATTCTCCACACCTTTCATTTGACGGAGATGCTCAGCCATTTTCGGCTCTACTTTACCAATCAAACCAATGATGGTGCGGTCCTCTCCACGCGAGATATGAACCTGAAGCCCTTCCTTTTCAATTGTAGCGACGATATCCTGAATATGTTCCTCCGGAGTAGCTTTACCTGCAATAACGATCATTATAAATCCCATCCTTCCTTGTATGAGAGCGCCTAAGCGCGTCTGATTTAATCTCCAAAACTCTTCTTCACTTAAACGCTTGTTCGCTTTTAAGCTTTTATCCACTAAAGTAAATATAACATATTCACCCTTTTCAGTCAAGCCGACTCTTATCCCCTTAAAAAAAAGAATCCTGCAGTCAGTCACCGGATTTCGGCTCTGTACTGCAGGATTCTTATAATAATGTTTGTTTACGTTGTACGAGTCTTTTCCCTTACAGGAGGTAATAGCTTGCTCATATTCACCGTACGCTTGATTTCCCATGTTTCCGGCTTGTCATGTTCATATTGCTCCAGATACAGGATGACTTCCTTCGTGATCGGTGTTGGTGTAGATGCGCCCGAAGTAACCGCCACCTTATTCACACCTTTCAGCCATTCCTGCTGAATCTCAGCCACATCTGATACACGATATGCCGTTACACCCGCAATTTCCTCCGATACTTGTGCAAGTCGGTTGGAGTTATTACTGCGAGGATCACCGACAACAATGACCAGATCGGCTTGCCCTGCCTGTTCAGCAACAGCTTCCTGACGTACTTGGGTAGCCAAGCATATCTCATTATGAATTTCTGCGCCTGGATACTTCTCCAGAAGACGGCTCATAATGTGTTTAATGTCCCATTGGCTCATCGTTGTCTGATTCGTAATAAGGATTTTGCCGGGAGGTACGTTCAGTCCGTCAATCTCCTCTTCCTTCTCGATCAGATGAACATGATTGGGTGCAACACCAACCGCACCTTCAGGCTCTGGATGGCTCTTTTTCCCGATATAGATAATGTCATATCCTTCAGCCGTCTTCTCTCGAATAAGGTCATGGGTTTTGGTTACATCCGGACAAGTTGCATCCACTGTAGTCAAACCTTTATCACGTGCCATCTTGCGCACTTCCGGAGATACACCATGGGCAGTAAAGATCACTGTTCCGCTCTCTACTTGGCTCAAAATATCAATCCGGTTCGGTCCGTCCAGTGTAATAATGCCCTCATCTTCAAAAGAGTCCGTCACATGTTGGTTATGCACAATCATACCCAATATATAAATAGGCCGTGGTAGGTCCAGATTGCGTGCCGCCTGGCGCGCGAGCACCATCGCATCCACAACTCCATAACAATATCCCCGCGGCGAAATTCGCAGTACTTCCACTTGGTTGCCACCCGCTTTCTTTCTCGGCAAAGATAGCCGATGTAATTGCAGTCCTGTCTATTATAACCTTATTCGATAGGCGGAGCAAAGACAACCGGCAACCAAATGATAAAGGTCGTTCCTTCTCCACGTCTGGTTACAACCTCGACAGATCCTTGGTGTTCCTCAATGATCCACTTGGCGATCGACAGTCCCAGACCTATGCCTGGTGTGGCACCGCGCGACTCATCTGCCCGATAGAACCGGTCAAAGATAAATGGAACTTCATCCCGATCCATTCCGATGCCCGTATCACTGATGCGCAGTCCTACCTGACCTTTATAAAGTATTGCATCAAGCGTAACCGAGCCATCTGGAGTGTACTTGAAAGCATTCTCGATAAAAATAAACAACATTTGCTGCAAATAGTCCTTGCTGCCGTTCACATAAATGCCATTCAAAATCGATAGATCACCTGGACGCCAGTCAGCCTGGTGATCAAGGAATTGCGATCTGCGAGCCACTTCCTGCACCAGAATCTGCAACGGGATCGGATTCAGTTCGATTTTCTGTCCTGTATCGGCTCTGGCCAAAGACAACATGTCACTGATCAGTCTGCTCATGCGTTTGCCTTCATCCGCCATGTCCTCTATCGCTTCAAGCGACATTTGTTTAACCGTTTCTTCGTCCAGATTCGGTCGGTCCGTGCTCTCCTGATCCCATAGCTTCTTAAGGAAGTCCACATTGCCACGGATCGTGGTCAGCGGTGTACGCAGCTCATGTGAAGCATCAGATACAAATCTGCGCTGAGCTTTATTCGTCTCCTCGAGCCCGCGGAATGACAGCTCTGTTCGTTCAAGCATATTATTAACTGTTTCAATCAGACGCCCAATCTCATCCTTGGGACCTGTGTATTGAATACGCACACTAAGGTCATCCCCGGATTGAATCTGATTGGCGGCATCAATCACATTGACGAGCGGACGCATGGATTTACGAGCCAGAATCAGACCCGAAGTAATGGCAAGTGCCATCGCTACAAGCCAGCCAAAAACCAGAATATTTCGCAGAGCTTCCAGCAATCGTTCCTGGGAACTAACATTGGCACCGACTTGAAGGAGCCCCCTTATTTCATTGGTCCCCTGAAGAGACAAGGGCTGTTGATTCACCAAGAAAGGGGTCCCATTGACATAGATCTTGGATATGCCACGCTTTTTCTGAATCTCATTGGATTTCACAACGGGAAATTGAATCTGAAGCTTCTCCATATTGCCTGAGATTTTACCAGATCTGCTCTGATAGTCCCACAACTGGATGTATATCTGCGCTTCCTGAAGCTGACTTTCTGTAAAAGGGTCCAGGTCCAGCGACTGTGAGAGCGGATTGACACCAATCTGATTCGTAATTCGTTCACTTTTATCTTTCAGTTGCTGTTCCACTTCTTGATACGTATTAAAATAAACAAAAGCGTAGATCACAACTCCCCAAAAAATGAGCACGGCTGCCAAGATGCCTGAATACCACGCGGTTAATCTTAACCGAATGGACATGTCAGGAGTCACCCCTCAGAATATAGCCGGCTCCCCGGATCGTCTGGATCAAACGTTTGCCGCCGTATTCTTCGGTTTTTTGTCTGAGCATGGCAATATACACTTCGAGCACATTGGATTCACCACTGTAATCATAACCCCAGATTTTATCCATAATCAGATCACGGGACAGCACACGTTTCGGATTTTGCATGAACAGATTCAGCAATTCGAACTCCTTGGCAGTCAGTTCCAGACGCTGACCGTCACGCAACACCTCACGAGAATCATTATCCAGAATGATATCCTCATACATAAGTCGATTATCAGGCGTGTCTGCTATATCCGCTTTACGACGCAATAAGGCACGGACACGAGCCAACAGTTCTTCAAGCGCAAACGGCTTCACGAGATAATCATCTGCACCTGTATCGAGCCCAATTACCCGGCTCTGTACTTCATCTTTGGCAGTGAGCATTAGCACGGGCACTTTGCTCCCCGCTTCTCTGAGTCTGCGGCATACTTCAAACCCGTCAATTTGCGGCATCATGACATCGAGAACCACGATATCCGGCTCTTTATCCATCAGCTTACTGAGGCCCTCCGCCCCATTCGAAGCTGTCTGTACCTCATATCCTTCAAAAGCAAGTCCCCGCCGAAGCATGGAAACGATTTTTTCATCATCATCAACAATCAGAATAGTTGAGCGCATGGTCTTTCTCCTTTATCCCTTAACGTTTTAATCTTATTGTAACAGCCAAAAGCGCAATCTGCATCTTTCCAAACACCTTGTTGCTTTGCGAGTCAGACCTTGATGGAGTACAAACGAATATAGTGCAAAAAAAGCGAAAGGGCCCTCGAACCCTTCCGCTCTTCTAAACCTTATTCTATAACCCATGTTTCGGCATTATGGTTGTTGTTGCTGTTGTTGATCCGTTGTTTGTGTAGTATCGTAATCATTTTTGTTGCCGATTTTGAGTTTCACATCCATTTTTTTACCGTCCCGAACAACATTCAGTGTCACTTCACTGCCAATTTCCTGTTTCTTGATGAAATCAATCAAATCCTGACTTGTGCTGTATGCTGTGCCATTGGCACCTGTGATGATGTCATAAGCACGCAGGTCTGCTTGGTAAGCAGGGGATTGATAGATCGTGCTGGCTACAACTGAACCTTCAGTGATATCCGTTCCCATCTGTTTAGCCACTTCAGGCGTGAGGGCCATCAGAGATGCACCAATGAACGGTACGGGCTCTTTGGGAACTTCTTTGTTTTCTTTCAAATATTTAACCGCATCCGAGATTACACTCGAAGGAATGGCAAACCCAATACCCTGGGCATCCGCGCTAACCGCAACGTTCATACCAATGACTTCACCATTCAGGTTAAGCAATGGTCCACCGGAGTTACCAGGATTGATGGAAGCATCCGTTTGTAACAAGTGGCTGTACTCACGAGTTTTGCCGGTTTCTTCGTCCGGAATGCTGATGGTACGTTCTTTCGCACTCAACACACCTGCAGTAACTGTATGTTCAAATCCTTCCGGGTTACCAATAGCTACAAGCCATTCACCAACTTGAGTACTGTTAGAATCGCCCAGTGGAGCGACAGGGAAAGCATCATCGCCACTGTTTTTCTCAATTTTCAATACGGCAAGGTCAAGGTCGAAGCTGCTTCCCAGCAATTTTGCTTCATACGGTTTGCTGTTGTTCTCCAGCGTTACCTGAATCACATCTGCACCCTGAACCACGTGTTGGTTCGTCAGGATGTAGCCTTCTTTGTCAAAAATAAATCCGGAACCAATGCCGAGCGGAACCAACTGATTGCTGCTTTGTTGCTGTTGCTGCTGATTATTTTGGCCTTGGTAGCTATCTGTTCCACCATTGCTTCCGTTACCAAAGAAGTATTGGTACAATGGATCGCTCATCGTAGAACCACCCTGGCTGCTGCTGCGTGTAGACTGCTTGGCAAGTGTTTCGATTTTGACGACAGCCGGACTTGTACTGGTTACTACAGAGGATACATCCTCTTTGCCCGTTGGCAGTAATGACGCTGTCACGTTATTGCTGCTGCCTGAGTTAGTAGGAGAAGATGACTGACTGGAGCTTTCATTGTCTGCACTTGTCAGCGCTTCCTGTGGTGTAAACATGTTTGTTCTGTCCGCTGTATACATCAGCACTGTAATGACCAGCATCCCGGCGATAAAAGAGAACAGGAGCGATCTTACGGAAGAACGTGGCCGACGGTTATTATAATTCCAATTCCCATTGTTCTTGCCGCCGTTCCCCTGATCTCCTCCGTTGCCTGAACCATTGCCGCCGCCCCCTCTGGAGGACGTATTAGCTTGATCAGATGATTCGTTATTGTAATTACTGTAGTAAGTAGGTACGGGCTTCACGGGTTCAGGTCTTGTAATCTCTACATTTCCTTCTTCACGTTGATTATGTTCCCCATTATGACTTGCTGTATCTTCCTGATTCACGGACTGAAAAGGTCCGTAAGAATAATAATAGGAGGAATCGTCCGTCCCTGATGAATTGCGATTCTCCGCTTGTTTAGTTTCATTTTCCTCGTCTTGACGGTTCGCTCTGTAATTACGTTCGTCCATGCCTCTCTACCTCCCAATCTCTTCTTCGCAAGAGATATTCTTTAACTGTCCTTATTTTGTACTTTAAACCTTAACCGTACCTTAAAAACAATTAAAAAGGAGATAAAAGCACGCTGTTATAGAACATTTTTCCCGCCAAATCTGCATTCTAACCCTTATTCTTCACCCAGCCCTGACGATGAGCGTAGATTGCCAGCTGTGTCCGATCGTCCATTTCACATTTCATCAGCAGATTGCTCACATGAGTTTTGACGGTTTTGATACTAATATGTAGTTCTTCCCCGATGTCCTTATTGGTCTTGCCCTCTGCAATCAGCAAAAGCACTTCCTTTTCCCGTTCCGTCAGGCCGGATTCGTTCTCTCTTGCTGTGCGCTGCCTGATGCCACGGGTCAATGCCTGTGATACGTCGCCTGTCATTACAGGCATACCTCGGTATGCTCCTTGCAGAGCGTAGATCAACTCTTCAGCAGATACTGTCTTCAGCACATAACTGACGGCACCGGCTTCAATCGCTTGTACCACAAGGTCATCCTCCAGAAAACTGGTCAGCATCACAATTTTCATCCCCGGAAATTCGGTCATAATCGCTTGTGTCGCTTCCGCGCCATTCATTACCGGCATCATCAAGTCCATCAGGATCAGGTCAGGGAGTTCGTTTTCTCCCAGCTTGCGCAGCTGATTCAATGCATCCTGTCCGTTACCCGCTTCCCCCATCACATGAAATGTAGGCTCCAGCATAAGATACGTTTTTAACCCCATCCGCACCATATCATGATCATCCACAATCATTACATTTATTATTCCGCTCATTCCGTTTCCCCCTCTGGTTCTTTCGGGAATTTCGGGATGAATACCCGCACCGTCGTCCCCGCTCCCGGCTTCGATATAATCTGAACCTGACCCCCAAGCTTCTCTGCCCGTTCACGCATCGTTGATAATCCGTATGAACCAGGCCGTTCCGCTTGCTGCAAAAACCCCTGACCGTCATCGCTAATGCTCATGCTGATCTGATGTTCACTCTCTCGTATGGACAGACTGACTAGACCCGCTTCCGCATGTTTGACCACATTAGCGACCGCTTCCTGAATAACAAGAAACAGCTGGTGCTCGATGGCATCGGAAATTCCGCCATCCAGTTCCAGCTCTTTCACTCCTTTTAAACCATTCTGCCTGCAATAATCCGGGAACCAGCTATCCAGCGCTTCGCCAAGATTCCTTCCCTCCAACTCCACTGGGCGAAGCTGAGCGATAAGCCCACGCATCTGCCGCTGTGCGATATGCGACATCTGAATAAGTTGCTCCAACACTTTGCTGCCATGCTCGGGATTCATCTCCAGCAAACGTGGTAAGGAAGAAGCCGACATATGCATGGCAAAAAGCTGCTGGCTGACCGTATCATGCAAATCTCTTGCCATCCGTTTGCGTTCTTCAATCACAGCGCGTTCGGATGCCTGTTCCTTTTCAATGACTTCCTGCTCACCAAGCCGCTGAAGCAATCTCATTTTTTTCTCAATCGAATCCATCATGACATTGAATTCCTGATATACCCGTCCGAAGGAGGCATCATCTGCCTCAGGCATACGAACAGCGAGATTGCCCTTGGACACTTTCAGCATGTTGAGATCCAGAAGATCAATCTTGCGTTGAAGCCGTAAGGCGGCAATATATCCCGTGATTATGGTAGCCAGGAGAACAACAGCAACATAGGTCCACGCACGCTGACGCCCTGTTCCCATCAGCACTTCCCCGTACAGCAAGTAAAACCCGCCCAAAGTAATGAGTCCGGTCAGCGCAAAATACATCATCAGTTCCCACTTATTTGCCTTGAGAATCGTTCGAATCATGCGTTAACCCACCTTGTTCACTTTGACATCTCCAATAAACACACTAACGACAATCCGTACTTTTTTTCCTGCTTCGCGATAATGCGCCGTTTCAGCCTGAGCACTGCTTAGGAATCCACCCCGTTTTTGATTTAACAGCGACATGTCCCCAATAAACGAGTTTGTCGTCACAGTCACACCGAGATCCATATCTTCAGGAACAAATACCTTCACATCCCCAATAAAAGAGGAAATGTTAATTTTCGTCTCACCGTAAGGTATTTGCGCCTTCGTCAAATCAATCACCGTATCGCCAATAAATGCCGAAATATTCATCGGTTTCAGGGAGAACACTTCCTGTCCCATATACATATCACCGATAAATGCCGATTTGTTAATTGTATTCCCATGGCCACCATAGTAATTCGGATCATCATCATAGTGGTCATCGTTATCAAATGTTCCATATTCCTTTTTACTTGAACCGTAACCTTTATGCTTGTGATGATGATGATGATGTTGATGTTGATGTTTATGATGGTGTTGATGTCCGTGTGTTTTAGGGTCTTCCTTATCTGTATAGAATGAGCCATGTGAATCATTCTTGTGTTCCTGTTCCGGTTTGCCAAATGTTTTCTCGAACTGTTCATCAAACGAAGACGGCATTTCCAGGTCCTCAGGGGACAATGGCTTATAAGGTGGCTCCGGTGGAGGAGGCGGTGGTACTTGGTCATGGTGTTTCCGGTCACGACGACGGGGTCCGATCAGAACGAACAATCCCCCACCAATCAGCATTACCGGAATTAGGTAGCGAATGAACTCGCCCATGGAATAATCAATCCACCCCAGATTGCGTGCCAAGAAGTATCCACCAATCGCCAGTACAATGGCCGGTCCAATCAATGCATGACTCCCATTACGCCGAATTTCGGTTATACCTTTTACACCCCACCAAATCAAAAATAACGGCCAATATGTTCTGAACATGTATCCGATATCTATGTCATAGCCCAATTGCCTGAACAATATTATTGCGCCAATCGCAATAAGAGGAATGCCAACCCACCAGCGGTCCCGCGTAGATCGTTTCATCGCTCATGTCTCCTTTGTCTGTATTCTGTATCCAGTTTACATCAGACAAGGATTGGTTAACAGCGGCGGCAGATGGAATTGATCTCAGTCTCCAGACCGAGACGGAAGGGTATTTATGTAAAATATTAAAAACACCCTGGAGAAATTCTCCAAGGTGTCTGTGCATTGATTTACTTTTGTGATTTGCCTGTGTTCTCAGTACCGAACTCAGCATTGTATTTTTCATCAGGTGTTTGGAAGTTATCCTTCACTTTGTTTTGGTGCGATTGTTTCACTTTGCTTGCTGCATTCTCTTCTCCAAACTCTGCATTGTACTTCTCGTTTGGCGTTTGTGAACCTTGAGATTTCTTAGCCACGACGATCACCTCTCTCTTCATATTTACATTGCATGTCTGCAACGCGGGGTTCGTCCCCAGAGAGTATTATGTGAAGAGTGCGCGTGCGTTATTCATGTATTAAAATTCATCATCATTATACGGCCTTGTCCAGCCATGAATCGGGTACGGATTTGTACACATCGATGGCTTCCGATAATTCTTCCAGCATTTTTTCAGTGCATTTTCCAGCACCTTGTTTGATCACCTGTACTTCGACGTCCTTTTTGCCCCATTCTTTATACACTTGCTTTGTGGTAGGGAAATAAAGATCAATTTTATTGCCCTTGATCGCCGAGCCCGTGTCTGCAACGATGCCGTAACCGTAACCGGGAATATATAAAATGGAACCCAGTGGGAACAGCTTCGGATCAGCTGCAATCGTTGAGACCGTTTCTTTATCACGGCGCACCTTTACACCTGAATACGTGATTCCGTATTGAGGATGTTTTGGGCCTTTTCCGGTTGATTCCACACCTGCAGTGTATCCGGTAGCAGTCACTTTATGCGTGTCCAACACCTGTTCTGTACGCGGAGCGAGCACCGGCATGGATGGGTCAACTCCGGTCTGCTTCTCCGGAACTTCCGGCCGTGGAATAACAATAGGCTTTGGAGACCATAAAAACCCCATATAGACCAAGGTTGTGAGTTGAGCCTGATCGCTGTATTCATAAACTGCCGTTTCAGAATGTACGCCTTCAAGCTCTCCTGAAGTTTCGCTGTGCTGATTCTCCACATACATGACTTCATTTTCCTCTTCGAAGGTATATGCTTCTACCTGATTCCAGCCCAAGACTACTCCGGTGAACACCACACAGCAAGAGATGATGAACCTTATGTTTTTCTTTTGAATTAAGAATTGCTTTTTCATTATAGAACCTCCCCCTTACTGCAAAGGTTTTCCAAAATGAAAAAATTCTATACTTTTCACCTATTAAGGCTTTTAAACCGGATGTCAGAAAACCAGAAAACAACAAAAAAAACCGTCTGAACCCTTGGATTTACTCCAATATGATTCAAACGGTTTTCTATTATAGAACCCACAATTCAGGATTACACCAGTCTTGTTGCAATCTCTTCTTTGAGCTGGGCTACAATTTCGTCCACAGGTTTCATGCCGAGGTCGCCTTCTCCACGTTTCCGCACAGATACACCCTCTGCATTACGTTCATTTTCACCAACGACGAACATGTAAGGCATTTTCTCAAGCTGTGCTTCACGAATTTTATAACCAAGCTTCTCGTTACGCAGATCCGCTTCAGCAGAGATGCCTGCACGTTTCAGCTTCGCTTCCACTTCACGTGCGTAGTCGTCGAAGTTGCCGGATACCGGAATAACCTTCGCCTGTACAGGAGACAACCACAGTGGCAGAGCCCCTGCAAAGTTCTCCAGCAAGAATGCAGTGAAACGCTCCATCGTACTGATTACACCGCGGTGGATAACGACCGGACGATGTTTCTGCCCATCATCTCCCACATATTCAAGCTCAAACCGCTCTGGTAAGAGGAAGTCCAATTGAACGGTAGACAATGTCTCTTCTTTGCCCAGTGCTGTCTTGATCTGAACATCCAGTTTTGGACCATAGAATGCCGCTTCGCCTTCTGCTTCATAGAATGGAAGGTTGAGTTCTTCCACAACTTCACGGAGCATGCGTTGGGACATTTCCCACATCTCGTCATTCTGGAAGTATTTCTCGGTATCCTGAGGATCGCGGTAGGACAGACGGAAACGATATTCGTGAATGCCGAAATCTTTATAAACCGTTTGAATCAGCTCAATAACACGAGCGAACTCTTCCTTGATCTGATCCGGGCGTGCGAATATATGAGAATCGTTCAGCGTCATCGCACGTACACGGTGCAGACCTGTCAACGCGCCCGACATTTCGTAACGATGCATCATGCCAAGCTCGGCAATCCGGATCGGCAGATCACGGTAGCTGTGCATGCTGGACTTGTACACCATCATGTGGTGAGGACAGTTCATCGGACGAAGAACAAGTTCTTCATTGTCCATAACCATTTTCGGGAACATGTCATCCTGATAGTGCTCCCAGTGACCTGATGTTTTGTACAATTCAACATTACCCAGCACCGGTGTGTACACATGCTGATATCCGAGGCTCTCTTCCAAATCCACGATATAACGCTCCAACGTCCGGCGCAGCTTGGCACCATTAGGCAACCAGATTGGCAGACCTTGTCCAACCAGTTGGGAGAATGTGAAGATTTCGAGTTCCTTACCCAGTTTACGGTGATCCCGTTTACGAGCTTCTTCCAGGAAGTGCAAATGCTCATCAAGCTGTGCTTTTTTCACAAAAGCTGTACCGTAAATACGTTGCAGCATTTTGTTTTTGCTGTCTCCACGCCAGTAAGCACCGGCAACATTCATCAGTTTGAATACTTTGATTTTGCTGGTGGATGGTACGTGTGGTCCACGACACAAGTCGAAGAATTCACCTTGCTCATAAATAGTGATAACACTGTCTTCTGGTAAGTCACGAATCAATTCGAGCTTGTAAGGATCGCCCACTTCTCCGAAGATTTTGATCGCTTCCTCGCGGCTAACTTCCTTACGTACAATCGGCAAGTTCTCATTAACAATACGTTCCATTTCCTTCTCGATCTTTTGCAGATCTTCGGGATTGAGAGGTTGTTCCAGATCCATATCATAGTAGAAACCATCTTCAATGACAGGACCAACGCCGAGATGTACCTCTTTGTTTCCATATAAACGCTTCACAGCTTGAGCGAGCAAGTGAGCTGTACTATGACGCATCACTTCCAGGCCTTCTGGTGAATCCAGTGTTACGATCTCCACCAATGCTCCCTCATGAAGTGTTGTGGACAAGTCCACCACGATTCCATCCAGTTTGCCGGCTACGGCATTTTTGCGAAGCCCGCTGCTGATCGAAGCGGCCACATCTTCAATGCTGCTTCCGTCGGCATACTCACGAACCGAACCATCGGGTAGTTTAATGTTAACTGCCATTTGTCTCATTCCTCCTGTAAATTCAACCTCTGTCCATACATGATCATGGATGGATAATCTATTGCTGTTCCTGCAATTTTTGCAAAGGAACGCAAAAAAACACCCGTCCCGGCAAAGGGACGAGTGTTGTATACTCTCGTGGTTCCACCCTAATTCAGCTGCTTCATCCGTATTGGAAGTACAGCCCTCATTGGCATGACGGTAACGGGCATGACCCGGCATATCCTTACTCATGGATGACTACCTGTATTATAGAGGCAATATTTATATCCATTTTCAAAACTGCAGCTACAAAGGGGTAAACCAAACGTGGCATCCGGAGGAAATTTCAGCCTAGTTCCCTCTCTCTGCACTGACCGTGCGTATGGTTCTTGTCTTTGTCAACGCTTTTGTTTATTGTTCCATAACAACCTCAAATAAATATCATGGATCAACAGTTATTATAATTGCCGATATCACTTGCGTCAAGACCTGTCAACAATCCGGAGCGCAGCACTTCACACTCAGGGCAATGATGGCATAATTGCACCTTGTCTTCAAAGATCTGACGGATCGTAGAGATGATAGGCAGATCTGGAGTGCGTGTATGCAGCATGACCTTTTCAGGCGAGATGGAGATCAGCGTACTCACGATCATGTCTTCGATATCCATTTCCAATTCAAGTCCAGGCATCTCTACAACGACCTGTTCATCCTTTTGTACGGGCAGCACATTAAGCGCAGCATCCAATACTTGAAATTCATGCAAACCTTTGTGTATCAAATGTACAAGAGGTACTTTCGCCTCCTGAAAGAACACAAAATATTTGAGTAGCCCCATAAACTCTTCATATTGACGATCCATCCAGAATTCATCCAGCGCATATTCTACCAGCTCATGAAGTTCCTGCTTATATGGCCGAATCCGGAAATTAAGAATGCCTTCAAGATTAAAAAAATGCACCTCTTCCAAATCTTGCTTCAAACCATTGGCCAAAGTGGTACGGCGACGCTCGCGCAGGCCTGGCTGATCCAAGTCACCATTGAATAATAAAGGCATGCAAATCCGATTTACCTTCTCCACCTCATGTTCATCCATGACTGAGCAGGCCTTTGAGATCATCTCTTCCACCATAATACGTTCACGTGTATCCATGATGTAATCTGCAAGTCCAGTGGCAAGCAAATCACTGATCTGAGGCAGCCACTGCTGGAAGTCAGCGTGATTCTCATTGCCTCTGCATACCCAGGCCGCTCTTCCGTCATTATGTTTGAAGGTGAGCCGAAATCCTCTTTTGCTTATATGTAAACCTTTGGTTTTTTCCTTCACACAACGATAAAATTGATCCGCTTCCTCCTGCCCTGATACATCGGTCCATACGGCGAACAGTTCCATAAGAATCACTCCTTTCCTTCCTGTTCAAAGTATATGGCAAGGCTGATAGGGATATACGAAGCGGATTGATGGAAAGCGTGTCATGATTTCTCAGTATATTATCAATCTGTTTGGAGTTAAGACAAAAATGTGTTATTATTTTTATAACAGTATGTTTCACGGAAAAGGGGGGAAGCCAAAATGAGACAACAACCAAGAATACTCCGTTACGCTTTTATTATCATTTTGTGCGTATTCCAAGCGTTGTCCTTTCCTATTCCGATGCAGTCGGAATCCGCTGTCGAGGTAACCGTTGAGACGACTTCCAACAAGGAAGTGCTTGTCCACACATTGGAGTCTCAGCAGAAACCTGCCATTCGCAAATACCCACAAGTCATGTCGAAGTTGATTGCGGTCACGCATAACAAACCTGTCTTTCTTGTGCTCGCTTTGTTGCTAATGCTGCGAATTCCTACACCGCGTCTACCCTTTAAACCGTTGATTTGTCTGTTTAAACGCAGATTATTTCTGCTACCCATCAAATTCACCAGTATGTATGTATCTCCCACCCCTATAGCACCAAAATACGTGAACGCTCTTAACTAGCCTTTACACCGTATTTTAGGTTGCTTTGCATGGAGACACCTCTGTCTGATAGACGGTGTGCTTGTGCATAACTTTTAACCCTTTTAGCAAATGTTAGATATCGATCAGCCTCATTGGCAACACCTATTTGTTAGCATCTATTTTGTTATCCCCATTTTCAAATTCACAACACAAGGCTGTGTGTCAGGAGTCCCTGGCTCTGTTTACCCGCATCATTTAATGTTCCTAAGTTCAGCTGTTCATTCTATTTTCGGGAAATAAGCCTGTCTTCTGTGGCCAGCCCTCAATTTAAGGAGGCATACTATCCATGGATGTACGCGAAACAGATTTGCCGGGAATCGGCAAGAAATTTCAGATTGAAACGAGCAGTGGAGATAAAATTATTGTCATTATTCACGATGACGGTCGCCGGGAAATGTACCATTTTGAGTACGATGATCCAGACCAAAGCATCTCCATGATTACACTTGATGACTATGAAGCAAGACAGATTGCTGCCATCGTTGGTGGATTGACCTATAAACCAAAGCAGCTTGAAAATATTGAAGTAACGTTTGACGATCTGATTATTGAATGGTACAAAATCGAGCCATCCTACGGATGTATCGGTAAATCTATTGGTGAACTGGACGTACGTCAAAACTCAGGGGCAACGGTTATTGCCGTTGTAGAGAAGAATCACAAAAAACATATCAGCCCCGGTCCGGAGGTCGTGATTAGTGCAGAGTCCACGGTAGTAGCCGTTGGCGAACGCAATCAGCAGAAACTGTTTAAATCCCTCCTCCTGACTGGAAGGGGGTAAATAGATGGATCATTTGATATTCGAAGTAGGTCTGGCCCTTGTGCTCATTGCGGCAGCCGGCCTTTTATCGGCAAAACTAAGATTTTCGGTCGTTCCGTTTTATATTCTGATCGGGATGGCTGTTGGGCCACATGCTATGAAAATCTGGCATTTGGACTTCCGTTTCATTGAAAGTCAGCCGTTTATTGAGTTTATGGGCCGCATTGGTATTCTCTTCCTACTCTTCTATCTAGGGCTGGAATTCTCGGTTGGTCGTTTGATCAAATCGGGTAAATCCATTGCAGTCGGCGGGTCTATCTATATTGGGATTAACTTCACGCTGGGATTAATATTCGGTTTTATGTCCGGTTTCCCAGTTGCAGAAGCACTTATTATCGCAGGTATAACTACCATCTCTTCCAGTGCCATCGTGGCCAAGGTACTCGTGGATTTGAAACGAACGGCCAATCCTGAAACAGAGATGATATTGGGTATTATTATGTTCGAAGATGTATTCCTCGCTGTATATATCTCGATCTTGTCCGGACTTGTGCTTAGTGATTCATCCTCCATCGGAGGCGTCATCATGTCCGCACTTATTGCTCTCGGATTCATGCTTATCGTGATTATCCTTGGACGCAAAGCAACACCGCTACTAAACAAATTGCTTAAAATTCGATCGAATGAGCTATTCTCTCTCGTTGTATTCGGAGCCTTGTTCCTGGTAGCCGGCTTCTCTGAAACCATTCATGTTGCCGAAGCGATTGGTGCATTACTGGTTGGTCTGGTGCTTGCTGAAACAGAACACGCGAAACGGATTGAGCACTTGATTCTACCGTTCCGTGACTTCTTCGGAGCAATCTTCTTCTTCAGCTTTGGATTGTCCATTGATCCGTTGTCCTTGGGTGGCGAAGCCGTATGGTTAGCTCTGATTGCAGTTGTTATTACATTGTTCGGTAACTTCCTGGCAGGTATGATGGCCGGACGCAGTGCAGGACTATCGCCCAAAGCATCGGCGAATATTGGATTAACCATTGTGTCACGGGGTGAATTTTCCATCATCTTGGCCAACATGGGTAAAGCCGGAGGACTGTTGCCAATGATTCAACCGTTTGCCGCGCTCTATGTCCTAATTCTGGCCATTCTGGGTCCTTTATTAACCAAAGAGTCCAAACATGTATTCCGTTTATTGGATAAAATATTCAAGTTCAAGGATCCTCGGAAAAAGAAAGAAGAACCAAAGGTTCTGCAGAAAGAAGGATAATTCCTTATGTCTGTACAGAACAGACACACTAACGTACTTCGCGGCTCTTATGCCGATCTTTCTGTGACTAACCCAGGGAGAATGGCTCGAAAGCCGCACTAAGGAGGATGACCTATGAAAGCACCTCTGATATCGGCTAATCCGGTGCCACAAACCGCCAAGACCAGATTATCATCTGCCCGTCGCATGTTGAATTTATTGTTTGTAATCGCGGGTGGAATTCTGGCCTCCGTGGGACTTGAATTGTTTCTACATCCCAATAAGATCATTATTGGAGGCATTACAGGTATCTCTTCGTTGTTCGCCCACTGGACCGAAATGAGGATTGGTTTGTTCCTGTTTTTGTTCAACGTTCCGTTTATCTTTCTGTCCTATAGACTCGTGCAAAAGAAATTCGTACTGGTCACTGTTCTGGGTTTGGTTGTCTTTTCGATTGGTGCCATTGTGCTTCATCCCATGCCGCCGCTTGTCGAGCACCCGCTGGCTGCCGCCATGTTTGGCGGATTATGTCTCGGTCTAGGAATCGGTCTAGTCGTGCGGTATGGTGGGACACTGGATACGCTGGAAATCGGTGATCCGTCCTCCCGTCCACCTGAACGTGTATTTAGCGGGAAACGGATGCTTATCGAAAAAATAATCATGCTGCTCAACTTGTTGATTCTAACCGCCGCTGGTGTTGTCTTCGGTTGGGATCAAGCGATGTACTCGGTAATTGCTTATCTCATTGCATATGAAATGGTGTATATTGCATTCCGCGGATTCACAGCTAAGCGCAAAATATGTATTTTAACTACACAAAGCGCTCAAGTTGAAAAAGCCATCCGTAAACGGCTGCGCCGTGAACCTGGAACATTGGCTGCTTCAACGGATCCAGGGCATCCAGCTGTCGCTGAAGGTTGGATCCAACACGTTCCGGGAGCGCTCTACTATGAGATTCATTTCCTCGAAATGATCTGGCTCAAATCCATTGTGCGTCATATTGATCCACATGCAGGTATTGTGACAAATCCGGAAAAATAATAGCTCATGTATGTTGAACTAAAGATATTTACACTGACACTACGATGACAGAACAACCTTCCAATCGCTGTTATCCCCAGATTTTTTCGATTCCCTTTTCTGAAGGGAAAAATCCGGGGATAAAGGCGAACGCTTCGCTTTTTCAGGTTTTTTCTGTCCTCTTCGTTATCGTGTAATTTTAATTCAACTTACAAAAAACGCTCTCTTCCCCTATGGATGGACAGTATTGTCCAGTAAGGTCAGAGAGCGTTTTTTTTTGTTATCAGACTTACTTGTTATTATAGCTCAACGATGGCTTTGACTACATGTGAATCTGGCAATAACCATTGATCTATTGCAGTAGGTAACTCATCAAATTCCACTCGGTGTGTGATATACCCATCCATGCTTAATTTCTTTTGACGCAAGGTCGACAGGACTTGTTCAAAATCTTCACGGGTTGCGTTTCGACTGCCCAAGATACTCATCTCCCGCTTGTGAAATTCGGGGTCATGAAAGGTAACATCCGCTTTCACCAGTCCCACGAAAATAAGTTGACCACTATGAGCAACATATTGAAACGCCTCATTCATCGAATTCACGTTACCTGTTGCATCGAAGACAGCTGTAGCATAGTCGCCTCCCGTAATTTCAGCCACTTGTTGTACAGAATGTTCATTGGCCTGTACCAGATCATCCGCTCCAGCCCAAGTCCGGCTAAGCTCCAGCCTGTCCAGATTACGATCAACGGCAATAACACGCGCCCCCGCCTGTTTGGCAAATGCCATCACACCCAGACCAATCGGTCCAGCTCCAATGACAACAACCTGTTCACCAGGCCTTAGTGCTGCTCTTCTGACCGCATGAGCACCAATACTGAGCGGTTCTACCATCGCTGTTTCATCCAGTGTAAGTCCTTCGGCTTGGATCAGATGGGAGACAGGCACAACGATTCTCTCTCGCATGCCGCCGTCCACATGTACACCCATCACCTGCATGGACACACAACAATTCGTTTTCCCTGATCGACAGGCGATACAATGCCCACAATGCAAATACGGAATAATACTTACCTGATCTCCCTTCTTCAGGCCCGCTTCATTCTCCCCGATGTCTTCAATAATCCCTGCAAGCTCATGACCCAATACACGAGGATAGGTGAAAAAAGGCTGATTGCCCTTGTAGGCATGCAAATCTGTGCCACAGATTCCAATTCGTCGGATAGTTACCAACGCCTGATTCTCGGTTCTTTCGGGTTCAGGTATGTCTCGCAACGCCAAACGATTTATTTCTTCACATATAACTGCTCTCATTCCTGTTCCCCCTTCGATGATGCTTGTGACTTCATGTTATATTCAGGACGGCCGCTGGCCCAGCTCTCATTATGAACCGGAGCCAGGATTCGGAGCACCTCCGATAACAGTTCCTGGTCTAATGGTTCCTCAATCCAGGCTGCATTGTTGCGGATATTATGTTCACTTGCACTGCTGACCAGTGTCGTTGGAATCCGTTCATTGGCTGTTGCAAACTGCACGGCAAGCTTCGCAATATCGCTGCCCTGTTCCGCGCAGAACCGCGCCGCTTGCAGGCAGACCTGCTTCACGCGATCATCTGCCGGGTGCCAGGCAGGAGCTCCTCTTGTGCTTAATAAGCCCATAGAAAGAGGCGAAGCATTCACAAGGCCAACTTCTTTCTTTTCCAAAAGGGGTAGCAAGGACAGCAGTGAAGTATCATTTAATGCATAATGGCAGTAGGAAATGATGGCGTCGGCATCAATCTGTGACAATACCGTTTCGAATAACCGCAGCGGTAATCCACAAATTCCTGCATGGCGAATGACTCCCTGCTCCTTTAGGCGGAGTAAGGTTGGGAAAGCTTCTTCAATAATAATATCGGCCGGGACAAACTCGATGTCATGCAAGAACAAGATGTCAATATAATCGGTATGTAGTCGATCCAGACTCTCTTGTACACTATCATGTATCCGCTTACGCGAAAAATCAAATGCATTCTCCCCATAACGTCCAGCCTTGGTCGACAACGTAAACGAGCTGCGTGGCAAACTACGGATGGCTTCTCCAAGCACCGATTCAGCCTTCGTTAATCCATAATAGGGCGAAACATCTATATAATTCATCCCTGCATCTACAGCGGCGTGAACCGTACGAACACCCTCTCCTCGGTCAATATCACGAAATACCGAACCTAGAGAGGATGCTCCAAAGCTCAGTACAGGTACTTCCAATTCCGTCTTCCCAAGTCTTCTTGTTTTCATCGGCCTGCCCCTTCCCAGCATGTCTGCTTACTCACGTGTCCTTTCATTGTAACAGTTGAATTTCAAACTAAAATATCGCCAAATGCGTAATATGTACTGTTTGATGATCTGTGAATAATCGCTTGGTGTGAAGTGAAATTAAAAAGTCCGCCGATTCCCCCTTAAAGAGTAATCAACGGACTTCATATCCAAACTGACTGAATGATTCTTATCCATTCAATTCATCAGCGTGATGTACTATAAAATAAATATTAGTTCTGCATTACAAAATCTTGTTGAATGGCATTATTCTCATCAAACGTCCGCAGGATGTCATATCTTGTGTTACGCTGTGCCGGAATATAACCGGACTCCCGAATCAGTTGCGTAATGGAACCAATGTTGACTTTGTACGTTGCGCCTGCAGCAGATACCACGTTCTCTTCAATCATGGTGCTACCAAAGTCATTGCAGCCAAATTCGAGTGATTTTTTGCCGACTTCAGGTCCCATCGTTACCCATGAGGATTGAATGTTTTTGATGTTGTCCAACACCAGTCGACTGATCGCTACCGTCTTCAGGTACTCTTCTGGCGTCTGACGCTCCAGCTTCAGGTTTGTATTATCCGGTTGGAATGTCCAAGGAATGAACGCCAGGAATCCTTCGGAATCATACTTGTTCGCAATGCACTCATCCTGAGCTTCACGTACACGAAGCAGGTGCAGTGCGCGCTCTTCCATCGTTTCACCAAGGCCGATAACCATCGTTGCCGTTGTGTTCATACCGATACGGTGAGCTGTCTGCATAACATCCATCCAATCGCGCCATGAACCTTTCAAACGGCTGATTTTGCGGCGTGTACGGTCATCCAGGATTTCCGCACCACCACCAGGCAGAGAATCGAGTCCCGCTTCGTGAATTGCACGTACAACCTCTTCCAAAGTAAGACCGTCGGACACTTCAACCATTTTCATAATTTCAGCTGGCGAGAAGGAGTGCATCGTAATATTAGGGAAACGCTCCTTGATCGCTTTGAGCAGGTCAGTGTAATAGCTAAACGGCAGATTCGGATTCGTTCCGCCTTGCATCAAAATCTCGGTACCATTTACGTCTTCGGTTTCTTGAATCTTCTGGAAGATGACTTCATCGGGAAGTACATATCCTTCGTCAGAGCCAGGTCTGCGGTAGAAAGCACAAAAACGGCAGTACACATCACACACGTTCGTGTAGTTGACGTTACGCCCAATTACAAATGTTCTGTATGGTTCGGGGTGCATGCGTTTTACAATCACATTGGCGGCGGCCCCGATTTTGTCTACTTCATTTGATTCAAACAGCTGAATCGTGTCTTCCAAGTCCAAACGTTCGCCCCGAAGGGCTTTATCTAAGATACGGTCTACCGTACTCATCGTAAAAAAGCCTCCCTCATGAAGAGAAAATATAATCACGATCCGTCCCAACTTGCTCATATAGATGAAAGTTTTGGTGGCAACATCGCATTTCTGTACTCCACATATCGTAACACAGGTTACATGTGAAAAAAAGCACCTTATGAGAAGGTGCTTTAAAAATTAATAAAAATGTTTACATATGCTATCTATTTCATTTCTTTTTCAGCGGGCTCTAACACCCGAGTTTCAATACTATCGACTCTACGAGTCCTGAAGTGCCTGATCCAGATCTGCAATCAGGTCATCGATGTCTTCCAGACCAACCGAGAAGCGCAGTAATCCGTCAGTTATACCCCGATCACGGCGAACCTCAGCCGGCATAGCCGCATGAGACATCATCGCAGGATAAGACAAGATACTTTCAACCGCACCCAAACTCACGGCAACAATTGGCAATTTCACACGATTAAGTACAGCCTTGGCCCGATCGCCTGAACCTACGTCAAACGACACGACAGCGCCGTATCCGCTTGACTGACGTTCATGAGCTTCACGGCCGGGATGATCCAGCAGCCCCGGATAAAATACAGCCGTAATATCACTGCGTCCACTAAGCCATGCAGCCAGCTTCGCTGTGCTCTGTTCACTGTGTGCCATACGCGCACCCAAGGTCTTCATACCACGCATCAGCAGCCAGGATTCCTGAGCCCCGAGCACGGTTCCAAGTCCATTCTGCAATTGTTTTAGCTGTGTACCCAATGAATCCGTACGAGCAACGGCTAAACCTGCCAGCACATCACTGTGTCCGCCAAGAAACTTGGTCGCACTATGTACGACAATATCCACCCCGAGCTCAATCGGACGTTGGTAATAAGGCGTCATGAAGGTGTTATCAAGAATGGAGATTAACTCATGTTCCTGTGCCCAGGAGGTGACTGCAGCAATATCCGTGATCCGAAGTGTCGGGTTGGATGGTGTCTCCATATAGACTGCCTTCGTGTTCGGTTTGAGTGCTGCCTTTACTTCCTCAATATTGGTCATATCCACAAAGGTAGTCTCAATCTGCATCCGGCTCAGAATGGAAGTAAGCAGTCGATACGTTCCTCCATATACATCTTCCGTCACAATCATGTGATCGCCTGCCGAGAACATCATGAACACACTGGAGATGGCAGCCATGCCTGAGGAATAGGCAAATCCTCGTGCCCCACCCTCCAATAATGTAATGTAATCCTCCAATGCCTGACGAGTCGGGTTACCGGAACGACTATAATCATGTTGAGGTGGATTAAAAATATCAAAATGATGGAATGTGGAGGCCTGATAAATTGGCACACTGGAAGCCCCGGTGGTTTTATCGATTTCGTCACCGAAATGCAGCAGCTTGGTATCGAACTTCAGGTCGGAATGAACATTCCGTTCATGATTGTTGGCATTATTGTTTTGCTCACTCATGATGCGTTCCCCCTTCTATCTCCTGCTGTGCAGCTGTGAGTGCATTGCCCAGATCGGCAATCAGATCTTCGGCGTGCTCGATCCCTACAGAGAAGCGCAACAGACGGTCATCTACACCTACCGCGTCACGAATTTCAATCGGAATATCCGCATGGGTCTGTACCGCAGGATAAGTCATCAATGACTCTACACCCCCGAGGCTTTCCGCAAAAGCAATCAGTTTGATGTGACGAAGCAACGGTTCAACATAACGAGCATCCTTTACTTTGAAAGAGAAAATGCCTGTA
This sequence comes from Paenibacillus sp. MDV22-iso6, assembly GCF_058408365.1. NCBI lineage: Bacteria > Bacillati > Bacillota > Bacilli > Caryophanales > Paenibacillaceae > Paenibacillus > Paenibacillus sp. MDV22-iso6. The sequence goes on along the minus strand of NZ_JBZVDZ010000006.1, from coordinate 295,532 downwards.
TTTCCACTGGATTGTTTATTCTGTATTTCAAATCCGGGATGATCCGACAAACCAGGATGATACACTTCATTAACGGCTGGGTGCTCCAAAAGGTACTTGGCAATCGTCAAAGCATTATACTCATGCCGCTCCATGCGAAGAGCGAGTGTCTTCATGCCTTTCATCAGCTGATAGGAGTCGCTTGGAGACAACACTGCTCCAATAGAATTGTGCAGGAATGCCATTTCGGCCGACAATTCTTCCCCTTTGGTAATAATTAATCCGGCAAGTACATCATTATGACCACCCAGATACTTCGTGGCACTATGGATGATGATATCAGCACCGAGTTCAATTGGACGCTGGAAGAATGGAGTCAGTAGTGTATTATCCACAATGGTCAGCAAGTTATGGCTCTTGGCCCAGGAGCATACCGCTTCCACATCCGTAATCATCATTAGTGGATTGGTTGGTGTCTCAATAAATACCGCTTTTGTATTCGGCTGACGAATACTTTCCAGAGCTGCCAGGTCATTGGTATCTACGTAACTTGCCGTCACACCAAATCGAGACAGGATGCGTTCAAGCAAACGATACGTTCCGCCGTACAGATCCAGCGATACAATCAGATGATCCCCTTGTCCAAATAAAGCGAAAATCGTTTGCAAAGCAGCCATGCCGGAGCTACAAGCAAAACCTGCATCACCGGATTCCAACGCTGCCGCTGCTTCTTCCAACACTTTACGGGTTGGATTGGTCGTACGAATATAATCAAATCCCGTGCTTTGTCCAAGCTTTGGGTGGCGAAACGCAGTGGATTGATAGATCGGAAAATTAATGGCGCCCGTTACCGGTTCATTGATAGACCCAATTTGGGCCAATCGACTTTCGATTTTCAACTTGTTGTCTTCCATTGCAGCATCCTCCTGTAATGTCGATTAGATTTGCGGACCAATATCGTAAGGTGTCTCTTGATACACATAGTAATTGAGCCAATTAGAGAATAATAAGTTTGCATGTGCCCTCCAAGTGGCCGGGGGAACACGGGAAGGATCGTCATTCGGGAAATAATGTCTAGGCAGCGCAATGTCCATGCCTTTAGCTGCATCACGGTCATATTCCCATTTCAATGAAAGCGGGTCATACTCAGCATGTCCGGTTGCAAAAATCTGTTTGCCGTCTTTGGTAGCAACCAGGAAAATACCCGCTTCCTCTGATTCAGCCAATATTTCAAGGTTTTCATTTTTTTCAATATCTTCACGTCGCACTTCCGTATGGCGGGAATGCGGGACGTTGAATACTTCATCAAATCCGCGCAGCAGCTGCACATTGGATCTGTTGATCGTATGTGAGAATACGCCAAAACATTTTTCATCCAATGGAACTTTGGGAACTCCGAAATGATGGTATAAACCCGCTTGGGAAGCCCAACATATATGCATGGTCGAAGTCACATTGGTTTTGGTCCATTCGAAGATCTCCTGGATTTCTTTCCAATAGTTCACGTCTTCAAAGTCCATTTGCTCTACAGGAGCGCCTGTAATGATCATGCCGTCAAAACGGCGGTGTTCAATCTCATCAAAGGTTTTGTAGAACAAGTCCAAATATTCCTGGGAAGTATTCTTGGACGTATGAGACTTCGGATGAACCAGAACGATATCTACCTGAATTGGTGTGTTACCCACCAGACGAAGCAATTGTGTTTCTGTCGTTTCCTTTGTGGGCATCAGGTTTAATATAGCGATACGTAGTGGACGAATGTCCTGCTGGTAAGCAGATGTCTCGTCCATGACAAAGATGTTCTCTCCTGCAAGTACTTCCTTGGCAGGCAGTGTGTCTGGAATTTTGATTGGCATGGTGTTTCTAACTCCTCCTTGTGCATAAATAGATGCAGCCACTGCGGATTCGATACGATTCGCATCCGTGCAGTTATAGGCTGCCATGAGCTTGCCTGCAGGCGCTGAATTGCAACCACATTGCTGGCGGCAAGCTCAAGTTCCTTAGCGAAAATCACTGCTGAGAAGTCGGTGCATATAACAAAGACCTTCCTCGGATTCCGAGAAAGGTCATATGTAAATAGATATGCGCCTCTCTCATCTCTCAGTTACAACAGTGTCACTTGGACACTTGGTCGCTGCAAGAATTAGCACCGTGCGGTATACCGCCGGTTGCCGGGTTTCATCGGGCCAGTCCCTCCACCTACTCTTGATAAGATTTCGCTTTATTCAATTGTAAAAACTAGTGTGGTTCACCTTTTACTTTAAGACATTAATCCCCTCACGTCAAGGTGTAGTTCAATGTCTGTTCCTCAGGATCGGAACCGTTCATCATCCGTTGTCATACACTGGTCCAGGGCGCGAAATCGACACATTTTTGCGCTTGAAAGGACCCTGTACCAGCGGTATACTAGACAAGTGTTATAAACCCTTATGTGAGAGGTGACATATTCAATGGATGGCGACCCGAGGCCTGACTGGCAGCCGAATTCCGACAAACTGCATAGAGAATTGATATCAGCATGCCGGCAGCGGGACGTTACTTCCGTTTGATTATAGAGCGAACGCAGTCCTGACTTCCAGGCTCCGCTGCCGACCGGCTGATCTGTTCTTTTTGCGCCCATATTGATGAAATCCGCCCATTTGGCGGGTGCAGAAGGAGTAGATGAATAATGAAAATCCGGTTGGTAAATAACGGTGTATTTATTCCGGTGGACGACATTCAGCAGGCGCTGACTCCACCAGCGGAGGGGTTTTACTGGATTGATGCGGACGTAGACGATTTGGCGGTACTTCAACCGCTGTTCATGATGCATGATCTGGCCGTAGAAGACTGTTTGAGTGACGAAGAACAACGTCCGAAGATTGAAATTTATGAGAGCCATTATTTTATTGTTATTAATAGCATTCGTTTTGATGATGAAGAGATTTTTTTACGTGCCGTCAACTTGTTCCTTGGCAGACACTTTATTATCAGTGTTACCAAACAGAAAGTCAGCGAATTGCGAACATTGAAACCGATCCTATGGGAACAGGAAATCAGTACGCCGGATAAGCTGCTGTATCTGCTGGTTGACTTGATTGTTGATAATTATTTCACCGTAGGTGACCGAATTGAAGCGCGTATCGAGAAGCTAGAAGAAGACATTCTGATGCACACCAAGAAGTCTCATCTGAATGAGATTATCGGGTTGCGCAGTGAGATTCTGTGGCTGAAGAAAGTGCTGGGACCTCAGAAAGAGGTCATTAACACACTCAATAAAAAAGATCTGCGTCTTATTGATGATCAACTGCAAAAGTATTTCAGTGACATTTATGAGAATGCTGTGAAAATATCCGAAACCTTTGAGACTTATCGCGACTTGATGGGGAACTTACGAGAAGCTTACCAATCCAGTATCGCCAACCGGGCGAATGAAATCATGCGTGTGTTCACCGCCATTACCACGGTGTTCATGCCGCTGACCGTTATCACTGGCATCTATGGGATGAACTTCACGAACATGCCTGAGTTGGACTGGAAATATGGTTATTTTGTGGTCATTGGCCTAATGGTTACGCTGGGCCTAAGCATGTTCTTTATTTTCCGCAAAAAAGATTGGGTTTGAAATAGCAAAAGACGAAGGGCTCCACTTTTGGAGACGCTTCGTCTTTTTTTATAATTAGTTTATTGTATGACAACTAACGTCCTATTTCCAATCTAGCCTGCATTCTGCTCTGTCTCTGTGTGACGACGAAACCGGATGCGAATCATGCGCAGTCTTTCGTAGACCTGCTCCAGATTGCTCCCGCCAGGCTTCTCTTCTCCATACACCTTATGTAACACGGGCTTCAGAAACGTATCTCCCAGCTCCTCGTAGGCGCTCCATACCGCCTCTTGCTCCTCTTCGGGCATGACAGCAAGCTCCGCATCGAGTAGACAATCTGTGTCATACCCCTCCAAATCCAGTGCCTCTAACAGTTCAATTAGCTCCCGACGGGACAATCCGGAACGATTCACGATCTCCTCTAACGTATATCCTTCTTTCATCCCTTCAAGTACCTGCTTCCGTGTGGTAAATCTGTCTAGCTCCTGCTTGTATTTCTGCTCTCTCTGTTTGTACAACCAGCTCTCATATTCTTGTTCCTTCAGAACCGAGTACACCCACTCTAGCGGAAAAGATGTGGAACGTTCCAGTCCATTCGTAAGCTCCAACCATTCAGCTCCGTACTCGGAAGCCTTGCTCTCTCCTACGCCAGGCAGTTGCATCAATTCATCGATGGTTTGTGGAACAAATGCACTGATCATGCGTAACAACCGGTTCGTTGCAATAAAATAGGGGGCCTTCCGGTCAGACGCTGCTCTCTTCCTGCGCCATATGCATAGGTCCATATACAGCCCCTCATTGCCATATAATTCACTGTAACAATGAAGACGTTGACCGCCATAACTGCGCGACTTCAAATCATCATTTTCGTGAAACATACCCTGCAGCAACGGACGATATCCTTCGCCCATCTGTATGGCTAACTGATGACGATAAACATGTAACAGCTCGTCCCACGAACTGCCAGCATACCAGATGTCATCCGTTCGATCTCCTTCCTCATATCGGCTCCATCCCAGATGCCACGCTCCTTCTTCTTCACCGATCCACAGCTGGGCATGTTCTTCATTCTGATCTGACATTCTGGATAATCTGTTCATGAAAATGACTTCCATATCATGTCCCTCCTTCAATAGTTCAGCTCGACACAGTCTGTATTGTGCTAAATTAAGCAGCACAAAAAAACACCTCTCCTGCAAAATCCATGCAAGAGAGGTGCTTCCTCATTAACCGTGCTATGCTGTTGCTCATAATATTACCACAATGGAAAAATTAGTCAACTGCTTGTTTGTAAAGCTATTTACTTGTTCAAAGCCAATTTGGCCAACGCAAGCGAACCACACAGTCCTGCGTTATCGCCAAGTCCCGGTGAAACGACATACTGGTCAATTTCGGACTGAAGTGCAGGATGCTGAACGTATCCAGCGAGCAATTCCTGCAGTTTGCTGCGAACCATTGGGAACAGATGCTGCTGCTTCATCACACCGCCACCCATTACAATTTTCTGAGGTGTGAGGATCAATACATAATTCATCAGAGCATGCGCCAGGTAATGTGCTTCAATCTCCCAGGCCTTGTGATCGGATGGCAGTTCGTAAGCCGGTTGCTCCCAACGTTTATTGATGGCAGGACCTGCGGCAAGCCCTTCGAGACAGTCCCCATGATACGGACAGAACCCTTCATACGTATCTTCAGGATGTCTGCGTACAATGATGTGTCCCATCTCTGGATGAGACAATCCATGGACCATTTTGCCACCTACAACTGCGCCTGCACCAATACCCGTTCCGACAGTAATATACAGACAGCTATCCAGGCCCTGTGCAGCCCCCCAGGTTGCTTCCCCAAGCGCAGCACCGTTTACATCCGTGTCGAACGTCATCGGTACATCAAAGTGCTCCTTGAGCTTACCAATCAGGTTATACTGACCCCAATGCGGTTTGGGTGTTGTTGTGATGTAACCATAGGTCGGGCTTCCTTCAATCGGATCAATTGGACCAAATGAACCTACACCCAAAGCTTCAATACCTTTACCTTCAAAAAAAGCGATTACTTGAGCCATCGTCTCTTCCGGTGTCGTCGTTGGAAAGCTTACGCGCTCAATAACTTCTCCTTCTTCCGTACCGATACCACATACAAATTTGGTTCCTCCAGCTTCAATTGCGCCTAAAATCGTCATGTTAGTCACTCTCCCAAGTAGTTTAAAATTAAAATGGATCTTCGAATCTGTTCTCTAAACGAGAGCATGAATTAATCCTGTTCAGCAGTTTCGAGCTTGGCCAATCGCTTCAATAAGGTCTGCTTCCAGCTGTCGGCTAACGTTGGAATGGCCAGCAAAGCACGCATAGCAACGGCATCCTGCTTCCCCTGATGCATAATTCGATTGGCTTCCAGAATGGTCATTGATGCAGGGTTCGTGCTTATTCGTCTGAATATTGCAGAAGGAGTTATCTCGCCCTCTTGCAACACCCGAAAATAAAATCCGGTATGCCCGCTATCCTGAAAATAAACAGGCAGCTCTTTGTAATCATACCGTGCACCAAGCTTGAAGCAAGGCTGTCTTGGCTGGCTGACCTGTACCGTGGCTTCCCCCAATTCATACACATCACCAATCCGGACTTCTTCCTCCATACAGCCTTCAACTGTCAGATTTTCTCCACAAGCTCCCCAGTTCAGCTTGCGATCCAACAGTTGTTCAAGCGCCGGATAACGACTGTAATCGTATACACAAACTGCCTTATCAGGCCCACCATGATGCTCGAGATCCGCCTGGGCATCCCCTGTCATTCCGGTGAATGACAGGAAGACCGGGCTGGATATGGGATGTTTCACAATGCCGCTCATCACTTCGCGCTTCTGGCCAGGCAAGGCCTGAACTTGCCCTACGTTTACAGCTAATACCGCCGTTTTGCTTTCATCTGGCTTCCGGTTATGTGTGAGTGTCATCTGATCCTACCTCCCATATTAGCTTTCTTTTAACGAACAGAGACACCAAAAACAAGTGTATTACTTAACAAGCGGCCCGGGGAAGTAAGCATTTTGCCGCCAGCATACATGCCAGAAGATGCACCACCATCCAGGTTCATTGCCTGCTTGGCACCAAGCTTCTGCATGACAGCAGCCCATTCCTTAATCGTCGCTCCTGACACGGTAGCCAACATAACCGAACCGTCGGCCATAATGGCTATACCGCTTCTTGCGCCGGAGGCATTGAGAATTTTGGTATCCTTGAAGCCCTCACTCGTTGGATTTACGGCAACTTTGCCGTCTTTCACCAGACGCGGACCTGCACCCACAGCGGTGACTACATCTTGCCAAGGGATCTCTTTGCCTGCTGCATTGGTGTATTTATAATTCATCTCTACAGTTGATCCAACAGTGAAGCGGTCCGACGAAGATTTCTGATTCCCCGTGAAGACCAGCACCGAGCCATTCTTCGGAATGGCTACATCGGTATTCGGTACTTTCTTGGTGACAATCCCTTTCTCCATCACAACCGCCGTACCTCCTTTGAACCCGACTGTAGATCCCCGCTCTGGCGTGTATAACATCGTAATACTCGCATTCGCGGAAGGTGTTCGGTTAATGAAGGTCGCATACCAACTACGTGACTTTCCTTCTGTATCTGTTACTTTACCTGTCAGACTGACTTGAAGCGAATCCATGATGGCTGAACCATCTTCCTTAAACCCAATCGTTGTTCCGTATCTTCCAATATGTATAACCTTGCCATTTGCTATTAACATGCCGTATGGATCTGGAGCTCCGTTATAAGCTTCAAAAAATGCTCCGTTAATGGACGCTTGTGCGCCATATGCCTTAACAATCGAAGGTAATGTTGCGGTCTGACCGACCTGCTTCTTCGCCAATCCTACGGTAACTGGTGTACCCTTGGGAATACTAACCGTCTGCACGGTAAAACTGCGTCCTGCTGCTTTTACTTTCTGTACCTTGGAGCTAATTGCTGCTTTGGCATCCGCTGTCTGTGGAGCACTCACCGCTCCTGAAAGGATTACCGGCAAAGCAAGGACGAGGGCCATAGCCCCTGTCCACCACTTTTTGCCCGTCCTTTTTGTCTGCATACTACTCACCCTATTGCCACTCCCATCCAAGAGCCCAGGCTCTTCATCTCAAGTTGTTCGAACTTGTCCATCACCATATCCGGATCAAGACGCAATTCACATACATCCAGTGCACAAGCTACCGGAACAGCACAGTGAATCTCTGCCAGTTTACGAGACAGATGAAGCATATCGAGATCATTCTCAATCTTGTTACGTACCGAAGGGGTAAGTTTATCCATATTGTCCAAAATGCCTTCTATGGAGCCAAACTCCTGCACAAGTTTCAAAGCCGTCTTCTCCCCAATGCCCCGTACCCCAGGATAATTGTCACTGGCATCGCCCATCAGACCTTTCATGTCAATCACTTGACGAGGTGTCAGTTGTTTCTCCGTCATTAGAGATTCAGGCGTATACACCATGTAATTGCCATGACCTTTTTTCATAATAATAATGCTTGTGCGGTCATCAATCAGTTGCAGCATATCATGGTCACCCGTAAGTACCATCACGTTCATATCCGTCTGCTCGGTGTAGTACTTGGCAAGTGTACCGATGCAATCATCAGCCTCATATCCTTGAGCGCCAATATTCGGAATGTTCAAACTATCCATCACTTCACGAATCAGAGCAAATTGAGGAATCAGATCATCCGGAGCTTCCGGACGGTTCCCCTTGTACGCTGCATACTCTTCACCGCGAAAAGTCTTGCCCCCCATATCCCAACAGCATACGACATGACTTGGCCCAAAGGTCTGAACCGCATCCCAAAAATAACGGATAAATCCGTATACTGCGTTGGTTGGCACGCCTGCCTTTGTACGTCTGATATATCCGCTTGCAGATGTTGCATAGAATGCACGGAACAACACCGCCATACCATCTACCAGCAACAAAGTAGGTTCATTACGTTGATTCACTTGAATTTGTTCTCTCCTGTCCTGTATCTAGCAAATAAAATATCGAACTAATTCTATCATTATAGCATAGTTCCGCCAAGGATCGACCAGCCAAAAAAGCCCTGAAATTTGAACATTCAGAGCCTTTTTCACCTTGGTTCATTTAACAATCAATGAAATCATTCATCTATAAATTACGCGTTGTTCCATTCCTGCTCATACGTGTCTTCTTTGAATCCTACGGTCACTTTGTGACCATCCGTAACGATTGGACGTTTAATCAGACGACCATTGGAAGCCAGCAAACGAATCTGCTCTTCTGTGGACAACCCTGGCAGCTTGTCCTTCAATTGCTGCTCCTTGTACACTTCTCCACTCGTATTAAAGAACTTCTTCACTTCAACTCCGCTCTTCTGAATCAACTCCGTTAATTCTGCTTCGGATGGAGGTGTGTAGAAAATAGGGATTAATTCCAGCTCATGCCCCTGAGCTTCCAGCCATTTTACGGCTTTGCGGCACGTGCCACATTTGGCGTATTGATATACTTTTAGATTACTCATCGTTACTTGTCCTCCTATGTGTGCTCCGGTGGTGCTCCGGTTTCGACTTCTCGCTTCCCTTGGTTTGCTTTGCAAATCCAAAAGTCGCTCCAAACCGATACCATCGCACTGTAATTTTAAACCTCTTTTCGAATGAGAAAAATATACATTCGGTTATATCATTTTAGGATCAAGGCACTATGACCTAAGAGCTCTAGAACCAAAGAGCTTATAATCGCAAGACCTTAGCCTACGGCATATTGTTCGGATACATCGCATCCCTCACATGGGTTATCTTACATCCAGTTGATATGCGGACGCACCATGCACTGAAGTCCGCACACAGAGCAAATCACAGGCCGTTTGACAGCATTTCACAATACTTCTCTAGGTGATGCCTCCGTATCCAGGCGAGCCTCCAGGGCAGCCATATCAGCGGGCAACGGGGCTTGGAAAGTCATACGGCTTTGCAAAATGGGATGGTCAAACGCCAGCTCACATGCGTGCAATGCCTGACGGGCAATCCAAGTATCTCGTTCCTCCCGAACAGCCATGGTCTGCCCATCGATCTCATGCACAGGAAGGGTCTTGTACATCCGATCCCCAATTAACGGGCAGCCGATCGATGTCATATGTACCCTTATCTGATGGGTTCTGCCGCTCTCCAGCTTCAGGTTCACCGCACTGGCGCTTCCGCCCGCCCATCGGACAACGGTCGTGTATAACGTTCTTGCCGCATACCCGTCAGGTGTAACGATTCGACGATGCGGCTCTTCGGGATCACGATCAATCGGGCCATCGATGGCCCCCTCTTCTTGGGCAGGACTACCGTGCACTAAGGCAATATATTGTTTATCCACCGTTCCTGCGATCATCTGTTCAGACACATGCTGGTGCACATATGGATTTTTTGCGATTGCCAGCACACCCGATGTTTCCTGATCCAGTCGATGAATCGGCCTGAAGCGGAATCGCTCGCCTTTGGACTTCCAATAATGGACAACCCCGTTTGCCAAAGTACCTGTGTAATGCCCATGTGTTGGATGTACGATGACACCGGTATCTTTGTTCACGATAAGCAAGTGCTCATCTTCATACAGTATCGTAAAGGGAATCGGCTCAGGTAAAATATCATCCGACTCTTCCTGTTCCATTCGGACTTCCAGGACGTCACCTGCGCTAACTTTGACGCTGATGTATACCCGCTCGCCATTCAACATAATTCCCTGCTCTGTAAGTTTGATTCTCGACAGGAGCTTGCGCGAAACCTGTAGGCGCCGCTGAAGCACGGTTTTCAGCAGCCAGCCATCTTCATTTTCGGGAACCGTGTAAATAAGTGGTGAATAATAATCGCTCATTCTTTGTCTTTGCGGCGGAATACTTTTTTGCTCCGCACATACTCAATGTCAGCTACCTGTTGTCTCGCATTAGCAGTCCGAGCTACAACGAAGAAATAATCAGACAGACGATTCAAATAACGTCGTACAGAAGGGTTGATATCCGTGTGCTGTCCGAGTGTTACGGCGCGGCGTTCAGCGCGACGACATACTGTACGGCAGACATGTAATGTGGAAGAGAGCAAACTGCCCCCTGGCAAAATAAACCGTTCCACCTTCGGATTTTCCGCATCATACAGATCAATCCATTGCTCAAGCCGGGTGACCATCTCATCCCGTACTTTATATTTGGTTTCGCTAATTTTTACAAAGGCGAGATCGGACCCGCAATCAAACAATTCTTGCTGAATTTCGAGCAAGTGTTCACGCAAATCCTCAAATTCCCCATTTGCTTGATCAATAAAACTGATGGCCTGCCCAACAAAACAATTCAGCTCATCAATTGTCCCGTAAGCTTCAACCCGGTCATCGTCCTTGATGACCCGTCCACCAATGACTGAGGTCTGCCCCTCGTCACCTGTTCGTGTATATATGCCCATTGTAATCCCTCCTATTGTTAATATCATTCGCATGGTAGAACGCTGGGGTTAAATATAAATGCATTGCCCTTCTAGAGTTTAACTTAATCAGTATACTTGACCTGCTATGAATACGGGAATGCTATTATTTTCAGAAACCAGTGAGATCCTTCACACGTATATATGAGTTGGTGTACTCTGCCGAGTATACGCCAAATCCTTGCAAACCAAAAGTAGAGGAGACGATTATGCAAAACTGGATAACCGATTTCATGGAACAATACGGCTACATAGGCATTGCACTCATTATTGCGCTTGAAAACGTATTTCCCCCCATCCCCTCCGAAATCATATTACCTTTTGGCGGCTTCATGACCACCTACACCAGCCTGACCCTTCCCGGTGTTATTATTGCTGCTACCATTGGTTCTGTGCTTGGGGCTGTCATTCTCTATGGGATCGGACTGCTGATTGATGTCAATCGGCTGGAGAAGATTGTAGAACGTTGGGGTCATATTCTGCGGATCAAAAAAGAAGATATCCACCGTGTCGATGCATGGTTTGACAAATATGGAATGTGGACCGTACTATTCTGTCGCATGGTTCCCCTTGTTCGAAGCCTGATCTCAATTCCTGCCGGCATGTCCAACATGAAATTTGGTTTATTCCTACTCTTCACAACCATTGGAACACTGGCCTGGAATATTATTCTCGTCTCGGTTGGTGCGGCTCTCGGTGCTTCATGGGAGAGTATTCTGCACTTTATGGACGTGTACTCCCTGGTCGTATATGTACTTCTGGCGATTATTGTTGTTGGCTGTATAATCTGGTGGATCAGACGCAATAAAACTCGGAAATAAAGAAATTTACACGCATAGCTTTTGTCATAAAATAAAGCCTCCGCACCACCATTTGTGGTAACGGAGGCTTCTTTAGGCTCGTCCATCGTTTAACACTATGAAATACTAATCTTCATATCGCAGCCCTCGATCTTTGAGATCAACAGGCAAGCCAGATATCAACAGATACATCTGTTCCGAATGCGCCTGCAACGCCCGGTTAACTGACGCCATTCTTGCTGCAAAAATTCGTTCTTCCTCTGAAGGATATAAAGAACCGTGCATTTCATTGGTAATCACGAGCAGCTTTCCCTGGTAAGACAGAAGGGCGTTCAGCAACAGCTGTGTCTCTGAACGCTGCTGATCCAGATCATCACTTGCCCTGAACCCGGCTGACATCCATGCGGTCAGACTATCCACAATGACAATCCGCTGATCTGCCAGGAAGAGATTGGATTCTCGATTAATCTGGTGAAGCACCTCCGTCAGGTGCTGGCCGTTCCCAGCCTGGATGGCACGATAATGAGCGGATGGCAATTCGGGAATCACGGGATCATGATCACCAGTGGATAAATAGATGCCCTCCCGGCTAATCCGGGCTGCGTATCCAAGCGCAAATCGGGTTTTACCACTGCCTATGCCGCCTGTGACCGTAATTAGCAATCCGCTCCCCTCCTTCAGTAGCCATACTAGATTGCATTTACTCTGTCAGCGCCTTCAGCACTTTCTTGGACTCTTCGACATTAGACGCCGACACCGGAATGGTAGCAAACAGATTTTGCGCAGCATAATCTACATCTTTGAACATTTGCATGTCTTCCAAGGGAATGCCATAGAGATGTGATTCTGTCTTGATATCTGAACCGTCATCTCCTTCACCCTTTTCAACCAGGACCCCGCCTTCAAATACACCGCGCTTATACTTCTCCGCATCAAATGTATCATCCAGCGGAATATTGGAGCCGTTACTTCCGTACTGCTTCATATCAGCCTCAGGCAAAATGAAAATATCATGACCACCGGCCGCGTACTCTACCATAATTTTCTGCACATCATACATCGCACTGGTGATAACCTCCACCTTGGGCTCCTCGCCCAGCTTCTGCTGCAAATTAGCTTGCAACTGCTCCGAGATCACGGATGGATTTCCTTGGTTATCAATGATAAAAATTGTAAAACCGTCCTTACCGCCACAGCCAGCAAGCAGAAAAATCATAGAAATGATTGCGGTAAGCCCCCAAAATCTCTTCATTCCAGTTCCCCCTTTAGTCTCCTATGTACAATATATCACAATTGTTCCACGCAAAAAAATAACCCTACCTATCCAAAGCAATCTGTTCATAGATCAAAAAAAAAGACCCTTTCCGGGTCTTCTTCCAATCGAATATGCGTAACGTTTCGATACAACGAAAAATTACTTTCCTTTAATCGGATTAGCCTTCATGTATTCATTAATCTTCAAATCTAGCAAACTGCTAATTTCAATTACAATATCGGATGTGAATGATTTCTCTTCAAGGAATATCTGTTCCATCTTGCGGCGTAGCATATGGATCTCATCTTCCAAGGAAACGTTATGCAAAGATGCGTGATCCGGTTTCACCGACCATCGGTCGCCATGATCGCCTTCTGCCAAATAATGCCCACGATTAGTCGGTAAATCATATTCAACACAAAACAAAGCCAACCCCTCCTTGGAAAAATTAGTTTCCAAATACAAGAAAAACTTATTTCAAATTGAAATTATATCACAATATTTTGTAAAAGAAAGTTATTTTTTTCTAGTTTGAAGAAAGTTTATGTCGATCAGAAGCTTCTAATCCCTATTAACCCTCTTTTTGCAGTTTGTAAACAAAGTTTCCGATTCGTTCCAAGGCTTCATTCAATTGGGTCACAGATGTTGCATAGGAACAACGAAGAAATCCTTCACCTTGTGGACCAAATACATTACCAGGAACAGCCGCCACTTTATTTTCCGTTAGCAAACGCTCAGCAAAAAGATCCGAACTCAGCCCCGTCTTCTGGATACTAGGAAATGCATAAAATGCTCCCTGGGGTTCATGGCAGTCCAGTCCAATATCTCTAAAACCCTGCACGATAAGGCGTCTGCGCTGATTATAGGATTCAACCATTCTATCCTTCTCACCCAAACCGTTCGTCAATGCCTCAAGCGCGGCCACCTGTCCCATAGCAGGTGCACACATCACCGTGTACTGATGAATTTTGAGCATGGCTGCAATCAGTTCAGGATGTCCGCACATATACCCAATTCGCCAGCCGGTCATCGCAAAAGCCTTGGAAAACCCACTAACCAAAATGGTACGTTCCTTCATATCCGGAATCGTAGCGAAACTAACATGTTTTTGCGTATACGTCAGCTCAGCATAAATCTCATCCGCAATGACGATCAGATCATGCTTTTTAATCACTTCAGCAATAGGCAACCATTCTTCATAGGTCATGATGGCACCTGTCGGATTGCTCGGATAACAGAGGATAAGAACCTTCGACTTCGGCGTAATTCCCGCTTCCAGCGCCTCGGCAGTCAGTTTAAACTGATCCTTCGCATACGTTTCTACACCAACCGGTATACCTCCACCAATCGAAGCGATTGGAGAATATGCCACATACGAAGGTTCTGGAATCAGAATTTCGTCTCCGGGTACAATCAATGCACGCAATGCCAGATCAATGGCTTCACTGCCACCAACGGTAACGATAATTTCGTCCTTTGGATCATACTTGGTATCAAATTGAGTATCCAGATACTCGCTGATGGCTTCCCTCAGTTTCGGCATACCCGCATTGGAAGTGTAACTGGTCATGCCTCTTTCGAGTGAATATACACAAGCTTCACGCATATGCCACGGTGTTACAAAGTCCGGTTCACCTACACCCAGTGTGATGATATCCTTGTTATCGCCAACCAGATCAAAAAATTTGCGTATGCCGGATGGCGGTATCTGTTGAACCAAAGGTGCCAAATACGAAGTCATTTTCTTGTTGTTTCCTGTTGTCTGTTCATTCACTATCATGACGCATCTTCCTTTACGGCGAGATCATGAGACGGTTGTCTTCCTGATGGTCTTCAAAAATAATCCCGTCCTGCTTATATTTTTTAAGAATAAAATTCGTTTTGGTTGAAAGTACAGAGTCAATCGGAGACAATTTCTCCGATACAAAATTAGCGACTTCACGCAGGTTGCCACCTTCTACTTCTACGAGCAGATCATATGCACCTGACATGAGATATACCGATTTCACTTGCGGATACAGATAAATGCGTTCAGCGATCCCTTCGAAGCCACGACCACGCTCAGGCGTAATCTGTACTTCAATCAAGGCCGTTACTTTCTCATCATCAATCTTGCTCCAGTTCACAACGGTTGCGTATTTCACAATCACGTGGTCCTGTTCAAGCTGGGCCACGGCGTTCTTGATCTTATCTTCCGACTCCCCCAGCAGCGTCGACAGCAGTGCGGGAGTCCTTCTCGCGTCTTCCTTCAACAAATCCAGAACTTTTAATTGCAGATCGTTCAGATCCTTCATGTCTTTCCCTCCAGCGTCATCCAGCTTCCTGAAAATGAATTAATACTTATATTACATGAATTCAACGATCATGCAAAGACAAAAACCGCCCGCCCTGAATTCGGGCAAGCGGTGGTATGGTCTGTAACAGTACCTGCTTCAAACCATAATTACAAAGGTTACATGTAATAAGGGTTACCGTAATTCGGTTGATGCTGGGGTACATTAGGCGCCTGGTTGTAAGCACTGGCCTGCGTATTCTTTTCCTGAATGAACTGCTGGCATTTCTGTTGGGTCTGGTGGGCCGATTGAATCTGCTTGTCCACATCCTGGCGCAATGCCTTCGAGCCTACCGAATACATGTTGTTCTGCTGCATCACATTAAACAGCTCACCTTGCAAACGGAGTGTATCATTGGTCAAATCTGTGAACATCCGACGTGTAATGGGACAGGAAGCTTCGGTTGTTGCTGTCGTATATTCGCGCGCGGTTCGTCTTAAATCCGCAAGAATCGACTTCAACAAATCCTGTTCCTGCATAAAAGATCCACTAGATGATAAAGATTGAGAATACACACGATTTCCTCCTATACGGTTAGATTCGGCTTCTATTACTGTGCTTGTGTTGGAGCAATAGATTGATGTTGTTGCAAAGCATTAACGAGTGTGTTCAGATGCTGTTCATGGGAACGAACATAGTGATTCAGTGCCTGCTGAATTTGCGGATTATGTGAGATAGAAGCTGTAGCCGCGCACTGCTTGATCAGCAGTTCTTCATTGGTTATTGAATCCGCAATATAATTCAATTCTTTCGGACTCAGCGCTTGCATGGATTGATTCTGCATGTTTCGTTGACCTCCTCGGCATAAAGTTTATGCGCAATTATTGTTAACCCGGTCACTCAAAAGTATACAAACGTAATCATGAAGGAGATGTTTCTAATGGATCTGGTCTATGGTACACCGTTCTGGCCTTCCACTTTCAACCCAAATTCTAACTATCCCTCGCTACAAACCGACATCTCCTGTGACTGCTTGATCATAGGTGGTGGTATGGGGGGGGCACTGACTTCCGAATTGCTTACGGAGCGTGGAGTTAATACGGTTGTTATTGATAAGAGAAAGATTGCGCATGGCAGTAGTTCAGCCAATACAGGACTTTTGCAGTACACAAACGACAAAACACTGACCTCCTGTATCAATACCTTTGGTGAAAAGACAGGCGTGCGCTTCTATGAACTATGTCGTGAAGCCATGCAGAAACTCACACAAATTGCGGACAGGCTGGATACCGATCCCTGGTTTATTCCACGGACCAGTCTCTGTTTTGCCAGCAGCATTGATGATGTAGCCATGCTGGAGGAAGAATATCAAACGTTGAAGCATTATGGCTTTGAAGCTGAACTGTGGAATTCCGACAAAATCAGCACCCATTTCCCCTTCAGCAAACCTGCCGCATTATATACGTTGGGGGATGCTGAAGTGAACCCGTATCGTTTTGTTCATGCCTTGTTTGAATCGGCAAGCAAACGAGGAGCACGAATCTATGGACAGACTGAGATGATTCATTGTGAATTCGATGATGATGGTGTGCTGTGTCATACTTCAGGTGGGAAAATCCGCGCCAGCAAGGTTATTTTTGCTGCCGGTTATGAGACGCAGGCCATCAAAAAGGATCAAGGAGCCTACCTACAAACCACCTATGCTATCGCTACTAAACCGTTGCCTGACCTTAAGGAATGGTATGAGCACAGTCTGATCTGGGAGACGGCACGCCCTTACCTGTATATGAGAACCACACCAGACGGACGGATCATTGCTGGCGGTCTGGATGAAGAGACACCGAGGGAAGATCAGCGTGAGATTCGGGCAAGACACCGGGGAGATACACTCCTGGAAGAAGTTCGCTCTTATTTCCCACTGGAGGGTCTTGAAGTTGATTATGCCTGGGGTGCCGTATTTGGCAATACGAATGACGGACTTCCGTTTATCGGCCCACATCCTGAATACCCGCATTCTTATTTTCTTGAGGGTTATGGCGGTAACGGTACAGTGTACAGCATGTTCGCTGCTTCTATTTTGGCCGATGCTGTTACAGGAGTTGAGAATGGCGATATGGAACTTTTCTCATTAACGAGAACGAGTAAACCTTCTCCTGTGTAAGCAACGCCTCAAATAAATAAGGGTACAGCTCAGGATTATTCCCTGGACTGTACCCTTTTCCCTATGCTGAGGGTTCTTGCTGATCCGGATGTACTAACAAGTTGCGCATGAATATCCAGCCAATAAGCGGGAAAGCCCCAAGCGCCACAATAAGCCAGGTTAATGTTTGTAAAGAAGGGCCATTCATGACCGTCAGAATAAATACAGCAAGGCCAAATAAACGACCGACCATCAAACAAAGCTCCCTTAATACGACAAGTTCAACCCTTTTCTCTACATTTTCGCCGCTCGCTCCCATCAGGTCGAATCCTGCCGAAATCATTGGCAAAATATACAACGGCATCGACAAGGCAGATCCAATTCCCATAATTAAAAGCGTACCATAGCTGACCTTCCATAATAGCGGAATTAACACGATGAATAACAGTATCGCACCGGCTAACATCCCTCTGGACCTGTATTGCGGCTTAAACCATTTTCCTGCGGCCCAGTAACTCACCAGTGCTACGGCTGAAGTAATTAGCGAGAACTGCCCTAGTTTATATTCCTGCTTAGTTGCCACATAGACAAGCAATGCAATCAGAAAGGCAAATACGCCTTCCCGCACGCCTTGTGCAAACAGTCCCATGCCAAGCGGTCTCCATGCGCTATCCTTGGCAGACAACTGTCGCCACGGTTCAGACCAGCGGTATGTGCCGCTGACCTCCCTTTTTTTCAGAAAAAAACTGAACACAACGGCAATCACATATATGACCAATGACACCGTAAAAATAAGGCGATAACCCGAATTATCAACCATTCGTGAAATAATAAGACCTGAGAACCACGGACCGATGATGCCTGTCATGGAACCCAGCAGACCCACCCAGCCATTGAACAGGTCCCTATTCTCCCGGTCAGTCACCTCAAAATAAACCACATTGAACGCAATCCAGAACAATCCAAGTGCACATCCAAACAAAATCCCCAGAGGCCATATCCAGTCAACCGCTTTTGGTCCCGCCCATAAAACAAGCATGTAAAAAATACCTGACAAGGCCGTTCCTAATCGCAACGCACTCATTTTGTTATGTTCCTTGACCCACTTTCCCGCAAGCCAAAACGTGAGTCCAAGTGCAATTTGCTGGCTGATCGTAAACCATCCCAGCATGGCGTAGTCGGGACGACTTTTCCACAGATACACATTCAGAAACGTTCCCGACAAAGCTCCGGCTAACACAAACAATCCATTCACGCCTAGTAGCAGAATGGATTGTCGGCCCAGAGAAATCTTCATCTGCTCCCTCCTTATTCCACCTGAAGTCAGCACTTCACAGGCAAGGTCTAAGGGTTAACGTACCCCAAGCAGAAGGAAAACATGATGAACTTCTCCGATTATTATATTTTCAGAAACGTCTTACTCTCTTATTTCCGTGCACTCAAATTCTGGATCAGACGCAGACGGTCATCTTCGGACAGGTTATATTGAACCTGGAAGCAACCTGAGCATACATACATTTGTACAGAGAACGGCGCATCCAGCAACGAATCCGTACCAGAGACAGCATTGGCAACAGGATTGAACGTATCCTTGGTTGCCTTCTGTGTACCCGTGAGGATCATGAATTCACGGCAGTGTGGGCATTCCGGAACCTCTTCTTGCAAATCAAGCTGCTTCTCCACGCCTTCTTCGTATTGAATCAGATCATTGCCCTCATCCGCATATTTCGTCAATGTACGAAGCTCCGGCAATTTCAGCTCTACTTCATCTCCCCACAAATTGGCGAGATCCGTAGTTTGTTCATCGTCCTCAACATCATCCATATCATAGATGTCTTCCTCGGCTTCATTGTTCTCTTCATCACCGATATTGATGTTTAGAGTACGATATCCCTTTAATTCATTATGACAGTAAGGGCATTCTTCTTCTGGACCTAGCTCCTCATCCCATACAATTTCGGTGTGGCACCATGGACATACTGTTGGTTCCATATTAAATCAACCTTTCTCTTTCAGATAATCATGTGTTTAACACATATATGATGCCTATGGCAAAAAATACAATCGATGCAGCAAACAGAATCCGTATCAATATCTTCATGAACGGTCCCCCTACATGATGCTCGCGCCAATAACAAATGACAACGAGACGGAAATAATCATGGATATCAATCCAACGGCCCGGTTATCCGCTTCAATCTCCTTGTCAATGGAGAACACCGGTGTCAGAAACTCGAATAGAAAATAGGCAATGAGCAGAAGGACAAATCCTACAAATGACCACGTCATAGCTTCATACACCGATGATTTGGCCTGAATGCAGAAATGAAGCACGTTGCAGATTCCAAAGATCTTGCCTCCTGTAGCCATCGCAACCGCCACATTGCCCTTCTTGATTTCATGCCAGCATTTGTACTTGGTCACCAGTTCAAAGCAAGCAAGAAATACAAGCAGCTCCATAATCGCTACGGAGAAAAATCCGAGCACCATCCCCAAGGGATGAGACAGCAATTCGTCAATCGTCCCTTTCACTCATCGTTCCCCTTCCCCATTCTGCCGCCTGAACTCACTCAGGCGGCAGAACTTCTTTCATTCCTGGTCGGGCTATTCCAATTCTGCGACGGTCACACCGTTTCCGCCTTCTCCGTAATTGCCCAGCCGGTAACTTTTTATATGTCTATGCTTACGCAGGTAATCCTGAATACCGGAACGCAAAATTCCTGTTCCTTTACCGTGAATAATATACACCTGACCCAGATTAGCAAGGAAAGCTTCATCGATAAAACGATCTGTCTCCATCAAGGCTTCTTCCAGATTCGTCCCCCGCAAATCCAGTTCACTTTTCACATGGTCATCGCGAGTTCGTTTCACGCCGGTTACCGGTTTCTGCTTCGGTTTGGCTTCTGCTGGTGCAGACTGCTGTAATTCCAGGTCATTCAGGGATACTTTCATTTTCATGATCCCCAATTGAACCATGGCATCCTTGGTGCCTGACATCTCCACCACATGACCTTTTTGATTCAAACTGTAGACAAGAACTTCATCGCCCGGTCCGATGGCCCGAGACTTCGTTGCCGTTGAAGTGCGCTTAGCCGTCTTCTTGCGTTTCTCAGGTTCAGCTTCATCCAGTTGTTTGCGAGCAGCAATAAGTTTGTGCTCCTTCACGGATGCGCCTTCTTCCATAGCGAGCTGACGAAGATCAGTTATAATCTTCTCAGCTTCCGCTCTTGCCTTGTCCACAATGTTGCGGGCATCTTCTTCCGCTTTTTCAATGCGTCGGTCACGCTGCTGTTCCAGCTTCTCCAGTTCGGCTTGATGACGGCTGCGCAATTTCTCCATGTCCTGGCGCAGACGTTCCGCACTCTCACGTTCTTGCTCCGCAGTAAGCCGGTTCTCTTCCAGGGAAGCGATCATATGCTCTACACGCTGGTCTTCTTCTTTCACTTCGCCACGCGCGTAATCCAGAATGTATCCTGGCAGACCTAGCCGCTCCGCAATTGCAAACGCGTTACTCCGTCCCGGCACACCGACGAGTAGTCGGTAGGTAGGGCTCAGTGTATTAACGTCGAATTCCATGCTGGCATTAATAACACCTTTTCGCTCATAAGCGTAAGCTTTCAGCTCACTGTAATGCGTTGTTGCTACCATGCGGCATCCGGTCTGATGCATATGCTCCAGAATGGAGATCGCCAGTGCAGAACCTTCTGCCGGGTCGGTACCTGCCCCAAGTTCGTCAAGCAACACCAGACTTTTGGTTGTCATGTTCTTCAGTATCCGAATGATGTTCGTCATATGACTGGAGAATGTACTCAGGTTCTGTTCAATGCTCTGTTCGTCACCAATGTCCGCGTAAATCGCATCAAAAACACATAACTGGCTGCCATCTTCCGCTGGAACGAACAAACCTGACATTGCCATGAGGCTCAGTAAACCAATCGTTTTGAGTGTTACTGTCTTACCACCCGTATTTGGACCCGTTACGATAATGGATGTATAATCGTTGCCGAGTTCAATGTCGGTTGGCACTACATTTTCAATCGAGATCAGCGGATGGCGTCCCTTTTTAAGCTTGATGAATCCGCGATCGTTCATGCGTGGCAATGTGGCTTTCAATTCTCGGGCAAGACGTGCTTTGGCAAATATGAAATCCAGCGATCCCAACAGGTCAACATCAACCAATAACCACTCTGCCTGTTCACTGACAAGTGCCGTTAATTTCTGCAAAATCACTTCAATTTCGCGTTCTTCCCGGATTCGGGTCTCGCGCAATTTGTTATTCATCGCAACGATGGATTCTGGCTCAATAAACAGCGTTGCTCCTGAACCGGATTGATCATGTACAATCCCGCCAAAGTACGAGCGATATTCCGATTTTACGGGAATCACGAAACGGTCTCCCCGAATGGTAATCAGCTGGTCCTGCAGCATTTTGGATACCGTAGAAGAACGGATCATCGAATCCAGTTTCTCACGGATGCGAGCTTCACCGCCGCGCAGCTCACGACGAATCTGCGCCAGTGTTACACTCGCGCTATCTGAGACTTCGGCATTGTCGTCAATACAGATCCGAATCGCATCTTCAAGCGTTTTTTGCTCAGATAACTGATCACTGATATAGAAAATCGATTCCACCTTTTCATCATCGTGGAGTGCAGCGATCTGACGTTTCAATCGACGTGCTGCCATAGTGGTGTTGGAAATTCCCAGTAACTCATGCGGGTTCAACGTGCCCCCTATTTCGGCGCGTTTGATCGAAGCAGTAATATCCACAATTCCCCCAAAAGATGGAGAGCCTTTCAGACGATCAAACGTAAAAGCTTCATCGGTTTGCTGGAGCAGTCTCTTCACTTCTTCCAGTTCACTGATCGGCTCCAATTGTTCCGCTTTCTTTTTTCCCATCGTAGTCTGGGCAAAGCTTTGCAATGTATTTAAAATTTTGCGATATTCCAATGTTTTTAAAATTTTCGTGTCCAAGTGTACAACTCCTTCCAAACTATAACTGTATTATAACGAAAGAAACTTTCTAGCGCTATTTAACGAATCCTTCCACACATAACTTGGGACATAGCGCCGCAAACTACAGGTGTCAGGATTGTGCAACCTCACCATTGAACAGGATGTACAATGCTCAATCCGATCTGAATAAAGGAGGTATAACACCATGAATTTTCTGGGACATGTCGTGCGATTTATCATCGCCGCAATTGTATTGATGGTCGTCAGCTGGATCGTACCCGGATTCGCCGTCGGTGGTTTCTGGAGCGCACTGATGCTTGCTCTGGTTATTGCTCTGCTTGGCTGGGTTGTTGAAGGCATCTTCGGTAAAAGGGTTAATCCTTTTGGCCGCGGTATAGTCGGCTTCATCGTCAGCGCACTGGTGATCTGGATTGGTCAATATGTCGTAGATCATGTACATGTCAGTCTGCTTGGTGCTGTTCTGGCTGCATTGGTCATTGGGATCATTGATCTGTTCATCCCGGTTTCCACCCCTTTTGATGCCGGAAGAAGATCCAAAGATCACGCATAGGCTCCAACGGTACCCACTCCTCATAGACTGTTGCTCACTTCCCCTAAACCTCTGATGGCTTAAACGCCTGATGAGGTTTATTTTTTTAGGTCGTGTGCATGCTTATGTTCAAAAATACGACATAGGCAGCATGTACAGGCATCGTCAATTTGCGGTATGATGACTGGAGAAATCATTCAAATTTTATCCATATCACGCTTTTTGAGGAGGCATATGATGAAGAAAGGCATGGCATGGCTTGCGGCCTGTATGTTGATTCTGGTCCTTGCTGCATGTGGTGGAACTGGACAATCCGCAGAATCAAACGGCGAGTCCGACTCGGGTGCAACTGCAAGCGAAGAACTGGTAATCAAAGCAAGCAACTATGAATTTGACCAACCTGAATACCATTTGAAAAAAGGTGTCCCGGTTAAGATTGTTTATGAAAATACAAACGGAAACCATGGTGTTCTCGTGCCTGAGCTGAACCTTCGGCTGGATACCAGGAACAATTCCAAAGTGATTACTCCCGACAAAGCAGGGGAATTTGAAATGTCCTGTTCCGTCTATTGCGGAAGCGGTCACGGCAGTATGATCTCCAAAATTATTGTTGAAGAATAGTGTTCAAGACAAGGAGCCCCCGTAGCGACGGGAGCTCTTTCTTCATTATAACAAATTGTACAAGAGTGCGCTGTCCAGGATTCCAGTTATGACATAATCATCAGCTAGGTCTGATCCTGCTCAATCAATTCAATCCATTCGTTATATTCCGTCTGCAATTTCGTATATTCATCCCGCAATTGGCGGTAATCTGTATTCAGTTGCTCCGCCTTCTCCTGCTCCATCTCACGTTCAACCTGCAGCAAACGTAACTGATTGGCCGCAAGTTCATACCGCTCACCGATATCCAGCAGTTCATTTTCCATCGTCTGCTTTTCTTCGATTGCTTCCGCACGCTGCTGGGCAAGCTGCTGCCGCTCGTGTTCCAGCTCTTCTACCTTCTCCACACTGGCAGCACTTTCTTTCTGCCAGAGATTCAATTCATTCTCCAGTGTAGTCCATCGATCTTGCCAGGACTGTTCCTGAGCCGCCCATTCATCTGCACGACGTTGCCAAACCTGATCTTGTTGTTCCGCTTGTTGTTCTGCTTGTGCTACTCTTGAGCTTAGCTCAACTTCCCGATCAGTCAGCTCTTTCAGGCGAGAGGAGAGCTCTGCTTGTTTGGCAGACAATTCTTCATGCTTAATCTGCCACTCAAGTGCTTCTTCTTCTGTCTGAGTCAGTATGCTACCTTGTTCATCGATACGCCCAGATAGCTGATTAGCATTCTGTCTTGATTCTTCAAGCGCACGCACGATTTCTTTCTTTTCTTCGCTCATCTCATTCAGCTTGCGAGTATAGTCTTCTTCACGCTGCAGTGCATCACCATAATCCTTACGGATTTGTTTATAATTTTCCTGCAGCTTGTTCAGTTCTTCACGAGCTTCATTCAATTCACCATCAAGCTCTTTATGTTGTAGCTCCAGACGACCAGCTTGCGCAAGATAACGTTCTGCTTCTTCGCTGGCGTGACGAGCTTCTTCTTTAACAACGGATAATTCATCATGAAGGGACTGTACACCAGACTCTAACGTTTCATTCTGTTCTGCAGCTTCAAGTACCTGTGTCTCCAATTCGCCGATCTCGATCAGACGTTGTTCAGCCTGCTCTTTCCAAGACTGCTCGCTCTGCGTCAGTGCACCAAGTTCATGTTGCAATGTGCGTACTGCCGCATGGGCCTGCTCAAGCACTTTTTGCAACCTGCGCTGCTCATCCTCGGACTTCACTTCGGCTTCACGGAGTTTTTTGATTTCCTGTTCAAGCTGACCGTGCTGATCCTGTACTTTTCGCAGTTGTGCTGTCAGAGAAGATTCACGTTCAACGGTCTCGTTATACTGCTGTTTCCATTGCTGTTCCGCTTCCCGGAAATGTTCGGCCTCAGCTTCTGTGTTGCGGAGTTGTTCAGTCAGCAGAGCACTGTCCGCTTTTAGTTGTTCCAGCTGCTGCTCCAATTCCGTAATTCGACGAAGCTGAACATCTTGCTCCTGTTTGTATACGGCTTGTTCACTGCGCAACGTTTCAGTTTGATTACGCTCGTGTTGGAGCTGTTGCTCCTGATCCACAACAACCTCTTGAGCATTCTTGAGCTGCTTGCGTACCTCGGCTAATTGGCCTTCAACATCGATTAAGCGCGATTTGGCCTGTTTACGTTCTTCTTCCAACTGCTGCTTCAGCTTGCCTTGCTCTTCTTGCAGCAAAGCTTCAGCAGTTGCCGCAGCTTCGTTCGCCTGAGTCTGAGCTGCTTCATGGATTTGCTGAAGCTGTTCTTCATAAGCCGCTTCTTTTTCCATCCATTCCAATTCCGCCAGTTCGGATGACTCCTTGAACGTTGCATTCAGCTGTTCAATCTCATCCAATCGCTTCTGCTCTGCTTGTTGCTGCAGTGCGGCTTGTTCTTCTTTTGCCTTCTCAGTCAGTTCTCGAGCTTGATTGACGGCAGCTTGCTCTGCCTGCTGTATACGCTGCTCCATCTCGGACTGAAGTTCACGGTATTGAAGCTGGGCTTCTTCCTGAACCTTTTGCAATTGAGACTCGGCTTGTTCCAATTCAGACAAAATTGCCGCTTCTGCTTGCTCCTTCGCCGTTTGTACTTGCTGTGCAGCCTGCACCTCAATTTTTTGACGTTCTGCCACGGCCCGAGCTTCGGCTTCTTTCAGTTGAGCTGCCGTCTTATCCTGCAGCTCCTTGTATTGTGCAGCCGCTTTAGCTTGGGCTTGCTGCAACTCATTTGCTGAACGTGTCTGTGCTTCTTTCAGCTGAGCTGCCGCCTGAGTCTGTGCATTCTTGAGTTGATTCGCTGCTTTTTCTTCTGCTTCTTTGAGACGCGCCTGTGCCTTCTCCTCAGCCGCTTTCAGTTGCGCCGCCGTTTGAGCCTGAAGCTTTTGCTCGCGACCTGCTGCCTGAGCGCGTTCCTGCTCCAGTAATGTATTCAGCTTGGCTACTTCTGCCTGCTGATCCTTCTGGAGTTTCGCGATGGCCTGTTCCACCTCAGCCTTAAGTTTCATTGCTTCAGCGAGTTCTTGGTCACGGCGTTCCAGTTCCTGCTGATGTTCATTTTGTATGGCATTCAGCCGATTGAGTTCATTTCTCAATTCGGTACGTTCACCGGTCAGCATTTTCAGCTCATTCCGAATTTCCTGAGTCTGAAGAGACTGCTCAGCCATATGTACAGCTGCCAGAACTGCAATACGCGGGGTATCCAGTCGGGAATTATGTTTGGAGATGGCGCTCATTCGCTCATCCACCAGGTTAGCTACTTGTTTCATATAGTCGGCACTGCTGCCAACCAGTTTATAGGAAGTCCCGTAGATCTCTACGGTGACGCGTGTACGATCAGGTATAGTCACAGTTGTGCCCTCCTTAAAGTCTGTATGTTGATTCTAAGCTGTAAAACAAAAAAAGTCACATCGATCCTCTAATGCTAAGGATTCGATGTGACTTCAAGCAATTCCTGCTAATCTTTGTTCAAAAAATTGACTTATGTTCTATTTACGCAATTCGGCTCCAAATTGCTCCTCCAGACGAGCAACAACACGAGCATGAACCTCGGTAATTTCCTCATCTGTCAATGTGCGTTCACGGTTGCGATAAACGAGAGCCATCGCTACGCTCTTCTTGTCTTCACCCAACTTGCTGCCTGTAAACACGTCGAATACCTGTACGGTTTGCAACAGTTCCCCAGCAGATTCACGAATTGAGCGCAGCATATCCCCAGCTTCGATTTCTTTACTCACAACAACTGCGATATCCCGCTCAACTGCCGGGAATCGTGGAAGCTCACGATAACGGATATCCGCATCCGCTTCACTATAGATAGCTTCAAGCCCGATCTCTGCGAGATATACATCGTTCAAATCATATTGCTGTTGCAGTTCAGGATGCAATTGACCCATCGTACCAATCAGTTTGCCCTCTCCGCCATCTTTTGCTTCAAGGTATACCGACGCGGAACGACCAGGGTGGAAGCCTTCTGGACTGTTTGCTACCAGGCGAATGCGCTGCTCCAGGCCCACATAGGCGAACAGGTTCTCAAGTGCACCTTTCAGATCGAAGAAGTCCACTTTCTCTACTCCCACATTCCACTGCTGGGATGCACGATTTCCAGTGAGCAACAAGCTCAGGACCGGAATTTCATGCGGTTGCTTCGTCAGCTTTTCTTCTTCAGTGAAGAACACACTACCTACTTCGAATACAGCCAGTGAATCATGTTTGCGGTTCATGTTATACACCGTGGCATCCAGCATTTGCGGCAAGATGCTCTTACGAAGCACGCTGCGGTCCTCACTCATTGGCATAGCCAGCTTCACGGCTTTATTGCCTTCTGTTAGAGAAGGGAACAAGGATACTTTATCCGGGTGTACGAATGAATAGCTGATCATTTCCTGCCAGCCACTACCTGCAAACAAACCACGAATGGTACGGCGCATTGCTTGTGAACGCGTGTAAGCACCCGGTGTTGTTGGTCCTTCGATCAACGTGGTTGGAATATTGTCGTATCCGTACAGACGGGCAATCTCTTCAAACAGATCCACATCAAGTGTAATATCCCCTCTGCGGCTAGGCACTTCAACATCAAGCAGACCCTGCTGCGCATCACCACATGCAAAGTGCAAACGAGCGAAGATGGTTTTCACTTCAAGCAGGGACAACTCGGTTCCCAGATAGCGATTCAGTTTATCCAGCGACAGCTGCACAACATGTTTATCCGCAGCGGCTGTTCCAGCTTCCACAATCCCCTGATGAACTTCGCCTTCCGCATAACGCTGAATCAATTCAGCCGCACGGTTCAATGCCGTAATGACAGCAGCCGGATCGACTTCTTTCTCAAAACGCATGCTTGCTTCGGAACGCAGCCCCAGTTGGCGCGACGTTTTCCGAACGGTTCCGCCGTCGAACTTGGCGGATTCCAGCAACAGATTCACTGTGGTTTCCGTTACCTCGGAATTCTCGCCACCCATAACACCCGCAATGGCTACCGGTTTCACGCCATCCGTAATGAGCAGCATATGCGGCTCCAGCTTGCGCTCCTGGCTATCCAACGTCACGATCGTTTCGCCTTCTTTGGCCATCCGCACTTCAATATGGCCCTTCTCCAGCTTATCTGCATCAAAAGCATGCAGCGGCTGTCCGTATTCCAGCATGACATAGTTCGTGATGTCAACGATATTATTGATCGGACGGATGCCAGCGGCCATCAAACGGTTTTGCATCCACTGCGGGGAAGCTCCCAGCTTGATCCCAGTTACATAGCGGGCTGCATAATGACTGCATTGTTCGTCAGCCGTAATCTCAACCGAGATATGATTCGCAGCCGCATCACCGATTTCCACCAACTTTTGAGTTGGATCAGGCAGTTTCACTTCACGACCAAGAATTGCACCTACTTCATAAGCTGCACCCAGCATGCTCAAACAGTCGGAGCGATTCGGTGTCAGGTCCAGTTCAAGAACATGATCGTCAAGACCAAGCACTTGGCTGATTGGTGTGCCAATTTCCGTTTGTGCCGGCAATACGAGAATGCCTTCTTGTTGGTCCTTCGGCAGCAACTTGTCGTTCATGCCCAGTTCTTTCGCAGAGCAGATCATGCCAAGGGAAACAACGCCGCGCAGCTTGGCTTTTTTGATATCGAGTCCACCAGGGAGCTTCGCTCCTACCAGGGCAACGACTACCTTTTGACCGGCATCCACATTTTTCGCACCACACACGATCTGCAGATCTTCTTCCTGTCCGGCATCAATCACACATACATTCAACTTATCAGCGTCAGGGTGTTTCTCCTTACTCTTCACGTAACCAACAACCACTTTGTTTACGCCCTGGTTCCGGTTCTCCACTACATCAATCTCAATCCCCGCACGGGTGAATTTCTCTGCCAACTCCTGCGGTGCCACGCCTTCCAGCGCGATATAATCAGACAGCCAATCTGTCGATACTCTCATGGACGTTCACTTCCTAATCTATGAATTGGTGTTGCAAATGAAGGGCGTTCGCCCTGTATGCTACTTCGGTAATTACAGTCGTCCGAATTGTTTCAGGAACGCCATATCACTGTTGTAGAAATGACGAATATCATCAATGCCATATTTCAGCATGGCGATACGCTCTACGCCCATTCCGAATGCAAACCCACTGTATTTCTCCGGATCATAACCGCCCATCTCGAGCACTTTCGGGTGAACCATACCGCCGCCCAAAATCTCAAGCCAACCGGTCTGTTTACATACCCTGCAGCCACTGCCACCACATTGCACACAAGTCACATCCACTTCAGCACTTGGCTCTGTGAACGGGAAGAAGCTTGGACGGAGACGAATTTCGGTATGTGAACCGAACATTTCGCGTACGAATTGCAGCAAGGTACCTTTCAGGTCACTCATGCGAATGTTCTCACTAATAACCAAACCTTCAACCTGATTGAACTGGAACGAATGCGTCGCATCGTCATCGTCACGACGGTATACTTTACCCGGACAGATGACTTTAACAGGCACTTCACCTTTCATGCTTTGCATCGTACGAACTTGAACCGGTGACGTATGCGTACGCATCAGCAGATCTTCTGTTACATAGAAAGAATCCTGCATATCACGTGCCGGGTGGTTCTTCGGCAGGTTCAGTGCTTCGAAGTTGTAATAATCCATTTCAACCTCAGGACCTTCCGCTACGCGGTATCCCATACCGATGAAAATATCTTCGATTTCCTGTACCACTTTGGTCAGTGGATGCAGTCCGCCTTGACGTCCGCGACGTCCTGGCAGGGTCACATCAATTTTTTCGGATTGCAGACGTTTCGCCGTCTCTTCCTTCTGGAACTGCTCCTGCTTGCTGTCAATGACTTCTTCAATCGCCCCGCGAACATCATTGGCAACCTGACCAATCACCGGACGTTCCTCTGCACTAAGCGCACCCATACCGCGCAAAATCTCGGTCAATGCACCCTTTTTCCCCAAATACTTTACACGCAGATCACTCAGCGTCTGTGGATCGTTCACGCCAGACAGTTGCTCCAGCGCTTCGATCTTTAATGCCTCCAAACGTTCTTTCATGTGTAAATGCCCCCTTTATGTGGTTTAATGCAACAAAAAAAGGCCTTCTCTCCCCTGAAGGGACGAAAAGACCGTGGTACCACCCTTGTTAGACATTCAGTGCTGCCCGGCCCTTCCGGCCTGCAACATGTTTGCCTCACTCTATACGGAATAACGACCGTTAACCGTTACCCCCTACTGACTCCTGCGATGAATCGCAAGATATGGTTCAGGGAACCGCTCCGGAGTGAATTTCAGCAGCCTTGTTCTACAGAAACGCTCTCAATCTACGGCGCTTCCTCCCTGTACAGAGGCACTGCTTACTTGTCTCCATCATCACGTTTGCATGTCAGATAAACCTTCAAATTTACTGATGATCGTCCATTATTATATGCAAAATCGCCCGAAATAGCAAGCTGTAAAGCCGCATGATCAAACGTTAAGCCAAAAAGTAAAACGGCATAAGCTTCGTCAATCGATTACTTCTGTTTTCGCAGCTCGTGCAACTGTTTTAAACGACGCTGAATTTCGCGAACCTCGGCAACTTCAGCCGCCCGTTCAATTACATCATCAGGCTTAGTCAACACATCATTGCCCCCACTGTTCATGGGAGATAACAATTCGGATAAACGCATTTCAAGCCGCAGCCGTTCATCATCTGACTCCCGAACCTCAAGGGCAGACTCTCGCAGTTTGATGGATTGCTCCCAGTCCACCACTCCGCCTTCATACAGTGTAGCCTTCCCACCGGGTTCTAAATCAAGCAAGCGGCTGGCGAGTACTTTGGTCAACATACGGTCATGGGATACGAGTACCAGTGCTCCGGATGCCTGCTTCAATATATTCTCCATCACTTCCTGTGTGTCAATATCCAGATAATTGGTCGGTTCATCTAACACCAGTACATTAGATCCCCCGAAGTACAACCGCAGGAATGCAACTCTGCACTTCTCTCCCATACTCAAATCCCCAATACGCTTGAACACATCATCTCTTGAGAATAAAAAGCATCCGAGAATGGTACGTGCAGCACTTTGTGTCATGGATGGAAGACTGAGCAAACAGTCCAGAAGTGTCTCTCTTTCCGGTAACCCCTCAAGCTCTTGCGAAAAATAACCGATCTTCAGTTGTGGATGACGTGTCACTTTGCCCTGGGATGGTTCCAGATCTCCAATCATCAGTTTGAGCAGTGTCGTCTTGCCTGTGCCATTCGGACCACGTACGGCAAGACGATCTCCACGTTCGACTGCAATCCGGAGATTGTGAAGCAATGTCGGGCTCCCCGGATAAGCAAAGCTAACGTCTTCCAGTGCAAGGAGTTGGCGGGCAGCCAGCGTGTTCACCTGCAGCTCCATGTTCAATTTTGCAGCTTCGCGGGGTTTATCCACGCGTTCCTTCTCCAGGCGCTCCAGTTGCTTTTGCTTGGCATGGTAGCGGGAAATGTTCTTGTTGGCTTTCGCTTTGTAAAAGCTCTGAGTTATTTTCACTTCCACATCGCTTGCTGAATTATGAGCCTGATGAAACCACTGCTGATAATTGCGAATCGTCTCTTCTAGCGCTTTCCGTTCCAGCTCCTGCTTGCGATAGGTTGCTTCCTGCTCACGTAATTCGCGTTTCTTATGGCCTTTGTAATCAGTGTAACCACCTTTATATTTGGCCAGTGCATCCGGACTAAACTCAATGACACCCGTTGCGACCTGATCAATAAAGGTCCGGTCATGAGAAACAAACAACAATGTTCCAGCATAGGCCGAAAGCCATTCTTCAAGCCAGCGCATGCTCTCTTCATCCAGATGATTCGTCGGTTCATCCAAAATCAGAAATTTGGGTTTACTGACCAATAATCCTGCGAGACGGGCCTTCGTTTTTTGCCCACCACTCAAAGAATGATACGGCCGATTCCAATGTTCCGACGATAACCCCAGACGAGTCAGTACCTTCTCTACCTCAGTCTCCCACATATACCCGTTCAATTGCTCATATTGCTCCATCGCTATCGTATAAGCTTCGAGCAGCCGCTGCTCATCTGCCGCTCCACTGTTGCTCATCCGTTGTTCCAGTATTTCCAGGTCACGCTTTACTTCGTAAATCCGTCCACTTTCCTGCCGGACAGCATCAAGCACATTCATCTCAGGCTTGATCAATGAGCGCTGGCGCATGAAACCCCACTCCTGCTGCGGAATGTGACGTTCGATGCGTCCGCCACCTTCTTCTTCTCCAAGAATGATGCTTAATAAGGTGGTCTTGCCACAGCCGTTGCGACCTAGAATGGCTAGCCGCTCACCTTCATTTATTTCAAGATTTAATCCTGCAAACAACTCATTCCCGTTCCACTCTTTCGATACTTCATGTAGGCGTACCAATGTCATCATGAGGCCTCATCCTTCCTGCAATTCAAAATAAAAAAACCGCTGGCATCAGCCGGCGGTAGGCAATTCAGGATTGGATAAAGCGTCAAAAAACAAGCATAAGATACCCCACGGTATGAACAAAGAACCCTTAAAAGGGTACACACAAGCAAAGCCAGAACAGCCTGCCTGTTTCCATACCTGATCCCATAGCTGAATTTGGACACACGAATCCCCTCATTGCTCAGCCGCTTTTTGGCTGACTGCGTCATAAACTCTCTGCAGTTACTGGGGTTCAATTCATGTGTTTTACTTCATGGGACGTATGGTTACCTCTCATTCATGTGTAGTATCGATTTCTCCGTTATTGTACCAGATGATGGGGAAAAAGCAAAGGTTTTGAATTTGGAGTCAGTGATATTCTCCATTCAAACATGACTTAAAATACACTAACTAACTTCTAGAAAAAGAAAAAACCCTTGTTTTCACAAGGATTTCAGGTGTTGCATTAGTTAAGCGGGTGATGGGAATCGAACCCACGCTATTAGCTTGGAAGGCTAAAGTTCTACCATTGAACTACACCCGCATATAAAAATCGGGATGACACGATTTGAACATGCGACCCCCTGGTCCCAAACCAGGTGCTCTACCAAGCTGAGCTACGTCCCGTCAAGTTCCGAGGAACATTAACATGAATTTTACAAAATTAATATACCATGATCATCCAATGCTTGCAACTTCTTTTTACCATTTCTCCCCTAATCTTTCGAAACAAAACAAGACAGAAGCGTGTCCACGCCCCTGTCTATCCTTACCCCGTGGGTTTATCCACATCTCTCAAAAATTTTTTTTCAAAATCGGCTGCCACAATGGGTTTGCTGAAAAAGTACCCTTGAGCCTCATGACAATGCTGATCACGAAGAAATGAAAGCTGGTCCTCATTTTCAACGCCCTCAGCTGTCACTTTCAACTGCAGGTGATGAGCCATCGACGTAATGGTCGACACAATTGCCGCGTTATTGCTGTCCTCCATCACTTCATTGACAAAGGAACGGTCAATCTTGAGGCGGTCAATCGGCAAATCTTTCAAATAGTGCAGTGAACTGTACCCGGTACCAAAATCATCAATACTGATGTGCACACCAATTTCCTTGATTTTGCGCAACTGCTCAAACGCACGATCCTTGTCAAACGTCATGCTCTCCGTAATCTCGAGCTCAAGCCAAACAGGTTCCAAGCCTGTTTCCTTGAGAATGCCGCTGATGTTGTCCAGCAGATGGGAATGTCTGAATTGTCTCATGGACAGGTTAACCGATACACACAGCTTGCGGTAACCTGCTTCTTGCCAGCGCTTGTTCTGTGCACAGGCCTCACGCAATACCCATTCTCCAAGTGGCACGATCAGCCCACTCTCCTCCGCAAGAGGAATAAATTCCCCAGGGGATACTGACCCTCTCAGCGGATGCTGCCAACGTACCAAAGCCTCCATACCCACAATCAAACCACTAGCTAGATTAACCTGCGGCTGATACACAAGATAGAACTGCCCTCG
The DNA here is from genome assembly GCF_058408365.1 of Paenibacillus sp. MDV22-iso6. Classification (NCBI taxonomy): domain Bacteria; kingdom Bacillati; phylum Bacillota; class Bacilli; order Caryophanales; family Paenibacillaceae; genus Paenibacillus; species Paenibacillus sp. MDV22-iso6. Next base: position 261,519 of record NZ_JBZVDZ010000006.1, on the reverse strand, counting down.
ATCCAACGCTTTGCGCAAATCATTCTCAAGCTGCAAACGTTCTTGGGCTTTCATCTGCATCGCATGAGCATATCGGTTTAGCTCTATTCCCTGCTCTTTGGCATTATGCAGCGCTGTATCCGCATTTTGGATGATCTCTTCCGGTGAGTCTCCGTCATGCGGAAATATCGCCATACCAATACCCAACGTGAGATGGTACTCGTTCCCATCCACCGTTACAGGTTTTTCGAACAGTTGCAAGATCGATCTAGTCCGTCGCAACGCCGTATCTGTTGTGCAGAAGTCTGTCATTGTCAGTACGAATTCATCTCTTCCCAGTCCGAACACTTCCTCTCCCGGGAGCGAAGAATGATTCAAACGCTGTCCAACCTGACGAAGTACACGGTTTGCCGCTTGTTGCCCCAACGAATCATTAATCGTTTTGAACCGATTAATATTCAATACCAAGACTCCAACAAGCTGCTCCTCTACCATAGCTGCATTCATCATCACTTTCAGTCGCTGAGAAAGACGACGGCGATTCGGCAGCCCTGTCACATCATCATGGTGAGCAATAAAGTTCATTTTAGCTTCAGCCACCTGTTGTTTGAGGAAAGGCGTATCCACCACAGACGAATACAGTCCCTTCTGGATGAAGAAATAACCCAAACAATCGCTTAACAGACCTAGCAACAGATTGAGATCATTAATCTTCGTAGCAGAGACAAAGTAACATTCTCCAAAGAAGAAACAGAGGATTGCACAAAGGATGGTAGGCAGATCACCATCTTTACCTTTTTTCCATTGAACGAATAACACAACAGCAGTCACGCCATACAGGATTCCGATCAGAAAATGAATTCGGGTAAACATGCCTCCAAGTACATTGCCCACCAGCAAGTTCGGCAGTACAGCCCATTCCTGAATAGCCACTGTATACAAAACAACAAAAATGCCGAGTGTTCCGCTGAAGAGTAAAAATTTGCGTGGTAACGCAATTTCCCTCTCGCTAACTGCATATATGAACAGCAAACCTGCCGCACAAACAAGAGATCCCAGCGACATCATCTTCAGCGAGAATTCTGATTCCACCATTGCGCCATTCGGCATTTCTTCGGCAAAAGAAACGATGTGAACCAGTTCAAATAAACCAATTAATAAAAACAGTGTAGTCATAAGGACCCTTCGGAGGGTCAGTCTTTGAGTCTGAAATAACCAGCTTTGATTATAAATGCCGATACAGGCCGCTGCTGCAGCGAAGCCACCCAAGAGTGTCAAAACCGGGTAACCCGATATGATCAGATCAGAGCTTGCAGAGGAACGAAACCATTGACTTGCGAGGAAACACAATAAGCCGCCTATCGCGACCCAACCTATTTTTCTCTGATCTTGCTGATTAGCCTTCATGCCGTGTTTTCCTTCCCGGGATCACCTATCCTGAAATAACTTTAACGATATAAATTTACATTGTTACAATATTCGACATTTTTACATCTACCAACGTTCAATTCACATGCGAATACATGCTATCTGGTACATAATAACATTTATTTCCGCAGACGTGAACAAAAAAATAAGCACTCCTAGGAATATTTATTCATAGATATGTAGAAAAACAAGGCAATAAGAACTAAAAAAACATGAACTCCTCATTGGAGTCCATGTTTTTTTGATTTGCAACTGTATTTTAGACTAATTTTCGCCACATATGCATCATTCGACTTAAAACGCTAATGCGCTAAAGTTATAGTCGTATTAGATCCATCTCTTGTTGACTTGAAGTCAATCTCAAGAATTATGCAACAAGCTTATTTGTCAAAATTCACTTCTGGTGTTGTCAATTTATCATAGAAATCAACAACCTTGTCTTTGTCTTCCGACGAACGCAGTGCCATCGCCGAGCGAGGATGCTCGTCCAATGTACCTGTAATCATATAAGGCAAAATGTAACCCCACTCTTCTTTTTCACGGAGAGGGACCATCAATTGCTCCAATACACCCAGTACTGGACGCAGGTTGTATTTTGTGCCTTTCAAATGAGCAACGAGCAGTTCAGTAGGACAGTTTCCTGCAGCACGTCCCATACCGTATACGGAAGCATCCAGCAGTTCAACGCCAAGCTCAGCTGCTACCAACGAGTTCGAGAACGCCAGTTGCATGTTATTGTGTGTGTGAACGCCAAGACGTTTGTTCGGCAGATGAGTTTTGAACTTCTCCACCAGATATTTCACATCGTTATGATCCAGGCTTCCATAGGAGTCTACTATGTATACAACATCCACAGAACTTTCCTTGATCAGTTCAAAAGCTTCCAGCAGTTCATTTTCCATAACATTAGACAATGCCATAATGTTCAGCGTTGTTTCATATCCACGATCGTGGAATGTTTGAACCAGAGCAAGTGCCTTGTCTACATCTTTGCTGTAACAAGCTACACGGATCAGATCCAGCATGCTTTCGCTGCGCGGCAGAATGTCATTTTCGTCCACACGTCCAACGTCAACGAGTGCAGACAATTTGGTATTGCCTTTTTGCGGAATTACTTTGCGCAGGAAATCATCATTCAGAAAACGCCATGGTCCTGCTTCTTCTGCACCTTTCAAGAGCTTAGGTGAGTTTTTGTATCCAATTTCCATATAATCAACGCCCGCTTCATTCAATCCAGCATAGAGCTGTTGAACAAAGTCCACGCTAAAGTCCCAGTTATTTACCAATCCGCCATCACGGATTGTACAATCTACTATTTTGCAATGATTTGTCTTCATTAATGTCTGCTCCTTTTCTGACCAACTTGTGTATTCCTCTCATGATACTTGAACGTAACAAGAAAAGTAAAGGGATTCCCGACTTATTTACTTCGATAAGATTTCCATATCCGATCAATCTCACTCATCTCGGAATCGTCTGGAGATTTCTTCCCATAGCGCACAACGTTATAGGTATCTGGTAGCATTGCAGAGAGCTTCTGATCATCTTCTCTGGCCCCATGCTGAACAATCGTCTCCGCAGCCTCCAGTGGCGTATGTGCACCCTGTATATGCACGCCCCGATGTGCAGCTCTGTCAATCCACTTTCGATAATAATATCGAACACGTTCAGCTTCCTGTGAGGGCAGCGACTCCTTCTTGCGGAACCAGGATTTGCGCGTTTTTGCAGGCACCTCTAACGTTTCGCTAATGTCCACATACTCCGTCCGGGGTTCTACCTTCTTCTGACCGGGCTGCAGTAGCCCTTTGAAACGCTCCATAAGTTTGTTTATCGCCTTCTGTCCCAAACGTAGGATAAGCCACAAGATCACAACTGCGACAGCCCCCATGACTACCCAACCCAGGATATCCCAGAAAACAGAGGGCTCCCCTGCCGGTTCCATCCCTTCAGGTATCATTGGCGGTTCATTTGGAGCTGTAGGCGTAATAGGTGGCTCCTGATTGGAACTCGAACCTATTAAACCTCTGATCCAAGCAAGCAGACGGTCACGCAGTGGTCCTAGCCAGGCAACAAGACTGGGAAAAGCACCAATTCCTGCGATCACAATCAGCATCCATAACAGACGCTGATGATTCGCCCGGGCAAACTTACGTAACACGATCCTTTTTGAGCCATCATTTAATATCGCCCGATCCAGCTGCACACTGTATTGGCCTACCAACCAGCCAACAAAACTGATTAATCCCGCTGCATATATGGTTCCGGTGTAAGCCCGAAGAGGTTGCATGAATTCAATTCCATTGGCCGCCCCACTAAGCACAATTGCACTGACTACACCCCAAATCTGCAAGCGCCAAATCAAAATCGAACGGAAGACAGGTTGAAAATTCAACCCAATATAGGCTGAAATAATACCCCATACCACTGCCGTCAGCAAATCAGGTAAAGGAAAAGCCCACACTAGTGCGATAACCAATGAGACCAACAGCCCCATAAGCAACGCTGCACCCCATCGAATAAACGTGTTTTTTTCACTGATGGTTGGTAACCTGTGTTGTACCCACTGACCTAACCAGCCAGCAATAACAAAGATAGCCATTAATGTGTATGGAAAATGTCCCGTTGCATAGAGAGAAGTAAGCGTTAATAGCGGATAGAAATATACTCCAATCAACAGAACGGCCGACAAGGATAAAAGTACTTTTTCCTTGGTATTGTTGCTGTTGGACTCATTCATGCACTCACCGCCTTGGAATCGCTTTTCCCGCCCTCTACGGGGAGTACGGTCACACGGTGGCCTTGCTCATGCAAACGCGCAATTTCATGTTCCATAGCTGGAGATACATAGGACGTAATTAAGAGATAACTGCGAACCTGCTGAGCCTCTTCATTCCGTTCGACCTCATCACTCAGGAACTGCTCCATGGGAACCATGCATTTCAGCTCCGTCTCTGCCATAGCTTCCAGTAACATTTCCAGATGAGGACTGCCGTAATCTGGCTCAATCCGTAATGGATCACGCCCTCCACTTACACGGTAGCCATTATGAGCAAATCCTGCGGGTAACCCTCTTCCAATCGCATCTACCGCGGCTGTTGCCGCATAACGGAGTGCCCGTTCGATCATCTCGGGGCGGGTAACGACACTCCACATGTCTGCTGACTCCTGAATGTTAACCACAATCCAGGATTGAGGGTCCGCAGTCCATCCCTGCTTATAAACCTGCAATTCTCCTGTGCGTGCACTCGCTTTCCAATGAATACGGTTCATCGGATCACCCGCACCATACGGTCGTACCCCGAGAATCAGAAAGGGATCTTCAACAATCCAACGGGATACTTCAACCTCACCCTGCCATACCTGATAAATCGCAGGCAGATCCTCCGCATGAACAAGTGAAGGATAGACGACCATGGACAGATGAACGGGAATAGGCTTCGAGGTACGCCAAAGGCCGAACAAGTCCCCTCCGGTCATGGTTACGGTGTTTAACGTGTAGATCCCACGTCTACTGCATACAAAAGGATGCTTGCGCGTAATACGGGTAAACGGTTTCAAAGTAAAGATACTTTTATGATTCTGATAAATATCTCCCTGACTGATATCCATGCCTGAGCCGGAACGGAATACAAATGAAACTGGCATCATAGCTTCAAGTCTGAGCCATGGAACCGATATTCGTTTTTCATTCGCAATCGTCTCAACCATCTCCAGCTCATCCCCGGCGTAACAACGCATTTTGCTGAACTGTCTGGTATACTTCAGCTTGCGTAAAGCCGGACGGCCGAACCATATGCCGTGTACTCCAATAACAATGCCTCCAACAACGACAAGCCATAGTAATGCCATATGTTATCGCCCGCTGCCTGTAGCAAGATTCTCCGTCGGCACTTCAATCTGGCTCAGAAGTTCCTGAATAATACGCTCCGCCAAGCCCTCTTGTTGTCTCACACGGTTACGGAATACAAGCCGATGGGCTAACACGGGCTCCGCCAATAATTTAATATCATCAGGGAGAACGAAGTCTCTGCCATGTAAAGCAGCCCAGGCCTGACTTGCCTTGAGCAACGCCTGAGCTCCTCGTGGGCTTACGCCCAGTGAAAGCTCGGGATGCTGCCTAGTCGCTTCTGTCAGACGGATAATATATCGTAATAGATCTTCGTCGATTTGGACCGATGTATAAGTGCTCTGTGCCTCAAGCAGCTGCTCGCGACTAATGATAGCGGACAGATCGGCAACAGAAAGGCTCGCTACCGTACGTCTCAGAATTTCTACACTTTCTTCACTGCTTGGATAGCCCATTCGGATCTTCATCATGAAACGATCCATCTGTGCCTCGGGTAATGGAAAAGTTCCCTGGTTATCTACCGGGTTTTGTGTGGCAATGACGATAAATGGTCGTTCCAGCTGTCTGGTTGAACCATCAATACTGATCTGCCGTTCCTCCATACACTCCAGCAAACTGGATTGGGTACGCGGTGTAGCCCGGTTAATCTCATCTGCCAGCACCAAGTTGGCAAACAGGGGGCCAGGTCTGAATTCAAAGTCACCTTCTTTTTGGTTGAAAAAATGAATACCTGTCAAATCGGATGGCAACAGATCCGGTGTGAACTGAATACGCTGGAAGGTACAATCCAGTGAAGAGGCTACAGATTTGGCCAACATGGTTTTCCCCGTACCGGGTACGTCCTCCAACAGAACATGCCCTGAGGCAATGATGGCTGTCATTACAAGCTCAATCGTATGGTCTTTTCCCACAATGATCTTCCCTACATGGTCCATTAGCTGTTTGTTCATTTGTTCCATTCCCTGGATATTCATAATTGGTTCTTCCTCCCGTAAATTGAGCTATGTATTCGCATTCATTCTAACTATAACCCTAATCGTCCCAACAAAAAACAACAGGAATCGGCGGGTAGGCCAATTCCTGTTTTCATAACTCTTGCCTCTACACCAAGGGAAGCATAATGATGAACCGGGTGCCTTCCCCTTTTTTGCTATCCACAGAAATATTGCCTCCGTGATTTTTGATAATGCGGTAACTCACGGAAAGTCCCAGCCCTGTTCCGCTCTCCTTGGTGGTGAAAAACGGGTCAAACAGGCGCACAAGGGTGTTGTGGTCCATTCCCTGTCCATTATCAGCAATGGATATCTGCACATACTTGTTCTCGGTTCCCGTAGAGATCTGAATCAAGCCAGTATGCTCTTCGCCCACATCCTCGATGGCATCCATTGCGTTTTTAACCATATTCAAAATTACCTGCTTAATCTGTTTGACATCAATGGACACATTTAACGGGACTTCTGCTTCATCCAGGGTGATCTCGCACCCCTTCATCAATCCTTCGCTTTCTGTCAGCAAGACCACCTCTTTGAGCAAAGAGTTAACAGAAATAATGGTCTTCTGAGGAGCTGACGGTTTCGAGGAATTCAGAAATTCGTAGATAATGTCGTTCGCCCTGTCAATCTCCGTTAGAATGATTCGAGCGTACTCGTCTTTCCCCAATTGCAACAAATGAGGACGAAGCAACTGGATAAATCCCCGGATAGCCGTCAAAGGATTGCGAATCTCATGGGCAATCGATGCCGAAATCCGCCCCAACATTGCAAGTTTGTCATTCTGATAAGCGGTCTGCTCAATCTGTTTATAATCGGAAACATCCTTCACACTGAAGAGGAAGTCCCCATCCATCTGATCCCCGTACGTTACTGTAACCAGCCAATGCCTGCCATACTCGTCAATCAATTCATGATAGCGCTTACGATGAAAGATAGTTTCCCGATAGATGCGTAAAATTTTCTTTTTCTTGAATCGGCTCATCTGTGGATGATGCAGCATTTGCATCAGGGTGCAGCCGCTCAATAGACTCCTAGGAAGCTCCAACAATTTTGCCATTTGAACGTTAATAAACGTCAATACACCGTTACTGTCAAACAACATTATACCGCTATCCAGATGTTCCAGGACATTCTCATACTTGTTGTTATCCAGATGTACAGGCGGGAATCCATTCGTTGGTCGAGGCACTGTATCCTGAAATTCACTAATCATGTCAGGTTCCTCCTTTTCACGTAAATGATAAACTTGCCATTCGGACATCATATCATCACAGAAACAGGAAGGGCCGATTTTATTTTTCATTACCGGTGCCCTTTCATTAGGGGGCTGAGCCGAAAATATGGATGGCATGTCCGGAACCCAAGCTGGTCTATTCCGGGTAACCAAGAGTCGATCCGGAAAACATTATACGTCTGTTCCATTCTAACCTTCTCCTATTCCCAAACACGAACATTTTTTGCTCCGCCTCTTTTGCAAGTCTGTTTTTATCATAGACAAGTTTATAGAAGGGAGTCAATCGGAGAAAGTGTCGAATGGAAATTATTTTAAGAAAAACCGTGAATTAGTTTCTATATACAACAAAAACGAAGCTTATTCGCTCGATTAGCGAATAAGCTCCGTTTGTATAGTTTAAATTTTAAATAATTAAATTCAATCTATAGTCCACTCTTGTTATGCTGAATTTTGAGTCTGCGCTGACTCATGACGGCTAAGCGACGCTTAAGTTCACTTTCCCACTTCTCATCCTTCATTTCCTTGGCAAGACGAAGTAGATCCAGAGACATGTCGATCTGACGCTGCACAATGACCATAGCATCCTCGCTTTCACGATTCACGCAATTTTCAAAAATCGCATCTTCGTCTTCCGTCACGTAATCTTGAAAATCAATCTCCGACGCACCATCTCCATGCGCATATTCAGCCAAAATTTCATATTCATTTTCCACTTTATAATGCACTTCTACCCGGTGACACACCGGACAAAACAGCAGGGGAACATTATGAACCTGGGTGCGGTAATGCTTCAGCGTGCCCTTTGTTCCCACCATACTTGCCCCACAACAGTAACTCATTTTTGTTCACCCTCCTTATAACGTGCCGAGACTTTTTAATGGATAGCAGTCCCGTACACTTCAAGCACTTCCGAAAAAGGAATAGTTCCATCAGTGTATCACATTCATGTACAAATTATAAATGCAGAGCACCGGAATATTTACCGGGTTTCCATACCCTATTCGCCTTAAGGCCCTTCGATTCCTCTTTCCAGAGATAAAATGAAGGCTTTCTTCTATTACATCATTACCACGTTTACGTCCCTGTTTAAACACTTTTCTTCCTTTAGGCTTTATATTCTCGCAAAAGGGTGCAAAAAGCCCTCAATCCCATGAGGGATGAGGGCTTGAACAATAAACGTTCAAGTTCAATCAGGCTTACAGGTTGTTGTCGCCTGGTTTCCAGTTCATTGCACACAATCCACCGGATTGCAGAGCTTGCAGTACACGAAGTGTTTCTTCAACACTACGGCCTACATCATTGTGGTTAACGACTTGGTATTTCAATTCGCCTTCTGGATCGATGATGAACAAGCCGCGCAGTGCAACGCCTTCTTCTTCGATCAGAATGCCATAATCTTTAGCAACTTGTTTCGTGATGTCGGAAGCAAGTGGGAAGTTCAATTGACCAAGACCATTGCTGTCTTTAGGTGTGTTGATCCAAGCTTTGTGGCTGTGTACGGAGTCAACGCTCACGCCAAGAACTTCAGTATCCAAAGCTTTGAATTGCTCAGCAGCATCACTCAAAGCTGTAATTTCAGTTGGGCACACAAAAGTGAAATCCAAAGGATAAAAGAAAAATACGAGCCATTTGCCACGATAATCGGACAGTTTTACGGAACCAAAGTCTTGTCCATCTCCCGATACTGTTTCCATTGCAAAATCCGGTGCGGGTCTACCAACCAAACGTTCTGCCATAACTAACAATTCCTCCTTTGGGATTATGTAAGCACTCACATTGAATGCTCATCATCAAGAAAAACGAGAACGCTTTTCCTGTAATTAAAATGGGTTTGTTACTTGATAACAAGTACAAGTAAAATGTTATCATCCGGACTTCTCAAAGTCAAGATTATAATCGTTGTTTTATTATAATAATTATAAATAAGGATTTTTCGTGGCAAAAATCATAAAGATACAGCCCTCTGCAATTCCGGATCGGAGCAAAGGGCTGTACTGTTCTTACTATTATTAAGCCTGTTTCTGAATTGCCGCGACAATCAGATCGCCCATTTCCGTCGTGCTGATCGCTTTGCTCTTGTCTACAGCGATATCGCTTGTACGATGTCCCGCATTTAGTACATCAGACACAGCTGCTTCAATTGCATCAGCACCTTCTGCATAACCAAAGGTTGTACGGAACATCAATGCCAGCGAAAGGATCGTTGCGATCGGGTTCGCCAGTCCTTGACCTGCGATATCTGGTGCTGAACCGTGTACTGGCTCATACAGACCAAAGCTGCCTTCACCCAGCGATGCAGATGCCAGCATGCCGATCGAACCTGTCAGCATCGCTGCTTCATCACTAAGGATATCTCCGAACATATTTTCAGTCACAATAACGTCAAAGCTGGATGGACGACGCAGCAACTGCATTGCACAGTTGTCTACAAGCACATGTTCCACTTCAACATCCGGATATTCCGGTGCTACACGGTTAACGACTTCTCTCCAAAGACGGGAAGTTTCCAGCACGTTAGCTTTATCTACCGAAGCCAATCTTTTGCTACGTCCTTGGGCAATTACAAAAGCCTGACGAACGATGCGCTCCACTTCAGTTACATTATATACGCATGTATCCACTGCTTCTTCGCCTTGTGCACCTTCACGTCTGAACTTTTCACCAAAGTAGATTCCCCCGGTCAACTCACGCACGACCATCAGATCCGTACCTTCCAGCACTTCCGGTTTCAAGGTGGAAGCATCCTTCAAGCAATCAAATACCACTGCCGGACGCAGATTTGAGAACAATCCGAGCGCTTTGCGAATGCCGAGCAAGCCTGTTTCCGGACGCAATTCCTTGCTGTTGTTGTCCCATTTTGGACCACCAACGGCTCCGAGCAGCACAGCATCTGCACTCTTACATACTGTCAGTGTTTCTTCAGGAAGCGGCGTACCTTTCTCATCAATAGCGATTCCACCAAACAGCGCATGCTCTGTCTCAAAACGGTATCCGAACACTTCCTCCGTACGTTTGAGAACTTTCTCTGCCTCTGCTACAACTTCAGGACCAATTCCGTCACCTGCGATAACTGCAATTTTTTTCACGTCTGCCATGGGTTGTCCACTCCTTATATCCATTCATTCGGTTATTCACTTCAATAATTAACGTGTCATTTTTAACTCTCTCCTTTGTATCATATTCAGAGGTCATTTGACCAAGATATACAATCTATGACTTTAATAGTTTTTACCTATAAGTGGTTTAAGATTGGTTGTTCTGTACCTCTGACTGAGTTAAAATAAAGCCTGAAGACAAATTCAGGTAACTCAGGAGGGATTGCAATCATGCGATACACGTACTTGGGAAAATCAGGTCTTAAAGTCAGCCGGATCTGTCTCGGCACGATGAACTTTGGTCCTGCTACAGACGAAAAAGAGGCATTCCGTATCATGGATGCGGCACTCGATGCTGGTGTGAACTTTTTTGATACCGCTAACATTTACGGCTGGGGCGAAAATTCGGGTCTCACCGAAGAAATCATTGGGCGCTGGTTTAAACAGGGCGGCGGCAGACGTGAAAAAGTTGTACTTGCGACCAAAGTCTATGGCTCTATGCACGACGATACAGACGGTCCAAACAACGATGCAGGTCTCTCCGCTTACAAAATCAGACGGCATCTGGAAGGTTCCCTCCGCCGCCTGCAAACCGATCATGTTGAATTGTACCAAATGCACCATGTTGATCCCGCCATCTCGTGGGACGAGCTTTGGGGCGCGTTTGAGAACGCTGTTCATCAAGGCAAAATTGGTTATGTAGGTTCAAGTAACTTTGCTGGTTGGCAGATTGCTGTTGCCCAAAGCGAGGCCAAAAATCGCCATTTCCTCGGTCTTGTATCCGAGCAGCATAAATACAGTCTTAACTGCCGTTTGCCTGAGCTCGAAGTGCTGCCCGCAGCGAAAGAACTGGGCCTTGGCGTTATTCCATGGAGTCCGCTTGATGGTGGTTTACTTGGACGCAATGCCCTCCAGAAGCTGAAAGGTACACGCAGTGGAGGCATTGCTGAACGGATTGAATCCCATCAAACTCAGTTGGAACAATTCGCAGCACTTTGCCGCGAACTCGGCGAACCACAGGATACCATAGCTTTGGCTTGGGTTGCCGCCAATCCAGCAGTTACCGCACCCATTATTGGGCCTCGTACGCTGGAGCAGTTTGAAACTGCGCTTAAATGTTTGGATGTACCTTTGGAAGAAGCGGTCCTCAAACGTTTGGATGAAATCTTCCCAGGTCCGGGAGGACAAGCTCCAAACGCTTATGCTTGGTAGTTTTAGCAATTAGCATGGACATATAGAATTTTTATCATAATGATTAGTTCGCTTCCCAGTAGGAAGGGGAAAGCTTTAGTTTTATGTTTCCTTCATATGCTCTTCGCTATGGGTAAGCTTCGCCAGCCCATCCTGAAAGGAAGCACCTGCTAGGCTTATAACTGCCAAAAAACAAGCACCCGGATTGGGTGCTTGTTTTTTTATTTCAGTTAAACACGGTTTAACATTTATTGAACAGAATATGTGAGGTTCATGCTAATTGGCTTTCTAGCATACCAAGTAGAAGAACTTGATCCACTCATATTAAAACTAGCAGCTTTCAAAATGTCAAAGCTAATTCCAGAACTGGTGCCGTTAGTACTCGAGTATGTTAATACTCCACTACCACTAGCTTCGATTTTGTAAGTCGGGAATGTGTTATTTACCGGGATAGCAACTACATCTTTATCTTCCAGTGTAAAACCATTCGAATTAATAATTGACATCGTTTGACTAGCAATGCTATTTATTTGGGCAAAGCTTCCTGATCCTGATACAACCATTTTAACTAATAATTGAGTCTGAACAGGTCCATCCGTTCTTGTTTTAGAAGTTGAGAGAATGTTAGAGCTAGCTAAACCTAGAGCTTTTGCTTGTAAGTTAGCTTCTAAACTCTCACTGTAAACTTCAGCAACTTCGCCTGTGTTTTTGTCAATAACTTCAACTTTGACTGAATTTGCTTCTTCATGTCTTACAAGCTCTTGATCTTCCGCAACAGGGATATCGATAGTCGTTAATAACATTTTAACGCTTTCGGTTTGCAGACTATTTGACGAAGCTTCCGCCGAATTAGGTTGAACACTTACTAAAAACGAAAAGGATAACACCAGAGACAGAACAGTTTTGTACAATTTGCCCATTAAATATCACTCCTTCATTTTTTTGGGGATTGTTCATCACGACTTCACTATAAACCAACTGAGAAATTATGTAAAGTTTATAACATGTTTTTACTTACACTCAAAACAAAAAGTGCATAAGGCTAATGTCCTATTTATATTTTAAAACACAAAAAAAAATCTCACTAGGAAACCTGCTGGTAATTTTATACTGTTTTTCATTTTCTCAAATGCTTTTTATCGCCTGTATTAAAGCTTCGAGAACCTTAATTAAGAATTATACAATTTTAATTATTTTCAGCAAAAAAAGGTGATTACATTCAGTTTTAGTTTATCTGAACATAATCACCTTCGCACAAAAATATTCTTTTAAAAACAGTACTTGAGACTCATTTTGAATTTTTCGATAAATTAGAGATTTACATTAACACGATTCGTATATGTCTTGCGTTTCTCAATCAACTTGTTCAATCCATCCACATAAGCACGTGCACTGGCACCCAGTATATCGGTACTTACGCCACGTCCTTGTACAGAAATCTGATTTTGAGTAAGTACGACGTGTACCTCACCCAGTGCATCCTTACCATGCGTAACAGATTTGATCGAGTAATCGGATAACGTTACTTCTTCTCCGCTCACTTGGTCAATGGCATTATAGATCGCATCTACTGATCCATTTCCTTCTGCTTGTTGTTCCACCGTATCACCATCAAGTGTAGCAATACGAACTTTAGCCGTTGGAGTAGATTCATCACCATACGTCACAAAGATGGATTCCAGTTTAAACACCTCAGGTGCATCCTGCAATTTCTCTTCGATGACCGCCAGCAAATCCTCATCTGTCACTTCTTTTTTCTTATCAGCCAGATCTTTGAATTGGGCAAAAGCACGGTTCAATGCTTCATCTTCCAGTTCATAACCCAACTCAATCAAGCGCTCACGGAAGGCATGACGTCCCGAGTGTTTACCCAGTACGAGCTTACTTTCCTTCAGACCGATGGTCTCTGGCGTCATAATTTCGTATGTTGTTTTCTCTTTCAGCATGCCATCTTGGTGAATTCCGGATTCGTGTGCAAACGCATTCGCACCAACAATCGCTTTATTTCCAGGCACAACCATACCCGTCAAACGACTCACGAGGCGGCTGGTCCGAGCAATTTCAGAAAGTTGCAGCGAAGTTCTCGCCTGGAAAAATTCCTGACGTGTCTCCAGTGCCATGGCAATCTCTTCAATCGCGGTATTACCTGCACGTTCACCAATGCCGTTAATGGTGCCCTCAATTTGATCGGCTCCATTCAGGATGGCTGCAAGCGTGTTGGCAGTTGCCATCCCCAGATCATTATGACAGTGTGCACTCAGCTGCACTTTATCAATGTTGTGTACGTTTTCCTTAAGATGTTTGAAAATATTACCGTACTCATATGGGCTCAGATAGCCCACCGTATCCGGGATATTTACAACAGCTGCCCCTTCTTCCACTGCCATATTTACCATCTCAACGAGGAAATCATACTCGGTACGACCTGCGTCCTCCAACGAGAATTCAAGCTTCGAAAAAGTTCTCTTCGCATAACGAATTGCGGAACGAGCTGTATCGAGAACCTGAGCTCTGTCCATCCGCAATTTATGCTGACGGTGAATAGGTGAAGTTGCCAAAAAGATATGGATACACGGGTCTTGAGCGCCCTTCAATGCCTCTTTCACCGCATCGATATCCTGCTCTCTGGAGCGGGACAAGCCAATGACGGTAACGTTTTTGACCGCTTTGGCTACTGCATTAACTGCCGCCAAATCGCCTGGAGAGGCCGCGGGGAAACCGGCTTCCATCCGGTCAATACCAAGCCGCTCGAGCTGGTGCGCAATTTCCACCTTTTCACGAGTATTCAGATTGACCCCCGGGGATTGTTCTCCATCACGCAGCGTTGTGTCAAATACATAGATTTTACGCACGCCTCGCACCTCCTAGACTTGTATTTTATGTTCCTCTAAACCAGTAATAGCGGCACACGCATATGCACGGCCGCTATTCCCGGTTGAAGCTGTAAGTTTACTAGATTACCTTAAAACGAATGCTTACTTCTTGATCCAGTGCATCATCTCACGCAATTGTCCGCCAACCACTTCGATTGGGTGTTCAGCTTCATTGCGACGAGTTGCTGTCAGGAATGCACGACCGGATTGGTTTTCCAGGATGAAGTCACGTGCAAATTTACCTTGTTGGATATCTGTCAGAACTTCTTTCATTGCTTTCTTCGTATCTTCAGTTACTACGCGAGGTCCAGTTACATAGTCACCGTACTCAGCTGTGTTACTGATGGAATCACGCATGCTTGCAAGTCCACCTTCATACATCAGGTCAACGATCAATTTCAATTCGTGCAGACACTCGAAGTATGCCATTTCAGGAGCGTAACCCGCTTCTGTCAATGTTTCAAATCCAGCTTTTACCAGGGCGCTTACACCGCCACACAGAACAGCTTGCTCACCGAACAGGTCTGTTTCTGTTTCTTCACGGAAGGAAGTTTCGATAACCCCTGCACGCGTGCAACCGATACCTTTAGCATAAGCCAAACCGATATCTTTTGCTTTACCTGTTGCATCTTGCTCAATTGCGATCAGGCCCGGTACACCGAATCCTTCCACGTAGGTACGACGTACCATGTGACCAGGGGACTTAGGAGCTACCAGCAATACATCGCTGTCTTTTGGAGCAACGATTTGACCGAAATGAACATTGAAACCGTGGGAGAAGAGCAATGCAGCGCCTTTTTTCAGGTTTGGTTCGATTTCGTTTTTGTATACAGAAGCTTGTGTTTCGTCAGGCAGCAAAATTTGAACTACGTCTGCACGGCTAGTAGCTTCAGCCGGGGACAGAACTTCAAATCCGTCATTTTTTGCAGTGTCAAAAGATTTACCTTCACGAAGTCCGATGACTACGTTCAATCCACTGTCACGCAGGTTTTGAGCTTGGGCATGGCCCTGGCTACCGTAACCGATGACCGCAATCGTTTTTCCTTTCAATACGTTAAGCTCTGCATCCTGTTCATAATAAGTAGTTACTGGCATGTTTATAAGTCCTCCTTTGTATTGTAAAGAACCCTTCATTAATGAGCGGGTGTCTCAAGGGACCGGCACGCTTTTCCTGCTTTAGCGTCTCTGGTCTGATCCGATCCGTTCAGACACCCGCCCATTAATGCGGGTGTGTGGCTATATAGTCAAGCGTTACATCACTAAAATGTTAAATTGCAACTTGTACGGGACTGGCACCTCATCTAAGATGAACGGTATTTCTCAGCTTAATGCTGCTAACACATCATTGTCGTTCCGTCGATAAGCATCAGACCATGCTTTTTTTCTCAATATAATTGCTTAAACGTTGCCTCGTACCAATGCAGTTATGCCTGTACGTGACAGTTCGCGAATGCCGTATGGCTTAAGCAGTTCAATCATCGCATCAATTTTATCTGTATCCCCGACCACCTGTACAATCAGGCTGCCTGGACCAACATCTACAACAGATGCGCGGAATGTCTCCACCACACCCAGAATTTCTGGTCGTTCAGATGGCTCTGCCTTTACCTTGATCAATGCAAGTTCACGGGCAACCATCGGTTTCAGACTGAAATCAACCACTTTGATGACATCGATGATTTTGTAGAGTTGCTTTTCAATCTGTTCCAACGTTTTGTCATCACCGATCGTCACAATGACCATCCGGGACAAACCCGGTTCCTCGGACTGACCTACCGTGATGCTCTCAATGTTGAATCCCCGTCGACCGAACAACCCTGATACCCGCTGCAGGACGCCAGGCTGATCGTTGACCAATATCGAAATCGTATGTCTTATCATTCCTCAGCATCCCCCATCAGCATTTGATCGATTGTCGCTCCTTGCGGAACCATTGGATATACGTTTTCTTCCTTGCGTACTACGAATTCAACAACGACCGGTCCTGGTGTATCCAGGGCTTCTTGCCAAGCACGCTCGGCTTCTTCCTTGTTGGTTGCACGCAATCCTTTTACGCCATAAGCTTCAGCAAGTTTTACAAAATCAGGGCTGCCTGCCAGATCGATATGACTGTAACGGTTCTCATAGATGATCTCTTGCCACTGACGTACCATTCCAAGGACCTGATTGTTGATAATAACAATTTTCACCGGGATATTGTTAATGGCACAGATTGCGAGTTCTTGAGAACACATCTGCATTCCGCCATCACCGTTGATGGAAATAACGAGTCTGTCTGGATTGGCCATTTGAGCGCCGATTGCAGAAGGGAATCCAAAACCCATCGTTCCCAGTCCACCAGAGGTTACCCATGAACGTGGTTGGTTGAATTTGTAATACTGAGCAGCCCACATTTGATGCTGTCCAACGTCCGTAGTCACGATTGCTTCGCCTTTGGTTGTATCATTGAGCATTTCCACAACCCATTGCGGTTTTAATACTTCATCTGAATCTGTGTAGCTGTAAGGTTTCTCTTGTTTCCATTGTTTGATCTGATCTCTCCAAGCATCCGCACGTTCAGCACGTTGAACCTCTTTGTTCGCTATTTCGAGAACCGTTTTCACATCACCAACGATTGGAATGTCGGTTGCGATGTTTTTGCCGATTTCAGCCGGATCAATATCAATGTGCACAATTTTGGCATGTGGAGCGAATCCATCCAGCTTGCCTGTTACCCTGTCATCGAAGCGTGCGCCGATGTTGATGAGCAAATCCGATTTTTGTATCGCCTGATTGGAAGTGTATGTTCCGTGCATACCCGGCATCCCGGTCCACAATTCGTGCCCACTTGGGAATGCTCCAAGTCCGAGAAGTGTTGTCGTGATTGGAATGCCTGTCTTCTCCACAAATTCGAACAGCGCTTCGTGTCCACCGGAGTAAACTACACCGCCGCCTGCCAGAATCATCGGACGTTCTGCTTCCTGAATCGCCTGAGCCAGACGATCAACCTGAAGTTTGTTCGGTACTGTCCGTGGGTTGTACCCTCTCAATATAACAGGTTCAGTGACGGGTTCAAACAACGTTTTGTTTGCCGATACATCCTTCGGAATGTCGATCAATACGGGACCTTTACGACCAGTATTCGCAATATGGAACGCCTCATGAATGACACGTGGCAGATCTTCTACGTCTTTTACCAGGTAACTATGTTTGGTGATTGGCATTGTGATTCCGGTAATGTCCGCTTCCTGGAAAGCATCTGAGCCGATCAGGCTGGAAATTACATTCCCCGTAATGACTACGAGTGGTACGGAATCCATATACGCTGTTGCAATACCCGTAACTAGATTCGTTGCTCCAGGTCCGGAGGTAGCGATACAGACACCCACTTTTCCGCTCGCCCGTGCATATCCGTCAGCTGCATGAATAGCGCCTTGTTCGTGACGAGTTAACACGTGCTTGAAATCCTCGAAACCATACATCGCATCGTAAATGTACAACACTGCGCCGCCCGGGTAACCAAAAACACACTCTACACCTTCCAGCAACAAGCTTCTCAGCAGAATTTCGGAACCGCTAATGACCTCCGGCTTCATCCATTTTTCACGTAATTCATCTGTCGATCGTACTTCTGGAATTTGAGCTCCCATCAGTCATCCTCCTCTCGGAATTTACATCATTCTGACATTTAAAGTTACAAAAAAAACCTTCCATCCCTGCAAACAAGTTTATGCTTGCGAGGGACGAAAGGTTGTTGCTTCCGTGGTACCACCCAACTTTGTCCGAAATTTCGCAATAACGGACCTTACCAGGTACAAAAAACGATAGATCAAACGGATATACCCGTTCTCCATACCTGTTGTCTGTAACGCAGACATACGATTTTCCCTAATAACCCAATGGAGTGACATCCAATGCTTTTCAGGAAAACAGCTCCGAGGTGAGCTCGTATATAAGGGGTAATGGTGGTGGTTTCAGCAATTCCAGCCACTCTCTGAGCAAAAGAGCCCTTAAAACTTCGTCCTCTTCATAGCCGATGAAATATTCTCGTTAAATGTTAGGAACATTATATGATTCCTCCAACCGATAAGTCAATACCCCTTTTGTATAAAAATTCAGAACGTCCTTAATCCTTCACTCTCCATCTTTAACGTTACCCCAATCCCAACGCTTCATTCAGTCACCTTTCAACTTGCCTCAGGCATAGGATATACGAGCAGCACGACTGGTCCTGAAAGGAGGCTTCCGATGGTGATTCGGCAACGTAAATCCAAGCTGGATGATGCCGCCATAATGAGGCTGATTGACTCTCAACTTGTTCCTCTATCTCATATGAGTGAAAGTGAAATCAATAAAATACGCAAAGAAATACCCCTGCGAATGAACAGGGGCATGACCTTTGTTGTCTCATCGAATCCTGACAACGAAGCCGTCGCATTCATCCATTTTCTCATGCACGGTGAACTGCTGTATGTGGATATGATGGCTGTTGCCACAAAAGAACAGCGAAAGAAATACGGTCAGACCTTGCTGCTCAAAGCGGAAAATTTTGCGGCATCTCGTGGTTGCAAAAGATCCAAAGTGATGGTGGACGAAGGCAATACCAAAGGTCTTCGATTTTACCAGAAAAATGGATATAGCACCATTCGATACATTATGTTAAGCCGCTGTTACGAGTTAGAAAAAACATTATAAATCTGTTTAGAAAAAGCCCGGTGGCCGTGGTCCATAGGGTCCATATCCTGGCCCTGGGCCATATCCACCACCAAATCCCGGTCCATACCCCGGTCCTGGTTTTGGCCCTGGGCCATATCCCGGACCACCACCTGGACCAAAACCGAATCCAGGGCCAGGGCCGTAAGCATAAGGAAGCGTAGCGATGGCGAGTAAATCAAATAATACCAATGGCAAAATAGCTTTAGTGTGTACTTTTTTGCCAACGTGACGTTTCAGCACCAATTTATTACCCGATACTTTCAACAGTCTTCCGGTTACCCGAGTACCGTCTTTTTTGATCGCGACAATATTTTTGCCTATTAATTTCATCGCTGCATCACGCGTAACATGTTGTTTCATACTTTCCCCTCCTCCTCGGATCGTTCAAAACAGTGTATTCGTCCAGAGCCGGCTTCGCCTGTTTCTTTGTCCCTAAATGAAAATATGGGTGCCTTTCTCTATAACAGTTTAAAAAACTAGTAATCTGATATTTTTCTTTGTGAAACAAAAAAAGGTTCGCACGAGGCGAACCTTTTCTAGTAAAGCATTATGCGGGAAATCATAATTCTGTCGTTACCTTTTCCCAGGGTCGTACGCTTCACCGAGTGCAGACGGAGCAGAAGAACGTCCGACAGCTGCTACAAGTACGATAAGTGTTAATAAGTAAGGCAACATATAAATAATTTCCTGGGGAATACTTTGGGTCCATTCAAACATCTGTACGTAGTTACGAATGGCTTGTGAGAAACCAAAAAATACAGCGGCACCAAAAGCACCAATCGGATTCCACTTACCAAAGATCATCGCTGCAATTGCAATATAACCTTGACCAGAAACCGTATTATGCGAGAACGTTCCTGTTGTAGTCAATGTAATTGCCGCGCCGCCAACAGCAGCAAGCGCGCCACTGATCATAACAGCAATATAACGGTAACGACGAACTTTAATACCTACGGTATCTGCCGCACTCGGATGTTCACCTACAGAACGAAGACGTAACCCGAATGGCGTTTTGAACATGATGTAATACGTCAGGAATACAAAAAGAATAGCCAGATATGTTGTTGGGTAGACATTTTTGAAGAATGCTTCCCCTAATAAAGGTATATTCTCCAGCACCGGCACATTGAACTTATTAAATCCTTGTACCAATGGGGAATCTCCCGCACCCTCGAACAACAACTTAACCAAATATAATGTACTTCCTGTCGCCAGAAAGTTAATTACAATACCGCTGATAATTTGGTCCGCCTTAAATGTAATAGAGGCAACCGCATGAATTAGCGATACAACCACTCCAAGTACTACTGCGAACAAAATCCCCATCCAGGCAGACGTCGTTCCACCCATGCCAGCTTCTTGTGCATAATGCGCAGCAATCCCCGCAGCAAACGCCCCAAATACCATGAAACCTTCAAGTCCAAGGTTGGTCACACCGGATTTTTCCGAGAAAATCCCACCCAGGGATGCAAAAATCAATGCCGTGGCAAAGACAAGCGTCGTATTGATAATTTGCCCAAGTGTCAACAAGTCCATCTACAACACCTTCTCTTTCTTGCGCTTGGAATAGAACGGTTTAAGTACCCAGCGCACGATGCCTTGTGCCGCAATGAAGAAGATAATCGAACCGATAACAATCCGAATAATCTCGGGCGGTACATCCGCAGCAAAGCTCATTCCTGCAGATCCATATGTGAGCGTACCAAACAGCAATGCGCCGAGCAGCACACCAAACGGATGGTTTAATCCTATAAGTGCAACGGCTATACCATCAAATCCAGTTCCAGGTGAACCTGTCATTAGTGTTTGGTAATGGAATACCCCCAACACCTGAAAAGCCCCTCCAACACCTGCAAGCATACCGCTAATAAACATGGCTTTTACGATATTGCGATTGACATGCATACCTGCATACTCAGCCGCATTGGGGTTAAGACCAACCGCTCGAATTTCATAACCTTGTTTCGTTTTCCACATGTAAATATAGAAGACCACGGCTATAGCTAAAGCAATTAAAGTTCCAAGATGAACACGTGAGTTTCCCATTAATTCGGAGAGCCAAGTAAGGCTTATCGAAGCAGAATCACTAATATCTGCTGAGCGGTTCTCGCCTGGAAGTAATAGAAATTGCCGAACGATCAGGTTGGCCAGATACAGACCAATCCAGTTCAGCATGATACTACTGATAACTTCGTTAACCCCACGCGCTGCTTTCAGGTAACCGGCAATAGCTGCCCACAAACCACCAAATACCGCACCAGCAATCAAAGCCAGTGGAGCATGAATGTAGATTGGCAGACCTGCAAACTTCACGCCTACAAAAGTCGCCGCAGTCATACCGACGAGGAATTGACCTTCTCCCCCGATATTAAACAGTCCTGCACGTGCCGCAAATGCAAATGCAAGTCCTGTCATAATCAGTGGTGTCATTTCCCGAACAGCTTCACCAAAATTGTACATGTCTCCGAAAACCTTCGTAAACAATGCACTGTACGCTTCAATCGGGTTGTATCCGCCGATCAGCATGACAATACCACCAAGGATCAAACCCATAATGATGGCTACAACAGGTAATATAAATGAATCACGGGTAAACCATTTTAATACGTTATTCATGCACAGTACCTCTCTTTTGGGTGCTGCCCGCCATCATTAAGCCGAGCTCCCTATCATTGGTTTCTTCCGGCAGCACCTCGCCCACGATCTGTCCTTCATAGATGACGGCAATTCGGTCGGATACGTTGATAATTTCATCCAGCTCGAATGAGATCAGCAATACCGCTTTGCCCTGATCACGTTGTGCAATCAATTGTTTTTGAACAAACTCAATAGCACCTACATCCAGACCACGAGTTGGCTGGGCAGCAATAAGCAGTTCAGGATTTTTATCAACCTCACGTGCGATAATGGCTTTCTGTTGGTTCCCTCCCGATAAGGAGCGGGCTTTTGTTTCAATGCTTGGTGTACGCACATCAAATGCCTCCACAAGACGTTTCGCTTGCTTCTTGATCGCATCGAAGTTAAGGAATCCTTTACGCGTATAAGGAGCTTTATAATATGATTCTAGAACAATATTTTCACTCACAGAAAAATCAAGAACAAGTCCATGCTTGTGCCGGTCTTCCGGAATATGGGCTACACCCGACTCCGAAATATGGCGCGGAGAATGATTAGACAGTTCTTTACCCTCAAGGCGAATCGAACCGCTATCTACTTTACGCAGTCCGGTAAGAGCCTCAATCAGTTCGCTCTGACCATTACCATCGACACCTGCGATTCCTACGATCTCTCCTGCACGTACATTCAGGTTGAGTTCGTTCAGAACCGAGATACCTTCTTTATTTTTGGCGGTCAATTTGCTAACTTCAAGCACATTTTTTCCTGGTGTAGCCGTTTTTTTGTCCACTTTAAATGTGACATTTCGACCAACCATTTTTTCTGCCAACTCATTCGGATTCGTTTCTGATGTTATAACTGAATCAATCACTTTACCACGGCGAATAATTGTCACCATATCGGAGATTTCCATGATTTCTTTCAGTTTGTGTGTAATCAGAATAATGGACTTGCCTTCGGCCACCAATTTTTTCATGATTACCATCAGTTCTTTGATTTCCTGAGGTGTTAATACAGCAGTAGGCTCGTCAAAAATAAGAATGTCTGCACCACGATACAACGTCTTTACAATTTCAACACGTTGCTGCATTCCGACGGAAATGTCATGAATTTTGGCATGCGGATTCACTTTGAGTCCATACTGTTCAGACAGACGCTGCACTTCAGCAGCAGCTTTTTTATAATTAATGTTGAGACCTTTCCTTGGTTCAGATCCCAAAATAATGTTCTCTGTTACCGTGAACGGCTGTACAAGCTTAAAGTGCTGATGCACCATGCCGATGCCAAGATCGATTGCTTTGTTAGGGCTGTCGATGATGACAGGCTTGCCATTCACTTCAATGGAACCTTCATCCGGCTGATAGAGACCAAAGACAATATTCATCAACGTTGATTTACCAGCGCCGTTTTCGCCCAGTAGAGCATGGATCTCGCCTTTACGAAGCTGAAGGCTGATGGCGTCGTTGGCAACAATGCCTGGGAAACGCTTCGTGATTTGTTTCAACTCAACGACGGGGGTTGCTGCACCCATGTAATCACCCTTATACCTGATATAGTGTGGTTCCGCAAACGTAAGAAAAACGTCTAACGACGTTTATTCAAGGAAGATGACCGCATTTTAGCGGTACTTTTTCTTAGGATCATCGAATCCTTCAGTTTCACCGAAACTTCTGCATTCCATAATCTTAAGAAAAGCTCCTACCGGAGCGTTGATACGAAGTCTTTTTGCTTTTGCCGTGGGATAATCCCCAAGCAAATAATGCGTAGCTTGTACAATTGTTATGATGACCTGAGCAAATTTTCCTACTCTGACAATCATAAGGCCGGTCAAGACCGGCCTCGATGATTATTCATTTGTACAACAGAATCAAATTACTCTGTAGGAATTTTGATTTCGCCGTTGATGATTTTTTCTTTGTACTCGTCCACTTTTGCAAGTATATCCGCAGATACATTGGCAGTTGAAGTATCAGCAATACCTACACCATTGTCCTTCAACGTCAGAGTTTCAGCTCCGCCTTTGAATGTTCCATCAATGATTTCTTGGTTTACTCGCTTAACAGCTTCGTCAACTTTTTTGATCATAGAAGTCAGTGTTACCTCGTCACCAAACTCCAGGGATTGGTCTTTATCCACACCAATAACCCATACATCTTGACCTTGTTTCTTACGAGCGATCGCTTCATTGAACACACCATTACCTGTAGCACCAGATGCGTGGAAGATAATGTCTACGCCTTGATTATACATAGTAGCAGCTGCGGCTTTACCCAAGTCAGGTTTATCAAAAGCACCTGCGTAGTTTGGAATAAATTGGGCGTCAGGATTAACTGCTTTTACTCCTTCTCTGAACCCTACTTCAAATTTCTTAATAAGAGTGCTCTCAGCTCCACCTACAAAACCAATCTTATTAGTTTTAGTAGTCAGGCCAGCAACTACTCCCACAAGGAAAGAACCTTCTTCTTCTGCAAAAGTAACTGATTTAACGTTAGGAGCATCAACTACACTATCAATAATCGCAAGCTTGGAGTCTGGATTTTGATCAGCCACAGATTTAATGGCTTTTTCTAGCTGATAACCGATACCCCAAGTCAGGTCATATCCACCTTTAACGAACTCGTTCAGGTTTGGAATGTACTCTTCATCGGATTTACTTTGCAGGTATTTAACAGCTACACCTGTTTCAGTTTCAGTTGCTTGCAGAGCTTCCCAAGCGGATTGGTTAAACGATTTGTCGTTAACTCCACCTACGTCAGTAACCATACCGATTTTCAAATCGGATTTAGCTTCAGTGTTTTCGCCACCTGTAGTTCCTCCGGCATTTGTTTCCTCTTTCGGTTTGCTACCGCAACCTGCGAGCATAACCGATACTGCCAGCAACATGACCAAAGACAAGCTGAGCATCTTTTTCATTTCTCTGTTCCCCCTTAATGATATATACCTAATTCCTGTCCAGGCCAAAATGGAACGGATCAACAGATCGATAATATGGCTTTTATGCAGAATGTATGGTTTCTTCGACATTAAAAGCGCATTCTTACCACTAAACAATTGTGTCACCTGTCGAAAAACCGAACATTATGACTTGAAGAGAAAATTTTAGGACTAGCCTACTAGAGGTGATTATACATTCAACCCGTGGTAAAATCCAGATGTTTCATCACCAAATCTCACTTATTTTTGCTCTTTTTTTATTGAAAGCGCTTAATAATTTAACGATTTAACACACTAACGTTACAACGATGTGATGTTATATAACAAAAACGTATCACACTCCCTAGAAGGATGTGGAATTCACCTGTTTTTGTTTGCAATATTTCACCGTTCGTATTTTATGTATTATCACAGCCTGTTATTCACCCGTTATATGCTTTCATTGTGCCCTTACAGATTGCAGCATATTCGTCGCGCATAACCAGACTCTTTGGAGTAGATCAATCTTTAAGCCGTAAAAAAAGCCGCCATAGGTACGGCGGCTTGCATAAACAATTTTAAGCGTTGATTTTGCCTTTAGCTACAGTAGCCAAAGAGTTGAACGCATTGATGTCGTTAACGGCCAGATCAGCCAACATTTTGCGGTTCATGTCTACACCAGCAAGTTTCAATCCATGGATCAGTTTGTTGTAAGACAAACCATTCATACGTGCTGCAGCATTGATACGAACGATCCACAGTCTGCGGAAGTTACGTTTTGTGTTGCGACGGTCACGGTATGCGTATACCAGGGATTTCATTACTTGCTCGTTAGCTGTTTTAAAAATACGGTGTTTGGAACCGAAATAACCTCTTGCCAGTTTCAAAACCTTTTTATGACGACGACGTACTACAAAACCGCCTTTTACTCTTGCCATATTAAAAGAACCTCCCAATAAATATTAAATGTATCCGTGGTATGTGTACGGCCTAAGCCGATCCCCCATACGGATTTACTATTTCAAGTTAGCCAGACCTTGTTTCAAACGTCTTACGTCCCCGGCAGCCATTACTGGGTTGCCGTTCAGAACGCGCTTAGCACGTTTTGATTTGTGGGAAAGCAAGTGGTTTTTGTGAGCTTTGTAACGCAGGACTTTACCGGAACCGGTAATTTTGAAGCGTCCTTTCAAACTGCTGTGTGTTTTCATTTTAGGCATTTTGTGTTTCCTCCTCCAATGTTATCAGGCTTTAGGAGCCAGAATCATGATCATACTGCGGCCTTCCAATTTTGGTTGACGTTCGATGGTGCAAAGTTCTGCAACCTCCACCTTAACGCGTTCCAAAATCCGTTGACCAATGGCGGCATGCGCAATTTCACGTCCGCGGTAACGAACGGAACATTTTACCTTGTCGCCTTCTTTCAAGAACTTAACTACATTACGAAGCTTCGTTTGATAATCATGCTCCTCAATATTGGAACGGAACCATACTTCTTTAATGTCAACAATTTTCTGGTTCTTACGGGCTTCTTTGTCTTTCTTTTGTTGCTCATAGCGGAATTTGCCATAGTCCATGATGCGGCATACCGGCGGTTTAGCCTGTGGTGCCACATTGACCAGGTCCAAGTTCAGGTCAATCGCCATTTGCAGTGCTTCCCGAATCGGCGTGATCCCAATTTGTTCTCCTTCAGCTCCGACAAGGCGTACTTCCTTCGCCCGAATCTCATCATTAATCATGTGATCTTTACTAATAACCGTCCACCTCCAGGTCATTTTGAATATCCTGTTACACAAAAATAAAAGGGATGCCGGTTAAGCTACCGACATCCCTGTAATCAACACAATTCTTCATGAGTAAACACTTCATAAATTATTGGGATCGTTGACCAGCCAACATGTTTGTTGATCAGGTGAGAAGTCGGACTTCTACTTGTGATTCCATAGCTATTCATTTAACGCACTTAAATACTATAACATCCTGCAAAACTATTGTCAACGTCTCTACAATATTTTTTTTACAGACATGCTTTCATCCAAGTCAATCATTCATTATCCCTGCTTACTCTGCACCTCATCCAAACGTACAACACGTGTATGTTGAGTATGGCTCCATTGTTTGTTGTTCTGCGTGAAGAACGCGTAGAACGTAATTGGATACCATGAAAGAAGGTAAATCGGGAACAAGATCAGGTACAGATACACTTTGGCAAAAGTAACCTTTTCCAGCGCCATGGACAACAAGAATGTCAGGACATTCAGACCAATCGCTACGAACCCTACCCAAAGCGGGAAGTATCCGTATATGTTTGCGATATGTGGACCACTGAATATCGCTGTATCCACCCACAGGACAGCAGTCATCAGGAACGTAAGCAAAACAACGTACACGTTTGCTCCATACACAGCAAGGTCAAACTTCACCAAGCTTCTTTCCTTGATACTCTGCCACAGCAGCGGGAAGAAATATCTACGCGCAACCGTAAAGTGACCTTGCATCCAGCGAAGACGTTGTCTTGCTGAAGCTTTAAAGGTTAACGGCTTCTCATCAAATACTTTGGCATCATAGTTAAAGACAGGATATACATTACGCTGAACACTGCGCATCGTAAACTCCAAATCCTCAACCAGACTTGTAGCGCCCCAGCCAATTTCCTTGAGCAGGTTGGTCTCGAAGCACATTCCAGTACCTCCGAGGAAATTCGCCATATTCAAATTATGACGGGACAACTGCCACAGACGGTTGATGTACCAGTAAGATACACCATATGCTGCAGTGATCCAGGAATCCTCCGGATTCTTGGTATCAATGTATCCTTGAATTACACGCGAACCATTGCACAAGTCGTCATTCATCTCAAGCAAGAAGTTACGGTCAACCAGGTTATCCGCGTCAAACATGACAACTGCGTCATACTGACGTGGCAATTTCCACAAGTATTTAAGCATCCATTCAATGGCATACCCTTTACCTCTGAGATCAGCATTCGTACGTACACAAGCATTTAATCCATGCTGTCTTACAATTTGAGCCGTTCCATCCGTACAGTTGTCACAAATGACAAACACATCGTACAGATCTTCCGGGTAATCCAGTTGTTTCAAGTTCTCCATCAAAGCACCAATAACTTGTTCCTCATTGTGTGCTGCGACGAGTACAGCGAATGATTTTGTCGCCGGATAATGTTTCTTTTTCTTTTTCTTAATCAGACCGAACAGCGAAAACGTGAATTGGTACACGGCTAGCAGTGCCAGAAGGACCTGCATCGTGACGAATATAGCGTCCAACATCGTTCTCTGTTACCCCCTTTTTTTCAAAACCAGATTACTTTAAATGTTTCTCTTCCTGGATTCTGCACTTTTATTTTTTTGTGATGCGCAGAATATGACCCTGTTCTTTTGTTTACTACGCAAATATTTCAGACAATGTTTCAAGCATGGTTGATGCCAGTTGGCTGCTTTATCGATTTTGTATTCTTTTCAGCCATTTGTCAAAACCGCAATTCCACTTCCTGAAGCAGAAATGTGAACTTTAAACGCTGAATAGGCACCTCGTGATACTCCAACCTCGCATTCATGCCTGTTATATCTTATTTTCAGCCGTTTACTTGATTTTTATTTCTAAAGTCCCTGCTTTTTTCATCAGGCTGATACATATCGACAGAGGCTCTATATCAAATAACGTAAACAGACCTCAAAAAGTTCAGTCTTAAACTTACATTTTTTTAACCGCATTTCAGCCATGTTGAATCATTGTATCTTTTTTAGATAGTCCGAGTCAAAAAGTTAAGTTGGGTGTATATCCACTCTTTAACATGAATTTTACCTTCTTCACATGTGTTCTTCTTGAAAAGGACAACATTTAAAAATATGATAAACATATACCTGAAATAACCTCAAGTTCACGAAAAAACGGTTATATACTATTCAGGACGAAACCGGACACAGCAATTTACCGGAAATACTGCCGCCAACATGGGGCCTGACTGGCAGGAGGCCAATATGAGCCGTTTATTCGTAAAGTTTCAAGAGTATGATCGAAATGTATTTATGTGGATTAATGGTCGACTTCATAATCGATTTATGAACTTTTGGCTGTATTATTTCACCCATCTGGGCGGAGCAACATCTTCTATTGCAGTATCCTTACTAATCTGGCTGCTGGCTCCCGCTCCTTGGAGTACAACAGGACTTCAGGCATGCATCGCTCTAGCGGTTAGCCACATTCCCGTAGCAATCGCCAAAAAACTGTATCCGCGCATTCGGCCTTACCTGGCCCTACCGGATACGATTACGTTCCGCAATCCCCTGACGGACCATTCGTTCCCTTCAGGGCATACTACTGCCGTATTCTCGGTTACGGTTCCTTTTATGACGATGGAGCCGTTCCTGTTGCTGTTGTTACTCCCTGTTGCATTAATTGTCGGATTTTCACGAATTTACCTGGGATTACACTATCCCTCAGATGTTCTCGCAGGTGCTACGATCGGTACTTTAGTCGCACTTGCAACTGTTGCTTTATGGACATAATGTGAATATGTTAGACTAAGGAAAACCTAGCAGGAACAGGTGAAGCAAGCGTGGAGAAAAAAAGAGTATTACTATTATCTGAAGGCTTTGGCGCTGGTCATACTCAAGCCGCTTATGCGCTGTCCAGCAGTTTGCGAAAACTTTCGCCGAATGTGCAAACCAAAGTGCTTGAGTTGGGGAGTTTTCTGAACCCCAGAGTTGCGCCACTCATCATTACAGCGTACAAAAAAACGGTCATTAACCAGCCCAAGCTCATCGGGTATGTATACAGGCACCAATATAAAAAATCCTTGAACCGGCTGACTACACTCGCGTTGCATAAACTGTTTTATACCCATACACGCAGTATTGTC
Source organism: Paenibacillus sp. MDV22-iso6 (assembly GCF_058408365.1). NCBI lineage: Bacteria > Bacillati > Bacillota > Bacilli > Caryophanales > Paenibacillaceae > Paenibacillus > Paenibacillus sp. MDV22-iso6. Next base: position 231,777 of record NZ_JBZVDZ010000006.1, on the reverse strand, counting down.
CGTCAGCTTCGTCCGAATGTTATTGTATGCACCCACCCTATTCCCAGTGCTGTCATATCCAGACTGAAACGTCTGGGTGTGCAGGTTCCACTTTGTACAGTCATCACCGATTATGACGCGCACGGGACATGGATTAGCCCAGAAGTGGATCTGTATCTTGTTTCTACAGATGAGGTAAAGTCCAAATTAATGCTGCGGGGTGTATCTTTAGACAAAATTCGCGTTACCGGCATTCCGATCCACCCCAACTTCTGGGAACATCCCGGGCGGGACGAGATCCGAGGGAAATTCAATTTGAAGAACATGCCTACTGTGCTTGTGATGGGCGGTGGTTGGGGAATGCTTAGTGATGAAGTAGTTAACCAATTATTGACACGCTGGCATGAGGATGTTCAGATTATTTTCTGCCTTGGCCGCAATGACAAAAGCCGAATCAGCATGGAACAAAATCCGTTTTATAAAAAAGATAATATCCATATCATCGGGTACACCAATGAAGTGGACAAATTAATGGAAGTATCTGATCTCCTGATCACCAAGCCGGGTGGAATGACATGCAGTGAAGGGTTGGCAAAGGGAATCCCCATGCTGTTCCATAATCCCATACCGGGTCAGGAAGAAGAAAATGTTCAGTATTTCACCGCACGAGGTTTGGGGGAGCCCATTACTTCCCTTGATGTTGTTGTGAAATGGATGAATAAACTGCTTCATAACTACCCTGACATTGTTCGCAAACGCAAACGCCACATGGCGCAGATTGCCAAGTATCACCCAATGCAAAGCGCACAAAGTATTATCGACCTTCTGGATCTGCGTCCCTACTCGGCAGACCAAGCCAGACTGTAACGGCTTCAAACAAGCCTGCATGTACACAGCAAAGGTGCCTTCGAATCGAAGGCACCTTTTTTTAATATGAAGAATAGTACAAACTATTGAATACCAGCCGACTTCAAGTAATCCTGCCACTGCTTGGTATACTCGGTCTGAATCTTCTCAAGGCCTGCCTGTTTGGCTTTTTCCATAAATGTATTCAGACCCGCTTCTACATCCTCCACCAATCCCACATTTAACGGATAGAGATACTGCTTCTCTACCTGCTCCAGTGCAGCTTTCTCAGCTTGATATGGCGTCCAATCCTCAGCAAATCCAGTAAAGATATCCGGCTTTTTCATTTTGTCCAGCTCTTTGAAAATAGCCAGTACGTCATCAAAGCTCTTATCATAGAGCATGAATTCCGGATTACGCCAAGCCCAACCATTCATGCCTTCGCGCGGAAATCCATTGGTCTGGGCATCGCCAACCATTTTATAATAACCGTCTTGAACTTCAAAGTTCTTGCCTTCCACACCATATTCGGTAAGCCAGTTGTAACGTTTGTCGGTAACCAGTTTTTCATAGAATGCAAGTGCTTTCTCCGGGTTTTTGCTGCTGCGCGGAATTGCAAAACCATTGTGGATCGGGTGAACTGGTTGTGCAAACCCTTTGGCATTCGGGTAAGGGAAATAACCGAGCTTCCAATCCGGGTGAGTGGACTGGACCTTGATCACATCCGCATTAAATTTGTTCGGGTTCTCACCCGACAGTACAACAGCCGATTTGCCATTTTGCAGCAATGAGTTGGACGTATCCTTTACATTCAGCACGTTTTTCGGAAAAAAGCCTTTGTCCATCCAGCGTTTGTACGTTTTCAGGTCCTCCAGATGCTGTGCAGACCCCCAATAGGAAGTGATATTGGATGGTGTGTCATACATGATGTCCAGACCATAAGGGAGCTGACCTGCCGTATTCACCAGCTTGGATGTCAATTGTCGAATACCATGGGTATGGTTCGCATTGCTATCCGCGATTGGAATCATATTCGGTGCATTGGCTTTGATACCCTCCAGATAGGCTTCGAGTGTCTCCAGAGATTCCGGTTTGGGCAGATTGTACTTCTCACGCAAATCCTCACGGTACGCAATACCCTCAGTAACATATTCAGTCCATGTCGATGGTACAGTATAGATCTTGTCATTGACTTTTACCGCGTTCCACATGTCATCAGGTACATAAGCTTTGAGCGTTGGTGCTGCCTTAGGCAGTAATTCATCCAGAGGCAGGAACGCTCCTTTTTTCGCATAGGACTGATAGAACGTCCAATCCGCGGTAAAAATCAGATCAATCGGTTGACCGGAAGACAGCAGCAATTTGTATTTTTGGTCCCAGTCTGTCCAGGAGGTATAGTTAAATTTCACATTGACGTTCAGATCAGCCTCAGCCAGCTTGTTGATTTCCGACTCAATCACAGGCAGATCCTTGGGGGCATCACCAAGCATGTAGAATTGCAGTGTTACCTTCTCCCCTTTGTTCTCAGAAGAACCTCCCTGCTCACTTCCTTGCGCAGATCCCCCCGAACCGTTATTACATGCGGCAAGCACCCCGGCAAACAACATCAGGGCAAGTACCATAGACAGGTGCCGAATTGTTTTGTTACGCATACGCATCCTCCCTTTTTGTGGTCAACCTTATATGTTAGCGCAGACACGCCATGATTCAGACGCAGACGGATAGACAGCTATCCCGCCATCTGCACCCACAGCGCGTGCACGTTCTAACCTTTCACCGCACCAATGGTAAGACCCTTGACAAAGTACCGCTGCACAAATGGATACAGGAACAAAATGGGTCCAGTAACCACAATAGCCATCGCCATTTTGGTCGATTCGGTAGGTACATCCTGGCTAAGAGTTATGCCGGTACCAATCGCCATCTGGTCAATGAAGGTAATCGTGTTCATGGTGTTATACAAATAGAATTGCAGCTGGTACATATCCGGGTTGTTAATGAACAAGGATGATGTGAACCAGTCATTCCAGTATCCCAGTGCCAGAAATAACCCTACAGTGGCAATGCCGGGCATCGCCAGTTTCAGTACTACGCTAAAGTAAATGCGGAAATCATTCGCACCATCGATTTTGGCTGACTCAATCAGCTCATCCGGAACGGTTGACCGAATGAAGTTTTTCATCAGGATAATGAGAAAAGGCGTCATCAATCCCGGAAAAATCAACACCGTATACGTGTCCGTAAGATTGAAATAATTTGCAAGCATGATGTACCAAGGAACCAATCCCCCACCAAAGAGGGTTGTAAAGTAGATGAAAAATGAGAAAGCGTTCCGGTACTTGAAATCTTTGCGTTGCAGTACAAATCCCGCCATCGTAATAAGAAATAGTCCAAGGGCCGTACCCACAACGGTTGTAAATACCGTCACGCCATAAGCTTTGAGCACCTGGGTCGGAAATTTGAACACCATCTTATAACCTTCCAAGGAGAAATCGGTGGGAAAGAGGTGATACCCGTCTCTTACAATCGATTCGTTGCTGCTGAATGAGCCGGATAAAATCAAAAGAAATGGAATGATGCAGATTAAGGAAAGAATCAGGATCATGCTGTAAGCGATGATTTGAAACAACAAGGTGAATTCCGTATCTCGGGTACGCGTGTGCATAGTAGGTCTCCCTTCTGCCTATTAGAACAAGGCGTAGTCCTCATTCACTTTACGGATGATATAGTTGACGGTCATGATCAGGATAAAACCGAACAGCGATTGATACAGACCAGCCGCAGTAGCCATTCCGATATCAAACGTCACTTTCAGGGAACGATACACATACGTATCGATGATATCTGTAGCGTTATATAAGACACCGTTATTTCCAATGAGTTGGTAAAAGAGATCAAACTGTCCCTTCATAATGCTCCCGAGCGAGAATAACAACAGGATGACAAAGGTCGGTTTTAGCATCGGTACGGTGATGTACCAAATGCGCTGAAAGATATTGGCCCCGTCAATCCGGGCGGCCTCGTAATACTCATCGCTGATCCCTGTAATGGCTGCAAGGTAGATGACCATGCTGTAGCCGAGATTTTTCCACAGATAAAAAATGATGATCAGAAACACCCAGATCCAGGGTGTGTTGTAAATATCAACAGGCCCCGCCTCAAAACGTTTGAGTACCGTGTTCACAAAACCGGATTCATAATTGAACATGTTGTAAGCGATTACACTTAATAGAACAAACGAGATAAAATACGGTAAAAACATGACCGACTGCGTAATTTTCTTAAACACTTTTCCCCGAATTTCACTGAGCAAAATCGCACAGAAGATCGCTAGCCCGTTTCCTAATATAATGAAGGCCAGATTGTACCCCACCGTGTTGGTTGTCAGCTTCAGCAGCATTCCGGATTGCCACAGAAACTTGAAGTTCTCCAGGCCCACAAATGGGCTGCCGAACAATCCACCTTCAAAATCATAGCGGGTAAACGCATAATAGATGCCGACCATCGGAAAATACGAGTTAATCAGAAAAAAGATCAGTGTAGGCAGCAGCATGAGAAACATGATTTTGTTTTTGTTCAATTCTTTGAGCATGGCTCGATCCCTCCCGAATTTCTTACGGCGCGGCGCGCAGTGGAGCTCTGTTTTTATTGTAGTTGCCCTAAGTGCTACCGGATACTGAATCATTCGGCCGGATCATGAACGATTCTGCGAAACAGAATATGAACAATATGAACGAACACTGAAATGAATGCCTGAGCGTTCACAAAAGTTGATATCGTGCATAGGTTGAACCTAGTGAACAATAAAGCGAAAGTTGAACTTTAGCTACGGAAATCGGCCATAGAATGCTGTCCACCGTTGATGTAAACGCATACATACTATATAATTCGAAATACATCCGTGATTCACCACACCCATATTATGAATTCTCATCCTTCGCTATGAAGTCTAACTTTGTTCATCCAAAACAGGAGGTCCACGGGAGGAAAGGTCATGCGCAAACGTTCAGAGGACAGCCAGAAAGTGTTTGCACGGATTCTCATCGGCATTATTGTTAGCACTGTTGCCACCTTACTTGTGGCTTCTACCATTTTGTACGTCAACTATAATCGTATTGCCCTTCGGCAGGTCTACCGAACCGATATGAACGGTCTTACCCAGACCAGTCGGGAAGTCTCCAAGATGACCGAGACCGCCAAATCACTGTCTTATCAGATTTATCAGGATTACACCATCTCTGCCCTGTTGCTCTATTCAAATCCGAGTATCTATGAAATTACGTCAGCGATGGAACAACTCGACAACTATCGCATGTCCCTCCCTTTTATCGAATCCATCTATGTATATAACTCCAAAAATGATGAGTTCTTTATCAGCTCCAATGAGGTTCGAAATGGACAACAGTCCATCTCGGAAATTGACGATCAAGGAATTACAAGTATCCTCGACCGTTTCCATGATTACAAACCTTTTGTCCCCATTCCGCGGACTTACCAAGTTGGCTCCACCGAGGAAACTCAAGTCAGCAGTTATACGTACCTCTGTTACGACACGATCAATGACAATGCTACACTGAATTATGCTGTTGTCGTAAATATTAAGGACGACTGGCTCAGTCCCAATATGAACTCAGCTGATCAGCCAGGGAAAACGTTTATTATCAATGAACAGGGACAGTTATTGTCCGATTTCAGCAATCGTGCGCTAATGAAAGATTTGTCCAATGAAACGTTTATGCAGCCAATCCTAGAAAACACGGAGCAGTCCGCCTATTTTACGGCAGAGGTTGATGGAATAAAGTCACTCATTACCTACACTGCTCCTGATAACCTGGGGTGGCGCTATGTAAGAATAACGCCTTATGACCTAATCACCTCAGATATTCGTAATATGCGGACACACACCGTTCTGTTTTGTATTGGGCTATTAATTGCGGGATTGCTCTTATCCTACCTCGTGTCCCGGAAGCTATATCATCCCATTGATAAAGTGCTTGTCCGTATGCGTGTGATGGAAGCGGAGCGTCGTGGCAGTCTGCACCTATTACGACAGGATTTTCTGCGTGGGGCTTTGCAAGGACGTGAAACGGTATCGGGAGGCATGCTGGAGGACAGAATGAAGTTCTACGGCTCTTCTGTTGATGTTCATCGTCTAACAAGACTGGTACTGCTTCGTATTGATCATTTTACCGATTTCAGCGATACCTACAGGGATGAAGTCCAACTTATAAAATACGCGATGATAAACATTTGCACGGAAACGGCTGACCTTTACTACCACACCGAAGCTGTGGATATGGGCAGCGATCTGATCACACTTATCTTTAATGATAAAGTTCAGGATGAAGCTGATGATGAGTATTGCCCCATTGAGGACCTGCTGCGCATGATGCAGGCTGCCGTGATGACACATCTAAGATGTTCCATTTCATTTACCATCGGGCCAGTGGAAGATTCACTGGAAAACAGTATTGCTTCTTATACTCGATCAGCAGAAGCTTCTCTTCATCGTTTGTTCATGGGTCCTGGATGCCTGATTTACACCTCGGACATCATGGCGTACCATTCCAAAGAATATGCTTTCCCTGTTGGAAAAGAGAGACAGTTGATTGATTACCTGATGACAGGCAAGACAGGCGAAGCCAAACAGGTCTATGCAGACATCGTGAGCGAAACGGCAACATATCCATTTACCGTATTTCAACTGGCTCTGTCCCATCTGACCATGACTCTGAATCATGTGAGAAACACACTCAAAAAGAACAACCAGCTTACACTTGAATCCATCTCCGACCGTTCGATGCTGCCGATTCATGATGCCGAGGATCTCAGTGAAGTTCACGCCCACTTCTATCGCATGTTTGACGAGCTTGGATCCAAAGTTGAGGAGAAAAGAACGCTTAAACATGAGGAACTCATTCGCAAAATTAACTGCATTATTGAACGAGATTACGCAGACACCAATCTTTGTCTGACCTCAATTGCAGATGAACTAGCCATGTCACCCATCTATGTCAGCAGACTCTATAAACAACTAACGTTAAAAGGTCTAACCGATGTTATTAACGAGACCCGCATAGCCAAAGCGCAATTCCTGCTCATTGAGACGGAAAACTCTGTAGCTGATATTGCTGAGCAAACCGGGTTCACCAACAGTTCTTATTTCTATCGGATGTTTAAGAAATTCAACGGGGTTACTCCCAACGATTATCGACGTAAGGAGCTTCATTCGGAGCTTTAGCAGAAGTAAAACGAATTTCCACAAGTGACGTCATGAGGTTTAGTTCATCGAAAATAGCAAAAAAAGCGTGATATGAGAGTCTGGTAGCCAGATGCATATCACGCTTTTTTTATAATATCACTCTTGATCTTCGCCAGACTCGTCCGCAGCTTCCCGAACTTTATACTTGTCCAAGCGGATTTGTTGATACTCGCGCAAGGCCTCTTCACCAACGATAACTTCAACCCGGTGAATGTTCATGCCTTTGCCCATGAATTTCTGCTCATACTCTGTCATGACATGCTCTTCATTCAATCCATCACGGTGCAGGTTCAGAGACAAATTGGTCATTTGCAGACCAAAGTCGGCAATTGCATTGAGAGAGAAATCAAACAATGTTTCCGAATCTGTTTTGAAATGAATCTGTCCTTTGGTGTTAAGCAGTTCCGTATATTTCTTCAGGAAACGTGGATGTGTCAAACGACGACGTGCATGCTTGGCTTTCGGCCAAGGATCGCTGAAGTTCAGATAAATCCGTTCCAGTTCTTCCTGTTCAAATACTTCCTCAATCTGTTCGATATTAGCCAGCGCCAGCTTCAGGTTGGGTGGTGTCTCCACTTCTGCCTGACTCCATGCTTTCCGAGCCTTCTCGCTGGCACGACGCACCAATTCATCATACATATCAATACCGATAAAATTAAATTCCGGATATTTATAACTCATTTGGCTGATAAATTGACCTTTACCCATGCCAAATTCCACAAAGATTGGATGGTCATTGCCAAACAGTTCAGACCATTTTCCTTTGTACTGTTTGGGATCAAGAACAACGAGGTCAACTTGTTGCTCCAAATTTTCACGAATCCCTTTTCTGCCACGTAAACGCATCTTATTCCTCCGTTTATCCATACTTGTCTCAGAATCATTTTGCCGAAGAACTGGCTAATTGTAAAGAGCAATGAAAAAGGAATCTTCGGATCTGCCACTTTGGGGCAAATCTCAAAGATTCCCTCTTCGATTTATTTGGAATTGGGGTCCAACTACTTTAATAGTTCATAGTCTACCTTATCTTGGTGTGAAAAATCAAATGTCTTTTCGAAAGCATCGCGAACTTTTTGTCTTGCAGCCGCTTTCACTTTCGGATTGCCATTGAAACGAACACCTGTCAAAGCCAGAGCTTCTTCTGCCGTCAGTTCTACAGAAACATGATGAAGATCATTATTTTTAAATTGGGAATTCATTCATATCACCTCACGGTATAGTATGGTCCATGACGTCAACATTGATTCAAATGCTATGATGAATAGTACCCATTAGATGGTGTCTGACGCTGGTTTAAATATAACATAATGTGTAAACTATAGCAAGGATAAAACCTCGTTTCTACGGCCTATTTTTGCGACTAGATTCCCCTTTTTTTGAGTTTTTTGATACAATGGTAAAAGTTCAAAAAGAGTCGAATTCGGTAATAGAATAAGCAAGCCATTAGGTAAACCAAAGGAGTACCCTGAAGATGAATGCACCTTCAATACAACCTCCTCTTCTGTGGGGAGATAAACGATTCCATACCTGGAATTACGAAATGAGAGACGAATTTAACAATAAGGTTTTCAAAGTGATGCTGGATGCAGGTTTCACCTGCCCGAACCGAGATGGATCTATCGCCAAAGGAGGCTGTACATTTTGCAGCGCTCGTGGATCGGGTGATTTCGCCGGTAGCAGACGCGATGATCTGGTCACCCAATTTAATACCATTCGGGATAAACAGCATCTGAAATGGCCTACAGCTCACTACATTGGCTATTTCCAAGCCTATACCAACACATACGCACCCGTTGAAGAACTGCGTGAATACTTTGAAGAAATCTTGAAGCAGCCCGGTGTCGTGGGACTGTCCATCGCCACTCGCCCTGACTGTTTACCGGATGACGTCGTTGATTACTTGGCTGAATTGAATGAACGCACCTACCTATGGGTTGAGATGGGTCTGCAAACCATTCACGAGTCCACGTCAACCCTAATTAACCGTGCGCATGATACGCAGTGTTATGAGGAAGCCGTTGCGAAGTTACGCAAACGGAATATTCGGGTGTGTACACATATTATTTACGGACTGCCTCAGGAAACCCATGAAATGATGCTGGATACCCGACGGGCTGTTGCCAACATGGATGTGCAGGGAATCAAAATTCATCTACTTCATCTGATGCGCAAAACGCCAATGGTGAAGCAGTATGAAGCCGGGCTCCTTCGTTTCCTGGAACAAGACGAGTACATTAAACTCATCGTCGATACGCTGGAGATGCTTCCACCGGAAATGATTGTACACCGTCTTACAGGTGATGCACCGCGTGATTTGCTGATTGGGCCAATGTGGTCCATGAACAAATGGGAAGTTTTGAATTCGATTGATCGTGAGCTGCGTGAGCGGGATTCCTGGCAAGGTAAATACTGGAGGGGTGCTTAAGATGGGCTTTCTTTCGGTTTTAAGTTGTGCCCATCAATGGATTTCTTCCCGGCTACAGCCTGGAGATTTAGCTATTGATGCAACGGTTGGAACGGGGGCGGATACTCTGTTTCTGGCACAAAAAGTTGGTAAACGTGGTCAAGTCATTGGTTTCGATATTCAGAGCGAGGCACTTACCTTGGCACAAGCCCGTATTCGCAAACAAGAGAATAGCGCAAAATTAGGCTCCATCTCCATGCTTCAATTAAGCCATGATCGAATGGCTGAGGCCGTTCCTGAAACATGGCAGGGTAATGTCGGTGCTGTAATGTTCAACCTGGGATACCTGCCTTCGGAAGATGCGGACTCCACCATAATTACGGAAACAGACAGTACTATTGCTGCTCTCCAGGCTGCACTGGCATTGCTCAAGCCGCGCGGCATTATTACCGTTGTGCTGTATCCAGGTCATGATGGAGGATCACAGGAAGCGGATGCGGTATTGGAGTGGTCCTCTGCTCTACCTGTAGAGCAGGCACAAGTGGTGATTTATCGCCAATTGCAGCGTGATGCCTCTCCTTTTCTGATTGGCATCGAGAAAAAATAATTTCCTTTGTCCCACAAATGCAATAAACTAGACACAATCGCAACAAAGCACTCTTTGGGTTTAATTTATGCGATTTGTGTACTACATAAAGACGTGCAACCGTATTCACTGTTACATTCATGCCAACTACGCGGTCATGATTGATTAAAGCGATCCACCATTTCATATACTAGAGGAGAGATTAGGAATGCCTACGCCATACCCACTGCAATTTCAACCAGAGTTCAAAGAACGTGTATGGGGAGGTCGCGCGCTGGAGCAATTCGGCCTGACGCCGCCTGAAGGACATATAGGAGAAGGCTGGATGATTGCGGATCATCCCAATGGTACAACCAAGGTATTAAATGGAGCACTTGCCGGAAAAGGCCTCGATGAAGTCCGTGAACAACTGGGCACAGCTTGGCTTGGAACCAAAGGAGTTTCGGAAAAGGGCGGACGATTCCCGCTTCTGATCAAACTGCTTGACTGTAACGATGATCTGTCCGTACAAGTTCATCCAACAGATGATTACGAAGTGCTCCCTCCTGGCGAGCTTGGCAAAACGGAAATGTGGTATGTGCTTGATGCCAAACCAGGAGCTCATATCATTTACGGCTTGAATGAAGGCGTTGATCGTGAAGTACTGAAGGAAGCGCTGGAAAATGGTACGGTCATGGATACCCTTCGCCAAGTACCTGTAGAGGCTGGAGATACGTTCTTTATTCCTGCGGGAACGGTACACGCTTTATGTGCAGGTGTCGTTGTGGCTGAGATTCAGCAAAACTCGGATACAACATACCGGATTTATGATTATAATCGTCCAGGCCTGGATGGCAAACCACGTGAGCTGCATGTTGAGGATTCATTGAATGTAACGGCTTATGAGGGTGCTGGCGCCACGACGATGAAAACCAACAACGCAACTCCAGGTGAGTGGCTGAAGCTTGCGGAATGTCCATACTTTGTAGTGGAAAAAGGGATTGTTACAGGACGTTGGGAGCTCTCTACAAGTGCTGAAAGCTTCACTATTCTTGTGGTCTGTGAAGGTAGCGGAACGCTGGAGTGGGATAACGCGGAATCGGATAAAATCGAATTGAAAGCTGGACAATGTTACTTACTGCCTGCCAACCTGGGCTCCTATACGCTGGATGGCAACACTACTGTTCTTCGCTCTTATTTGCCTTAATTGAATAATCAACTATCTATTCAAGGGTGAATTCCCTGATTTGAACTGGCTTTAATGTGACCTGTGAAGGAGGATTTACACGAGATGCAGGAATCTACCTTTAGCCTGGTTGGCAATGAAGGTACCCGTATTCATGTGTACCGCTGGCTTCCCGATCCGGAGTGCAACATCAAAGGTGTGGTCCAGATTGCACATGGCATGAGCGAGACTGCTGCCCGATATGCTGAATTTGCCCAACATCTCACCACGCACGGCTACGCGGTCTACGCAAATGATCATCGTGGTCATGGTAAAACGGTCGAAAACTCGAATTTGTTGGGCAATGCCGGCGTCGATGCTTTCCGCTGGATGGCGAGTGACATGATGAATCTGGGCGAAGTTGCCGCCAAAGAAAACCCTGATGTGCCCCTCTTTTTGATGGGGCATAGCATGGGGTCGTTTTTGGTACAGCATCTAATGTATGCTGGCCACGAGCGTTACCATGCATTTATTTTGTCCGGCACCAATGGCAAGCGCGGTCTTCTTCGGATTGGAGAGAAACTGGCTTTCTTGCAGTGTGGCATTCAGGGGACGGGTCATCCAAGTATGCTGCTCAATGCGCTCGTATTTGGCGGATTCAACCGTTCTTTCCGTCCGGCAACCACGCCGTTTGATTGGCTGTCTCGGGACTCCGAAGAGGTCAAGCGGTTTATGGATGACCCTTTGTGTGGAGCCGTCTGCTCTGCAGGTTTTTTCCGTGATTTCTTCAAACTGCTGTTGGACATTCACTTGCCGCGCAACATGAAACGTATTCCTAAGGATAAATCTGTATATCTGTTCTCGGGTGAACAAGATCCGGTGGGACTTCATGGCAAAGGAGTGCTTAACCTGGTCTCCCAATATCGAGAGCTTGAGCTTGAGGATATTGAACACCGCCTCTATCCGGGGGGGCGCCACGAAATGCTGCATGAAACGAATCGGACTGAGGTTGCCGGGCATGTCGTGGAGTGGCTGGAGAGGCATACGTCCGACTACAGTGCCTATCATTCCACAGCACACGCAGAAACCGCCGATTCCATATAATGCGACACAAATTACCTATACAATGACGAAAGCCCCTGAACGGGTGCACAGCATACACTGTGCTCCGCGTTCAGGGGCTTTACTTTTTTATTTATAAGATGGCAATTTAATGTTAATCATTATGGATTACCCTTCGATCAGCAAAGACTCTGGATCTTCAAGCAATTCTTTTACCGTCACGAGGAAACGTACGGCTTCGCTACCATCAATGATACGGTGATCGTACGACAGGGCGATATACATCATCGGACGGTTCTCCATCCGCTCTGCATCAATCGCTACCGGACGAAGCTGGATTTTGTGCATACCCAGAATACCTACTTGAGGTGTATTCAAAATTGGTGTGGACAACAGGGAGCCAAACGTTCCGCCATTGGTAATGGTGAAGGTTCCTCCTTGCAGATCAGACAAAGCTAGCGTGTTGGAACGCGCTTTGGACGCCAGGTCAGCAATGCTTTTCTCGATCTCAGCAAAGCCAAGACGATCTGCATCACGTACAACCGGTACGACAAGACCTTCTTTGGCAGATACCGCAATGCCGATATCATAGTACTTTTTGAGTACAACATCTTCACCATCAATTTCCGCGTTAATGGTTGGGAACTTTTTCAGTGCGCCTACAACTGCTTTGGTGAAGAAGGACATGAAGCCGAGATTGATTTCATGTTTCTCTTTGAACTTGTCCTTACGACGTTTACGAACATCCATGATTGCCGTCATATCCACTTCGTTAAACGTAGTCAACATCGCTGCAGTCTGCTGTGCTTCTACCAGGCGTTTCGCAATGGTAGCACGACGGCGGGACATACGTTGACGCTCCACTGGTTTGGTATACGTGGAACCACCTGCTGCCGGAGCACTAGGTGCTGTAGCGGGAGCTTTAGCAGGAGGCGCTGTAGGAGCGGCAGCCTGCGTGTTGTGAGTTTTCACATCATCCTGATAAACACGGCCAATCGGATCCTTGCTCTGTACCTGATCGAGCTCAATACCACGCTCACGTGCAAGTTTACGAGCAGATGGTGAAGCTGTCTTCGAGCTGCTATCCGAAGATTCCGGTGCTGCAGAAACGGGTGCTGGTGGCGGAGTTGGAGCTTCCGGTGCAGGAGCTGATTGTTTCTGCTCTGTTGCTGCTGGTTGGGAAGCGGACGCGCCGCTTCCTCCTCCAGTTCCAGCTGAAAGTGTTCCAATCGTTTCACCAATTTCTACAGTCTCGCCTTCCTGGCGAACAATTTTCTCAAGAACACCGCTCTCTTCAGCACTGATCTCAATATTTACTTTATCCGTTTCCAGTTCCAGAAGAACATCACCCTGATTAACGGTTTCGCCTTCTTTGACCAGCCATCTGGATACGGTTCCTTCCGTTATCGACTCACCCATTGCAGGTACTTTAATTTCACTCACAGCTGTTACCTCCCCAGTGGAATATTATTCTTCGTCGTTTGCTTCAATGCGGATGTAATGATCTGTTGCTGTTCCATGCCATGCACAAGTTGATAACCGCTGGAAGGACTCGCATGTTCCGGGCGACCTTCGTATTTAACGGTTGTTCCTTCTGGCGCGATTTCACGAAGACGAGGCTCCATGTATGTCCAGGCACCCATGTTTTTGTTTTCTTCCTGTACCCACACCAGCTCTTTCAGCTTGCTGAAACGTGCAAGTACACGCTTGATTTCTTCCGCCGGGAACGGATACAGCTGTTCGACACGAATAATGTGAAGCCAAGACCAATCTGCTTTATCTTTCTCAAAAGCATCTTCCAGATCGATGGCGATTTTACCACTGCACAAAACAATGCGCTCTACGCGATCCGGTTTCGTGCCCAATCCTGCTTGCTCAAGCACAGGCTCAAACTTGCCTTCGCTGAACTCTGCTGCAGGTGAAGCGACACGAGGATTACGAATGAGACTTTTCGGCGACATCATAACGAGCGGACGAGCATCTTCCGTTTCAGTCAACGAAGCCTGACGACGCAACAGATGGAAATATTGCGATGCACTTGTCAAATTCGCAACGGTCATATTATCTTCTGCACAAAGCTGCAGGAAACGTTCCAGACGAGCACTTGTATGCTCAGGTCCCTGACCTTCGTTCGCATGCGGGAGCAGCATGACCAGACTGGATTTTTGTGACCATTTGGCACGGCCGGCAGATACGAATTGGTCAAAAATAACCTGTGCACAGTTGGCAAAGTCTCCGAATTGTGCTTCCCAGATTACAAGCGTATCTGGTGAATAGACGTTATATCCGTATTCGAAACCAACAACGGACTCCTCAGACAACGGACTGTTGTAGATGGCAAAAGATGCTCTTGCCTGTGGCAGATGATGCAGTGGGCAGAATTTCGCACCATTCTCGGAGTCATGCAACACCAAGTTCCGATGGGCAAACGTTGCACGCTCTGCATCCTGTCCACTGATCCGGATTGGTTTGCCATCCGCAAGAATGGTAGCAAACGCAAGCGTCTCTGCAAGACTCCAGTCTACTTTCTCGCCTTCGTTCAGAGATGTGCTTCTGCGCTGCAAAATACGCTGCAACTTCGGATACACATTAAAATTCTCTGGCCATTTCAGCAAATCGGCGTTAATTGTCCGCAGATTTTCCAATGGTACCGCAGTTGGAATAATCGAAACGGCTTCTGGCTCGCTAATTTGACGTTGATAATATTCATGTACTTCATTGTTCTTCATCTGCTCGTATGCTTCTTTTAAGCGGTTCGTCACAGCTTCACGAATGCTGTTGATGGAGGCATCGTCGATAACCGATTCCTCTTTCAGATGATCCTGATACAAGTGACTAACCGTTGGATGAGCTTTTACTTTGTCATACACCGTCGGCTGTGTTGTTTCTGGATCATCCGTTTCGTTATGACCATAACGACGGTAACCGATCAGGTCAATCAGGAAGTCCTTTTTGAACAGGTTACGGTATTCTGCTGCCATACGAATAGCTGCGATACACGCATCCGGATTGTCTGCATTGACATGCACAATCGGAATCTCATATCCTTTGGCAAGGTCACTCGCATAATACGTTGAGCGTGAATCGCTGCTGTCTGTTGTGAATCCAAGACGGTTGTTCACGATAATATGAATTGTTCCGCCATTTTGGTAACCAGGCAATGCTTTGAAATTGAGCGTTTCTGCTACAATACCTTCCCCAGGGAAAGCCGCATCACCATGCATCAGAATAGTTGCCGCTTTGGTTACATCCTGCTTCGGATATCCCGGATCACGGCGATCATCCTGTGCTGCACGTGCAAAGCCCTGTACAACCGGATTTACATATTCCAGGTGACTCGGGTTATTGGCTAGCGTAAGACGCGCTTGTACTGTTTCACCGTCTTTTACATAACGGTTTGCGCCCAGATGATATTTGACATCCCCCGTCCAACCGTAATTGATTCCTGTTGACCCTTCGGAAGGAACCAAATCCTTGTTCGGAGAATGATGGAATTCAGAGAAAATTTTGCTATACGGCTTGCCCAGTACATGAGCAAGTACGTTCAATCGACCACGGTGAGCCATCCCCATCAGAATATGGCTGGAACCAGCGTGTGCCATAATTCGGACTGCTTCATCCAGCATAGGGACTAACACGTCGTTACCTTCAATGGAAAAACGTTTTTGCCCAACAAATGTTTTGTGGAGGAAATCTTCAAATTGCTCCACTTCAACCAAACGTTCCAGCAAAGCTTTACGCTCCTCTGGATTAAGCGGTGCCGGCGAAGTACGAGATTCTGCACGGCGGTTCAGCCATTCCCGCTCATGAACCTCATGCACATGGCTGAATTCATAAGCGATAGGACCAGTATATATTTGCCGCAGGCGCTGGATGGCATCCAATCCTGTTACCGTCTGTCCATCTGCACCTTCCCAGATCAGGGAAGCTGGCAGAGCTTTCAAATCTTCTTCATTCAATTCAAAATGCTTCGGTTCAAGCAAAGAAGTATCTGAATCTTCACTGATTCCAAGGGGATCAATATCGGCCGCAAGGTGACCATAGGTACGAATATTCATTACCAGTTTCCCTGCTGTAACCGCTTTCTGTAATAGTTGAATATCCACGCTTCCGGAAGCCTTTTGGGCGTTGCCAGAATACGAGACTGTATGTGCATCCCTGCCAGACATCGGCGGTGCACCCCATTGTTCAAATAATTCCCGATAAGCCGGTGTAACTGCACCCGGGTCTTGGGAGTATAATTCATATTGTTCCTGTACGTATCCCATATTCGGGCCATAGTAACTTTCCCAGGGTTTCTTGTTGCCTTCCTCGATCGTCATCGACGTTCCCTCCGTCTTGATTTAGTCATAAGTTTTTGACGGAAATCATTGACTAAGCCGTAATTTGCGTTCGTTCAACATTTTAAGCTAAATTTTTCATGAAGTCCAATAATCGTGCTGTTGGTGGTAGTAACGTTGTTCCGACGCTCCCGTCAAGGTTTGTCTGCGTTTTCAAAATCATAGTAAACTGATGATTGTATATACCGTCGCACAGATGTCGAATACTGTCCTGATCCGTTCGAGGGTTACACCTTCCTCAACTTTTTCAAGTGAAGTCCGTGTTCTAATATCTATTCTATAAACTTTTACGCTCAGGAGCATTTCCTATTTTTAGTTCAATTGATGCATAAATTAGATGAATCGAATAATTGGAACATTTCCGACCCACAAATGTGCTCTGATTGTATGGCGTTTTGTTGTTAATCGCTTATCCTACAATGGTTTCTACACATTTTCAGGTTTCACCCGATTTGCAGCCTCCTTATTTAGAATTGTGGTCCATAATGTCCAAAAACAAACCGTCAAGATAAATATTAACCATTTGGCTTGGTATTCAACAAGAAAATGGGTATTTCTTGAAATTCAATGTATAAACCAAAAGCCGCCTGTAATGCGTAAAAGCATCCGTGCGGCTCTTTTGGACTTAGTTTATTTAAACTGACAGACATTTTATTTTTTTTAATGTGGCACCTGAGACTGAAAATCGCTCCGGCTGGACTGATCTGCATGGTAAAAGACCACATCGCCATCCTTGAGGTGCCAAGTTCGGCCTTGACTGTCTACTGGTCTGTTATTGAAACCTTCCATCTTCCACTGATTCATCAGCGGAGCATAAATGTATTGCAGGTGTGGAGCCTCTGTATTCCCATCTCGAAGTGTCTCGATATTAAAGTTGACCACGATATATCCGTCCTTCAGAAATACAGAAGCCTTTTCATCCAGTTGATTTTGTCTGGCAAGCGATTCGAGATTGGTTCCCTTTGGCACGACGTATACATCTGCAGGCAGGCTGTATTCTCCGTACCAACGCTGGATCGCCGCATTCGCTCGGTCCACACTAACACCCGAAGGAATGTCTGTCTTGGGTCCAATCAGTGTACGAATGGAAGCGGGTAGGATCATCCAGTCATAGCGGCCTACCCATGTTTTCTGGTGAGAGATTTGATCTACAAGCTTAACCATATAATCAGCGAGCGAACTCTGATTGCGTTCATCGGCAGTCAGTTCATACGTATACTGATAACGCGCCGTGTCCCCCAATTCCGTACCGGGTACGTTACGCAATCTCGAGTTCAGGACAACAAACCTTTTCTCCAAATCCTGCGCCGATCCTATCCGAATAAGTCGCTCTTGACCGCGGTGGTAGTATAGATCAACTTCTTGTCTGGAAGAGCCATCTTTGCTAACAAAGTAGAATGTTGGAGTAATTCGAACACCATCCTGTTTCCCAAACATATTGCCTTTTGTTTTCAGGTCGAACTTGATATGGTAACCCGTTTTCACCGCAATATTACTAAAACCCTGCACAGGGTGACTACCTGGGCGAACAGGTAACACGAATGGTGCCAGATTCCCTCGCGGATCACCATCAATACTGTTAAGTCCTGTCCAGTAGCTCACTCCTGTCGGCTCCGAACTCCCGAGTTGCTTGCGGAACACGTTCTCCCAATTATAATCGGCGATATCCGTAACGTGAAAATCATACAATCGCCCAACAACCTCCACCGGGACCGTATCTGCCGCAACATGATGGGTCAGATTTGTGTTGGCATCCTGCTGTTCGGTGAATGTCGAAGGAGCATTTTCCGCAATATTGCGAAATTCAACTCGGTAATGCCCTTCATCCACCCATACTGGAAGATAGAAAATGGTATCCAGTTGGTTAACCGGAATGTCCACCCAGGTCTTGGCTGGAATGAACTGACTCCTATCGGCGTTATAGACGTCAAATGGGAAACGAATCTGCTTGATGCGAAAATACTTAGCATAGTCCCTATTGCCATAACCCGGGTAACTGGTTGCGTCCAGATGCTGCCCTGAGGTCGGGATGCGCACGATAAACGGTCGTTCCAGAATAAGCGCCGAACTTGTCGGATCAGGCACTGTTTTCTGGTTATGGGGCTGATCATCAGACACCCAGGCGTAGTTAACGACAGGCGTGTGCACCGTGACAGAATTGATTCCTTGAATAGAAAACTTCTGATCCTGACCGCCTTTAATGTTTCCAGGAATCAAGCCATATGCGATCTCGCCCGTTGTCGGTTGGTCCGCCTTGTTGACCAGTGTATTCTGAATAGTTAAACGATTCTGGTACAGCACGTTGTCGCCGATCATACCAGGCTGTGGAATTGTCCCAGGTCGCGGAGCAGTCTTATCCATCGAAGCAGGATCCATCACAGTGGTACCGTTAAACACTACCTTGTCATTATTTACAGTGTTCTCTTTAACCTCAGTCTCCGCTTTGGATTGGAATAATGACGTCTCATCAGGTGTAGGCGGCTCGCTGTCACCGCCTGACTTTGTTTCAGTGCCAAGGTCGATTTCCTTGCAAGGTGCAGGTTTCACATGTGCGGTAACCGCATCATCATTAGCCGATTGTAAGGTCGGGGGTGTATATCCGTTTGGAGTCAACGTTACTGTACCACCGTAGCCACCAAGTGCATAGTTGGATATCGTAGCTTGATTTATCTGATAGACTTCCAAATTATCAATCTGCCAATAACTATATTGTCGGATGACCTGCATTGGTTTTTCCACAGGAACGTCTAGTTCCTTAGGTTGTGGAGGTGTGCCTGGATCATTCGGTCCTGTCGAGGCTCTGCCCGGAATCGTCCATGTTTTGTGATACTTCTTTTTTACGTTAACCGTATAAGTCACTGTTCCCGTCATGTTCACCCACCGGTGCTGGAACAAGTATCCTTTAGCCATGACATTTGCATAGAGATCTTCAGAAGTCGGAATGCCTCGGGTGACATCGAACTTCTCAGACCCCCGATCATCAGCTTTCAGCACGCCCGAAACGGAGGGGTCCATGACAGCCGATTCGATCAACGCTCCTTTATTAGGAGGACTGATGGTCACGGGGCAACCCACAACACCGCCGTTACCTGGATCAGTTCCCCCATCTCCTCCGTTGCCTGTGCAATCCTTTACATCTAAAACCTGAGTTCCTTCCTCATCCAACTGCTGGGCAGTATCCAAAAATCGCGCAGTAATGGTGGTGCTGCCGACGATACCCTTGATCGTCATTTTCCCATCTGCACCTATGGTCGCTACTGCTGGATTAGAGCTTTGCCAGGTCAATTTGGGATGAGCAGTAAGCTCATGAACAGAAAGGTCTGACTTGGTCAGGATAGCTTTAGCTTGCAGCGGTGTGGCTGTGTCTGCTTTACAAGCGTTTGGCAGGTTCACAATGAGTCCTGGTTCGGACGTTACCGTAATGTCAGCCGTATCCGAGATGAGGTATGTACCGTTGTTCCAGATTGCACGCACAAAAGCAGTACCCGGCTTTTCAGCCTTCACCATTCCGGTTTTGGGTTCAATACTCACAATACTAGGATCGGATGACCACCAGGTGGTTTCAGCTTCGCGCCGACTTACGTCGATGCCTTCACTAAATTGAGTTGCACCATAATTTTTCGTTTTAACTTTGGCTACCATCTGTTTAGTTTCTCCGACCGTTAGAGTGGAGTCTGGAGTTACGTCGATTTGCTTTTCTTCTTCGAGATCCCCTTCCCAGATGATGTCCATAGGAGTGTAATAAACGACATTGTATTTTGGACATCCTTCCGTTGTCTCACCACCATTTAAAAAAGGTTTTTTTTCAGTCGGGGTATGGTAGCCTCCAGTAATTGTCCTTATTGCTACAATAGTAGAGGGAAATGGAGGACTTGGGTCCCCTACGCCAGTATAAGAATTTTGATCTGCTCTACCTTGATAGTCAACATCATGTATTCGAACATTTTTAATATTTGTTGCATCTACTTTGTTTCCATTATAGTCAGGCCAACTTTCTGGGGGCCATTTACTGAAATCAACATTATCAGGTATTTCTTTAGCTTCAGGATATGGACTCGAACAACTTCCTACATTTCTCGCATAGGTTGGGCCTCCCGCATGTTCAGCTTTAAATCGCCCGTCATCGACTTGGTACCAGTACACTCCTGGTGTTCCTATAGTAGGTGTTGCTAAGACCGTGACTTTATGAGGATTTTTCATTGATTTTGGCCCATACTGATCTGTTGCTGCATTAATGAAATTAATGGGTAGAAGGGAATTAGCTAATAATTCACTAACAAACACAGTTATCAAAATGAGACTAAGGAAACGTTTATTGATTTTTTTCACCACCCGAATCAAGCTACCTTTGAATTTTAAACGCTCCTTCTGTATCAGACTTCAAGAAATAGGACCAAGACTTATTTCTTAAAGTTGATGTAATCCAAAATCTTGTTTCAACACCCTTTTTAATCAGTTCACTAGAATTCATGGGTAACGTTGTAAAGCCATTCTGTTTTGCCAATTCCAAATCTAAGCGATTAAATTGTATAAGAGAATCAGAAAATCCCTTGTTAAATGTTAATAAATTTGATTCTTCTAAATTTGAAGTGAAAGAAACATCAGAAAATGTTTTATACGAACCAGGAACATAATTTTTCTCCAATAGTAATGAGGCATAAATACCTTTTGGTGTGCTCTTAGTGGTATCCACGACTATTAGTCGATGTATCTTCATTACACCAGATTTGTTAGTTAAGGTAATGTAACTTTTGGATAAGTCTGAAATATTAGCAGAACCCGAACTATACTTATAATTACTAATCGTCGTTAAATTCGTTCCAGTCGTACCAACCTCGCGCATTTCATTCAAATCACTGTACTTCCCTGCATCCGTACCCTCGACATCCATATAACGCAGCAAAATGGCAGACACTTCAGCTCGCGTTGTTGGATCAGCAGGCTTCAAGGAACCATCCTCAAATCCACCCACAATGCCAGTGCCGCGAACAAGTGCAAGATAAGGAATTTGCTCTGCACGAATCGTTCCGCGATTTACTTCAGGGGTAGGTAGCAGTGTATTTTTGCTATCGTCAAAAGCATCCTGGAAACTGGTTCCCGACTTGATCAGTCCGTTTGCAATCCATTTCATCATCTCGTAGCGTGTGAGCTCGGCATTGGGGTTGAATCCTTTCGGATAATCATTAGCGTTAATAAAGCCTTGGCCCACCAACTGTGTCACAGCTGATTCAGACCAGTGTCCCTTGAGATCAGCAAAAGGATTCTCGCTTTGTACCTTTTCCGAGCTGGTTGCACGGCTGAGAAGTGTGGCATACTCACCACGTGTGATTTTGGCATTGGGGCGGAACGTACCATCCTGATAGCCGGAGATCAGATTTTTATCATAGGCTTTGACAATTGTGGCTTGCGCCCAGTGCCCTTTGATATCTTTGAACTTCGTAAGCGCAGAGGCAGTTGTGCCCGCTCCATTCGTGCTTGTAGCAGCATCCACAGTAGACACCAGACCCACGGTTCCAGTAGTCAGCAGCGTTCCTGCCAGCAAAGCCGTCGTCAACAATCCGACTATTAACACATTCCTTTTTGATTTACTACCGTTTAATCTCATCTGCTTCTTCAAATCTACTCACTCTCCTATGTACCTTAGTATGGGGCAAACTTCTGCTTCTTCAGCAATCGTACTACTCTTCAAGCCAAAACCTAAATTTGTAATAATCATCAATATTCTACCATGCAAATCTAGGCTATTGGTATTATTTTTCAGCAATCCCCATCACTACAAGGCCTGCAACCTCCCCTTCCAAAGACCCAATTCACCCCTAAAAACACAAAAAAAGGCCACGAATCCGCAGATTCATAGCCTTATGCTTTAAGGTGTCAGTCCTATTCATTTGAAAAAATTGTAATCTATCTATCACAGAATAAACGATTCTGTTCCATTTGACCAGTCCTAAAATTCAAATCAAGTAGTTTTGTTAATCATATACTTTGCAAATGGCGTCAACGACAACGCTCCGACCTCTTCCAGAGTAAACCATTGTGCGCCCAGCGAATCTTCGCCATCCGGTTCCCTTTTGATCTCATAAGGCCGACTTTCGCATGTCAAATATACATCGTATAGAATTCCAATATGGTGCAGCTCTTCCGGCTCGCCTTCGTGAACCCACTCCAATACGTTCGATTCCGCAGAACGAATCACCAATTGTAGATTGGAAAGACCCGTCTCTTCCTCGATCTCACGGTGTAGGGCGGTCTCCGGTTGCTCACCAAACTCCAACCTTCCTCCAGGCAAATCCCATTTCCCCATGTAGGCCCCTCTCGCCTTATGTATTAACAGGACTTTTTGCTCCCAAGTGACTAAACCGTATACCCCCATGTGTGTGTACCGATCCACTTAAAGGTTCTTCCTCTCGTCTGAAAGATGCCTAACTTGCTCTTCCAATCTACGAATACGCTTATTCAACTGATAGAACGATGGAGTAAATATCACTCCAATAATAATAACAATGACCCAAACACTCAAATCATCAGCCCCTATCTTAAGAATCTCCCGACTCTAGCGATAACCGAACAATCAGTTCTTCACCCTCAATCAACAATGCGGTTAACCCTTTGTTCGAGCCAGATTGGTGATTCTCCCGTTGGTCCAATACGCGGCTTCTCCCGATCGTACAGCTACCCGTTCGCCTGTCTCACCTTCCACCCACCCTTCCCCTTCAAGCACCAGAAACACCTGGTCGCCCACAGCTGGATGCAAACCTACACTTCCTCCTGCAGACAGTTTCAGTTGTGCTACGTGGCAGGCTGTTGCGCTTCGGAGTATCGGCGTAATCTTTGCTCCCTCACTGCCATAAGCGGTGATGGTACGTCGGTCCTCTGGTTTGAGACGATATATCTTCACTTCTTATTCTCCTCTGCCACGGTATCGAGATCCAGAGACAAACGAATCATATCGACGCAGCGAATACCATCTTCTATAATCTCTTCTTCATAATGCTTCACAAAGAAATCCCGATCGACCCCTACAATGCGAAAACCACAGCGTTGATATAGCTTCAACTGATGAAAACTTGAGTTGCCTGTCCCAATTTCTACCGTTCGACCACCGAGCCTGCGTGCTGCCTCTATCGCTTCCTTGATCATGTGTTTGCCAACGCCCTGTCCCTGTAACTCTTCCTGTACGGCAATATTAACAATCTCTACCGTCTCTGGACGCGTCTTAAGCAAAACAAACTCTCCTACCATTTCTCCTTCATATTCAGCGATAAAACAAACACCGCGACTCAGATATTCGTCAACTATGGCTTTGGACGGATCAGCCATCAATAAAAGTTGATAAGGTTTTTCTTCTTCCCAGTCCAAAATCCGGAACGACAATTTCACACCAATCTCCACCTTTTCCTCGTACATATTCATTTACGTCCCGTTTGCAGAAGCCTATGTATGGCTAGTCACCAAATATATAACAACCTTCCGTATATAAATGTTTTAGTCTGAATTCATATTTTTCTCTTTTTATAACTTCGGGTTACTCCGGAACGATTTTTATACTTTATTTTAACCATCTAGTTCACCAAATCTATTAGCTATTTACCGCTCCAGCCTGATTTTGATAATGACGAATCACCATGCCAGATGCTTTTTGCATTCCCTGTTTCTCATAGAACTCCTGGAGTTCGTTATCGCACAGAAGATCAATCATATAGAGATCACCTAGACGATTAAACATACGCTTGATGAGATCTGTTCCGATCCCTTTACCCTGATACTCCGAAAGCACTTCCAGTAAGGGAATATATGCGCTAAGAACTCCATCTGAAATCGCTTGAATAAAGCCCACCACATTTCCGGTTTCTTCATCAATAGCCAGTTCGACAGCATAGGATTGTTCCAGCAACTTCAGAAATGTAGGCGTAGATGGAGGGTTTGGCCAACCTTCGAAAAAAGCCCCGCTAAGTTGGGCGATTCCTATTCCCTCCAGCGATTCACGAAATGTAATATCCATAATAGCAAGTCCTCTCCTTTTAAAAAGTAAACTTCATTATATCATAATATCTGGATATAAATATATAGAATTGGCTGATAAAATAAGAGACATGCTTCAAATAGAAGCCTTAATTATTAGCTTTATTCATGTAGACTGTTATAACAACAACGTTCTATTCCTCACGTTATACACCCGTACTTAAATGTTCGTGGATTAATTTCCATTCTCCGTTGATGCCTGCAACAAAAACATTGGTAGCCCGACCTTTTCCAGCAGCCGGCTCCCCTTGATACATTCCTTTCCAGTGATACGTATAAATACAGACCGCCTGTTCTTGCCCAGTCGTAATCCACGTGACATCTTCTGCACGATATACCTCATCCTTGACTGTCTCCCAAGCGTTTTCAAAATAAGCCCGAATTTCATTAAGGGTAGTACAAGACGTTCCCGTAAACCAATATACGGCATCCGGTGATAACCATTTGCTTACCTCATCAAACTCATGTGTATTGGTCGCTGCAATGTATCCTTCCAGTGCATGCTGGTATCCCATAAATGCTTCCTCCTCCTGAGCGTTTTGAATTATTTAACTTCACTCTATTCAAGAACCGAATCGCTATACACCATAAACGTCTCTTTCAGTGTACGTTCGGTTGATTTCTCCCAGATCACACTCCGCTCAAACGTACCTGCTTGAAAAAATCGCGGGAAACGTTCTGCAAACCAATCCTGCATGGGCAGCTCAAGCGCCTGTCCTAGAGACACCCACAACAGTTCGCCTTCCGGCGGCTCGCTCAGCAACTCCCCCTCATAAGAAGTAGCCACGTAGTTGAAGACCATATAACGCAATCCTTGCTCCGGATCACAAAATTCATCAAGACCTTTGTATGTAATCTCTTTCACCACAAGTCCTGTTTCCTCTTTAACTTCTCGCACGGCACCATCCACAATACTTTCTGGAAAATCAACTTTCCCTCCAGGAGCAATGTATCCCGGAAATCCTTTTTGGTTCGGACGATTCATTAATAGCACCTGATCATTCCGTTTGTCCCATACCATACACATCGTTAAAATCTCAGTTCTAGTGTCCATGTTTATCCTCCCAGTTGCCTTATACAAAACCTAATCCCTTGCAATTCATACATAGAATTAAGCTTATATACTTCATTGTACTCTAACACTTCTGGTACATAGATAGATTCTCCTGCTTCAATCTCTATTCAGAATCCCTCTTCACTTTCCTGATTATCTGCAAATTCAATTTCGATATAAACGCATACGAAAGACGGACACCGGAAATTTCGGAGGCCCGCCTCTTTATGATGTATGCAATGTTTTGTTTTTGAACCGAATATCGAATAGGCGATACTCAGCTCATGCCTGTAATTAATACCCGGCGCTCTTTCCACTCGGCACGGCGATAAGCCTGCAGCAGACCAAATTTGCGGATACTTGCTTTCGGTACCGATTTGTAAGGCATAACGACTGTAAAGTCCTCATCAAACGGCACAAAAGACAATCCGACTTTCTCATTGGAAAGCCACTCGGCCTGAATGGGCTGCCTTGAACAGGCGTCGAAGGTAGAGCCCAGTCCATCAGCAAAAAAATCATAACGTGCAGCAGGTGTTCCGGGTTCCTCCATACAGAGAAAAAGGCTGAGCTGATCACAAAATAGCATAATTTCTAAATCATGTTTCAGCCTAAGCTTCAACGCTTCACCACCACCAAGCTGCTGTTCCCAACGTAACTGATGCTCCCGTTCATCGTTCAGATATTCCCTAATATCTTCATCATCATTGGCGTTAGCACCCAGGTTGTTTTGAAACAAATCTGTATACATCATGCTGCACAACAACCCGGCGTACAGGTTTTTCTCCCGAACCTCTTCAATACCTTTACGGTAAAATACAAATCGTGGACGTAGCGGAAAATCACGAAACGAATACGGTATCTGACTATAATCATTCCAGAATGGAGCAGAATCCAGTTCAATCCATCCCCGATCATGCTCTTTTGCGGCAAAAATCAGATCTTCTCGATGCGCTTCATCAGTTAATAATTCCGTTTTCCAATGGGAAGCCATTTCTCCGGCTACTAGTCCATGCTCATGCTGTGCGGTCAAAACAAAATCATGCTCTCTCTCATATACGATCATTTGCTGTCACCCTCCCGCATGGTATACGTTGACTTTAACATAATTTGGTTTACAATTTCCTATAAGTTGCTTTTCATTCAACTTTCAGGGAATATACTAAGGGACCATCAATGTAAAGGTGTTGTCAGTTCCCTGAAATTTGGTACACTAATGATTGTGCCAACATAACATTACATACAGAAAGCGGGATCTCATGAATTTATACTCTCCTTACACCGAGTTTAACCGCAAGGAATGGGCTGACTTGAAGAAATATCAGACCACTCTTCCACTAACGACAGCGGAATTGGAACAGCTAAAGGGATTAAATGAAGAGGTATCCATTCAAGAAGTTGAGGATATTTATCTACCTCTTACCCACTTTATTGACTTATATGCAGGAGCTTCACGAGAGCTGAATCGCTTAACGGCATCTTTTTTAAAAAAAGAAGCACATCACGCTCCCTACATTATCGGTATTGGGGGCAGTGTTGCCGTGGGCAAAAGTACAACTGCCCGCCTGCTTCAGGCTATGCTGGCCAGAGGCAAAGGAAATCCAAAGGTGGATCTGGTCACTACGGATGGTTTCCTGTATCCCAATGCCGTGCTGCAAGAAAAAGGCATCATGAACCGAAAGGGATTCCCGGAAAGTTATGATATCAAGTCACTGATTCAGTTCATGGGTGATGTCAAATCGGGCAAACCCGAAGTGATGGCTCCCGTATACTCCCATCTTGCCTACGACGTCATTGCAGGTGAAGAGAATGCCATATGTCAGCCGGATATCCTCATTATTGAAGGAATTAACGTGCTCCAGGTCAAAAAGGAAACCCCACTGTTGGTCAGTGATTTTTTTGACTTTTCCATCTATATCGATGCAGAAGAGGAGCATATCCGCCACTGGTACATTGAGCGTTTCAAGTTGCTACGCAATACAGCGTTTCAGAATGAGAATTCCTTCTTCCACAGCCGTTTTGCCAATCTGGAAGAAAATGAGGCTGTTCTTACGGCAAGTCAGATATGGAAAGATATCAATGCCAAAAATCTGCACGAAAACATCCTGCCAACTAAAGGACGAGCCAGACTGATTCTGAAAAAGGAAGCGGACCATTCGATTCAGCGCATTCAATTGCGTAAGCTGTAAGTGTCATAATGAGCAGAAACATTCTGCTTAATACTCATTAAAAAGGAGACAAGACTACATGCAGACCTTGATTGTACTTGGAAGTATCATGATGTTTCTTGCTGTTGCCCTTGGAGCATTCGGTGCACATGCGCTCAAACGCAGATTGTCTGCTGACATGATCAAAATATACGAGACTGGCGTTCAGTATCACCTTGTTCACGGACTCGGAATCATCCTTCTCGGACTGTTCGCTGATCGACTGGAGCAGCCTTCTCTTGTGTTGCTGGCTGGATGGCTGCTATTCGCCGGCATACTCTTATTCTCGGGCAGTCTGTATGTCCTAAGCGTAACTGGCGTTCGAAAACTGGGGGCGATCACACCTCTGGGCGGAGTAGCTTTCTTAGCTGGTTGGGTAATGTTATTAGTCGCCGCTTTGTAAAACCAACATCGTAAACTGAAAAGAGTGTTCTAGCCGATCTCAAAAAATCGCTGGAGCACTCTCTTTATGTTTAACTTCGCCATATACGGCGAATGCTGTGTGTGACTTTATCTCCCTGCTGTTTTTCCAGGACATATACATCAGGATTAGATAGATTTTTCCACTCCTCGAATCCAAAGGATGCATCATGGCTGCGAATGAGCAGAGATAACAGATTACCGTGTGTAATCACAGCCCCGCTATGCTCAGGCCGGCTCCACAGCTCGTCCAGCACCTCAAGGCCCCTGGCTGTCGCGAAACGAGAAGATTCACCACCTTCTTCCGTCCAGTCTTCGTCCGTGTATGTACGTTCAAGCACATCCATCCAGTTATCCAGATGAAGGGTACTAAGCACCCTTTCTTGAAGACGTTCATCCGTATGTATATGTTGCAGGACGGTTTTGCCCAGTGGGGCAGCGGTTTGAAGTGCCCTTTTCCACGGACTCGACACAATGTATTGGATTGGGTGCTCCGCCAACATCTCAGCAAGTTCTTCTGCCTGACGAAGTCCTTCATCCGTAAGCTCGGCATCCGGTTCTTGCCCTGTAGCTTTGGCATGACGAATGAGATAAATAGACTGCATCGCCCTTCAACTCCTGTTGATTCAAATTACATTCAATGCTTCTCCAGATATTTGAGTGCAATTCGCATGTTCTCCCGGTCTTCCGAACGGCCAGATGAACTAAGAAAAGTAACATTATCCTCTGTCCACACGCCCTTTTGGTCTGCCAACCCAAGAAGCTGCTTCAAGCGGTTAACCGTTCCCGTACTGCCATCAATAATCTGAATATGATCTGGCAGAACCGTACGAAGAATCGATGTGTAAAACGGGTAATGCGTGCAGCCAAGCACAACTGTACCGTATGAGTTCATATCAAGGTCAGCCAGTTTGAGGCGGAAATACGCCGCAATCTTCTGTGGATCAAAGTCCAACTGCTCACACCACTCCACAAGTTCAGGTAATGGAATGGAATCGACACTGTGGTGATCATCCACTCGGGATACCAATTCATGATATTTCGTTTGACTCAAGGTTAGGGCTGTAGCAAATACAAGCACTCTTTTGCCGCTTCTTCGATTCATTTCCACTGCCGGTTTCACAGCAGGCTCCATCCCGATAACGGGGATATCATACTTCGCACGTAAATCCTTCACGGTCAGACTGGTCGCTGTATTGCAGGCAATCACAATCGCTTGCACATTTTCCTGAACAATAGCCTCCACACAATGGAAGATATGTCCTCTAACCTCATCGGCGGACTTGGTCCCATAAGGAACATGCAATGTATCGGCATAATACAGAAACGCTTCTTCAGGGAATTGATGCAAAGCCTTATGCAAGACGGTTAAACCACCGATTCCCGAGTCAAAAAATGCAATTTTCTTCTTCAAGGGTTTCACCTCTATAACGTATTCTTTCAGGTTCCTGGAACCTCTCATTCCTGCTCATGATGACTGGGGAGGTGAGTTATGTTATTCCGGATCATCACAGACGTTAACGTTTGACGATCTGCGGTGATCGTTTCGGTTACGGATCGTTCTTTCGATCGCTGTTGTCTCCAAATTTTCTTGATATATTTTATAAATGTCCAAATTTGGAGACAAAGGCGAACGCTACCGCTTCTTCAGAATCGATTCCGTTCCCTCCACTACCTTCGCTGTAAGTCATGCACTAATGAAGAGCCATTATTCTAACTTCATTTTATACTGTCTGAGCCAGTCTTTGCCACTTTGCCAGCGTTCCACGGGGTTACGCTCTCCGAGCAGTTCAGTACTAGCCTGAGCCATAAGCCATTCCTTAAGGCCATCATTCGAACTGGACTCCAGCTGCTGAATCAGGACGTTCAGTCCCTCTTCACCCGTATCCAGAATCTGAGCATACGCCTCTGTATTAGCAGCAATATAATCACCTGGATTACTGCTGGTCAGAATCTCAGTTTCGTTCACGATTTGCTGAAGATTGCTATCAATTTTCCAGCTCACGTCATGACTTTCCACCTGATTCGAGCATGCTACCAACATCCATGCTGCACACAGCATCATCATGCCGCTTGCAATACGTTTGCGAATCATGGAATCACTCCTGTCCCTGCTCAAACTTATGAACGGCACTCTCAATAAACCCGACAAAGCTATGATCATAATTATACTCATCCCGATAGATACGGATATGCGCTACAATGACTTATTGCAGGTTCTTTTGTACAAAATTCCTAATCATTGCTGCAACAACAACTTTTGATCCAGAGTTTCAACCCAGCGGATTGATGCCCTTCATTTAACACAAATGATTGCATCTTTTATGACGAGGTCGTGATGCTGAAATCCACACCAAACTGGATTAGTCCCAACTTCCGGGCAACAGTCTGCGAAGCTATATTATCCCATGATGTACTATAGATTGGAATGCGCCCGCTCTCTTTAACATGATACTTCCAGCACTTTACAGCTTCTGCTGCATAACCCTGTCCTCTGAAATTAGGCGCCGTATACAGACTAGCCTCAGCACCCTGTTGGGATACACGGGCTGAACAACATACAGCAACAGCCGAATTCTGCATAACATAAGCGGCAATGGGCATTTTCTCTTGCAGTTGTTCTATTAAATCAGGAAAATGCTCTTCCAGCAAAAAAGCACCATGACTCTCTATAAGCTGAACATTTGGATGCCATTCATCGAACTTCTCGGGAAATGTATAAGCCGGGCCCATCCATGCACTCTTCACTGGCTTAAACGTCTCCACTCTCCGAATCAGCTTCGCAATATCGAGCGGAAGCTTAGCATCACAGCCTAGCTCCTCAATCAGAGTGAACGGCAACTGCTCATGATAGTAGGAACATTGCCCGACAGAAGTTATTCCAATAAATAAGGCTGGAGCCTGCCCACCATCCGGCTCGTTAATACTTAACAGACGCTTCTGATTGTCCATCGTATACAATGTATTTGCCTGAATTTTCATCATATCCATGGGTGAAAGATTTAATATGGGATTCATAATTACGGAATGAACCTCCGCAATAATGGTTGGCCTACACTTCTTATTCCAGCGTCATGCTGCTTCAGAAAATCAGTTATTAATCCTGATATCGTATATTTGCACATTGGCTATACCCCCTCATTAATTTCCATTATACGGTATATCCCGTGCAGATACGAATCCAATGTGCACAATTGCGTATGAGAAATATATTAGATAATTTTAAGATCTAAACAAGGATTCAATATCGCTTATTGATCCTGCAGCACGGCTTTTTTCCATGCTTCACCTAATTCAGCAACCGACGCATAGCGACTCGCTCGCTCAGGGTCTATCGCACGAATAACCACCTGGTACAACGCTTCTCCCGCATCCCATCTGGCATATGAACGATCCAACTCTCCACCCAGCAGGGAGAAAGCCATCGCTCCCATGTTGAACACATTCGTGACTCCATCCATTGGTGCACCCAACTCAAATTCCTCAGGAGACATAAACCGGGATGATCCCCACATCCGTCCCATCGTATTCGTGAAAGAGCCCTTTCGATACAAATCAATATCACATATTTTCATCGATTGTTTGTCAAAATCATAGATCAGACTGCCATCGTAAAAATCAACAGCCACATACCCTCTCCGTTGCACTTCGATGTGAAAATCCAAAATCTGCTTCATCGCCTGAATACGCGTCTTTACCGGAAGCTGTCTGAATCGATAATAGGGGGAACGAGGGTCCTCATACTTGGCTGGTGGTGGAAAATCCCAATGGGAATGCAGACATTCTCCTTCCACCCAATCGAATACACAGACGTAGCCATGTTCCGTTGCAAAATGGTCTTTTAAATGAATCAATGTGTCATGTGCCAAATCTTCGTATATGGAAACGGATGATTTCAAATAATGAATCGCTTCGGCAGGTGTACTTAAACTGTTCGCATGTATCGTGCATGCTCCAGCATATTTCACGAATATCCGCTTTCCGTCCAGACCCAGAATACCAAAGGACAAATTGCCAGAATCCTGCTGATCAAACACACGGAATACAGTACCCAGGCGCGCGATCCACTCGAATGAATGAGGTTCTTTTAACTCAAAAGAAATGCCGTCAAGTTCAAGCTGAACCGTGTCCGTCATAAGTCACCACCTTCTTCAACATGCTCATCGCTCACATTCAAACGCTCAGCATAAAAGTACGTCATATGCGCTTCATCGTAACCCTTTCCCTGAACGACCAGTGCATTGCGCTCAATGCCATAGGTTTCAAATCCATGCTGCTCATACAATCGCCTTGCTGACCCGTTTGTGGTAACCACACTGAGATTGATTTGCTCTATGCCTTCCAATTCCCTGCCCCGATCCAACACTTCGCGGAGCAATCGGGAAGCAAGTCCACATCCACGATAAGACGGTGAGACATAAACTCCCCAGATGTATCCTTTGTGCCTCAGCTTTAGTCCCTGTTCTCTTTTGAACCCCATTGTCCCTGTGAGGATGCCTTCTTCTGTATATGCACCCAGAATGTAATTATCGGGTTCGGTATGTATACGTTCCTGCACTTCACTCATGGGAAGCTGAATGGACATTTCAAATGAAGCCCCGAAGGCTTCCGGATGATTTTTCAGTGCTTCCAGCCGCAAAGGCCAATATTTCTCTGCCTCATCTCTGCGTATATTGCGAAGGATGAACACGTTCTCCTTCTGACCTTCATTCATTCTTCAACCACTCCCTGCATGTCATAAGGATAATCGATTTGTAGCTTTACATTCGCTGCGGCTTCCTGGCCTGCAAGCAAACCTACAACATAGACCCCAAGATCAATGGACGTCGCTACCCCTCCGGCCGTAATCACATTTCCGTCTTTCACAATCCGAGTTTGAATCACCTCAGCAACATATGGCTCAAGCAGTTCATAGACATTGGGATGCGTTGTTGCTTTTTTACCCGTTAAAAACCCCGCCGCCCCCATCAGCAGAGAGCCTGTGCACACGGATACCTTCAGTGGAACATTCTCAGCTTGTCTCAGCCAGCCGACAAAAGCCTCATCGAATCGAAGCTTACGGGTTCCCATGCCACCAGGAACAAAAATGAGATCATATTCCGCCAAATTGGGCTTCACCCGGTCCACCTTCAACGTTAAACCCGATTCGTCCGTAACCTGATCTGTCATCGCACATGTTTCCCACGTCGTGCCTTTGGTTTGTTCAAAGAAATTCAACCGATTGATCACATCATAAAATCCTGCAAAATCAAGGAAAGTCAAACCATCAAACAAAACAAAAGCGATTTTCATATGAAAGCCCTCCAGTGTTTTTTATTTCGTGATTGAGTTTCGTAGCTGATTCTATTTCAATCCACGCGCAATAATCCACTCCAGCCATTTCCAGGGAAGCAGCAGCTTGCCGATGATAAGCAAACGCGAGCCTTTGCCCAGCGCATAACGAAGCCTTGGTGCACGCATCCGTGCAATGCGAGCAATCAGATCGGCTACTTCCTGCGGATCAGGTGCAGTCTCTCCAGCATGCTGGGAATAACGAAGAACCGCGTCCAGCTTATCCTTATAGGGAGAATCATCGCTCCTGTGAATTTCGCCCAAGCCTTTACTCCATATGGGTGTACGATAAGCACCCGGCTCTACCAGCACAACCCGGATGCCGAACGAAGACATCTCATGACGCAAACTTTCCGTGAAACCTTCAACGGCGAATTTGGATGCAGCATACGGCGCATAACCTGGAAAACCAGACAATCCGCTGACGCTGGACAAGTTGATGATCAATCCCTGCTTTTGCTCACGCATGATAGGCAGGACCGCACGTGTAACGGCAATCAAGCCAAACAGATTCGTTTCCATTTGCCGACGCCAATCATCCATGGATACTTCCTCAATAAATCCGCCAAGCGCAAATCCTGCATTGTTCACCAGCATATCGATACGCCCATTGTTTTGAAGTACCGTCTGAACAGCCTCCTGCACCGAAGCACCATCCGTTACATCCAGGCGAATAACCTGTAACCGATCCGAAATACCCGCCTGCTCCGCCAACCTTGCCAATTCCGCATTCCGACTCAAATCTCGCATCGTTGCCACAACACGATATCCTTGTTTAGCCAGCGTAACCGCCGTAAGCATACCGAACCCACTCGATGTACCCGTGATTAACGCCACAGGGGCGTTTGGGTTGAACTCTTTCGATTTCCGCACGGTTAAACCTGTTGCGCCCTTTATATGATCATCCTCTGTCTGTATCTTCTGTTCTGTCATCTGCTTCACCTCTTCCCTCGATGGATTTAGTCGATTTATCACGTTACCTTATCATCCAAACGCTTCACTACAAGTGTGCTGTCTCTCCACTCGGCGCAGCTTCGTTATTCCCGGTTCAAACGTATACGGGACAAATCTGATATCAGGTACGATGCATTCCAGCCGCTCTCCCAGTTTCGTCAGCTCCCGCTTCACACAAAATTCCACCTGCTGCATCCCTTCTCCTCCTCCTCCAAGCCTAAGCGATACTTCCAACATTCCGTTACCTCGCTGCACGACCCGATAATGCTCAATAGCTGGAGAGGCTGCAATCACCGAACGCGTAACAAAATCCGGAAACACAGGTACGGCTTCGCCCGTTTGTCGATGTGGAAAATAAAGCGTGTCATCACAGCGCCCTTCGATCCCCTCAATGGCAGTGAATGGAGACCCACAGGCACAAGGAACCGCTGCCTCGGTCAAAATGTCGTTCAGTCGATACCGGATAATCGGCTGTGAGGTTCTGGAGAAGTCCGTGATCACAGGCACAAATCTCCGGGTCGTGGGATCAATGAACTCTCTTTCAATATGAACGATATCTTCATTCAAATGCAAAGTACCGAAGCCACAGGTTGCGCCCAGAAATCCTTCAGTACACTGGTAAACCTGATGAATGGTTTGCCCAAAAACACTCTCCAGCACCTTGCGATCCAGGGGGTCTAGCACTTCAGCAACCGAAATGATTTTGTCCGGTACAGTGGTCAATGTGCCTGACGTATAAGCCTCAGCCAACATTCTCAGCATGGAGGGCGGCGCTACCCATACGGTGGGTCGGTATGTTTCCATACGTTCAACCAAGGTATCGACACGCTCCAGGAGATCAAAATATTGAAATTGCAGCTTACCCCGCTGCACCGATTCATACAGATTACTGTTGGCCCTTAGAAAAAAGGAGATCTTGGCAGGCTTCCACAGTCCGCCAGGCAGGAGCTTGGCCAACACAGTCCCTGTCCACGCATCCTGCTCACGATCACTCACCAGAAACAACCCCCGGTTGCCCGATGTGCCTGAGGACAAGCCTACCGTCACGCCCTGAACGGATGGCTTGAAATCACGCGTTTCCTCACTTTCCCCGGCGAGAGCCATCGCTTCGCCCTTGGAAATGCCCACCGTGTTGAGCCGATCGAAATGCTGCATCATGATCGTTTTGTCAATCAGCGGAAAGCTTCTCCAGTTGGATGCATCAACATCACCCCACCACTCCCGGTAAAAAGCGGACTTTTTACGAACCCTTTCCACTTGCCGAATGATCTGACGTTCCTGCCAGCGTTCAAGCTGCGCTCGTGTTTTCCATTTTCTCAATCCCCGTGCAAGTGCATAATGGTAGACAATACGCAGTGTACTGCTCATATGTGCTCACCCTCTGTACCCCAAGCATTCAGCGCTTCATGGCAATGACTGGGCACAATCCGAATCGCTGGAAACTGCTGATGCAACTGAACGAGTCTGTCAAAATTCCTTCGATACGCCTGACGATCCGACATAATGATTCCAGCGAGTGCATGAGGTCTGCGTTGTTCCTGAAAAGCACGACTCGACCACACTGTGTCCGCGCACAGAAAATAGTCATGTGACTCCGTACTAAGCAAAATTCCCATCATGCCTTCCGCATGACCCGATACGTCAACACCCAGCAGACTGCCATCACCGAAAATATCGTATACCTCGGGAAAAGGAAAATCCTCACCCGCTCTTACCCATCTCTCCGGCTGCTTCGTAACAAGCATTGATCGGGCATTAAAGTCCTCTGGCAGCAGGCCGGACAAAAAGCCTGCCTTTACAGCCGCAATGGGTCCAAGTGAACGCACCGCGTCATAGGCTCTTGGCAGATAGATCAATTGCGCCTGTGGAAAATCTCGCACACCTGCGATATGATCCCCATGAAAGTGCGAGAGAATGATGTACCGGATATCCGAAGCTTCCAGTCCTAAACGAGCCAGAAAATGTACCGCACTGTCTTCTTCACGATAGACCACAGGTGTAATATGACGATACAGCGCGTTTGGCAAGTGGGCGGTTTCCTTGAAAAAACGGGAGCTATATCCCGTGTCCAGCAGAATCGGACCATGTACAGGATGAATGATACACGCAAAGCCGGCCGGAAAGGCCACCGGACGCAAACTTCCACCACGCAGCGTCAGAAACTCCGGATGTGTGCAGTAACCCGCTACGCCCAGATGAAGTTTTACCGAGGTTGTTGTCAGCATGATTCAGCCCTCCACCAGTCTGCAAATTGTTGTAACCCCTCATCAATGGACAACCGAGGCACATACCCCAGCTTCTCACGGGCATCCGTAATATCCAGCGTCTGCGGGATAGATAACGAACCAACCGTATACCGCGTCAATTGAGGTTCACCTAACGCAGGAATCAAGCGGTGTACACGTTCCAGCACTGCGGCTGCTCCGTATGCTGCTCGGTAGGGAATATTTCGACGGCGTAAAGGCATTTCCAGCATGCCAAACAACGTGCTCACCAAATCCCGGAACGGTCTCGGATCTCCATTGGAAATATTGTAGGCACGACCCAGCACTTCTGTCTTGGCATCCCTACATAACAACAGCGCATCCACCACGTTATCCAAACAAGTCAGGTCAATGAGTGCCTGTCCGCCTCCGATCATAGGTACACCCGATTTGGCATTTGCTGCAACGATTCTGGGAAAAAGGGTCTGGTCATACGGGCCAAAAATAGCTCTCGGACGAATCATGATCGATGGAAGTCCCTTAGCATGAGCCTGCAAAACCACCTGCTCAGCGAGCCGCTTGGTGGCTGCATAATGATTAGCTGGCTTGGATGGCAAGGGGTCATTCTCATGTATGTCATATCGCGGACTGTAGTTAAAATATAGGCTCGGCGTTGATACATGAATGAAGCGCTTTATGCCAACTTTCATACAACGGTCCACCAAATGCTGTGTCCCCTCCACATTACTGCTGTAAAAATCCCGGTATTTGCCCCATGGCGACGATAACGCCGCACAGTGAAACACAACATCCTGACCCGAACAGACCTCATTCACCGCCGCCTGATCCCGTATATCTCCGTTATAAAATCGAATGCCTGCTGCCTCAAGCTGTGCACCGTGCTTTGGCTGGCGTCCCATACCCGTAACTTCCCAGCCTTGCTCTGCAAGCCGTATCGCCAGATGCCTGCCCAGACATCCGGTTGCTCCTGTAACCAATGCTCTATTCATCGTTGTTCACCGTTCCATTCTATGTCGTGAGTCAAAGCTTCAGTCAGCGAGAACTTATGTTTCCTTGCAAGCCGCCAGGCGGAGAGTACAATTGCAAATTGCTCAAACAAAGGTTTCATATCGTATCTCAGATACACCACATCCCTCGTTCCCCGCCAGGCTGTCATCCATGTCCGCAGGCCGCCCTTCCCCCAGAGTTGCTGCAATCCACTTCCCAACATCGGAAGCATCAACATCGCTTTGCTTCCTTGCTTGGGGATGATCACCTTTGCTGCTTTCACCAGCTCTTCAGGTGCAATTAAAGCACGTACCAAGCCATCACCAGGGTGAAACAAATGGATGCCACTGGTCGCCCTCGGATTACACTCAATGGCATACACTTGTCCGTCCTCTGTTTCGATAAAATCAAACCCAATCTGCCCGCTAAACCCTGTCGCCTGTACAAATTGCCTTACCCACTCGTAAATTCCTTCATGCTCCACATGTTCAAAAAAAACACTCGCCCCTACGCTGCCCGTTCGATAGCGACTGTCGTAGGTTGTATGTGCAACGATTTTCCCTTCATAAGCTACGCTGTATGTACATAACATTTGCCCGGCAACAAAAGCCTGTGCAACCCAAGGGGAAGCCGAGGATATTTCCGTGTCACCAGGAGGATCATTCTGTAAACGGTGCTGCTTCATTTTACCTTCGTATATCTTCTGATCAGGTGCGCCTCTATCAAAGTCTGCTGTGGAGGATATCGGCATACGAACTCTGGCAGCAAAGCGGGAGTATACGGGCTTCCATACCCATTCCCCTTCTATATCCAGATCAGCCTGCGCTTCCATCCATTCCTGCCGACTGTTGATCAGACGGGTATCCGGCACCGAAAGGCCAAACGACTCTGCAAGCTGAATAAAGCGATATTTATGATGCAATTCATGCAGCTGCTCTATAGGCGAAACAAGTACACGGCAGTGATTACGCAGTCGATCTGTCCCTTGGGCAATATAAAAAACTTCTTCACACATCGGAATCAACAATTCGATCTGCCAGGTTTGAACCAGACTCTCCATCTCTAACAAGTAATCCTCTGTTTCATGACGTGGAGATGGAACCATGAAACACTGCTCCACCGCACTGGTCAATCTGCACAAATGACGCACCACGCTCTCCGCAACGTAAACCCGGTGACCCGCACGATGAAGCATACGCGCCAGATCGAGCGTTACCGGAGCCCGCCCGCCTGTGAGCAGCACATTTAAGGATTCTGATGTTTGATGTCCATTCTTCGTGAATCTAGTAGTCAAAAATAAGTCCTCCCAGTGATAATCCGGCGGCTGTTCCGATCATTAGCACCCGATCTCCCCTCTGAATGCGCTGCTGCTTGATCGCTTCATGCAGCCCCATCGGAATGGAAGCGGCAATGGTATTGCCGTGATTTCGTGTAATGTCCATAAAACGGTCCTCTTCGATTCTTAGCTTCTTGCGGATCAGCCTCATCGCCATGGCACTTCCCTGATGCGGAATTACCAATTGGAAATCCTTCATCTGATTACCGGTTGCTTGCAACATATCGTCAATAAATGCTGGCAGCAACCTGGAAGCCATACGGAAGATGGCCTGTCCATCCATATGAAAAAGATAGGGGTCCGGCTGCTCTGCCACATAATTCGAGGCATGCAGACGAGTACCCCCACCGGCAATTTCCGAAAACCGCGCGCCGCGGCTGTACGTTTTCAGCGAGGCATGCACAATCTGCGAAGACTCTCCTTCAGCAGAGCGTTCAATAATGACAGCAGCAGCTCCATCACCGAACAGGGCAGCACTCTCCTTGTTCGACCAATTTAACCCCTTTGAAGCGATCTCCGTAGCTACAAGCAGCACCCTTTTATAACGCCCGGCATCCACCATATAGGAGATAACATCCAACCCGTTTAGGAAACTTAAACAGGTCGCATCCATGTCAAAAGCCGGTACACCTGAATCCTGCTGTCCCATCGCCTGCTGAATGAATACCGCCGTACTGGGTAAAGGTTGTTCCTTCGTACCGCTCGTACACACTAGACAGTCTATATCTGCGAACGTCAATCCCGCATCAACAAGTGCGGCTTCGGCAGCCCTCGCTCCCATGAAGGAAGAGGTCTCTGCACCAGAAGCGTAATGACGCACACCTACACCTGTTGCTTTGCTGACCCAGCCCGCAGGCACCTGCAAACGGCGATCCAACTCCTCGTCGGTTACTTCCTGTTGAGGCAAATACTTGCCTGTTCCCACAATTCTCACTCTTCTAAGCTGCATATGACCTACCTCTTTCTCTTCTTCTGACTGAATATAAGTTCAACTAATAAATATGTACACTAACACTCCAATGACAGAACAACCTTGTTATCGCAGTTATCGTGTAAATGTTTAGTCGAACATATCTAAATGAAAATTACACTTCACCCCGCCTGGCTAAACGCCATGACGAAGTGCAGAAAATACAGCAGAAGGGCAGATATCTCTGCCCCTCCCGTTGTGTTATTTTTTTATTCAGTCATGTTGATTCATTTCCTTACTTCAAAATCTCGGCCAGTGCAAGATCGAGCGTATCATATTTGAATGTAAATCCTTCTCTTTCCAGCCTTTCGGGAATCACCCAGCGACTTTTGAGAACCAGTTCTGTTTCGGTCCGGATGAATCGTGCCCCCAGTTCCAGCATCCAGCGAGGTGAAGGAAGTCCAATTCGAACTCCCATCTGCCGCCGCAGACTCTCCATAAGCTGGCGGTTCGTGACAGGATGCGGAGAGGATGCATTAAATACACCCTCCAATTGCGGATGCTGCTGAACATAGATCACCATGCGGAACAAATCTTCTATATGAATCCAGCTAAACTGCTGGGTTCCAGGTCCTTGTGATCCACCCAGCCCAAAGCGGACCAGATTGGTCAGTGGCTCCATGACGCCGCCTTCTCCCAGCACAATGGCGATCCGTAACGCAATCTGACGTGTAGACGGCAGACTGAATTCAAAAAAAGCCTTTTCCCACGCCTTGGCGACATCCACCGAGAACCCGGAACCAATCTCGCCCTCTTTCTCCGTCATGGGACGATCTTCTGCATGTCTGTATATGGTGGCGGTGCTCGAATTAATCCATAATTCAGGAGGGTTGCTACAAGCCAGAACAGACTCGCCCAAAATGCGGGTTGTGCGTGTTCTGGATTCCAAAATGATTTTGCGGTTCTCGTCCGTGTAACGGCAGTTTACGGATTTTCCGGCCAGGTTAATCAGCAATTCTGCACCTTCAAGTGCCTGTATGATTCCAGCCTGGTTCTCCCAGGCAATATGACCGGGCTGACGTGAGATGATGAGCACCTCATAACCAAGCTCCTTGAATCTTTGGGCAAAATCCTGACCAACAAACCCTGTTCCACCCGCCAACACAACCTTTTTCACGGTATCCCCTCATTTCCCCATACTGGGTAAAGCAACTACGCTATATATGGACTAACACTGTCTGCGACGGTTTTGTTTGATTTTAATTTATGCCCAAGGCTGCGTATAAACGATTGCGTTCTTCAATCGCCCATGCGTTCGCTGAGTTTTGCTCCAACTGATACATAAGCTCATCATGGAAATCATGAATCATGAACCCTTCAGGCAAATTCCCCAGCATGGCTGTAAAATTGTATTCAGGCAGTTTTCTTTGTCCTTTACCGATCTGCTTCAACCATTCCATCCATTCGACAAGCGTCAGCACTTCTACCTGCCATAGTTCGGCCTGTAATCCAAGTGCATCCTGAAACTGCTCATAAGCAGATAGCTCGGAGAAGGGACGACAAGCTTGCACAGCCAATTCATACAACTCGATTACTGCGCGCCGCACCTCATGCTCAAGCTCGATTTCCAACCCTTCCATGAAGTCCTGAACTTGAATTGACAGCCCGTCATCATATAGTAATGGTGCGTGTGCCAACAAACGCACAATCTCTTCCATGTCATGCGCTGAAACTTTCTTTTGCTCATAGAGAGCAGGTAACATATATGCTGTAATGATCCTTCACTCCTACATCGTTCTTCTATTAATGACGTATATTATATCATGATTTGGCGTTGAAATATTTGAACACTTGAATCGTTTCTTCCAGATCTTCAGGACCTGAATAGATATTCATAACTTTACCGATTTCGATTCCAAAATCCACATAAGCACTCGCCTTGGCTGTAATGATATGTCCATCAACAACAACACCTTCATTTACATATTTCCCTTGGGCTGTGATAGCTCTCATCTCGGATTCAGCATTAGTCGTAAATGATCTGCTCTCCAATATTTGCGCTTGACCGAACAATAATATTCCTGCACAGATGGCTGCAATGGGCGTCTTGCGCGCATTAAGTGCTTTGATGAAGTACATCAAGTCCGGACGTTGCAGCATTGCCGTAACATCTCCTCCGGGAATTATCAAAAGTTCCACTTCTGACGGATCAATCTCATTTAGTAGAACAGAGGGATTAACCGAAAATCCCTCATATGACTGTAAAGGTCCTTTTTCCAACGCTACCGTTATGATGTCTCCTTGGGTTTTCATAAAATAGCTGGCTAACATAATCTCAAATGATACGTATCCTTCAAATAATAATATGTATGTTTTCAAATCAGCTGCCCCCTTCTTTTTGTCCTTCTACCCTCGATACATATTAGTCTGCAAACATTTTTAAAGCATACTGATGATTATTTCTGATCAGATGATCATGGGCCATTCTCAAAAATTAGTTGTGAGCATCATTTGAATCCCGCAGCTGGATAAAATGCTTTTAATCCTGCTCTTCTATTTCACATAAAATGATCTTGATAACTAATGCATCCTCTCATGTTTATCCCCTATTTATGTTTCAATTTTCCAACTACCTCATTGTACAAGATTCTTTCGATTGATGGCGTGTTCCAACAAAAAAACAGCCCCGTGTAGGCCGATTTGGAATACGGAAGCTGTCGCAGTCAAACAAAACTTTTTATATATTTTCAGCAATTAAAAAAGTGGAGTGTTTGGTTCACTAAGAATTCGGGCGGATAGTTCACTCAACACTTGTTCTGTTCGTTCAAGCAGTTTGTCAATGTTGGTTGGCTCTGCAAGAAAAGAGTCTGGGCCGTTTTCTATTGAAGATATATATTGTATCGTGCTGATGAATAAGACAATATCCAATCCGGGATTCTTATCTGTATGCACAAAAGAAAGAATTTCGTTCATCGTCCATTTGTCAGGTAAGATCGTTGTTTGGTGCTCATGAATGTACAAAGCCTTGATCATGGCAGTCAAAGCCCAGTCACAGAGAATCAGGCAAACTTTCCTTTGGCTATGCTTATGCATCATAAAAGCCAATTTCATATGATATCCAGCAAGTTTTTGATAATCGAACACATCTCTTTTCACATTGGAAATCTCATCAGTTAAGTACAATAAAGGTTTATCGATCTGCCGATTCATGAAGGAGTGCATTTCATTCAAGTCCAACAACCCCTTTATCCGTTTTACTCTCTGTACAAAAAACTGGTGTGTATTTTTTAAGTTTTGGGCAAGATATAGATAAAATATTACTATATAGTAGTTTTTTAATCAAAT
The DNA here is from genome assembly GCF_058408365.1 of Paenibacillus sp. MDV22-iso6. Taxonomy (NCBI): domain Bacteria; kingdom Bacillati; phylum Bacillota; class Bacilli; order Caryophanales; family Paenibacillaceae; genus Paenibacillus; species Paenibacillus sp. MDV22-iso6. The sequence goes on along the minus strand of NZ_JBZVDZ010000006.1, from coordinate 188,366 downwards.
TACTTATTAAGTATTGGTTAATCAACCTCTATTCTTTCTCTACACTTCTAATTAAAGAGAGGTGTACCCATGTCAGAACTTTTGGAGTTAGTTGGTGCAAGAATAAGAGATCTTCGGAAATCCAAGGATCTATCTCAAGAGGCTTTAGCTGAAAAGGCAGGATTTAATACAAGCTATATCGGATTCATTGAACGCGCGGAGCGTAACATCTCTTTGAAAAATTTGGATAGAATCGCGGATGCTCTTGATGTCGGCGTTAATCAATTATTTACATATGTGAATGAAAACGAGGCACTCTCCTATGAAGATAATAACATTCAGAAACTAATTACCATCCTGAGAACCCATGAACCACATGAAATAGCTATGGTTCTCAATGTGATCACTGAAATTTTCAAAACGTATGATAAGAAATAACAAAAAGGCAACGTTCACTCGATTAGGAGTTGATCGTTGCCTTTTTTGGATGTGATATCTTGAAGATTGTAATCCATTTCTGAATTCGCGCATTATCCATTAGATAAACGCTTTAACCGCTGCAAAATACTCCCGGATCATATTGATCGGTTTCAGATAACCCGGTGAAGGAGCGGAAATGCCGTATTCGGCAGCGTAACCGTTCTTGGCGGCCAAATACTTGGATCTGAACATATGGTAATCACTTGTGACAATCATGATCTTGGGATGCTCCAGCCCGGATGCATCAATGATTTTTTTAGAAAAAGCCATATTCTCCTGGGTGCTCGTCGATCGATCTTCCATAATGACTTGTGTGGGGCTGATCCCCTGATCAACAAGGTAGTTTTTCATGGCGAGTGCTTCCGGAATCGATTCTCCCGGCCCCTGCCCACCGGATACAATCACTGGCGTCTGAGGATGACTGCGGATATAGTCCAAACTGGCATCCAGCCTTTGTTTCAAGGTCAATGACAATTCAGTTCCCTTGATGCCCGAGCCGAGAATAATGACATAGTCCGCTTCTTCAGGATCATTCGCGTTAAGCTGAGTAAACACAAGTGCTTCGATAATTACAAATGAAACCGCAGCGATCCCGAAGCCAGTAAGCAGAATGCGTTTCAGCAGGATATGCTTTTGATAATCAATCCGCCTCAACACGATAAAGGCTACAGTGATCAGGCCAAAAAACTTCACCGCGAAGTTCCAGCCCCAGAAAACAAGGAAGAACACAAAACATGCAATGAAAATAAGATCAAGGATTAGGCCTTTTTCTCGTATAAACTTTTTCATAAATCCAGTAACACTCCTTCTCGGGCCTTCACTTCCGTCATATGCCCTTGATTCAGGATTTTATGATCGTGAGCTTGGGCCACTGTTGTTGCCAACATTTCTTCTCTACACGATGATTATAGTAGTCTGCATCCGTGAAAAACGGACTTTGGCGTACGATTAACGCATACAGATCCTCCAGCCCATGCGGGGCACAGATACGCACCTGACCTTGTTCATCTAACCGCACACCTATGGCTGTGACGATTTCTGGCCAATACCGAAGGGCATCTTCTGTGGATTGATAGGGCTTGTTTCCATTACGCAGATGCATCCTCGCCTGATTTTTCACCGACCATATGGAATTGCCTGTCTGCTCGCGAAGCCCTTGTTCCAGTAGCAGGTCCCGCTCCTCACGCATATCTTCCGTATCGTAGTAAATAACATCAATATCGCTGTGAAGTTCGCGAAGAGGATAGCCATGAAGCACATCCCAGATATAATTGCGAATATACCCCGCACCTATGTAACACTGAGGCAGATCCAGACTGCGAATCCGCCGCAGGTCATGCATTAATTGTTCATGCTCCGTAATCGCCTGGATCAACTTTTCCTCATGCAGCATATAACGTCTCTCCCCGTCACTCTGTCCATTTCATTGTAGAGCTATCATTGCTCGCTTTTACATTACCGACACGCTGCTCCTCCCAATATATCATGTTTGAGTACCTGCGATAAAATAAACAAATCCCCTCAGGCAGTCATCCTAGGCTCATCTGAACAGATGTTCCTTAAGATCATTTACCCTGAGGGGATCAATTGAAGAAGATTGAAAAAGCGATTAGGCCAGTGGCTTTTCCGAATACGTGATCTGCATTTTCTACATTTTACGTTGGATTATCCAATAGCGTCAGTTGTCCTTGCTTCTCCTGCATGCGGAAAATAACGGGTCGTTCCTTCGGATGATTGTTCGGAGCATGAATGGTGAGACACAGTTGTCCTTCGAACGTACGAAACAGCATCCCATGTCCTCCATTATTGGCGAACAACGGCTTGTCATCCTGCTTCCATGGACCTTGCGGTTTACCGGACACCGAGCGGGCCAGCCCCAGTGTATAACCGTCTTGACCGGATGTGGACCACATCATGACGAGTTCATCATTTTGCATACGATACAGAAACGGACCGTCCGTGACATAACGGTTTCGCTGTTCTCCACCTCCGACAGACCATGGCGCTTCGGAAGCTTTGAATAACAGATCAGGCTTGCCTATCGTTCCTTTCAGATCCGGTTTCAGACGTACCGCGTACATCTCCCCATCCTCCACCTGCACCCATTCCTTGCAAAAGATCATCCACGGATCACCCTGATCGTCCACATACAATGTACCGTCCAGGCATTCCCAATCTGGTGGCGTCAGGGAGCGACACCACAATTCAAAAGGCCCTTCCGGCTGATCAGCCACCAACACACCTGTTACCCGCGAAACACCTTCCGCCTTGAAGCTGGCAAACATATAAAAGCGACCTTCCCATTCATAGACTTCCGGGGCCCAATAGTGGTGATCGGACCAGAAGTCCGCAGGTGCACGGAAGCATGGGGAAGGACCACTCCAATGGATCAGGTCTTCACTCTCATAGACATCAAAACCGATGGCTGGGCCGTTCCACACATTTTGCCCGATAGAGCCATATAAATAATATTTCTTGCGCGATGGTATAGCCAGTATGTAGGGATCACGAAAATGAATATCTTCCAAACGGTGCACGTTCAATGGTTCATCCTCCTCATGAGAGCGGTTCATTAACCATGAGTATACACCATATCTCCAAATACTGGAATTCCACTAACCCCACATGCCTATCAGCAATATGCCGCCAAAAATAACGACGGAACAGAGAATACGCTTCTTCCCCTGCTGTTCTTTCAATAACAAAATACCGAGGAAGGCCGCAAATACTGTTCCTACTTCCCGAAGCGGGCCCAGTCTGGCCATTGGCGCCTGCTGCAATGCGAACAGAAACAACAAGTACGAGCCCGGATTCAGCAGCGCTCCCAGCATAATAGTTGATCGGTTCTTCTTCCATTCCTGACGCAGTTGGCGGGAAGCGAGCAGCGCCGGAGTCAAGCCGGCAACAAAGCCAATGTTCGTCACTTCCAGTAACGACAGGGGTGAAATATGCTCTAGATTTAATTTGTCCACGAACACATAACTGGTTGTACATAACCCGACACATAAGGCCATCAGAACCGGCTTTGATCCTGTTACACTTGAGCCAGATTTGCCAACTCTGCTTCCCACACCACTGAGCACCGTAAATCCTACAATCATGCAGGCAATACCGACCCAGCCGAACATGGACAACGTTTCACCCAGAAAAGCAACACCGATCAATGGCACCAACAAGGTGCTCGTTCCCCGCATAATCGGATAAATCTGCGACAAATCGCCCAATTCATACGTCTGCGATAGCAGCCAGGAATACAAGGCTTGCAGCGCCATCGATAACACGAGTAGTGCATAGGCTGGTATGGATAAAGGTTCCCGTACCAACTCCACGATAAGCACAGGCAACAGTATTACGGTTGGAATCATCATGATGGACCATAAAAACACACTTTTGTTTAAACTGCGTTTGGTGAACATACTCCAGACAGCGTGAGCCATCCCGGAAGCGAGCACCAGAACTATAGGTAAAATCATAATCAAAACGTTCCTCTCTAATGCCTTGCTCTTCTATATTCTCTAATGTGCCAAAGTGCTCTCAGGTTGATGTTCTGGCTGTTCCTTCACGACCGATCCGTCTTCCAGACGAATCCAGGTATCAAAGCTGCGTTGTCCCGCCTGCAATTGAATGACCCGTCCTCCGCGCAGCATGCCTTCCCTTCCATATGTACTGTGTCCACTCGAACGCCCGTAGCAGAGACGAATGCCGTGGTAAGTCCCCTGAAAATCATTCACATGATCATGTCCGCAAAAGGTCCCCATCACATCGCCCATCTCCAGCAGTGCAGAGAACAGACCCGAGTTCACTTGGGCAGAGCAGACAGGTTCATATTTGCTGCCGTAACAGATCTGTGTGTCCCACATGGACTGATATTCAGGAATCGGGATATGGAAAAACGCCAAGGCTGGGAGCTTCTCCCCGCGGCTGCGGCCGGGATTAACGCGTGTGGATTCAGACATCAGCCACTGGATCTGATTAGGCTGAATCCAGCCATAACCGGGAATGGACTCGAACTGGGAATAGTTCCCCGAATCGAGTAAATACAACACTGCTGCCGGACAGCCATCCGCTCCGGCAATCTCCAATGTGTAATTGCCTAGTCCCGCAATCTCACGCGGTCCAGGTTCTGTCACGGTATGCGCATGCTCCTGAATCACATCCATTAATGCATCGGGGGTAATCCGATTCTCTGTATCATGGTTGCCATACACAAAAGCCCACGGAATACCACGCTCTTCCACTACCGACACAGCATCCCGGAATGCCTGCTCCGGGTGTTCACATTCCTTATTGCCAGGATCGACTGGTCCCGTGTAGATGACATCGCCTGTAAAGACAACCAGATCGGGCTGTTCCGCTTCAATGACAGTTTTCATTAATTGCCTGGTCCGAAGATCTTCAGGTCGCCCATCTTTCCAGTGTAGATCTGTAAACTGCACGATTTTGAATGCTCCATTTGCTTGAAAAGCAAGCTGACGTTTCACCCTTTTTTCCTCCCTGATGATCCATGTACTATGGATTGAAGTTTTCAATGTTGTTTGTTGTGGTTTCACGTTGTTTTATATGATCTTATCGTCACATCATATTGCTGTCAATACATATTAAGAACAGAATTTACTTCTCATTATACTCCTCATTACATTTCAAAATTGACAAGGTCTTCTCTCCAACTTAAACTATTAAAACAACAACAATCCACACTATCTCACAACTCTAAAATAAATAGAACTTAGATCGAAACTTCAGGAGGCACAAACATGTCTTTAACGTATGAAGAACGCAGACACACCATTCTTAACCAGCTAGCTACCCAGGGCAAGGTTCAGGTACAGGTTCTGGCGGATCTGTTTCAGGTGTCTACGGAGACGATTCGGCGGGATCTGGACCGACTTGAAAAGGAAGGCGAATTGCGCAAAGTATACGGAGGCGCTGTACGTGTACGCTCAGGCATGATCGAAGCCCCTTTTCAAAAGCGTGCGCAGCTTCAACTGAACGAAAAGCAGGCCATTGGCGTGGCAGCCGCCTCTCTGATTGAGGATGGAGAGACCATAATGCTGGACAATGGTACAACAACGCTGGAGATTATGCGGCAGCTGCGACATCGGTCTCAGGTGACCGTCATAACCAACTCCGTCCCCATTCTTACCTGTGCGCTAGAGGAGTTTGCAGGCAAAATCATTTTCGCTGGAGGAGAAGTCACCCCGGTCGTACAAGCCTCTACTGGACCCATTGCTCATGAATTGCTCAGTCAATTCAAAGTCAATAAGGCATTCATCTCAGCAGGTGGCGTGTCATTAACGGATGGGATCACAGATTATGTGCTGGAAGAGGCACTCATCTCCCGCAAAATGATGGAGCGTGCGGAGGAAGCCATTTTGGTAGCAGATCATACCAAGTTTGGACGTTCAACCTTCGCCCAGATTGCACCTATAAATCAAATATCCATGGTGATCACAGATTCTGGATGTCCCACAGAATGGATAGATGCTCTTCACCAAATGGAAATCGAAATGGTTCACAGCATTTGACAATGTGAGCCATTTTCTATATTTTAGAAGTATAATGATCGTTCTATCTTATTCTGAAAGGAGCGTATTACTTCTTATGAGCAGCAAAAAGGAAATGCTGTTGAACGTGGCTGAGGAATTATTCTACCTGCACAGCTTTCATTCTATCGGCTTGAAGCGAATCATCACAGATGCCGGGATCGCCATCATGACGTTATATAATCACTTCAACTCCAAGGATGATCTCATTGTTGAAGTACTTCGGCGGCGCGAACAGCGCTATCTGGAACAGCTGCGGCAGTATGCCGACAACAAAGCGCAACCCGTATTCCTCAATCTGGCGGAAGGACATGCACGCTGGTTGATGGAGCATGAGTCGAGAGGATGCTTGTTTTTGCGTGCCAAGGAGGAATTTGGCGGAGATCCAGACAACGTCATTGTACAAACTGTCAACGCACATAAAAAACATGTGATGACCTTGATTAAAAATCTTGATCCTGCCGCAAGTGACCGTGCAGTGTTGCAATTTAACCTGTTGCTGGAGGGTTCTACTGCACTCGCTGAGACAGAAAATGTAAATAGCGTCTGCCGGGAACTCATTGACATGACGCAGAATAGTTTCAAGTAGTCCCACACCGGGTGAGTTAGTAGTTCAACTCACTTTTTTATTTCAAAGAAAATATAATGATCGTTCTATCTAAAAGGCGGTGGATTTGATGAAAAAAATTATTTTCCCAGGGATTGCCCTTATCGCTGTATGTTATGCATTCGGGAGATTCAGCTATGGGCTGTTTATGCCGGAAATCTCGGAAGCACTCCAACTGGACGATGCCCAATCCGGAGCAATCAATTCCGCAACCTACATTGCGTACTGTCTGTCTCTACTTAGTGCCCCACTGTTAATTAATCGCATTGGGCACTATCATGTCATTCAAATAGCGGGCGTTAGTGCTGTGCTCGGTTTATTGGGCATAGCCTTGTCTCCAAACGCGTTTGTTCTCACACTAGGTGTATTTCTTGCCGGATTAAGTACAGGCTTGGCCTCTCCTGCATTGGGTAACACCGTCTACGCTGAGCTTGCACCTGAGCAGCAAGCCAGGGGGAATAGCTGGATTAACACAGGTACCAGCTTTGGCATTATCGTATCCGGTCCGATCTACTGGCTGTTCACCGAGTATTGGCGTTTTACCTACATCTTCTTTGCTGTTCTGGGTGTTGTAGTAGTGTTATGGAATAGACGTGTTCTTTCCCCACGCAAAACAAAGCCTTGTACCAAATCCCTCTGGGCATGCATGAAGCCGACCAGACCCGGTGTGGCTCTGCTCATGGCTTCCCTTCTGACAGGTATCAGTTCTGCGATCTATTGGACCTTTGCCCGAAACTTCCTCACCGACGAAAAAGGGGCCTCCGATTCGGAAGCCGTACTGTTCTGGATTGTGATGGGGATTATGGGGATTCTCGGCGGGTGTGCTGGTCGGATTATTGAACGCATCGGAATTGGATGGTCCTATCGGATAGGCCTTCTGCTCTTGTCTGTTTCACTTGGCGTTATCCTTCTTCCATCGATGGCCGCCAGCCTGGTCTCAGCTGTTATGTTTGGCAGTACCTATATATTTCTGACCAGTGTATTCATCGTGTGGGCGACCAGGTTATTTCGCCCAAATACGTCCATCGGAATCAGCCTTGCTTTTCTCGCGCTCGGTGCGGGGCAGTTCATAGGTTCATCGATAGCGGGGTACACCATTGAGATGTTCTCCAACACGACAGCATTTCTGGCCTTTGCTGTACTGGGTCTGTTCGGATTACTTATTCGGGTGAAATAGCCAGACCCTTATCCTACAAACAAGCAAACCAACAGACTATACATCCGCTGCGCATCTGAAACCAATATGCCCAGTAGATGTATCAGGCGTGTTGGGGATTCTGGCCGCCACTCTATAGCGATTGCAGTAGGAACGGTGGCATAGGTAGGAACCGCCTTTTAACACCTTGCGGTCTTCATGAGGAGATAATTCCGTGGCAGCATCCGCAGCCTTCTCGTGATCCGTAACGTAGTTGTCTGCGCACCACTCCCATACATTGCCTGACATATTATAAAGTCCGTATGCATTGGGAGGAAACGATTGAGATGGAGCGGTGCCTGCATAACCGTCGGCTGCATTATTTTTCGTTGGAAATACCCCCTGCCAAATGTTGCAATAGTGCTGTCCATCCGGCCTTAACGTATCGCCCCAAGGATATTTTTTCTGAATTAGGCCACCCCGGGCTGCATATTCCCATTCGGTTTCTGTAGGCAGACGTTTACCCGCCCAGCGGCAATAGGCATTGGCATCATTCCATGAGATATGAAGAACCGGATGATCAGAGCGATCTTTTATATTAGAATCGGGTCCTTCAGGATGAGCCCAGTCTGCACCTTCAACAACCCACCACCAGGGTGTCTGTTGTACCACGTTTCGAACTTGAGCCGCCGTTTGCGGAGAAACGAACAGATGAAAAACAAAAGACCAGCCAAACCGCTCCGCCTCAGTCCGATACCCCGTCTCACGAACAAACTGTGCAAATTCCGCATTGCTTACCGTACAGGCATCCAGATAAAAGGAGTTCACCTGAACTTCTCTGACGGGGCCTTCTCCATCCGCTGCAAAAGCTTCAGGGTCATTCGTGCCCATCAGGAAACGTCCACCTTCAATACGAATACTTTCTTTCTTCTCTGCTCTATTGGTTAGAGCTATTGTGAAGTCAGCTGAATAACTGGTATGACTTGATGGCTTGTCCTCAACAGCCTCTACCAATGCAGCCGTTTCCTCTGGCAGACTCTTTTCCTCGAGCTTGCCGCCCCGACTTGCAGCGCAGCAGCAGGAAGAAGGTTTCTTTGGCAGCCGATCATGCATCTCAAGCATCCCCTTCATGGTTAGGTTTAAGACTCGTTCTCCCTATTGTACACGGCAGGGCGAATATTGGGATACGGTGGTGTTGTCATTCCTTCACCCAGATAATAATCGGTTAGCAAAGACTGCATATATCCTTTGACAGCCAGTCCGTTACGGTATGCCGGATTATGCGGCAGTGTGTAGATGCGAACATCTGACGGTATCGTCGTTCTGTACAGACGCAACTCTTGGAAATCACTCGTCTCATACAGAATTTCCTCCCGCCAGTCCCCGAGCAGATCCCCATAGAGTACAGGGGCGTTTCTGGAATTCACACGCACATCATCAGCTGTAAACAGACGTGTCGTCGTGTCCTGCTGCCAGTCCCACTTTTCCACAAAGTTCTTATCCAGCAGCTCGCCGAGCACATCTCCATCCCACCAGATTTTGAAGTTCGTTGATGGTTGAACCGAACTGATCACTTCACCATCCACATTATAAATATTGCCTGAACTGGACCACATCTCAAGCCCGCTGCGTCGTGGATCAATATCCGCCAGCGTTCCCCTTGCCACGTCCTGGGGCAGTTCTCCCGTGCGAATGATCTCACCCGTCGCTGCATCCGCGTAAAACCAAGGAAATTGATTAACGTTGCCGTTCTCCGCCTGCTGAATTCCAAACTGCTCCAAACCCGGCCGATCCGGATCAATATCCGTAATGTGGAATCGATCACCATGGACTACACCAGGCAGACTGTATAATGTCTCTCCATTATCATCCAGTGCCCAGCCGCCAAAAGAAACCTCGTCCTTTCCATCCCCATCGAGATCCAATATACGAATCTGGTGGAAAAACTCACCGTCCGCCCCTACATGTCTCCATCGCTCGGTTAGGGCTCCACCTGCATAATCATAAGCTGACGTCACATACTGGAAATTCCGGCTGAGCGCACGATTCTTGAGCGCCGTAATCAGACTCGGATGTTCACCATCCAGATAAGCTATACCGAAATGCCCGCTGAGCGGTCCATCGGCTGCATAATTATTCGTAATTGTAGTACGTGCAGCTTCTGTACCCGTCAATCCATCCACAACAGATACATATTGTGCGCGCTGCACCGTAGCAGGGACGACCTGACCATCGGCAAACGTCACACCTTCAAAGGTACGCAGCAGTACCTCAGCCTTTCCGTCACTATCCAGATCAAACACTGTAATATTGTCATTGTCACGCCAGCCGCCCAGTCCAGCCACACCGAATTCGCTTACCGAAGCAGGTGGTGCATTATATGTATCGATCGTGGTCACGCTGTAAGGCCCCAGATCAATTCGCCATAGGAAACCTTCGGTCAAGCTGTACGCCTCCACATATTTGTTGCCTCCATTCACCGGAATCCGGGTGACCACAACTTCATATTCTCCATCGCCGTCCAGATCCCCTGGCCAGCCATGCTGGACAAAATAATCGGACGGATTGGACGTTATATTTTGCAGCGGAATACTGAAATAATTGCGAATCTCGGGGTTTGCGGCCAGCACTACTTCTGCACTTGCACCCTGCAAAGTACCATCCACATAAGACTTCACGATATACGTATGACTCTGGTTTACATCCACGTCTGTATCCGTATAGTTGGTTCCCTGCGTCAAAGGCTGGGCATTCAGCTTCACCTCTTCTGTGCCCGTCCGTCGATAGACATTGAAGGTAGCTTGCTGCGGTTCGGTCCCAAGTAAACGCCAGCTCAGATAGACTTGGTTCTCCCCCAGGTACACCGCAGTAAGGCCTCGTCCCAGGTCTTCTACCAGCCGTGGTGCAGACACTTCTGCGGCCTCTGCCTTGGGTGCTAAACCTCCGGGTGAAGCCAAGCCTGTCAATCCAATGACTCCACTTAATAGCCATGTGAACAGTACTTTCTTTCCTTTTGCCACAGTCATTTCGGTTTTCATCAATGATTCCCCTCCATCGATTAATTTGCCAAACTCATAAACCGTCTGTATCTCACATCAAGTTCCCCTGCCTTATCCGGTCATAAAAAAAGCAAAGCAGATGATCCGCGCCCCTTTAGCCGACATCGTTTAATCGTCTAATCGTGGGAGCAATCTTCGCTTTGCCTCCGGTTGCCCGGTCAACGGATACACTTGGTCCTTCACACATTTACATAAACAACTCAATGTTACTCTCCTTATGTCTCCAGCGGCTTGGTGCCACCACGATCATAGAAGAAGGGTCCCTTGGCCCAGCTGACGGCCAGATGCATTAACAGTTCAGTCTTTAACTGTTCCCGGATTGCAGCATGCTGCTCTTCATCATATAGATTCGTCCATTCATGGGGGTCAACGGTCAGGTGATATAATTCACCTTTTGTTTCATGCACCCTGGAGGCCGATTCCGCAACAGAGCCTTCGAGGTACAGAATGAGCTTCCACTCCGTTGTACGCCACATATAAGCCGGGGCCGAATGGGGCGCTGTTACACCTTTACCATGAAATTCACAGAACGTTCCGCGATGCCGGAGTTCACCCAATAAGTTCACACCCGGTAGCATCGGGTTGGCCTCTAATCCTGCTGCTTGCGTTAATGTGGGGACAAGATCGACCAATTCGGCGGGTTTCTGATCCCTCGTTCCTCGCTTCTGTTCCGGGATGTATGTACCGGACAAAATGAGCGGAACTCTAACGCTGCTGTCATACAGATTGTATTTGGTGAAGCGGTATTGCCTTTCCCCCAACATCTCTCCATGATCCGATACAAATACAATCAGCGCATTCTCCAGCCTTCCGAGCTGCCCCAGCTTATTCAATGCCAACCCAAAATAGTGATCCAGCCAGGAGCAATTCGCCCAGTACCTCAATGTGGTTCTTCTTCTCTCCTCCGAACTGCGCTGCTCCCATACGGCCTTCTTGTCCAGATACGACTGACGACTGTTCACATTCAGATCATCCGAGGCTGCCAGATGGGTATTCAATTCGTCTTCCCAAGGTGGCTGCGGAATGTCCGGGATATCCTCCAGTCGGTAGAGGTCTTCAAATTCTTGGGGTACGTTGAACCCGGCATGCGGCTTGAGAAAGGACAAATAAAAAAACAGTGGCCTCTCCGTGTCTACTCCGTCTTCCAAAAATTGCAGTGCCTGTTCGGCTACCCATCCATCCCGATGCTGGTTCATCGGAATTCGGCTAGTGAACCCGGTATAACCGTTGACATTTTCCTCCCCGCCGCCAAAATCCTTCGTCTCCTGATGATACGCCTCCAGCGCTTCGGGATGGGTGTCCCCCATCATCGTTGCCCCCTGCTCATAATGGCCGCTCTGGCGGGAGAGACCGATCGATCTCACTTCAAACCCACGTGTGGATGGCTTGTCTACACCCTCGCTATGGTTCCAATGCGTTTTCCCAAAGCCAGCCGTCTGATACCCTGCGCGATGCATCAACTCCGGCAGCGGCTCAGAAGGCAGCTTGTCTTCCTCAAACAAACCACCATAATTCGTTCGAACCCCCAGCTGTGAGGGATAGTATCCCATCATCATGGAGCTTCGGCTGGGTGCACACATCGGGGATTGGCAGACCGCATCCTGGAAAGCGATTCCCTCGGCTGCAAGCTTATCCAGATTCGGCGTATGAATATGTTCATTAAACGTTCCAATGCAGTCCCATCGCTGCTGATCCGTCATAAGAAAAATAATATTGGGCTTATGATGTGACACGTTAGATCCCACACTCCTTTCGGCAGAAAATTATACGGAACGGTTACCACGCGAATGCCCGGTTTGCTTGCGAATGTCTTCCCGGTACCGACTCGGCGTCGTGCCCTCGCTTTTCTTGAACAAACGATTAAAATAACTCGCCTGATAACCGACCTGCTCCGCAATTTCGTTGATCTTGACGTCTGTTGATTCGAGCAGCTCTTTAGCCCGATTCAATCTGATTTCGGTTAAATAATCCACAAAATTCTGTCCAAATGTCTGCTTGAAGGCCCGGCTTAACGTGTAGGCATGAATCCCGTGAAGGTCTGCCAGTTCATCCAGCGATAACGCTTCAGCATATTGCCACTCGGCGTGCTCCTTCATCTGATGAACGGCCATCTGTATCTGCTTCTCTTCCCTGCCTGTGAATTCCTCTACACATACATGCACGATTCGTTCCCTGAACCACTGAAACAATTCATCCAGATCATGCAAATGCACCACTTCCTCATACATTGCCAAGCCGAACAGTTCAACCGGATTTTCACCTAATTGCAGCAGGGCATGCTGTATCCGCGCCAGCAATTGGAATAACGCCTGACGAATGTGCTCCTCTGGCGATTCAGACCCTTCGTATGTGTCTATAAATCGCCCAAAATGCTCCAGAGCTAATTCCTCATCCCCACTGCGCAATGCTGAAATGATGTCCTGCTCCAATTCGAGTGGATAAGCTCCTCTTTGCTTCACATCCTGCTCCGCCTCCTCATTCATATCCATGATTGATAGGTTGGAAGAGAGCTGCCTTTTCCTCAATACGGATCGTGATTCTCTAATCAGCTGTGGAATGTGCGAGGCGTCCGATGTGAGTTTGCTAAGGACCACCGTCAACCTGATATTCAATTCCGAATGTACACTGTCCATCCACTGTTGGCCCATACGCATCAGTTCATTTCTGAACTCAGCCGTATCCGGCTGGATCTTCGGAGGAACTGCAAGCAGCAAGGCAATGGACATATCATGATAATTGAGTGTCTCAGCCCGATAAGGAAGCTCCTGCAATTGTCTGCCCACTATGTCTGTTACGGCAAAACTGATCCACTCTTGGGATTCACGCCCATGATGTTCACTCCCATGAAGAAGAATAACTTCAGGACGAATATGGGCAAGCATAATAACGAACTGTTCATCCCTTAGGTCCCATCCGAGCTGGGACAGTCGTTCCCGCCATTCACGGTCTGATGGCAACAAGAGATGACCAAGGGTTAGCTGGATTAACAGGCTTTCCCGGGCAAGCGGCAGATGTTCTTCCAAGCGCTGTTGTAACGATTCCCGTTCCCGATTTATCCCGATCCAGCGCTGTTCGATATGCTTGATTTCATCCAGATGTACAGGTCCATTCGAGCGGATTGATGCTGATGAGAAACCTTTGGATAACGAAGACATTTCCGGTTTTTTAGCTTCTATCGCTGCCTCGGTCACGGTAAAGATCCGCAACAATTTGGTAAAAGGTTTATAGAGTTGGAGTGAACCGACCCAGGACAGGATTAGTGCCAGCAACAATCCCGCTCCATTCACAAGCAGCACGATACGGGGTACTGACACGATTGGAGCGACAATTTCATTGAGGGGAGCCGCGGAGATATAAGTCCAATTCGTACCCAGTCTGCGGAAGGTTCCTGATTGAACGGAATAGGTTATGTCGCCATACTCCATCAGGAAGGAAGACGGATTGGTTTCAAAATTTAACACACGTTCCCGAACGGCTTGCTGTAATCCACCCAGCTCTTTGTCCTGTGGCAGCATGGGCTTCCCCTGTTCATCCAGCAAAAAGGTTGTTCCGCCGTTATACGGGGATAAGGTCTGCAGCATGCTTCCCAGCTGTTGGTTATCTAGGGTGACGGTCAACGCACCAAGCGCATCATCATTTCCACCCGGAAGTCGATTCACCATCATCATGGAACTGCCCTCCAAGGAGCGGGACCAATACGTCGCCTGCGGCTGTTCGGTCAACCGTTCCATCTTTGTGATCTCACTGGGGTCACTTATAAAATCATATCGTTCCGAATCCATCTTCACGACTCGGGGTTCATCCAGATACAGCTGAACTTTGCCGATAAGTGTATTGGAATTCTGAATCATGAGCAGCAAACGATACAGTTCATGTACCTGCTTATATTTGTATACAAAATCAAGCTCTTTCAGGCGGTTATCAAAGACCGGATCGAACGCCCACTGGGAAAAGGTCAATTCAAGCGCATCCAATTGTTCGCTAACCCATGCAGTCCGCTGCTCGAATTGTCGCAGATGGGATTGCTGCAAAATGTTCTCCATTTTGACGGTGACCCAGCCGTACAACAACACACCTGTGATCACACCCGGAATGCAGGCGATAAACAGAATCATCATCAGACTGCGTCTGAAATAGCGCCCTTTGGGCAAGTTGTCTGCTGTGCACTTGAATAACATCTGTCTGTGCCTCCTTCCCGGGAATATAAGCCGAATATCAGCCGAATTACAGCCTGAATCCTGAACACAGATTTATCCTTTAACCGAGCCGATCAAGGCTCCTTTGGCAAAGTGTTTTTGGATAAAAGGGTACACAATCAGCACAGGCAAAATGGCTACAATGATCGCGGCCATCTTCAACATCTCTGTCGGCGGTGTCTCCATCTGCTGTCCAGGTGCAACCAGATCTATATTGGAAGCATTCAGCAGCATGTTTTGCAGCAATACTTGAATAGGCCATTTGGCTGAATCGTTCAGGTACAACAACGCCGCAAAGAATTGATTCCAGTAGCCTACGGCGAAAAACAAACCGAAAGCAGCCAATGCCGGCATGGACAGTGGCAGTACAATCGTGTACCAGGTTCGGATGGCACTACAGCCGTCAATGGACGCCGCTTCGCTGATCTCTGCCGGCAGGCTGTCGAAGAAATTTTTCATTAGTAACACCGTCCAGCCATTGGCGAGCGCAGGCAGGATTAATGCCCAAATATTATTGATCAGCCCCAGCTCCCGTACCAGCAAGTAATTCGGAATGATGCCCGGACTGAACAAGATGGTCAGTACAATCAGAAACATCAGAATCTTTCTGAATTGAAACCGCTTCTGGGATAGCGCATAAGCCAGAGAAGACGATACAGCCAGGCTGCACATCGTGCCCACGGTTGCCAGAAATGCACTGTTTCCCAGCGAGCGTGCAAAGGCAGGCGTGGATAACAAATACGT
The DNA here is from genome assembly GCF_058408365.1 of Paenibacillus sp. MDV22-iso6. Taxonomy (NCBI): domain Bacteria; kingdom Bacillati; phylum Bacillota; class Bacilli; order Caryophanales; family Paenibacillaceae; genus Paenibacillus; species Paenibacillus sp. MDV22-iso6. The sequence goes on along the minus strand of NZ_JBZVDZ010000006.1, from coordinate 172,623 downwards.
ATACGCTTCGACAGACCAGTGTTCCGGGAAGAGTACGATTTTCTTTTGCAAATACTCTCCTGGATCGGTGAACGAAACGACAAAAACATAATACAGCGGGAAGAACATGACCACGGCCAACAATCCAAGAACAACAGCGTTCAGGGATTGCCCAACTCTCTCACTCCATTTCAAACGATGCATGCGAAACCTCCTTCCCCTGAAACAATGTCTGATCCGAATACGGGTATCGAAACTAGTAAACACCTTCCTGGCCCATGCGTTTTACCACGCGGTTTGCAACCACAACCAGCACCAGTCCAATCACCGATTTGAACAGTCCAACCGCCGTACTATAGCTAAAATCTCCCTGCTCGATCCCTGTACGGTATACATAGGTGTCGAATACTTCAGCCACTTCGGATACAGCACCGTTGTACATAAGGAAAATTTGCTCAAATCCAACCTCCATGATGTCTCCCAGTCTTAAAATCAGGAGCACGATGATGACACTACGGATGGCAGGCAGTGTAATGTGCCAGATCTGACGCAGCCGCCCTGCCCCATCCATTCGTGCCGCCTCATATAGTTGGGTGTCCACACTCGCCATGGCGGCCAGAAACACAATCGTTCCCCATCCTGCTTCCTTCCACATCGCTTGCAAAGTCACCATCACCCAGAAGCTGTCCGGGTTCGTCAATATATCCACTCGCGGCCAGCCCCATAAGGTGAACAGTTCGTTAATCAGTCCCGTTCCTTTGGCGAATAGCAGCAGCGTTAACCCGGCAATAATTACCCATGACAGAAAGTGTGGCATGTAGATAATCGTTTGAATTAGTCTCTTGTACGCCACACTTCGCAGTTCGTTAAGTCCCAAAGAAATCAGAATCGGAAAAGGAAAGAACAGAATCAGATTCAACAGACTAATCGCCAGTGTGTTTCGGAACAGCAAAGCAAAATCCGGATTGGCAAAGAGTTCAGTAAAGTGCTGCAGCCCGACCCACTCACTGCCCTGAATGCCACGAAAAGGGGAATAATCCTGAAAAGCAATGATGATGCCCCACATCGGGATATATTTGAAAACAAGAAAGAACAGGATACCTGGCAAGGCCAGCAAGTATAACGACTGGTCACGCCGGAGCGCGGACAGCAAGTTTAACCATTTGCTTCTGGCTGAAGTCTGCTTCCCCTTGACCGTGTTCATTCGTTGCTCATGGATGCTCATGGTTTGCAGCTCCTTCCCTCAGACTCACTGTCCGTTTCTTTTCTTATACGCCTCTATCATCTCATCACTCATCGCTTGAACATTCGGGTCATTACGCAGCGATTCCACAAAGGTATCCCAAGCTTCAATCGGCTCTCGGCCCAATATAATCTTCGCTTTCAGGTCCTGAATCTTCTTGTTGAGTTCAGGCAGAACCTTCTGCCCGGTCTCCGATTGAAGGCCTGCAGATAGATCGGCTACACTGGTTTTGTCCCGTTCGGCCTCCACTTTCTTGAACAGTTCATTCGCCTGTGTTTCTTCATCCGTTTCGCCTGTCGTATCCCAAGGCAGGTCAATAACGTTGACGATATGATTGAAATCCGAGGCGTTATCCGCCGTCAATTTCTCGGTATTCGTTACCTTTTTGCCATCCACCACTTCATAATGTGTGCCTTCAATCCCGAACTGCTGAATTTCAAATACTTCGGGGTTCATCCAGGTGTCCAGCAACTTCAGAATACGTTTCATCTTCTCTTCCGGCACACTCGCTGGGATCGCCAGAATACCGTTGTATCCAGCCCCTTTTGGGTTGTATCCATTCAGATTGGTCAGAGGGTAAAAGTCCGTATATTTGAAAGAAGGATCAACCTTCTTCAAATCATCAGCATAGATTTTGCGCATCGTTCCTGTCTTGTCCACAATAATGCCCGCCTGATTACGCTTGAACAATTCCCTTGCCTGTGTCAGCTTGAGCGAAAGCAGATCTTCCGGCATCATGCCGCTGCTGTAGGCTTTGGTCAGATATTGAAGGGATTCTCTAACCTCAGGCAGCAACTCCCTGTAGATCAGCTTCCCTTGCGATTCATCCCATTTCCAACTGCTGTTGGTTCCAATAAATGAACTTTCAATGGCACCCAGTACAGGACCAAGATTGCCTCCCCAGCCAAGATCATCCGGACTGATATAAGCGGCAAGTGCCGTCGTATCTTTGGCTCCATTCCCATCCGGGTCCTGCTCCACAAAAGCCTTCATCACTTCGAACAGCTCATCCGTGGTCTCCGGCACCTGCAAATTCAATTTGTCGAGCCAATCCTTGCGGATGATGAAAAAGGAGTCTCCGGTTACCGGGCGGGGGCGGGGAATACCATAATTGTTGCCATCCGCTGCCTTGGTTGTTTCCCAGGCAATGTCGGGAATACCGTTGCTCAGATTGGGATAATCCTTGATATAAGGCGTGACATCCCAGAAAGCCCCTTGTTTGACCATCTTGGTAAACGTGCTTCCGAACGGGTCATTAATCATGATCAAATCCGGGATATCCCCTGAAGCGAGTGTCAGATTCAGCTTGTCACCATAAATATTGTTGGAAACCCACTGGATGTTCATTTTGGAATTCGTCGCCTTTTCGATCGCACGCTTGATGACATTATCATCCGCTGCAGGAACCGCACTTGGCGTAATCGTCATGATACTGACTTCCAATGGATCATCCGCATTACCATTGCTTCCGTTCGCCTGGCCTTCTTCTTTATTTCCGCATGCACTGAGTACAACAGATAAAACCAACACAATGGATATGATCCAGGTTAAACTACGGGTGTTTCGTTTCCCCACTTTTTGCATGAGCTTTCCCATCCTCCTTAGTATCTTAAACCTATCGTATTAATCGGATTAATACCTAAAAAAAGGGGCTTCTACAGGCCAATGAAGAATGATCTTCGGCACTGGTCAAAGCTTTCACTCACTATATCGAACACCCGTATTTCCTGCAATTGCACTTTTTTGCACCTGTTAAAATCGGCATAAATAGCCTCTAAACCCTTTTGTCTCAGCGATATGGCCTGATAATTCTCTCGTTCCACACCTGTACTTCGATATAACGCTCCGGTCCGAGATCACCCTGTTGATTCCATTCCTGAGGCAGGCAGATCCTCCCATAAGATCTCCGGTTCGGTATACCATGATTCCAACCACGCGCATGCACCCAGGGTCAAGTAATGAGGATAATGGTTGCTCGGTTTCCCACCTTTGGTGATAAACTGCTCGTACGCTTTCCGCTCAAGTTCTCTGCGAATCATCATGTAATCTGCTGATCGCTGACTGGCAAAATTCCGGCCTTCCTGCCAGATATGCTGCGCAACAGCTTCTGCATCCTGCTCGGACAGACTGGAGAGATTGCGGAATGGTCCAACACTTTTTTCAAAATAATGATACGCTTTCAAGTCTGTCATACGGTACCACCTCCATGTACATCTCTTCGTCTCCCGTTTCGTTAGTCATAGTGTACATCATGCCAACATGTATGGAAATAACTGTAGTAAACCATTCCCTCTGGTGCACTATGCCATTTCAATTACAGTACCATCTTCGGATCGCTGCTTCGCTACTCCAGAATGATTCAGCACCTCTCCATCCAATAAGTGATAAACTAATAAAAAGACATTTTATCTTCAACAGGCTTAAAGGGAGGTTGTGTGTATGTTAGGCATTAAAGTACAGCAAGTAGAGAATAAACTCATCATCCGTTGGCAGCTTTCCAAAATAGAAATTCCCATCTCAGATATTAAAGCAGTTACCCTTGATGATACATATGGTGGAAGTGAGCCTTCAGCCATTCGAATCGGCGCAGCGTATGGCGCTTCCGAAACAATCCTGATCCGTACAACCAATCAATCCTACATCTTGTTTACTTCCAATGAGGCATTGTATCCAAAAATCAGTGCCATGCTATCCAATAATTCAGGTGAGCGGAATGCGTCAAACTTGCAACTTGCTAACGAATCTAGCGCACCTTAAAGGTCCGATTCTCAAGGCAGGCCAAATTAACGCGAACAAGAGGCGTCCACCGTCATGTTCATGACTTATGGAACAGCCCCCTTTTTTTTCACGTCGGTAGAAGTTCAGATAATACCCCTATCTCCAACTCCACTTCGGTAATTGATCCAGCGTAATGACTTCTTCACTATTATATACTTCCTTCAAATACGCCACGGTATTATGATTGCCACCCTTTAGGAATTCCCCTGTCCAGGTACAGAACCAGCTCCAATGTACACCTTGCTCTTTCATCTGCTTTGGATCAGGAATGGAGCCATTCTCGGCTAAAGCAATGATTTTGCTGTCATTCACTAATTCACGCAGATTTTCATAACGCTTAGCTAATGGGCTGTGATCGCCTGCTTCTGGATACACATCCACACTCACAATGTCCACCACATCGTCACCCGGATACCAATCCGGCTTTTCCGAGTTCCACACCCAGATCAGATTACCCAGCTCATACGTGTTGACCAATTGATCATACATTAGGCGGTATAACTTTTTGGCAGGTTCAGGTCCTTGGGCTCCCCACCAGAACCAGCCTCCTTCCGCTTCATGAAGCGGCCGGAATAACACAGGCACCCCAGCCTCCTTGAGTTCTTGCAGATGTACTGCAATGGCATCGATATCCCGGATCAATAAGGTATACTCTTGCGATTCAGGATGAGCCAATGCTGAATCGAGATCGTAGGTGGTGGCATCCATATAGAAACCGCGCCACCATTCTTTGCCTGGTTCATCTATCAGATGAGTAGGTGCATTCCAGTGCCAACACAATGTCACAATTCCGCCTTGCAGATGCCATGCAATCGCATCCCGAATCTCCTGAGAGATCGCGCCGCGTTCTGTCCTTGATGGAGAATAATCCATGAGATCGAATCCAATTACCGCCGGCTTGCGGCCTGTATTCTCATTAATCCAGTTCAGATTGCCGTAATCCTGCTGGCCGGACAGTACCCCTTTTCCATAACGCTCCGCCAAGTACTTCATCAGTTCTCTAGCCTCGGAAGTCGCATCTTTATTCACCAAATAACCGCTTATCTTTTGTTCCGTCATTGATAATCCCCCATTCCAAGGTAGGATACATAGAGACCCAAATATCAAAAACACCCGAATTACGCATCCTACACGACTACGCCAAGCCCGGTTAACCAACTACACCTGAACGTTCAATACTTTCCACGAAATAGCGCTGTACAAATAAATACAAAATAATGAGTGGTGCAATCGCCAGCAGAATTCCTGTATCCACGATCATGGCAACATAATTGGGGTCTGCCTTCATGCCCGAGTTCGAGCCAAAACCCATCAATTGGGGAATTAACTGGTTCGCCTGGGCAGGCAATGAAGCCACCTTCAGCGAGATAAGCGGGCTTTCACTCATGAATAGCGCGGAATAGAACGTATCGTTGTACTGCCAGACAAACGAGAACAGAATGACTGTGATCAGCGGTGAAATGGCGTTCGGCAGCATAATTCGAGCAAATGTCCGAAATCCGCCTGCTCCATCAATCAACGCAGCTTCTTCAATTTCCTTGGGCATGCCCTTGAAGAACTGGCGAAAAATATAAATGAACAGCCCCGCCTTCAGCCCACCAGCCGTAGCCGCAGTAATCATCGACGGCCAGTATGTATTCAGCAGGTTGATCCCTTCTCGCCCCGTGAACAGCCGAATCATGCCGAGAAAATCAAAGTTGCGGAAATGCAGATACATCGGCACCATCAGGGTGCTTGTCGGTACTAAAATAGTGAGGATGACTAATACAAACAGCACATTGCTGCCGGGAAAAGAAAAGCGGGCGAAGCCGTACCCGGCTAACGCACAGGATATCGCTGTGAGCAGCGTTGTAATCGTGACGAACAACAACGTATTCGCCAGCAAAGGTAAATAATCCATCACCTGCGCCGCAAGCTTGATATTATCCAGCGTAAAATGCTGGGGAATCATATAGATGGTCGGATTATAGATATCCTGTTTATCTTTGAACGCAACCGAGATTTTAAGAAACAATGGATACAAAATAATAAATGAAATACCAATAATCAATGCATATCTGAAGATGGAATACAGGAGGTCCGATGTCTTGTTTCGTACCCTCTGCATGCGGTAGTTCTCTTTCGGAACCACCACCATGCGATCCGTTCCCGACACAGCCATAGTCTCATGCCTCCTTCAACGTTCGTTAGCTTTCAGTTGTAATGAACCCGTCGTGACAGTACCCATCCCACAACAACCAATACCAGACCGATGACCAGCGTATACAGCCAGGACATGGCTGAGCTCAGGCCGAAGTTCTGGGTTTTAAATGCCGTCTGGTAGATGGCCTCCGTCACCGGGCTACCTGCAAAGGAATCAATAATCGTATAGATGACATTCGTCAGGATCAATGGACTCACCATTGGAAACGTAATTTTCCAGAAGGATTCATAGGCCGTTGCACCTTCAATTTTGGCCACTTCATACATCGAGCCGGGTACCGATTGCAGCGCAGCGAGGAAGATCAGAATCTGTACGCCAGAGCTGCTGACAATATCGTAAATGCGCATGATGGCTTCAACGATGTAATCGACATATGCCATTGGCAGCCCCACATCATTCAGCATTCGCACGATTGAAACGACGTTGAACGAAGCTCCCCCCTCCGCCGACGTATCCACTGCACTGATGTCTCCCATCAGATTGATCAGACCTGCGGACTCGGCCGCCGCCACAGCACTGGAGGCCAGAATGACCGGCAGGAAGAAGATCGCACGTGCCATCGTTCTGCCCTTGAATTTCTGGTTAAGCAGTGTCGCCGTAAATAAACTGAAGAATAGAATCATCGGCACATTCAGCAGCATCGCTCCGACCGAATCCACCAAGATCCGGTTAAATGTTGCATCGACCAGGATGGCATCTTTGAAATTTTTCAAACCGACAAAATCCAGTACATAGCCTCCTGGGGCAACCGACAGATTGCTGAAACTGAACCGGATCGATTGCAGCAGCGGCGTAGCGAACAAGAAGATGAAACCAATCAACCAGGGCGAAATAAACGCAAGGCCAAGCAGCGCTCTCCGTGATTTCAAGGATAAACGAAGGGTTCTCATCGGTTCACTCCTTCCACTGCATAGTCCGCCCCGCCAACGGTAATTCCATCAATCGTTACCGGATCAGCCGTATAATTCACCAAAATCGTTGCATCGCCACTATATGTGACACGCACCACGCCATCCTGAACTCGTTCATGCTCGGTTATTGGCTGGTTCCGCAAATGACCTAATACCTCATTCGCTTCCTTGTATAAGGCTGCTGCGTCATCTACCCAATAGGCAAAGTCAGTGGCATAAGCCGAATCATAACTGGTCAGCTTCAGCTTGGACGATGGTTCATACGTCCATTGAAACTGCGGAGCTGATCCCAGCTCCAGACTGCGGAGCAGCTGTTTGCGCAGATCCTGATCCCCTGACGTATTCATTGCGGAAGCAGCGTAGTCCATATATCCATGAATGACCATCTCATAAAAAGGAACTTCCTCATCGGTAATGTTGAACCGGCTGGAGCCTGAGGGAGCATTAACAATATGCTGCGTATATCCCCACGCATACGCATTAGCGGATGATAACATCATGTTTGGATATTCCTGCTGCAGCTTGCCCAGCTGCTCCTTCACGATGTTCTTCGCGGTCTCCCGGTGGATGACACGACTATCCCGATAATCCGAGCTCAATACCTGCCCGAGATCACGCAGCGATAATGCGCTGAGTTCCAATTTGTTGATTTTCCCGGCAAACTCGCTCACCACATACGGCAGCTTGGCGGCCGACAACAGATAATAACTGTCTTTGCTCTGATCCATCCGGTTGAGGGCAGGACTGTATGGATACAGTTCAGCCGTCTCCTTGGTGACAAATCGCGCTGCATCGGAGGATGGGGCAAAGTTCCAATCGTCGTGGTAAATACGCTGGAACGCCACATCAGGGAATAACGCTCCACCGGACTGCTTCAGTTGTTCAGACAGATCATGCAACTCGGAACGACTGCCCACTTCACTGTCCAGCTTGACCTGTGTCGGTGTATGGTGGCTGAAACCTCCGCCAAACCATCCCTGATACCGCATCTGCACGCGGTTCACACCTTCCTGCTGCAGCTTCGCAGCCATTTCAGCCGCTTGTTCATATGTCGTCATAGCCAATGTGGTCCGATAAGGTACACCCAGGAATGAAGCTTTTTTGTCCACTGCACCTAACACATCCACGTAAAAAGGCAAGGCTGAATCGTCCTCCAGCGGTTTCATTACGTTCTGCCCAACCAATTGCTGCTGATACAAACGGGCCATCCCGGAATAGCTGGCATCCTTACCATTAAGGAAATGGTATCGCACCTGAATATCCCCGCGGAATGGTTCCTCGCTTAGTAGCTGAATCTCCTGCATCTTTTGCGAGGTATACATCTCCAACTCATCCTCACCCCGCAGGGAGAACGTGCCGTAGACGTGGTTATAGCTATTTTGCCTGCCTCCAATGTCCGCAGAGATACTGGCCATGCCATCCCCTTTTTCAATCACGGCAAACCAGGCATGTTCACCGTTCTTCAAACCAAAGACAGGCATATGGACAGATTCACTAACCTGCGGGCGACTGAGTGAATTGTCATTCGGATCTGCACCATACACACGCTGTACGTACTGCTCCTCTTTGACCTTTCCGTTATTCAGATGGATCAGACTACCTGATCCGTCAGGTACAAACATATAACCTTCACCTTTCGTATCGGCGGCACCAAAATAAGCGAGCAGATCGATATTACGAATACGGTATTGACCGCTCTCTTTCACCTGACTTAGCGGCACGGTTACAACCAGCGAACCTTGATCCAGCCGATATTCCACCGGAATGACGAAGCTTGGTTTATCCGATGTGCCCCCGCCTTCGACTCCATTCTCCTCATTGTCAAAAGCAAGATCGTCAGCGGTGTAACCCGCCGTCTCAAAGGCATCCAGCATCTTGTTCAGTACAAGCTGCTTTGATATCTGTCCATCCAACCGTTCCAGCACATCCGGATTGTTCTTGGTTGGATAGTAGCGGGCAGATGTATATCTTGCGACTGTGGCATCCAGTTTCGAAAGTACCTTCTCCTCCAGACGCTGTTTGCTTATCAGTTTGGGCAGAGCATCAATGCCTAGCGAGGTATCCCCAAGCGTGTATGTAACACGAATGCCCTGATCCACATTGGCAGCTGCGAACTGTTTGTTGCTGATGCTGGAGCTAAAGTTCGGAAAGTTCTCCAGTGTACCGATCGCATCCCGAAATGACACGTTCAGCTGGGAGGACAACACTTCCTTTTCATAAGCGGAAGCCAGGCCATCCTGATTACGTTCGTTCGGATTGCTGTACCAGATCTGTCCACTCGCTCCATCACGAACGGCAATTTCCGTCGTCTCCTCGTTGTAATACAACGCCAGCCCCCGGTCTTCGGCGACCAGTTGCATACCCAGCACACCCTCTGAAGAATCGGTGAGGAATTGCAATGATTCGGTCTCAGTTGGCATAGCCTCTGTTGTTACTTCAAGATAAGCCGTTGCTTCCACGGCAGGTACTCCCCTGTTATTGATATACAGCAGTCCGGCTGTAAGCAGGATCACAGCAGCACCACTGGCCAGCACCGTATATATTCGTTGCCTTTTGTTCACGGATGCCGCCTCCTTTAGGTCCGAAAAATCAACTCGCGGTAGATGTTGTAACCGAATTCATATAACTGCTGCAACATGCTGAACACCAATGCTCCGAGGAACACGATTATGCCCATGACAATTAACGTCAGCAGCATCGTCAGGATCGTTTTGATCACGGTGTACTGGTGTACCGTCATCGTGCCAATGAAGAGCAGCAGCACGAACCAGAAGAACGCGATGCTATTAAACAAATAATAAAACGCCGTCTCTTCCTGTACCATAAACCGGCTGATGATAATCATCGGGACATAGATCAAAATGATCGGAATAAGTGAGTATCCTGTTGCCAGAAAAATCTCCTTGAACTTCCCTTCACCTTCCATCAGGGTGGTTACAGCCCAATTGGCTATGCACCAAAGAAAGAACGGTACTGCAACCGTTGCGATCTCCCCTATGCTGTTGATTGTGCGAGGATCGATGTAATTCACAAGAAACCCCGCGTATTGTTTTTGCAAAATCATCATGATAATGGTAAGCGCCAGTGCTCCAAAAGCAACGGTCAACCTGCCCCGCTGATCCGACTTGATATCCCAGAATGCATCAATGGGGTGAAAAATGAGATGCAGCGGAAACTTAATGTAATCCTGCTTCACGGTCAATCTGCCTCCTCCGTCTCCATTTAACCGCCACTCGGACCAGGATCAGAATGAAAATCAGTGCGATGGCAAGCGTCAGAAAGGTGCCGAAATGTTCCTTCATCATCTCTCGCCGATATCTTTTGAACGCGACAGAATAACTTTTGCGATCCATACCCAGTTCGAAATAACCCAGAGCTTCCTCGTTTTTCTTCTCCATCAGCAAGGATTTTCCGATACCGATATAGGCGATATCATAGTTGGCGTTCAACTTCAGCACTTCTTTCCAAATATGAACAGCCTCCGTATCCTCACCCTGATAATGAAGGGCAACCGCCTCATTCACGCTGGCTCCAAACCGTGTTGGCTCATAGATAACCAGATTGCTTTTCCCCCGATCCAGTACCAATTGATGATCCCCGGATTGTTCCATGGCGACTGGTGTTTTGAGCGTTCCCACCTGATTTCCTTTGCCTCCATATACGTAGAGCAGATGACCTTCATCATCGTAAGTAAACACCCGGTTCTGCGTCGCATCCAGCACACTGTACATACCGTTGCCCAGTACCTTCACATCAATCAGTTTGGACGGACCCGGGTTATTGCGGAATCTGATATCTCCTTTGACTTCAAAATAACCAAACCTCTTCAGCACATCCTCGCCGGATGGATTGAGACGTTTAATCGGTTCGCTGGAACCCGGGTCGATATTGGTCGCATATACGAACCCTTTGGAGTCGATATCGACATTGGAAAACTCGGTCGGTACAAACAAAACCATCTTTGCCCGCTGGGCTTTGGTTGAGAGCATCCGCCAAATGTATTCGCCGTAGTCGCGTTCCACCTTGTTCGTACCAACGTATCCAATGAACTGGCCGCGCTCGTCAAACTGCATAATTCCTTCGTAAACACCCTGAGCCACCACATACACGCGGCCTACCCGGTCCACAGTCAATTTCAGCGGTTGGAACTGAAAATTGGTCGCGAGGATATCGGACTCCGGCTTCGTAATCGTATGGACCAGCTGACCTTCCGCATCCAGGACAACTACACGGCTGTTCCCCGTATCAGCGATGTATACTCGATCCTCTTCATCCACGAATAATCCACCTGGCGTATTAAAACTCTCCTTGCTGCCGTCCATCATAAATCCTTCGATCACCCGCAGCAGCTTATAATCCGCGTCCAGGACAACAATTCGGCTGTTGCCACTGTCCAAAATATAAATCTGCCCGGAGGGAGAAACGTTTACATCACCGGGGTCTTTGAATTCGCCAATGCCCAGGTCGCTGCCCGAGATGGTTTGCTTGGGCAGATAGGCATCCGGTGAAGGAACGGCCTCTTTCCAGTAGTTGTAGTTATAACTCTCATACGGCGCCGGGGAGGCCGCCGCAGGCACGGCATTCACCAGCAGCAGCGATACTGCCGCCAGGAGAACAAGCCATCTTTTCACTGTGCGTGCCATATCGTTCCCCCTTATTCCTTCATGCCCGAACTCGCCATCGTCTCAATGATGCGGCTCTGGGAGAAAATGAATAGCGTAATGGGCACACTCATCAAAATAAGTGCTACCGCAGCACCTGCCCCGGCCCGGGATATCCCGCCCTGAATGATCTGACCCGCCGCATAGTGCAAGGTCTTGAGCTGTTCACTGTAGATGTACCCATTGCCATCACTGCCCCACAGCATCTGGAACAGCAAAATGATCAATGTGAGCCAGGCTGGCTTTACATTGGGCATGACAATGGACCAGAAAATCCGGTATTCACTGGCACCGTCAATTTTGGCTGCTTCCAGCAACGCATCCGGGATCTGCTCCATGAACTGCTTCATCAGATACAGACCCAATGAATAGGCAAATGCCGGAATAATGACGGCCCAATACGTATCAATCCAACCCAGCCATGACATGATCATATAGTTGGGAATGGCCGTCACGGCAGGTGTGAACATCAGGGAAAGCACAACAACCTGGAACATGAACACTTTGCCCGGAAATTTGTGCTTGGCGAGTGGGTACGCCGCTGCCGAAGCGAGCAGTACATGGCCCACGATGCCAATGCCCGTAATAAATACCGTGTTGAATATATATCGTGAGAACGGAACCCACGAGTCACTCAGCAGATTCAGCAGATCCGTAAAGTTGCTGAACGTTGGATTTTTGACAAATAGTGTGGGTGGAAAAGTAAAAATCTCATCCAGCGGTTTGAACGCATTATTGATCGCATAGATCAGCGGCAGCACCATGAAAGCACCAAATACGAGCAGAAGGGCAAACAGGGAGATGCTTCCTGATAAAGAGCGGTTGACCCTCTTTTTGCCTGTCGCAATTGCAGCCATAGCTATTCTCCCACCCTTCGAAGCAGTTTCTGTACCAGCAGGTTGGTGCCCACCATAATCATGAACAGCACGGTTGCAATCGCCGAGGCGTATCCCATCTCAAACCGCGTTGTACCAAAGTCGATCAAATGGGTCACCACCGTCTCCGCCGCATAGTTCACACTTGGGAACCCCGCCAGCGCAATGGACACATCCGCCACCGCGAATGAGGTCGTAAGTTGAATGACCGCACCGAACATCAATTGCGGGCGCATCGAAGGCAGGGTAATATACCAGAGTTCCTGCCAGCGATTTTTGATTCCATCTACCGCACCTGCTTCATATAACGTCCGGTCTACGGTCTGCAAACCGGCGATAAACGCCAGAAAGCCTGTGCCAAGACTTAGCCACAATTGCACCAGAATGAGGATTGGCATAATGTAGGCTTCCGTTTTCAACCACTGGATTGGCTCCAGCAGAAATCCCCATTTGATCAGCAGTCCATTTGCTATACCGTAGCGATCCCCCGAGAAAATCATCAGCCAGATAAAATAGACGTTCCCCGATATGGATGGCGCATAGAAAATCAGCGTCATGAACGCTCTCCATTTGGGTGTTAATTCATTAATGATCCACGCAAATACGAAACAGGCAATATAGCTGATGGGTCCGGTAATAATGGCAAACAGCAACGTATTTTTGATAGCAATCAGAAATACGTCATCCTCCAGAAACAGCCGGGTATAGTTCTGCCAGCCAATAAAACGCGGAAACTCCAACATGTTGAAATAAGTGAAGCTGAGTATGATGGAGATGACCACCGGAATCACAGTGAACATGATGAATAGGATCATATAAGGAGCTAGCAGTACATAGGAATGTTTGCTGGCCTTCATTTCCTTGAGCTTCCAGGACCACCATGATTTCATGCCCATGCCTGGTGTTTTCTCAGGAGGACTGTTTTGTCCGTCTCGGAGTGATATTTGTGACACTGTTAACCCTCCCTCTACTTACGGAAGACCAAATTCATTACGCTTGACTCGAATCTCGTCCTGAATATACTGGGTGTAATCCATGATGGATTCCCTGGCTTCCACTTGGCCAACAACCGTCTTGTAAAATGCATTGAACAGATGGCGTCCGGTAAAATAACCGCCAGGCACCTCGGGAATGCCCTTTACCGTCTCGAATTGTGCTTTCAGATTCGCATAATCCTCAGCAGGCCACGGAAGTGAATCGAGTGCCTTGATGTTGGCTGTCGGATAACGCGCAGCCGCACCCATCAGCCCTTCCATCTCGCGGCCAAACTCAGCCTGAACCGTTATACTGGTCCACCATTTCATGAACTCCCACGCGGCCTCTTGGTCCTTGGCGCTCTCCAGCATCATGACCGCGCTGCCGCCACCCGGAACGTCCCGATTCAATGTTCCATCCGGCTGCACAGTCCCCGGAACCGGAACAAATCCCCATAATCCACGGATCTCCGGTGCAAATACAGACAACTGGTTATACATCGTGTAATCCGTCAGACCAATCGGCATCTGTCCGGTCCGGAAACGGTTGGCAAAGTCATACTCCCGCTCCAGCTTGTAATCGGTATAAAACTCTGTCCACTTCTTAAAGGTCTCAATACCGATGCGCGAGTCCAGATCCGATTCCTTGCCGTCATTCCGATAGAAGGAGCCTCCGTTCTGCAGCAGCATTGTGGCATACTGCGAGTTAGGCGGGATATTGACCCCCTGAATGTTGGCTTGGGCCACCACCGGCATGCCAAATTCCATATGATTTTTACTCAGAATCGCCAGCAGGCTCTCGACATCATCCCACGTTTGAGGAACTTCAAGCCCCAGCTCTGCAAGCACATCTTTTCGATAAAACAACATATTAAAGGTCTGTGTCTCCGGCAGGGCGTACACGCCTGAATCATAGGCGTACGGTACGATGGCACTGTCTCTAAACTCCTGTTCTACCGTGGTATAGTCACTGAACTGGGTGAGATCCACCGCCGAGTTCCGCATCGCAAAGTTCACCGGCAGATCATTGCCGATCTGCATCGCTACATCAGGTCCTTCACCCGACAAGGTGGCTGGCAACAGCGTACCCATGTTGACCAGCTTCAAATTGACGTTGATGCCGCTCTCCGGTGTGAATGTCTCATCAATCATCGCTTTCATCGTGTTCGCCTGATCACGGCCACTGCCGATCCAGACCGTCACCGTGCGCTGATCCTCTGATGTGGCTACGTTCCCGATCTGGTTATAATCAATGAAGAACGAGTGATAGAATGTCTTCGCTTCATGACCAAGCTTCGCCAGTGGACCCGTACCCGTTCCGGGAATGCTGCTGTCTAATGAAGCTACATAGAGAGCATCAATCTCAAGCGGTTGCTCGCGAGCCTGCTGCACCCATGTCCCCAGTCCGCCTGTGTTCGTTTTGTAAGCGGCAAGTCTTCTTGGAATGGTATCCGGCTTATCGATCATCTCATCCAGCTGTTGGGCCATCGTTTTGATCAACGCTTCCTGATCGCTGGACTGGCCTGACAGAAGACGAAGTTGCCTTGCAACTTCCTTCAGACGTTTGCTTTCTCCGCTAAACACCTCCAGCAGATTTGGGATCTGCTTCTCCACCCGATAATCCCGGAATTCATCCGGCTTGGTGCCTGTAATCATTAGGATTCTCCGGTACATGGAGTTCAGGTTGTACAGGCTGTCCTCCACATTGCGAATAAGTGGTGCGAAGTCGCCCAGGCTGTTCTCCAGCCGAATGACATGTTTGCCTTTATCCAACTGGAACTTGTAAGCATCCTCACCGCCCAGCACATCAATGCGATAGTCGCTTTGGTAACGGAACGGGGCTTTCGTCATCTCCGCAAACGGAATCTTGCCATCGATGGTCAGCTTGCGTGTGGAATAGATGCCTTTGACAAAATTTTGCTGAGCGGTAAAACCAATATGATAAAGTCCACTCTCCGGCACATCCACTTCCCATTCGATCCACTGTCCTGGCAGACGCCAGTTAAAGCCACCAATCGTATTAATACGCACTTGGGAAGCACTGTACGGAGATACGGCTGAACTTGATCTTTCACTGGTTGGATATAACGTAGGTGAAGATTTGGCAACAGCCGCTTCCCCTTCAATTCGGATGAGCACATCCTTAGGCTGACCGGAAGGACCCATCTGCTTGGCCCCCGCGGTTTCCGCATAAGCAACGGCTGGCTTCTCGTTGAATAGTCGTATGGATCGAATTACCATGGGTTCGCGAGAGGATTTCAGCGTTAACGTGTGCTTCCCTTTTTCCAGATAGAATTTGAATGGAGCCTGTTCATACCCGTCCGAGTCCTGAAATGTTTCCTCCATCCAGCGGGGCTTCTCCACTTGTTTTGGACGAAGATCATTGCCCTGATTATCCTGTTCAACAGCTTGTTTCTCATTGCCCCATACCCGGTCAAACTGCAAATAGGCGGCTTCCGCAAACGGAAGTTCACCGTCAATGTACAATGCACGCTCAATGGCCGAACTCTTGCCTTCTACGGGAAAATAGACAGCAGAGAGGTTGTACAGCCCGGTTTCCGGTACTTCAACTACCCAGTCGATCTCGCCTGTCTCCCCAGTATGAAGCGATACACCCGGCCTGCCCTCATAATTATTCAGCTTGCGTACCTCTTCACCCTCTGCCCGTATGTAGTCTCCTGCTTCGATGGTCATATCCACATTCGGACGTGAGGCCTCGCCTGCTTGGGACAGATATTGTTCATATCCGTTCTTCTGCCTCGTCTGCTGCAAGATGGCATCCACCTTAATGGCAGGCAAACTGCCAGAAGGCACAACTGCACTCTTTACACCTGCACCGGAAGTAAGCAAAAGTATAATGCAGACTGCCGCTGCTGCAATGACTATGGGCAGGATCCATTTCTTTCGTTGTAGAATTCCAGCCATCCTACGAGCCCTCCTCATCAAGGCTGATGCCAGCAATGCTTAAATGGTGATACAGGAAAAGAGGTACCCGTGCGTGAGCCCGGACACGAGGCACCCCTGTCTGAATCATGCTGGTATTACTGTTTGCCAAGTTTATCGACTGCCGCTTGTGCCTGTGCTTTATACTTCTCAGCTGTTGCTGTAACGGAAGCATTGTTTTTGATAATGTCGTTTACATAGTCACCGATTGGATAACCCGCGTAGGCGTCATCCAGCAGGATGCGGCCCGTTCCCGCGATATGCTCGCGAATCATAGCGATGTCCTTCTCGTCGGTATAACGGCTTTCCAGGTAATCCTGACCTGGGTACTCTTCAATCTGCGGAATGTCGAAGGTTTCTTCATAGATTTGGTATACCATTTTAGGATCTTCCACACCTTTGGGAATGAATTTTGCTGAGGCAGCGTTGTTGGCGTATGTTACATCCTTGTTACCCTGAGGACCGTTCGGAATTGGTACGACTCCAGCAGCAAAGGTGATATCGCCCAACTGCCATTCCGCAGCAGTGAACAAAGCCACATCTCCATCCTTGAATGTGTTGCTTTCCTCCCAGTTCGTTTTGTCGCCTGTTTTGACTTTCACAACATTCTCGACGTTATACAGGCGTTTGACGAATTCGGCAGCTTCAATCGTTTTCGGATCGGATAATCCTTCTTTTGAATGTTCGTCGTCTACGATCGTGCCGCCATTGGCTGCAGTAAAGTGACGAAGTACGTCGATGGCCCAGCCAGAGAACCCGTATACGTCAATTTTTCCGTCGTTATCCGTATCTTTGGTCGCCTGTTTCGCCAGTTCCATGAATTTATCCCAATTCCATTCGCCTTTGTTGTATAGCTCCTGAGGATCAGGCAGCGACAACTTCTTGAATAAGTCACGGTTATAGTGAAGTCCCAGACCGATGCTGGTTGGAGATTCAAATGCGTAGTAGTTGCCTGCGATGGCAGGGAATTTCGTGATCAGGTTTGCCTCTTGGTTGATGTTATTCTCAGCTGTGGTGAATTCGGAGATCGGAAGCAGTTGCCCTTTGAGGATGGCGGGTAATGCGGATTTGTACTCCATCTGAACGATGTCTGCGAACGGTTCGCCAGCCAGCGCTGTCGTGGTAAATTTGTTCATGTATTCTTCGAATGGCACGTTTACAAACTCAATTTTCACGTTGTATTTCTTCTCGACTTCAGCGATTTTATCCAGTCTAGCCTTATCCGATGCGGTCTCCCCCGCTGGCTTTAGATCCCACCAGGCCGCAACCTTGATGACACGTCCACCCAAATCAGGTACATCTACGGCCACTTCTTCTGTTCCGCCTTCTTTGTCTGTCTCGACGGTTCCAGTGCTATTGCCCGAATTCGCTGGTGCATCATCAGCCGGCTGAGCCGTCCCCCCACCACTGCAAGCGGATACAAAAAGCATTACGACCAATAACATGAGCGGCAAAACGTTCCATTTTCTAGTCACGATTTTAACAACCTCCCCGAATGTGTATACAAATCATGGTCCGGCATAACTCCCTGACTTTCATTTACCCTAATGAAATTCGACGACCACCACCATTTGTTATTTTACCGTTTGGTTTTGACAAACAAAATTTAACATAGCATAATGTAAGCGTCAACATTTTTATTGTTAACATTTTCTAATTATTCTGATAAAATGCTGTTATATCGCTTTAATACCTTATGATATAGCATATTATCCGAATACCATTCTGAGTACTTCCATATCCAAAACGAAAATCATTTTTGATTATTTTGTTATTTTATAAAATAACAAAAAGATAATAACCCATTCAAAATTCGCCTTTTTCTCCTGCAACACGTCCATTCGCCAAGGTCTATTTTCGTCGGTACATGTATGGAACACTAACATTTTCACTTCTACAGCCGTTATTAGATTAAGAGAAATACATCATGATATACTAGAAACAGCTTTATTGCACAATGTAAGGAATACGGCAGAACTACGAGTGTAAGGATGGTATGATGAAGACGAAGGTAACAATTCAGGAAATTGCACATTTTACAGGTCTGTCGAAATTTGCGGTCTCACGAGCACTGTCCGGAAAATCAGGTGTTAGTGAGCAGACACGGGACGTTATTCTTAAGGCCGCTGGCAAACTTGGATATTTCAAAGATAACAGCATGTTGTCTGGTGATATGTATAGCAGCAATGAACTTCAGGACCCGCAGAACACGCGGTGGAGTGGCACCATTTTGATTTTGTTTCCTAATGTTCGTTATCAGAATCAGGAATCCGTATATTGGGGGCCTGTCTTTAACGGGATATCCTCCAGACTGAACCAGAAAGGCATCAATATTCTTACTCTGACAGAGCCTTCTGCGGATCAACTGTTCACGTTGCTGAATCCGGATGCCATTCGGGGCATTATTACGGTTGGTTCTATCTCCACACCCATTCTGCTTGAAATTAAGCGTCTGGGCATTCCCGTCGTCATGGTGGATCATCTGGACCCCGTCTTTCACAGTGACAGTATTTTCACAGACAACTTTGCTTCCATGCGTGACATTATGCTCTATTTGCTGCGCAAGGGATTCAAACGGTTTCAGTTTGTTGGAAATACCAGTGATGCGCACAGCTTCTATGAACGATGGGTCGCCTATACTTCGGTATTAATGGGGCATGGATTGGAAATGAATCAGATCCCCGAACTAAGCAGCCCGGATGTGGATGATTTTCGCAAGACGTTCACTTCGGTCATTCATGAGGGGAATTTGCCTGAGGTTTTTGTCTGTGCCAATGACTTCTATGCGCTATACACCATCGAGGCTCTGGAAAGTATTGGGATTAGTGTACCCGACCAGTGCGTAGTCACCGGTTTCGATAATGTGTATGATAATATCCCTGTACTCGCCACAGTTAATGTGAACAAGGAATTGCTTGGTGCGCGTGCGGTTGACCAGATGTTATGGCGAATTGTCAACCCGGAGAGCAGTGTGGAGAAAAAGCTGATTCTTGCTGATGTGATGATTCGGGAACAGTACGGAAGACATAGCGGATAAAACGGCAAGGTAACCATAGACAGCAAAACACCCCCATATCCAGTGTTCGGCTGGCTTGGGGGTATTTGAATTTGAATGTCAAATAAAAAATAGTTGATGTTAAAAGTCCATTCTACGTATCTGTCCGGACATCATCCCAATCTTGATCCAGATAACAGATCAGCCAATTGAGCGCACGGTGACGTTCGTAGGCCACTCCGCCATTCAGACCCCCGGGAGGTGTTTGCTCCTTCACACGACTGTCTACACACACCCAGTTGTACCGGTAGATTAGATCCGCTGCATCCAAAATCTCACTTTTAGAGCGAAGCTGTGCCCCGGCTACAAAGGCTTCAACATCGTCACATTGCTGCAAATACCCTACATCTTGTCCTACGTTACAAAGATTTACCGGAGCTCCAAGTTCCTTGACGTAGCCAAGCGCCCATAACATCACATGATAAGCCTCATATCCCCATGAAAAGGAGATAACCTCCTGATGCTCTGCCCCATGCTGCTCCACAAATCTTCTCTCCACAGGTGAAAAGAATGAAGCTGCATCATACTTGTCGATCACTTCCTGGACCAGCGCTGCTGTATCTTCTGCGCTCTCCCCCGCCCCCAGGCATTCACCCTTGAGAGCTGCAATACAGAGGGCTACCGCGCGATCTGCGACTTGTTCTACACTGCGGATCGTTGTATGCTCATCCTCCGCTCTTGCAGGTAAATGAACATTGAATGGGATTCCTTGCTCCGTTAGAAGCTGCTCGGAGCGCTCTTTACGCTGCATTGCAGATTCCGATGGGGGTCTGGCATCATCCAGAAAACTGGTGTGCGCTGTCACTTTGTAATCCTCTACTTCGGATTCTCCGTTGACATCCAACAGCAGCTGACCTTGCGCATTCAGCAAGGAGCCACCTCCCCAGAAGATGACTGCATCCAGGGCATCGGCCAGATGCAATAATTCATTAAAGAATTCTTCGGAAATGTCTTCTTCTGTCTCGATCCCAACAACCATATTCAGTGTAGAGCATTTAATAAGTACCTTTTCCTGCAGCGCAGCATTCTTTCCCTCAATCTGACTTAGAAATCCCAGCATCCCCTGAATCATTGCAGTAAATTCTTCAGGGTAGGTCTGGCTCGTCATGATATTGAAGCCCTTTGTCTTCTTACTAAATAACTTCTTGCGTGTAACTTGAATATGGGTTTTGTCTTCCTTACGCTCAATTGTATCCTGAGGGTATATGGATTGTATCATTTCAAACAACTGATCCAGGTCAAACTGCGAGCTGTATATCGCACAATTTCTCATGAGGTTCACCTTCTTCTTTCTATATAAGTTCAACTAATAAATATTTACACTGGCACTCCGATGACAGAACAACCTTCCGATCGCTGTTATCCCCAGATTTTGTTGATTCCCTTCTCCAAAGGGAAAAATCCGGGGATAAAGGCGAGGTCTATGCTTCCGATGCAGCTTTCTTTCAGAAAGCTTTTAGCTTCGCTTCTTCAGGTTATTTCTGTCCTCTCCGTTGTTGTGTAAATGTTGAGTTGAACATATCTAACTAGTCCTTATACGGGTCGAATTCATTACCTCCGGCCATCGCGACACCTACGGGACGCAGGATATGGTTGATTTTCAAGGTATGCGCATGCGCATTCAGCACGTCCTGCAGCTTCTTGTACACAAATGGACTTTCATCCGTTCCTGCACCCCGAAGCTCCACACCATAGGCACGAATCGCCGCTTGCATCTGTTCCTCGCTGATCTCCCCACCCATGCGTGTACGCAGCTTATAATTCATTTTGCCAGCCGCCTGGGTTCGGCTCATAGTGCGCCCTGCACCATGCACGGTGCTGCGGAAAGACTCGGTATTCTCTTCGCTGTGGATTCCTTCCACGATCACCGAGATATCTCCCATGCTTCCGCCCACAAAACCGAGCTGGCCCGGTGCCAGCGGCGTTGCTCCTTTGCGGACCACCACCACGTCTTCGCCCATATGCTGTTCTTTCCAGGCAAAGTTATGATGGTTATGAACCGAATATTCTGCGCTCGCTCCGAGGATGCCCAGAACCTGCTCAATCACATAATCGCGCCCTGCGTATGCATACCGGCCGGCCAATGTCATCCCGTCCCAATACATATCACCCATTTCACTCTTGAGGTCAAACAGTGTTGGTGGTTGGTCCATCGATTCTCCCGGCGCTTTGCCACTAAACGCACGTCCGGCAGCCAGATTCAGAAAACCACTGGCGACCTTATGCCCAAAGCCACGACTGCCAAAATGGTTTGCAATCCATACTTTACCCGTCGCCTCTTCCACAAAAATATCAACAAAATGATTACCACTGCCCACAGTCCCGAGCTGGTTGCGCGCGAGTGTCTTCAACTTGTGTTGTAGTCCAGGCTCAATGGAATCAAACAGCTTCCAGCTGGCATCGTCGAACAGCTCATGCTCCACAGGATTTGGATTGTTGCGTCCTACACCGAAGGATATGGTCGCATTAATATCATCCATAATCAAAGCAATCTGATCCCGTATATCATCCCACATCAGGTTGGTGCGCACTGCCTTGTTACCGCAGGCAATATCATATCCAACCCCTGACGGACTGATCATGTTCCGGTAGGCAACTACGCCCCCGATGGGCTGTGAATATCCTTTGTGATGGTCTGCCATTAGAGCCACGCCCAGTACATCTCCATACTGCGAGCAAGTCACCGCCTGACTTACCGCATTCTCCAGCGGCTCCCCCCAGACTTTAATGTTATCTACGATACGCATGATCTGGTTAACCTCCTTTTGTCTTCATTAAAACTTACAATTAAATATGTACATTTAAATATATACGTCCCTGCCCACAACTTTCTTTATTTTACCAAAGAGGGACCCTTCCCGAAACTATACATTCCTTCAGCTCAAAGATATCCGTATAAAGTAAAAAAAGAGAGCTAGGCTCTCTTTTACATGATCAGTCCCTATTTTATTTCTTACTGATCTTAAACTTGAACTCCCACGTCGCTGTGTTACCCGAATAACGGCCCCTGTTCTCCGTCACGACAACCGATAGAGTCTTGTTGATTGATTTGGTAATGGAGGAAACCTTAACGTTCATACTTTTGCTCCCTAGATCAGGGATTTTGTCCTGCTCTTCGGCATTCGCTTGTAATTTCAGCATATCTGTAGGTTTCAGATTCAACGTGACCGACGAACCCTCCTCCAGGCTCTTGCCGTTCACACTTGCCCCTATAGCCCATTCATTACCAACGGAATTGTTCTCCACCAGTTCTGCACTGACAAGCGTCACGGTCACTTTAACCGTCTTGGCAGCGGCATAGGATGTTGGGGAACATACAGCGAATACCAAACTCAGAATCATCAAGACATTAGCCCATTTTTTGAACACGAGAGTGCCTCCCTCATATCAGTTCATTTATTTCGAGACTATGCCTTATTCGCCCTGCTCCTTAAGTAGTCCTTCTACCTATTAGACATTTTCCGTGATATATTGATTAATTAAAATGCTTCCGGTAACCCTGAACTTTCTCATCTTTAAAGCCCAGCTTTTCATAGAAAATATGAGCCTCTTTGCGCTGATCGCCAGACACCAGAATCATGTATTCACATCCAAGATCTCTCGCAATGTGCTCAATCTGAAGCATAAGCTTCTGACCAATTCCCTGTCTGCGTACCCGATCGGATACAATCACATTCTCCACAACCATGAAGGGATTGCACTGACCCGCCAGATCCATACATTCAATACCCATAACCGATCCGGCCAGTTCGCCGTCGTAAAATGCACCGAGTACATGGTAGTGCCCATTTTGCTGGATATAATGAAACATCTTCTGCATCTGTTGTTCATTAGTCGGTGTACCCATCAATTCGTTGTATAATTGGCTTAGCGCCGGTAAATCCTCAAGTTCGATTGCTTTAATGGTAACCATAATAACCCTCCTGATTTTGCCCTATTTCACATACGCTGTCTTACGTTAGGTCCTTCTTAAAATAATAATGACTGTGTCCGGTCGGTGCATTCTCGATCGTTGTGATCAATTGGTAGCCATGCTTCTTGTAAAATTCAGGTGCTTGATATGAGAAAGTATTCAACATGACAAAATCACAAGATTTCTCTCGCGCAATTCGCTCAACTTCAAGCAACAACTGAGAACCATATCCCCGATGCCGTTGTTCAGAATCCACCCAAAGAATATCAACCTCCAGCCAGTTCCAGCAAAGTGTACTAAGCACACCTGCAACTATCTCGCCGGTCTCATTTTTGATATTGAAATTCAGTTCTTCGTAACGATGCCTTAATTCCTCGCTCACATGCGCAGCATTAAATGCGATAAGTTGCTGGCGAACATACTCTGAATCCTCTGAAGTACTTGGATTGATGTTTATTTGGGACATCCTCTTCTCCTCCTTCTCGTCATTACTTCGTGGTAAACATCTGAATAGGACCTTCCCAGTCAGGCTCTCTAGCCTCTTGGTATTTATTATCGGTATATCGTGCGATGACCTTACGCCAGAAAATCTGAGCAGGCTCATTCGTCTCCATCTCCGCTACTTTCCATGTCCCAGGGAAAAGGTTGAACACATGGATGGCAGCTTGCGCACCCATTCCCAGCTTTCTGTATTTTTTCATTACAAAAAACTCTGCCATAGCGTATATACTCGTTCCCTGTTCACTCTCGATTTCACGAATCAGTGCGAATCCCGCCAATTGTCCTTCTACCCGAAACAAAAAAGGATATCTGCCCGCTTCTGTCCAATAATGGTCCAGGTACACATACTCATATAACCCGTTTTCGTTAACATCTTCCGGGTCATACTCACTAAAATCGTATTTGTACAACTCCATCAGATTACGCAAAGTTGATTTATGTTGGTAATCCGCCTTATGAATCGATAACATGAGATTATTTCCTTCTTTCCGTTAGGTTTCGCAGGGGTTCTTTATTTCAGTAGTCTATAATTTACTAAGATATAGTTCAATCCTGAGAACAGCGTAACTCCTGCCGCCAGCCATAATAAAATCATATCAACCCGCACATCCGTCAGCAAACTGAACGGAAAATTATTCAATAATACAGCGATGATGGCTGCCACCTGCAGCACCATTTTGATTTTGCCATATCGATCAGCAGCCAAGGCAATTCCCTGTTCACTCGCAATCATACGCAGTGCTGTAATGACAATTTCACGTCCAATGATGATCACAGCAATCCATGAACCGATCAGATTCTCCTGAACCATCATAATCAGTGCAACCGAAATCAAGAGTTTATCTGCCAGTGGATCAAGCAATTTCCCCAGATTGGTGATCTGATTATATTTTCGCGCCACATACCCATCCAGCTTATCCGTACCCGCAGCCAGTGCAAAAATAATAACGCCAATCACCAGACCATGCTGATCCAAAAAACGAATAAGTTCACTCGACTCCTGTATCCATGATGGCAACGGGATGAAGCACAACATAAATAAAGGAATCAATGTCATTCTTGCCAGGGTAATCTTGTTAGCCAGGTTCATGGAAAACCTCCCTCTACTTCACTCCAATATGTTGTGATTTCTCCACCCTTGCGCCATCCTCCTTTTTTTCACAAAAAAAGAAAGGGCAGACTGTATATCATACAGTTGCCCTTCTTCGGAATTTTTTAATGTATTCCTCTGTTCCTCATCCTCTGGTCTACAATGATTCCTTAATCACTCGTTTGTAATACCATATGGACAACAGGCCGAAGATGGAATACAACAACGTATACACTATCATGACGATTACAGTCGGTGTGGCAAGTTCTGTACCGAAGAAAAACCAGCCTGATTTCACGGCAAAATAACTATGGCTCAGTCCCACAACAAGGGGAATGCCGAAATTAAACAACTGCTTGAACTGAATTCCGCGTAACAGATTGCTTTGCGTAAACCCGAGTTTGCGCAGAATCGTATAGTTTGATTTCTCTTCTTCGCTCTCATTCATTTGTTTGAAATAGAGGATACACCCGGATGTAATCAAGAAGGTGAGTCCCAGGAAACCAACAATGAACATAATCAGGCCCATACTGGTACGTTGATTATTTCTGAACTCGATCTGGGAGAAGCTTGGGGCCTTCAATTGCAGATCTGCAAAAATAGCATATGCATTCTCGTCTTGCCTCGAATCTGTAATTTGCACACCGTAATAATCGGTCGCTTGCCCTTTTTGAAGTTTTGGATCAAGATCCTGCGCAAGCTCTGCATAAACCAATTCATCCACAACCGTCACGGGCGTGCCTTGGTTATAGTATACGGGAAGCACGCCCTGTTTCGTGGTTCCGATTAGCTGCTGGTCAATCGTTTTCTTCAACCCGTGAAGAACAATGGGACCTTCATCCTTAATAGAAAAGAATTGCTGAATCACATTGCCATATCCCATGAAAATAACTTCGCCTGGTTTCAGGTCGATGTTATCCACCATGCTGTCACTTAACACACTGCTGAACAATCGATCTTCCGACAGGGAGTCATTCATGACCTTCGATGCATCAATCTCAATATATAAAGGTTGTCTGTGCTTTTCTTCATACGGAATTTGTTTGTTATCCAGCTCAGCTACAAAACGATCCTTTACATTCGCCTGAGCAAAAGAGAAATCCTCCGGCAGGCTTTCCTTGGCTTGTGCCTCTGCCGAATAATAGGAAATGTAACTGAGCGACAACAAACCTATGGCGAGTGCAGATACGGTAGTAATAATGGTCAGTAGCAAGGCATTCGACCTCATGCGAAACATGATGGAGGATAACGACAATACCTCATTAATGGAGAGATAGCCTTTTTTACTTTTGCGAATCAGATTAAAGAGAAAACTGACGGAACCTTTATAGAACAGATATGTCCCCAGAATAACCGAGAACAAAATCAAAATCATGGTGTACATTAACTGCTGCATATCCAATTTCTCGACGCTGAACAGCCGTGCAGACAGGATGTAACCGAACACGATGAGAGCAATACCCAAGATGCCCATCAGAATCTGCCCCACAGATAACTTCTTTACCTGCTGCTCTGTTGTAGAAGACACCCGAAAGAGTGATAGAATACTCTGGGCTCGGATAAACGTGTAATTCATCAACATGATAAGCAGATACATGACAGCAAAGACAATCAGCGTTTGCACTAGCGCCATCGGTGAGAAGTATAGCTTCGTGATCACATCAACGCCAATAATTTTGAACAAAATCATCAATATCAGCTTGGAACCCAGAAACCCAATTAGAATACCGATTACCATAGAACCAAAGTAGAGAATGCAATTTTCCGCACTCAAGATGCCAAATATTCTCCCCTTCGTCAGTCCGATTAGCTGAAACAAACCGATCTCCTTACTGCGTCGCTTGATAAAGATCGTATTGGCATAGAGCAGAAAAATGCCCACAATAACAATCAGTAACACGGAGGATGCGCCGATCGCAGCCGCTCCTTTCGTTGATTCAGCAACCTCATCCATGGAGGGATCATACTGTAAGGTCACAAAGGAAAAATACAGGGCCACACTAAAAATCAGGGCAAAGACATAAAGATAATAATTTTTCAGGTTTTTCCTCAGATTGCGAAAGATGATGTAGTTCAGGCTCATGGCTGCACACCACCCAACACGCCCTGAGTTTTGATAATATCGTTGAAGAAAGTTTGTCGGGACTCGTCTCCTTTATTTAATTGGGTGTAGATCTGACCGTCCCGGATGAAAATCACCCTGCTGCAATAACTTGCGGCAAACGGATCATGTGTAACCATAATAATCGTAGCCTGATGCTTCCTGTTCATATCACTCATTTTGCCAAGCAGGTCCGAAGCCGATTTGGAATCGAGTGCACCCGTCGGCTCGTCAGCGAAAATAATGCTCGGATCATGCACAAACGCACGGGCGGCTGAAGTTCGCTGTTTCTGTCCACCCGAGATTTCGGATGGATATTTGTCTTTCAGCTCATATATGCCCAGCTCACGGGCGATTTGTTCGAACTTCAGGTGTGCCTCATGCTTCGGAATACTCGTAATCGAGAGCGGCAGCAATACATTTTCCTTCACCGTGAGGGTATCCAGCAAATTATATTCCTGAAAAATAAAACCGAGATAGTCTTTGCGGAACTCAGCCAGCCTTTTCTCCTTCATGCCGGTAAACTCCTGGCCTTCGATTTCAATTGTGCCCTGACTTACCCGATCGATCGAAGAAAGAACATTCAGCAGCGTCGTTTTCCCCGAACCCGAGGGCCCCATAATCCCAACAAATTCGCCTTTACTTACCCCGAGATCAATCCCCTTGAGGACTTCCTGTTTATTTAATTTGTTGCCATAGACTTTATGAATTTTTTTGGCTTCCAGTATCCACATATCCCACTCACTCCTCTTTGGTATATCTTTATCATAGGCGGGATGCTCCAATTAATCGTGCGATTCACCGAACAAAACCAAAAAGCATGTGACAATGTTGTCACACGCCTGCTAGGTGGATCATGTCATTTTTTCTCGGGAAGGTTAGCTTGACACTAGTGCCCTCTCCGGGAGCAGACTGTACTTTAACGTCTATACGAAGTGCTTGTGCCACCTGTCGGGTCAAATACAAGCCCATTCCCGTTGCCGTTCCTTCCAGTCTACCCTGAGTTGAAGTGAAGCCTTTATCAAAGATACGTGGTAAATCCTGCGCTTCGATCCCTCTTCCATAATCCTGAATGGTCAATATGATGTGCCCATCCTGTTCCTTGCTTTCAATGACAATGTCAGAGGAATGGCTGTATTTCACGGCATTACTAAGCAGCTGCCGTATGATAAAACCTAACCATTTGCTGTCTGTCAGCACCTTTGTCACATCTAATGACACGTCGAAGCCAATCCGTTTGGATATACACCACGACTTCAAAGCTCTAATCTCGCCATTCAAAATCGGTTCAAGCTCTGTTTCTTCCACAAACAAATCATTATGCATAAATGGAATACGCTTCTGGTGAAGCTGCTGATCGAGAAGTTGGTGAATTCGCAGCCATTCATACGTCATCTGACCCTGCAGCTTGTCATCCGGCATTCGCTCAATCATTAATTGTAGCGCGGTTAAGGGCGTCTTCACCTCATGAATCCAGGACAGCATCTCATCCTTTTCTTGCTCCAGCAAAATAAAATGAGCTGAGGACTCCTTCCGATAACGTTCGGTCTGGGAAGTGACAGCATCGTGCACAATCCGTTCATAAGGGCTTTCAACGATATCTAAATCCCCTGGATCATAGGTGTGATCCCAGGCAGTTAATCTTTTGTAGAAACGAGTCTCTCTTGGATATCTCGCCCAGATAAACACAATGCATACCACCACATTCAGCACGACGATATACGCTACAGATCGGAATGGAATGGACGTGTCGATATAGGCTACAAATAAAATGATGAGCTGCATGCTTATAAGTAACACTAGCCAGCTGAGCTTTTCCCGTATGTATTTGCGAATCATACTTCCGCCTCTTCTGTTGCCATATAGCCCTGACCTACTTTCGTTTCGATATAGCTATCGAGTTCTAGCGGCTCTAGCTTCTTACGAAGGCGATTGACGTTGACTGTCAGCGTGTTATCACTCACAAAATGTTCATGATCCCATAAGCTGCGAATCAGGTCTTCCCGGGTCACAATCTGATTTTTGTGCTCCACTAGCACTTTGAGAATGAACATTTCATTTTTGGTCAAAAGGACAGATTCATTGTTATGGGTAAGTGTATTTTTCACATATTCAATGGTAGCCCCACGCCATGTGCGCAGCTCAATCCGCTCTGTATTGTAGTTATACACCCTACGCAGGGTCGCCTGGATCTTGGCAATCAGCACATCGAAATGGAAGGGCTTCTGGATAAAATCATCTGCGCCCAGATGCATCGACATGACCATATCCGTAGGATGATCACGTGAGGACAGAAAGATAATCGGTACATTGGAATGGGCTCGAATCATGCGACACCAATGAAATCCGTCATACTGGGGAAGCTGAATATCAATAATCACTAGCTGTGGCTGAATGGCACTGTATTCCTGCATCACTTTGCCAAAATCTCTCACGCCATACACGTCATATGACCACTGGGATAACCGTTCTTTGATTTCACTGAATAACGATTCATCGTCTTCAATGAGCATAATTTTAAACATACCTTCACCACGTTTCTGTTCTTCTTGGGTATTGCCCGAAGCATATTGTTTGACAATCTACGGGGGACCGTTCCAGATACGGATCGTTCTTCCGATCGCTGTTGTCCCCAAATTTCCTTTATTAAATTTATTAAATGTAGAAATTAGGTGACAAAGGCGAACGCTACCGCTTCTTCAGAATCGATTCCGTCTCTTCCACTCCTGCTGCTATTACATAGAACAATACAAATTGTCGAGGCAAAGTAAAATCCATAGTCTCTTACCAATTTAGATGAATCTAAACGTTTATAACTTTTAATCTGTTATCCCTCCATAGTATGGAGGACCTTGCTTGGATCACTGATTTCTTCCATCCGTTCTATCAATTGCTTTGCGACATCTTGTGGCGATCTTAATTGGCCTGCTTCATAGACCTGACCGAATACCTCAGACAGTGCAAATTCCTCTGCATTTTTGCCTCTTGCCACAGCCTGTAGCTCAGTATCTACCATCCCTGGATCGAATGCAATCACTTCAACGGGATTGGGCTGCCCGGATTGTTCCATCGCTACGCACTGGGTGAACATGTTTATTCCAGCTTTGGAGGCACAGTAAGATGCCATTGAAGGTGCCGGATAACTTCCTGACCCCGACGATATATTGGCTATTTTTCTGCGAGTGGTCAGGTGGTTGGTATGTTGTATAAAAGATGAAGTCAGAATCATAGGCGCTACCAAACTGATGTTCAGATTAAGACTGATCTCCTCTGCACTGCACCGATCTATCGATTTCAACGGTTCCAGCATCGCTGCATTGTTAATGAGCCCGATGAATTCAACTTCTTGCGGTGGAATCTGTTCCAATATGCCTGAGACAAGATCGTCGATGCTATGAATATCTGCCAGATCAAACTGAACATGCTGGTAACGCTCATAGGCTTCCTCCAAGTCAGACGTTCTGCGTGCAATACCGTAGACGTGATCTCCCTTTTCCAATAACAATTCCGCAAGCTGTTTGCCGATTCCTTTGGATGTACCTGTAATGATAAAATACCTTAGTCCCATATTCTCCCCGCCTTTCTCTCGCTCTGTGCAATATTGGTTAAACACGTCAAATCTATGACCCTTCGTCTATGACTACACGTTTGGTTTTCTCCACAATGTCACCCATAGGATGGGCAAGCCAAAACAATCTTCATCCTGATCCATCGCCTTCATCGGTCGCAGCTCCACGCATTCAAAAGGATCTTCCAGCAAATAGCGAAGCTTTTCTTCCGTAAAAGCCAGACCACCTTTCAT
Organism: Paenibacillus sp. MDV22-iso6; assembly: GCF_058408365.1. Classification (NCBI taxonomy): domain Bacteria; kingdom Bacillati; phylum Bacillota; class Bacilli; order Caryophanales; family Paenibacillaceae; genus Paenibacillus; species Paenibacillus sp. MDV22-iso6. Next base: position 141,594 of record NZ_JBZVDZ010000006.1, on the reverse strand, counting down.
CGACTTCTCACGGTATACTTCCCAATCGTCCATAACGCTCTCCGGTCCACCTTGACCGCCAAATCCTGGAGCAAAGCATGTCATTCCAAAATACCCTCCAGGTTTAAGTCCGTTCTGAATCATCTGTATGTAGGGAATTCGCTGATGTGGCAGCAGATGGTGAAGACAGCCCGAATCATAGACCAGATCGTACTCTTCCTGTGGCGTGAGTTCAAATGCTGATTTGCATTCAAAATTCACTTCAAGCTGTTCCTCCACAGCTCTTTCCTTGGCCCAGGCAATGGCTGTCTCTGAAAGATCATAAGCATCTACTTTATAACCCTGACGTGTTAGATATATTGCATTTCTTCCCGGGCCACAACCGAGCTCCAATGCGTTGCCCCCAGGTAATATTCCTGAGTTCACATGTGCTACCAAATTTTCATCCGGTTTGTTTGAAAAAAAGGGAATCGGCCGGTCCCTATCCTCGTAAAAAGGTTCCCAAAATTGCTTCGCTGATCTGAATTCTGCGTCAAGCATGTCATATAGATCCTGGACACTTTTAATTGTCTTCTCCATAAACACATTCCTCCTCGAATTCATACAAACATCCTGCACATTCCCTCTTATGTATCGATCTCTTCCCCTTTAAATCGCCCGCTCCATCACGGTTTCTACGCTAAATCAACTACCCTCTATTATAACATTCCCACCCAATTTAACTCTATTTTTCTTGTAAGATTCGAGCCGAAAACAGTCCGATTATATGTAAAAAAACGCTGTTTAGAAGAAAGTAATTCCCTGTCCTCTCAACAGCGTTATAATCCTTTTTATTCAGGATTCGATCAGCTTAACTTCTTCGTTAGATAAAGCACCACATCGTCATCGATAATCGTTTCATCGCCCCACTTTAGATAACGGTCATGCTTGTGAATGCCCTGTCCATCTGGTATATATCCACGAAGGGCATACAGAATTTGAGCTTTGCCATAATCCGAAAATATCCCGACACCAATCCCGGCAGTTTCGGTTCGCTCATGAATGACTTCTTCTGCCCGGTCCATCAAACGTGATCCAATTCCCTGACGCTGATACTTGATCAGCACATTGAAATCATTAATTTCCGGAATACCCTGTTCCCTGAACGAAGGGTAATACGAATTCCACAATACATTCGCGTAACCGGCAAAAGCTCCATCCAATTCCGCTATCAAAGTCACTCGCTCACCATTCTGCTGCTCTGCAAGATATTGAATGTACTGCTCCGCCGATTTCGCCCAACCCTGTTCCTGAAACGCCTGCGAAATTACGACCGGATCGCCTTCATTTAATAGTCTGATATGTATATTCATCGATATAATCTCCTTAATAAGTTATTTATTTCACCACTAGATTCCCAACCTGCTTCTAAGCGACGTTATATGGGCAACGTGGTGTCTGCCATGCCATGCATATACGCCCAAATTGTAGTCCAGTCTGGTCGTTTCTTTGGAAGCGGGGTGATAAAAGGTTTTGGCATAGTCTGCATCTGTTAATGTGTTCAGTAGCGCTACCCAACGTCGATGCAGCGCATCCAGGATTTGCAGGGAAAACTCGACATCCAGCTCCCGCGAATCACTCAGTTCAGCCCATCGTTCCTCGTAATATGGTCTTATCGTAGGGTTATCCTCTGTCAGTGCCAGCTTGAAACGAACCATGCTATTCATATGGCTATCTGCCATATGGTGTATGACCTGTTTGAGCATCCAGCCACCTTCCCGGTAGGGTAATCTCAATTGTTCTTCACTCAGTCCTTTGACCGCTTCGCGGGCATGCTCCGGCAAGTTGGCAATATCCTGAATCCATTGCTTCCGCTGCTCTGGTGTAACCTCGCCTGTATGTTCAAATGATCCAATCGGGTATCTCAAATCCATCGATCATTCCTCCTTGGTTAAATGGTTTATATAGCACGGCGCACTACCTATGGGGCATACTCCATCAGCCAGCAGTCTCTCATCTGTCCTTCGTGCAGCTCATGTTCTGGTAACAGTCTGACCTTCCTGAGACCACACTTCTCGTAACAGGATATGGCTCGTTCGTTCCATGATTGCGGGTCCATGACCACTTTCCGAGCTTGCTTTTCGTTGACTAGATAGCCCAACATGGATTGTACTAGTTGTGTACCAATACCGCGGTTCCAGTAATCAGCTTCTCCAATAAACTGATCTGTTCCATAGATGATTTCATCGGTGTCTCCATAACCATACTCATTCCGTTCTTCCTCCTCCAGTTCATAGAACTGGATATAGCCGATCGGTTTACCTTCGTGTTCAACCATACAACGATTTGCCGTATCCTCTTGTCTATAAAAGTGCTCTCTGACCAAATTCAGATCATGCGGCTGATCACGGCCTTCGTAATATTGAAGCACTACTGGGTCAGACAACCATTGAACAAGGAACTGCTCATCTTTTTCATCCAGTAAACGTACCGTAATCTCATTCCATTGATAGATTAGCATCACTCTGCGTACTCCTTAATGATTTCCAGAGGCTCTCCTGAGACCCAGCTCAGGTCTTTGCCCAGTAATTTTTCCTGATGAACATAATAGATCATCGGTTGCCGAATCAGTTCTGCCTCCTCACCCAAAGGATGAATGGTAAAACGCACCTTGTACGTGCCCACCGCATCAGGTATGGAGAACCCTGCAAATTCAGTAAACGCTGTTGATGACTGCCTCTGTAACACTTGACGAAGAATCTCTTCCATTGCACCTGTGCTGCCGACGGAAGTAGGTCGAATAAATCGGTTGTCCTGTTTGTCATCAAAAGATATTGAACCCCAGCCAGCTACAAGGGGATATATGGTGTGCTGACCCGTATCTTCTTTTGTACGTGTAATGGTTAATTGCACCTCGTATTCATCCGTAGCTGTCTGCCGAATCGTGCCCTTCATGTTAACATCCTGCGCTGTAACGCTTGGAGCCAGATTATTATATACAATGAAAGCTGCTACAATAATAATCGCAATGCCTGTTAGCCAAAATATCGTACTTTTTCGCATGTATTCAACCCCCAAGCTGATTAACCGTAAGTCTGAAGTAATTCTCTCTCCATTAGCCTCTGTGTAACGCTGTCCAGTTCCGGAGAAGCAGACCAATCACTATCTGTATTCAAACCATATTTAATCGTATGGATAACGCTATTAGCTGACATATATAAATTATGGTGTACTCCTGGTTGCACAATGACGTGATTTCCTTCGCCCATAACTCTGATTTCAAGCGTCTGATCATTCGTAAAATTTGCATAAGCGATCCAACCAGACTGCACAACATAGAACTCGATTATATGGTTATGAAAATGGCTATTTTGCCACGCTCCCTGAGATGAAGCTATCGTTCTGCAATAATAACTGCCATCCTCTGAAACCATTTTGTATTTCCGTTCCCCGTTAGCCATCTGCTCGAAGCTGGTATTCACATTATCTGGTCCTAAATTTTGTTCTAAAGTTTCTCTATCCAAAACACAACCTCCAGATCTGAAATACGAAGTCAGGCATTCATATTTTATAATCTTTCTTTAACGCCTTACGGCCTTCCAGATATATTTGTGATCACGCACAGCAAGTCTCCCATCAATCTGATTTTCCTTCAGCTTAACTTGAAGCTGCTCATGGTACTCAGGCTGTGTGTAATCCGGGTTGCCAGGGATATCGGAAAGAAAGATAGCGAACTCTTTTTCATCAGGGAAGACCATTAGGGCCTCGTTGAATTCCTCAATTTCAATGTTTTCATACTGATTTGTATGCAGCCTTTCTCGTACCTTGCTTACATCGGTATGAATGCCAAAGATCACGCCACCCTTTCGCAGCAATCTCCTATGTTCAATTATCGACGTAGGTCCTCTGCGGTCATAGATCAGGTCGAACTGTTCGTCTTCGAAAGGCAACTCTGTTTTGGTTGTAGCATAGACAAATTCAACATTGTCAACGTCACTGGCCACAAGCCCAGCCTGAGCGATACACAGTAGCTCCTTCGAGTTGTCAAAACCCTTAATATAATCGGTATAGGCCGACATTTTCAATGTGAATTCCCCATGACCACAACCTGCATCAAGCACAGATTTATACCTAGGCAGCAACTGCATTAGGCGCGCTTCAAATACATCTTCTGCTGAATTGCCCTCCCAGGTAAATACCGATCTGCCTTTGTATCCTCCGTTACGCCGTGCGATCATGTCATACCATTCCAAGCCCAATAGATATCCCCCCAGAAGAAAATCCCATATTAAACAACATTCGACACAGACAAGTCGATTTTCCTGTCCATAGGTTAACTTTTTTCTCACTTAAGAGTTTTATCTATCCTCATATTGTGCTTGTTAAAATTTGAAACGCTTCTCTCGTAGGCGCCGTATTATGCTCGAAGTCGTATTTTGCCACTTGGATAAACCAATAGGATGTGGAGGTTGAATGAATGTCTTTTTTTAAGAAAATGTTAGCCAGTGTAGGTGTTGGAGCAGCCAAAGTAAATACAGAATTACATACACCTGAGGTTACGCCTGGAGGAATCATCTCTGGGATCGTCTACATCGAGGGTGGAGACGTGGAACAGAATGTAGACCGAATCTACCTTACGATCAAAACCCATTACATACGGGAGCACAATGATCGAAAAGTAAATGAAACTGCCGTTGTAGCCAAATACTTGCTTACAGAAGGTTTTATTTTACAGCCTGGCGCCAAACTGGAGAAATCCTTCTCCTTTGATCTACCTGAAAATCTCCCAATTACACTGCATCGTGCAGAGGTATGGGTTGAAACGGGCCTCGATATCTCAAGCGCCATGGACCCCTCAGACCGGGACAGACTCCATGTAGTTCCTACAAAAGATATGAATACTGTGCTTGATGCGATTGATCTCCTTGGTTTCAAGCTGCGTGAAGTGACCAATGACTATGCTCCAAAGCTTGGTGGCAATCTTCCATTTGTACAGGAATTTGAATTCGTGCCAACGAGCAAGTTCCGTGGTTATTTGGATGAGCTGGAAGTACTGTTCTACCCGATGGGAGATTCACTTGAACTGTTGCTTCAGATCGACCGCCGCGCACGTGGACTCGGTGGCATTTTCTCGGAGGCGATGGGGACGGATGAGAGCTTTGTCCGACTGCATCTCTACGAGAGACACCTTGCACGGGGTGCGCATTCGGTTGCCCAAGGTCTGGAAGAAGTCATCTCCAAGCATCTATAATCTATTAAAAATAGATCCAAAAACAAAAAACAGTTCTCCTACCAACTTTCATTGGTGTAGAACTGTTTTTTGAATATGTTCTTCTTTTAATAAACAATCAGAAACGCTGTGTCCAGCGCTGTATTCCCGATCGAAGTCCGTAGTATGCAGCAGCAAGCAAGAGAAATCCAACAGTAGCGATCAGAATGGAAGTCATATCCCAACGGGCAATGGAACCAAAAGCAACTCTGGACTGCAACGTGCTGGTAGATGAATCAGTGTTCATCATTTCAGGTGTATGATTCAGCGTCATTAACATGCCTTGAATGACATTCCAAGCCATAAAACCCAGTGTGAATAGCAAAGTTACCAACAGGGACTCCATACCTAATCGTTTGTTGATACTCATTATTTTGCCTCCTCATTTACGGTTTGACAACACTTTGGAAGTTATAAAATTCACTACATCATCTGTCGTTTGGCCATCCGTCTGAATGTGCTCTTCAAAGCGTGCTCCATGGAATGCTTCGACACACTTAATCGCTTGTTGAAAAGTCCATCCATTAGGCTTATCCCCGCGCTTCAACAATCTCTCATGTAATGTTTCCATAGATGTCATCAGGGTAAAATGAAAAAGGTCAGTATCTAGCTCTTTCAGACCCCGATGGATGTAACTGAACTGCTCGGACTTGTAGATGGTCATCGGAACAATCAGATGTTTGTCATACTTCTGCCTGATTTCACGGGCGACTTTCACGGTAAGGACTTTCCACAGCTCCATATCCTGAAAATCGTCCGTTTTTTCCACTTCCATTCGGACGTCATCCGCAATCACGTTTCTTAACATGTATCCAATCTCTTCAGGATCGTAGATCATGCTGTTCGGAATTAGCGGCTGCAGCTTGGTTGCAGCAGAGGTTTTACCCGAGCCAAATGCCCCATTAATCATCACAATCATAGTAACGTCCTCCTGCGTGTCAGATTCAATTAGACAAGAGGTGCTCCAACTCCTGTTTCAGGCGATCTTTGTTCGTATCCACATATTGATAAAGGAGTTCAAATACCTCTTCATTATCCGATTGCATGCTTAAATTACCCGCTTCCAGCTCAACCCGTTGCAAAACCTCATGGATCTGCTGTCCATGCGTATTCAGGGTCGTCGTTACATCCTGTTCGGAGAATGCATTCACATTTTCTCTTAACTGCTCCGGTGTTACACCACTTTCGGATAACATATGCTGGATGTTCTTCAGAATCTCTGCATCAGCATCATTGCCTATGCGCTGCATCGCTTCCGTCGTTTCACCCAGAAAACGCCCACTCAAATTTTCAAGAAAACCAGTAATGCCGCTCATGGATAGCTCTGTATCCAGATCTATGATCAGGATGGTATCTCGCAATACCTGTGGAAGTTCAGGTCCACACTCCCGAATGGTCGCAAATTCCGCGCGATACAGATCCATCGCAACACTCCCCACCACTTCCTCACCTGACATGCTGTCAAACTGATCCAAGGGTAATAATTGCTGCAATTCTTCCTGTAATTTGTTCATCTCTCTGCCTCCTGTATCTCTCTATCTATATAAGTTGGACGAATGATTTCACACAGGTCCACTATAACTAAACGCCTATACATCATAGCAGAATATGTTATATAAGTTTATCCGATGTAAGTTTGCACCAGATCACTTCCCCGCACACTTTACACGGAATATGGATAAAGTTAACCTTCACTTGACCTTTGGAAAATGATCCGCTGTTATGATCTTCTCATCAAGAGTCTTGGGAGGGGTTATGATGCGCCTGGCCTTGTTCACCGACACCTATGTTCCGGAAACCAATGGTGTTGCCGGTACGCTGCACCGCTTGAGTAATCACTTGAACCGCAAAGGAATTGAGCATCTGTTATTCACACCGCAGTCTGTTATTGAAGGCAACGATGCCGCTCCGGTCCGTTCGGTGACCAACATCCCCTTTTTCCTCTATCCGGAATGTCGTATTGCCTTACCTAATCGAGCATCCATCCATAGGGAGCTAAAGACTTTCCAGCCAGATCTGCTGCATATCGCCACTCCATTCAATATGGGTCTTTTCGGTCTCAGGTATGCGCTCAAGCATCAGCTTCCACATGTCATCTCCTACCACACTCACTTCGATCGGTACCTCGAATACTACAAGTTGAAAAGTGTCATTCCTCTTTACTGGAAGTATATCCAATGGTTCCACCGAGCCTGTGATGCAACATTGACACCGTCTCAAGAGACCTTAAACTCATTGCAATCAAAAGGTATTCAACGTCTGAAGTTATGGTCCCGCGGGATCGATTGCAGCCTGTATTCACCTGATAAACGAAGTTCCGATTTTCGTACTCGCTACAATATAACGGCTCCTCTAATTCTACTCTACGTTGGACGAATTGCCCCGGAAAAAGATATCGCTACCCTCACCCTTGCCATGCAGCAGTTGCCAGAACATATGCAAGCCCGTGTACACTGGATCATTGTAGGCGATGGGCCATTGCTCCCCAAAATGCGTATGCAATCCCCACCCAATGTCACCTTTACAGGGTATCTGCATGGTGAAGAGCTTGCTGCTATGTATGCTTCGGCAGATATCTTTGTGTTTCCTTCCTCAACAGAAACATTTGGCAATGTGGTGCTGGAAGCGATGGCTTCGGGATTGCCGGTGCTCGCTGCGAATGGTGGCGGTGTAAAAGACTTGGTCACACATCATCGAAGCGGTGTTCTGTTCAAGCCAGGCCATGCGGATGCATTGATTCGGGAGATATGCCTCTGGGGAGATCATATGGATCAACTGAGGAATATGGGTCTTGAAGGCCGAAAACTTGCTGAACAGCGTTCGTGGGATCACATTTTTGACAGGTTGGTCAGAGATTATGAGGAAGCCATTGAGAATCGGAGAAGACGCACGAAAGATCGAATCATCACAGCTTGATTTTCATTAAATAAACCGAATTGAATAATGGATGATCACTGCTGCTCCAAGACCCACCTGTTGAAGTTTGGATATTCATATCCATCATCATTCCAAAAAGAGAATTTATATTCAATACGAGGTATTAAAAAAGAGCGGGGATGGTTAATATCCTCGCTCTTTATAACAGTCGTCTACAGACGTTAAACGTATAGCTTTTTCGATCAGAGATATGTCCCTTTCCCGGTCAAGACGTCTAACATTACACAACGGGTTCAAAGGATATCGTATCTTGCATAATACTCCATTCTACCCTTGGTTTAGCCGTTGCCCCTTCTCCATTCAGGACATTCCCGATCCATATCTCGTCGGTCTCCTGATTCTGCAAAAAGTGCCGGATCGCAGCTTTAATCAGAATGGATGTATGTAAATCCAGCAGTTCATCCAAAGGAATCCAAAATAAATCCCCTTCATCTGATGGAATAAAGGCTCGATGTGTCGTCTCACCAAAATATACAAACTGCTGCCGAACTTCACCGTCGCTATACTGCATCAAAACATATCGAAGACGGAAATTTTCAATTTCCGCTTGCTTGAACCCCGTCTCTTCTTCAATCTCCCGGTAACTAGCGGTCATTGGTGAATTAAGCTCGCCGTGCTCCAGATGCCCGCCAATACCACCCCAGAACTCAAAATCGAACAGCCTGCTGCCTGCCTTCTTCATCATTAACATGTCGTTGCCATTACTTAAAAATGCCGTAGCCATTTGTCTGATCTCCATGTGCACCTACCTCACTGTTCTGTTATGTAGTGTTGTTTGAAACTAACCTGAAGGTCTCCCCTTAGAGCAGGCCTTTTAATTCACCAAGATGCTCAATAGCATGTAATGGTTTGGTTGTAATGCTGTCCTGCCAAGGCTGATTGACCTTTATCCAGACCGTGCTCATGCCTACTTTTGCCGCTCCTTCAACATCATTGACGGGATGATCTCCAATGTAGATACACTGCTCGGCAGAGAGGTTGAAATGATCCAATGCCAATTTGAAAATACGAGGATCGGGCTTTTTGACCCCAGCCTCTTCCGAAACGATAATATGATCAAAATCATCCCGGATGCCAAGTTGATCGATTTTGCCGTACTGAATCTCGGTTTTACCATTGGTGATTAAACCTGTTTTATATTTTCCTCTTAGATGCTGAACCACTTCTCGCGCCTGCTCCATCAGAACAGCACTTTTCACATACTCTCTGCCATAGAACTCCATAAGCTCCGCGTGAGGTGGATTCTCAGCCCAAGGTAATTCATGGAGCAGCTCGTTGAACAATACATCCTTGTCCTTGTAACCGTCCTCATCCAGCTCAATAATTCGTTTAAGAATATCATCCGTAGTCTCAAGATGAGCAAAATAAGTGTTGATCAAGCTCTGGCTGAAGCCTTCAAAGGTACTTGTTCTGTTGAGAATCGTATTGTCTAGATCAAAAATAATCGCTTTAATATGATCCATCGTCATACTCCTCCTGTCTGGTCTTAAAAACGTTCTTTCCTTAATAGTTGCTCCAGTTTCCGATTGGTTTCGGCCTGCTCTTGAATTAACCGTTTCGTATTACTTTCTATGCTGATGAGTGTGACCGTCATAATAATTACACAAATGATCCCAATAAACCCCATAATACTACTCACCTCTAACGTAATGTTTATTGTATTCTGTTAGCTGCGACTACCATGAATTATAAACATGCAAACCCAACCATAGATTAGACCAGGGCTGGGTTTAGCTTGTAAAACTCAATTTCATTTCTTCTTTTTGTGATAATGGTAGCCTGTGCAAAGGCCCTTTTGTTTGGATTTCGCGGAACAATTATGTCCACCATTTTTGTCCAGTCTACCTGGATGGGCATAAGCTGAAGAAGATACACCAATAAGTACGACAAAAGACAAGATTACAATGACAACCTTTTTCATAAGTCACCCTTCGATCACACCCTATGCTTTAGGGCTTAATTCATCCTCCATCATTCTACATGAAAACCCATAATTAGGATATCCTTATTACTCCAACATTTGCTTATTCTATAATTTTAAACTTCCTCAACGCATGTGTGATGCCATCCTCACTTGCTCGCAGTGTGACATAGTCGGCACTTTGTTTGACGCGCTCTCCTCCGTTTCCCATCGCAATGCCAAGTCCCACATACTCTAGCAAATCCATATCATTTTCACCATCGCCAAAGGCCACTGCTTCCTCTTTCGATATATTCAGGTGGGCGAGTACTTTCCCTGCCGCTATGGATTTGGATACTTCGTTCTCTTCCAGTACGTTAGACACGTAAGGATGAAACCTCACGAATTTTAATACAGGGAATCTGGATTGGAATTTCTCCACTTTGTCTTGATCGGCATATAAGCAAATGCAATACACTTCCTGTTCCAAAGAACTGATTCTCAAGGGGTACTCCATCAGACCGAGCGTATCTCTCAATGCATCGATGACACGCACATCCCTTGTACATAAACCATTCATCTCGAATGACTCTGTAAAATAAGAAATACTGCTGCCGTTCAGCTCGGCAAATTCACTGAATTCTCTTACCACTCGTTCAGAAAGCACCGACTTATGTATCACTTCTTCACCGTTCTTGATCAATGCCCCGTTAGCCGAAATTATGGTATTAATCCCGAGTTTCTTGAAATCTCTGCATAAATTGTACGGTCTGCCAGTGACCAGCACGACCTGTATGCCCCTACGAACCAATTGTCTAATCGACTCCTCTGTACTTGGAGAGAGACTTCGATCCTTCTCACTGAGTAGCGTACCGTCCACGTCCATAAATACGATTTTAATCAAAGGAACACCTCCTAAGTTATCAATTGAGCATCAAACTTCCATACAAAAGGCAAGTGCTCAGTTAACTTAGTAGTCTTCCTGTACTTGCCTTTACATTAACGGGTCTGGACGTTCTGGCTCCGCTCCATATACCACAGTTGAAACGCCTCTACGGCTTCAAGCGGAATATCGTTTAAAGTGTGATGCAGAACTGGTTTGGCACGATTCACGGTTTGAATCGAAGCAACTCCAAACCAACGTTGCAGCAGATTCCGGGTGATCTGTACCTCAATGACTTTCTCTCGCTTGGAGATGTATAGTGTTGAGGTTAATGCACCCGTTCGCAATTGGATAAAGTTCTGATTCAGGACGTATCGTGTATGGAGAAAATCAATTATTCTGCATATGACAATCCACAGTAACAGAATAGCGGAAATCATCCACCATGCCTGATTCTGTCCCAGAATCGGCGGTTTGAAATAAAACAGTAACCCTGTTGCAATGATCCACACCCAGCTTGGTGTCAGCATGCGCAGCCATAATGATTTTCGTGGAAGCTTTTGCATCTCCTGCGTAACCTGATAGGATGGCAAAATCTCCGAGATCATATCGTAAGCTTGCTTCACAGGCAGAAAAGGATAGAGCGAGTTAACTTCCTGTTCGGATTCTCCCACACTACCTGCTGTCGTCAGTTCCACTTCTGCCAATCCTAGCAGTCTTTTCATCGGAGACTGTGTGATTTTCACCGCCTGTACTCGCTCTTTCAGGATCGAAAATGCGGTCTGTTCCAACATACCCTTCGTAATGTAGATACGTTTGCGATCAGAGGAGATTTGGAAATCACCATACTTCACAAAGGTTCTGACAATGCCTAGCATAATGGAAACAGCAATAAGTCCTGTGATGATCAATGCGGTAATCCACCATGTATCCAGCCACGTTAATAGGATGCTCTCCGTCACTTTTTCATCGGGAAAGAAATCTTTCACCGACGAATAGAGCGATCCCAGAATCGGAATAAGTACCAGAAAGCTGAGCGAGGTAAACGAAGCTTTGAATATATCTTTTCGGGTGGACTTGTAATGGACAATCCGTTCAAGTTCTTCTTTTACAGTCGAGGGGATATCTTCTTCCAGTGTTACGTGTTCAGGTCGCGTCACGGGTTCTTCGTTTGGTTCTACAGCATCACTGGCGACAATCGCTTCCGTTATATGCCCTGCTACGACCTTTTCAAGCCGATCCGATTCGGAAAGCGAAACGACTTGCAACTGAAAAGTAGCATCTTCTCCCTTGATACCCGTCTCAAAACGAATGGATGTGACTCGGAACAAACGATGAAACAGCGACGTATGCCGGTTTACGTTCTGAATTTTGGTATAGGGTATCGTTCTTCTTGTGCGATTAAATACCCCACTGTAGATCTGAAAAGCCTTATCATCAGCGGTATAACGGAGCGTAAACCAACTCCAGATGATGCTTATCACACTAAACGCGATAGCCACATAGAAGACGATTCTGCCATACATAATCCACGTGGACGCCGAGCCATGACGGAGAATAAATAAAAAAACGATAAATGCAAAAGAATTTTTCACCAGTTTCCACAAACTCCAGAGCATGGCTAACGGGTGTTGTCTTTTCATCTCGTTCATTCATCCACCTCATTAATCCTTGCATAGGACGCAATCTGATTACGCAGTTCAAGCGCCACTTCCTCTGGCAGCGCCGGGATCGTATGAGATGAACCCATCGTGCCAATCGATACAGAATATAGGCCATATTTTCTCAAAAGAGGACCTTGGTTCGTCGTGACGGATTGTACTTTGGCCATGGGAACGATCTGATGTACCTTTTTCAAAGCGCCGTGTTTCAATTGCAAGAACTCCTCATTCGCATCGTAATACCAATGCTTGTATAACAATGAAGGCCGGATAAAAACCTCCCACACCGTATACAGCACTGATATGGCAGTCACTCCCCACAGCAACCAACCAATCCACGCCCTCCATCCAAAGACGGAATCCAGAATCAGCAGTGCTGCAAGCACAATCAACCCTATTCCGTTCGATATAATCGCACTGATTCTCCATATGGTTATGGCATCCGGCGATAAACGTTGCTGGGGTGTACTCTGTATGTACTGCATATCTTCACTCCTTTTTCTTACTGTACGAAGAATAGTCCTCTATCGATGCAGAAAGATTGACTTAGTAAAAGAGATGACCCCTGTTCAGTACAGGTCGTCATCTCTTAGTCATTTATTGCAGCAAAATCCTTCACATTACATAACCACACCATATGGTCCGTGCCTTCACCCCAGTAGTTCTTTGCCACGGCATAGGGTTCTCCAAACTTCCGCTGCCATTTCTTCTGGGCTATCCGGTATCCACTATCCAGGCAAAATTGCGTAATCTCACGCCTCTGAAGTTCGGTTGCCAAAGCCTGAATGAGAGCAGACCCAATACCCTGACCCTGAACCTCTGGCAAAACGTAGAGACTACCCAGCTCCCCTACGTGGTTCAATTGGTGGTCTGTGCATTCTTGAATCTCCTCACCGCAAGGACCATACGAAATGGTGCCCACAACGGTATCTTCCCTTTTGGCAAGCAGAAAGAAGACACTTGATTCCTTGTTGTTGTCCGGATGCAAAGCGAAGTGAAGCATCGCTTTTTTGTGTTCAATTTCATCACGTATGTCTTCGTGTAGGGAACCCAGCCCTTCCTGTGTGAATGCATTCGTTATGGATGTCTCAAATACCCGCCAGGCACTCTCCATATCCGATGATGTTAAAGGTTGAATGGTAATCAGGTGACTCATATGACCGTCTCTCCGTTTCAATAGCTATATAAATTAAACTAAAAAATATTTACACTTGCCACTCCGATGGCAGAAGAACCTTCCGATCGCTGTTATCCCCAGATTTTTTTGATTCCTATTTTCAAAGGGTACAATCCGGGGATAAAGGCGAAGCTGATGCTTCCGATGCAGCTTTCTTTCAGAAAGCTTTTAGCTTCGCTTCTTTAGGTTTTTTCTGTCCTCTCCGTTATCGTGTAATTTTTTGTTGAACCTATATAGTAAACTGACTTACCGAAAGTAATCTGTAATCTTCTGTGTCAGTCCGTATGACTTTGAATCAGTTTCCTCACTCGGTTTGCATCCTCTATGGGTATGCTGTATCCTACGTGGGTATCCTCACGGTTAACCAGAAGGGCTGACTGCTTGGGATCTTTGCCTATGGAAAAATCATACTGGGTTAAGGACCCATCTGCATCTGTTAAGATCATCTTGTACTCCGCGCTATAATCAAGACTTCCCGATATACGCTCCGCTTTGTTTATAGCCTCGATTACGATTTCAATCTCAACAGGATCTTCAATTTTGACATCCTCGCACGCTTCAGTTATGAAGTTTGGGTTGCATGTTAATGTAATGAGCGAAGGTAGAGCTTCTTTCGGATTAGAATTAGTTCCAATTGGATGGTTGCACCCTGCAAGGAGCACCGCGAAGAGAACTAAGAGAATCCCTGCTTTTTTCATTAGCATATATACCTCCCGGCTAAACTAAACACATGGTACTCACTCTCTAAGCAATCATCTGTATCTAGCTCTAGATGCTTATGCTCGCATGCTGCAACTCGGTGTCCCATCCTTGGAGCAGGACTTTTAAACGCTGTGCAGTATCGGCCACGAAAGCACTTATCTTTACGTCCGTAATGAATTTGGGAACTATACCCGGTGTTCAACCCTGCACTCGCTCTGTTTGTATCCTCTCAAATAACTTCTCCAAATCCGTATGAAGATCCGGCTGTTCGTTAACGAGCAGGCTTATGTATTCCGACCCGCATTCATAGAAAACAAGACGATTAAACGGAGCTGAATCCCCCATACGATTGATTTCCAGTCCCAATTTCTCCCGAATTCGATTCTCCAGATAGCGCGCGTAACCTTCGTTCCATTCCAGCCAGTTGAAGTACTCACCTTGTTCTTCACTCAAAGAGCTGAACAGGGCTACTCTCGCCTCTTTCACTTGCAAGAGATCCTTACTCTTCAAGGCTGACAGCAGCGAAGTAATCCGCTGGACAACCATCTCATTGTCATAAGGAAACTCATAATCCAGTTCCCATGTTACACGTTTGATTTGCTCCATCTTACGTTTGATCTCAAGACGGTCACCCATGTCGGTATACTGCTCATATACGTAACAATGGACAAACTCATGAAAGAGATAAACTTTCTGTTCAAAATTTTGGAACGCCGCATCCGTCACTACTGCGCACATCCGCCCACCCATGTGGTGCACCGGAAATGCTGCAAGGCATCCTTCGGGAATGTTCAGGTCATCTGGGACGGTTTTCACCCATTCATATTGCTGCGTCTTGGACGAATAATCATAGATATATAATAAAGTTTCAAATGCCACAACCACGGGATAATAGTCTGCGAATAAAGGATGTATACTGACCAAATCTTTTTGAAGCTCCTGCAATTCGTTGATTTGCTCTAAAAAAGTATCCATGTCATTTACCCTCTCTTTAGTTGAATGATGAATTAATCATATCAATAGAACAACAATAAAACACTGAGAGAAAAATGATAATTCTATTGTTGAGTGAGATTTCTACAGCTTAGAACCGTTCTCCTCGTTTCTCATATAGATAAATGTCCAACGCCTGAATCCCGAGTTTAGCAAGTTTGATAAATAAAATGAGGGCATATACACCCAAACCGAATAACACCAAGTTAAATAAAACTGCGAATGTTGAAATGAATGAAAAGCTCATCACAATTCCTCCTTTTTTATCAACGTACTGAATTCATAATTCATATGATCATCATGATTGATAAATAGTTCAATTTATTAATTCACCAAACTATTTTAGCATATTTTACCTCCATTTACTTTCTCCAATCAAATTCCTCATTCTTGATAGAGTGAATTCTAATCATTAAATTCAAAAAGTCTTCCCCGAACTCCGGCAGGAAGACTCTACTTAAGACTTATTTTATTGGATACGTTCACCGCTTACCACATGCCAGTGTTGATGCTTCGAATCCTGGAAAGTGCCCAGGTTAGTTACGATTTTGGAAGAACCCGTCTGGACAACCATGTCCGCAGCAACCTTTTTGATAACGCGCATGATCTCCAGTAATAGTTCATCATTATTAGCTTCTTCCTGTGAAATGAACGATTGGATATGGATCTTTGGAATAACAACAATATGATGCTTGTAGTATGGTCGGGTATGATGATAAGCCAGCACCTTGTCTGTTTCCATGACGATATTTACTTTGGTATTACCACTAAGCACTTCATCACAATAAAAATCCTGTGTCATATACGATCCCCTTTCACTACTTAGTTAATATATCCCGCTTTTTTCAGTACATATTCCGTGAACGGATTAATCTCTGGAATGGGCATAGTCAGATCAAAATAACGTAGTTCCAGTCCTTCATCATCCATGACCGTTGGTTCGCCCTGAATTTCAGTAGCCTCATAGACAGCCATGACATTATATACTTCATCTCCATGCGGATACTTGTAATACATGTCCTGACCAGAGAAAACGGTAATGAGTTTATAGGCACCCGCTCTCAGTCCAGCTTCCTCATATAATTCACGGGCAGCAGCTTCCTCCAAAGATTCTCCCGGTTCCAATGATCCGCCAAGGGTTCCCCAATCCAGACTATCTGTACGTCTTTGCAATAACAGATGGCCCTGCTCATTGAAGACCAACACACATGAACCAGCCATGATTAGAGGGCGCGAACCCACCAGCTTTCTCAACTCCATGATATATCCCATAAAGATTTTCCCCCGTCTGTAATCAGATAAGTTCAACAACGTGTCTCTAAGACTTGGATTTAGTCAAGATTCCCTTGTCTACGGAATTTTGGATAATCTGCTGTGCGTACGTCCACAATGTTTTGGAACCGTTCTCAATCTCACGATTTCTATTTAACACCTGTTCACTTGTAATATTGTATTTCTGCCACGTATCTCCCTCATTCTGATGATTGTGGATCAACGGCTGCAACCGATCCATCGACGAGGCAAACTGCGCTTCGTTGGTCTCCTTTGCCTCAAACTCCAGCCATAGGTTCAACAGTTCTTCGGCTTGTTCCTCAGGTAAAATCCCAAATAGTCGATGCGCAGCCTTGATCTCTCGGTCATATTTATCCGCATGTCCTACCATATCGTAGGCAAATGTATCTCCGGCATCGATCTCAACGAGGTCATGAACAAGAAGCATCTTAATGACTTTGAGAATATCCACCTCCTTGTTGGAGTGACTCTGCAAAATTAAGGCCATCATCGCCAGATGCCATGAATGCTCCGCATCATTTTCAAGTCTGTCACCATGGATAATTCTCGTTTTTCGTTCAATCGTTTTCAGTTTATCAATCTCAATTAGAAATTGAATCTGCTCCTGTAATGATTCGTTCATTTAAGTCTCCTTTCAGCATTTTTTTCCAAACCCTATCAAGAGAGATTGT
The DNA here is from genome assembly GCF_058408365.1 of Paenibacillus sp. MDV22-iso6. NCBI lineage: Bacteria > Bacillati > Bacillota > Bacilli > Caryophanales > Paenibacillaceae > Paenibacillus > Paenibacillus sp. MDV22-iso6. The sequence continues at coordinate 124,150 of NZ_JBZVDZ010000006.1, read as the reverse complement.
ACCAGTAAACTCTGTAATCAAAGTTCAGAGACATACCCACACCCTCTGCCAAACGTATTGAACCTGCATTATCTGGGGAACAGTCCCAATACGGATGAATACCTTTAATCCTGCATTCTCCTACAAATGCTTGCGCTACCCGTGCACCGTAATTCCTTCTCTTGTATGCTTCGATAGTTTCAATATCAATTGCATGCCACTGATCTGATATAAACGCCGAAAAGCAAACACTCGCGATATCCTCGCCTTGTACTGCAATGTATCCAAAGCCATGTTCCAAGAACTCATCCATGTTATCCCAAAAGCGTGAGACTTTTTCCTTCAGAAAAGATAGATTGTTGAACTTCCCAGCTTTCAGTAATGCCTCGTCTAATTTGAGAAGCCTGACAACCTCATTCTGAGAAACATACCCTTCATGAATACCCAGATGACTTAGATGTTCAGTCATACCTTGGTCTGAATCCAATGTGAATACATGCTGAATATCGCTATGGAGCTCTTTATTCACGGCCATATGATGAAGCACATCTTCCCAGCTTTCATCCGCCACACCTACCTCGACTGTGTGGATATTTAATCTTAATAACTCAGGTTCTATGTGTTCTTTCATGAAATCTTCCAATTCGTTCAGGAAGGGTTCACTTCGAGCGTCTCCGACCAACTGAAAACCGTTTTGTCCCTTCACCCAAATTAACGCTGCTGTGATATTTTCTGCATTATCAACGTAGATTCGGCCAGGATTCAACCCAGATACCACGGCCTTCACCTCAATATTTCTGTATAAGTCCGTGAAGTGCCTCAACTTACAGAATTCATGCTTATTAAGCTCGCTAATCATAAGTTCATTCCCTCCCGAACGACACTCAGGAAATACTCACGATGATCCGGATGGCAGGCAATCAGATATGGCTCTGAATTCATGCCTTCAAAGGGAACCCCTTCAAAATCCATAACAATGGCACCTGCTTCTTTCGCCATTAATATACCTGAATACAGATCGTCTCCTTCCGAATTGTAGAGCACAATACCGTCAATATCCCCCTTAGCTAACATGCACCACTGTAAGGTTGGAGCCCATAATCGCATCATTCGTTTGAAACGAACATCGAGATGTTGACGTAGCCGTACAGCCTTCTCCTCATTTTGCACCTGATGCCCCTGAATCCAGCCAATGGTCCCTTTATGAATATGCTCTTTCTTTTGGACTTTCATGGGGTTTAGATTACAACTTGCCCCATTCCCACGTGATGCCACAAACAAACGATCCACCAGAGGTTCGTAAATAACCCCGAAAACGGGTTCTGAACGATACATTAAAGTAATGGAAACGGAAAATATCGGTAGGCCAATGGCAAAGTTGTTTGTTCCGTCTAATGGATCAATCATCCACAGCCAGTCACTCTTCTGTCCGTTATGCCCCCGCTCTTCACTATGGATCTCATGATCGGGAAAACTTATACTAATTTCATCACATATTATCCGCTCTGCTTCATGATCTACTTCAGTAACTACGTCGCCAAAGTTGCCCTTCTCCTCTGCGCAGGTAATCTTATCAAAATGATCTTTGGCAACTTTTCCGGCTCTTCGAATGACTCTCTCCGCAATCTCTTGGGCTAAATGAATGGTTTGTTCGATGACCATCACTCCGTTCGGTTACTGGATCCGTATTTCCCTTTTTCTTTGTTATTAAAACTTTCCTTTATATGCATATTTCATAGATCCGAGTCTCTTCATCATCGAGCAAATATCCTTTACCGAGATACGCCCAGTTATTTTTTTCATAATAGTCCGTCAAATCCGTACATAAATACAGCATGTCGTAACCCTTCGTCTTCACCTCATTAATCGCATGATTCTGTAGTTTCCCGCCAAGGTTCTGGCCTCGGTATTCTGGATCAACATGAAGGCACGCAAACCAAGGGAACAGATCCTGCCGGCTATTCAAATCACTCCGTAACAGAGCATATCCTCCAACAATCCTGTCGCCATCCAACATTACATAAAATCGGGGTACATCACTCTCGGTTTCCACGGAACGCTCTATGCAATCCCGATAAAAATGATAGCTCGATTCCGAGCCCCACTGCTTCCAAAAATAGTGTACAGCTGTCTGCAGCATGTCCGGCTTTTGCCGAATATCAACAATCTCAAACATCACAATCTACCTTCCTTATTGTGTTCTTGTATATTTTTGTGGTAATAGCTGCCCAATCGTTGTTTTAGAATAACCCTCTTCTCCCTGCAAAATGACCTGTGTGTCCTTCCCATAATCACTAATCAGTTCTCTGCAAATACCACAAGGAGATACCACGTCTAACTGGAGTTCCGCTCCGTTCGGTACATCATTAGGATCAACTTCGGGATGTCTTACGGCGACGATCGTTTCGAATTCATGTTCCCCTTCCGAAATGGCTTTACCAATGGCAATGGCTTCCGCACATACCGAGGCACGACCGATATAGGCTTCCAGATGTACCGCCGTAAATATTTTTCCAGATCGAGTTCGTACTGCTGCCCCAACGTGATGCTTGCCCTCCTGATACAAACGCGAAATTACGTCCTTTGCTGCTTCAATCAGTTCCAAATCCTCTGTCGTTATAATCATCATGATGTCTCCTTTTTATTTCATCCAACATGTACTTCGCATAATCCAGAAGTAAATCATCACTTAGATTCACGCTCTCCAGCTCTCCGTTATATTTTGCTAGACATTGTGAGATGACTTCTTTGTACTTCGGTAAAATATGAATGAGTGCCCACTCGCCTGCTTCTCGCTTGGAGTATATAACCGACTCTTTCACATACAATAGAACCCGTGATAGGTTCAAAACATAGTAGACAGGATTCTCCGTTATTTCTTCCATAGCTGAACCAACATCAGATGTAATAGAGGCCAACATATATTCACGTTTTACGGGCTGGAATAACTCCTTAATCGGTTTGCCGACAAGCACAATTCCACGGTCAACAATAACGGCCAGGTGTGCTACCAGATCTGGATCTTCGTATCCACCGCAAAGATATTGATCATCATTTCTATACTTTTCCCGGTGATACCCCGAGTAATGAAACTCAAATGGAGTCGGAAACGTCAGTTTAGCAACCGTAGACTTCAAAACAATACTAAGTTCAAATCCTGTGACAATGTGCATTTCATCTTCGGTGTGCATCAATCTCTTCGCAATCCTTCGATAGGTATCAGCAGACAGCTGCTCCCGGCATACCACCAGAATATCGATATCGCTTTGATTAGGAAGAAAGCACTCCATAGCCATGGACCCGTGCAAATAAATTCCTACCAAAGAGTCCGAACATTCTTCTTGTAACAAATGAGAAACTGTATGTAATACCGCCTGTTCATCCACCTAAACCCTCTCCTTCATTTACGTTGTTACGTATTCAACTCCACTTTCATTTCTTCCACAAAAACAGCCGTGCCTCGTATTCTGACATCCATGTCCTGTCCATTTCTGACCACACTGACATGAACTTTCCCATCTCTGCCAATCTCATGCCCTTGCTCCACAACAAAATGAGTCTGATCCATTCCAGAATTCATATACTCCAAATAATAGGCACCCATCACACCGGAAGCTGTTCCCGTAACCGGATCCTCCGTAGTTCCCGAAAAGGGCGAGGAAAAATGTCTGGCATGCATTAGAGCATCTGAATCGCGGGTTTCCAGAGTAAAGGGATGCAAAGAAGCTTTCGGATTTTCAACTAATATCTCAGGAAATAGAGAAGAATCCGGTTTCATTTGTTGGAAAGAAGTCAGTTCACGAATCGGTATCAATAACGTCCAGGTACCCGTAGTTCCATAGACGATGGGTGTGGATAGATCAATATCATCCGTGGTTAGATTAATAGAATTTGCCAGCTTCTCTATGTCACCTTGGAATGCCATGAAACGGGGTTGATCCTGCTTCATCTCAATGTTGATCGTATCGCCATCCTGCTGGAACTGAATCGGCAATATGCCTACATTAGTCTCAATGGTAATCGACTGTTTATCCTCCAGTAGCCCTCTAGTCTTTAACCCATACATGGATGCCATTGTTGCATGGCCACACAGATTAATCTCATGACCCGGTGTGAAATATCGTAATCTAACGTCTGCAACTACTGAACTCATCACGAAGACCGTTTCATTAAAGCCGACTTTATGCGCAATCTGCTGCATCGCTTCTTCACTGAGCGAATCGGCATGAAAGACGACTCCAGCCGGATTTCCTTTACCAGGAACCGTCGAAAAAGCATCATAATAATATACAGTGATTTCATTCATGGTAAACCCACCTTATTTTCAGTTTATACAACGTACATCGCCATAGGACTCTACCACTTCACCATCGATAACGATCCCGCCACCATCTTTGCAAGCATAGATTGTTGTAGAGTTGTCTCGCGCGTAATCTCTTAATGAATCCAAAGCTTCTTCCGTTCCATCCCAGTGCGGTGAAAATTCAAAATCAACGAGCGCCAGAGCCTGCTTGTCCATTAATCCAACATGGTTCTCGTCTGCATCTTTACCATATCCGGCCATTTCAATCGTTGGTGTAGTTAGAATACTACCCGCGCTAACGCCAATCAGAATGCCACCTTTAAGCACATAGGAACGCAACAATCCCATTGCATTTCTCTTCTGCAATAAACTTAGAAAATAAAATGTATTCCCTCCAGATAAATGAATCGCGTCGGTTTCAAAAATCGTATTGAATCTGTTTTCCTCATATTCTAGGTCTAGATCATAATAATCAATTGATTTGATTCCCAGTTGATTATAGTAACGTCTCGTATGCTCGAAATAGTTCCGTCCCGGGTCGGAACACGAAGGCACATAACCGATGGAAGGCTGGTCAGAGTTGAACAAACTCAATATCCTCTGATTTAGTTCGTGGTTAGATTCGAAATATAAGTCACTTAACAAAACCAGCTTGGTCATTTGAATTTCTCCCTTTCTTAATCTCCAGATTACTTAATACATCTGTCCATTAATATATCTTCTATGACTTGAAGATGCATCTTGAGCCCACAATTCCAACTCGATTCTACTAACCAAAAATTGATCTTGAACCTTGATGAAAGGAAACATTTTTCCTTCAAAGAAACCGGATGCCGAGAAACTTCCTTGTTCGGCCTTAATAATGTCCATCACCTGTTCTTTAGTCATACTCAGATACTCCGCCGTTTCTTGGATCGTCATTAATGTTTTATTATTGTTCGGCACAGTCTGCTCCACTGCCTGAGTCGATTCACTAGCTCTCCCCTGATTGGATAGCAGCAGGCAACCAACTATGAACGATATTCCCAGAATAACACTGGCTAGTAAAATGGAGATCGGAACGGATTTCATGGAATCCCTACCTTCTATTTTTGTATTACAGATCTCTGATCGTGTAATGACCCGCTTCGCCTAGAAAGTCACTTCGGGTTAACCCCTGCTCTCCAAGAAATGCTCTATAACTTGTTATCGTACCATCATGTGAAATGATAAAAGTACTCCCGCCCTGCTTTCTGCACCATTGAATTAGCTGTCCAGCATAAACCTCAAATTGATGTTCTTCCGTTCGATTAATCCCATCCAACCAGCAGTCAAGTTCAAAATCAAGAATTCGCAACCCTGTATACTGAGCATTTAATTCGTCTTTCGAATAGATTTGATCACAGCGCAGAACAGAGAACTCCGGATTTTGAGGGAACATTCTCGGGCCAACGAGTGGACAGACCGTCAGTTTAGCTCTTGATGTTAAGAGGGATGCCGTTTCTATTGTTCGTTTCGTAGGACTCACCAACACTATGTCTTCTGGTAAGATTTTTATCTGATTTCGTAATTCAGTGGCCTGCCTCTTTCCTTGTTCAGTAAGTCCCGGATGCAACTGGTTTAGCTGATGAGGATAATGAAGCAAATGTTCAGCGTGACCATGACGAATAAATGAGAGATCCATAAGCTCCTCCTATTTCGTTGCCTCAAGAAATAACATAAAAATAAACCTCCGTTATGTATTGTATTACCGCACAAAGAAATCTCGTACTTGTACTTTAGTATCTCAAAGTGAAATTCTCAAAATCTTCTCCAGTTCCTCCTGGCAAGCAGCGCGGTTATATTCCGAATTGTCCAGCCAGTGTTTGTCCATCTTCAGTAACTGATAAATTTCGGTCTCCAACTCTTTTCTTGCCTGAAGAACCTTCACCGTGCCTTCAACACCATGATATCCTTTCGCGAGTCCCCATCCTTGATTTGTGTAGTATTGTATGAATCCTTCTGACCATTCCTTGGGTCTTTCCTGGATTGCCTTGTCAAAGGTATGTGCAAGATCCTGCTGATGTACATAAATTAATAGCGGATTTAATAGTTGAACGATGCGCTCCAATTCCAAAACATATTGCACGTTTTCTTCTCTGGATTGATTGTATTTCACCATACCTATGGTCAGTGGATTTTGAATGAAACAACATTCGAATATGGTGATGGAATCATCATCCGCACTTATCACGCTTTCGGTAAAACTCCGCCATTTTTCGGTGATCAGCTTCACATTTTGTTCAAAAGGTAGTTCGTAAATATCTTTGCTAAATATCTCCTGCACCACATGATCGGGGAAATCCACTCCGAATTCCTCTTTCATTTTGCGATAAGGAATCAGAAAACCCTCTTGATAGGCTGTTGCTCTGCTCTCCAATATATGTTTACACGTCTCCTGAGCATCCACCAAAGATCTGAACTCTTCCGCAGAATAAAAGGCCACACCATCATAATCAGCAGGGTGATCCAGATTCCCTTCCTGGATGAGTTGCACCTTTTTGCCATGCTCAGTCAGAATCTCGGAAACCATCTTGGCAATCGTCGACTTTCCTGAACCCGGTAATCCCTCAATAAGTATCAATTGTTTTGTCATGATTTCATCACCCTTAACTTCTTTTCATTCAGTCGTTGTTAATCGATGTCTGCAAAGATCCACTTCGCAGCATCGCCATCCGCTTTCTTTTTCCTAAACACCATGCTAGAGCTGGCCTCCTCCTCGTTCTCTCTTAATTCAGTAACCATCACAAGTGCTTCATAAAGCTTCTTTTGCTCTCGAATGTTGATATCACTCATAGAGATGATCTTGCGAACTTTAAAACCTGAAAATCCTGAGACTGGCATGCCCGAGACTGGCGATTGTGGATCAAAAAGGCTCATATAGCCCTTCTCATCCTCTTCCCACATATAACGCATGCGATCGTTCATCAGTTTGACGATTTCCAGTTCATCACCTGTGTACTTTGTTTCATCAAGGTAAATAGGAGGGATGCCTTTGTCTTTTTTGGGTGCTTCTGCTTCATCGTCCTTCTGCTCGATTGCTTCATCAGTAACGCTTTCCGTCACAGGAATCGTTGGTTTCTGTACAGCTTCATGGGTTGTTTTATCCTGACAGGCGATTAAGAACAGAAATAATAACGACAACACAGTTAACTTTTTCATATCCAAGCCTCCAACATATGCACAACTTCGCCAAGATCTTTGCACTCATAATCCGGTGTAATCTGTTGCGGTTTGAGTTTTCCTTTTCGATTCAACCAGATAGCCTTAATTCCCGCATTTTGCGCTCCTTGTACATCACTGACGAGAGAATCCCCTATATGGATCACCTCATCTCGCTGCAAACCATACCTGTTGATCGCTTCATCAAACATCTCTGACCTTGGTTTATAAGAACGAACATCCTCACTGGTAATCACTCCGGCCACTTCAATGTTATGTGCCTTCATTGCAGCTTTCACGTCATCAGTATCGATATTGGACAGGATATATACCGGAACTTCAAGAGAATGAAGGAAGGGAATTGAATCAGCAAATATGCCAGGGTTACGCCAATGTGCCAACTGTTCCTGATTAAGCGACTCAGCTTGTAGATCCGATTTGAAATGGAGAAGCGTTTCTGCCAGAGATTGCACATTCAGCATTCTTTGCGTGGTAAACTGGCTGCCGTGGCTTGCATAAAACAATGTTGAAAAAGCCTTCCACCAGTAAGCACCGATCTCATCCGTTGTACATGCCACCTGCGCTGTCGCTTGAACTTGTTTATAAATCACAGGAAGAATGTCATCATCTTCATGAACAACTGTCCCATAGAAATCAAGGAAAATGGCTTTCATTCTATTCCTCCCACTGGAATAATCTCAATTCCCAAAAAACTTCCTATGTATGTTAAATTTTCTCTGTAGGTACATCATAACCCATAATGTGGAATTTGCGAATGAACCAAATAACGTAATCCGCCCCCTCCTTACGAATTCTGCTCAACACAAAAACCACGCTGCTCTGCATGCTTGCACCATACAAAAGCGTGGTATATCGATAAATTCTTTACAACTTCCAACATCATAGAACTTAAACCAACTATCTTTCAAAGAACATGTTCATTACACCAATGGCTTTAATGTTGATCTCATTACCCTCAGCATCCATAAAAGTCTCATTATACGTAGTAAAGATTCCCACATGCTGTATATGTCCGCTTCTGAAATTAAGACTTCTTTCCTGGCCATTCGTGATCTGTGTATACGTCGTTTCATTGATGTCGTAGGAGACATGTATACCATGCTCGCTTTCCAGCCATTTATAGAAATCTGTTCTGGATGGATTGGTAATAATCATAATGACAACTAAAACGACAAGACTCATAACTAGTATTTTACGGATCAAGTTCGGTTCATAACCAAATCTATTCTTCATCTTTTTCATTCCGTATCTTTGTTATCATTTCAAGCTTTTTAGCCAATACCCATCCACTTAATCCATATGATGATGTAATGACAAAGTACAGATATTCCCCCTCGAGCAACTTGGTTTCCAGTTCTTCATCAGTTTCATACATGATAGGCCAGCCCTGACCTTTCCCTTTCTCCAACAAATCGCGATTGTAACTAATAAAATAATCCAAACCAACGTCGTCAATATCGAAGATAATGCTGCCTTGCAACGGAGTATCAAATGAATGTGCCAATACATCCGAGAAAAGGATATCCGTATCACCATGCAATTCAGGATGATGCGAACGTGTACGCATCCTAATCTTCTCATTCTCCAAATCGACTTCGTAACTTAATATGATGTTATCATGCACACTTGCCATTTTATGACCCCTTTCAAAGTTCCATTTTAACTCATTGGTTGCTCTGCTTATAATCTGTTAAGCAACTGCCCATCAAACCATACATCCTCATAATCTTCTGCAATCACAAACCGCCATCCCGGCGCAAGTCCGAGGTACTTCTTAATTTTTGGGTCCCAGTCATCGATGTGTGTTACATGTAAAGGTACAAAAAAATCATCTGTATCCGAGTATTTTTCTGCCCAAATATACCAACCGGTTGTATCTCCCTCGGGCTGAATACGCATTCCGTGGATCGGTTCCAACTTCTCTTTGACGTTCCAGGCGATTCCAATCTTATGGTGCAGTTCGCTGGTTACATAGTCTGCGCTATATTTCTGGCACATCTGAATCTGTTCCTGGATGGAAGCAGCATTTGTCATCATTGATCATCTCATTTCTCACATGTTGTATATGACTAAGGTAGTTCATAATATTTTTTATAGGTAGAGACCCACTCCTCTTTGGAAAAATCAACAAAATCATATGGCTCACACTGTCTAAGATAATTCAACTGCTCTCCCGCTGAGTCCTCGAGATTCTGCTCCAGATCAGCCCAGTGTCCTCTACATTTCCTATGCAGAATAATAATACATAAGGTTTTGAGATACTCATGATCCACTGCTTCTTGATTCTCAATCTCTTGCTGCAACAACTCTCTGATTTGCTCCCTATGTCTGGTATCTGGATCTAAACCGTACAACTCCAAGATCTCTTCTTCGTTCATTTTAGTACCCCTTGCCTACTTCAGAATATTGTTTAATTCTTCCGCTTTTTTCCTGCTATCCATTCTAGCATAGAAATAGAATTGAATTGTGTGAAGTACTTGTTATGTTAGAAGAATTTCGAATTAACACAGACTAGTTTCGCCTTCAAAATCACGAAAAAAAGAACTACTCTATGAAGAGTAGTTCTTCTATTGACCTATCCCCACACCTGCTGCTAAAGATCAAATCATCGATCCGTTATCAGCCATGTCTTTGCCTCTTCAGGATCAGCATAAAATGATGCAGATTGCCCCATCCCCAGGCTCTTCAATCTTCTTTTCAGTTTCCAACGATCCATCCCTGATAGTCCTACAAATGAGAGCTTATCCACATGATCTTTGAGATTATTTATGTTGCAGATTAACTGATCCAAGACTTCTTTGGTAATCTTCGTCTCATACATATCCACCCAAACCTTGAGCTTTTTATTGATCCCTAAGATGAAAGCCTCTTCTTGTCTCATCACATCGAAAAGCTTATCTTGGTCCTTATGCTTGCTGCCATATTTCAGACAATGGATTTCTCCACCTTTATAATAATAAGGAAAAATATATCCACCTGGAGATTTCATGAAATGATCACTCCTTATATTTTGAGATTACTTTAGGCGTTGATCTCCGTAATTTCCAGATACATCTCCTGATTTTGCCGAATTATTTCATTCATGTGTAAAATAGCTTCCTGAGCAGCGGCTCGATATTTAGCGTATAGTTCTTCCGTTCTTTGCAGCAGGATTGGGTCTTTCTCCAAATCCGCAGGCAGGACCTCACGCCACGTATCTCCAACTTTATTTTTATCTGTAATCAAACGCTCGATGTCATCCAGCAGAGTTACCATTTCATTTTGGTTAAAATAGCGCATCCCATTCTTAATTCCATTCCAGCTCTTCATGTCAATAATGTTATACGCCGAAAACCAATAAAACTCTGCCAAGCTCTTCGTATGGTTATGATAGGAATAGAACAAAAATATCGCTTGTTGTCCTTCATGTAATCGCCGATATACCTCTACTTTTGCTGCAACATCTTTACCCCGAACGGAGATCAACATCGGTTGGACGCACAGCCAGCTAAGCTGCTCAGAGCCTAAATCTTCTGGTTTGACATTAACTTTCAATAACATGCTCCTCTCTACTTGCGATAATTGTACATTCGAACTTCACTAGTCATTTGTTAAGGATTCTTTGGTGTTTCTACTGCCGGATCACTCTCTCCACCCATTCTACGTCTGGACGTTTCTTTCCTGCCTGTCGCTGGAACATGGTTAGACACTTTAGCCAATCCGAATTTGGGCATATTCGCATAGATGGTCTCATATGAACCGGATTGAGCTTTGTACGTTTCATGATAAATCCCCACGCTTCCATCCGCTCCAATGGATTGGTTAAATCGTTTCCAAGCCTCCAAGTGTAGGCCACCGCGTGCGTATTTCTCCAATTCATCATAAGATCTCCAATATTGCAGCAGAGTCACTCCACGCCAGCTCATAAAAAATTCCGTCCCCAGAAACCCGGTATCTGGGTTCATGTACAGTTCTTTAATCATCGGGCCCATGGATTTAAAAACAGGCAACCACTTATGTATGGCCCACAAGCGATTAACTCTCATTCCAATAATAAAAACAACAAACTCTCCTTCGATCTCAGCCGAATATCTTCCCTTGTGTATGTTCGCCACATTAGTCCTCCTTTTTATCAAATATGCCGTCTTATTTGCCGTAATTCATGCCCTAAACCATTCTATATTGCAAAATTAGTTGAAGACCATTGATGCCCATTTTCCGCTCGCCCATATCCAGAAAACCTGCTTTTAGATACAGCTTTTGTGCTGCAATATTCCCCTCATTCACAGCTAAAATAATTTCATCGACTTTCGGATCAAACTGCTTAACCAGTTTAGGCAGTTCCCTCATGGCAGTGAGTGCATACCCGTTCCCCTGATGTTCTAACGTAATGGATAACGCACGTACCAGTATCGTACGGGAAGTATCTCGTTCCTCTACGTATTCAGAATTTTTATGTAATATGAAGAAACCAACTGGAGTCTCATCATTTAAAATCACTACCGGATATTTGTTCGGATTTTGGAATGCCTCCTCCATCACTTCCGCAGGCATTGCAGTAAACTGAACCTGTTCATCACTTAACGAAAAATTAGCCAACTCTTGATTGTACTTCTCATTATATGGGGCGAGGCTAATCCGTTTTTCCATTTAGAATACCTCCCACTTTCCTTATTAAGGTCTTTAGTGAATCAGATGGTATAACCATGCCCATCATCAAGCTTCTTTCTTTGCCATTAACACCCTTATGATACTTGTTGCGTTGACGAATTTCATCCGATTATTTTTCTGGTGGCAGTCCCATCCTTGTTCTAATGCATGTTGGATGAGATTAGATATCAGCTTGGGTTCATAGACAAATATATCCCACGTATCTTCCCAAGGGACAACAAACTCCACGAATGTAGATTTATACGTATTCGAAAATATACGAATTATAATGTCTTGTGCTTGCTCGTCTACAACGTACAGGAACAAAATATCTTTTATCACCATTTTACGGATTTGTTTCTTGTATACCTTCATAAATATCACTCCTTGCTCTAGCAATGCAGCATAAATCTTCAAACACCTCCCACTTTGCAAACAATTGTCTAAGTCTCTGGGCCGTTGTTTGTATAAACTCTTCTATAGCTTCCATAGATATAATGTTCAACTCACCTGAGGGCTCATTTTCAAGGTTTTTTAAAAAGTCTACTTTTTCTTTTCTATACTGATACACCTCTTGCTCCAGCAATCCACCCAAATCAAAAGCTTTACCTGCTTCCAGCTTATTCAATAGATCATGGCCATCAGACCCTTTTTCTCAAAATCATAAATTCCAGCTTCGTAACATCCTCCGTATAAATACTTCTTCCATCAGGGTGTTCTTCATATGCAGGATAAATCTCGAAAGTCCATACCCGATCCGTATATACATGAGCAATGTAGCCGCACAAATATTGCATGAACTTAGGACCACTCTGCGCACGTTTCTTGTTGGAATGGAAAAATGCCCTGAGCTCTTCGTCTGTTGCGAAACGTCCTGCCTCTGGCATAAGATGAGTTTTTGCCTTTTCGGCTCTTTCATTCGTTCTCACATGAATGGAGTCAGGTGCAAGACTGCCCACTATAAATTCAGGGGTTGGATCAGATAATAATTCCGATGCGATTGCAAAATGAGCCATGGGCCAAGGCATAATAATGCTCCTATCTCTATTAAAATAGCGATTTATATTTACTCTTGAAATATATTGTCCTATTTCCTCTGCAGATCTTCTTTATATCCTCTAGGGCTTAACGCAGAATTGTGAGTTCCCCTTGCATCAAATCTACCAATACAGGCTTCTGTACCTTATTGATTGTGGAAATATCAATTTCATCTAGACTTTTAAAAACAAGCTCTAGCGATTCATTCTGTTCATCTTTAAATAAAAGGGTTGTTTGATCATCATCAAGTTTCCCACCCAACTCCGCGGTGACGTTGAACAGGAACATTACAAATACAACCTCGTTGCCATCCGGATATGTATATTTCATTTTCTCACCTGTGTAGATGGATGCCAGTTCATATGAACTCACGTCAAGACCCGTTTCTTCTTTTACTTCTCTAATCATAGTTTCTTCAATACTCTCACCGGGCTCCATACCACCACCAGGTAATCCCCAATCGCCATAATCTGATCGTTTTTGCAGCAGTATTCTACCCATATGATCACGAATAATAGCTCCGCCCGTAACCACAATGCGGCTTGTCATTAATCTGCTCCTCTCTAATGGCTGGCTTCCCCTTTTAGTCAGCAGCTATGTTCCATAAGAAAATTTCACTTTAAAAGATCAAATACCAAAATGCAAAATGCATTTCTCATTTAGCTCTGCATCTTTTGTCATATTGGCAAGCTTGTTTAATTCGTTTATTAATTCAACTCTGTTATATATGAGTTTCTCATAATAGCCCCTCTGTTCATTTCCATCAAAACAATAATCCCCTGTAAGCTTAATCTGATCAGGAGCAAGGTTGAATACATCAATCCATGCTCGAATTAGTTGATGAAACTTCAACAAAGCATCTTTTTCTTCAATAACCGTTATTCCATAGTTGTTCAGTCCACTACATCTTTTACAGGTAGATGGGTTCCATGTATTCAACCAGTTAAGAGAATCCTGAATGTATGAAATGAACTCATCTTCCAAGTAAGCATGTTCCTCTGCCGTTAGTCCACTTTTATGTATAACTCCATGAGCATCCCATGAGTAGGAGGTGTAGATAGATTCATTGATTTGCGACTTATTTTCAATAACAAAATTATGAATAGGCATGCTATCCGAACCCCCGTTTTCTCTCGTGGTCCCCTTTTCATTCATCATAACCCATGTATTGGTAAATTCGAAACTAAAAGATCCTTTTTTTGACCAGAATCTCAGTTCCTTCTTCTTTGTACTTCGCAATAAATTCATTGGTCACATGATCATGATGAAGTATGCCCATATAGTCTGTGCCCGGCTTCTTCGGTCTGTAATCGGAATCAACTGTATAGATATTGAAGTGCACCTCATCTTCGTCTTCTGACACGTCCGTATGATTGAAAAGTACAATCACTTCATCTTTATTTAGAAACTGAAAATCCCCTTGTCTCTCCATAATATAAAAAGGATATTTCATGTCCTCTATCTGAATTAAATTTTGGTATTCTTTCAACTCTTCGGGGATTTGTTCCATGTAATGTATCGCTACCTCTTCTGCTTGAAATATTCCTGATATCCACTTGAACCTGCTTTTTGAAGCTACTATAACAAACAAATTAATCATCCTTCCTAGCTAAAATCACATAAATCTAGTTCGTTCTTGCACGTACAAAGGTTTGAGACAGAATCCGATGGCTGCCAGCGATGTTTTCAATTTCAATGCTATACTCAGACTCTACATATTCAATGTGATGTTGTTCATAGTATTTTTTCCAGAATGAAACAGCTGATTGGTTAATGGCCAGTTGCTCCACTTTGAATCTACCCTGAAATTGTGCAAACACCAGATCAACCGCTTGAGCTGCCAATCCTTGTCCACGATACTTTTTGACCAGAAATAGCTCTTGAACTGTATAGTCGACATCATCATCTACATATGGAGGAGAGCAAACCAGCACAAATCCGATTACCTTTCCTTCATCTAGAATAAAAAACGGATGTAATTCCGCCCGTTCCAGATAGAGATAGGTATTCGTTGGATCGAATTTACCCTCTTTTAGCAAATCCTCACCCGAGAATTCAGAAAGATCATACAGATAAAGGTTGTACAAGTTTAAAAATAATTCTTTCTGACTTTTATCGATTCTGGTGATCTGTACATTCATGTCATTACACCTCACTTTATTAATAAACCACAATTCCCCATCTTTAGTTGCATATCACGCCCCTGCTTACCACTTAAATGTATCGCTTCAACTCCAGTAAATATAGGTAAAGTTTAATTTAAACGATAAAGAATCCTTTCCATCATAAAAGGTTATGTGTAACCAAAAACGGACACGACATCGTCGCGTCCATGAGTAATCTCACTTATTTGATTAGATAATTAACTACAGGATAAGAAATCACGTTCCGGTCTCTATAGGTTGAGATCACTGCTTCGGAATGCGTACTTAGAATCCCATTTTGCAACATGACAGGTCTAAATCCTCGCTCCATCGCGCCATTATAAGTAAATAGAACACATTCCTCGGCGGCAAATCCCGATATGATCAACAGCTCAACACCGTTACTCTTCAGAATCTGCTCTAAGTCTGTCTGCCAGAATGCATTGGAGCTCTCCTTCGTAACCTTAAGATCCTTGTCATTCACATCAACCTCAGAAATAATACGATACGCCTCAGAATTTGAATCCTCCATCCCTTCCACGTCTTGTACATGAACTACCACATGGCCGCTCGAACGAAGCACGTCTGCAACATGATTGATATATTCACAAGCGCGGTCTATTGCTTTTTGATCTAACTTATCTCGTACAATACTCTCTTGCATATCCACGATCATAAAAGCTATTTTCATATCATTTCTCCTCTTACTTTCTTTCTCAGCATCATGATCTGCCCAATATGATACGCATTATGAATACACAGATTGGATATGACATTCCACCATGGGGCATTGAAGTACGATGGAATGGTCATCCCTAATTTTGCATCATCAATTTCCTCTACAGCCTGTATCCAGCGACTAAATGTTGCACCAATCTGTGCAATGCTTTTCTGCCAATCTTTTTCACTTACATGTGATGGGTTAACAATGAATGTCTCATCATTATTTATGCTATTGTCCGAACCCACATCACCCTTGATAAACCGCTCCAACCAAGTTTCATTCCAGAAAGTCAGATGATTCACCAACCTCCAGATCGATTGTCCCTCATCATTCAGCCATAAGGCCTGCGCAGCGGTTAGATCATGTAACATCTCATCCAGCGGCATAAACCAGCTCTTGTCATGATGACAGGCAGCGAGTTGGTCCAACAGCACCAATTTGATACTCATGTTCGGCTCCTGTCTCCTTTAAAAATAAAAACTATTAGTCCTTGAACAACTCATTCAGCATCCGGTCGCGATTTTCCAGGAAACTGCGGGTGATCTGATAATGTTCTGTATCCTCATATTCCACTTCCTGAATCCCATCGTCGAAGCTCAGAATGCATGCTCCCGGATATCCCAGTAGAATCGGCGAATGCGTCGCGATAATAAATTGGGAAGTGCCTGATAGATCATGCAGAATGCGCAACAAGGAGAGTTGACGGGCTGGCGATAAGGCGGCTTCGGGCTCATCGAGCAGATAAATGCCTTTGGAATTGAATCGGTTCACGAACAGATTGAGAAAAGACTCCCCGTGGGATTGTTCATGCAACGAACGCCCACCATAATACTTGAGCGACTCCGGCCCCAATTCATCTACATGCGATGCAAATTGATAAAAGGACTCCGAGCGCATGAAGAAACCATTCGTGATTTTGGGCAACCAGGATAGACGCAAATAGTCACCCAATGATGATTCAGCAGCATCAATCTCAAATGCATTATTTTTCCCGCCCCCTGCTGTGTTAAATCCACATTGATGAGCGATACCTTCGAGCAGTGTGGACTTGCCCGATCCATTTTCGCCAACAAAGAAAGTAATGTTATTTTTGAATTCCAAACGCTCCAATGACTGTATGGATGGTATATGAAACGGATATTGATCCGGATTTTCGACTTTAGCAGACAGTAACTCCACACTTCGAAGATACATAGACACACTCCTATTTTTATAACGTTGGACTCCTGTTGGTTTCAGTCCTGTTTATTGATCCACGGATGGATGATTTCTTTGCGGGTGATGATCTCAATGGTCCTGATAAAAAACCAGGTGAACCCGGCATAAAAACCGATATGCGGATATCGGAATGCCGCCGGTTTGTTGCCTTCGAAATAGAAGTGCCCAATCCAGGAAAGGGCGTAATGGATAAGTGCCAGAACCAGCATGACTTTAAAATTAATAAACAAGAAAATCCAAGCCACAAACGCCGATAAAAATGCGAAATAATGCAAGATGAGGTTGTTCCGATCCTGATGTTCCTGAAGATAATAACGCAAATCTTTGCGAACACGATTCAACATCCGGTCACACTCATTTCACCCTAAAATGTGATCATGGCTCCTTTTTCATCAAATACGGCAGTTGGATTCCAAGTGACTTCCCAGCAGTTATTCTCCGGGTCCAGAAAATAGGCGATTCTTCCGTCCCAGGCACGTCGTAGGGCTCTTTGATTACATTACCTCCGGCTGCGCGAATTTTAGCAATGGTATCATCAACATCTTCCGCTTTATCCACATTGATTGCCAGCGACGTTCCCTTCAACCCGTCAGATGCACTGAATGTCATACCTGTATCTTTCTCAAGCTCCTGAATGGGATATAACGATAACAATACACCAGTCGTTTCAAAGACACTGTACTGATCTGAACTGATTGCTGTCTCACTCCAGCCAAGCTTCTTACACATTCCCTATATTAAACGACGAACAGACGGATGACAAAATTATGGTTGACGGCGGCAGATCAGCTTCTATATTATGTAGGAAGAACGTTCTGCATAAAAACATAAAATGAATTGGCGTGTTACCACCCCAGAGGGCATGAGCCAAGAAGCGAACATGAGACTATACTCGCTTCTTGGCTCTTTTTGCGTTCCGGAGACCTGGAAGCGTTAACTTTAGAAACGAGGAGGCGGTGAACCGTGAGTAAAGGAATGATGCTGCAGGTGGAGCGGGTCGTCGGCAGCAATATTGTTCTGGCCCGGTCGCACCAGAATACCAAGGAGTACGTACTGATCGGCAAAGGGTTGGGATTTGCGTTCAAGGTGGAAAGCACCATTCAGTCCGATGATCCGCGGATTGAGAAAAGGTTCCGGCTGGAGGACCGGGAGGAGTGGGGGCAGGCGCAGGAGTTGATGAAGGACTTGGACCCCAATGTCATCGACATCTCTGATCAGATTATCCATCTCATCGCTGATCAGTTTCCTGGCAAGCTGAATGACAAGATCTACCTTGCTCTTCCAAGTCATATTCAGTTCACCTTATATCGTATCCGCAACGGGATGGAGATTCTGAATCCTTTCCTCACGGAGACAAAGCTCAGTTTTCCGAAAGAATTTGAAATCGCCTCGGAAGCGGCGGCCATGATCGGAGAGGCATTTGGCGTAGAGGTACCGGAGGATGAGGCCGGGTTCCTGACATACCATGTGTACTCCTCCGTGAATCACGTCCCTGTCGGACAGTTGGTTAAGGTATCCAATGTGATCAGCAAGCTTCAGTCCATTATTGAAGAGCAGGGTGGCATTCGCTTTGAGCAAGGCAGCCTTAGCCAGGCAAGACTCCTGATACACCTGCGCTTCTCCATGGAACGCCTGTATCAGCAGCCGATGACGGCCCCCACCTTCGCACAATATGTGAAAAATGAATATCCGTCCGAATACCAGCTGGCCAGAAAGCTAAGTGCTGTAATGGCCGAGGATTTGGGTACAGAGGTACCCGAGGAAGAAACGGCTTTTCTCGCCATGCATTTATACCGGCTTTTTCAAACCCAAGCCAAAACCAACAACAGAGAGGATAACACACAATGATCTGGAAATGGAAAAACAATAAATCTGCCAAAACATCTGAGACAATATCCGTCGTCTCCCCACTCACCGGAACCTGCGTCAGTTTGGAAGAAGTGCCTGACGAAGCGTTCGCGCAAGGACTAATGGGTCCAGGAGTTGCAGTGATTCCCCAGGAGGGCAGGCTGGTCGCACCTATCGACGGCACTGTGGTGCACCTGATTAAATCGCACCATGCCGTAATGATTGAGCATGCTTCTGGGCTACAGCTGCTGCTGCATATCGGTATGAATACTGTCAGTCTGAAAGGACAGGGCTTCACACCCCAAGTGCAGACCGGGGATCAGGTCGCTGTCGGTCAGACCCTGATCGAATTTGACCTGAATGCTATCGTTTCGGCTGGTTATCCGGTCATCACCCCTGTCATCGTTGCGAATGCGGCAGAACAGCCGTGGGAGTCACACCCGACGTATGGCAACGTAGAAGCGGGCTTGGGAACTATCATGAAAGTCAGCTTGCCCAAATAACATAAATCTAAAAAAAGAAAGGAAGAACAATATGCTGAAAGCACTGCAAAAGCTGGGAAGATCCCTGATGCTTCCTGTGGCAACCCTGCCTGCAGCAGGTATTCTTCAAGGCTTGGGTCTTCTTAATTATGAAAAGGACATTCCGCTCGGACCCGTGATAGGGGGATTTCTCAATCAGTATGTAGTTCCATTCATGAATGAGGGAGCGGGGGCGATCTTCGGCAACCTTGCGCTCATCTTCGCCATCGGGGTGGCAATCGGACTTGCGGGGGATGCGGTCGCCGCTCTTTCCGCCCTGATCGCTTATATGGTGCTGATACGGATTCTGGGAGCCGTTCCAGGTGTATTCGGTTATATTCCTGACGATGTCAAGCTGGATACGGGCGTTTTGGGCGGGATATTTGCCGGACTGCTTGCAGCCTATATGTATAATAAATACCACAATATCAAGCTTCCTGACTGGCTCGGCTTCTTCTCCGGCAAACGCTTTGTGCCGATGGTCACCGCCGGCTCCATGCTGGTGTTGGCCATCCTGATCGGCATGATCTGGAGCCCGATTCAGGATGCCATCGGCGCTTTCGGCGCCTGGATTGTAGGCTTTGGCGGCTTTGGCTCCATGGTGTTCATGATCGCCAACCGCCTGCTCATCCCGCTCGGTCTGCATCATGTCCTCAACTCCATCGCCTGGTTCCAGATCGGGGATTATACCAATGCAGCCGGGGAAGTCGTGCACGGGGACCTGACCCGCTTCTTCAACGGAGACCCTACGGCAGGCATGTTCATGTCTGGCTTCTTCCCGATTATGATGTTCGCTCTTCCGGCGGCGGCGCTTGCCTTGATTCATACAGCCCGGCCTGAAAAGCGGAAAATGGTCGCTTCGATCTTTATCGGCGCAGCGGTGGCTTCGTTCTTAACGGGTATTACCGAGCCGCTCGAGTTCTCCTTCATGTTCGCGGCGCCTCTGCTGTATGTGGTGCACGCTATTCTTACCGGTGTAGCGGCCCTGATCATGTACTTGCTGGATGTTAAGCTGGGCTTCGCCTTCTCGGCAGGTCTGATTGATTACCTCGTGAACATGAAGCTATCGACCAATCCGCTGCTCATGATTCCAGTCGGACTCGCATTTGCGGTCGTCTATTATTTCCTGTTCCGGTTCATGATTCTCAAGTTCAACCTAAAAACGCCGGGGCGCGAGGATGACGCTTATGATGCCGATGGCCCCACTGATGCTTCCGCCGTGGCAGCGGCGTCTGGCGACACCAAGGCTGGCAAAGTGCTCGCCGAGATCGGTGGAACAGATAATATCGAGAGCATCGATGCCTGCATCACTCGCCTCCGTCTTGTTGTTAAAGACGACAAAGCCATCAACGACCAGGCGCTCAAACAGCTTGGCGCTTCCGGCATCATGAGGCTTGGTGGCGGAGCTGTGCAGGTCATCTTCGGCACCCAGTCCGAAATTCTGAAGGATGAGATTAAGAAACTGATGTAACGCTCGTCCTCCTTTGAGTTTAAAAGGTCGAGAACAGGGGTATGCTTTACCCTGTTCTCGACCTTTTTTATTACCAAGAAGCGCATGATATTCTTTTGAGTGGCCGTGTCTTCTTTTGGTCTATGAGTTTTAATATACAAAGTTAATATACAAATCTGCGCTGCGCCCAATAGCTGAACACAAAGATCGATACCTCTGTTAACAGCTTGGCTGCAATCAGCGGGATAATCAATTTTTCATTGTAGAAGTACAACAATCCGTAATTTAATAACAGCACCAGAATGACCAATGAGAAGTATTTCGGTAAAGACTGACGGACTCTGGACGTTTTCCCAGCTGAAAATACATATTTCCGATTGATCGTATAGTTGAAGATGGAGCTGCACAGTCTCGCTGCAACGACCGATAGGAACAGATTATGCGTGAAGTACTGGATCACGAACAGTAAGCCAAAATCGATCAAGGCCGATAACACCGAAGACGTACTGAACATCAGAATCGGCATATAAATGCGGAATGAATCTACCAATGGGCGAAAATGAGAAGATTTGTTATGATCCAGATAGACCGTATCAATAAACTCCTCTGTAATCTCATACCCTTCTTTATGTGCTGTTAGCAGCATGTTCATTTCATATTCAAATCTTTCCCCCGGTATCTGGCACAGCCAGTCCAGCATCGAGTACGAAAAACCTCGCAGGCCTGTCTGTGTATCGTATACTTTCGTACCTGTCGTGAGAGAAAAGACACCTCGTGTGACCGTGTTGCCAAAACGACTACGCGCTGGAATGGTTCCACTGAACCGACGGCTACCCAGTACAATCCCCGGATTCGTTTGCTCCAATAGTACATCAAAGATGCGTTTGATATCATGCGGCAGATGTTGGCCGTCACTGTCTGCGCACACAATACCGCCCTGTGGGCCATGTTCCTTAATATATTGAAATCCTGTCTTGAGTGCACGTCCCTTGCCCAGATTAACCGTATGTGTCAAGACAGTACACCCATAGGCTTCTGCCGTCTCGAAAATCCCCCTGTAACCTGGTCCGCTACCATCATCTACAATGACAATGGGTCCTAACTGAAACGTCTGCAACTGCAGCACGAGATTCAATAAACGAACATCCGGTTCGTATGATGGAATTAATATGGTCATGATCATTGTCCCTCTTTCAGATAAAGGATGTCACTTACGCCGCGTTCCTGGTTTCTCCCCAGCGGATTATTAACAACCCGACCCATGAAATACATTGTGGATGAACCGCCGCCGTCCAGATTGTAGGCTTCCGTTGCTCCAAGACCTTTCATGACATCGGCAAGCTCTGCCAGCGTCATGCCACGGCTGTCATCCTGCCGTCCGTCAACCACAACAAATACATAATGATTCGGGGCGATCATGCCGATTGCAGTTCTCGGATTGGCATCCTGGATCGACCGGTTGCCAAAGTTGTTATCGATTTTCACACTGCTGAAGTCACTTACAATCTCACCGTCCTGAATCAGAATCGGTCCAAAAGATAGCGTATTGGTCGCACCTTCCGCCAGCAATTCCGATGAGGATTCTTCTGTCTCGTTATATGTCTTCATCGTGCCATCACTGAACAATGCCATCGCATCACGCACCGGATCATCCCGATATACCGTACCATTGCGGATAATTACGCCATCATCACGGAAGCCGTAATAGTCACCATTGATGGCAAAGATGGCATTGTTGGCCAATGCTATCTCTGAGGTGTTTTCGGTAATATTCGTGCCAAAGCTGTTATCTGCCAGAGCCGAGCGCAGGCTGCTCGCATCTGTCAGCTGTACATCTGCGACGTAATACGTGATCTGATCTGAGCCGGACCCCGTCTGCACCTTGTCGATTTTGACCTGCATATCATTGCTGGAATAGTTCCAGTCATCTGACGTTGCATTCACTTCAGTCGCCGGGGTTGAAGTATCGCTGGAGGTGCTGGTTGCTGATGTATTGTCATCCGCTACAACAACCTGTACATGCCGGATTAAGTAGCGATCTGCCAGGCTGTATATCACGGTACCAAGGCCTAGAACAATAACAAGGGTGATCATCAGCCATTTGCGCCTTGGTTTTGCATTTTTATATGGGTCGTTCTCGTTGGTTTTTGGATAGATCTTCATCATGTGAAGTTCACCTCTTCATCTAAGTTCTTAAGGCTCATCATAGGCGGGCTAGCTTAAATGAATCTGAAACAGGCTGAACGCAAAAAAAGAAGGTCATCCTTTCCCCCGAGAGGAAATCAGACAACCTTCCATATAAGTGATAATGATGGATCTCAATCTATATATGTACCCCAAATAGGGACAAGTACGATGCTAAACAACTTTCTATAAACGGGACTGTTCACCAGCAAAAAGAGCATCGTATGCAGGGCAGGGCTGCTTTTCTAGATAATCCATTAACGCTTGTGGTTGCTTGGTATAAATATCCTTCAAAGACGTACCCTCGTAGATATTGCCGATCACGACTGGGTGGCATAACTCACAGATGAGAATATCCCCATTACCGTGTAAATGCAGCTGCTTCGTCCCATCCACACAATTGGAGAAATACACACCCGGTTGTTCTCGTAACCCCAATTGCTCCGCGAAACGATCCATACAGGTAAAATATAATGTCGTATCTTCTTTCTTGTGCTTGATCAGATCATTTACGGACTGGATGAGGGACTCCTTGGAGGCAATCTTGCTCCATTTACTGTGTGGCATCACGATGCTGTTCTGAATCTCATGGATGCGCACACCCAGTTCATAGACTTTATCGCTAATAGCTTGCATATTCGCTTGGGTTCCTTCGAATAACAGCGTTTCAAGCACAGTTTCCAGCCCCGCTTCAGTACAAAGACGTATGTTATGCTCCAATCGCTCATACATGCGCGGATGTACACGATAATATGCTGCATATGCATCCCGATCTGTATAGTTAAAAGATATATGAATATTGGACAAGCCTGCATCCCGCAAAGCATGAATTCGTTCTTCCGTTAGCAGGCTGGCATTGGTATTTAATTGCGTGTCGATGCCATGTTCCCCACAATACGTCACAATCTCCAGGCAATCCTGATATTTCAGAGTCACCTCTCCCCCGGACAAACGCACCCGCTTGAGCCGCGGAAGCTCACGGATGATTCGGATAACCTCCTGACCGCTGATGCATTGCCCATCGTCCCGATTGTAGGCGCAGCAATAGTCGCATTTGTAATTGCAATTGGAGGTCACGCCGACCTCCAGTCCTTCCAGTTCATATACGCCGGGTGTTTCAAGCTCAAGTGATTTATATCTTTTTTTCGTTGTCAATTCAATGTACCTCCCGATTCCTTATCCATGTTTTTTCAACTTGGAGATTATAGCGGATCTCGGTCGATGCCCGATATGACATTATGTACGTTGGAAATCATTCATCATTTGAAATCATAATCGGATCGAATAATCGCATACATTTTCAAATCCTGCATTTCGTTTTTAATTTTCATATAACTCCGTAAAAGCCCTTCGAATTTCATGCCTGTCTTTTCCATGACCTTTGCGGAACCGATGTTACCCACCAGACATTTAGCCTGAATTCGTTCCAACCCGATGTCTTCAAATCCAAATTGAATGATTCGGCTAACCGCTTCCGTCATAATTCCTCGATCCCAGTACTCATTGGATAACACATAACCTAATTCCACCCTCATACTGTTGCTGTCGCACCCCAGATAATTGCAGCTGCCAATCAACTTTTTCTTTTTTTTATACTCAATCCCCCATGGCCCCAGCTTATCCACCTCATATCGACTCATGACAAAATCAATAAAGGCTTTGGTATCCTCCTTGCTCTGATGTGCGTCCCAAGTTGTGTATTCCGATACAGCAGGAACCGCGCAATAACGGTACATCTCATCCAGATCAGCATAGGTAATGGGCCTAAGGAGCAATCGTTCTGTTTCCAATACCGGAAATGGGTCAAAATAACTTTCAATGAACTTCATATGTATGCCTCCCCAGCTTATACAAATTAATTTAGCAACTGTTGCTGATAAGAACTCACACTATCCAGTTAATCTGTTTTGTTCTGGCTTCCCGCTTCTTGATCTACAGATTCATAACTCACAAAACGCTTGAGACTTTCTTTGGTTTTGGAGCTGGTTGCTTCATATTCCGCCCATACTAAATAGAACAAACCCAGGATTAAAGCAGCTATACTCCAACTTTGCGGAGCGGTTCCCACATAATTCAGCATCTCCTGAAACAATTCCGAATTCCACGAAGCCACACCAGAACCAAAAATGGCAGCACTCAAATATCGAACACTGTACAGAAATGCCGCTATGACCAGCAGCAGTGTCCCTGTAGTTCTACGACTCACACAATTCCCCCCTTTATAAAATCACGGCCATAACCTCTGGTGCTTCCATTGCCCATGTTGCAGAACATATTGGATTCGCACATGCTTTCGCTCCGGGTCTCCCTGCCAGAACTCAACTTCCTTTGCGTTCACGGCGTACAGTCTCCAATTCGGTGTAATGACATCAGGATCCCGGCTGATCCGCTCTTTCTGAGCGGCAATGGCGCGTTCCAATTCTTCCTCACTCTCCAGCTCCTGACTCTGTCGTCCTGTCATCGCAACTGCGCGCGCACCTGCCGATCTTTTCCGAAAATCCGCTGCACCTGCTTCCTCGCCCATATCCACGGCTTCTCCTCTTATGCGGATCTGTCTGCCCAATGTAGGCCAGTAAAAGGTCAGTGCCACATGCGGATTGTTCTCCAGCTGCTGTCCTTTTCGACTCTCCGAGCCAGATGCAAAATAAAAAGCTTCGTCAACTACGTCTTTCATTATCAATACTCGTGCATCAGGAAAACCATTCGAATCCACTGTCGAAATCGTCATCGCATGAGGTTCTTTCACCCCGTAATCTATAGCCAGTCTCAGCCATTCCAGAAAAAGATCCCCTGGTCGATCCGGTAACTGTTCGGTGTCCCAAGTCGGAAAAGGTCCAGACAAGGACTTCAACCCACGCAACAAATCACTTGGTTTATTAATCATATCTGCAACCTCCTTATACTTCCATTTCATTCCATTGTAGCGTAGTAGGCCATTTTCTCAACTATTTGTTTTGAAATGATTGATATGTTCTAATGAAAATTGGTATGAATGTACCCAGCTTAAAGTTAAGCCAGAACAGCTTAATATCTTTCCTGCACCTGTCGTTTATTGGATTGCTGAATCTAAATATGTTGATGATTTTGAATTACGTGCTATTTACTCGGAAGAGGTTTTAGTCGGTTTTCTCGTATTCTGTGCGAACCCAGACAAGGATGATAACTACTGGATTCCTGCCATAATGATTGACGAGAAGCATCAAGGAAAAGGTTATGGCAAGGCAGCAATGAAAACTTTGATTCAGCTTATGCGTATTTCAAATTGCACAAGAATCATGATTGGACACCGACCAGACAATCTAATTGCAGGAAAGTTGTATGAATCTTTAGGGTTTATAAAAACTAGTGAAGAAGTAATAGATGGTGAAATAGTACGTCTGCTTCAGACTCTAACCTAGATGACTCATCATATTCATGCTGCTAAACTCCCAACCATTCACTCCTTTTTCAAGCGTATGAACACTGGTATTCCCAATAGAATGAAACACCGATGTATTGGTCCAATTTTGGTTTCCTAAGAGATAATAAAGGATGTTGATTACTCCGCCGTGCGTGACCAGTAGAACATTCGATTTGATCTGTTGCTCCTCTATACTTCGGCATAAATCCCGAAAGGATGTACATATTCTGTTATAAAAATTTCGAGGACTCTCTCCTCCTGGAAACGGGGTATCCATGCCAAGAGTGTTAAAATAAACTCCTGCATATTTCAATTCTGCTTCCTGATTTGGCATTCCAGCCAAATCTCCGTTGTTCATTTCTCTCCAGTCTTTCAGATAAAGCCCCTTTATGTACAGTCTTTTTTCAAGCTCTTTGGCAGTCTGTACTGCGCGCGGAAGATCACTGCTAATCACTGTGTTTATCTTATATTGCTCTGAATGATGGTACAGGTAATCTCCGAGCCTCGCCGATTGAGTAACACCTTCTTCAATGAGCCCTCGCTGACTCCAACCACCTCTGTAGCCCTCCTCATCCATCCCATGCCTTACCAAGAAAATCTTCAAGATATCTCCTCCTCTATTTGAATCCTCTTATAACAAACCCCGGCCTTAGATCTTCCATCTTAGGTCGGGGCTTATGTTTTTATCTGACAAACGTATTGTGAACTCGAACTGATTTGATAAAATAAGGAATCCATATGGCACAGGTGAGTACCGACCTGCCTATCCCTTTTAACGAACTTCCATCCTCAAGTTCTACCGCCATAGGAATCTGAAGTAATAATAGATAATCAATAATGCCCACGGCTAGACTGACACTGTAAAACATAATCATAAGACGAGGGAATATCGATTTCTTTCTATAAAACGTAATCAGCGTATATACGCTAAATATTAAAAATAGCACATTATATACCGTTTCAAAAATGAGAACCGGGCCCCACCATGCGTGATAATAGTCAGATTGTTTGGAAGTTAAGAGCTCCCAAGTCTCTCTCGTCATTGAAGGTACAAGGTATTGAAATAATTGCACAACAAGCATAATGATGGTGAGATAAAGTCCAATATGGACGAGAATCAACCATCCCCCAAGTCCTGATATACCCAAAGGTCTATAATCAACCTTCTTTTCTTCAATTTGTGGTTCCACTAAATAATACCTCCTATTCTGTTTTGTTATTCTGAGATGACTCCTCTTTCTCGTGTAAACTTTTACACAACTGTATTATTATACAATGCGAGGAAGAGATACGATACCAATTTCTCCAATTAAAGCCATTGACCAACAAAAGAGGGTTACACTTTAAAAGATAATCCCTCTTCTTCAAGTGCTTGTCGAAGTTTTGGCATTGCAGAAGGCCCGATCCCGTGCAGCTTCAAAATCTCTTTTTCGGTGTATTGCGAGAGTATCTGCAATGTCGTAATCCCCTGATTCTCCAGCGCACGTCTGGCGGGTGCAGACAACAAGGAAAGAAATCCCTCTTTCGGTTTCCGTTCCTTCTCACAGACAGGACAGGTCGGACAATCGCTACTTTTGTAATAGGAATGCCCTTGTTCGCATGTTCTTAGTGTTCCTTTTGCGTTTACCATGCAGTTCACACCTTTCCGTTTTATGTTTATGGGATAACAATTATCTCGTATCTCGGATTTAGCTACTCAACCAGTTCTCAACATCGGAGATCATATCCTCGTATTGTTTTAAAGCCTCTATAGTCCATGTAACTTGTGATGTTCCCAACTGTTGCTCTTCACCGTCTGTGCATTCAATCCACAAAGAGCGTTTTAGACTGTATTCGAGCCAATCCAATTTTCCGGAAAAACCATTATCGAGAACCCTTCTCCAATTGGCGTTTAAATTCCCCACTCGAGACCGATATCCATTTATAAAAGCCAAGAACCTTTCTTTGCCCACGTTTCCGGTCTGATCCACAGACCAATACATCGCTGTTTCCACCAGATCATGCATCGGATTGATATAACCCGCTGATTCCCAATCAATAATGATGGGGTTGTCCTGCTGCCACATCACGTTCTTAGGTTCAAGATCTCTATGGCTAATAACTGCATCTGAAGCCAGTATTCCTGATGCATTTTTTGCCTGAGCACTCCACTCATAGATCTTTTGAATGTTATTAGCTAATAAGATCGTCCAATCCGAATTTTCTGTCTGCCCTTTGTTTAAATAATCATTCCAATCGGTTTCTTTGGAATCATCCAACTGAAGGTCAGGAATATGAAGCTGTGAAAAATCAGTTTTATGAATCTCCGCAAGAATCATGCCCATATGCTCACAATGGGTTTCAGTTACTTCATGATGCTCCAGACTTTTACCATCGATCCAGTCAAATATAAGATAACATTGATGATCTAAGATCTGCATTGAAGAACCGTTTATCACTTTGGCAGGTTGAGCATGGATAAAATTTGCTGCCACGTTTGCTATTTTTTCGGATTGGATATAATTCTGCATAGCTGTAGGTCTACTCATAATTTGAGGATTCAGTGCTTTCACAGCATATTTGGCATGTGTAGTTTCAATGGCATACATGCGATGTAAAAGCCCACCCGAGATTGCCTTGGGCTTACTGTTCAACTCACCAAGTTCTAATTCAGCGACGAGTTTTTCGAATTTTAGATTATATTGAACATTATTCATACGTTATAACACCTTTTGGAAACTACCAATATCCAATCTGCGATCAAATTTATATCCCACGCCTTTAAACATCGCACATTGCTCATACCCATGCTTTTCGAACAGGGACTTGCTGAGTGTGTTTTCCATGCATACCGTAGCAATTAAGGTGTAGAACCCTTGCTCGCGCGCAACATTCTCTATAAATCGCAGTGCCGTTCCACCAATGCCCTTCCCTACAATATCCGGTTTCAAATAAATGGTTACTTCTCCCGAGAAGTCATAGGCTTGTTTGCTCTTGTATTGCGTAATTAGCACATACCCTTTAATTTCGTTCTCTTCTTTAATGACAAACGATTTAAAGCGCGGATCTCTGTTTATGACAGAAGCCTTGATTTCTTCCAGAGTCAATTCTTCAGTATGAAACGAGATAGTCGTGTTGGAGACATAGTAGTTATATATTTCTCTGACTTCAGTCAAATCCTGCTCCGTTATTTCTTCGAAAGAGTATATGGGCATTTCCATTTTCATACTGATAAATAACATGTCCTCGTCATGCACTTTGCTATAAAACTCCTTATCTCTTTTAAAGCCTGTCCGCTCATACACTTTAATTGCTCGTTCGTTGAATGTGGCAACAACCAGCCGAAACTGAGAACTTTTGAAATGATTTTGCAAGAATACTAAACTTTGTTTAAGGAACACAGACCCTATCTTTTGTCCTGTCAGATCTGGATCTAATCCAAGACCTATATCCAGATATCCTTCTTCTTGATACAGTCCGATTGAGGTTCCTCCCGGTACACGTGCTGATTCCCCACAACAAATAAATCCTACTAACCTCTCCAGTTCATCCAGGACTGAAAAGTACTCCCCATTCATCAATTCTTGAATATCTTCATTGGATTCAGAGAAACTGTACATCGCGTATTCCTCTTCATATTTCCAGGTAACGATTTTTTCTGCATCAGCTATTTTCATTGGATGATAGGATAAAAGCATGAATAGTCCCCCTTTTTATACACTTACGAGCTTAATGAAGTCGATAGAGACACCATCACTGTTTTTCATACAGACTGGCACTCCAGTTCCCCTGTTTCATTCTGCGGATGTATTGGAATCCATAATCCTTATAATATTGATTAAGTCTCAGGTTATCTGCCATGCAATCCAGTCGGATCAAGGTCTTACCTTTATGCCTAATGTTCTCTTCAGCTGATTTTAGAAGGAGCAGGCCTATATTTTGCCCTTTAAAATCTCTATTCACTGCAAATCGGTGTATGTATCCGGAATTGGTGTTGTCGAGCTCTTCCCAAATCAGGGGATCTGACCACGTTAAGGTATACGTCCCTACGATTTCATGATTTATTTCAGCAAGATATACGTCAGATCCATCCGTCATGAATTCATTTACTTGTTCCAAATTGAAATACTCAGGACGCCATTGAAATATCTCTTTGGAGTTCAGCCATCGGGCAGACTCCTGCCATAGGTTCAACACAATGGAAGCTTCCTCCGGTAATGCAAGTCTAGTTATGAGTTTAGTATTAATTTGCTCCATCAAGATCCCTCGCTTATTCAAAAGTTTAATACCCCTATCAACCACGCTGCAAATCGTTCTTTCTCCTCGAACTGTGGGTAATGAGCCGATTCTTCAAATACAACAAAATCTTTTTCGGGTGCTCCAAGCTCATCGAAATAATCCCTTGCCGCATCCACAGACGTCATATAATCATACTTTCCCATAACAAAATAAGTCGGTATCTCCAGCTGATCTACAATGTCTGGCAAATGGTTGGCGGACCCCTCCTTCAGGAGAATTTCTTGTGTAGCCTGCACTCCTATCGAATACCGAATCACATCCAGTGCATTATATTCGGTTCCCAAAAGAAAGCCGAGCATATAGTCCCTGTTGTCATCAATAAGCCTAGCCGCACCGCCGTATTTGCGAACCATATTTCTTGGTGTGTATTTCTCGCCTCGCTCAATCGGACCCCGAAGACGTTCCAGACTTTCCGCATCAGCTGTACTGTCCGCTTGTTTCGCTTGTGTGATCGTATATTCCAAACTATCCAACTCACTCTGCACAGTATCAGCTACTTGTCCAATACCTATATAAGCAACGAATTTTTCAGGTGCTTTGGCCGCCGATTTTGTCCCTATGTATGTACCAAATGAATGACCGACCAGCGTAACCTTTCTTTGCCCCAGTTCGGCAGTAACGTAATCCGTTAATGCCAGCAAATCATCTACAAGCACATCTGAAGTCACATCCGAATAATCCTCCATGAAATGATATGACTTTCCACTTCCACGTTGATCATAATGCACAATAGTAAAATGTTGCTCAAGCTCCTGCTGATACTTCCTTACATAAGGAATCTCGGAGCAACCAGGACCACCATGCACAAAAAGAAGGATAGGATTGTTCCGATCCGTCCCGCGAATCATAACCTCATGACCTGCACCATTGATCTCGACCTGTCCTAACGTGCTGATACTATTCTCTCCCTTGATCCCAGGGGTCCATGTGGGAAAGATCAGAGCGATTATTACGAGTAAAAGAATACTAAGCATGGCGCGTCTGAATATTTTAATCGACCTCTTACGCATCAGATGGCTCCTCCGGCAGATATTCGTGTGTTTATTAAGTGGACTCCAAACTCCTCACTTGTTACTCCTTACTGCTCCTTGTTACTTCACTTTATAAAAATACGGTCCGCACATGGATTCATGGGTATGTACATACGTCCATGTGAACTCTTGGTCAAAAATATAAATGTCCTGTTCCGAATCAAAATCTTCTGCGATGACCTTATTCGCATTCTGAAATACCTGTATGAATGGTGTATGTTGATACATGACATACAATTCGTTTTTATTTTCGGCATTGAAAGCATCTCGTGCTGCATCGTCTGTTAGGCAATCCCGTTTCTCATAACTGAACATATGCCACTTGTACTGGCTATAATAGATAGCCTCTTTTATTTCTTCACTGATGCTCTTGGCAAATGTGTTATCCCATTTCTGTATAATTTCTTCGGATTCCTCGCACAATTCAGTCACAAGGACCCCCTTGTCCTCCAAATTTTTGTTATATATATATTTGCGGTGCACTAGCTCGATTCGCGAGTAAATCACGTTCAGTTCATGGTCCGGTAGAGCATCCAGCAGCTCATTAATTTCATCTCTAATCATCATAACCTCCGAAGTTTATTGGATTTAAGATTTAAGATTTAGAATACACTAGCATTCCAGTTACTCACCGTTTGCTTCTTCTCGCAGCAAATAGGCCAATCGGTACATTTCCGCGATGTCATATCTATTCTGTTCTTCAAATCTCTTAATCGCTTCACCAATCTCCACAACCTCTACGGCAATCACCTGTTCCCCATCCACCGGATTCAGCGGTTGGCCCACGAGTTCAACCTCTCCATAACCAATAAGTCTTACAAAATGAGGATGAGGAATATGCGGTCTATACGGCTCTGGTGCACTCGACATGCAATGAAATTGTCCAAACACCCGATACGTGATCAACTTGGCTCCTAGCTCCTCCATCACTTCACGTTGCAGTCCATCCATATATTTCTCTCCAACCTCCAACGTTCCTCCGGGCAGCTCCCATTTTCCGTTATCGATCTGAAAAACAACCACTCGTTCCCCCACAAAAGGGATAATGCTCACATTGCTTACCAGCGTTTCATCCACGATGTCATTCAATCTAAACTCCGCTTTAACAATTCCCCAATAAATCGATGTGCTGAGCGCCGGGAACTGTTCCCGGTCCAAAGTTTTCACTTTCTATCCGATCCTCTCTATGTAAAATAAATCTTCCATTATAAGTTCTAACTCTCATTATAGATCAAAAAAGAAAAAAGAAGGCCACTTTTCCCATCGGGAATCCATGGACCTTCTAATGTTATTTCAGTTGAACTAAAGAATGTCTATACTATTCACTCTGACCACTAATGGTGTACCAGTTTCCCGTTTTCCAAATAGAGAACCCGATCACATAGCGGCAAAATCCGCTCATCATGCGTAACCATGACTGCACTCTTACCCTGTTCTTTCACGAGCCGTGCAATCATGCCCACAATATCCAGTCCACGTTCCGCATCCAGACTAGCTGTCGGTTCGTCCGCGAGCAGGACGGCTGGATCATTCATCAAAGCTCTGGCAATGGCAACCCGCTGGCGTTCTCCGCCGGAAAGCTTCTCGGCATATGCCTTACGACGATGCGATAAACCTACCGTATCCAGCAACTCATCGACCCGCTTCTCTGCCTTGTTTTTGTCCGTTCCAGCGAGCTTGGCGACCACCATCAGTTGTTCTTCCACTTTCAGATACGGAATGAGGTTGGCACTTTGAAAAATAAACCCGAGCTGCTGGAGCCGTACATCGGATATGTCCTGTTTGTTTTTGCCCATAATCGATGCGCCATCCAGCATAACCTGTCCCTCCGTCGGTTCAAGTAGTGCACCTGCGATGGACAGAAATGTACTTTTGCCTGAGCCAGAAGGCCCCATGACCGCGACGAGCTCTCCTTCGGCCACCTTAAGATCCAACTTATCCAATATCGTCCGTTTGACCCCGCCATCTTCGAATGTCTGTGTAATTCCCTGCAATACCAGTCGGTTTCTCATGCTGCTGTCCTCCCAATCGCATCAAGCGCATCAATTTTGGTAACCTTCCACACCGAGAATAGCGAACCCGCCATAGACATCACCACGAATAACACACAGGTTAGTGCCAGGGTGGACAAGCTTAATTGAAACGGCATTGAAGCTGGCAAGATCGATTCAAATAGCCGAACCAACAGCACACTAATCACCAGACTGCCGATGGACAGAAGCAATACTTGCAATGAAACACTGCCCGCCAGATATGAATTTCGAGTCCCAATAGCTTTCAAAATACCGAATTGACTCGTTTTCTGAATCGTGATGACGTAGAAGAATACCGCAAGCACAAACGCCGAGATGACAAATAAAAAGGCAATCATCATGAGCAGCGAGCCCTGTTCTTCCTTGTACCCAGGAATGGCCGATACCGCATCGGACTTCGTAATTACCTCTGTATTCGGCAAAGCGGTACTAAGGTTATCCACCTTCTCGCCTGCATCCTTGACGGCAATCGCATTGTATACCGGAGCATTAGAGTTTGCTGTTCCTTGCGAAGTACGAGAACCCTCTTGAATAGCGAGCCATTCCTGCTCGTTTAAGAACACAACCGGTGAGTGACTGAAGGACTCATTTTCCACAAATCCACCTACGGTCCACTTCGTTCCCGAGGCTTGATCGACCAGTTCCGTTCCAATCTTCACTCCAGATTCAGACAGTTTTTGATCCACTACAACCTGCCCGTCTTTCAGATCCGTAATTGTAGAGCCTTCGGTTACGGTTGGAGTCAGCCAGCCTTCCGGGTTCACCATGAATAGCGTTACATCAATCTTCTTTGTGTCACCAGCTGGACTGACCGTTGTCATTTTTACACCCAGCGGTTCAGCGTTCTCTTGCCCCACAACGGAGCGTGTCTGCTCCAGCTGGTCCTTATTCACCTGGGAGCGGGTAAAACGATGATTCGAATCCTGCTCCAGAACAAAATGGGTTGCTGCCATATTTTTGATGGATGCCGCGTTATCATACGCAAGCCCCTGTGCCAGACCTGTGACAAACAAAACCAGAAATGATACAAGCACCATAATTGTAGCAATTAATGCATATCGCCCTTTGGCAAACCTCATCTCTCTAATAGCCAAGTACATATTCTCTGACCTCCTCTTGATAACCCAAGTATAGGAGGCGAAAATGAACGGCAAATGAATAACAGATTACATCTGCGGGAGCGTCACGGTAAAGACCGTTCCTTCAGACGAACTAGAGACCTCGATCGTACCGTCATGGATGCGGATAATTTTCTGCACAATGGCAAGCCCAAGCCCGGTTCGGCCGGAAGAACGTTCTCTCGCACGGTCTACTCGGTAGAAACGATCAAACAGGAAAGGCAAATGCTCTGCCGCAATCCCATCTCCTGTATCCCGAATATAGATTACGCACTGGGCATTGGTCTCTTCTGCACGAATCTCGATGCTTCTCCCCTGTGGAAGATGATTCACGGCATTACCCAGCAGATTCATCCATACTTGCATGAGCAGCACTTCATTGCCATATAACTGGATGGATTCGGGTACCGAGATCCTTAGCAACAGTTCTTTTTCTTCCAACTGCCATTGCAGCACCTGAACCGATTGGCGGAATTGATCTCGTAGAGAGAATCTCACTTTGGTCAAATCCTCATGACCTTGTTCCAGAGAGGACAACAGCAGCAATTGTTTACTGAGCAATGAGAGATGGCGGCTCTCCTCTTCAATAATGGAAGCATAGTGCTCCCGTTCTTGTTCAGGCAGATCTCGATCCGCTACCAGTTGGGCAAAACCCTGAATCGAGGTCAGCGGTGATTGAATCTCATGAGATACGTTCGATACAAACTGCTGACGGGCCTGATCCACCCGCTCCAGTTCACGACTCATGGTCATGAAATGCTGGGCCAGCTGTCCAATCTCATCACGCCTAGTCGTGGACAATTTCAGATTATAGTTTCCTTGGGCAATGCGCTTGGTCGCCTCGGACAGACGTTCAATCGGATTCACCAGATAGCGGGTACTGATTAAAAAGAGCAGAATACTAATGCCCACCGTAAACGCTCCAATCAACGCAAAAAAGATACGCAGCTCACCGAACTGCAAAATAACATCAGGGCGCATAAACAACGCATAACTTGCATTGCCCATCTGTAGATGAACACCAACGGTATTACTCAATTGATTATCGAAGAAACCCGTAATGAAGGGTTTGCTGGGAAACTCGGCAACGCCGTGGTATATCTCACCACCTAATACCCGATCTACAGCCTGCTTGTCCAGATCTTTCTGGCGGAATTCGCGGCCATAGAATTGGTCATTCCCTTTTCCATCTGTCACATAAATTTCGTAACCGAGCGCTGCGGCATTGTCCAGGTAATGCTCTACCGTAGCGGGTTCCTGCTCCACAAACTGCTTCATTTGCGTCGCGATGCCAACTAACTTCTCGTCATTGAAAGACTTCAGCTTCGCATGATAATAAATATTGGATAAAAGAAAACCCAGCATGGCGCTGACCAGAATCACCGCGATTGTAATCATAAACACCCGAAAGTACAGTGATCTCAATGCGCTTTCACCTCAATCTTATAACCAATCCCCCGTACCGTCTGAATGACAAAATCATCCCCATAATCGGCAAAACGATCACGCAGCCGCTTGATATGTACATCCACGGTGCGGTCATCGCCTTCATAATCCGCTCCCCAGACCAACCGAATTAGTTCATCACGCGAGAATAATCGCCCCGGAAACTGAGCAAGTTGAGAGAGTAGCTCGAACTCCTTCATTGGCAAAAAGAGAATCGATTGCCCATCGGAGACCTCGACATTATTCCGGTCAATCACGATGCGATTCATACGAATGATATCACTGGACGTACGATGGTACCGACGAAATAATGCTTTAACCCGGTAGACCAGTTCCTCGGGTTCAAATGGCTTCGTCACATATTCATCTGTGCCTCTCAAGTACCCATCCCGCTTGTCGGATAGTTGATCCCGTGCTGTCAGCAGCATAATCGGTATGTCATAATGTTGCCGAATGAAATCACATAACTCCAGTCCGTCCATACCTGGCATCATCACATCCAGAATCGCCAGATCGATTGGTGTTGCTTGCATAACCTTGACTGCTTCCACTCCATCCTGTGCTTCATGTACCCGATACCCTTCCTTGGTCATGACATGCCGGAGGAGTGCTCTAATATTGGCGTCGTCGTCCGCCAGAAGCAGATTCTTCATATTGTTGTCCGCCCCTTTTCTGTAAGTTGAAATAATATAGGTTCCGCGACATTGATCCTGCACAGATGGTAGCACAAAAGCAACGTAAATCGCCAGCGAACAAGTAAGAGTGCCCTGCGGGCATGTTTATATTTTCTTAAATCTGGTTGACACTATTATTAGGCGCACCTATAATAAAACCATAACATATGAATAACTGCTCATATGTTCATGTATTATCACTTTATCATTTCCGAAGATCACTTGTAGTCACAAAAGAAATCAATTACATAACGGAGCACGGCTCCAAAGGAGAGGATCTCATATGTCCGGACATCATCACAACCACGACCATGGACACAATCATGGTAGTACCAATAACAAGAAAGTACTGTTATTTTCCTTCATTATTATTACCGTTTATATGATTGTTGAAGCCGTTGGCGGATTCATGACGAACAGCTTAGCCCTCATCTCCGATGCAGGTCATATGTTATCTGATTCCATAGCTTTGGGGATCGCCTTGCTGGCGTTCACCTTTGGCGAAAAAGCGGTGAATACAGGCAAAACGTACGGGTACAGACGCTTTGAGATTTTGGCAGCCACGTTAAATGGGGTCACCTTAATCGCCATCTCACTTTACATCTTTTACGAAGCAATTGGTCGCTTCATCAACCCACCAGAAGTCGCAACAGTCGGTATGTTGATCATCAGTATCATCGGCTTGCTCATTAATATCCTGGTGGCATGGATCATGATGCGCGGTAGCGATACGGAGAAAAACTTGAATATGCGCGGAGCATACCTGCATGTCATTAGTGATATGCTCGGATCGGTTGGCGCCATTGCTGCTGCTTTGCTTATGATGTTCTTCGGTTGGGGCTGGGCCGATCCACTCGCAAGTGTCATTGTAGCTGTACTGGTTCTACGCAGTGGATTCTTTGTCACCAAATCATCCTTGCATATCTTGATGGAGGGAACGCCAGCGAATGTGGATGTAAATGACCTTGTTCAGACCATCAAACAAGTCGATGGCGTCAAAGGCGTGCACGACGTGCATGTCTGGTCCATCACCAGCAACCTGAATGCACTGACCGCTCATATCGTGGTGGATGGAACGATGGATGTGTATGCATCCGAGGTGCTTGTTCAGAAGATTGAGCATCTGTTGGAGCATAAAGAAATCAAGCATGTGACCTTGCAAGTCGAATCTGAAAAACATCTTCACGACACCTCGGTTTTATGCACTGTCAAAGGTGACGCACCGGATGCTCATGGGCATCATCATCATTGAGATTAATAGTTTTAAATAGAAACAGGACTTATTCCCGTTAGAGGAATAGTCCTGTTTTTCATTTTGCACGTAACTTTAATTCCATTCAGGCGTTCTGTAATACAAATGGCATTATCAAATTAATTTGTTGTACACCGTAATTTACTTAATATAATGAGGAGGTTATATCTACCATGGGGAAATTCCAAAAGTTCATGTCAGTGATTCTTGTACTGATAACGCTGCTCCTATTTCTTAACTACCTGGAGCTAAGAGAAAACAATAGACTACAAAACATCATCATAGATGGTATATATAATTAGCTTATCCATTTAAGTGGATAGCCTGGATATGTTCTCGATCAAAATCAATAATCATAATGTGACCTTGTAACACATTGTCTCCGCAGGCTATCGTTGCTCCGTAGTCCTCTTTACTATTAAATGTGATATCTACTTGATAAACTTCAATTTCATTAAACCAATCCTTATGTACTTGTTCACGAAGTTCATTCTCATAATAATTTCGAAATACGGCCTCACACTCCGTAAACCAATGCAGATATGACTCTACTACATCAGCAATTGCATCTAACTGAATAGTCGTCGATATATAGAGTCGGACATCATTTAAATCCTCATCCTTTATGGATTGCTTAAATATTTGGACTGTATTTTTCAAAACATAACATTTGTACCTCTCATCACTCTCTTCCACGAGCTCAATAAAATCACTTCGCACCTTAACCCTCCTTCCATAAAACGACCTGCATGATGCAAGGTATTGCTTCTTGAATAGGCACCTATACTATACTTTCTCGTCAATAATATATTTATTATCGCCTTGTTTATTGTTATTTTGTTTTTTAATTTCAGTTCTCAAATAGTGTACTTCTTTTATTAGATCCTCAAGTCTTTTCGATGTTTTTGAAGAATCTATCGCATAACGTATAACTGCAGCAACGATAAGAAACACAATAAAACATAGGATCAACGCTATAAAAGCTCCAAAGAGTTCCATCCTGATTCACAACTCCTTACTTATATTAAACTGTAATTGATTAACTGTTATGTTTACATGCATATAACGTATTGTCAAACCAAGTGCGAGGGAATTACTCTGGAGGATTTGTGAATACCACTATATAGAAAGAGGTAATCATCATGACAAATATAGCATTTTTCCCGATTCTTCTGCTCTTCCTTCTTCTCACAGCCTGCGCTTCAGAAGTTCCTACTGAAAATCATGACACTGAGGTTATCCCAAGAAATGAGGCTATGCCCATGATTGCAAATGTTGAGACTAACTTTCCCGAAAAAGAAGGTTGGATTATAATTCCTACAGATAGCACAGAGTTAAATGTCACAGTAGAGGCGACCAACGCGGAAACACTTCTTTTCTGGGCCGTTCCAACAGGAACTGAGACTTGGGGAGAACGAGAACTTATTGGGTATGATACTAACGAGGACGATGGGTGGAAGATAACGTGGGATATTGCGGGTAAGTCTGTGCATCACCACATGACTATTCAAGCATTGGGAAGTGATGGTAACACCATTACCGATGAAACGATAAAGATTACGAATGAGTAAGGTTGATTTAAATCCTTTAATTAAGGGAGATATTATTAATAATGGAGGCCTCCCCCGATAACTATTATCTTAGGTGGGCCTCCATTATGGTATGTAGTTGTCTCTGAACTACTTAATTTTAGAGAACAGCTTCTCTTTCTTTTGTTCAAACTCAAACTCAGTAATGATATTTTTTTCTCTCAACTCACCTAGCTGCAAAAGTTGTTCATGGAC
Source organism: Paenibacillus sp. MDV22-iso6 (assembly GCF_058408365.1). Classification (NCBI taxonomy): domain Bacteria; kingdom Bacillati; phylum Bacillota; class Bacilli; order Caryophanales; family Paenibacillaceae; genus Paenibacillus; species Paenibacillus sp. MDV22-iso6. The sequence continues at coordinate 83,895 of NZ_JBZVDZ010000006.1, read as the reverse complement.
ATTTACAGGTTGTTTTTTCCTCCGAGAAGATACAACCAAAGCAATAATTGAGAAGGGTATGGCGTACAGCATGCTTAAAAGTCCCAAGATTGCTGCGCTATCGGGATCTTCTGGCACTAGCCCGAATATCATTAAAAACGTTAATGTAAATAACACAATACCAATGATCGACAATGCTTTCAATTATAGTTCCTCCTAAACATCGACCTCGTCCCAATTCATAATGACATATGCAAGTTGAATTAAAAGCATAACCAGATAACTTATATTTACAACATAACAGAATTTAAGATTTTTGGCTTTATTCATGTACTCTTCTTTACTAATATTTCCAGTATCCAATCCGGATTTAAGTTTCTTATTCGATATCAATAATAAATACAACTCAATAAGCCCAAACAATCCCCATACTAAAGTGAAAAACAATGACACGGCATTGGCAACCGACAAAAGCATAAGGGAACCTTCATCCAATCCCCTTCCATAATGAAAAATAAGATTTATGGCCAAAGTCATAATAATTAATCCTAAACCAATGAAACTTAAATACGGTGTAAACCTGGAGCTTCTCACGCCCACTCCTCCTTCCAGGTAATTCTTAGCTGAATATTTTGTTATTTAAAGCCAACACTCTCTTTCAAACGGCTAAACATCGTTTTACTTCTTTCTGGAATTCCCCACTGAAGTTCCAACAAAATGGGAGGATAATAGATGGGATTGATCCATGAGTAGCTCCCATCCAATTGAAGGTTCCCTAACCAAATTTGCTTTTCCTTATCTGCCTTGATCGCCCACTCACCGGAGTACACCATATGGCCTTTATTTTTACGAGCGAACTTCTTGGCTTTATCAAAATCAAACACTTCTAGCAAGGAGCTATCAATTTCCTGACCCATCCGCTCATGCTTTTCTTCTTTGGCTTTCCAGGAAAACTCCGAATCCCAGATCTCCACCAATTGATAACCCACGATGGATTGACTTAATATTTCTTGAAAAAAATCTGAAACATATATGTAAGATAACTCTCTATCCTCGCTTGGTAGTTTAATTCTGAATATGTGTTGTCCTTGTAAAGCTTTTTGAACTAAAACAAGTGAATACTCATCAAACTGAGGAACGTCGTCATAATAAGTCCTTACTTTAGAGTTTTCCGGGTCTATACAATCGATAACACACAGCACGTGTAAAATATAGTATTCCTCTTCAGTGGCCGTTGAAAGTGGCAAGAACTCGATATGTTCAATGTGATTCTGTTCCAATAGTTCTTTCACTTTCCTACTAATGACAAGCGCCCCCGTGTATCTGTTTAAAATATCGGCTGGTTTGCCCACATCATTAAATTCTACGTTAGGTGCAGACCATTCCTGAATAATCGGCTTATCACTGCCTAAAGCCTCATAAACTTGATCTAATTCCTCCGAATCGCTAAATTCAATCGTATTATTCGGTGGATAGTAATCTAACAACCATGCTTTCATTCATTTCACTCCTGCTTATAAGATGCGTACTATTGCTAAACAAACCAAAAATGATAAAACTCTTCCGAAAACCAAAACCATATGATTCCTAATATCATCATGATGCAGCCTAATGCTTTTAATATCACTTCTATCAATTTTGGAATATCTCTGTTTGGAGGGTTGTCCTCAAATTCCCAATTTGGTTTGATTCCCCTATATCTCATCAGAACAAAGCATTTATATAAAATATCAGGAAAGAAATAAAATACAATCCCCAAGACAAACACCGGAATGGATAAATAACCAAATGTGCTGGTCGTCCACTCAATATCAATACCATTTGGTTTCTTCCCATATAGATTCATAGAATTATTTAAAATGCGCCCTTTCCTCTTGGTTAGAACTAAAAATATAATCTGGATACTTGTTTGCAATAGGTGGAAGCTCATTCTCGGGGAAAAATTGCAGATCCATTATCTCTTCATTATCGGATGCCAGTTGTCCAGACTTGATACTGCATTCAAATACGATCGTTAAATATTCAACTTGGTGACCATTACTGTATGTAAACCGCTGCTCTTCACCACCATAAATCCCTATCACTTTCTCCGGTTCTATGATAAGCCCTGTCTCTTCCCATGCTTCTCTTATCATCGCTTGAGCAGGTGTCTCACCGAGCTCGATTGCCCCAGCAATTAAGCCCCAGTTGGTTTCATTATGTTTACGACCGAACAAGATCTCTCCTTGTTCATTTCGGATAACCCCAGCCACACCCGTCATAAAAATAAGCTCGTTTCCGATTTTCCCCCTAAGGTTTTTATAATAATCAGACATGCCCATGTAGAGTATACCTCCTTCTTTCAGTTACTGAATTCCCGCTGTACCATAGGTAGCTTCAATGGCTTGTTTATAATTTTCCCAATGAAAATAAAATGGGCCCACATCTATTTTATTGTCGTTCAATAAGAAATCACTCCAGATTACAACATCATCTTCTCTATCAATCTTCACAGAGATAAATCCACATTCTTCATCTCCACACCAAGGGCATACTAAAATCGGATATCTATAATACATGGATTCATGTGGCTTATTAAGCAGAAAATAGTCAATAAGAAGTCGTTGATATTCGTCGCTTCCCCATCCTAGACAAGGTACTAAATCATGTTTTTCCAGTCTCTGATAGAGCGATCTACCATCAATAATGATGTCTGCAAATTTCGTGTTTTTATTTCCGTCTTGTTCAGGATCGAACTCATCGTATCTTGAAGATAATTTGGTTTCTATTGTACTGATGTTCACTACATTCCCTCCATACTCAACCACTTGGGCTCTGCCTCACTCTTCTTCTGCGAGAATATCTTCACAGCGAACAATAAGTTCAGGCATATTTTCTCCATAGAATAAAACATGAAGCTCATATCCGTTATCGATCCGATACAATTCCTGATACAGCCAGTAACTGCCTACAATCTGCCCTTCTTGCTTGATGATTTCGGGTGCAATCAGCATAAGTTTATTCATATTAGTGAAGCCTCCACTGGTATCAAAACGAATGGCAACTTCCTCTCCCGTCAGCAGTTCCGTCACTGTACAATCATGAAATTGAACTCGGCTATGTATCTCACCTGGAATATCCTGTGCCACAATAGCTTCCCTGTATTCTTTCGATACGCGGTCCAATTATTTATTGTTGTTGTGTGTGGTTGGTTCACTGCCTCCAGAGGACACTATTGGTGGCTGAGCTAGCCTGTTCGATAACCATGAAGCATTTTATTTCATACTCAAATACCTAGTATAATTATGTTAAACTTATAGTAATAAATTTTATTATAATTGGAAGAGGGTTCAGGATGTCCAGAAGTTCTTTGTTAAGAAACTCTGTAATATTAATTATTGCAGCTGCAGTAGCAAGGTTTTTAGGTGTTTTTCAACGTATTCCACTTGTTTATCTGTTAGGAAATACTGGGATGAGTAGTTATGCTATCGCTTTTAATCTTTATTCTACTCTTCTCGTGATAGCTACCGCTGGAATACCTACGATCCTAAGTAAAGTAATTTCTAGCAAAATAGCTGATAATTCAGAAGAAGAAGCTCATACCATTTATCACAGGGCCCTGTTTTTCTCAGTGATAAGTGGTCTATTTATGTGTTGTCTCTTATATTTTATTGCACCAATCTATGCACGGATATCTGGAGATTTAGATGCAGTTTTTTCTATAAGAGCTATTGCCCCTGCTTTATTATTTTTTCCAGCAGTAGCTGTCATGAGAGGCTACTCATTGGGGAATCAAAATGCTATGCCCAATGGTATCAGCCAAATAGTTGAACAAGTTGTAAGACTGATTATTTCAATACTTTTAGCATACTTATTAATTGGTTATGGTTTGATATGGGCAAGTGCAGGTGCATCATTTGGCGGGGTAGCGGGTGGATTGGCAGCACTCTTAACTCTAATTTATTGTTTCAAGAGGAATAAACACCTTAAAACCAAGAAAAAAATTGTGTATTCGTTTGGTGAATTGTTGAATTTTTTTAAGCGCTCATTAAGTACAGCAATTTGGCTAATAAAAATTTCCTTGCCAAATGTAATCTTCTCTATGACAGTTACACTAATTTATAATATTGATACTTCTTCGATCATACCTTTATTAAAAGATAAGTTTACATTAAATGAAGCTAAAGAGTTAATAGGTATATTAGGTGGCCAAGCGCAATCATTAGCCGGAATACCAATTATTATTTCTGTAGCATTTAGTCAATCTATTGTTCCAGTACTATCTGCACTTTATATTAAAAAGAATATGAATGAATTAAAAACAGAAGCATCCAAGTCATTGCGTTTGGGACTTCTAGCTGGATTGCCGGTTGTTTTAGGCATATGTTTTGCTAGTTCCTCTCTTGTTGGTTTTTTATTTAATTACGGGGGAACTGAATTCGGTAAGACATACTCTTCTAATATGGTAATAATGATAACGATAAGCTCTCTCTTTCAAATCTTAATGCAAACTAGCGGCGGTATTCTAATTGGAATTGAAAAATCAAAATATCTAATTATAAGTTTTATAATAGGTGTATCGAGTAAGGTTGTATTAAACTATATTTTATCCGATTACTTTGGTATCTATGGTATTAACGTATCAACAATTATATGTTTTCTTCTTATGTTTTTGTTTAATCTTTCAATAATCAATAAGGTTGTTACATTAAATATACTAGGCTTAAAATGGTTCAATCTAATTCTGTCAACTTCTATTGTTGTATTATTGTCTCTAGGTTTAAACAAATTTGTAGTAAAGAGTTTAAATCTTTTTCCATATGAAAAGCTCAACAATCTACTAGAAGTTGTCTTCATAATGGCATTTGTGTGTGTTTTATACATATCACTTTTAGTAATTTTCAAGTTACTACCTTATAAAGATGTGTTGAATGCCGTGAGCAGATTTAAAAGAAAAACAAGAAAAAATTCATAGATATAGTAAGCTAAGCTTTTTTTAATTCCGTCGCGGGTTCAACCAGCGACGGTTTCTTGGTTTGTTTTTATAAGAATCTTTTATTTTATGATTGGAGGCACTTTACAGGTTCTCTGGCACAAAAGGAAGCAACAGGAAACCCTTAGAAACTCGCTGTAAATTCACCATTGGCAGATCCATTTCGGATCGCCCTCAAGAGGTTCGTTCTCGTGAAACGTTTGGGAACTGGGAACTGGATACAGTTGAATCAGGGGCGCGGGAAAAGTAAAGGATGCGTAGCGACGTTGATTGAACGAAAAACACGCTTGTATACGGCTATTCTCATACCAGATCGTACGAAATTGTCTATGGAAATTGCGCTCGGTGTAGCGAACTCGCAATACCCAACAGGTACCTTCCTCACAGTCACTGCTGACCGAGGGAAGGAGTTCGCTTGCTATGCCAATCTGGAAACCACTCATGACGTGAAATTTTGCTGATCTGTATTCGTCTTGGCTGCGTGGATCCAACGAAAATGCGAATGGATTACTTCGAGAATTTTTCCCTAAAGGCACGGATCTCGCTCAAGTGGCAGAAGAAGATCTCGTCCACTCACTCCACTTCATTAATCATAGACCACGATAATGCTTGGGTTGGAAGACTCAAATCTTTCACAGTGGAACTGTCGCACTAGGTTTGATAATGTGTCTCATACCTATTCTGACTCGTATTTTCTATTTAGATACGATCTGTATAATTGTTTTTCGCAAGCTTACTGAAAGACTGCGTATATACCTCATTAAATAACCATTTGCACTCCCTTGATATTCGCAGCAACTATACGATCAGATCGCTCAGTCAATCTATTACAATTCTTAAGCTTTACGCTTCCTATAGCAAAAAGATACGGTACCCAAAAAATTTGAATTCAACTTTAAGGTTTTAATAAATGGCTAATTATTAAAGGAGTATACGACAAGTGCCTCGGTCCGTAGGAAAATCAAAAAAACAGAATCATTTCTGAAACTCTGATTTTACAAGAATTTTCAGAAATGATTCCGTAGTTAATTTACAGGCTTTGAGAAATCTAGTCATGATTCAAACAGGTTGGAGAAAGACGGTTGTATAATAATGCTGGAGCAGCTGGCACGAAGAAGTGTTACCTAACGAGAGTGAAAAAAGTTTATGATAATTCTTAAACGAAGTTGAGGCGTTTCATACTACTCAATTTTATAATGTGAATCTCTTCATCTAAAATTTCGTTAGGATATTCATTTATCACAATAGAATCTCCCCATGACTTCCTCTTTATCTGAACATACCAATCAGGAGCCTGTATAAAAACTATTGAATTTATAAAGCTGTTATTTTTCAAGAGCTGATCTAATTCATTATACATTTCATTAGTGCTATTCAGAAAAATAATATAATTAGAATTTTCTATGTCAATATTCTTCTCTTTACAATAGTTAATAAGATGAGAGTTTACTGAATTAATCTTAATTAATTTTATGGTTATGTATATTAAATATATAACCATAATAATCAGTGCTCCGATTTCCATATACTCGCCCCTACATTGTAAGATACAGTAAACTACTTAGTAATATTATTAAAATTATATTTCTCGTTAGAGGAAATTCATTAAGGAATTTTATCTTTCCAAAACATGAGCAGGTTCTCTTACTGGAAGAAAATCGCTTAATAATTAAGGCTGCAGTAAATAATAACAATAAAAAAATGGATGAAATTACTGCCCATATAATCAAGGATTGGTGCAGAAAAAAAATAGCTAGCAGAAGTTCAATAACCAAAACTGCAGGAGCTAGAATCCTCGATAACCTGTAGTTTACAAGACCATAAGAATAAATATCTACACTAAAATTAGTGATTCCGGTTATTTTCGAAGAAAAAGAAATAAAAAATATGATTGAGAAGAGTATACTTAATATGTTAGTAATCATATAATCTCCTCCAAGTTATTTATGTTGAAACTTTTCAACAACGAAGTTTTAGCTTATTCCTAGCGTCAGCAATAATAATTCCACTTTCGATTTAGCATTCATCTTAATATATATCCTACTAATATAAGTTCGTACAGTTGACTCGCTTAAACTTAACTCTTTTGCAATATCTTTATAATTCCAGTCATTTATCCATAGTAAAATTACCTGCTTTTCTCTAGTAGACAGTGTCAAACATTCTACTTTTTCTTCTAATTGAGCTATCATAATACGCCCCCCAGTAGTAGATCTAGTTGAATTTAGCTGCGTTGTACCATTTGGATTGACTAGTGTACAATTTTTTATAGTAGCTATCTTTGCTCATTAGTGTGTCATGATTCCCTTGTTCTATTAGTTCGCCGTCTTTCATTACCAATATTTTGTCAGCAAATTTTGTTGTGCTCATACGATGTGAAATGAAAATAGAAATTTTACCTTTAGTAACTTCAGAATACTGTTCTAAGATTTTATTCTCAGCTATCGGATCTAGTGCAGAAAAGGCTTCATCGAATACAACCACCTGTGGAGAAATATATAGTGTTCTCGCTAAGGCTATTTTCTGCCATTGTCCTCCTGAAATTTCAAGACCACCTGTAAATTGGTTTCCAAGTTCTGTATCATATCCTAGTGGCAGTTTATCAATCAATTCACTTAAACCTGCAGTTTGAATCGCTTGTTCGAAATCTTTAATATTCATATGTTCATTTAATGTTATATTTTCCTTAAGGCTTAGATTGTATTGAGAAAAGTTTTGAAAAATAACAGAAACATTATTAACGAAAGATTGGGGATCAATGTCTTTGACATTGATTTCATCATAAAAAACGTCTCCTTCTTGGATTGGGTATAAACCTAATAAGCACTTTATAAGTGTTGTTTTCCCAGCTCCGTTATCTCCGACAACTACCACTCTTTCCCCTACCCCAATATTTAGACTTATATTTTTTAATTGATTTGCATTACTATTTGGATAGTTAAAGCTGATATTCTTTGCTTGTAATCCTTGTTTTAGCTTGGGGAAATTAATCAAGGTCTGGCTACGAGTAGTTCTAACTTCTCCAAAAGAATCTGTGAAAGAAAAGTATTCCATTGCAAACAATGAATTCTCATAAATTGATGAAAATCTAGTTATTATTTCATTAATTATACTTTGTGAAGTGTTTAAAGCTTGTAAAAGTGCTACGAATACTCCGATAGTAATTTTATTTTTACTACCGATCACTATCAAACTAATACTGAGTGCAAATATTACAATCGAATTAGAGAGAAAGATAATTAATGAGTATAAAGACAGTTGTTTTTGTATTTTCATTTCTTTATTCGCAAAAAGATTATAGTATTTTCTCCATCTGTTTAGAAGGAAATCACCATGCTTAAATATCTTTAATTCTGATGAAACTCTTTTCTCTTTAAATAACTCCGAAAAGTAATTCGATTTTCTATTAAGTTCCGTATTCTGCACGACTTTCTGATATTTGTATCTACTCATTTTGATATTAAAAAAATAAATAGGCAAAGCACAGAATATAAAGATCATACTTACGATTGGACTATAAGAAAATAAAATTGAGATAAATCCAACCAACGTAATGAAATTCTTAAGAATGACTAGTAAAGAATCTATGATGCTGACACTTTTTGGTCCTGAGTTAGAAATCCGTTGAGTTTTATTATAAAACTCCCAATTTTCGAATTCCACTAATGGAATGTTTTGAATAGAACGGGAGAACAAGTCTTGAAAATAGAATTCTGTTTTCAGGTCTGTACTTTTTTGTATATAAGTAATCACACTCTGTGCAAGAAAACCTGTTATAAGCAGTATCAGCTGTAAAAATAGTAAATAAAATGACTGAAATAGATACGATTCCACTGCTGGATTCTCTATTACCAATTGAACATTGTTAATTAAATTAGTAGTAATCTTAACCAAAATAACTGGTATTAATGCTTCATATAACATGAATAAACATTTCACAAGAAAGAGAATAGGGTAAGTCTTCATTATCACTTTCATTGCTCGAGCAATTATTCTTAAAACACTAGAAAGTTTAACTTCTGTTTTCATTAATTCCATAAATAGAGCACCTATAATACCTGTATTGGATAACTGTATAATCTATTTTCATTTACATTTAAATCAACAAAAATCATACCTTTGCGACTAATAGGAAATTTAATTTGATAGGTTCCTTCAACTGTTGGGATTTCATTTGATGGTCTTTTGTTATACATGGCTAAATTATCTGTACTCCTGATCAAATTATCATCTTCATCCTTCACCTGAATGTTAAGCTCAAAGCCCCTTTCAGCAGAAAAAAAATCTACTTTGAAATATACAAAAAAATCAATTACACAGGGGAGTGTGTCTAGGTACACTTTGTTTAGAACAATCCCAATCCTGCTCTCGGTTTGGTCCCCTACTCTTCTTGCTTCTGCGTCTTTGCTACAAATCAATAAGCCCTGCATTGGAAGCCTCCTTATCCAAAAAAATAAAATGTTCATAATCATAAACAATGCTATTGTGGATAATCTCATTACTACTTTTAGCTGTGAATAAAACAGAAGGAAATTTCTTTACAGCAAAAAAAGATTCTGACTTTTTGTCAAGTTGTAAGACTTTAAAATTCCATTCAAAGTATGATACAAGCTCTCTGTTTTCTTCAGTACTACCTGTTGACATTAATATCATTTTACGGGGTGCTATTTCACTTTCAATTTTAGATAGATGGGGAAGCAACTCAATGCAATAAGAACATGTTAAAGAAATAAAAAAAATGATACCGTTTGAAAAATCTTCTACTTCTACGATACTATTATTATGGTCTAGTGCGCTAAGAAATGATTTTTCAACTCGTGTAGTGTCCATCAGTTATTTCCTTTCTGCTCATAATAAACCTCCAAAAGATGAAAGGAAAGTCTCTCCAAGTCCTCCTCTGAATTAAAAATGCCTGTTGAGATTATTTGACCCTTGTTATTAAGTATAAGTGCAGAAGGGATGATAGAAACTCCGAATAACTCGTTGACAATTTCCATTTTTAACGGAATCAATTTGACGTGATTTCCGAAGATTTTTTCATCAAGTTTCTTTTCAGATTCATAAAAAATTAAATAGTTAAATCGATCATACAAGGACGAAAATTTAATTATAGGTTGTAAATCGCATGAAGCACATTGCTCACTTACAAAAATAACAATATTTCCTGAACTGATGTTCATTAATGAGTGTAGATTAATTGTTCTATCTTGATCAACACTAATAGTTACGGGCAAATTTTCTCCGATCAGATCATTGAGACTCTCAGTGTTAGCATTAGAATTTTTAAGGAATTTCCTATAGTTCGAAGAATTCATTGTGATTACTCCTTTATAAATAAATAGAAAAGAAGCCCAAGGGCTAACAGCACGCCCTTGGGGACATCTTCTAGTACCAAGAATTTGTGCAGCAGACTCCTGTAGACTGTGTATTACATTCCGCAGTATAAGATCTACCCATTCCTAACAAATCGAAACAATAACTAGTCTCTTTGGTAAATTTCATATACCCACTAGCACAAACATGATTAGTTTGACAAAATGAGATTGAAGAATCGGCACCAGCAGAGCGCGTAAAACCTACTTGACAAGAACATGACATAAAAAAACCTCCTAAAAATTATGTGATTACTATTGCTTATGTAATCTATAAATATTATACGAAAGTATAAAATATAACATAAGTCTTCATATGTACTACATTTACTATATTTTTCTTACTAATATAATAATTTTAATAAATCTCTGTCCTCTAAGATAGGACCAAAATGCTCTTGTAAAAAAAGAAAGATAGTCTGAACCATCATAGATTAAGTATCCCCATAAGATTGAAATCATTGCTGAAATAAGAGAAGCTAACATTCAGAAGTTTTTAATTTAGTGGTGGGAATAAATATCACACCTAATAATAAAGGTTGGCAATTCGTTCACCTTAAACACCTTGATATACCTTTGGTCAAGACCGTCGTTTACGATAAATTCGAAATTGAATTTCGAGGATTTTCGCCAGGAGGACTTTTTTGAATTTCATTTAGATCCAGATAAATTTTATCCCACACATATTGGTTTGCTAACATGGTACGGTATAGATCCCCATTAAATCTATCAATGACTTTAGTTGCAATTCTTTCTCCAAAAATACTGTCAAGTACATCGGTTGCCTGCCCTTTTGTCCATGTTTCATCATACAAAATAGCATTTTTATCGAGCTGCGAACGTTGAGCTGGACTCATTGGATGATGTCTCCACCGAGCTTCCTTATAAATTATCTTGGTATTGATTGTTTGCAAAAAGCTTTCAGCAATACCTTGTATACACTCTAGCGATAAAGCTTCATCATGTAAGGGATACAGCCGCTTATTTGAATGTCCAAATAAAATCCACCAGAGGTTATCATCTTTAATTAAGTAACAATATTGCTTATTGCCAATGCTAATGTAGTAAGCACTACCGGAGATAGAGTTCCATAAATAGATCGTCTTTGTAGAGAAAAGATTAATCTCATGCATTTTCTTACCATGTTCAAAGGCAATTTGATACAGACTCTCCTGAAATTCAAGGACGGATTCCCTATCCTCAAGCATTTCATCTTTTAGGATATCTTCATCGATTTCCTCATCATCTTCTATTCTCCCTGGAGGAAAGAGATCGATGAGTGTTATTAAAGAGTGTTTCTTTGATGAAACACCAACAATGTCAAGAACAAGGCAATCGACTTTATCCGGAAATATTCGGGTCCCCCGTCCAATGCACTGAATATATAAGCTCTCACTTTTAGTGGGTCTCGCCATCATAATACAACTTACACCAGGTTCGTCAAAGCCTTCCGTTAAGATCATACAATTCACCATGACTTGTAGAATGCCCTTAGAAAAATCAGCGAGCAAGTGATCGCGAGTCTCTTCAGGCAATGAACCATCAATGCCGGCAGCATTCACACCATGAGAAGATAAGCGATCGGCAATTTCGTAGGTTTGTTTCACATTTACAGCGAATATAATCGTTTTTCTCTCTTCGCCATGTTCTAAATACGCCTGGACTATTGTATCGATAACACTTTCTTGGCCCATTTGCTCACCCAGTTGTTTTTCGTTAAAAACACCAGCAAGTGTTTGAACAGAATCCAGATTGAGTTCATCTGCAATAATCTTCTTACCCCTGATGTCACAAAGATACTTTGATAGTATGAGGTCCAAAATCGTTTTTTCATATACAATCTCCTCATACACCTGTCCTAAAGCTTGCCGGTCAAGTCTGTTCGGGGTCGCGGTTATCCCGAGTAATTGTGGACCATCAATGTCAAAGCAACCCAAGCTCTAAGACCTTGTATGAACCCTTTGAGACACTATGATGTGCCTGATCATAAATAACAAGCGAAGGTCTAACCATCTGCCTGCCGCGGACTAACGTTTGAGTAGATGCGACAATGACGTCGACTTCTTGCTCGTTGTCGGCGCCCTTCACAGCAGCGTAAAGGGATTTCGTTTCAGTACTGAAACAAACAGGACAACTGGTTTTTTATTGTCAATGTTTAATCCGTATCGTAAATGTTTGGGCTGTATATCATTCCGCTGCGCAAAAAGTACTACCCGATCATCCATAAACAATTGCATATTTGTAGCGATCGTTACCATAATACTAGCTAAGATTTTATCTGAGCCAGCTAGCGGTAGCGACATGTTAAGCCAGGTTGAATCTCCACCGCTCTTTCCCTGGATCTCGAATGCAAGTCCGCCATTTATTAGAATGAGTTGTGCAATCTCTTTATTTCTGCATAATCTTTGGCCACAGATAACGGGTTGTAACCCGGGAAGTGATTTTCAAAAGGAGATAACTGGATGGTATCGAATCCACGTTTCCGTAGTTCGGGACCTGTTTTCCAATACAGTTCACCTTTGGGATCTGTCACCACCGCGGAAACCCACTGATCTAGCTCTAAAAGATTGGGTATAAAGAATGTACTCGATTTACCAGATCCGGTTGGCTGATTAATGCTAGATGTTCGAATGAAAGTTTCTGAGACATCCTGACTTCTTTTCCGAGGATAAATCCCCCTTTTCCAATCACCGGTCTTAATGCCCTATGATCCATTAAACTGGCGGTACCTCGATTGTTAACAGTAGCAGCAGCTGAAGCCATGGTTATTCCTCCTAATTTCAATAGAAAAGGCGTTCGAAGAAACTCCAGGTAAGATCCTGAGAGTCTCTCCAAACGCCTTATTGGAGTAGTTTTGTGTAATTTATGATTTACACTTAATTGGATTGTACATTACATTGATTTTAAATGGTAGTGCGACTATTATTATTATTATTATTTCCATCTCTCTTGTATTTTCCGCACTCTGTTTCTTTAACTGAAGCAATATTTCTCTTGTGCAATACCCGAGCGTAAACACACGGATATCTGCAATTTGCTCAAAGATTCCCTTTTGGCAAACGCTCTGCCTTATGCTCGAAATTCCACTCCATCGCTTCTTTGTACTTTCTTTGCACTTTTTCTCATCAAAAGGAGGACAGGCATCATATTCGGCAATGAGATTTTCGATATGCGTTCGCTCTTCCAGCGGCATGTGGTAAACCATCTGATCCTCTTCCTTCACCTCTCCCCCACTAAAAGCTTTGTCTACACGAGTGAGCACCTGACCATCATGCTCGAGCATGAAACGGGGGTCCATGTTATATATCTCGCGCTCCTGCTTTATATGTTCTATTTCCTTTCTTTTATACAGCCGTTGAAAAAGAGCCTCGTTCAATTCGTAAGCTTCGCTATGTACTCTCATGCCAAAATGAAGACCGGTCCGCTGGCAGGTTTCATACCATTCTTTCGTTAGATATTTCATGGGCATCCCTCCTGCTGATGTTCGGGATTAGACATTAAATTCACCGCTTGCAGATGTAAGTAAACGGCAATATTCAATTTGCTATTGAAGCATATACCTTTTTAATTTGTGATGAAAATTTAGCTGCACCCGGAATACCTGTATGTTTGTAATATGCAGTTAACTGTTTTGGATGATTTTTGACCATATCATACTCAATGATGGTGTCAGCGATGACAGACCTGGCAAAACCTAAAACCTCGACAACTTCAGATCGATCTCCTGCATCAGGCTCCTCCCCCTCTGGGAATTCCCCATCCGGGTCATCGTCCAACTGCTCACTGAACGTTAATCGAGTCGCCACATAAGACATAATCTTGCCCTTGTCCTCGGCAATCTGCTCCATAATCCACTGAACACATTCTTCTTCTGCTGGAGACGAGACCCTAAAGCCCTCCAGAACATATTTACGTTCTTTAAAAGAATCCATTAAAAGATCTGTTTCATAGTTGGCATGCTCGCCAAACTTGAGGTGAGGTTTAAGCTAACGAGCTCAGCAATGACGTTTTTATACCAATCGCTTGTTAGAAATTGTTCTACTGTTTTCAACAAGTACACCTCCGGAACTTTCAGATTTTATTTTGGCAAAACAGCATTACGCCTCATCATCCTCATGACATGACGGTCTCAATGAAATAAACGTACGAGTCTACGTCAAGGTTTGAAAGAACTTGTGCTTCATATCTTTATGATTCCGTGCTGCCCATGCATGTAACCCCTCTAATCCTTGGGTCTCCTGATTTCTTTGGAAATAAAAGCATAAATCCATCGGCACTAAACGTTTTCCATAGAGTTTGATACCAATCCGTTTGTAATTCACATAAATACACTCAATCTGGGATGCATCGTATTTCCGATGTTTTGTAGAAATCACATGATCGCTTTCCAGCGTAATGCTCGGTTTTGTAAAAAACAAACGCCGGATCAAAAAAATGATATAACCCAGAATAAAGGTCAATATAATGATTAGGGAATACTTCAGAATACCATTTTCGTCGATTATAATATTTCTGAAAAAAATAACCTCAATGGCCAGCATGCATATTAAATTCAGTACAGCTCTGGGGTAAGTCGTCGAATATGTGATAAGATATTCCTCCTATTCTTTCTCTCCATTGGTACTTGCTATGTTCAAGATTTAGTCGGACAGACTGGCTCTCGTCTACATATCTATGGGAGATCCCTGATTAAAGTCGTCTACGTTTACCTACTCATCCCTCTCTATTCGACTAATTTGGTTGACAGATCACCAACATATGGATTAGCGTTATCATCTATCACTTAACTGGAGCAGGTTCACCTCTTCAACATTCTGGAGAGTCAAACTCCTCCAAAACCTTGAACTTATCCCCGTGAACCTTTTCGAGGTGCTCCTCTCCCCAATAGCACAAAAAGTCCAAAGCAGGTTTGAGTCCCCAACCGTAACTCGTTAACTCATATTCCACTTTTGGAGGAACCTCCGAATACACCTTTCGCTGCACGATCTCGTCCTTTTCCAAACCTCTGAGCTGCGTTGTCAGCACTTTCTGCGTGATGTCCGGTATCAACCGACGCAGCTCCGATGTACGTTTTCGCCCTGTCATCAAATGATAAATAATCAACGGCTTCCACTTTCCGCCCATCACTTCCAAGGCCGCCTCCACACCGACTTTATATTTCTTTGGAGTGCTCGTTTTTCCATGTTCCGTCAACTTTTAACCCTCCTTCATCAAGCTGTTGCCGAGGTAAAATCATAACCTTCATATTTCTCTTCGTTTCGTTATTTGAACTCCATTTCGAGGCAGTGATTCAGGGTACTTTGATGTTCCTATGGCACCTCATTCTTCCTATAGTACATCAAAGTGCGTACTTCCAGATGTTTTCATACCTGTTTATAATAGCATCAGCCAGCGATTCATGGCTACAAGACAGCAATGCAGAAAGGTAGTGAAAGATAAGATGAATGTATTAGTCGTTGTGTCTCATTCGAGAAAAGATTCCCTGACCTTCCAGGTTACCGAGCATTTCGTGCAGGGCCTTGCCGAGGCTGGTCACGATTTTGAGATATTGGATTTGCATGGCATTGGCTTCAACCCTGTTCTCCAAGGCATAGATGAACCTGACTTTACCAAGGAACATCAGGTTTTCTCCCCTGAGATAGAAGCGGAGATCGAACGATTGAAGAAGCACGATGCTGTCGCTTTTGTGTTTCCTCTCTGGTGGTGGCATCTGCCAGCCATGCTGAAAGGGTATGTGGATCGTGTAATGAACAACGGGTTTGCCTACGGCTCGAACAAGCTTCATCATCAGCAGATGTTATGGATTGCTCTAGCAGGCGTGACGGAAGAACAGATGCAAAAGCGAAACTATGATGAATCGATCACCAATTTGCTTAATGTGGGTATTGCCAATTACTGCGGCGTGCCTCAGTCGAGCGTTGAATTTTTATATGAAACGCTGGATGCGCAGCCTGAGCATTATGAGGCACTTCTGAAACTGGCGTATCAGTTAGGATTGAATTATGCCAACGATAATCCGACTCTATGACGGTATTACGACCCCTATATAGGGTCTGAAGTTTTGTTGTAAGTTCGGTGGCTTGAAGCCTTTTTTGTGCAAATAAATCACGTTAACCATCACGCTAATCTCTCGAGTTTAAGAACAACTACTTTTTAACACGGCAAAAAGGTCGCTCCGAAGAGCGACCCTACCTTTGTGTCATTCATTATTTTACTGTCGAGAGAAGAAACTTCTCCAGCATGGTGATATCGGTGATATTATGGTTACTCAGATAGGTTGTATATGTGTAATCCATCAACTCCAGAGTTATGTTTACGTTCTTAATATCGTTCTGTAAACCTACTCATCCACCAATCCCTCTTCATTAAATATTCAACTTTGATTGGCATAATAATGTATTCTTCCGTTACTTCAATCAGCTCATTGGGACCGTTATAGATTAAATCCACATTTAAGTGAAACGGTTTAATTTTTCTACCCACTTCATCTTCAAATTCTTGAACATAACGTATAAGGTCAGGTATCCCTTCCCAGTAATTCATTGCAGCTTGCCCGCCCGCAGGCATGTACCACCACTGCCTAAAGGATGGCCATAAATGAACCAATACCTCCCTTAATTCATGTTGTTCAACTAACTCAAAGTCGGGCAGTCCTAGCACAAATGATACATGATTACTATTTTTATGCGCCTTTTGGTTAATGCTGCGATCCCAGAACCATTTCCATTGTATTTCAAGTTTTTGATGAAGTTCATCTGATTCTACCATTTGCCGGGATGGCCATAGAATATTCTCATTGATGTCCTCTTTAAGAAGGCCATACGTACTCGCTACATAGATCAAAAAGTTCAATTCAAAATCACTGGATATACAAACAGACCATGAGTTATGGTTTTGAATCATTGACATTTCTCCTTTCACCCAAAATGCATAAATTTAACGTTGATCATGCGATTTGAGAGATATTTCTTTTCCTATCTTACTGCACTCGTAAAACTCGCTTTAAAAATAAGATCATATACATATGTGTATGAATTATAATATTCAAGTGCCTGTTTTCTTTCTTCGTAAAACGACTTCAACCTCTCTTTGTCTCCAGTATCGACATAAGCGATTAACTCACGGCTTGCTTTTTTGTATGCTTCTACACTTTCTCTCGCAGGTGCAAAATCAAACGAATTAAAGTCTAGCACGGGAGTAAAGTCCTCCGGTCGGATTCCCGCATTTGATTCAGCTTCCGCTATGAACTCGTGTAATTCCGAGAAATCTACCGGCTCTTCCAGCAGCACATTGCCCAAAATGTGAACCACTTCCTGATCTATCTTGTTGAATCGAGTTGTAAAGACATGATTAAGCACATGCATCTCCATCAAATTTCTGGTGTACAGAAAATAGCTATTGACCAAATGAAGCGTTGAGTTTTTATACTCTACCGAGAATCTCGCACCTCGAAGGATATTAGCCGGGATATATACTCGGCCGTCTATCATTTTCGCTTCGGCACCTGCCTGTGTTTTGAGTTCCTTTTCATTAAAAATCACGCTGATTTTCTTAGGTGCACTTGAAACGGTATGAGCCATGGAGCAGCTTAATAACGCTACAGCAAGTGTAAACATCATCATCTTTTTCACTATGTACAACTCCTCAATATGAATAGTCAGGATATACTTGCATTTTATTTTTCTCATCGTACCATTTTATTCAAATAAAGGTAATAAACTACATACGTGCAACATCTTTCTCCACACAAAAAAGAAGCCACCTCCCTGGCCTTCCCCAGTTCAGTGACTCCATTTTACAACCCTATTCTAACCCTTACATTCAACTACTCCTTCACAGCCCCAACCACGATCCCAGTCACGAAATAACGTTGCAGGAACGGATACACGAGCAGGATCGGCAGCGCACTGATGAAGATCTGTGATGCCCGAATGGTCCGTTGGGACAGATTCGCAACAGCTTCCGGATCGAGCTTCGACATATCGGCCTGCACGATGATCGTCTGCATGAATGTCGCGAGTGGCAGCTTTTCTGCATCACGGATGTAGATGATCCCGTCAAAGTACGAATTCCAATGTCCAACCATCATGAAGAGCGAAACGGTTGCAATAACGGGTACGGAGACAGGCAGATAGATTTTGATAAACGTCTGAAAATGACCTGCGCCATCGATAAATGCAGCTTCCTCCAGATCCTTTGGAACGGTACGAAAGAAATTCAGCAGCAGAATAATGTTGAACACCGCAACCAATCCCGGCAGGATCAAGGCCAGCAATGTATTCATCAGTCCCAGCTTCAGAATCAGAATGTACCCCGGAATGAGACCACCGCTAAACAGCATCGTGATGACAAAATACCACAGATAGATGTTGCGTGCACGGAACACCCGTGTCTCTTTGGAGAGCGCGTAGGCTGCAATCGTATTGACGATTAACGCGAGCCCTGTTCCCAGTACCGTCCGCTCCACAGACACCCACAGGGAGGAGAGGAAATTGCTATTGGCGAACGTCTTAGCATACGCCTCCAGTGTAAAGCCAATCGGCCAGAACGTCACCAGTCCAGCATTGGCAGGAGCAGATGCGCTCAGTGATACCATGAGTAAGTGATACAAAGGCAGCAAGCAGAGCAGCGAAAGGACGGTCAGTAACACATTGTTGATTATGCTGAATATGCGGTAAGGCATCGTTTTATGATACATGAGTTCGTCATCCTTTCTAGAAAATTCGGTATCCGGCGAATCGGTAAGCCAGTCGGTAGGAGATCACAATCAGGATCAAACTAATAACCGATTTGAACAGATTCACGGCGGTAGCGAAACTGAACTGCCCACTTAGCAGACCTTCTCTATACACAAACGTATCGATAATATCCCCTTGCTGGTAAATCAATGGACTATATAAGTTAAAGATCTGGTCAAAGTTGGCGTTAAGCACATTACCCAGTGCCAGGGTTGCGATTACGATCCCAATGGGAATAAGTGCCGGGATGGTAATATACATCGTTTGCTTCCAGCGTCCTGCCCCATCCACTTCAGCTGCTTCATACAGTGCAGGGTTAATGCCAGACAGTGCCGCGAGGAAGATGATCGTGTTGAATCCAAACTCTTTCCAGACATCACTCGCAATGATCGTGAACCGGAACCAGCTGCCATCCCCCAGAAAGAATATCGGCTTAATGCCGAATACGGAGACTAGGAACTGATTGACAATACCCGTCTGCGCCAGAATGTCGATCAGAATGCCTGACAGTGTAACCCAAGACAAAAAGTGCGGCAGATACACGAGCGTTTGAATCGTTCTCTTCAGCGCCATCTTCCGTACCTCGTTGAGCAATAAGGCGAAGACAAACGGAATAATTAGGTTCATAATGATCTTAGAACAGGCAAAAAACAGCGTATTCCACGTGATTTGCAGGAAATAATCATTTTCCCACATGTATCTGAAATGCTTCATTCCGACCCATTCGGAATCGAAAAAACCCAGTGCAGGTTTATAGTCTTGAAATGCCATCAAAATCCCGGACATCGGAATGTATGAAAAAATAAAGACCATAATGGCCGCCGGCAACACCATCAAGTGCAGAATCCATGGTTGTTTGTAGCGTTTTTTTGTTTTTCTGTTCGGCTTGCTCCCAATGTCCGCCTGAGGTACCCGGTTAGCTTCCATATTAGCCTCCATAGCGCGCTCCTGTTCCCAAAAAAAGTTTTTGTGTGTAATGGGGATCTCTGCTATAAATAGTATCAGGCATTTCTCAGGTCTGACTATATAACATTGTTAGGCTTGA
This sequence comes from Paenibacillus sp. MDV22-iso6, assembly GCF_058408365.1. Classification (NCBI taxonomy): domain Bacteria; kingdom Bacillati; phylum Bacillota; class Bacilli; order Caryophanales; family Paenibacillaceae; genus Paenibacillus; species Paenibacillus sp. MDV22-iso6. The sequence goes on along the minus strand of NZ_JBZVDZ010000006.1, from coordinate 63,789 downwards.
TAGTGTTTTGTTAGGAACATCATCTGAAGAGGTTGTTTACACAGAATTTGAAGGAGACTTTTTATGAATACATGGAAGCGCTTTATAACTTTGGGAAGAACGTCCAGATCCCGGTTTAGTCTGTTTGCCAAAATAAACTGTTTAATTGTGGTCCTGTTCATCCCCATTATTATCATGTATACCTACTCGAACAACGTCACTTATGATGTTGTAAGCAAAGAGCTACAGGTCTCCAATACGAAGCAGCTCACGTTTCTGTCCAGTCAGATCGATTCCCGTATTAACCAGATGATGGACTTCAGTCTTATTCTCTCAAGAGATCCCAATGTCAGAGCATTCAATGGCTTGAACATATGGAATGATCGTTATGACAAGATGCAGACCCGATATGTTATTCAGGAAAAGCTGATGCTTCAATCCGGTGTTACCGATATATGGCCTACTCGATACGCTGTGCATTCACAACAGAATCAAGATGTCATTGCCAACTATAATAGAACATCCGGGTATGATGAGGATTATTTGAAAAGAAATATGAGCGGACAATGGACATACGGTGATGGTGCTGAGTCCAAAGAGGATATGAAATCCTTTTACTGGTTCTTTACGGATTCCTTGGCCCAGCCGGGTATGTTGACGGGAAGCAATCTGGTGATTGAAGCCAGCTTCAGTTATGAGAATATTCAGAACATGCTGGATACGTATAAGGAAGGTGGACAAGGTGATCCCTTCTTTTATCACAAAGGAAATTCACCCATTCTGAATCGCAGTGCAGACAAGCAGCTATCCGAGGAACTCATTCGTTATCTGGATGAGCACTCGCCAGAGGATACCACACAGGATGTCGTCAAGCTGAACGGGAAAAAGTATCTGGTTAGCTCGGTGAAATCTTCCTATCTGGATTGGCATTTGGTCGATGTGGTACCTCTCTATCAAATTCTACAGCCGATCTCGCTTAGTCGGAACTTGTTCTATCTGTTTATGATTCTGCTGTTTGTGGTGGGCATTTCCGCTTCGATTCTGTTATATCGAAACATTCAATATCCGATCAAAAAGCTGATCCAAGGCTTACGCCGCGTGCAGCGCGGAGATTATTCCGTACGTCTGCATAGCAAGGATCAGAATGAATTCTCGTTTTTGTTCCATCGATTCAATGATATGTCACATCAGATTCAAGACCTGATCGAGAACGTGTTCCAGGAAAAAATCAGGGCCAAGGAAGCTACGCTGAAACAGTTACAGGCCCAGATCAATCCGCATTTTCTGTATAACTGTCTTGGCTATATCATCAATATGGCCCAGATGAAGGACGAGCAAGCCGTCGTCTCCATGGCACATAACCTTAGTGCCTACTATCGTTATACGACACGAGTGGAGCGGGAGACATCTTCTCTAAAAGAAGAAATCAACTTGCTCGTCAACTATTTGGATATCCAGAAGCTGCGTAATGGCAGAATTGAATACCATATCGACATCCCTGAGGATATGCTAGCCCAGTCGGTACCACGATTAATGCTTCAACCCATTGTGGAGAATTCCGTCATTCATGGCGTGGCGAAGTCGTATTCATCTGGTGAAATCCGGATTACTGGCGAGAGCTCGAACGGGTTCTGCAAAATTTACATCGATGACGATGGACCTGGCTTGAGCCCGGAACAGTTGGAGGCGTTGAATCTGAAAATGCAGCAGCCGCTGCAGGAGGAAATGGGCTGTGGCCTATGGAACACGAATCAGCGAATCATGCACCTATTCGGCAATCAGTCCTACCTTCTATTCGGCCCCTCCCCTCTCGGCGGATTCCGAACCGAGATGATCTGGGAGATCCCGAAAGATGATACTGAGCGAGGAGATACTTGTAAGAGTTAAAGGTTAATACAAACAATAAATTGACGATTTAATTTTGAACAAGATCACGTACACGATAACGCAGAGGACAGAAAAAACCTGAAGAAACGGAGTGCTCGCCTTTATCACCAGATTTACACATTATAAAATTCATTCAATAAATCTGGGGATAACAGCGATCGGAAGGTTATTCTGTCATCGGAGTGGCAAGTGTACAGATGTCTGCGTTCAACCACTAAGGAGACAATACAACATGCAAATGATCATCGTAGACGATGAAGCACACTGGGTAGATAACCTGTCCATGACCAAACCGTGGCATAAGCTGGGGATCGAACAGGTGCACAAAGCATACTCGGCACACGAAGCACTTCAACTGATCGATACGCACCCTATAGATATTGTAATCTCGGATATTCAAATGCCTGAAATGACAGGTATTGAACTGATCGAACGGATTAGAGTCCGTGACAAAAAAATAAAGTGCATTCTTTTATCGGGACATTCCGAATTCGATTACGCCAAAAAAGCCATCCAGTTCGAGGCCGTCGATTACTTGCTTAAACCACCGACAGATGATGAATTGATGGGCGCTGTTCAGAAGGCCATTGATCAATTAAATACTGAATGGGAACTCGTAAGTTCACTAAAACGAACCCAGTTTACCCTTCGAGAGAACCTACCGCATTTGCGGGGGCGATTGCTCCTTGAGGCTTTGCAGGGACATCGAATTGCCTCCAGCGAATGGGCACGGAAACTTGCGAATTACGATCTGCCCTTCCACGCCGGGGATTGCGCATTAATGCTTGTACGTATGGAAGAAGAATTCGGGCAATATGACAACAACGATCAAACCCTGCTTGAATATGCGGTCATCAATATGGCGGAAGAGATTATGGGTGAGTTTATGGAAGTGTGGGGCGTGAAGGAGGAGCATGGATATCTGGTGTTTCTGCTTCAACTGAAAGTGAACAACACCGACATTGGCAAAGAAACCATACTGGAGAAGCTTTCCGTACAACTTCAGTCCAAAGTTAAGCAGTTTCTGAAGGGTTCCCTCTCCATCGTCATCACCGAGTGGTTCACGTTTCCCGATCAGCTATATGATCGTTTTCGGCAAGCCTCCGCTTATTTCCGGCAAATTGTCGGTGACGAGCGCGAGTTCGTGATGCGGGTCAGTGACGTGGAAACTCCGGCAGCGCAAGGTCCGCTGGATGTCCTATATACTCCACCCACGTTCATTCACCTGTTAGAGAGTGGTCAATGGGATGCGGCAGAAGAAAAAATACTAGCCGTCTGTGCGGAGCTGGATGAGAAATGGTCGGAATCGTGGGAGCATTGTATGGAGGCTGGTTTTTTAATTACGGCTTCGTTCACCAATCTCGCACACCGAAACAGGCTGACTTTGGCCAACTTAATGGGTGACGATATCGAGTGGTTACAGAGTGGAGAAGCTTTCACCACCATCAGTAAACTGCGCAAATGGTCGCTTAGTGTACTTGGCAAACTCAAGGAAGGTACATCCAATGAGATCAAGGACATCCGTTCCGAGTATGTGAAGAAGATTCAGGATTTTACAGATAAAAACCTGCATCTGGATGTTTCTCTGCGTGTACTGGCCGATCATGTCAATCTGCATCCGACCCATTTGTCCAAGATCTATAAAATTGAAACGGGCGAAGGCATCAGTGATTATATCTCTCGCCTACGCATGGATCGGGCCTGCCACAAGCTGGTCACGACCACCAAAAAGGTATATGAAATCAGCATGGAGATTGGATATATGGACCCGGCTTATTTTATCAAAGTGTTCAAGCGCCAGTTTGGCGTCACGCCGCAGGAGTATCGGGATCAACATTAAACAACATAATAGAGTCCTATCGAAACTAACAAACTCATATAGATGCCCTCCCGCCCAAATTGGTACAGTTACACTGTAAAGATCATACATCGTAGGGGGATTGAACAATGATCAAATTCAAAACATGGTGGTCACTGCTCATGGTTATCGCACTCATCACGATCACTGCGTGCGGCAGTGGCGATACAGCCAGTGACAATGGTACCAAAGATGATACACCGGCGACCGTCGGTTCAGCTGAAGCAGAAGCTGCTTTTGCCAAAGGAAAATACGACCCACCCATCGAATTCAGTTCGGTATTGATGCCGAAGAAATACGTGCAAGGGGATACCAAAGAAAATAACGTTCACGATCGCTGGATGCTGGAAACGCTGGGTATGAAGCATAAAGATACCTGGTATCCGGCCAATGACGATCAATACAGACAAAAGCTGCAACTGGCTATCGCCTCTGGCGAGAAGCTGCCTGATTTCGTATCCGTACCGACCAATGCCGTATTGACCAATCAGTTGATCGACTCCGGTCAATTCATCGCCATCGATGAGTTGTTCGACAAGTACGCGAGTCAGACCCTGAAAGATCATGCAGCAGCACATCCTGAACTCTGGTACCCGTTCACTAAGGACGGTAAGAAATACAATATGCCGATCATGGAGTATACGGATAACGATGACACATTGCTGTGGCTTAGAGAAGACTGGATGGAGAAGCTGAACCTGGAAGCTCCGAAAACCATTGCAGACCTTGAGAACATCATGGACAAATTCAAAAACGAGAACCCGGACGGTCTGTCTCCAGACAAAGTATTCCCGCTGGCGATCTCGCTGAAAAATAACACCAACACCTGGATGGGTCAGCTCGACTGGTTGTTCGGTGCATATGGCACAATCGAGGAGCAATGGAACAAAGACGCAAATGGCAATCTGGAGTACGGCTCCGTTAACCCGGGTGCGAAACAAGCACTTGCCAAGTTGGCTGAATGGATGAACAAAGGTTATATTCATACCGACTCCGCTCTGTGGGATGAAGGCAAATCCGCTGAAAGCTGGACGGCTGGCAAAGCGGGCATTCTGCCTGGCGCAAACTGGGTACCCGACTGGCCTGCACCTGACCTGCTGAAGAACGTACCTGGCTCAAAGTATAAAGCTTACCCTGTTCCGGCTGGCCCAGACGGCAAGATCGGTACGAAGTGGCAGAACTCTGGTGTCAACGCAAGTATCATGATTAACAAGGATGCGAAGCATCCAGAAGCCATCTTCCTGTACTACAACTACCTGCTCGATAACCTGGCTAACCCGGCTGCGGGCAGTGAGTATGAATACGGCTTCGCCAAAGGTTACGACTGGGATGTCATTGACGGACAACCGACCAGTGACAAAGAGAAGATCAAAGACTTCTCCAACGAATTCCCGTTCCTGACCGGCCCAGCACGTATCCCGGATCTGTACATGAAAACACTCGTGAAGCTGGCCAACGGCGAGAAGCCTGAAACACCTTACGAGAAACAAATGGCCGAATTCCGTAAACCGGAAAACTGGTATGCAGGTAAAGTCGTTATGTCCCAGATCGACATCCGTAAACAAAACTACTTTACCGGTGCTGCAACACCAACCATGGTATCCAAATGGAACCTGCTCCGCCAGTCCGAGATGGAAACCTTCAACAAAATCATCTACGGCCAACTGCCGGTTGATGCCTTTGACCAATTCGTCGCCAACTGGAAATCCAACGGCGGTGATCAAATCACGCAAGAAGTGAATGATTGGTTTAAGTCGGTGAGTGGGAAGTAAGCATTGGATGTTGGAAAAGTAGAACATTAAAACCCGAGTCGAAGCGATAAGTTACACGCTTCGGCTCGGGTTTTTTAAGGTATAGATTGGGGTTGCTTCCCCTGACTTATGGGTTCGCGTTAGTAGGTTAAAACCTCTAACAACTCACAGATTACGTTTTGCTATTCTCAACTCTTCTCACTTCTTATGAGACATATTTTCAAGCAATTAGGCATCCGGCCTGTCATTATCCCTGTCAGTTAACATTGACTGCCCCAGCAAGGAAACTGTGAGCTGAATGCCATCTCTTAGCCCTTGCATGTATAACCGCTCATACTCTATTCCTTTACTGACAATGTATCGGCTCTCCCACTCAGTATATTCAGGTGTCTGCTCGATATCCTTGCCATTAAACAAAGATTCGAACGCTTCGTCTGTTTCCCCACGTACACGACTCAGTTCAGGATCATGCTCGATCCGGGAAGATACCTCATCCAGCCTTGCCTGAATTGCTCGCTGCATCCACGGTGGAAAATCCATTGCTTCTCCTCCCCTGCGCTTTATGTACTTCGCTCATTGCCGTACAACTCGGCTATGCCTCGCTTTCATTTCACTCACTCGCGCCACCAGTTCGTCCACCCTTCGGCTCTGTTCCTGAACCTCAGGATTGTCCCACAACGGAATCGCTTGCTTCAAGGATGCCTCTCCAAGCTGATTAAGCTTGCGCCGTTCCTCTTCCAATAAGTCAAGCAACCGGCTCATACATGCACCTCTCTGATGAGTCTAAATTGCACCATGTCTTGTTAATGCTAGACATGAGCAATCATTTTAATGCGATTATCGGTTTATTTTATTTTAATTCGATATCCGCATTAAAACAACCATTATTTCTCATACAATTTGGTTGAAATGAGGGGTGTACATAATGAAGCATAGACAAGAACCACCTGGCGATAAAAACATAATCGGCTCCCGAGTCGTAGCTATCCGTAAAAGTAAAGGGATAAAACAAAGAGAATTCCTGGCCAAACTGCAAACACTGGGTTTGGATATTAGTCAAACCAGTTTATCACGTCTGGAGGGTCAATATCGTCTCGTTCAAGATTATGAGGTCGTGATGATTGCGAGGGCTTTGGAGGTTTCTGTGGGGTATTTACTTGGGGAAGAAGTCGAATGAAGCTTGTATTACGTAAATCTTCTTATTTTCTACAAGACTCCTCGTCCCTTCTTTCCCCACATTATCTATAAGAATTCTTCACCGTCACGATAATAATATCTCATCGTTACTTTATCAAAAGCTATTGCTATAATCACAAAAAAGCCGATTGTCCCCGTTCCGGCATCGGCTTTATAAAAGGAACTCTCTATATTCAAGAGATTAAAACGGCAATTTATCATCAACAAACGGATCACTATGTGCTTCAGGTTCGATATACTTCTGTTCTAATATTAACTTATCTATATTGTTATGGAGCCAACCCATCCCTTGATTTGTTACACTGTATGCCTTGTAATAATCACCTTGATGATCTTGTTGATCAGAATACTGTATTAATCCTTTATTCTGAAGAGAATCCAAACCTAATGTTACAGCAATAGGAGTAAATCCCGCTTTGTTCATGTCCTGTCTTATAATATATGTGCTTATTGTCTCGTCGGGGCTATCTATATTTTGAGTAATTGAAACCAATAGTGTCAATTCATGTTGTGACAATCCCTCAGTAAGTGCGATTGAGGATTGTGTAGATATTAGCCCCATTTTTAATTGCTTCTGGTTTATCGCATTGATTCGTTCTTTGATTTGAACCTTTAAGAGCTCAAAGTCTCTTAGGGAAGCTGTACTATAAGTGATTATCTTTCTATGTTGTATATCAAACGGAAATTTCGAATTTCTTTGATCTGAACAAATCAGTATAACTTCTTTTTGACTCGCAATTGCATATCCAAGCTCAAACCATACGTTAGGATTATCTAATGAAATCTCTGCTAAAACTACATCAGCATTTTTGATTCCATTTTGTATATCCTCTATAGGTATAGTTACGGTAGGATCTCGGTCTACTCTATAAGGTTCTAAACCAGATTCAGTTATGGATGGAACTAGGATATCTTCATACCTTTTATCAAAAGCTCCTCCGTCAAATGGCTGAATTACAAAACAGATTGCCACTCTATCACCTCTTACATTATTTTTCATATTGAGTTACAATTATCGTTCTTCCGAATTCATGAACCTCTCCAAGGAGTTATCTGCCAGAGCATATCAAGTTGTTACCAGCACTGCTAAGATCAATAAGGATAAAAATAAAAATTAGTAGCAACTTTAGAATCCAACATAAAGTTTTCATTATTTAAATGTTTTTAGAGTTTCTACGCCTTTCATGTAAACGTGGTTTGAGAGATTTTTCCCAATCACTACCATCTCTGACATTATAATTTTTATAATGAGAGTCCTCAAAAGGAAACTCACCCTCTTTTGCTTTCCACGCCCGCAAAATGTTATATGACTCTGGTAGCAGCAGCTCCTAGATTACTTTCGCCAAAAGGTTCATCACATAAAATGCTGAATAGTTTTCATTTCTATATGCCATCACACAATCTCCTTTAGTTTATATAAGTTTATTTTATCCATTCTTGAATCGTGTATTAAGATTGATACACAAGATGGGTAAGTAAATTTTATTCTGCTAATCTTAAAAGACCATATTAGCAACTCTAGTAGCTCCTGGTCTGTTATTGGACCTGCGTCTTTCAGACGCGTTAGCCCAGAACCTAAAAGTGGTATGGATATTGATCTGCCGTTATAAAAACTATCAACCTCATTCCAAAAATTCAATAAAAAATTAATATAATCATTCATATATAAATAAGCTCTGTTCTCATTATCGAATTTAGAGAATGCAGTGAGAAAATAGTCATCATTAGGAAATATAGTTCCAAGTTTATACTTAGTCTTCTTTCCTATTCTTCTTGCACTATTTTGTTCAAGGATCTTCTCTTTTAAAATAGGATCAATTTTTAATTTCTTATCAAGTTGAGAAATCTCTCTACTTCCCTTCCTTTTAATATATATACCGTTTAGTGTTGTTTCAGATATAATTACATTATCAACTTGTGTATCAAAATATTCATTAAATGCTATGACTTTGTAACCATCAGCTTCAAAAATATCACCACTCCTAATTTCCAATTCTGAGCTATTAATATGTAGTCTTACTTTTTGCATTAAATTTGCCCTTATCCAAAGTAAAAAATAAACTACTACTAAAAAAACAATGAAACTTGTGAAGTAAAATATCCTATACTCCGTAGGTATATTGATGAATATAGAGCCAAGGGTGAAGAAAACACTCAAAATAGTTAAGAACGATAAATAATTTTTTATTAGTGCTTTGTCCAAAAAAACCACTTTGATTTTCATTTCCTCTAATATCAAACCTTTCTAAATATTATTTTGACCCTTTTTAGCATACCTTCCTGTATTGTAAAATTTAAAAGGGGGTTGTGTGTGATGCAACCGGAATCTATCAGTAGACTAAAACTCCAAAGGTTTCACTGCTTGAATGTCTTGTTTCAGGAAAGGACACCTTCAATTAAAATGGTAATAATAATTGTTTACTAAATAAGTCTTCTAGAGTCTCTTTAAACAAACTTTCAAGACCATTATTATTAAACAACGGCTTTAATTTCGTAGAATATATTTCAAATATATTATATAACTCCATTATTTCGATTTGTATATTTTTATCTATTTGTTTTAGTTTATTATTTATTGTTTTTTCAATTTTTTTATCAATATCACTGAATATGAAATCAACATCTAAAAAAACTCCATTTTTATCATAAACTTCGGAGTTATTCAAAACCAAATCAACAAAATGCTCAGTGACTTCGAATATTTTATTCTTTTCTTCCTGACCTAGCACAGCTACATCTTTAAATTTAATGTACTCAAATATTTTGTTTGTGTAATATGAGACCGTCTTTATATTTTGCCTCTTCACAACATCTTCATATTCACCAGTTGCTGTAAGTATTGATTTACCGATCTGATCAATCATTTCATTCATACGTTCTGATATATTATGTAATTCAGATACTTCATTAATAATTTTATTTTTGTCTTTCTCCTTAATTTGTTCTATTAAATAGTTGTAGAACATACCAGCCCACTGACTTTTCAGATATACTTCGATTTCCTCAAATTTTTCAAACGTAGAAATAGCTTTAACTTTAACTTCATCAATAAAATCAAAAATATTAGAACTATCAACAAATGCAAATTTAAAATTAGAGTCAGGCTCTTTTAACAAATCAGAAATTACTTTTTTATTTTTCTTAAAAGTATGATATTCACTATATACGTTCTTTTCAATAAAGATAAATATAGGAATATTATTATCAATAGCTTCTTTAAACTCTTTTCTAGTTATGGAAATATAGTTTTGTTCATATTTTTTAACAAATTCATTTTGTTTCTCTTCACTAGACGGGGCGCCATATCTTCCACCAATAATTAATACCATCATATGGCATAATTTAACTTCGTTGTAGCATGATATATCTAATTCTTTATCATGTTCAAAAAATACATTCCCACTTTCAAAAAGTACAGCTTCAAAACCGTACTGACTAATAAATCTTTCCACGTTATTTCTAATATGCTTCAAGTCATAATAAGTTGAACTCACAAAAATTCTTGGCTTCATCGTCTTCCCCCCAAAATCATTATTCTCAGTACAATTTCTATAACGTCCTTGTATTCACGAACCCTCACTGGCTTAAGGCGCGAATGCTCCGGGTCCAACGGACTTAGCCAGTGCAGGTTGTCCGGTTGCCAAAGCTTCCTCGAAATCCCTCTGCCGGACCGAGAGCCGAATGGATCGATGCGTGAAAATCATGTTATGCGCTGTTACTGCCCTCCTAAGTTACTCCATTGAATCTATGCCATTCTTTTTCTAGTTTTTTTAATGTTTTTTCTTCGTTGTAAAAACTCACAAATTTAATTTCTTTCTTAACCCTCGTCCACTCTGCTTTCAAATAAATTTGTGCTAATTTAGTAAGATCCCCTCTATTACGTGCAATTTGGCTAAATAAATCATTATGGATAATACCTAGTTTTCTTTGAAACTCATTAAGATAACTCTTAGAGTTGATAACTGAAATATAGTCGCTAATTACGCTTACTAGATAATCATAAGAATTCTCATTAATGCTTTTTTCATCAAGTTTTGAGTTAATGTTATTTTTTACAGAATGATCTCTGAGAAATTTGATTAAAATAACATCTGGATTATTGATTAAAAAATTTTCAAAGACTATTGAATTAGTAGCCGGATTTTTGTTTATTTTTAGTTTTCTCCCCAAGTTATTTATATACAGTACTAGAAAAATATTATTTGTAATCTCATCTATATTCTCTATTATCCTCTTATCTAGAGTGCCTTTAAAATTTAAATGTAGCTTTATTAATGAAGCTTTATATATCAACTTTTCTCTATAATTCATAAGTTCTGAAACTTCTAAGACACTCACTTGGACTTTAGGCAAATCAATTTCGGATACAAAATCCGCTACATATTTTCTTAGTGTGTTAATCCATTCCACCCTATGTTGTGTTAAGTTGTCCAACTTAATCCTTTTCAACGCTTGTGTTAATGTAATTAGCCCAACAATAAAGATAAGTGAAATTCCGATTAACGTTACAAATATCCCTATTAATGTAACTATATCTTTCTCTTCTAGTGAATTAATAAATCACATTTAACCCCTCTTTCCTTTGTAGTAATTGCGTATAACGTTGTTATATCCACGACGTCCCAAATCCGCCAAGGGCGACCACGGTGCGGATGTGTCCGCTGAATATGCTTCTCTGCCAATACCTTCTAGAGGACTGAGGAGCCGTCAGGCTCGATAGTGGATATATTGTTATGCGATGCCTCTGATTCCCTCGATCAAACTCAAAATTAGAAAAGTCAACCAAGAAGAAGTTGACTTTTTAATGAACTTACACAATTATTCATCCTTACCTGTTCCAACAAAAAACTTAATTACTGGCTCTAGCGTTTCATAAATCTTTTTCCCCGCATTGATAATATTATTAATCTCAAAAATGTATCCCACTATTTTCTTACCAGTGCTCCTTTCTTCTTCCGATGTTACAAGATCACCTCTTAACAATATCGAACCAAAACTAGAATCGATTACTGACTGCAATCCTTTGGTTCCCCATAATTTATAATTTTCAATTGCCGACCTTATGTTGGTTAGATTCTTTAAAAATAGTGCTTTTAAGTCATCATTAATCTTCATATTATTAACTGATTCAATAAGATTATTAACATTGTTACATAGCTCATTTAATTCATCTTCACTAATACTGTGTTCACCAATCTCTCGAGAAAGTGTATCTGAACAAAATTCCAGCCGAGTCATTATATTCTCATCTATTTTATTGACGAATTTACTCAAGCCGTTAGTAGCATTCAATTCAATACTTGATAAAGCATCTAAAACGATATTAATTGGCTGCAAATATCTCTCATGATTAATGTTAGTAACTTGCAATATATCTTCCTTAAGTGTTTTTGTTAATTGAAATAATTCAGAATAGTTTTCAATGATAACTGCCTTGTCATCTTTTGATACATTGAATACTTTTGCCAATACAGTATATGGGGTTGAACTGATTGAATTATTGTTTTTTATTTCATCAATAATATGATATAACCGCCCAGCAGAGTTATTCATTGGTATTTCAATTTTCGTCATTTTTGCAACCTCCATAATCTAGTTTTATTTACTATAATATAGTTGGTCATATACTCTTATCAATATCAATTAATTATTCATACGATATTATCAAGTACTTTAGATTTTCAGAGGTTATACATAACGTTGTTGTATTCACGAACGCGAGAGGCTTAAGGCGCGTAGCGTCGGGTGGCTCCGCCACTTAGCCTCGCAAGGTTGTTTGCATGATTACACTTCCACGAAATGTCTCGGCAGACCGAGGGTCAGCATGCTGGCCCGATACGTGAATACTTTGTTATCCGATGCATCCGACATCCTGAAACACTTATAATATATTCTTAATCCTCATGCTTAATATACTCTCTCGTAAATTGGGACAATTCCGACATTAATTTTTCTATTGTTTCATTAAATTCGTCACGTTGAACAACACCATGAGAACGATGATTGTGTATATCTTCTAACACCTCTATTAATTCTGTTGCCTTCTCAACTCCATTTAACTTGATTTTCAATAGATAATAATTTTTCACAGATAAATTTCTTGAGTAATCATCTTTATTATGGCGACTAGCATAATAATATCCCGATATGTCCATAATATATTCTGAAATAATGTGGGCTATATCATCTGTAAATACCTTACGCTGACTTTGGCGTTGGAGCTTTCTATCATTCTCAATATTATCCTGTGTTTTATTTTGTATAGTCCTTGTTTCTTTCGTTGTAACCCAAACAGCTAATATAGTCCCAATACCACTGATAACTCCACCTAAATAACTCCCTAGAAATCCTCCCCATTCCCCGTTGGAAAGTGTGGAATAAATTTCATTTCTAAAGATAAAGTACTCCAATATAAATGGGAGTGAAATGATGACCAAAAAAGCAACAAGGAGTATTATGATATATCTCCTCGCATCACCACTTCCTTTATTCGGATTATTCTTCTTGTTTATATTTCTATTATTCATCAAAAATTCTTCAATTCGATATAGACCAGTAATCAAAAAAATGCGTACCAGGATAATATTCAGGAATAAGACTTTGACAGCTTGAAATTTCTCACCATATTTCAAGCAGTAACAAAAAGCAAATAAATTAGCATCTTTTTCTTTTTCACTTTGATAGTACTCTTTCAAATCAAATTCCTTAGCCCCCTCTAAATCATTTTCAAACTTATAATTATATTTTTCTCTATTTTTGAATTGATGAGCATGTCGCATTTCGTGAGCTAACGTACTTATCCTTCTGGGATTTATTACTGCGACAGTATTGTCTACATGATTAAATCCACCCATTAATCTTCTTCCACTTTTATCATGCTTCTCTATGTATTTTTTGGCTTCATCTCCAAGTCTCATTACAGGATTCACATCAAGAATTTTTTTAAGATTTTCAATATGATCTATACACATTAAAATTCCTCTATTCTTTTAATTTTCGGATGTTTCGGATAACGTTCCTGTATTCACGACGTCAGACGAAGTCGGATGTGTCTGCTGGTATCCCTCCTCGAAATACAACCAGTAGACCAAGGCTCCATCGGAGCCGCAGCTTGAATATTATGTTAACTGAAGTTGTATCATATCATTGAGTTACATATACATTAAAAATAAAACTCGACTTCCTTCTCATCAAATAAATGCCCTCCTTTATAATATTCAATGTTAATCCTTCTTTTCTTATAATTCACTTCATAGTAAACGCCCAATACATATTTACATACATGTTCCGGAAATGTCTTTCCATCAAAGGACCAAACATCATCATAACTGTCCTTGGTCAAAGCAATTAGTCTAATTTTGTCACTTTCTTTCTCTTCTTTTGTTCTATTCCCTCGGCTATGAACAATAAGATCGCAATTTATCTTAACTCCAACATCCTTAGGTCCATAAATAGTTTTTACAATTGTTTTGATTTCCCCATTTTTGTTCCGATTATATTCCACGTCTACCTTATATTCTGCAAATTCAGATCTTTTTATTATGTTATTTATATGTAACATTAGTGCACCACAAAGCGTCCTCTCAGAAACTTTAGATATAAATAAGTCAAAATCACTTTTTAAAAAATCTCTATTTGCCTTCTCGAATATTTCAATAAGTCTTTCTATCAATGTGTACCTCCGAATATTTAATTTCTAATTGTTTATAAAGCAATTTCAGTTAACGTTCCTGTATTCATGAACCCCAAAGGGGTTGGCTGCTGAAATGCCTCTTCGAAATCCACCTCGCAGACCAAGGCTCCAACGGAGCTGCCGCTTGAATATTATGTTATGTGCGTTTGGGCCATCTTCGAATTACTTAATCATGTTTGAAATCCCTTTTCGTACAAAAGTCATCATTTAATTTTATTACAGTTAAAATAAATATTCTCAATAAAATCAAATAATTCTGATTATGAATTTCCTTATCATCATTCTCTATATTCGGCTGAATGTGACTATATTTATTCCGTAAATCTAGTCCATTATTAAATTGCGATTTATTAAGAGTATAATTGATATAATCTGTTTCCTGTCTAGAAAAGAGAGTGCTTTCAAATTCAATTATTCCCTTATCTTGTAACTCATCTAGTAGCTTACGCTTATACTCTGAACATTTCCAATAGCACACTACTTCATTAATATAAAAATCATATAATAGTAATGCTAGTTGATAATCTTTAAAAGTTATAATTTCATCTTCGTCAATAGATAAATATTGTTTCTCTATGAGCCATTCAATTTCTTTCAGATTGTAACTCTGAATTTCATTTTTATTCATTCTTTCATTTGTAAGTAACTCAAAAAAGTTGTTATAAGACTCAGCTGATCTTTCAAGGTATCCTAATCCACACTGATCTGAAAAAAGTAAGTAAATTAAATAATTAAATTCATCCCCACAACCATAGGCATATTTCTTTGATATCAAGGATGGAATGTTTTTGTAGACAAGGTGTTCTGATCGAATTTCAAGTAACTCATAGTCTATATGTCCATCTTCAACAAATAAAATAAATTGCTTAAGAACTGACTCTAAAGCAGGTGTAATATAAGTGCATTTCTCAAAAAAAGGAGAATTTACTGAGGGCATTTTCACTTTAAAGTTGTGTGCATCAAACTCTGCAAGTAAATAATCTTCAAAAAACCATTCAATGATTTCTTCTAGTCTTATCCCAAGACTAAAGAGTTGATGATAGTAACCTGACATTTGGAGTAATGACAAAACGTTCTTACGCTCAAATACAAAACCAACATTATATGCGTTTTGAGATGAAATAAAAATATGGCGTTCAAACACTCCCATCTCACTTATCTTATTAACTATTGTACTTCTCATCTGTAAATCAACAAATTCAAAAAGATATATAAAATTATTAAGTAAAGTTGAAAAATCCCTATTTTCTTCAATCCATTTGGTGCTGTACGTTGCAGCTATGGTTTGACCTTCATATACCAACTTCACTTCTTCATTCTGACTTTTCGAAAAACTCACACTTGTCTCCATTGGCATTCCAGAGTTCTCTACGAAATATTGCTTTTCTAGTTCTTCTGCTTTTCGCTTTGCTTTTAATAAGACTTTGGGTGCGATTTCAAGTTTATCTTTACTGCTCTGTATGTTAGCAATAAGCCGTACATAGTTCAAATTAGGCTCTTCACTATCCAAATAGCTTGAAATAATTGATTCTTTATCTAGATTACTTAATTGTTTCGGAAAATGTATGGCTTGGGGTTCTCTAAGATGTTTTAATTCATATTTATCCAAAAGCAGTTTGACTGATGATAAGGGATCAGACAACATCTTATCTTTAATTATTTCACCATAGTGATTCGTGATGCTCTTAGACTTTAATAATTCTCCCAAAGATACAATTGTTGTACTCAAGAATATCTTGAAACAGTCAGCTGTGATATTTTCATATACCTTGAATTTATCTATAAGTTCCCAAAAATCATCTCTATAGTTTCTTTCGACTCTACTATACATTTCTAATAAGTTATCATCATTAATTGTTTTAAAGAACTTAGCAACTATTCCAAAGAGTTTATTAATTTTCTTTTCCAAACGATCTATAGTATCAGGTGTCCAATCACTAGGATATACTTTATTATCGAAATACTTTTTTGCATTATAAAGTTCAATTACAACATTGATATCATCTGCTTCTTCGTTATAATATTCATCTATCAGTGTTCGGCTTTTCAATAAATTTCTTCCATACAGAATATCATTTAATGAATAAAATTTTATCCTTTTCATGTAAGCTCCTTATCTGTAACTGGCTTTTTGCCCTAATGTCACATAACGTTCTTGTGTTCACGAGTCCGAGAGGCTTAAAGGAGCGTCAGCGACTGGGTCGAAAACTTAGCCTCGCAGGATTGTCTGCTGAACAACTTCTTCGAGTTGCCTCTTGCAGACCAAGGACCGAACGGTCCGCAGCGTGAATACGGTGTTATGCGGCGTTCTTGCTTCTTCGAAATACTACCATCCAATAATCATTATAATCTCTTAATAAATTGAGTTCATTATTACAATTTTTTTCTATATTTAGGAGTGCTAGATCGAATTTTCTCGATTCAGTTTATCTAATCATGCGATATCTCATGACTTTCAATTTCACCGTTCTTATCGAAACTGAGTCGTAACAGACTATCATCTACTCCTAAGCCTGCTCTTCCTAGATAATAAACATACTGACGAGAAGGTTCACCAAGTTTTTGTTCTGGCTCACCAAGTAAATCAATAATCTCGGTTTCCGTCATCCCTTTAAGTTCGTAACTATTTATCAAACTGTACACCATACTAGTTCTTTTCTCTGCCTCTTTAAACCATGTTTCTTTATTATACTGATTACTACATGAACAAAGAATTAGTAGTAATAGTAAAGAGAGAACTATCTTCTTCATTATACTATCCCTTCCTTTTTCATTACAGCTTACTATTTATTCAATAGTTTTCGTGCGGGTATGATGGGAGTTGCACATAAACCGCCGAAAGTAAATTGTGTTCTTTAGTTGAATTTTTTTATTTCTTTCAAGAATGTCGCATAACGTTCCTTTATTCAAGACGTCCGACGAAGTCGGATGTGTCTGCTGAGATACCTCATCGATTTTCTACAAGCAGACCAAGACTCGTAAGGAGCCGAAGCTTGAATATTATGTTATGCGAAGTAGATTAGCTACAGTGAAGAATCTTTAATTTTTTGGAATTGATCGTTTATCAAAGAAATACAAGCTCTTATACATGCGTTCCTAAATTGTTGATATGTTAACCCAACTTCATATGTAATTTGATTATATCCCTCATCCTTTTTCAACTTAGCTTTGACTATATTTAAAGTTCTTCCATCATAATCTTCTTCATTAAAATGAAATGTCCAGTAAACTCCTTCATGTGCAACATTATTTCTAATAGATGTCATAAGTAAAGCGAACTCTGACATACTTATTTCTTCTTTATAATAAACTTCATCGTTAATACCAGAAATAGTTATACTTTCTTGAATAATTTTCTTATCATCTTGATTAAAATAGTTCTCGAAAAAGTGAATTGCTATTTCTTGTTTTTTCAGTTTTACTGCTGGAATGAAACCATATAGTGACTCGATACAAGTAATCAAAAAGAAGATACTTAAGTCTCTTCTTCCAGGTCGAATTATATCTATCTCGTCAGATAAAGTTATCAATCTCTGAGCAGTATTTAACATTCTGCGCGGCACTAAACTTTGGGAGTAATTAAGCTTCTCTAATATAAAATTGTTTGCCTCTTCTTCTTCCATAAAATAATCACCGAATAATGCTTGGTGGCTTTGAATCAATTCTGTCTCTAGATTTCTCATTTGTTCTTCAACTCCTTAAATGATCTTGATCTATTTTCGCATAACGTTCCCGCATTCCTGACGTTCAAGCAGCTTAAGGCAACAAAGTTGCCGGGTCGATAGACTTAGCTGGTTGAATGTGTCGCCTGAATAAGCCTCTCCGATATCCCTCTTGGCGACCAAGGAGCGTCAGCGACGAAGTAGGAATGTAATGTTATCCGATGTCTCTGCCTTCCTGATTTACTTGCATTAATTCTTTCCTACCATACAGAAAGGCTTGTTCTGAAATCATTCTCGTCAGTTATGTATTTTATATTTGTATAGGCCTGTTTTTTTGCGTTAGAATACATCCCTTCTACTAACTCGGCATTTTTGCAATAGATTGTTGTATAAGAACTATCTACAACTAATAATGCCAATTCGCAGTTACTTCTGAGAAAATCATTGTAAGTTTTTATTTCAATTGGTTGACTGCCTTTAGGAAAAGCTTTAAGGTCTTGGAATATTAAATAATAATCGTTGTTCTTTATAACGTTTCTTAGTGTTTCACCATCCATACATTCAATTAACCCTGAAAAAAGTGCATCTAGTTCGCCATCTAGTATAATGTATGACTCCTCCCCACCAATCCACCAATTATGATCTTCTACTTTAAACGGTTTTAATATATCTTCGAGAAATCTTCCGTATTCATTTGGAATTTCAAAACTAATTCCTCTTATCATCTACTCTTCTCCTTATTCTTTTCCTGCAGAGATTTCGGATAACATCTAATTTATGTACTTCGTAAATACCACACATCCTGCATGATATGTGAACTACGTATATGATAACCTAAGGTGTAGTTATTTGCGAAGAAGAATTTGGTGAAAAAGGGAGATTTATCGAAGCATTCAATCTCCCAAATCCATCCGATCCAGCGGGCTTTGAATACGCTGGATATTTTTCGTACTAACATGCGTATATCGCTGAGTTGTACGTGCACTCGTATGACCAAGTAACTCCTGAATGTAGCGCAGGTCTGTCCCGTTTTCCAGCAAATGAGTGGCGAAGGAGTGTCTCAACGCATGAATACTTACCTTTTTCACAATTCCTGCGCGTTGTCTAGCTTCTTCAAAAACCTTCTGCACGCTCCGCTCAGTAAGATGTCGATCAGAAGATTGCCCCGGAAACAGCCAACGATTGGGTCTGTATTCATCTATGTATTTCTGCACCATATCCCAGGCAAGGCTTGAAAGAAGCGTTCTCCGATCCTTTTGACCCTTTCCCTGTCGGACAATGAGTGTCTGCCTTTCAATATCCAGATCGCTGCAACGCAGACGCACAACTTCACCTACACGAAGCCCGGAAGAATAGGTCAGAAACAATATGGCCTTATGTTTAGGGTTGGTTACGGATTTGAGTAATTGTGCAACTTCCTTTTCGGACATCACTTGTGGAAGCTTGGTCTGCTTCTTAGGACGAATATACTGGATATCCGTAGGATGATGGAGCACATGTTTGCAATAGAAGCGGAGCGCGCTAATGGTCTGATTCACGCTTGAATGGGAAATTCCTCGCTCCAGCAAACCTAAACAATACATCTGAACATTGGAAGTAGTGACATCCTTATTTTTAAGGCTAAGGCTGCTTAGAAAACGCTCGACCTGATTACAATACGCTTTGATCGTTTTGCGACTATATCCTCGTAACTTTAGTGCCTTCTGTAACGGTTCTTTGCTCCACTGGTTGTTTCCCCTATTAGCTTTCCATTGCTGCAGTTCTTCATTGTCAACCCACAACTCCGGGTAATCTGAACTTCATCTGGATCAAACTGGCTCGTAAACTCCTGGATGGCCGCAATAGTGTAGGGTATGATCCACATTTTCTGTTTGGGTTCCCACTTTCTGCCCGTAATCTGGCGAATGCGCTGAATATATGCAGGGTTATAGGAACAACGAATATGCAATGAATGAGTAGAACCTTTAGTTATGGTAATCTTCTTTTCCGTTGTAGTATCATCGTTCATAGGAAACTCTCCTTTGTTTGAGTCTATGTCTTTCTCCGCAATTTTGAGAAATAAAAAGGAAGGCTATCCTCATCCCAAAAAGGGAATCAGATGACCTTCCGATGCTTTCGGAACATATATGATCTTTAAAAGTAAAGATGGGCACAGCCAGTGCAATAAAAAACTGCCACTCCATGTAGCTTCAACAAAGCATACTTACTGTCAATTTGTCCTCATGGATAATAGTAGACGATTGAACCCGCAGGTATTTCGTCTGGGGATATACTTTTACCCAAACATATACCGATATTTTTTTTACCCGCAATAGAATGATTAATTTGAGTAGAAACAACTCTAAACACTTGCTCTTCCCCATCCGTTTTTTTGATCATGATCTTCTCACCAATCATCTCTTTAGTTGTCGAAGGCAGGAGCTCATCCAACTCTTCATTAGCCCCCATAACGATGGTTCCGAATTCCGGTGTATCGAAGACTAACCCCACGCCAAACAGCATTTTAGTTTCCATTCTATGGCCTCCCTATCTCTGATCTATGAATAGCTCGCCTTTGACATCTCGTATCCTGAAATCGGCATTATGAAGCCTGACTATCGCATCTCTCAATAAAGCATACCGTTCAGTAGAATTGAGTTCAGGAGCAAACCTTGCTGCCCGAATACTTGCCTGAGCCTCATCAAGAGCATAGTTTCTTTTGATGACTTCAGGAGGAAGATCATAAAGTGGGAAGGATCTGCCTGCGATAGAAGCCTCATAGTGCCCAACAATCTCGTGAGCTAGTGTAGCATTCATTGAAATGTGTGTATTCGCACTCAAAGTCCCTACTCCCGGGGCTGCTGCTGGTAAGACATCCGTATTGATGACCAAGCGATTATACATCATGCCTGTATTCCAGGTATCATAATAACCAGGTTGTGCGATTAAGATATTTTCTTCGGGGAAATCAAGCTTGTTCAAGTAACTCTTTATCTCAATCTTTTGGTTATCCGTCAGCGGAAGCTCATTGCGTTGTCCGTCACTGAGAATCTGTCTAAAATCTACCGCGCCATCGTATTTGACAGGGGTATCGATATGCAGCTTAGGTTTGAAAAAAGAGCTAACGCCTAATACCATACCACCTGTACCGAGCATACTTGCCCAATGTTCACTTGACCAAGCATTTGTAGGTAAAACGGCTTCTCTAATCGTTCCATGGACTCCAAATGTCAACCAGTTCAGTGTGTCTTGAGGCGACTCAAAAGCTTTGTCAGCTCGATCAACATACCCGTTTACGAGTCCACTCGGAATACCAAATGTCCAGTAATCCAGAAATCCGCCTACACTATCATATCTCTTCTGATATCGGTCATCTGCCGATTGTATAAATGCTTGTCCTAGCTCTTTTAAACTATCTACAGACTTCTCAACTGCATTCCGATCGTCTACACCTTCCTGTGGGCCACAAGCATTCGGTGGTGGTGGTAAACAGTTCATGTCTACTTGCCCTTCCGACCCGTGATCAGCTTGGAGAAATCATTCTCCATAGTTATGTAACACAGTTGATATTGAACTCATAAGTGTGACAACTTCAGTCATAACAAGCTGTGACTTCTTGAAATCATAGTAGAACCTTTCTCTAGTACTCCCATCCCAGTTCGCTTCTATATCAGTCATGCTTCGCAGAAGACTTTCATTCATATGTTGAAGAGTAGTATAAGCTGTAGAGAACTGTTTACTAATTGCAAATAGTTGCTCTGGCGTAACCATAATTCTCGTCATTATACCTCACACCTACTAAAGAAATATTTAGTTTCTGATTTCAGGGAATATCTGGATTTTACTGTTCATTTATTACCTGTGTCAAATAATGCAGCAATAAGCCACTGAACAATCTGAACTAGAGCCCTGATCATTTTTGTTGTTACCTTTGACTTTGTTTATATACTTGTCCAACTAATGTAAAGACAGCAGATCCAGATAAGGAACTGCTGTCTTTATATCTCTATAATTTCCTTCACTTAATATCAGTGATATATAGGAGTCATTTGCGAGCCATTGTATTGCTTGGAATATCTACATTCAGCTTTGCCACTCTAAACATACAAATGCCAACCCACAATAAAAGCAGCCAGGATGAAAGCCGAAATACCGGACATGATGTACATCACCTTTTGCTTTTTGCTGTAACTGCTCTTCCTCAGTTTGAACATAAGCAAGCCAAGATACGCCACTGCTAGAACTACATAAAGTAGGTTAAACAATAAATTGATCCGTAGCGAAGAATGAGCGGGATAACTTGGAAGTCTCGTGTGTATGATTAAAAGGTTAAGAGGAAGTATCGCACCTGCTACATTAATTGCAAGATAATATTTATCAAAATCTATCCGAGGATTTCCTCGTTTATTTCGTTTGTAAAAAAGCATCCGGATTAAATAGCCGATCAACACACTTAAACTGAAAACGATGGCTAGCGCAACAGGAATAAAAGATAATACAATCAAGTTCACCTTCAAATTAGATACAGGCAAGTAATCCATGTAAGGAGTGTAGGAAATTTTCTCAACAACGCCAATATGCTCGACCACATTATATAGATTACTTAACTCCGCTTTTGAAAATTTGGTTATATCAAGCTGCCTGAATAAATCAGTAAATCTAGAAGCTGCCCTTCGTGCGGACTGAAAATATCCTCCTTCAGAAGCAACGGAACTAACGTATGTACTATTACCAAAGATTTTGCTAATAAGTCCATAATAATAGATTTCCTCGAACGCAATGTTTGTCATGACCACCATCCCAAATTTGGATGCTGGATCGAAGACAACTTTACTTGAAAATCCTTTTAAATTCCCCTCATGCATCAGCGTAGGCACCACGTATTCCATCTCAACGAACCCGTGCGCAAATCGCGGAATAGAAGTCTCATCATAATATAGACTTGTTGACAACATTTCGTCTAACGTATCCCTCTTTGCAAATAATACATGGCTATCATCGACAGGCATCAGCGCTGCAAGGAATTTCCCTAAATCTTCTGCTGTCCCGATTGCTGCCCCTGTAGGATAAAACGTTACGTATACTCTGTTCTCAGGTATCAGTTTCAAATCTTTCGTATACCCTTCGATCTCATTCCTTCTTTGCACTAGGTCTGGACGATCTTGCCCCGTTGGATGAACCGTAGTGTCGTTCATATGAAGAGGTTCAAAAATATGTTGATTAACATATTCATAATAAGGTTGCCCACTTACCAATTCCACGATGTAACCGGCTAATCCAACGCTATAGTTTGAATAACCAACGACGCTATTCGGTTTATATATCTGTTTCGGCTCATTTTCACGCAACGTTTCTCCCAAATCATAATTTTCATTCTCTTCGTAATAATACACTTCGGACGCTGTTTGATCTTCCCAACCCGCATTGTGATGCATCAGGTTCATTAGGGTAATCGGTTCATCGTATTTCAGCTTTTTGAAAAATCCCTCTGGTAGATATTCTTGGATATCCGCCTCCAAATCAAGCTTTCCTTGCTCGACAAGCTGCATCACACTCGTATAGACCAACAGCTTAGAGATCGAAGCCCATTCAAAAACCGTAGATGTATCCGCCTTTCGCTGATTCTCCATATCCGCGTAACCATATGCCTTATTCACAATGGTTTTTCCGTCTTTGATAGCCACAAACGAGACAGCAGCGGTATACTTCTCATACGAGGCAACATAAGTATCAATCGTTTCCTCTAACTTGGATAAAGGAATGCTGGATGGTGTAGTCTCAACCTGTTCTTCTTCAGCGTGGACAGGTGCCGCTATTGCCATAATGATAAATATGAATGACAGAATACAAGCGATTACTTTGTTTACAGTGTGATATCCACGACTCATCTGCATTAGCTTCTCTCCTTTTATATTAAATGTTAATTACGTACTCTTGTTTTCACGTATGCGTTTTCAAAAGAGTACACACGAATCTAAATTATTCTTAAATGCAATTACACTCCATTCAGGATAGAGGTCAAAGAATTTCATCTATTAATTTGGGCGTGATGATCTCATCGCTCCATTTCGGTGTTAATACTCTTCTGTACCCTATATATTCTTTGGTCCAGCCTTCGAATTCTTCCCCTCAGAAACGATATGTAATGTGATTATTCCTTCGTTGTTAGCATCCGGATCAACATAACATTAAAATGATCAATTGGAACGAACGATTTTACTCGCATTATTATTTTTTATAAATATCCTTCATTTATCACATATATCCATCTTCAGGTTCACCAACTTCAAAGCCCAACACTTTTGACGCTTCCAGCTTAAATGTTTCTATCCAAGACACCCAATCATCAATATTCATCTGTGCATAAAATGATAATCCACTAGGC
Organism: Paenibacillus sp. MDV22-iso6; assembly: GCF_058408365.1. NCBI lineage: Bacteria > Bacillati > Bacillota > Bacilli > Caryophanales > Paenibacillaceae > Paenibacillus > Paenibacillus sp. MDV22-iso6. Next base: position 39,398 of record NZ_JBZVDZ010000006.1, on the reverse strand, counting down.
TCTACGGATGCCTCAATAAAAACATCATCCTCTTCAGACCCAAACCAATATGGAACTCCACTTTTATAACCAATCCACCCTGGCATACGCTCATACACTTTAGAAACTTTATCCCATACCTCATCAGGCAGATCATACCTTATATTTAGGTTGCAATTATGAGAATTTATGTTGTTCATTTACATTCACTCCCTCTACCTCAGACGGACTTCAAGATATATCCTCTATTTTTATTTATAACTTGATTAAGGATAGATCTCTTGGTCTTTATATACTATTTTCGTTATCATTTTTGAATATTTTAATCTCGTTATTTCAATGAGTTCATTTGGCTGCATCATATTCACGATGTGACTATCATTTATTTTAATTTTGGTGTTACCTCGTCCCAGTCCTTTGACTATTACGATGTTATTATTCACCTCTACTATTTGTCCAATTGTGTTGAACTGCTCTTGTTTCTTGAGATCAAGGTATGTTACAAGGCCAAGTATACAAAATATAATAAAGCAAAAAATTGATAACGCAGTTGTCCATGCAGGAGGATGATATGCTAAGTTATTGGTAGTTACTTGAATTACGATTATAAAAATAAATAGAACGATGAATAGAAATTGCTTTTTTAATTTGCCTTTAGCTTTTTCGTTCATAGCTTCTCCTTATTAGGTTTTCTGGTATTTCACATAACGTTCTTGTATCTACATACCCTCACTACCTCAAAGAGTGCAGCGACTTGCCGCGACACGATTAGATAGTGCAGGGTTACCTGCCGACTTCACTTCTTCGAATACCCTCAGCAGACCAAGAAGCGAAAGCAAAGCGGTGTAGATATATTGTTATTTAGATGTCAATTGCCTTCCACGAACAACTTATAAGTTGTATTTCATTTTAATTCTTTCATATAATCTATTATCCGTATTCCGATTTACAATCTCTCCAATTAACTCTTTCCATTTGTTTTCAATCCACTTAGGACTTTGTTCTTTCAGAACATCCTCGTTAAATTGACTATCAATATACTCCAAATCTTGTTTAAGCACACCTATATCCTTAATCAGTTGATTTCTCGATTCTTTTTCTAGCGATATCTTATTCGATAAAATTTGGTCTATGATTTCTACTCTTATATACGTATTCATATCTCTAAACACATTATAGATTAAATAGGTTGAAGATAATTGATCTTCCCGGAAGTCGGATTTCAGAAAGACGAATGATTCTTCACCCACTTTCAAAGATACTGCCACATTTCCTAATGCGTGTATGACTGTTTCCTTCGAAGAATTGTCCTCTAAGCTTTTGATCACATTATCTAAATTGTAGATTGATTCTTTTATACCAATTTGAGTTCCATGATTCAGTTTAACCGTGTAATCAACCTTTTGATTGTCTTTGTACGCTTTGAATTGATAGTTGAAAAACATGCTTATTATCAATCCAACCATTAGTATGATTATTGCTATATTTTTTCTCATTGAATCACCTCGTAATCATGTCATTGAATTCATATAATATCTAATTTTTGTATTTCACAAATACAACATATCCCATCTACTAGTGCCTGAACTACGTATATGATAACCCATATTGTTACATTTAAGAAGGTGAATTGGCGAATAAGGGATAATTATTAGTTTCTCAAACCCTTATCCATACGGATCAAAAGAAGAAAACGATAATTGTTCAAAATTAGTAAAGGCACGGGTTTTACTCGCAAATATCCAGTTAATACACTGCAGTTTACTCGTTTTACGACATAAACAAGAAAAGATCAGCCTAAAGAGGCTGACCTTTTCTTGTTTAAAAATTAGCACAGAACTTATTACATAACCTTAATTCATTTAATCAGTTAATCAATAATTTTTTTAAGCTCAAAAATAGTTGCCTCTGATAACAAGATAAGCCTATCGTTATTAACAGCTAAAAAGCTTAAACTTACAGGTATGCTCATTTTTGTAGAAGAGTCACTTATATCTATTGCCTTTATTTCATCATTTATATGTAAGTCTGGGATATCTATTTTATAATATCTATAAAAAGAGTCAGAGTTATAGCATGTTGCCGTAATCTGATATAATGGATTTTTTAGTTCATATTGATATTTCTTATACTTTTTAAGTCCTTTTGATGAAAAAAAGTCTTTTTCGATTATAACTTTATCTCCAATAAATTTTTGCCCTGTTGGATATTCAGAAGCATCATTATATGAATTTGCAAATCCTAAAAGCTTCTCAACTTTCCAAGTTCCATAGAAATATTTTTCAGTTTCACTATCCAAGCTTATACGGTCTACCGTACAATAGTCGGATATGTTTTTTTGAATAATAGCCTCCTGAGTTTCAGGTTTAGGCTCACTAGAAGTATTGGGATTGGATGTCTTTTCAACATTTCCACAAGCCGATGCTAGCATCAACATTATCATCATACAAGCCAATATTGTTTTTTTCATATCTCACACTCCTACTATGAAGTTATGATTTCGCATGTTTACTCGCTTGCTAACTGAATTAATCCCCGTATGGATTAAAATCTTCTGTTCCTTCTTTTTATATCACCATGTGCTAAAAGCTACTTCCATACAGCGAATAATTCTTCATTGCTATATAACAAATGGGGCGATACTTTTTCTTTACTTTCCGATGACTTTATCAGTTTTCCCTCAGTGTTTTGTTCTGGTTGAGTTGTTACTTGGTTACTGGGAGGTTCGCTCTAGCAGAAATTATATCAGAGCAATTGAAGCAAGGAATGACATAAAATTTACATTATTTATGAACAAAGTTAACTTTATGTTATCTAAATCACAAACAACAATTTCCAATCTAACCCATACGCTTGCACTTGGTGACAGTGACGCTGGTATTACCCCAACTTAAAAGATTATGAATATCTAACTTGCTTTAAGCTTGGGAGGTCTGACTTTGTGGAGCCATAAACAAAATCCCACTCCATGGCCGAGTGGGATTTTGAATAGAACTTCTCTTTTGTGGAACTATCGTTTCGCTAAATCAAGGGAGAGTAGTATTGCTAACATATTTCATTCCAACTCTGAAACTGATTCGCCACTAATTATCGTACCGTTATTCTTACCTTCACAAATTTCTTTCATCGAACCTGGTTTATCGAAGTTAAACACATGCATTGGCAGATTGTAGTCTCTTGCTAAAATGAAAGCTGATTGGTCCATTACCTTTAAGTTGTGTTTTAAAACGTCGTTGTAATGAAGCGAACGAAATTTCCTTGCATCTTTATCAAACTTAGGGTCTGCATTAAGAACACCATCAACACCTTGCTTTGCAACTAATAAAGCGTCACAATTAAACTCGATGGCTCTTTGTACTGAAGGATAGTCTGTTGTAACGTAAGGTTGACCGTTCCCCCCTGCAAAAATTACAATATAGCCTTTTTCTAGATGGTGGATTGCTCTTAGACGGATGTATGGTTCTGCAACTGAAGTAATAGGTATTGCGGTCATTACTCGTACTTCTTTTTTGGTCTTGGCTTTAAGAACTCCACGAAGCATTAAACTATTTACTACAGTCGCAAGCGTCCCAATGTTATCAGCTTCTGCCCTTTCAATCCCCCAGCTTTCCGCCATATTGCCTCTGAAAATGTTACCCCCACCTATAACTAACGATACTTCAACGCCTAAATTTACTACTGACATAATTTCATCCGCAATATGGTCTAACCTTTCTGGCTCAAAACCAAATTCAGAGTTTCCTGCTACTGCTCCACCACTTAGCTTAACGAGAACCCTTTTGTACCTTGACAATTATTACACCCCCATAAAATAAAAACACTAAAGCAATAAATGCTTTAGTGTCCTAATGGAATGAAAATATGAAATTACGCAAGTCGACTGAATGTAAGTCTTCCGTTTCCACCTCATACTCCCACTCCTTCATGTTTTTTCCATCAAGTAATTTTACATTACGTGAGGCTAAATTGCAATTACCGTCAATATTAAATCTGCAAGCAATTTCAATAAGTTATAATATGATTTACGATGAGCCGTATCAAAGAGCTACCTTGCCGTTTTACGAACAACAAAAAAATCATAACCCCTCAAGCCAACAACGCCTGTTCAATCTGATCCACAATGCCATTAATGCCTGTCGGTCCATAACAGCCGATCCATGTCGCAGCATCTACGGAATGTATTTGCTGTCGCTCACCCGTATCCAGCAACCCCCACACACGCTGTTCTGTCGCGGATATCCCATCCTGCATAAGCTCATTACTGAGCAAAAAGTAGTGACTGGCTTGTACAGCCGTTAATCTATCAACCGAGATATGATAGGCTGTGTCAGCGGTATCGGATACAAATAACGGAACAGGCAGACCCAGATCACGGTACAACACAGCACCTGTACGATGAGCGGCAGAGTGAACCCGAACGAGAGAGTCCAGCGGACGAATCAATGCCACACTTTTACCTGCCAGTACTGGAGCCAGTTCTTCGGACAGCAAAGCAGTACGTCGATGATAATCCGCAAGTATACGCTTGGCCTCTGCCCGCTTGCCTGTCAGTTCACCGAACAGACTCAGGATGTTCTGCCAGCTCTCATTACGCTTGAACATAATCACTGGAGCGATCCGGCTTAACCGTTCAACGTGCTGATCATGCACCTCAGTGCAAATAATCAGATCTGGAGACAGTCGTTCCACAGCAAGCAGATCAGGGTACTCATACGTTCCGAGCAATTCGGTAGTTTGAAGTCCTGCCCTGATATATTGCGGGAAATGGAACGTTGCACTTCCTACTCCTACACTTCCCGCTGGAGACAACCCAAGCGCAATCAAATGATCGGCATACTGGACATCAAGTACAGCGATACGTTGCGGTAACTCGGTGACAGTATACTCTCCTCGCATATGGCAGATCACCGGGCCTTGGGCTGACTCATACGAAGAAGCCAATCGATTCCGCAGCAAGGAATGAGCATAGTTTGCAACTGTTTCCGAAGCGGCAGCAAGCCGATAACGCAGCGGAGGAACGCCATAATATTTCTTAAACGCCCTACTGAAATAATACATGTCACGGTAGCCCATTTTGTCAGCAATTTCCCCAATGGGAGCATCCGTATGATGCAGCATCCGCGATGCATTCTCCATGCGTAGCTGGATGACGTACTCCATCGGTCCGAGCTGCTTCTCTTGTTTGAATCGTCGCTGCAACTGTCTTACACTGCACCCAGCGAGGGCTGCCAGCTCTTTAAGCTCCAGATTCTGACGATAATGCGATGATATATATGACACGACAACATCCACCATGTCGGACTCTGCTCCGCCTTGACCACATTCATACTCCATGATCAGTTCGTAGATCATCATCTGGAGCAACGCATTGGCATGAAAACGTTCCAGCCCTTCGCCACGACGCCATTTGGCAACGATTTTTTCCGCATTCTCGATCCATTCCGCTTGGGTCACCGGATTCTGAATAAACGAAGTTTGCAGTGGGTGTTTGCGATATGAGGGTATAACATGAGAGGCTCCTTCCATGGAAGAAGCCTTATAATTGATCACTATATAATAAAGTTCGTCTGATCTGGCGGTCAGCGTGAAGGATGTGCCCTCCACCACATGACAGGCAAAAGAAGCTCCAATGTGGCAAACCTCACCATTCATTGCAAGCTCCCCTTCCCCTCCGCATGCCAGCAGCAACACATTTGAAGTTATTTCTGTTTCGCTAAGAACACTGCCTGTCTGCAAAGTACCACTATACCCGTCGAGCATCTTGATCGTCGTATCACTCCATAGACTTGTCTGTTCTTGCAGCGGCATTTCTCTCATCTCCTGACAATAGCAAAGGTAAAATGGTTGCTGTTGTCATTTTAATTGAGATTTATTCTCATTGTCAATTTTCGGACATTTTCTGCAATATTCCCCTGACATCTGATAATAAAAACAACAGGTGATCCGCTCGCTTTTGGCAACGTAGCCATTGTCTTTGCATTCGGTGAAGCGAGTTAACGGATTCTTTCTCACGCCGAAAATCTGCCCGGATGCCACCTGCGTCAGATAGGCAAAGTCTGCCTGGATGTGCTCACTTTCTTGCTCATCATCGTCTGCTTTAGGAGTATATAGCGGCCCAATGCGTACCATGATATTCTCCCAGAGGATACTCATTGAAAGTGGAGCAATCACAGCAAGCATCTTTAACAGCGGTGTAAGCTGTACCGCAAACATCTCCTCTACCACCTTTTCCCGCGAGGATTCCCTGTCTTCCGATAGTGGTTCTGCCCGAAGTCCATTCACCGCTAGAAAAGGAAATCGTGTGCCGCCCTCATGATCTGAGAGCGCCGGATGATAGAGAAAGCTGTTCTCCAGCTGAAACGAAACATGCTGATGATGAAAAGTCATCGCGGTCACCAGCGGAGCCGTCCACAGATAGCCAATTCGCTTGGCTAACATGGAAGCGGCAACATTCATGTCAGGTGTATCGATATACTCCTGAAACCAGCTGATATACTCTCGGCATGCCGCTTCGTCATGCAGTTCACTCAAAGCAATGGTACGGACACTATGTTCAGGCGGCTCACCAAGCAAAATCGAATGATCCTTCACTGTCTCTTTCCATAAGTCTGTCGAGAGATAATGGGTCATATTAATTCGATCCGAGCAGAGCTTCCGATGCCTGATCTACAATAAGATTAATCGCAAGCGGTCCGTAGTATGCAATCCACAGTGTTGAGTTTACGTCATACGTGCGGTTATTTTTCACAGCATCAAGGGACTTCCACACGGGATTACTCACCATAGCCTCTGCCTCCGCCGCAAACAGCTCATCCGACAGTACAAAATAACGATCTGCCCCGATCTCAGGAACCTTCTCCATTGAGATTTCAACAGAAGTATCATCCTTGATTCCCTCAACCAGTGCAGGCATATTCAAGCCCAGATCCTGATACAGAATAACACCTGTACGATGCTCAATCCCATGAACACGAATGCCTTCTTTACGCGGACGAATCAGCGCTACCGTCTCATCACCCAGCTTCTCCGCCAGCTTTGTCTTCATTCCAGCAACTTTTTCCTCATACGCCGTGCGCACTTTCTCTGCCTCGTCCTGCTTGTCTGTAATCTTAGCAACTGTGGCTAAAGTATCCCGCCAGTCTTCGTAGAAATCGAGTACAAGGGTCGGTGCAATTCTACTTACACTCTCATACTGCTTCTCCTGGAAATCAGTCATGATAATCAGATCCGGGGCCAACGCTACAATCGCTTCCAGATTAGGCTCGTCCCGTGTACCCAGAACCTGTACTCCACTCGGTTGATCGCCTAAGTATTCTGGAAAATCGGAGTTTCCTCCAGCGATAACACTGCCTGCCGGCTTCTCGCCAACGGCTAACATTTGATCCAGGAATTTGACATCAAGCACAGCGATTTTCTTTGGTTTTTCATTTAGGGTCAGCTCGCCCTTCATGTGTTTGATCGTTACGGGAAAAGCTCCGTCCGTCTGAGTTCCTTCATTCGCAGGTGTCTCCGCTGGCGTTGCCGCAGACGGCTTGCCGCTATCTGTACTTGTTCCGGCACCGCAAGCCGTCAGGACAAGAATAAGGGCTAACATCAAGCCCATGAATAATCGTGATTTGCGAGCAGCATATACCTTGCTTCCAGCAGCCTGCCCCTTTGTTCCTTGTTTCATTTGTAAATCCCCCTTATGTATACTGGTGATAATGATTTTCATTATCGAAACATAAAGAGAGTATATACGATCTCCGTATCGTGTTACCATGTACTTTTGCGACATTTCAGCCGGACTAATGCGACATCGTGAGCCGCTTATCCGCCCTTTAACTTTTCTGCAATGTACGCTTGCAATCGGTAGATATCTGAAAGAAGCTCTTCTTCCTCCGGCGTATTCCCATACTCCCCTAGCCAGCGCGGTGTGCGAATATGCCACTCGTTAGACATGTATTGCTGTTTATCTCGATACACTAGAACATGTTCCAAGAAATACTCCAAAGAGCCGAAAGATTGTTTATGACTATCGATGATGATGGATTGTGTTTTCTCAATGATTGCCTGTAACATGTGTTGGATATGATCTTCTGGATTCATAGAGTTGCCCTCCTTATCATCATTTCAAGATGTATAGCTTCATCCAAGCAAACTAGCAATCAATTTCTTGGATGCAAAACAGTAGACGATTGAACCGACGGGTATTTCATTCGGGAAAATTTCTCTCCCCAAACAAATACCAATATTCTTTTTACCGGCTAATGAATATAATTCACTTTCACTCATTTAAAATCCATTATATGGTTTAATAATGATTATCATCAAAATACAAAACGGAACGGTCTAACAATTAAAGATGGTAGGGATGTTATGTGAAAAGAAATGTTATCATTTTACTTCTATTAGTCATCATTATTCTAGTAGGGATTTATTGGTATGCAGACAGAGAACTCATCTCTCTTAAAACAGGATCTACATTACCATTACAATGGGAAGATCCATATAATAACCATGAAGAGCCAATTCAACTTACAGATCAAAATCAGACTTTGTCTGATTCGAAAGTGCATCTTACTAAGCTCTATTACCTGCCTAATTCAAAAAAACTGCAATTTGGCTTATGGTACAGTAAAAGAGAGTATCAACCGAATCCATCTGAAAAGATTCCAGATCGAATTTTTCAAGTTACGATCCGCGATAAAAACGGACAATTGTATAATCAAGATACCATTGTTAAAGCTGAAGGCTTGTTTGATGAGTTTCAACGCAGGTCGATTTCTATTGATTTAGACAATCAAGAATCTATAGAATTAACGATTTCCTTGATTGAACAAAATGGAACAACCGTAACCCCGATGGAGTCAACAACTATTAACGTACCTTTAGACAAAATAAAACAGTGAAAAACTTAACTTAGCAGTTACTCAACGCTTTGTGTAGGGAGAATCTTTTCTTTATTGTGAGAGTTCGAAAAAAAGAAGCCAGATATTTAATTCACTGGTATTATCCCCTCAAGGTAGACAGTGAAAAAAGAGGTCATGTTAAAATGAACTCAACACTGAAAACCGGAGGGGATTTTTGCTATGCCAGCTAAAAAAGGCCAAACCTTTAATCAATATAGTAAAGAAACGAAGAAAGAGGCTGTTCGTCTGCGATTGGAAGAAGGTTGGACATACAGTCGGATCATGGAGAAGTTTGGTATTAAGAGTGAGAGCCAGATTATTACTTGGGTACGGAAAAGCCAAAATGGAGAGAGTTTTGAGGATTATCGAGGACGTTGGACAAAGAAGCATTTTAGCAGTGCAGAAGAAGAAAATGCTTATCTGAAAGCGCAGGTAGAATATCTAAAAAAGCTCAATCCGAATTTGCACGGAGAGGGAAGCTGGATTTCGAAACCCGGTGCCAGTCCGTTCGAGAAATAAGCAAGTGGGCACCTGTGGTTTGGTTGTGTAAAATTGCTGAAATTTCTCGTGCAGGTTACTACAAATGGAAGAAGAATATCGTCCTCTGAGAGAAACGAGCAGATCGGGATGCGGATCTAAAAGCACATATTTTAGGCATTCACCGGCTTCGTCCTTATTTTGGCTACAAACGTATGCGAACCGCGTTAGGAAAGGAAGGCCTCGTGGTGAATCACAAAAAGGTACGCCGCTTAATGAGAGAACTCCAGATTCGTTCCGTGATTCGCAAGAAACGTCCATTTGCTGGCCGGAAACCGTCCGTTCTGTTCCGTAATGTCTTAAATAGAGAATTCTCGGCGGCAGCTCCTCTGCAGAAGCTCGTGACGGATATTACGTATGTCCGGATTGGGCATGATTTTGCTTATCTCTCGGTTGTGATGGATCTATACAACAACGAGATTGTAGCTTGGGAACTCTCCGAGCGAAATGACTTAAAACTCGTTATGGACACGGTGAAGAAACTGAAATGTGGACCTACCTTGCTCCATTCCGACCAGGGGTTCCAGTATACAACACAGAGCTATGCCAAGTTGCTTGAAGAGAAGACGCTAACAGGAAGCCATTCTCGGCGTGGGAACTGCTATGACAATGCATGTATTGAGTCGTTCTTCTCCCACTTAAAGACGGAGAAGTTGTATTTGGAGAAGCCTCAGAATCTGGAGCAAGCAAGGAACCAAATTACAGAGTATATTTTGTTTTACAACAAGGAACGTTTCCAAAACAAACTCGGCGACCTCTCCCCAATTGAATTCAGGGAAAAAGTCGCCGCTTAATGGAATTTCTCTTTTTTTATTGTCTACTTGACGGGGCTATGACCATCACCGGCTTCTTTTTTCTCAAGTAAAACGAAGTGCAGTATCGCCTAAAGCATGAATATGATGTGATTCAGGCATCCATGTTCTATGAAACACTAACCTCTCTTCTACTTAATTTCTTAAATGCCGAGTATTCCTGACTAGAATTTATATAACTTAATATCTTTTCCGCACATGCAGCTGAGCTAAGCTCTTCCGTGTTCACTTCCAGATCATATTCATCATAGGCGTATATGTAGTCGAACTGGGAATGGGCGAGTCCAATCGCACGATCTCCTCTGCTCTGCTCTCTTCTGGTGAGTTCTTCTTTCGAGCAGTGTACACCTACAAACAATATCGGATAATCCGATAGTAAATCATAAAAACCGTTAAACCACTTGTCATTGCTGATGACCGTATCTACGATGACATTCAAACCCATTTCCGAAAACAGTTTAATGGTTGCAAAGTACAACGAGGCGATCGGGTCAAAAAGGATATCGGTCATCACATGGTGTTCCACTTCTCTTGTTGGTTTCATATCTGGATATGTATTGTCGATAAACTGATCATAATTATGGAGAAATTGATCTACAGATAGATGATGAAATGGAATCTCTCCCTGATTTTTCATTTCCATCGCGATGCTCGTCTTCCCTGCACTTGACGTTCCGTTCAAAAATATAATGAGTCCTCGTTCCACATTAATCACCCTTATCTATGAATTTGGCAGTACCTTTCAAGTCCATTCTGAATCAAACACCGCGCCTTGCTTCATTGAACTCACCTTCTTTTAAGTTATTGAAAATATGATTTAATTTCTGTCGTATAACTTTCACGTATCCACGACCTCAGCAGATGCTGAGGTGTCCGGCTGCTCTCTACTTCTCCGGAATCCGTCCACCGGACCAAGGGCGTATGCCCGATGCGTGAATATTACGTTATAGGATTTCAGCGGCTGCATTGTATTACTATCAAATTTCTTTAACGTTCCTGATCGAGATCAATAGATTGTATCATCTGATTAATAATTGTCTGAACTCGTTTTCATTAATCTTTCGTATTGCTACATCAGAATACTTCGCTTGCTCAAATAATGGACGTGGATGCGGTACATAAAACATGGGTTTGTTTTTATACTTCTTATCTGAGGATTTTAATACCTCATAGCAATACATTTTATTCAATGCATTTTCAAAAGTACATATTAATGAGGGATTACTAATTTTTTGCTTTAGAATTCCTTTATGTCCTTTAAGTCCCCACCCAATGAAGACGCAATTTGCTTCTGAAATAGCTTCAGTGATAAATTCCCAATTGACAGACTCAAAAACAAACTGTGTCGTATTTAAGTTACTACTCTTGCCATCAATAATACTAGAAACGTTCACAACATAAAGCGCGTGACAACCTTGAACTCTTGCAACTTTGATTAATTGGTCAACCGTCTTATCAGATATATCATGTGCTGCATTGCTAGGATTCATCATAATGGCAGTAAGTACTTTTTCGCCTTGTGCCCAACGCTTTTCTAAAAAATAACGTCGTGATCCATTTGGATTAAAAACTGCATTTCCTAATATATTTGCATGGGTTCCGGTTTTAAAAGATAATTGATTGCTATTAGCCACCTGAACAAACCACAAGTCAATCACTCCTCCTATGTATGTTAATCTGGACGAAAACGATTATCAAAATAATTAGTTTTAATATAACCGAATTTACATTGTCCTTTATTTTTTTGTTTTTTTCCTTGCACAGGTTTCGTCTAACTGAAATATATTACAAATTATCTTTAAATTCATTCATTACCCTCGTAACAAATTTTGTCTTCCCATCGGTATAAGCTTTGCGATTATTTCTAAACTTATCGGACAGTTCTCTCTTCAAATTTGCATACTCTGCTACTAAAGAAGGATGCTTTCTTAATATTTCTCGAAATATTATATGTCTTTTTAATTCTTCACTTTCTTTATTGCATACGTATAGATGATGTTCGTACTTCTCATTACCTTCACTACCGTAAGGTACATATGCATCCTTTCTTGCAAATGCTTCTCTATTCTTAATTCCCAAATCACCTTCATGTACATATCCCAGTTCTTCTAGCTTATCGATTACCCCTGGCAGGTACTCCACAGATTCAATTACTACATCAACATCAATGATTGGCTTGGCTGCAAGACTCGGGACCGATGTACTTCCAACGTGTTCAATTCGTAATGCTAAACCATTAAGATTATTTGATAGAATTGATTCTATTACATTGAATGCTATTGGCCATTCTTCATTGTATTCTTCAATAATTACTGGTTTTTGATTCTTCATTCAAGTTCTCCTTAAGATTATTTACGAAGATTTCCGATAACGTTCCCTAATCAAATAAACAATGCCACTCAGAATACATATAGCCTCAATCCAATAATTGAGCTCAAAGTTCACATGATAATTATCTGGAGTATAAGGCCCGGCTGCAGCGGCCTGATATGCAGCAAATCCTAGCTTTGGAATCACTTCTTCAATTATCTTTGAGATAGTAATAATACAAATTCCCAAAATAATAAATATGAAAGAAAAGATGACTGGCAGTTGTTTCATGTTAATCAACCTCCTTCTGTTTTTTCAACTTTGAGATTTCTGATAACGTCTTTTCTACGAATTCGCTTAATGTTCCCATATATATTATTAGACGAAGAGAGGACTAATCCTCCATCTCCGACAGGTTGTCTTCAGGCTTGAGTGGCCGAGAAGCTCCTGAATCTTCTTATTTTGGTACGCAAAAAGGCAGCTTCTGCTTTACACATCGCTGCCTATTTGCTTATTAACTTTTTTCAAACAAACCTATCCAACGTTATGATTGTTCAACCTTTTATACCGCTAAATGTAATACCGCTAATAAACGTCTTTTGAAGAAAAAAGAACAAAACAATAATAGGTAATGTCATCAAGGTGGATACCGCCATTAATAGACCCCATTCGGATCCCTTTTGACTCTGAAATTGCTGCAATCCGAGCGAAACCGTGTAAGATGGTTCATTGGTTAAATAGAGCAAGGGGCCCATGAAATCAGTCCAGCTCCCCATAAATTGAAACAATGCCACGGCTAAAACGGCGGATTTGGCTAGTGGAAACATGATCTGTAAATATATGCGGAATTCACTAGCGCCGTCTAAGCGGGCCGCTTCGCGCAGGGCATCAGGCAGTCCCATGAAAAACTGTCGCAATAGAAAAATGTAAATGGGCACTCCAAAAAATTGGGGTACAATCAGTGGAAGAGATGTTCCTACCCAACCTAATTTAGTAAACAACAGGAATAGAGGAATCATCGTCACCTGTCCGGGAATCATCATCACAGCAAGGGTCACAAAAAAAAGTATACCTCTCCCACGGTACTCTAACTTGGCAAAACTATAGGCAACCAAGGGACAGGATATGATCACACCAAGCGTACTAACGATTGTTATAATCGCCGTGTTTTTCAGATATGTCCAGAAAGGGATATACTCAACGGCACGGGAATAATTACTCCACAGAATTGGATGCGGAATCCACTCTGGTGGGAATGTAAAGATTTGTGTGAGTGGTTTAAGAGATGTGGAAAGCAGCCAAATGAACGGAATAATGAAAAATGCAGAAGCAACAATTAGACATACATAGGCTAACGCACGATTGATTCTTTTGATAGCGGTAGGATTCATCCCTTACTTCCCCCTCCTTATTTCCCTTGATAATGAACCCAGCGTTTAGACGTAATAAAAATAATTCCGGTTAATGCCATTACGATAATAAATAAGATCCAGGCCATTGCGGAGGCATAACCCATTTTGAAATACCTGAATCCGTTCTCATATAAATACATGACGTAAAAAGTCATGGAATTTGCAGGAGTTCCTTGCCCTTTGGTCAACGTATAGGGAAGAGTAAACTGTTGGAATGCACCGATCATTCCCATGACAAGGTTGTAGAAAATAACGGGAGTGAGCAAAGGCAGGGTTACCTTTCTCGTTTTCTGAAACCAGTTAGCTCCATCGATTTGCGCTGCTTCATAGTATTCATCAGGGATGTCTCCTAATCCAGCAAGGTAGATGACGACGGCTTGCCCAATACCCCAAAGCGACATCAAGATGAGCGAAGGCTTGGACCATGACTCACCACCAAGCCAAGAAGGTCCATCGATACCGATATTCGCTAACATCCCGTTCACCAATCCGAAGTTTGGATGTAACAGCCACATCCACAGAACTGCCAAAGCCACTTGTGGAACAAGTGTAGGCAAGAAAAAGATCGTTCTGAATATAGCCATCCCCTTGACCTTCATATTCAACATCATAGCGAGTGCCACACCGAAAAATATACTTAATGGAACAAAAAATACGGTGAAATAAAGCGTGTTGTATATGGATTTCCAAAACAGAGGATCATGGAAAAGATCTATATAATTACTCATTCCGACAAATTCACCAGGCTGCAGAATGCTGTACGTAGTGAAGCTGAAGTAGATGGACATTAGCATCGGAATTGCATAAAAGCATAGCAGCCCTATAGCCCAAGGTGAAGCAAACAGCCACCCAATCACGTTAGTTCTGTGGAGTGCTCGTTTCCTTGCCGATGGAATTGCGTTTACTTGAACTGAATCGGCCAGTTTCGCCATTTGCATTCTCCTTCCAATTGTCATTCATTAATAGGCAAGGAGAGAGAGTTCTCTCCCTGCCTACCTAGCACCTATTTGTCGTATTTTTCTAAAGCCTTATTAATAGTCTCTGTTACTCTATCCAGGTTCTCTTTCGGAGTACCGTTACCGCGGGTAGCCTTTTCCGTAGCGGAAGCTAACTCATTCCACAACAGCTGTCCTTCAGGAATAACCGGGCGGTTGTGTGAATTTGGCAAAATTTCAATAAATTCCTTCATAATCGGATCGTCCTTGTAACCGTACTTGTCGTTAATCGAATCGATAACAGAAATTTGAGAGTCAGCGTTTAATAACGTTTGCCCCTCTTCTTTTCCTAAGAATTCGAGGAATTTCCAAGCAGCAGCAACGTTCTTGGCGCCTTTAGGGATAATAGCGGACCCGCCTCCCGACCATGTCGTAAAATTAGTACCTGTTGGGGTCGGTATTGGTGTAACACCGTAATTTAAATCCGGCTTAAATTTTTCGATACCCTTCACCGTAAAGTTTCCACTTATCTTCATGCTGACTTGACCGGAAATGAACGGATCCATTTCCTCCGTGCCAGCTGCGCTTGTGAATCCGGCAATATCCTCAACATTGTATTTTTTGCCGAAGTCGGTCATCCATTGTAGCGCTTCAACGACTTTAGGATCATTTGCAGTAATTTTGCCGGTGGCAGCGTCCTGGAATTCTCCTCCAAATGCCCATCCCCAAGTATACAGCCAGCCTTGCGAATACCATGGGATGAACCCGATCCGTTTGAAACGTTTACCTTCCTTAATGGTTAACTTTTCGGCGGCCGCTTCAAGCTCGGCGATCGTTTGTGGTGGTTTGTTGGGATCGAGCCCTACTTCTGTGAAATGATCCTTATTGTAAAATAGCAGGCGAGAGTCCGTATCCATCGGCATTGCATAAAGCTTTCCTTGATAACTGGACTCCTCCCAAGCAAATGGATAATACATTTCCTTAAGAATTCCAGATTCTGCTGCCATCGAGGATAAGTCAGTCAAAGAACCTTGCGCAGCCCAAGTACCGACCTTAAACCGGTCGAAAAGTGCAACGTCAGGAGGATTGCCGCCTGCGACTGCAGTCAGCAGCTTCTGATCGGATCCCTCGCTGGATTCTGTATAAACCAATTTCATTTTGATGGTAGGGTTTTTCTCTTCAAATGCCTTCACGACTTTATTCAAATTATCTAAATCAATGGAGGTAAGACCATGCCACATCGTAACCGTTGTATTCCCCTCTCCGGCCTGATCACTTGAGTCTCCCTTCGTTGAGCAAGCGGTTACAAGTAGTGACATAGCCAGAAAGTAAACAAGAATTGGAAATGCGAATTTTTTGGATCTCCTCATTCAAAGTCCCCCTTAAGTTAAATTAATTAGTTTAACTTGAATTCCTATAGAATCCACTCCATTTTCTGATCAATCCACATTTTATGTAAGCGCTAACAAGACTGGTGATATGAACTATTCAAATCAGAAAATGACGAACAAAGTGAATTGGTTATAAGAATCCTGCTGGCTATACTAATTATACTAAGTATATTAATATGACATTACGAAGCATGTCAATTGCAATATTACGACATAAATATTCATGACGTATGGTTATAATTAGATATATAAATCGACGTTTCAAGGTTCGTTAATATCCCAAGTCAGGAAGGTCCATGCTTCGAAGTTTATATTTCTGATATCAAAAAAGGTGCCGATAAGCCCCCGGGGACTTCTCGACACCTTGAACAATATGCTTGCTTTTGTTGAGCTGCGCTTGTATTAACCCTACCTGTTATTTTTCACGACCATACGATGTTCAATGATGTTCAGCTCGGGAACTGCTGTTCCATGCAACTGAGAGATTAGCATATCCACTGCCAATTCACCCATCTGATTCTCATCCTGCTTAATATGTGTGAAGATGGGTTGACCTAAGTGATCGTTCAGGGAGTCGAAACAAACAATCTCAAATTCCTCCAGAGATTTCCCCATCGAGTGGATGACTTGAGCCAGCATGGTAGCTATTAGAAATTCCGACGCGACGAACGCCTTTACATCAGGGTTTTGTTTCAAAAAATGCTTTACTGTTTCTTTATCACTTTCAATCGCTGTTCCGTTTATGTTCATGGGAAGGGTGCCCTTCAAGTTCGTCAATACATAATCTTTGTTCAAGTTCATTCCTTCTTGGGTGAAGGCAAACGTATATCCGAGCAGCCTTTCCTCCAATGTTGACGTGTTCTCTTCCGGCGGAGATAAAAAGGCAATTTTTTTATGACCTTTGCTAATCAGATGACGCGTAAGATCCATGGCTGCTTTCTTATTGTCTGTGTATACCGAACAAACCGGAATTCCTTTTAGATATCTATCGACCAAAACAATTGGAAACCGATCTAATACAAGTCGAAGCAGCTCCGAATTATAGTGTTGACCATGAATGGGGGTCACGATTAATCCTTTGATGCCCAAACCAATAAATAAGTCGATCGCGCGTTTTTCCTCATCCCGATCCCCGCAAGTTCGCTTAATAATGAGTTGATAATTATGCTCAGCACTCCGCTTTTCCATCGATCTAAGAAGTTGTAGGCCAAACTCGTCAGAAAAATTCGGTATAATAAAACCGATCAACCGCTTATCATCCTCAGGCACCAAGGTCGTTTTTACCTCTGAATAGTGCTTCGGTTCTTGTCCTCCAATTATACCATCGGACACATATGAGCCTTTTCCTTGTATTCGTTTAATAACCCCAGAATCCGCCAATTTCTCCAAAGCCTTTTTAGATGTAATACGACTGACGCCAAATTTTTCAGCCAACTCTTTTTCAGAAGAGACTCGGTCTCCTTCTTTTAATCGACCTTCTTTAATCTCTTGTACAATAGAGACATATATCTGCTCGTATAAATGCAATTCCACAAAACCACCCTGACATCATAATATTAGTATACTAAGTATATTACACAAGAAGTAATTCGCAAAGTTACTCAGATTACCGGCGAACTTCTGTGGCATGGCGTTTTCCAAGTCTATTGTGTCAGACCTCTCCTTACAGTTAGACCCCCTGGTAGGGTCATGGAATAACTGGCCCTAAGTCGACAGCCGATTCCCGTTTATCTTAGTGGATGCGATGGTATTGAAGGTCCGTGAAGAAAACTCTCGAACCCCAAACGAACAAAAAAAGCCGTCCCTCAAAATATATTCCTACCTTGAGGGGCAGCTTATCGATACACTGCTGATTATTTAGATAGCTCTTCCTTCACCATAAGCTGACGGGCATATTCATTCAAATCGATAGACTCGCCCCCGTTCAGCCGCGACTTTTCAGCTGCGAATGCGATCAGATGGCTCCGGACGGAAGCTGAAGCCGATGTCAGGCTCTCCTGGCCGTTATAGTGACGCACCTCATTCAGAAAATTTCTCACAATGCCGCTGTCTCCCCCACCATGGCCACTGGTTTGTGAAGGGATTGTAATTTCTGTTTTTTGATGTGTCAAAAAGTCGTACACCGTAATTTGATCTTCCTCACCACGAAGTTCTCCTTTCGTCCCCATGATCTGGATTCTACGTTCCTGCTCAAATGTAAAGCCGCACATACTGAACATGGCCGTAGCTCCACCTTCAAATTCCATATTCACAACCTGATGATCTACCACATTATTGTCACTCCGGTATACACACCGGCCGTAAACGGTATCACGCAAGCCCTGTATGATATTCGTTTTCGTCAGCTCCTGTGTAAAATGTCCTGCCCAACCCCTGAACTGGTCACTCAAATAAAATCTTGGTGCAGAATACGCACAGGTTGGTTCTACAGCACAATCCAAGCATCGGTCAGCGGAACCTTCCGGTGCATTGCCTTCATGAAAATGTTTAAGAGATCCGAACGAACTGACCTTAAGGCAAGGCTGATCCACGAGCCAGGATAATACGTCCATATCATGGCATGACTTGGACAGGATCATCGGGCTGGATGTGTTGGAATTGTTCCAATTTCCCCGCACGAAGCTGTGGGCAATATGCCAGTAACCCACATTCTCATTCAACTGAATGGAGACAATTTCTCCGATACGTCCTTCTTGTATCACCTTCTTGATTGTATTCCAGAACGGTGTGTACCGCAGCACATGGCAGATCGTCAGCAGCCGATCATTATCTCTGGCCGCTTGTTCCATCTCAAGACATTCCTTTGGATCAGGTGACATTGGCTTCTCCAGCATAACATGATACTTCTTATCTAAAGCCTGCATCGTTGGACCATAATGCATTCTGTCCTGTGTACAAATAACCGCAATATCAGCCAGCTTAGGTTCAGCCAACAGGGGCTCCCAAGTCTCATAACAGTGTTCCGGCGGAATCCCGTGCTTCTCAGCAAATCTTGCTCTTCTCACTGGATCGGCTTCGGCAACCGCAATGAAGGTAAGCTCATGCGGATAATCAAGTGCATAGGGTGCATAGCCACCCGCTCCCCTCGCACCTGCTCCAATCAGGACTGCTTTCATTTGACTCATATTTGTTCACTCCTTTATGATCTGAAATCTACGGATGAACCTTCTAATCCGCTTGGGTATAACGGTCTGCTGCTGATTGATAGATGGCTACATATCGTTCTACGCCCATCTTTTGGAGAGCTGCCACATACTGATCCCAATTGTCAAAGGATTCATTTCCAGTAATGAATTTGTCACGCATTTCATCTACATACGTTTCAATATCCGTTTGGAAAGTGGTCAGATCCCGCTGCTCTTCCTGCGTGAAATTAAATGGAGGCCAAATTTGATCTTGTGGTAAGATGTGAGACTCTGCTTTTTTTGCATTTTCAACCGAAGTTGGCAGACCTTCAGCTCCCTTGAAGTATTTCTGCTTCACAAAACCAGGGTAGTACCCACCCGGCCAAATCAGGTATTGACCTACTGCCTGGTCCAGATTAAGGCCATCCGGGTTGTTTTTGATATTGTCGACATAGTCTACGTTACCGTCTGCGTCTTCTTTATACGTCTCATCTTTCCATCCCATGAAGAACGTCTTGATGCCCTCATCGCTGTAGAAATAATCCATCCAGCGGATCATGGCCTCTGGGTTTTGGGCTTTATCTGTAAGTACGAACATCCCGATATTACCGAGTGGAGAACCATAGGCATTGTATGTCTGATCGCCATGAGGCCCCTTCAGTACTGGCATGCCAACATAACCTCGCTGATTGTATATCGCAACCGGATCGACATTATCAACGACTCCGATCAGGCCTTCCATACCTTTAGCATCCACTTCCGTACTCTTAACAGATACAATATCCTGCTCGAGCAATCCGTCCTTGTAGAGCTTATTCACGAATTGTAGCAGCTCCTTGTACTGGGGATCGGTTGGAATAAAGCGTACTTTATCCGTCTGAGGATCTGTATCAATGTTAATGTTGGAGGTTCCATGATTATTCAACCCAAATGAACCTCTCAGGTAGTTCACCACACCAGCCGTCCCCACACCGCCCCAGGCTATCTCGTCCTTCTGCCCGTTGCCGTTCGGGTCCTTTTCTTTAAAAGCTTTCAACATAGTATAGAAGTCATCTAATGTCTGCGGTTCCTGCATACCTAATTTATCAAGCCACTCTTGCTTCACCCAAGGTGTCCCGTACAGAACCGACTTGAATTCCGGATCATACAAGGTTGGCAGCCCATATATGTTACCATCCGGCATCGTAATCCCTTTGCCAATAACCGGATACTTCTTCATTAGTGCCTTAAAGTTAGGCGCGTATTGGTCGATCAGATCATTCAGAGGAATGAATGCACCTTGCTTGCCGTATTTCAGCAGATCCGATCTGGAAAACGCCGAGGCGTAGAACAGCTCTGGGTAAGCGCCGCCTGCCAGCAGGAGATTGCGTTTTTCCTTCAAATTATCCTTCTGCACCGTATCCCACTGGATATGAACATTGGACATCTTCTCATACTCTTTCCAGAGTCTAAGATCGTTCCAGTCTGCATTGGCAAAAAACTTTCCGGCAAATCCGCTTACTGTAATGGTGTCATTTACGATCGGAAATCCGCTCGCATTGACTTTGCCATTGGCAGCTCCTTTATCCTTGCTACTTCCCGAATCAGCATCCTTAGAATTGCACCCGGCCAGCATCGAAACGGACATGATACAAACCAGAGCGATACTCCCCCACTTTTTGAGTGTCATTCTTATTCCTCCCTTTGTCCCATCGTTATCCATACAAGGAATCATCCTTTAATGGCACCAATCATTACGCCTTTAACAAAATATCTTTGCAGGAAAGGATAAAGCAGGAGCACCGGTATATTGGCAACGACGAGTACAGCATATTTGATGCCCTCCACTTCCCTTTGCTGCTTAATTGCAGACTCGGTTGACATTTTGACCATATCGTTCGTCTGCCCTTGAATCAGAATTTCCCGCAAAATGAGTTGAAGTGGAAACTTGTCCTTGTCTGACAGATACAACATTGCGTTAAAGAAGGCGTTCCAGTGCCCAACAGCATAGAACAGAATTGTCACCGCGATAATGGGCATGGATAATGGCAGGATAATCCGGGTTAACGTTTGAATATTGGAGCAGCCATCAATCGTCGCCGCCTCATGCAACTCATTTGGAATCGATTGCTGGAAGAATGTCCGCATAATGATGATGTTCCAGATCGAAACGGCATTTGGAATGATCATGACCCAAAATGTGTTTAACATGCCAAGGTTTTTGATTAGCATATAGGTTGGAATTAGTCCGCCACTGAAGAACATCGTGAAAACAAACAGGGCCATGATGGCATTGCGGCCAATAAAATCCTTTCGAGATAGCGGGTATGCCGCCAGAATCGTCATGACAAGATTAATCAACGTCCCCACTGACGTATAGATCAGTGTATTGGTATAACCTCTGAGGATATCTTTGTTCTGAAAAATCTTCTCATAAGAATGGAGATTGATCCCCTTGGGCCATAGGAACATTTCACCACGCAGGACGGCCTGCGGATCACTGAACGAAGCACTTAACACAAAAACAAGCGGGTAGATAACAATGAGCGTAATTATAATTA
This sequence comes from Paenibacillus sp. MDV22-iso6, assembly GCF_058408365.1. Classification (NCBI taxonomy): domain Bacteria; kingdom Bacillati; phylum Bacillota; class Bacilli; order Caryophanales; family Paenibacillaceae; genus Paenibacillus; species Paenibacillus sp. MDV22-iso6. Next base: position 17,466 of record NZ_JBZVDZ010000006.1, on the reverse strand, counting down.
ACAAAAAATGGTTAACTATATTGAAAATACGATCTCCTCTAGATTCAACAAGCATGCATCAGCAACTCCCTTACCATAGGCTCGTTTCACTCATTCGTTTTGAGATCTGGTTAACAGTGACTAATAAGATGAAATTGATTATGGAGTTAAACAGACCAATCGCCGCCGAGAAGCTGTATTCAGCATCTTGTATCCCGCTCCGGTAAACGTAGGTAGAGATAATGTCCGAGGTTTCTAAATTCAGTGTGTTCTGCATCAGCAGGACTTTCTCGAAACCAATACCCATGATGCTTCCGATGTTTAAAATGAACAAAATGATAATTGTCGGCATAATACTCGGTATATTAATATGCCATATCCGCTGCAACCGGGTTGCCCCATCCACACGCGCTGCTTCATGAAGCTGAGAGTCCACGCCAGCTAATGCCGCCAAATAAATAATCGAGCTCCAGCCCATGGTCTGCCATACATCCGACATCACAAACAAGGTCTTGAACCAGGAAGGCTCAGATAAGAAATTAATGGGATTACCGCCAAACATACCAATGAAGTGATTAATGATTCCGTATCGAGGCGATAAAAACATCATCATCATGCCTACGACCACGACAGTTGATAGGAAGTGCGGCGCATAGGTAATGGTCTGAACAAATTTTTTAAACTTTTCCGCCCTTACCTCATTCATCAGAAGCGCCAAAATGATAGGGACTGGAAAACCTACTGCCAAGCTGTACAACCCAAGTCCAAGCGTATTTTTAATTAATCTCCAGAAGAAATAACTGTGAAAAAAACGTTCAAAATGTTCAAAACCGACCCAGGGGCTTCCCCAGATTCCCTTCGTTGCAATGAAATCCTTAAACGCGATTTGAATGCCATACATCGGCAAGTACTGAAAGACAAGGTAATAAGCAACAACTGGTGAGATTAACAAATAAAGCTGCCAATTTCGTAAAATCGGGTTCCACTTTTGACGTCTTCTTCTCTTCTTTTCATGTACTGCATTCATTGCAGGTTGTACAGTTGTATTGGCCATGAACATCCCCCCTGGAATCGTCACTACAATTCTGCCTGGCAAAATGTCTTTGTGTTAAACCACCAGCGTCCTTACGCTGCTCGAAGCAGTTCCCACCTTTCTTTTTTGATTTCTGATCTTCTTTGATTTCTGAGATTTGATTTGAAGTACTTATATGTTAGAAGTTATTACACAAAGTGAGTGGATAACGTTAATAATGAGTTCATCATCTGACGCAAGGGGATTTGTTTTTTTGGATGTATATTTGGATATATATTTGGTGCTAGTTTGGAATATATTATATGTAAATGGGTAGGTATCAGTTTGGATAATAGTTTATAAGAGTTTTAGAGGTTTCTTGTATATTTTATATAAACATTGATTTAAAGGGGATGAAAGCGCAATCAATAATTTGCTTTAACATATAATTTTAGCTGCTGGCTAAATCCAAAAACATAAAAAATAACGCCAAACGTTTAATTTCATACATCATAATATAGCCCATAGACGATTGTCAAACATTTTTTTGGTTTTATTTGGATTACTTTTGGCTAAAAAAACAAAAAAAAACCACGCGGATGCATTCCTCGTAGGTTTTATATGACAATTATCTGAATTTATATGTAATATAATATCACACAACCAACTAGTCATTTGTACGATCATAAACAGATGATTCCCTCACAATAAGGGTGCTGGGCAACAAAACTTTATGGAGAGATGAATAACGCCCTTCCAGATAATCGTTAATTAATTGTGCTGCCACTTTGCCGATTTCATATTTTGGAACTTGCACGGACGTCAGAGGTGGTGTCGTATACTGCGCCATAGAGATATTATCCATGCCCACGAATGCTATATCTTGAGGGATACGGCCATTTTGTTCAACCACTGCCCGCATCGCAGGAATAGCGAGCATATCACTTGCACAAAAAATGGCCGTCGGCCAATCAGACTTGGGCGTCTCGATCAGGAGATCCGTCAGTCTGCTGTAGCTGAGATTCACATTCCAGTTGGTGTTGATAATCCAATGTTCATTCAGATTCAGGTTTGCTTCCAGCATGGCAAATTTATAACCGACATACCTTTCTTCGCTCTCTATTTGTTCCGAATATGCGGGGCCACCGATAAACCCAATCCGGGTATGGCCTTGCTCGATCAAATGACGGACTGCTGTGCGAGCAGAAAATATTCGGTCACAGTCAACGACCGGTACAGTAAGTCTTTCGTCATTGAGACTTACACCCAGTACAGTGATATTCTCTTGCTCAAGCAGCTCAAACAATTTTTCATCGTACCAGCTGATTGCGACTATACCTTGAGTACCCGTTTCCTGAAGCATCATCTTTATCCGTTCGGTGTCACCAAGTTCTTCGCAAGTGCGGACAATTGCTGGAGGCAGCCCCAGTTCCGTCATTTTAACGTGAAAACCAGTCAGTACCTGTGAAAAGTACGGATGATCATCCATCAAAATCTGTGGCACGATACAAGCTATCCGTTTGGCTGAGGTAATCTCTTTGCCAATGGATTTGGAGGATTCATCCAAAATGTATCCCAACTCAAGAGCAGCTTCCCTAATTTTTCGCTTTGTCCCTTCATTGACCGGTCGATTGGTATCATTGCTGATCGCACGCGAAACCGTTGATATGGATACGCCTACACGTTCTGCGATATCTTTTAATTTTGGCATTACAGCACCTCCTCTTGCTCTCTTTATTTGGAGCCAAAATTCATGTTTTAGCAATGATCATATCATAATATTGTAATATTTTGGCGTCAATTAAACAAGCCGCGATACGAGTTCTGTTATACTATCAACACTTCCCCCGAGACTGCCCTTTTTCCCTTAATTCCTAGATGGCCGAGCGATTTGATGAATTCCTCGCCGCCCACTCAATGCCAATCGGACAGCAGAGATGGTTTAGGGGATGATCCATACATTCAATTTAGGTTCCCACTGTCTGACTGTAATCTGGTGAATACGATGAATATATACAAGGTTGAATGGAATGCGAATGATTGTAGAAGCCTTCTTTCATGCTACCATCCCTGTTTGCTTTAACATCAGCCATATCTCAAAAAGAGCTTAATTCAACTGTTGAAAAGCGGACAGGCTCTAGAACAAAAACCTAACAAAAATTGTTAGGTGAACTTCACTTGTATATGTATCTTTTTATCTGATACTCATTATAAATAGGACTCGTTCATTGATAAAATTTTATTTTCAATTATGTAATTCTAATGTTTTCAGATCAATAATAAAATTTTGTTGTTTCAGAATATCCAATCAAGAGCCTGTATCTATAATTACATCATCTATTCTTAATATTCTTCCTCTAAATGTAACGGTAAGTGACGTTGTAATTAACTGACCATCATAGTTAATTTTCATTCGTATTACGTCTCACTCTCATTAATGGATCTCTGCGGAGGTTGATCACAAAGTCTTGATTCGAAGTATGATACACGATGTTACCAGGCTCTACTTGAAAAAATTCTTTATTCGCATCTTGTTCGGATACGGTACGAATTGGTGCAACTTCATCTACTATTTTTTTGTTGTCTTCCTCATGATAATGAATGATAGAAACCAAAACAAACTGGTCAGGGAACAGTTCTCTAACTTCTTGCCACTTCATGTGTTCTACCTCCTGTTATTGAGTTAGTTCTACTTTCTGTAATTTTAACATATATCGCGATTGCATATAACTTTCTTGGGTTTCATGACAACTGACTTAGACTAATTTGTTTACTGAAAATGACTTACCACAATCAACCACGTAGACTAATACTTCGCACTATCCCAGAAATACGTTGTTAATACGTTCTCGATCATAATCTAGAATCCAATCGTTATATTCTTTATAGATATCCGTTAGCGCTTCTCTTGATGGTGAAATAACATCGCAACCTCTATCATCATAGATATGAAATATCGTTTTCTTACTTATATTAATGAAATACACCCTATGATAGATCGTTGGCTTAATGCCAACATCATGATTACATATAGCTTTGATTAACTGACGATATTTCAAGTCTTCAATTCTACATTTAGTCCAGTACCTATACATGTTGTTCCTTGGATCTGGGGTTTCATCCGGTTCACAATCCAAATCTGGAAGTATCTCAAGTCTCAAGGCTCTAATCGGCTCTTTCTTCTTGATCATGAAAAGCCTTAAATAATTCAAGCGATCGATGATAAACTCGTTCCATGTAATGCTCCTTATTTATTCCAAACATCAGAGGATTGCCAAGTTCGAATCGTATTGCAACATCCCAATTATAGAAAAGAGGCGGTTCTAAGGTCAGGTTTGGGAAATGCTCTGCCAGGTACGTCTTTAGGTCCATTCTGTGGCCTCCATTTCAAACCTTGTTTGAATCATTTCATTGCACTCTACAAACTGTTATTTTTCTTTATAGTCATTTGCTGCCTCTTTAATTTCTTCATTTTTAGAATTAATTCCCAATTCAATTCCCCAATCTAGTAATTTTGGAATTGCCTCTGAAAGTAGCTCTAACAACCTACGATACTCCCATTCATCGTCAAGACAAATTGCTGTTTTAGCTACATTAGGAAGATGTTCTATTAGCCAATCAGAAGGAATTGTTTTAATCTTTTTCCTCGCTATTTCAATTGGGTGGGTATTTTGTGGCTGGCAAGCCCATTCAATAAGGATAGTGAGTATTTTTATTCCAAGCCGCGTAGGGATACGTTCAATATCTTCTAGTCTAGTTGATATATTGGGAGATATTTGATTAATTTCATAATCTATTTTCAGTTCTTGCCATGATGCCATACCATTATTCATCATCCTTCCCTCCTAATACATTCATACTCAATTGGAACTAGATCTCCGGAATTTCACTTAACGTTTTGTATTGACGACGTCCTGGCCCCTTAGAGTCGCTGCTTATAGTTGTGAGGCTTGCCGAACACCTAGTGCAGTGACGTCTCGACGGGCTTAGGGGGCTAAATGTGGTCAATCGCTTCTCAGAGTGATCCGGATCGTCAATATTTTGTTATTCGAAGGAAGCTCTGGAAGCAGCCATTGCATTTAAAGCGTTCTCAAAATAGCTATATACTTCATCTGCAATTCCCAAAAACTCTTCAACAAGTACATTACTATCCAAGTAACAAGCATACAGATAATCAACTAAAGCGGAGTCAATATCACAATAGTCTAATATGGCATTCTTCATCTTAATAAAGTCATCTTGCCATACGCCTATTTCTTCTAAAACCAAAGAGTATAATGCACGAATTAATCTCTTAGAGTAACCTTTAATATATCTAGTTTTCATTGTGTTATCACTAGCACTAGAAAGTAAACGATGTATACGATCTACTTCCTCCTTGGTCTCTGTATTTAAGTCTAATATGAACTCAGGAGAAATAACTATCGGGGGTACTTTTTCACCAACGTCATCACCATATATACAAACACAAATGATCTTAACCCAAAAACCCCACTCATTTGGTTTACTTAATACATCGTCAATCGAACAAATGGTCGTATCAATCTTAGTTAACACTGGATATTTTTCCAAAAGCCTGTCTTTAATATTTGACAATCTTTCGTAATCAACATCTTTGGGATTTACACATACAATAGTAAAGTCTGCATCTGACTTAAAAGGTTTAGCAGTTCCTTTGGGAATCGAGCCACACATATAAATGCTATGAATCTTACCTTTAAATTCGCTAAGTATAAGATCTACATACTTATCAACAAAATCCTTATATTCATTTTGTATTACAATTCTATTTATAACTTTTTCTAATATCATATAGACTCCTCCTAAAATAAGAACTTCTTTCGACTAACGTTGTGTATTCATGACGCTTGGCGAATGCCAAGTGTGTCCGGCAACCTCTGCTTCCCTGAAATACTTCTGCAGGACCGAGGGCGTATGCCCGATGCGGTGAATATATTGTAATCTGATTTAGGGTAATCTATAAATAACTTTCAATACTGTTTCAACTATGATCTTCAATCAGTATTATCTTCTTATCTTTCATTTGAAATATTGATTTCCCTTGAAGTTTTAATGTTTCTCCTGCTTTCATTCCATTAGGGAGATCACGGGACAATATTCCCTCATAATCAATGTCAACCTCTGCTTTATCTCCTGCGAAAGTAATGTTCTTTATTACTTGACGCCTTTGAGAAAATACCTGAATTGACTGCTCTGCTAATGTGCGAAATTCCTGAATCCCCTTTGTTTCCGAATTCACTTCACCTTTAGAAATGTTTCGAAAATGAATATTTTCATTCAAAACTCCAATCATTCCATCAATGTTAAACGTGTTATATGCGCTCAAGTATTTTTCAATAAGATTATTTAAATTTGAGTTCTCCAAGTCGAATCACACTCCTAGATTTTGATATTACATATTTGTCCTGATTTTAGATAACGTTGCTGTATTCACGAATCCGAGAGGCTTAAAGGAGCGTAGCGACTGGGTCCGTCAGGACTTGCCTCTCAGTGGTTGTCGCCTGAGTCCGCTTCCGTTCTACTGAATTTCGCTAAAACCTCATCAATGTTATCCCATTCATAAATTAATTCATTTAGAACTTTTCCTCCGATTATTATTTGAATTGATTTACATAATTTAGCTCCATAATGTTCATAGAAATATCGTGTCTTATTATCTTCTAGAACTTCAACAAATATCTTTTGATAGCCTAAAAATTTAAATTGTAGAAACAGTTGTTTAAGTAATTCTTTCCCTAAACCTCTTCCGTGATATTCCTTAAGTATGTATATAGATGTTAAATCACTAGAATTGGCTACTATATTTGTTTCTCTCTTCCAAGAATCTGCAAATCCAATAATTTCTCCTTCTGGGTTTTCTGCTATAACTACAAAATTATCTTCTCTTTCAATATTTTTGATCCATAATTCAGTTCTTTTTTTATATGATAGATTATATAAGAATTCATCTGGAATAATACCTTTGTAAGTTGTTCTCCAACTATCCACATGAACTTTTGCAATGCCTTCTGCATCATTAATCGTTGCTTTTCTTATTTGCATAATAACCACCTCATAAGATTAGTTAAAACGATATTTCAAGCACTTAGCCATAACTGTATATAATGAGTAGCATTATACAGTTCCTATCTTGTAATTTATTTACGATGATTTCTCATAACTTTCTTGTATTCACGAAACGCCCCGGCCTTAGATAGCTCTTATCTTAGGCTGGGGCGTTTGTTGACTGATATTTCTTCCATCATTATACATCTGTCAATCAAGGGACGATAGCCCTACAGCTTGAATACTGTGTTAAACGCAGTTGCTGACTTCATCGAATGATCAAATATTTGCTTTCAGTTTGTTTTATATGATGCAGCATATGGTTTATATTCTATAAAATTGTCTATTAGTTTGAAATAGATTCTCCCAATTATCCATCGAAATACTCCAATCATCAGGAATCCCATTGAACTAGATAACATTCATCCCGTGATGCATTTATGACCCGATATGGCCTTCTTTATCCATAACCATTCGCAACACGCTTTCCTCGAGACACAAAAAAAGACAAGGCTATCTAAATGGTATCGATCATAAAAAAGTACTGGATAAGTAAATGGCATACAGGAAAACATAAATCCGGGAACTTCATTAACTAACGGATCTAGGAGGTCGGCAAATGGCAAAGTTTTTCGTTTTAATAATATTATTATTGGTGGCAGGCTGTTCGTCCCATAACAATATGATGCAAAAACAAGTGACTCCTGAGCAAAAACAAATTTCAATTCATGATCATGCTGCTGCACCAAACTCTGTCCTCACACAGGCATCATCAACCGCTACATCTTGGCAAGAGAGATCTATTACAACAAAAGAAGCCCAAAATGGAATTCCATTGGATTTGTTGGATCTGGTTCGAACACCGGATGGAAATCCAGTAAACCAGGCACCTGCAGGAAATCCTGAAAATAAGGAGCCAACAGGACAAGTACAGGAAGGTAAAAAAAATACTACGGATAAAACCGATTTTGAGCAGCAGGTTCTGGATCTAGTCAATCAAGAAAGGGCCAAAACAGGATTAAGTTCCTTGAGTAGGAATGAAGAATTGTCAAATGTGGCTATGGTCAAGGCACAGGACATGTACAACAACAGTTACTTTGATCATAATTCGCCAACACATGGATCCCCCTTCGATATGATGAAGGAATTCGGGATCACATATAATACCGCTGGAGAAAACATCGCAAAAGGGCAAACCACCCCTACTCAAGTTATGAAGGAGTGGATGAATAGCCCTGGCCACAAAGCAAATATACTGAATAATAGTTATACTCATATCGGTATTGCTTATTATAACAACACATGGGTTCAGGAATTTACTGGGTAGCGCCTTTCATCTCCCAACAATAAAGTATCAAAAACCCGCAATTTATGTCGGGTTTTTGATACTTACAGATCCTGCATACGCCACCAGTTTTTTTTGTTTCCTCGAACCGGATTTAATTGTAAATTTTATCCATCTTTATCTTATTTGCATTAATTTCACCCACCGTTTTTATGTGATAGATTGTCAAACCAAGTGCGACAGTTCCTCTGTGAAAGATTCGTGGGCGGTTTTCCAGCCCAGACATTTCCGAGGGCGATGGTTGATTAAATGAAGCGAACGATCCAATGCTGCATCTAATATTTGAGTAAAGTCTGTGCCCTTGGGAAAAAACTCACAAAGTAAGCCGTTTGCATCCTAATTTGAACCTCGTTGCCAGGAAGAGAAAGGGTCGGCAAAATAGATCTGTACGTCGTGCGTTTCCTCCAAGTTCGCGTAGCAGACAAATTCCTTGTCACGGTCTGTTGTAGCAGTTTGAAAAGCTACAGCAAGATACTGAGCAGCGGCTACACCAAAGGCAATCTCCATCGATAGATTTGAATCACGGTGTACAGGCGTGTTTTCCGTTCAATGAAGGTTGCTAAATTGTCGATGTAGGATTTCTAGCTTGCTGCGGAGCTTCTGGAATGTCATACGGAATACAATCAGCTTTCTGCGGAGACAGATCAATACTTTAAACACTTCGTGATGCTTTGCCCGATCAATCCATCTTAGAAAGAAGTATCTACTTACAAGGTTTCAAAGACGCTTTACAACTCTTTAGTGAATTGCAAAACTCTAACATTTAAAGGATCATATGATCCTCTTTTCTATTGTTTTTGATTCTGTCGTATAACGTTTGTGTATCTACGAACCCGAGAGGTTTAAGGCGCGCACGCGCCAGGTCCAACGGACTTAGCCTCGTAGGGTTGTGAGCTGATTCACTTCTCTGACTACTCCATCTTGCGAACCAAGGGCAGAGCCCGCAGCGTAGATAGTGTGTTATATGATGGATCGGGCATCTTGAACTACTTCCACAACTTTGTATTTATTCATTGTGTTAATCAGTAAAATCTATGCATAATAACCGCCTTCTAATAAATAAGTTCTTGTCTCTTTATAGTGTTTATAGATTTTACTAAATGCCCTGTTTGCTTTATGCTGGTAACCTATATCACTTATGCATGGTTTAATTACTTTCACTATTTCCCTCATATCCGTATCACTTGAAATCTCGCCTGATATTAATTTTTCTAAATCCAGTTCAAATAATCCCTCAAAGTTTTCTGAACAATCCCCATACGCATATACTGCTTTGTTATCATCCATTCTATATAATTTGTATTTAATACAGATTGCCACAGAATTCATCCTCTATTTCTTTAATTTTATTGAATTACTTGTTTTTCCAATCTTTCACCTAACGTTAATGTATCCACGACGTCCCACCGACATAAGGCTGCGCCAGCAGCCGGCCGCGATGCGGTTAGTCGGTGCGGATGTGTCCGCTGAAATTACTTCCCTGCCAATCGCTTCTCGCGGATCGAGGGGCCGCCAGGCTCCGATGCGTGAATATAATGTTAGATGGATGTTTCCGTTTCCGGCTTCTAGAATAGACTCAATATTCATTATTACAAATCAAACATCCATGACATGACAACAATATATTATGTTTTTCGCATTTTGGATAACCTCTTGGTATTGTTGGTGTCTCATCTTGATCATTGTTTTCTATCCAATCTAAATACTGTTGCTCATCTACATCATTTACCTCAAATTCTAAAATCATTTTTTTGAAATGATCTAGACGCCTAATAACCATTTCATTATTAGGCTCATAACTTAACTTACTCCATTCAAACCCACTTATTGCATTATCTAATGCTTTTAATAGAAACTGCTTCTCCTCTATAAAACTTTCAGTTGTCCATGGCAGTTCATCAATATCAAAACCTACTGTACCTATCCCAACAACTTCCTGATCCCGTTGAGCCAACCATATGATAAGTTCTTTCTCGCGATTGGTATTTGCTGTCATAGATCCACTTAAAACTAATGCTTCTAAGAAAATAGCCGTCAAAGTATTAGACATTGAGAGTGGTTTAATATTGTTTCTATTTTTATTATTCAAACCTATTGTGTTTCCCATAGAATTAGTTATCCTTTCATTTCGGCAATTTCATCTAACGTTCCTGTATTCACGACTCGACGTATGTCGAGTGTCCGGCGTATGTCGAGTGTCCGGCGTATGCCGGGCCAAGGGCGTATACCTGCAGCGTGAATATTATGCTAGATGATGTTCCATCTTCTTTGCGATACTTTAACTGTGTTTTTCAATATTGATTATTCTCTTTAATTTTTCATGATTTTCTTGATGTACTTTTCCCCAAATCATATTTGTGAAATTCTCCTTATCGAACCAAAGATAAAGATCAACTTTGTCCAAGTCATTACTTACTCTTCCAACTCTATGAACCCCAAGGTATTCGCCGCTCTCTAAACGAGCGTACCCTGTTAAGGTCATGAGCATCTTTTAAGCTATCAAAGTTTACAAATGCCAATACATTTGGAATCTTTCGATCTGTATTCACGCTCTTAAATTGTTTTACTGCTTTGTGTACCTGACTTGAAATAGAACTATATGTTGGATCATTTTTAGAACCTTCAAAATCATCATATTCAATTGTTTTTTCTTCGCAATAAAAAACTAATTCACTATTTAAATACACTTCATAGTCTGGTGTTTTTGATCTACCTTCCTTTATTTTTCTGACTTCAAATCCCAAAGATTCTAAAAAGTCTTTTACAATCTTTTGGCTTCAATTCTCTCCTCTCATTTGTCTTATATGCAGTATGGAATTTCATCTAACGTTCCTGTATTCATGAACCCCAAAGGGTTTGTCTGCTGAAATCCCTCCTCGCAATCTTTCCCGCAGACCAAGGCTCCGAAGGAGACTTAGCTTGAATATTATGTTATAGGATGTCATCACTTCATTGAAATACTCCCAAGAATCTAAAATCTTAATTCACTAAATGTTATTAATTTTTTTCATCATTTCTACTCTGCCAATACTCTTATATTGCTCATTAATAAAAGAAATCACCTCATTTAAATATACAAATATTTCATTAAGATATAATTGGAAATCATTAAAAGTTGTATCATCAGGTACTACTTTTTGCTCGTGAATTTGCAGATATAATGACCACCAGTCAAATTTTCTTGGAACTGGATAACCGATTTTTTCTAAGTCCTTCTCTAGACCGTCCAAAAATCTCAATTGGGGTATATTCCCTAAGTACAAATCATCTTTTTTCTTGACTGTGATCATATATTCGACTGCTTCCAAAATACTTGTCAAATAATCGAATGGATCAAAACATTCTGGGACATTTGTGAATTCACTCTTATCGAGTAATTCTCTACAATAAAAGCTCTTTATTTCAGAGACAATATTTTTATCTTCAAAAATAACACCACTCTCATAATTGTTATTACTTCCAAAACTGAAGTTAGCAGAACCAATATAAGCAAAATTATCAGTAATAAAAAGCTTTGAATGGTTAGTTATAAGTTCAGCACACAGCACAAAATTTTTGAATATATCTTCTATCTCCAGTTTATCTTCAGAAGAAAATGTTCTTTTAGCGTATAGTAAATTAATATCAACTCCTGAGTTTGCTATGTCAGCTAACTTTCTATAAAAGCTTCTTTCATATTTATTTTTAAAATTAAAATTATACGTTGCTATATATATATTTTTTGTGTTTGTTAAACGGCTATTCAGTAATTCAGTCCAGAAATCAGATTCTTTAAAAAAAATCACTTTACCTTGTGAAAATAAAATTTCCTTTTGCATGTTTATCTCCTTATACTTTTTGTTGTAAATCATTTTCTAGGTCGTCAGACTTAGCGATTGAATGTGTCGCCTGATTTCACTTCTCCGAAAATCCTCTTGGCGACCTAGGAGCGTACGCGACGACGTAGGAATGTTTTGTTATCAGAAGTTACAGCCTGCGTAGCATTAACATTGCTTTTTATTCATATCTTCCTCTGTTTTTAACTCAATAATATATTGAACCCATGAGTAACTAATTACTAAACATGAAACAACAATTAGAAATTGCTCAAGTTCATTTATTTTAAGTAGAGTTAAAGATGAACCGGAAGCAGTATACAATGAAACCTTCACCTTTACTTTTTGTAAACATACGATAGACTTGATGATATGAAACGAGAACCACATAAAAGATGTGATAGCTATAAGTATAAAAATTATTAGTTCCATATTGCTCAATATAAATTCTATTAAAAAGGTAATTTCGAAAATCTGAAGCAGTAATGGGATACCTACAATAGGAATAACTAAAAAGTAAGAAAAAAACAATAAAAAAACCATATAACCTTTAAGATCAAACCTTTTAGTTATTTCCTCGATCCCCTCTTTTTTACCAAATAATATAAATTTATTTATACCTTCACCTTTGTAAAACAAATAGGGAATTAAACAATAAATAAATGATCCAAATAAAAAGGTTGATGATTTCATGAAAATATCAGTACCAAAATAGTCATCAATTTTCATCCCGATGGCTCCTAATACTATTATTGAGATAAACAAAAATGTAAAACCATTCATTCCCCAACGATATGGACATCGTAGAAATCTATCAATTTTTGATAGAGCTTCAAAAAAAGATCTAATAACTTTTAACATGCTTTTCTCCTTACTGCTGTAATTTCCAATAACGTTCCTGTATTCATGAATCCCTAAGGGGTTGTCTTTTGAAATCCCTCTTTGAGATCCTTCCCGCAGACCAAGGCTCCAAAGGAGCCGCAGCGTGAATATTATGTTATAGAATGTTGCTTGTTCTTATTTACTCTCTTTTATTATCATTGATACGTTCTTCTAATTGCCTCATTTCAAAAAATCCATTTAACTCAACTTCTCTTGATACAACAGTCATAAATTCTTTCCATTGTGGTATTTGAGCATCATTGTATTCAATGACTATTACGCCACTTTCTTGAACCCATAGTCTTATACTTATATAGAATTTTTTCCCGAAAATATCTTCGTAAGAAATCGTTGTACTGTATGTAATGAAGAAATAATCAGTAGGATCTTTCCTCGCAATTCTAATTACAAATGGTACATGTTCACCCTCAAGTATACTAATTGAGTTGTTCCCCACTCTAAATTCAATAGGTTCTTCTTCTTCACTTCTAAAGTTAAGCACGTTTACATTTTTCGCAACTCCTTTTCCTGCATTCTTTATTCCAAAATGAACTAACGCGGTTGTTCCTACATCATCAATCAGTGGATATTCGTAATTTCCAGCAAACAAATTATCATCATTAAAAAATTGATTAACCCTACCTGGCATCAACAAAGGTCTAATTGAGGTTTTTCGGGAAGAGATGTTTTCTCTGAAAATATAAATTGTAATTATAAAAGTTAATACAATCGCAATATTTGCAGACACCTGAATTATATCCATTAGTAATTTAGACATATATCCTCCTCTTGATTTTCGGGTTTTGCAATTTCCTATAACGTTCCTGTATTCATGAACCCAAAGAGGTTGTCTGCTGAAATTCCTCTTTGAAATCCAATCGTAGACCAAGGCTCCAAAGTAGCCGCCGCTTGAATATTATGTTAAGTGAAGTTACAGCTCTAATTTTTTAATTCAATTTTTTGTTTTAGGTTTTTTGAGAACTCTCGTGTCGAATTCTCAACATTTCCTGTATATTCTATTTCTGTTGCCATCTCAAAGATCTCTTTTTCTAAAATCTCTTGTAAATCCTCTATACTGCATGTCATTTCTTCTCCTAAAAATTCTTTTATAACTGCTTTTTGTTGGCTTTCAAAAACCAAAATCCATATCTTTCTACACTTCTCTTCTGCTCGCTCCATTAATACTCGTAAAGAATCTTCGGCTTTATTTACTGATTTAATTACATTGTTTAATTTCGCATCTTTTACTTTGCCTTCTTGAGATATTTCCACCCAACTAGCTGGATAAAAACATTCAAGACTTTCATCTAAATTTGAATTCAAATTCGATAATCTTCCCCAATACTCACAAAAGTCTACGTACTCAGCAGTAATCATCTTAAGGGCTTCTATCCAATCTTCTTTTTTATTGAAATCAAATGGTGTGCTTCGATGTTTCATACCAAGTATTTGATTTAATTGTTTGATCTTTGTTTGTTGGTCTTTTGAAATAAACATATGTATCCCTCCGTAAATAAGACTTCAGTAATTTCACTTAACGTTCAGGTATTCACGAACTTCCATAGGAAGTTGTCACTGAAACTACTACTTCTGCCGAAAACATCAAAGTGACCAAGGCGTATCAGCCGCGTGAATACTGTGTTATCCGATGGACTTGCCTTCTTGATTCTTCTTTCATTATCTGTATTTTCGTTTTCATTTGTTTATGTATTCTAGGACTTTTGGTAAATATTCTTCGATTGGTTTCGATGTATCAACCACTATATACTTCTCTTCTTCTGGTTTCTTACTGTTTTTTATGGTTCTATAAAATCCTTCTTCTGATGACGGTGCCTCAATTTGACTCAGAAGTCTTTCTCGATTTCTCAATCGTTTTCGGATTATTTCAATGTCTTCTATATAACATTCAACATACTTATATCTCTTATTGTGTTTTATCGCTAATTCAAGTCCGGTTTCTAATAAATTACTGTACAAACAAGGACTATCCATAATCACACTGTGTCCATTCGATAAATAAAAATCCACCAACGACCAATCTACATCATAGGATAGTTGTCCTATTGCTTTACCTTCCATCGTGTTTCCTTGTGATGATAACGATTTTAAAATTGCTGTTTTGGAAATGTCATGATCGACAATGACAGCTCCAGTTGCTTGGCTAATCTGTTTTGCTAATGTTGACTTTCCTGATCCTGGGAATCCCGACATCTGTAAAAAAAACATTCATACACCTCTATCTTATAAAAGTATTTGCAAGTCTCCGTATAACGTTCCTGTATTCACGACGTACGACGAATTCGGACGTGTCTGCTGAGTCCACTTCCCTGAAATCCATCCAGCAGACCAAGGCTCCGTAAGGAGCCGCTGCGTGAATATATTGTTATCGGATGTCAATGCCTTCCTCGTTTTAACTCACATTTGTCCGGTGGAAGTCAGTTCTAGAGGTTGAACTCTTCTCTATGCTTTTCAACAAATTCATCTTTCGTTAATCCATACAAAATGAAGTCCATAAATTTGCCATTGATATAGACGACCTGTCTCCGTATGCCTTCCTGAATACATCCGAGATTCTCCATCATCTTTGCAGATGCTTCATTTCCCTCAAGAACATAGTCATTGAATTTATTAAGCCTTCGTTCCAGAAATGCGTACCTTAACAGAATCTTCATCGCTCTTGTATCATAACTCATACCACGATATTCTTTATCGATTACTATTCCGATACTGAACGTACTCCTATGCTTTCGCCTTCTAAGGTCTCAAGAGTAAACATGATTCTTCCATTTGTTGAGGAAAAATCAGCATTTTCTCTGCAAATTTCTTTGAACCCGCAATAGTAGGCGGCAATTCTGTCGAACATTCTAGAAGACGACGTGCAGGAGTATCAAAATTACTAATATAATCTCCTTTCCAATCTGCTGAATGTATTGCACGTAATCTGACTTTATCATCCTGCCAAAAGTATTGACTATAATCTATTTTCATTGAATTATCCTCCATCGTTTGACCCTCCTCAATTTTCGTTTTCCCTAATACAAATATTTTTTGCATTGATTTCCGATAACGTTCCTGTATTCATGAATCCCAAAGGGATTGTCTGTTGAAATGCCTCTTCCAAATTCACCTCGCAGACCAAGGCTCCGAAGGAGACGTAGCTTAAATATTATGTTATATGTCGTTACCTGCCTCCCGAATAATCTCGAACTTACTTCCACAATTTTTCTTCAATTAAACAATCCATCTCTTTAAAATATTCAATTATTTTTTCGGCTTCCTGTTTGAGTCCATTTGAGTAATGAACCCCTATCCCATTTGAATCTGTATACTCAAAACTTAGATATTTAAATCCACCTCTTGGTCCAACATACTTTATTATGTTCCTTGCTGATTTATATTCTTCTAGCCTTTTCTTCTTTTCCTCTTCCATTTTCTCTAAATATTTTGGATCTACTATTTCAAGTGAAGTCCAAAGAACGTCCAATTTACCCAATCCAGGAAAGTGCACTCCAGTAAAATTATCATTTGATCTTGACCACATTCCATAATTTCTGATTGTATAACCTTCAGTTCCGACTATAAGACCTTTTAGATATTGAGTAAGATCAACTTTTAACTTTACTTGGATGCTCTCATACATCATGAATCCTCCCACTCAAATAAATATTTGGGTAATGTCATATAACGTCTTTGTATCTACGAACCCGAGAGGCTTAAAGGAGCGTACGCGACTGGGTCCGACGTACTTACCCTCGCAGGGTTGTGAGCTGATACATCTTCTTCGCTTATCTCTTCTTGCGAACCAAGGGCCGAAGTGCCCGCAGCGTAGATACTATGTTATATGATGGGCATGTCCACTTCGATCAACAATCAAAATTTCTTTATGTACTCTAAATTGTTATGTTCTCACTTTCTTTAAGACTTACAAATTCAATATCATTACAATAGAAGTTAATAATTCCGTTCTCGTAGTCCTCAATTAAATATTTCATTGGGTGATATCCATGATCCTTTAAATCTCTAATATTAAATCCACTTATTTGAGTTAGTGCCCCTCCAGATTCAAGCTTAAGACTTTCAATATTAGAAAATCTTATAACTAACTCATATGTTTTTGAACTCTCCTTAATTAAAAAAGTTATATCTAGTATTGATATGTTCTCAAAATACTTGTCTTGAGTAATATAGAAGTGAAAATTCGAAAGCCATTCTATTTGACGGATAGTAAAGTTACCAATAAACGGTTCTATGCTTTCTATATTTCTTATCATCATCAAAAAAACTCCTTAAATGATTAGTTACATGTCTTTCATATAACGTTCCTGTATTCATGAACCCCGAAGGGGTTGTCGGCTGAAATCCCTCTT
>NZ_JBZVDZ010000005.1:0-474072 GCF_058408365.1 Paenibacillus sp. MDV22-iso6 | reverse complement strand
CAACCGGAGTCACAGGTGCAACGGGTCTTACTGGAGTAACAGGTGCGACAGGTGCAACAGGAACGGGAACAACTGGAGCAACGGGACTTACTGGAGTAACTGGTGTGACAGGTGCAACCGGAACAGGAACGACTGGAGCTACTGGTGCAACAGGGCTTACTGGTGTAACTGGTGCGACAGGTGCCACCGGAACTGGAACAACCGGAGCTACTGGTGCGACGGGTTCAACGGGACTTACTGGGGTAACAGGTGTGACAGGTGCCACCGGAACAGGAGCTACGGGAGCCACTGGTGCAACGGGGCCTACTGGTGTAACTGGTGTGACAGGTGCAACGGGAACAGGAACGACTGGAGCTACCGGAGCAACAGGACTTACGGGTGAAACAGGTGCGACAGGAGCCACGGGAACGGGAACAACGGGAACAACGGGAACAACCGGCGCCACAGGATTTACTGGTGTAACTGGTGTGACAGGTGCAACGGGAACAGGTATAACCGGATCCACAGGCGCGACAGGATCTACTGGGGTAACAGGTGTGACGGGCGCAACCGGAACCGGAGCCACAGGTGCGACGGGTTCAACGGGTGTAACGAGTGCAACTGGTGCGACAGGTGCAACGGGAACGGGAACAACAGGCGCAACTGGGGCTACCGGGGCGACTGGAGTTACTGGATCCACGGGAGCCACAGGGGCTACGGGTGCATCAGGGCCCAATCTAGCTGCACAAGGATTTTCTGCATTTTTGGCTAACCTATCAACAACAACCAGTGCACAGTTAACCAACTGGAGTACAGCAAGTCCTTACTATGGTAATGCAAATTTTAATGCAACTACAGGCAATTACACGGCGCCGAATACGGGGACCTACTCGATTGTGGCAACAATCAATTTTTCTACAACTGCCGCAATCGCCATCTCATTGGGTGCTGGGGTCAATCCAGCGTTTCTGGTGCAAAGAACCTCCCCCACTACGACTACATTGGTCAATGGACTATTGCCAATCCTGAATATCAGCGTAACGCTACTTACGTTGCGGGCAGTTCTTGGTAGTGGAGCCGTAACGCTAGCGGCGCAGGTTACGCTGAATGCAGGCGATGTGATTGGGTTGTTTTACTCAGCGAATGGATTAACGATTACTCTGAACTTGGGGATTGGAGCAACGAATGGTATTGTATGGTCAGTACACGAATTGACATGAGGTATTAATTCTTCAGCACCCCACCTATTTAAAAATAAGACAACACGAAAACAGATCCGGGTTGGATCTATCGTTAATATCCAACCTGATCTGTCTTTTTTACATACAGGACGAGATCATTAAAATTTGGTTTCGTTATAGTTAACAAGCATGTTAGATGTTTTTAGGTCTGATGACAAGAAATCTGTCGTGATATTCAAAAAAATGACCCCAACTCATATAATAACGCTAATCCTTATGAAAATGATGTAAGGGATTGAGACGGAATCATCGTCTTTATCCATATGGTAAATGAATTAGGCTGCTTTGAACTTGCAGAATATCCATTAACAAAATAAATTATTACACAAACATAACATTAAACGAGCGGTTCGTAGCAGCATACGAGTGGACGTTGAAAGGGTTGATGAATGATGAGCCTTGAAACATTAAACCAACGAGTACAAGATGATCTGGCTTATCTCGCATATGGAGGTGCGGATTGGATTCGCCCACGCGAACATGACGAAGGCCATATCTATGATGTCGTTATTGTAGGTGGTGGGCAGAGCGGTTTGGGGGCTGCTTTTGGATTCCTGCGTGAGCGGATATCCAACATTCTGGTCATTGATGAAAATGCCGCAGGGTTGGAGGGACCTTGGGAAACTTACGCGCGTATGGTCACGTTACGTACACCAAAACACCTGACTTCCATTGATCTCGGTATTCCTTCGCTGACGTTTCGAGCATGGTGGGAGGCTCAATCAGGCTCCTCCGGATGGGATGCGGTTGATAAAATTCCGCGCAGCGAATGGATGAACTATCTGCGCTGGTACAGGCAAGTGCTTAATCTGCCTGTCATGAATGAAGTAAAACTGAGACTGATTGAACCTGCAGATGGAGGCTTACACCGGCTGCACATTACGGGTGCAGGGGCTCCAAGTAATATGTTGCTGGCACGAAAGGTTGTCTTGGCTACGGGCATCCAGGGTGGCGGGGAGTGGCATGTACCACCGATGATCGCTGAGAAAGTACCTAGACATTTGTATGCACATACGTCGGAGCTGATTGATTTTGAGCGGTTACGAGGAAAAAGGATTGCCATACTTGGCGGCGGAGCTTCAGCCTTTGATAATGCCAACTTTGCACTAGCCACAGGTGTGGCTGAGGCCCACGTATTTGTGCGGCGGGAACAATTGCCGAGCATTAACCCGATACGTCAGATGGAACAATCCGGTATGATCGAACGGTTTCACGTTTTGTCGGACGAGGATAAGTATGCGACCATTTCCCATTTTTTCAAATACAATCAGCCACCGACGAACGATACCTTCAACCGAGCCGCTGCATGGCCAGGCTTCCAATTACATCTTCATGCGCCTTGGCTGGATATACAGATGAAGGATGGGAAAGCGGTAGTGACTACGCCACAGGGCAAGCACTCCTTTGATTTTTTGGTCATAAGTACGGGTATGGTGAGTGATCCGTCACTGCGTCCCGAGCTTAGTATGGTGGAGGCACATATTGCACGCTGGGCAGACCGGTTTCAAGCTCCGACGGTACAGAGGAATGCACTGCTTGACGCACATCCCTACCTTAGTCCCGGGTTTGCAATGACCGGCAGAGATGAGGAGGGGCAGGATAAGCTGCGTGGGTTGTTTGTCTTTAACTACTCTGCACTTGCAAGTTGCGGCCTGTCCGCCTCAGCAATATCGGGGACAAAGAATGCTGTGCCGAAGTTGGTTTCAGCTGTAGCCGACCAGCTTTTCCTAGATGACCGGGAACAGATCTTGGAGCAATTTTTTAAGTATAACGAGCAGGAATTTACTGCGAGTTGGGTGAAGAGTGAAGTTGGAATCTGAGTATTCAAAATAACCGTACAGCGGGGTAAGATGCTGTACGGTTTTCCTTTTTCTAAAGTTACATTTACGGGTGCTTATATAATGCTGTAAAATATCGAATTATACAGCGTTAAGGCAGGCGATAGATTATTGTGAGAATCATGGATTATGAGGGGTTCAGAACCCATTTGAAGAAAGCGTCACGCAAACGAAATGAACCCTTGATCAAAATTGTAGCTTTTCAGGAAAAGTATATGAAGATTGAAGAGATCCAATATTATGATGTAGAGCAGAACTATATGAGTGTTCAGGCGTGTAATACGCTGTGGATGAACTTGAAAGATAAATCGTTCCGCAATCTGGTGTCCCATGATCTGAAGTATTTCCAAACCATGGACAACCTCGGCCGTCATTCATTGGAGAATCTAATTAAAGAACTGTACGACATGGCTGTTCCAATCCTGCTGGATTATGATCCAAGTGATTTTTATAGTTTGCAGCAGTTGTCTGAAATTCTGGTACTGGATGAGATGAAGCTAGTAGAGAAATTGGAGATGGGGCGTTTCAAGGGTGCATTTATTAATGAAGAAGGAAATTGGGTAAAACCCAAACCTGACAGGGCTGAGCTATTCCTATAATTGAAAAAAGAGACTCGTGTCAATTCCATAATGACCGAATATCCATTCTGCAATGGTACGCCGAATACGGCACATTGCAGTTTTTTTCATTAACGAACTGTCTACGAAGAAGTCTCAGCCGTTTCGTTTCACGACAAAAGAGTCTCCGCTTGGTCCCGGTGTTCCTGGAATGGAAACAACCTGTTTTTGCTGAATCATGATGCCTTTCTCTTTGACGATGAAGCCGGGGCAGCGACCGTTCAGGCGACAACACTTGAAGGTGACAGGCGTGATTTTTGCCATCCGGGAGATGGTGTTTCCCAATGATGGAGCTTCTACAATCCATTCCGCGGATGATTGCTGGCCTGCATATTGCTGAACGGTGCGGAAAGTCCAATTTTGGGTCAGGTTATGAAGTGTGATACACCAGCGAGTTCGATTGATTCTGTAAATGGCCGCTCTCATCCGATCTCCCGGTGATACAGGAAAAGGGATGATCGTTTCAACGTCCGGAAGAATTTCCCACCAGGCATAATAACTAGCTTGGCCGTTAACCCAATCATGGCCTGTTCCAGTCTGAATGAGATTGGAATTCTCGTATCCATCAATTCCGATCCAGGCTGAGGAGTATGAGGACTTGGACGATGGTAAAACAAAGGGCACGTTCCATTCAGCCGAGATACGTCTGAATTCAGCTTTGTCACCCGCTCGGGCATAACCACTCCAGTTGGAGGAAATCCACCCGAAGCGTAGTGAAGAATTTGTTTTGCCTGTATGAGGTATACAGGGTTTTCGGCGTTTGTTTCGATTATTCGCCATACGGCCACCTCCCATGTGAAAATAGAGACGAAATCATTCGTTCGATATTATCAAATGCATGGAAGACGAAAGAGGACATGGACAATCTGAGAAAGAAATAAGGTTTGAATGATTTTGAACGATATTTAGGGTTGAATGCGATGTTTGATGTCTATAAAATGTCGAATGTTGATGGTTTTTGAATGTTTTTAAATTAATTTGAATGAAAATGATTGTTTTTTGAGGATTTTATGTTACTATAAAAGCAGTTGGAGGAATGAAAATGCTAACTGAAGAACGATATGCTGCAATTATAGAGCGCTTACACGAAAGAGGCATTGTGAAACTACAAGAGCTCGTCGATGTGCTGGGTGCTTCTGAGTCAACGATACGGCGCGATTTGATTGATCTGGAGAGTCGTCAGATGCTGAAACGCATACATGGTGGTGCTGCTCTAGTGAATGAAAAGACGCCGGAACCCGGTATGGAAGAAAAAACGTTCAAAAACATTCAACAGAAAACGGCGATTGCTCGTTTAGCTGCGCAGGAAATCAACAATGGTGAATGTATCTATCTGGATGCAGGGACGACGACATTAGCCATGATTGCCTATATTGAGGCCAAGGACGTTACGGTAGTGACGAACGGACTTTCTCATGTAGAAGCGCTGGTAAGTAAACGAATACGCAGCTATCTGCTTGGCGGAATGATGAAAATCCACACCAAAGCCGTGATTGGCAGTATCGCATTACAGAACATGGACAACTTCCGTTTTGATAAATGTTTTATCGGAACCAACGGAGTGGATGCCGAAATGGGGTATACAACTCCCGATCCGGAGGAAGCCTTGATTAAAAGACGTGCACATCAATTGTCCGGGAAATCTTACGTGCTGGCTGATTCCAGCAAAATTGGGGAAATTACTTTTGCCAAACTGTTTGACCTTGAGGAGGCAGACTTGATCACAGAACGTATGCCGGAACACTGGCGCTCTGTAATCGCCCAGAAAACTAAAATAATTGAGGGATAGCCATGATATATACCGTAACACTTAATCCTTCCATTGATTACATCGTGGAAGTGGATGATCTGAAGCTTGGTGATTTGAATCGTATGAATCGGGACCTGAAACTTCCTGGAGGCAAAGGCATTAACGTATCGCGAGTGCTTAATCAACTGGGAGCCAAAAACACTGCACTCGGATTTCTGGGCGGGTTCACAGGCCGTTTCATTAATGACAAATTGCAGGAAGACAAGATTCTGACGGACTTCGTTACCATCGCAGATGATACCCGAATTAACATCAAGCTGAAGCATGGGGAAGAGACAGAGATTAACGGACTGGGACCAGCCATTCGACCAGAGGAAGCAGCGGGGTTGCTTAACAAGTTATCCGCATTGCAAAAAGGAGATATCGTCATTCTTTCGGGAAGTGTACCACCTTCACTGGGAGCTGAGTTCTACGATCGTCTGATCAACGTGTGCAAACAAACGAGTGCCGAATTTGTAATCGACACGACAGGACCCGCTTTAATGGATGCTTTGGTACATGAACCGCTGCTGGTGAAGCCGAACCATCACGAACTAGCTGAACTTTTCGGAGTAACCATCGACACTCAAGAGGAACTGGTGACCTATGGTCGCAAGCTTTTGGAAGCAGGTGCCAAACATGTGTTGATCTCCATGGCAGGAGAAGGAGCGCTGTTGATTACCAAAACAGATGTCTACCATGCGAGTGTTCCAAAAGGTGTCGTGAAAAACTCGGTTGGTGCTGGAGATTCCATGATCGGTGGATTCGTAGGTACATTTGGATTAAACGAAGACCTGCTTGAAGCGTTCCGAACGGGTGTGGCTTCGGGTAGTGCAACGGCTTTCTCAGATGATCTGGCGACACGTGAACTCATCGAAGAGCTGCGTACTCAAGTCACCATAACCAAAATATAGTCCTTACAAAATGAATGGAATACAGGCCCCTTTTTAGAAGAGGGGATTCAGTTAATAGCAGATAACAGCGTAAGAAGTACAATTATAAGTCGGTCTGTATCACGCAGGCTGACTGAATTTAAGGGAGTGTACCAAATGAGAATAACAGACCTGATGATCCAGGAAACGATGATCATGGACCTGCAAGCCACGACGAAAGAAGAGGCTATTGATGAACTCATTGCAAGTTTAAACCGTAGCGGACGTATTAATGATACGGTTCTGTTTAAGGAAATGATTTATAAACGCGAAGCGGAATCCAGCACGGGGATTGGTGGTGGTATTGCCATGCCTCATGCCAAAACAACAGCAGTAAATGAACCAACAGTTGTATTTGCCAAGAGTCGGAAAGGACTTGATTTTGAAGCGCTTGATGATGAACCGGCTCATATATTCTTCATGATTGCAGCTCCAGAGGGGGCGGCCAATACACATCTTCGTACACTTGCGGCTCTTTCCAGGCTGTTGATTGATAGCGATTTCATCTCGCAGCTAATGAGCACGGACACTCCTGAAGAAGTGACTGCATTATTCGATGCCAAACAGGCGGAAGAAGGGGAGAAAAAAGCTGCCAAAGAAAAAGCCGAAGCGGAGAAAGCAGCAAATGTTGCAAATGGGACAAACGCTGTATCTGGCGCGGGCAACGCGAATGGACAGAAGCAGAATACATCAGGCCTTATTGTTGGTGATGCGGCATCTGAAGATTTTGTCGTTGCAGTAACCGCTTGCCCAACAGGTATTGCTCACACGTTCATGGCTGAAGACGCTCTCAAAAAGAAAGCACAGGAAATGGGCATTAATATCCGAGTAGAGACCAACGGTTCCGAAGGAGCACAGAACGTACTGACAGCTGATGAAATCGCTCGTGCCAAAGGGGTTATCATTGCGGCAGATAAAAATGTGGAAATGGCCCGCTTTGATGGCAAACCGGTATTACAAAGACCCGTAAGCGATGGTATTCGCAAATCGGAAGAACTGATTCGCAAAGCAGTTAACGGGGACGCTCCGATCTACCGAAGCCAAGGCGGCAACGGTGGGAAGGGTGAAGGAGAAAGCCAAGGCAAATTGAGTATGGGCAGCAAGATTTATAAAGATTTAATGAACGGGATCTCGCATATGCTTCCATTTGTTGTAGGTGGCGGGATTTTGCTCGCCATATCCTTCTTGTTTGAACAAATTGCGAGTCCGGACAATCCTATTGTGCAATTGTTGCAGACCATTGGTGGCGGGACCGGAGCGTTCCACTTCCTGATTCCTGTCCTAGCCGGTTTTATTGCGATGAGTATTGGTGATCGTCCGGCCCTGATGCCTGGTATGGTCGGTGGATTGATGGCTGTGAATTCGAACGCCGGTTTCCTTGGTGGTCTGGCTGCCGGTTTCCTGGCAGGTTACGTTGTAATTGGTCTGCGCAAACTATTTAAAGGACTGCCTAAAGCAATTGACGGATTGAAACCAATCCTGCTCTATCCTGTGTTCGGATTGCTTATCGTTGGTGCAATAAGTTTCTATGTCTTTGATCCAATCTTCGGTTCCCTTAACACATGGCTTGTAGATGCACTTGGAAACCTGGGTACCGGAAATGCTGTATTGCTTGGCTTGCTGCTTGGCGGCATGATGTCCATCGATATGGGTGGACCGTTTAACAAAGCGGCTTATACATTTGCTATCGGTGTATTCACATCCAGCGGAAATACAGATGGTGCTTGGATGGCAGCTGTTATGGCAGGCGGTATGGTACCGCCGCTGGCGATTGCACTCGCTACAACGTTCTTCAAATCCAAATTTACGGAGCAAGAACGCAAATCAGGTTTGACGAATTATGTGCTCGGATTTTCCTTCATCACAGAAGGTGCCATTCCATTTGCTGCGGCTGACCCGCTACGTGTTCTGACATCCTGTATTCTCGGTTCTGCTGTTGCAGGTGGACTGACTCAACTGTGGAGCATTAACGTACCTGCTCCGCATGGCGGAATCTTCGTTGCGGCACTGGCGAATCACGCATTACTCTTCCTGCTTGCTGTAGCAATCGGTGCAGTAATCTCCGGTCTGATTCTCGGACTGTGGAAAAAATCGCCGACCGTTGTGAAATAAGTCAAAGGGTAAAGTTTCCCTAAAAGTTATAAACAATCTCTATCTCATAGATTATTTAAAATAAGATGGCATCTCCTCAGTGAAATTCACTGGGGAGATGCTTTTTTATTTCGCTGCAGGTCATTCTGTGATAAGATAAATAATATCTAATTAATGAAACAACGTTTCATCTAATGAAACTATAAGGAGGGAACAGCATGTCTAATGATCAGATTAAAGGACAGGTACGCAAACAATTTGCGAAAAATGCGGAGAAATATGTGACTAGTGCCGGTCATGCCAAAGGGGATGATCTGGCATTGCTTGTGGCTTCATCTCAAGCAAGCTTGGATATGAAGGTGCTGGATATTGCCACTGGCGGAGGACATGTTGCCAATGCATTAGCTCCGCTTGTGGAGCAGGTTATCGCATTGGATTTAACGGATGAGATGTTACAAGTGGCTGAACATTTTATCCGGGGAAATGGGCACCAGAATGTGGATTTTGTTGCAGGAGATGCTGAACACGTCCCTTTCGAGGATGATTTCTTTGACCTTGTGACCTGTCGCATTGCTGCACACCATTTTCCAGACGTATCTTCCTTTGTATCCGAGGCGCTTCGAGTAATGAAACCTGGTGGCAGACTGTTATTAATTGATAATGTGGCACCTGAACGTGATGAGAATGACCAATTTTACAATGAAATCGAGAAGTGGCGTGATGGAAGTCATGTTCGGGCATGGCGTAAGACGGAATGGATACGGATGTTGGAGCTTGCCGGATTTCGAATGGAAACGATGGTTTCCTTTGAGAAACACTTTATATTTGAAGACTGGTGCAACAGGGCTGGACTTCCGGAGCCGGAAAGTAGAGAGCTTGAAGCAAGCATGCTGAGCGCGCCATCTGTAATTAAGAAGTATTTCAATTTTGAAGTGGCACAGCCTGGCAGACTCGTCAGCTTCAAAGGAGAGAGTGTATATATTCAGGCGGTAAAAGGAAAATAAGGTTTCGCCATCATTAATTAATTCGTTTAAGTGGGCAAAAGCAAAATCAAAAAAAGGCAGAGGGCCCGCATAAGGGACATCTGCCTTTTTAGATCGTCGTCACATAATCAAGGTTTCAGTATAACTTTGGTACACTCGTCTTCGTGTTCGTAGAAAATCCGGTAAGCTTCCTTCGCATTCTCCAGCGCAATGCGGTGAGAGATGATCTCGGTAGGGTCGAATTCGCCAGCCGTGATTTTGCGGAAAAGCTCCGGCATATAGTGAATAACAGGGGCTTGTCCCATTCTCAGGTTGATGTTTCGTTCAAACAGATTGCCTAGGGGGAACATGTTATAGGTCGAGCCATAAACACCCGTCAGTTGCATCGTCCCGAATTTGCGCACAGCCTTGATACCGATCTCAATTGCACTTAATGTACCGCCTTGAATTTTCAGCTTCTGTCCAATTTCCTCCAAAGTGGATTTCTTGCCATCCATGCCTACACAGTCGATGACAACATCCGCTCCGCCTTGGGTTATTTCGCGAATATGTTCACCCATATCATCGTAATCTTCAAAATTAAATACTTCGGAATTATTCATTCGTTTGGCTTTGTCCAGTCGATACGGAAGACGATCCACAGCAATGACTCGCTTGGCACCTTTCATCCAGGCGAATTTTTGTGCCATCAGGCCAATGGGCCCGCTGCCGAGCACAGTTACAGTGTCTCCCGGCTTCACCCCAGCGTTCTCAACACTCCAGTACGCAGTAGGGAGCACATCGGACAGGAATAACAGGGCTTCATCCTCGAGCTCACATGATTCGGGAATCACAAAAGGCATGAAATTCCCATAAGGAACACGCAAAAATTCAGCCTGACCGCCCGGATAATTTCCGTATCGTTCCGTGAAGCCAAAATAACCTCCGGTATGAACCTCCGGATTGCGGTTTGAGTTATCGCACTGGCTCTCCATGTCGTGATTGCAATAAAAGCATTCGCCGCAGGAGATGTTAAAAGGCAACACCACACGATCTCCTTTTTTTACTCGCGTCACTTCAGGTCCCACTTCCTCAACAATGCCCATCGGCTCATGGCCGATGACATAATCCTTCTGGGCTGGCAGAGCTCCCTGATATATATGAAGATCTGACCCACATATGGCTGTAGAAGTAATACGCACGATGATGTCATCCTTTTGCTGCAATCGAGGATCTTCTACCTCTTTTACTTGAATATCCTTGGTTCCTTGAAAAGTAACAGCTTTCATCTTCATATTCCTCCTAGATGTATTCCTATTAAACAACAGGCCACTTTTCTTTACGCAATGAATGGAGCAGTTCGGGGGAAGCGTTCAGGTTGTCATGCACTAGCTCTTCCGGGGTTAATGCCATCCATTGATTCAGGGAGATATCCTCAAAGCGGTCACTTCTAAACATCTCCAAAAACCATAACGTATCGGTGCCCGTATTCTGAATATAATGCCCCATGGCTACAGGAACGTATCCAACATCTCCAGCCCGATAGTCGAATGTGCGTGCAAGGCCATTCCCTCCAAAAACCGTCATTCTTCCTTGCCCGGTCAAATAGTATTGCCATTCATCCGCATTGGGATGCCAGTGAAGTTCGCGCATACCTCCAGGCTTGATTTCCACGAGTGCTGCGGCAACGGTTGTTGAGATCGGAAAGTTGGTGGAGTCCACAATGCGCACACTGCCTCCCGGTGTAACGATCGGTTTCTGGGCTAACAGCCGATGTTTGAAGGAGAGCGGAACCGTGCCATAGGGGGACTGCACTTCCTGGCTTGAGAGGGAACCAGGGACCTGATCCTGAAAAATGTAAACCTGTTCTGTTGGCATGGATTGGAACGCGGATTCGGGTATGCCAAAATTGACGGACAACACTTCCGGTGGCGTATGCGCAAACCAATCAGAGATGGATAATGTATTCAGATCGGAGAAGGACCCATCATCAAATACAAGCAAAAACTCACATCCATCGGCCAAGCCCTGAATGGAATGGGGCAGACCTTTTGGGAAAAACCACAGATCTCCCGCCCCCACATCTGCAATAAAATTACGACCTTGCTGATCCACGGACGTAATTCGTGCCGTACCCCAGATCATATACGCCCATTCCGATTGCTGATGCCAGTGCAACTCCCGTACACCTCCAGGTGTAAGGCTCATATTCACACCAGCTAGTGTCGTAGCGATGGGCAAATCCCGTACCGTAATTTCGCGGGACCAGCCGCCATGGTTCAACTGCATATGTGTATCGGAAAAAGACATTCTCAGGTTGGGTAATAAGCCGTTGTCGGTTACCGGAGGTACCAGCATATCCGGATTTTGTAGATCTCTCATCACATCCCGAGGCCCCAGATCCGGACCTCCGGCACCGTCTTTTCGTATCGGCTGCGGTATAATTAATGGCTTGCCATTGTTGTTGTTTTCATTTTTCATATGCAGATTCCTCCAGTTCATCACTTCGTCACTTCATCCATGACAGATGTCGGTATAGTGAAGATTATGAACCAGAGCCTGGCAATTATGAGGGACGGGAATAATCTGCGTTGGCGAAGTGGAAAATAACGTGAAAATTCACGATAGGTGGTGAGAGGAATGCGTAAACGTTTCAGGTTATTGCTTTACATCTGTTTCATTGTTGGGACTGTCGCTTCTTCAATCGCTGCGATGCCACTGGAGGTTCTGGCCAGTCCGGATGACATAAGGAAAGACAATGTAGCTTCTTCACAGGAACAGTTGGCTTATTCGCTTGGGGTTCAGGCTTACATATATGGCTATCCGCTGGTAGTTATGGAACAAACGAGACAGATGGCTCTGAAAACAAGGGCTCCACTCAATCAGTTTTATTACTCCAGCATGCTGGCTTCTCAGCAATATCACGATATTGTAACTCCTAATAGCAATACGCTTTATTTTAGCGCCTGGCTGGATCTCTCCAAAGGTCCGGTGGTCCTGAACGTTCCGGCTAATAAGGATGACCGTTATTACACCGTCCAAATGATTGATGCGTATACCAATACGTTCAGGAATGTGTCCAATCGTACGACAGAAAACAAGGCAGGGCAGTTCACCATCGTTGGACCGGGTAGAAGCAGTGATATCAACAAAGCGTCCATCCATGCCCCAACGCCAATCGTTTGGCTGCTCGGACGTGTGCAAGTGAATGGTAAAGAGGATCTGAACCGTGCAGTTGCTTTCGAGAAACAATTCACCCTGTCAACGCCAACCAGTAATCCTTCCAGTGGTATAACAGACGGTTCGTCTTCGAATCAGATGTCTTCCATGAAGAACGACCCGTTTGCTTTCTATAAAATCATGACGGAACAGATTCGGCAAAATCCTCCGCCCGCCTGTGATGCAGTTCTGCTGGATCAGTTCAAGCTAATCGGCATTGATCCTGCCAAGGGATTTGAATCAGCTGATCTGAATGCTGCCACGAAAGCCGGACTGTTGCGTGCCGCAAAGGATGCGCAACGTATTATTGCAAATTCAGTCAAGTCGATTCCGACCGCCAATGGATGGTATATCGGCCATGATATTGGAACCTATGGTACCCAATTTCTGCTGCGAGCTGTCGTTGCATATTCCGGTTTGGGCGCCAATGTCCCGGAGGAAGAGCTATATGCACGTGCATTTGTAGATCAAAATGGGGAAAAGCTGCATGGCAAGCAACGTTATGTGTTGCATTTTAACAAGAATGATCTTCCGCAGGTGACCGGATTTTGGTCTCTCACCCTGTATGACTCCGATTTTTATCTGGTCGATAATGCCATTGGCAGATATTCGATTGGAGATTTGACGAAAGGTTTGCTGTACAATCCTGATGGTTCACTGGACCTTTATATTCAGCAGTCTGCTCCTGAAGGGAAGGAATCGAATTGGCTTCCTGCACCACCAGGAGACTTCAATTTGGTGCTGAGGATGTTTGCTCCGAAACCATCCATGCTGGAAGGGGAATATGAAGTACCTCCGGTCGCTCGGATACAATAGGAAGCCTGGATAGCATACATGTAAGGAGTAAAATGAATCCAAAGGAACAACAAAAAGACGTGACCGATACGCTCGGTCACGTCTTTTTGAAGAAAGCTCAGACACTTTTTTTGCTTACGGGATCGGTCTTGGAGTCAAGCTGCAAAAATTCATGCTCATAAATTTCATGCACTCTGTTCAGAATGGCTGGGCCTTGCTCCGTAAACCGGAGATTAGTGGGTTTGTTTTTCATCAGGAACGTACCGGATGTAAGTTTGGTTTGCGCAATGGCAGCGTTATAAAGCAGAGAAGCTCCGTGACTTGGATGTGGGAAGAACAGCTTCATGATTGGTTTGATATAAAAGGGCAGTCCAGATGTTTTATTACCTCTGAGTGTATTGTTGCCCCCGGGGTCCACACTGAGTAACCGAATTCCTTTAGCCGCAGGGGTAGAAGCAGCTTCGCGTGTCCATAAAGACAGTGCGAGCTTTGAAGTCGCATAAGGACCGAACAGTTTTTTGAACTCGGCTGGATGTTCCAGGATGTCCAGGTTAAACTGTTTAACCATATTGAACGCACTGGTGGATGTATTAATAACGGTTTTCAAGGTGCTTTTGTGAAGAAGATCCTGTAGTTCCATGTAAATGATGTACGGCACCACGGTCTGTAATTCAAAGTGCATTTCATGTCCCTGATCGGACAAACGAAGATCGTAACCGCTGCCCCCGGCATTATTGAACAACACATCGATGGTATCCGTTTCGGATTTAATTTGATTCAGTGCTTTTCTCAGATTATCGTACTGAGTAAGATTAGCTTGAACCCAACGGAGCTGACCGGAGCGCAATCCGTCCTGAATGTCACTGTCTTCCTTCGGAAAAGCGGAACGGTTAAGGCCGATAACTTGCCAGCCTTCCGCTAACAAGGTGCGGGTCAGTTCAAGGCCGATTCCCGAAGTTGATCCTGTAATTAAGGCTGTACGACGTGTATGGTTTGAATTCATATAAATACCTCCTGAGTGAATGGTGTGACAGGGCCAATCTGTCTAATGCGCTCATTCTACAATTTGGAGTCGACTCCAAGTCAAGCGTGCTGTTGGTTTATATTTTAATTCTTTGGATGCGGTATCTATAAACGCATAACAACCTTGACTTGGAGCTGACTCCAAGTTGTAAGATAGAGATCAATGAAGGCGGAGGAGGTCGACGATGATGAATGATACTGAAGTGTTCTCCATTAAAGAGACGTCAGAACAGGCCGGGCTATCGGAAGATACCATTCGTTATTATGAGAAGATTGGACTTCTTCCCCGGGCTGAACGCAAGGCCAATCGCCATCGGGTATACCGTCCGGAGGACATCCAGACAATGAAGCTTATTACTTGTTTGAAAAAAACAGGCATGTCTCTGGAGGAGATGAAGCCTTATCTACAGATGTCGATGGATTCGGACCTTGAAGATTTCCCGGATGAGCGTGAAATGCTGCTGAACCATCGGAAAAAGATTGAAGTCCAGATTTTATCCTTGCAGCAGATCGTCGATTTTATCGATGAGAAGATGGAGAAGCGTAGCATGTTTCCGGATGAGTGCCCGATTACCGGGGAGAATCAGATGTCTGTATTTGAAAAGAAGAACATCTTCTCCTGAGCGCTGCTAGCCAGCGGAACCCAAAAACCACGTCATTATGACGTGGTTTTTTTGCTTATATTTAGCATTCGATATGGAGTATATGGCGAAGGCGTTTGATATCACTTTTGGGAGGAAGACCATACATGCGAGCGTACTCCCCACTGAATTGGGAAGGACTCTCGTACCCAACCTGGAATGCAGCATCGGCTGCATCGGTTGAACCTGTAAGCAGCATTCGCCGTGCCTCCTGCAATCGAATCTGTTTTTGATATTGTAGTGGGCTCATGGCGGTAATGGCTTTGAAATGATAATGCAATGAGGATGTACTCATGTTGATTATGGAAGCCAATTGTTCGATTCGCAGTGGATGGGCGTATTCTGATTGGATCAAATCAATGACTTGAGCGATGTGCTGTGCATGACTGTTCTGAACTGAAAACTGCCTGATGGAATGTCCATGTTCATCCTGAATCAGGCTATATAGAACCTCGCGAGCTCTAGGCTGCAATATGGTATAGTATGATCAAGTAACGCACCAGAGAGGGGAATAATACATTGACGCTGCAACAGCTAAAATATGTGATTGAAGTCGCCACGCGTGGCTCGATGAATGAAGCCGCCAAGCGGCTGTTTATTTCCCAGCCCAGCCTGTCGAATGCCATCCGGGATCTGGAGCAGGAGCTGCGGATTACCATTTTTGAACGCACGAATAAAGGGATAACCTTGTCCAAAGAAGGCGTGGAATTTCTAAGTTATGCACGCCAGGTAGTGGAGCAGGCGGAATTACTGGAGAATCGTTATTTGAACGCGAAGCCGTCTCCGCAACATTTTTCCGTCTCCACACAGCACTATGCGTTTGCAGTAAATGCCTTCGTGAAGCTGGTGCAGCAGTATGGACAGGATGAATATGAACTGGCTCTGCGGGAAACGAAAACGTATGAGATTATCCAGGATGTAAAAAGCCTGCGCAGCGAAATTGGCATACTATATCTGAATGAATTCAATTCCAAGGTAATTAACAAATTGCTTAAGGATGCGGGGCTGGTGTTCAACAGTCTGTTTGTTGCCAAGCCGCATATTTTTATCAGTGTGCAAAATCCGCTGGCGAAGCAGGAATCGGTTGCGATTGAACAGCTTCAGGATTATCCTTACCTGTCCTTTGACCAGGGGGAGTACAACTCCTTCCATTTTTCAGAGGAGATCCTAAGCACGCTTTCTCATCCCAAAAGCATACAGGTTAACGACCGAGCGACGCTGTTTAATCTGCTGATCGGTTTGAACGGATACACCATCTCAACAGGTGTGCTTAGTGCCGACCTGAATGGGAATGAGATTATCCCCGTCCCGCTGGAGTGTGAAGAGACCATTAATGTTGGCTGGATCAGCCATAAGAATGCTTCGCTTTCCAATCTGGGCGTGGAGTATGTCCAGGCTCTGCATGAGGCGATTCAATCCTAAATGGTCATGGGGAAACCGTTTCCGTTCCAGCGGAGTCGGTTTTTTTTTTAGAAACACACTTATACTTATAATCATTGCGTAAAAGAACGAAGGGAGAACGGTCAGTGCGAGTTTTATACCGAAATAAGAGTGAACAGCATGAGTTGACGATATATGATACATCCAAGCTTTATGGAGATAAGGGCCGATTTCGTGTGCTAGAATTCTCCAATGCAGCAGTTCAGGGGGCAATGGATCTGGACGAGCCATCCCGAATGGTACTGGAGTATCCAAGAGCAATGGTTCACTTGATGGAACGAAATAATCCCGATTATGAATCGGTTTTTATAATTGGACACGGCATCGGAACCCTATCAAGCTACTTGTCTAACCGTCAAGTAAAAGTCGCTGAACTCGATGCGGAAGTCATTGAGCTCAGCAGAACTTTCTTTGGATATCGTGGAGATCATGTGCTGGTTGGTGACGGTCGTGAACTATTGGAGCAGGAGGCATCAGGCTCATACCATTATATTATTGTAGATGCTTTTACGGCTGCGGGAACACCTGCACAGTTTACTTCAAGCTCATTTTTCACGATGCTAAAAGACAAATTGCATTCTGGTGGTATCGTATTGCTGAATGTATTTGGGCGTGCGGGCAATGACAGACTGGTGAACGCGATTCATACCACGTTACAGGAACACTTCGCTTATACGCGCTCATTTGCATTGCCAGCTGAAACAACGGATGAAGTCCAAAATCGTATTTTGGTCGGTTGTGACGGACCGATTTCATTTCAAACGCGTCATATGGCTGGGTTTGTAGAACAGCAGCCTGGCGAGGGATATGTTATTGTGGATTCAAATGAATCTTAATCTCAAATACAGTTACAGATGATTTCGAAGAAAAGTGTCATATCATGTTATCAATTGTCATTAAATCGTCAATCTTACTATGTAATTATTCGAACTTCACAAACTATTTATTTCTTCTTAACAACTTTCATATAAGATAGAAGGAATATGCCTTTTCATGAAAAACCGGGGGAAGCAATAATGATCGCAAAGAATAAAACATCCAGATTAAGAAGAAAAGTAAGGGAGATCAAAAAAATCAGCCTTACCGCTCTGTTGAGTGGATTGGTCACCATTGCCGTTTTGATGACATTGACCATTATGTTTATTTCGTCTTATACATCCCAGAAGCAATCGCTGATTGATAATACGCTCTCACTTAATTATTCAAGTGCCGTGCAGATGAGCCAAACACTGGACTCGTTGTTTCAATCCATGCAGGGCAGTTTGAAGTATTCAGCCAACTATTTTCCGGATATAGACTATGCAGACGCCAAAAAACTAGATCCCACACTGGATTTGATTCGAAACAGCAGTAATTATTTCAATTCGGTTTCTCTGATAGATGAATCGGGAATAATCCGGGGTTCATCTCCTTATTTGGAAAAAAGCCTCGGACAGCCTATAACTTCTAATGCAGCGAAAAATGCGTTTAAATCGAGGTCTTCCTATATATCCGAAGCGTATCGTGCGCCTTATTCGGAACGCAGAGTCGTTTTTGTGAGTGAACCGATCTTCAGTCCATCAGGTGAATTCAAAGGTTTAATTAGTGGGAGCATCTATCTACAGGAAAATAACATTTTGAATCTGTCATTTGGCAGCCAACTGAGGACCAGTAATGGCTCTTATTTTTATATTGTGGATGCCAACGGGACGTTGTTGTTTCACCCGGATACGGAAAGAATCGGTGAAAATCTAAGCAAAAATCAAGTGGTGCAGAAATTGCTTAACGACCAGACGGGCAAAGAACAATATAAGAATCTGGCGGGTGTAGATTCACTCGCAGGTTATTATAAGGTCCCGACAACAGATTGGGGAGTTGTCGTTGTATCTCCAACCCAGATGGTATACGATCAGCTGAATCAACATATTCGCATGTTGCTGCTGTACACTTCAATTCCGTTTATCATTCTGACACTTATCGTTATTCGTGTAGCGCGCAAGCTGGCCAGTCCATTTGTTTATCTTGCAGACCTGGTTAACCAGGTGGATCAGGGTAAAGTAGATCTGCCTGTAATGAAGCCACATTGGAACAGGGAAGCGGATTTGTTAACACGAACCGTGCTGACTGCATTGGCGAATTTTCGCAAGCAGAAGGATCAACTTACTTATGATGCCAGAACGGATGTATTAACCGGAATGACCAATCGTAGAACATTTGAAGAAGTCATTCAGCAGTGGATTGATGAAGAAGTTCCGTTCTCCATTGTGGTACTGGATATTGATCGCTTCAAATCCATAAACGATACGTATGGGCATCATGCGGGGGATCAGGTTCTGAAGCATATCGCGAATATCATTAAACTGTCGGTTCGGACGCAGGATATATGTTCCCGGTTTGGCGGGGAGGAGTTTGTTGTGTTATTGCGACATACGGATTCGAAAACAGCGTATCAGATTGCCGAGCATATCCGTGTATCGGTGGAACAAAGTATATTGCCCATTGATCGTTCTGTGACGATTTCGGCAGGCATTGCCGAATATCCACTGCATTCCACAACGGCGACAGAGTTGTTCCATTTGGCGGATAATGCGTTATATCAAGCCAAGGAAGAGGGACGTAATCGGACCATTACCATTCAAACGGTCATAAAATAAGGTTTACTCATCTTTCATTTCGAAATCAAAAGAAGCTAATCCCATCTAAGAGAGGGATAGCTTCTTTTGTCTTTTGTTTAGACATCTTGTGATCTGGCCTGGACTTCATTTGTATACTGTTCTCCCCAGTCTCGCATGCTGTAAATAATCGGCTGGAGCGTTTCTCCAAACGGTGTAAGCGAATATTCCACTTTGGGTGGAACCTGAGGATAGATTTCCCTGTGAACAATTCCGCTGCTTTCCAGCTCTCTTAATTGGAGAGTTAACATCCGCTGAGTAATATCAGGGAATAACTTTCTAATCTCGTTGAATCTTAACGAGCCGGAGAATAGGTGATATAGAATCGCACCTTTCCATTTGCCTCCAATGACGCTCAGCGTGACTTCGACGGAACAGCCATAAGGCGAGGGGCACCCATCGGCCGGGTTTTTTCTCATTATAATTGCACCTCCAGTTCGTGGTGGTTATTTATAGTATCAATTTTAGTACTACAGCACATAAATGTACATATCACTCATCTATGAGCATATCACTTCTCCCTTGGATTATAAACCCCATCCCATACATCTACATGAAGATAAAACAACAAAGAACCCCGGTTTCGTATCACGAAACACCGAGGTTCTCAGGAATGAAAGGCTTGATTAGAATAAAGTGTCCAGGGAGTAAGCTCCTGCACCCGCAAGTGCAACACCGATCAGTGATCCGAGCATAACCAGATTGTACTCGAATCCTCCGTTCAGATTCCAAAGTCCTTTACCTGCATGAACTTTTGCTATGGCAACAACCATAGGGATGATGAGCAAAATGACAGCAAAACCAGTCCACAGACCTGCTCCAAACAGGAATCCGCCGATCAACTCAATAAGGCCTCCACAGACAGCCATAACTCTTGCGGGCCTCAGACCAATCGCCCCGAAAAATTCGGCTGTTCCTGATATGCCTTCTCCACCAAACCAGCCAAACAGTTTCTTGCATGCATGACCCATCATAATGAAACCAATAACAAGTCGAATGATAAGTAATCCGGCGTCTAACATGTGCTTCTTTCCTCTTCTCTAGTTGTATAAAATGATTGGTCTTATATCGTATGAATGTCAGATCAGCGACGCCAGAATGGTATCACATAACGCCATGGTTTCAATATTATCCTTACCACTGGAATGTGGATCAGATTTGTTCTGACAGCATTCCATAAAATGAGCCATCTCCCCTACAAATCCTCGTAAGTAGAGGTCGCGATAAGCGCCTGACATAGGAGAGCCGGAGGGAGTGAAAACAGTATCCTGCTCCTCAAGGGATTTCCAGGGAAGGTTATCCCCTGTACGAGATTGATGAACCGTAAGTGTATTAATCTCATCTGCTAACGCAAATCCGTCGTCAAAGGTGACTAGTACACTTTCGCTTTCGCGTGACCATGCACTCATGCCAACAAAGTAGGCACTGCCCACCACACCATGATCAAATTTCAGGGAAATGCCCTGGTTAATATGTTGTCCGTCCTTAACCGTTGTGCCTGTGACCTGTACGGCTTCCCCGAACAGAAAACGCATCAGATCGACCATATGAATGGCAGCGAGCTTCATGAATTGTTCCTCATCCTTGCAGAATGGTGTGCTATCTACAGCAAATTTCATTTGGAAAGAACGTGCTCTCCCCAATGATCCACCATCAATCAGTTCCTTGAGTTTCATGTAGACCGGTGCATATCGTTTCATGAATCCAACCATAACAACCACACCGGCCTTTTGGGCAGCTTCAGCCACAGCAGCAGCTTCGGCAGCGTTCCATCCGAGGGGTTTATCCACGTATACATTTTTGCCAGCCCGGATGCATTCAAGGGCAAGTGCTGTCTGATCCTCTGGTTGCGCCACAACAACGACGCCGTCACAGTCTTCATTCTGCAGCATCAGCTGAGTATTGTCATAGGCTTTCCCGCTGCTCCCAAAACGAAGGAGAGCCGCCTCGGACCGTTCAATACTGCGAGTGGCGATGGCCTGAATGTCTGCTCCTGCTTCAATAGCAGAAGGATATATATTCGTGGATGCATGGAATCCTGCACCGATAAAACAAAGTTTCGCTTTTTTCATGTGAACCTCTCCTTTAAATGCAGATCACCAATCACACTGATTAGATTTTGTAGCTTAAATGCTTCAGCATCTGTCCGGCAATGGTGTTGTTAACGCTATGAGGAACCGGCTGTGGTCCGAGGGTGAGATGTTGGCGTTGCTGTACAAGATATAGGAGGGAGGCGGCTTGCAGGGACAAGCCTAGATCCATCGTTTCGGCAGGGTTACCGCTGCCACCAGCCAGGTTCAGCATCTCGCCTTGAGTAAGTAGCATGAGTCGACGTCCGTTGGTTAATGTAAATTGTTCGATATCCGCTGTCAGTTGTTCCGTATGCTCCGCCTCCTGACGGAGACTTTCCAGATCCATCTCCCAAGAAAAATGTCCGGCATTGGCGAGGATCGTTCCATCATTCATTTGATTAAAATGTTCCTTCAGAATGGCGTTAGGACGGCCAGTGACAGTAATGTACACTTGGGCAAATGCAAATGTATCCTCCAATCGTGCCACTCTGAACCCATCCAGCGCCGCTTCCAGGCCAGCAATCGGATCGGTTTCAACAACGACGACCTGACTGCCCAGATTTCGCAAATATCTGGCGATGCCTCGTCCACAGGTTCCATAACCTACGATGACGAAACGACGTGTAGGCAGAATCAGGTTTGTAGTACGCATGAAACCTTCAATAATGGTCTGTCCAACACCATGTTCATTTTCCATGATTCTTTTGAGTGGACTATCATTAATAACAATGATGGGGAAAGGAATGTTCTCATCCGTCTCTTCACGCAGAAGATTGGCCCCGGTCGTTGTCTCCTCCGTACAACCAATAAGAGAGTTAGTATCATACTGTTGAATGAAGGTACGCGCCAGATCAGCTCCATTATCCATGAGGAGATGGGGTTGGTGACCAAGTACACTTTGGATATTTTGCAGGTGCTCATTGCGCCTGTCCGCACGTTGACCATATACCGTGATGCCTTCTTCTTGCAGAGCTGCTGCGACGGCGTCTTTGGTTGTACCCGGGCTGCCAGTCAATACAACGTTGGCTCCACCTGCTTGGAGTGTGCGGCATAATACAGCTGTTTTAGGTTCTACATGAATACATATACCGATGGTTAAACCAGCAAAAGGCAGCTCTTTGGCAAAATAGGATTTCAATTCCCCGAGCAGGGGCATGTGCATTTCCGTCCAGTGAATGCTGCGTTTTCCTTCTTCAATACGTTCATGTGTTGTGTTCTTGATCGTCATGCAAAACTCCCCTTTTCTATGCAAGGTATAGCGTGTCCAACAGGACACTTGATCTGCTTAATGTCTACGATAGGGAGTTTGATGGGGTTAAAAAAGGACATATGTCCTATTCATTGCAGCTTGGAAAAAAGGTATTGCAAACTTATTACAGAGCATGTATACTCTTAATTACGGTAAAACAAGCAATTGCTTGACCGGAGTACTTTTCATCCATGATGAGAAGATACATATTATGCGGTCGTGGCGGAATTGGCAGACGCGCACGGTTCAGGTCCGTGTGGGCTAACCCCCGTGGAGGTTCGAGTCCTCTCGACCGCATCGAAGAAAAAAGCTCGCAAAATTGCTCTAAAGGCAATTCGCGAGCTTTTTTTGTTTTTTTTATTTATTGAAAATGAATTGTTGCACACATAGGCCTGCAATCGCTCCAGCAATACCAAAGAGCGCAACACTTGCCATCACCTCATATGCCTGGAAGCGAAACAAAAAGGCGATGCCGCTGCCAAATGTCGTTCCTGCGAGAAATCCGAGAGAAATTCCTATTTCTTTGGTTAATTTCATAGGTTCACCTGCTTGGGAATGGGAGTTTGGGGTTTGCAAATTTTTAATACAGGAAGTAAAGTGTGATCAGGAAAATACTCACATTTTATTTCCTTTTTTCATTTTGTGGTTTTAACCATGTAATTATGCATGATATTTCTTAAGGGAGGTTAAAAACGGATGAATATGAACAAGCGAATTGCCGTATGGAACGAAGAAGCGCAAAATTGTACTTGTGGGCATGATCATCGGTTGGTGCAAATGCAGGTCTATCTGGAGCATGGAGCTATTCAGCGGTTACCTGGCTATTTGTCCGAGCAAGGGTACAGACATGTAACAGTGGTATATGATCGATTTACAGGTCTGGCAGCGGGACACGAGGTGGTAAAGAACATCCGAGAAGCGGGCGTTCATGTGGATGAGATATGCATGCCAGAGAACAAAGCAGGCGACGTGATCGCCGATGAGGGTGGGATTGTGCAGGTACTGCTCGGTGTGAAACAAGAAAGTCAGGCGATCATTGCTGCTGGTTCAGGGACCATTCATGATCTGGTGCGATTTGTTTGCTCCAAAATGAACAAGCCCTTTCTGTCAGTGCCTACAGCAGCTTCGGTTGACGGATTTACCTCAGTGGGTGCACCTCTTATTGTAAGCGGCGTCAAACAGACTTTCCAGGCGGTACCGCCTAAAGCTATTTTTGCGGACATCGATATTTTGGAGCAAGCCCCCCAAGAGATGGATGCAGCCGGATTCGGAGATATGCTTGGTAAATATACATCACTGGCGGACTGGGTGGTTTCCAGGGATCTGGGTGGAGAACCGTTCTGCCCCGTAGCTTATCGCATGACAGAAGAAGCACTAACTTCCTGTGTGGAGCATGTACAAGGGATCGCTGAAGGACGGGCCGATGGTGTGAGTGTATTGATGGATGCGCTGATTGCTTCCGGCATTTCCATGCTAATCATTGATCATTCTCGTCCGGCATCCGGTGGAGAACATCATCTGTCTCATCGGTGGGAGATGGATCTGATGGAGTCAGGGCACAAGCCTGTTTTGCATGGTGCCAAGGTGGGAGTGGCCTGTGCACTGCTTACCATAAAATACAAAGATCTTGCACAAAAATCCGACGAGCCGGTATTCCAGGTATACAATAATCTGCCGGATGCATCTCAGCTTATAGCTTGGCTTGAGCAAGTTGGGGGACCTACAACGACTGAACAACTAGGTGTATCCATGGAGATGGTGGAACATGCTTTCAACACAGCTCATTTGCTTCGTGATCGTTATACGGGACTGAAATATATCAACGAGATTCTAAACATGGGTTCGAAATAAGGATGGGAAAAATAATATGAACAAGTGTTATCTTATGGATTTAGTTGTACGTACAAATTATGAGTAGATCCTGTAATGTACGAGACAAGGTAGTGTTGTTGTTTGCGCTAGAGGTGCTTGTGCTTAATTCGATAGCAACAAATCACATGAATTTTTGAAAAACACGGTCTTACAAGGGATAAGGATAGATCGAACCAAACGTTATACGAGCTGAATTAGAGTTTGAATTAAGCCTACTCCCTTAAGGGACAGGCTTTTTTTATACTTCATATAAAGTGTTGGGTTAAATTGTTCGTACAAATATATTATGAAAATGAAGCTAACCATGAAGTTCTATTTCTTTAAATGATCCATGATTTAATGGACTGGTTGGTTATCATCAATGAGGCACATATGGGTATAAGTCGTCACGCATTTCGACAATGGGATTTTCGCCTCGTTCAGAGAGCACGCTGTACCGGCCCAGGTTAAGGAGTGACTGGGAATGAAGGGAATGATGCATCCAAAGCTGTTTGGAGGGCAGGAGGGCCGCTTATTGCCCCTGAGAGACGATGCTGAGTACACCCGACTGGAGAAATGGTAACCTAATAAAATTTGTACGATGAAAGTGGTATTTTAAAAAGGCTCTGTCTTTCCCAATGGGGAGAGGACAGAGCCTTTTGGTTGTTCGCTAATTTAGTTATTGTGGCGATCTTTCAAGATGACATCTGCGAACAAAATAGTTTTCGGGATGCGGAAAAATTGTTCCGCTTGTTCCTGAAACGCAGCAGAAGGCAGCGTTCCCTGATGCAGCCATTTGCGGAAAGTGCCGGGGTGAACCCCGATCCAGTGGCTGACATCTGTCACCGACAAATCATGGACCATACACAAGCCTGTTAGAATACGGTTGCTAACCGGAGAACGGGTCACCGTACGCTTCATGAAGCGGGAAGGCTCGGGCTGACAAATGACAGGGCTTTTGCGTACCACCTCTTCATTAAAAAGAATGTGGCGCGGGTAGCCGAGCAATTGGCATGCCTTGTCCAAATTGGTACTGCCGGGTATCCGTCCTTCATACACCCACGCGCTGACGCTGCGTGAAGAGATGGATAGATCTTCGGCGAGCTGAGACAACTTGATATCATTGGCCATCAGCACGGCAAGAAGAACACGGTTGCGGATTTGACAGCGTGTCGGTTTTCGGAATCGTTTAACACGGACGCCTTTTCCCAAATATTTACGGTTGATCAGAGACCACGCCTGGATGGAATGTTGTTCTGGTTGATTAGGCATATTTCCTCCGATTTTTTTAACCAAATACTACAATAAGTACGGGGGTACTTTCAAGTGCCGGGTGCACCTGTTTCAAAAGAGTGGATGCGCGAATCCGCTACAAAGGAGGAATTATGAACTAGACCAGACGCAATTCACATCCTAGTATATTCCTAGATTACAATGTTTCACTAAATTTAAGGGATCAAATAGATAATGAATAAAAATAAAATGAGTCTAATTACCTATTAGTGAGACTTTAGTACTTTTATCTATTTTTTGTTGATATGATGCGGTTTATTTCCCTGATTTACCCATAAATATTCGATTCCCGTTAAAGGAACCCATTTCCAATGTGCACAAATCTGAAATTAGAAATCCGCGTGTTCAGCAAGGCATGTGGACTGTCAAAATCTCTTATTCTTACATATCTTGTATGGAGATCAAGTGAGAGGGAGAGGTGAGAAACGTGAGTCCATCCGTAAGTACCTTTGCTGCCATTTCAGGGGCGTTCATGACGTTTGCTTTTGGTGGATGGGATCAGCTGCTTAGCTTGCTGGCGGTTGCAATGGCTGTGGATTATATTACGGGTCTCGCTGCGGCAGTAAGAACGGGTAAAGGATTGAATAGTAATGTTGGATTCTGGGGGCTCGCGCGCAAAGGTCTCATGCTAACAGTTATTCTGCTTGCCCACCGAATTGACATGCTCATGGGAACTGACATCATTAAAGGGGGAGCCATCTACTTTTATCTGGTGAATGAGCTGATATCCATTACCGAAAATTATGCCCGCATTGGGCTTCCATTGCCTGACAAGCTCAGACAGGCTATAGCGGTGCTGAAAAAACAGGAGGGGTTGTCTGACAGGGAGTGGCCTCAACCACAGCCGAACGTGGAGAATAAGGAGACAAAAGAACAAGCAGCAGAAGTCGTACCGGAAAAACAGACAAACCAAAGTGAACAGACGGATAATATGTCTCAGGAGAAATCCAAAGGGAATGAAAGCAGCACCGATTAGATTGTCTTTGAAGAGAACGTTTCCAAGTATCCTTTCGTAATAGAGGACGTTATGATATATTTTGGATACAAGAAAATTCATTCATACTAATTATTATACTTAAATGAGGTGCTTGTCTGATGATTAAACATATTGTTCTGTTTAAAATGAAAGATCGTTCTCCTGAAAGTATCGAAACGGCTGCGAATGTTCTTCGCAATCTGCAAGGGAAAATTGATGTTCTGGTCTCGCTTGAAGTGGGTATCGACGTGCTTCGTTCGGACAGATCTTTTGACATCTCACTTACGGCAGAATTTGCATCACTGGAAGATCTTCAGGCATATCAGGTGCATCCGCTGCATCAAGAAGTCATCAAGTATATGAACGAGGTCAGAGAGCAGTCGATTGCAGTGGACTACGAAATCTAATCTGTTATTC
This sequence comes from Paenibacillus sp. MDV22-iso6, assembly GCF_058408365.1. Taxonomy (NCBI): domain Bacteria; kingdom Bacillati; phylum Bacillota; class Bacilli; order Caryophanales; family Paenibacillaceae; genus Paenibacillus; species Paenibacillus sp. MDV22-iso6. The sequence goes on along the minus strand of NZ_JBZVDZ010000005.1, from coordinate 446,996 downwards.
ATTCTACTTTGGATAGGGGACTCTGCATGAGCGATTTAAGAGACGTTATGGAATTTTTATATATTTTTGTCGTGTTTCTGATCGCTTGTCCTGTGATGTTATTTTGGCTGAAGCGAAGAGGAAAAAGGAACCGATAATTCACTGAACGGGAAGTGAACACATTGTATTACGTAAACAGAGAACAGATTGCCCGCCGGCTTGCTGCCGTACCGGAGGTGGCTGAAGGTCTTCGTCGCGCGTCACAAGCTTGGGATGGCAGTCTCATGCTGGGTCTGGTACAGGAACGCTGTCTTCATCTGGCGATTGAAATCGTTACGGATGTTGGGAGTTATCTCATTGATGGCTTCATCATGCGTGATGCGAGCAGTTATGACGATATTATTGAAATTAACCACGAAGAGAAAGTTTTTGATCATGCAACCTATGAGGTGCTTAGTCGCCTCGTATCGTTGCGCAAGCCGCTCGTTCAGGACTATTACAGCTGGGAGCGGTCTGAACTGCATCCGCTGAGCAGTGACTTGCCGGGCGTGCTTGAACATTTTTCCCATCAGGTCAATACCTATGTGGAAAAAGAACTCGGACCTTTCCAGACTGCACAGGCCGAGGGACAGAGCAAGGAATGAGGGGAAACAGCATGACGAACGAACGGAAAGAAGCTCGAGAAGTAAATAATGAAACGAATGACATACCTTCCGGGTTTCATCCGGTATATATGATTGAGCTGTTATTTCAGGAACGTCCCGTTATAGATCAGGGGCGTTTGCATGATGCACTGAGCCGTCATACCGGACAAGTCCGGCTTGACGTGAAGCAGGGTAATGAGGAGCATAATCCTGAGATGCTGGTTTTCTACCACCTGGATTATAAGGTTTCTTTTCAGGAAGGTAATATTCCAGCACAGACTTGCATGCTCCCCATTACTGAAATTGTAGATCGTGCCCGCTTTGGAGGGGCTTTACAGCAAGCCTGGCATTGGCCAGAAGCAGGACAAGCTATGGAAACGATCCAATATTCTATCCGACTTCATGATATGTTCACTGCTGCCATGCCGCGCAAACAACGACTCGAATTGTTCCAAAAGACGATTCAGGCTGTCATGGAAGTGTTGCCTTGTGAGGCGTTATACTGGTACGGCAGTGACAAATTAGTTGAACCAGAAGCCTATGTGCTGTCACAGGAGCGTGAGGAGCATCTCTACGCTGCGATGAATGTGCGCATGTATCAGGCTGGGGGCACGGAGGAACAGCGTCAGCTGGTTATGGACACGGTAGGTTTGTCGGCACTTGGTGTGCCTGATGTACAGTGTCATTTTATTGGACTCGATCCGGATACGGTAGCCCAGACATTACTGGGTGCCGCCTATTACATATTTGATCAGGGAGATGTTCTACAGGATGGACAGACGCTGGGATCTTCCGGCGGACGACGCTGGCGTTGTGAGCATCAGGCGGCGTTGATTGCACCAGGACGATATGTAATTGATCTGGACCCGGGTGATGAACATGCTGCTGCTCCGCTTGAGCCGGCGCGGCAGACCTGAGACATATCTCGATAACGTCAGAAGGTGCGAAGACGACATCCAGAATTTTTTTTGGTATCCGAGTGTCAGGTCAAGCCCTTGCTGCTTATACTGCATCAACAGAGTAGGCATTCGCCCGGATTGACGAGCAACAGGCCGTTGCTTAGTTATTCGGTACTTCATTTAAGGTAAAGGGAGAGATGAGACGTGAAGGATTCTAACAAAAGTTTGTTGTGGGGAGCATTAATCGGCTCGGTTGTAGGTTCAGTGACAGCTTTGCTGCTGGCGCCAAAATCCGGACGCGAACTTCGTCAAGATATTTCGGAAGGTGCACGTCAGGTGAGTGAGAAGGGTCAGGAACTGGCTAGCAAGGTAGGAGAACAAAGCGCACAGATCGTATCCAAAGTAAAAGAGACGGCAGATGTCGTTATCCAGGATATCCAATCGTGGCGCAATTGCGCTGAAGGTAAAGAAGTGCGCGTATCCGCCGTCATTACTGATTCCGATTCTTCCATCGATGCAGATGCAGCAAATGAGTCTGGCATTGAAGTCATTGCGAAGCTTCCTGCCGACGACTCCAAAGATAACATCTAAAGCTAAGCTTGAACGCGAGCAGGCTTTCCTCCATCTGGAGGGGAGCCTGCTTTGTTGTGCGTGGTCGTGTAGGAGTTGTACGATGCGGCATTTTGTTTGAACCCTGCGATGAAATCGGGTAAGATGTAGGTACCTTTTTGCCTGAAAATTCATACGGTAGGAAGAAAGCTCTGGGAACCAATATGTTAACAGAACCAATTCAATGAAGAAGGAAGCGGTGTGTTCGTGCAGCAAGCAATCGCTATATTAGACTCCGGTGTAGGGGGATTGACGGTCGCCAAGGAAGTGATGCGTCAGCTCCCACGGGAAAAGATCATATATTTTGGAGATACTGCCCGGACACCGTACGGACCCCGTTCGTCCGAACAAGTTAAACAATTCACGGAACAAATCGTTGATTTCTTGATCCAGTTCGATCCGAAGGTTATCGTTATCGCCTGTAATACGGCTACGGCAGCAGCGCTCGACTATATTCGAGCCAAGGTGAATGTGCCTGTCATTGGTGTCATTCATCCTGGAGCACGAGCAGCCATCACAGCGACACGCACAGGACGCATCGGTGTCATTGGCACCGTGGGGACCATTGGAAGTGGTGCATATACGTCTGCACTCAAACAGTTGTCTCCCTATATTGATGTGGTCAGTCAGGCTTGTCCGGCACTTGTGCCACTGGTGGAGCAAGGCGAATTCCGTTCCAAGCAAACGACAAGTACGGTGGAGCAATCTCTAGGCCAGATTAAACAACAGCCGATTGATTGTCTTATTCTGGGTTGTACGCACTATCCTTTTCTCATGGATACCATTCAGGAGGTTATGGGGCAGGAAGTGAAGCTGATTAGTTCGGCAGATGAAACGGCAAGGGAAATCAGTACGATTTTGTATGATAAACGAAAGCTGGCCAGTGGGGATGAGACGCCGGTCCATCAGTTTTTTTGCACAGGGGACCCCCGCATGTTCCAGAATATTACCCGCCAATGGCTCGGAGAGCAGATCTCCAAAACGCCAGTTGTGTGGCAGGTTACCCAATTACCATAACTTTTTTTGATTTCAATGTTTATAAGAATCCCGGAACACTAAGTGTTCCGGGATTCTTTTGTTTATATCCGAAAGTATAAGAAGCTCAGATGTATCATCACGTTTTCTTATGTTGGAGGGATTTACGCGATTCATGTCACATGACGGACAACCAGACCCGCATACATATTACATACAGTAAGGACACAGGCGAGAAAAGGACGGGAGATTACACAATTTCCTAAGGGAAAGGAGATCGACATGGAGCTGCAATGGATTATTGTTCAACAGGGAGATACCTTGTCGCGTATTGCGGCAGCGAACCATATGACGAAGGAGTTACTGGCTGCTCTCAACCCTGAAGCAGCGTCCCAGCCCTATTTGCTAACAGGACAGATGCTGCGCATTACGCCGGGAATGGGACGAAGGTATGCAGTGCAACCAGGGGAGAAAGTGGCTGTGATTGCATTACGTTTTGGAATGAATGAAGAAGAATTGCGCGAGGCCAACCCAGAAATAGCGAACATTCCGGACTGGTGCGGACGATGTATTCATATTCCGGATTCAAATGGAAAAACTATCGTCAAGTTGCAGGGAGAGTATGGTTATCGTGAAATGAGCCGTGATATCGGTTTGCTGGAAAAGAAGTATCCATTTATCGAGATTGGCTCGATAGGCAGCAGTGTTATGGGCAAGGATTTGCCTTATCTGCGTTTGGGTCAAGGCCCCAGACATATTCATGTCAACGCATCAGTTCATGCAAATGAGTGGCTGACAACGGCGGTTCTAATGCGGTTCATTGAAGAATATGCGAAGGCCTACAGTACACATACGCCATGGCATCAATTCCAGACGGAACGCTGGATGCAGGAAACTACGCTGTGGGGTGTGCCCATGGTCAACCCGGATGGAGTTGAATTGGTGCAAGAGGGCGTGGTCAATGATCATCCCCATGCAGAAGAATTGTTGGCATGGAATGCTGGACGCTCCCATTTTACGCATTGGAAGTCTAATATCAGGGGAGTAGACCTTAACGATCAATTCCCGGCTTATTGGGAGGAAGAAGCAGCTAGAAGAGGGATAACGACACCAGGGCCCAGAGATTATGCAGGAACCGCTCCCTTATCGGAACCGGAGGCATGGGCACTTGCACAGTGGACCGAGCAACATCATTTCGATGCTGTCGTTTCGCTGCACAGTCAGGGACAAGAAATTTATTGGAACTACCGAGATTTGGAGCCAAAGGAGAGTGCCCCGCTTTCACGCAGACTGGCAAGGGCTTCGGGATACAAGGCAGTTAAGCTGGGTGGAAGTGATGCAGGGTACAAAGACTGGTTCATTCAGAAGTTTCGAAAGCCCGGCTTCACGGTAGAAGTGGGACTTGGGGTCAACCCGCTGCCCATGGATCAGTTCGATGACATCTGCGTAGAGGTTGGCATGCTGTTGGCTGAATTATTAACAGATCGAGAGCACTAACAGGGAAGACCGGGAATCCATGAAATCTGACTTCACATAATCTGGATGGGAAGACATGAAACTTAAAGGTTGTCCACTCGTATAACAGGAACGGGCGCTGTGACCGGCGTTCGTTTTTTTAATCTGCATATTGCATCATTCGTTCCGGATCGCTCTGGAACGGGTAATGATGGGTGTGACTATAACGTGTTCTGTTTTATTTCAGTGCAATAATCATACGGAGGGGTTCATATGAAGTGGAGAAGACTGCTGTCATTCAAACGATGGACACAAGTATTCAAACGGCTGCCGCGTCTGTTGCGGGCTCCTCAGATCCCTTTGGGTGAGAAGCTGCTGTTCATCATCCCGGCGCTGCTCTACTGGGTGCTTCCTGACGTGATGCCGTTTATGCCTATAGATGATATCGGGGTTACGTTGTTGCTGATGAACTGGTTTGTAAGTCGTGCGGAGCGCAAATATCCGGTACTTACAGCGGGTGCGTCGTCTTAATCCGACACAAAATGGGTGGTTTTAACATCGATTTTGCATCAATGTTATTGCGAAGCGCAGTAATTTTCTTTACAATAGATGCTGGAGTTTAGAAATACTGAAAATTGTTGGAACCAGCAATTACGATATAGGAGATGAATGAAATGAACTGCAAAATTACACGTAATGCCGCGAAAGTATTGAAACTTGAACTGGACAAGCCTGAGAACGAAGGTAAATTGCTGCGCGTTGTGATCACACATGCACATGGAGATCATGCCCACTACGGACTCGATATCGATACGCCAAAAGAAAATGATACGGTTGTATCTACCGATAAAGAGATCGACGTTATTCTTGAGAATGATCAGCCTTTGCTGGATGGAGTTAAAATTGATTACCTTTACTTCCCTGAAGAAGGCTTCGTTATTACGAATCCATCCCAAGGCAACCACGGCGACCACTAAGGGAGCGAAGAAGGGGAACTCATGGCTAACGATATCCGCGTATGCGAAAAATGTAATCATATCAGACTAAAATCGATTGTAGCCAAGTTGGAGAAAATGGCTCCGGATACGGAGATCAAAATTGGTTGCAAATCGTATTGCGGTCCCTGCGCGAAGCGTGCTTTTGTCTTCATCAACGGTAGGTACATCAGTGCTCCGTCAGAAGAAGAAGTGCTTGCAAAAGTAGCGAAATTCGTAAAGTAATTGTATGAATTTACATTGGGCAAACTTGTCCACGAAAGGAAAGAGAGGCCGCGGCCTCTCTTTTTTAGTTGTGATTAGGAACGGTACAGGGTTAGAACGTAAAGCCCTGCATCATTTCAAAAATCTTAAAGGTATCCTCTTGAATCTCAATGGCGATGATAGTATCGCTTTTTTTCAAATAATGAACATTCCCCATACGCTCTTCTTCCACTTCAACCCATCCGGCTTCGAATAATTTCTCAAAATAATCGGAGGGTACATATAATCCCTGTTCTCCCCCGATATGTTTCAATTCATATTTAATGCCTGTTTTAATGTTTGGATTGTCTGAATATGTCGTTATACTCAGCTGCTTTGCATTCACGGGAACCGGGATCTCGTTATTAATAGAGGAGCCTGTATATCCCGTTATTTCATACGTCGAAGGTGTACAGCCGCTGATGAGTAGCAATAAAGATAGCAGTATGAACATAATCCCAAAGTTCTTCAAACACACGCCTCCTTGTGAAAAGGTACTTATCAAATAAACGCAGTCAGACCGGAAAAGGTTATACACATCATGATATTTATCACTAATCGTTTAATGGGAACAGTGAAGCGATCCGTCATTGTTTTAGCAAAAGAAGAATAAGGAAGGCCGATGTCAACCATCCTAATGGGGTAACAGGAACATGATCCCAAGGAGGAATACTCATGCCGAAGCGTTATGATTCCAGTTTGCAAGCCGATACGACCGTATCCCAGGCGCAGAATGCAGTGAACAAACTTCATTATGCCGTTTCACAGGCAATGTCACATCCAACAGAACAGACCATTGAACAGGCAGAACGCCGTTTGGCGCATACCGAGCAGGCTATGCTTCAAGCTGAACGTTCGCTTGGAGGTCAGGGCGTTGAGCTGGCAGAAGAGATGTTCATTGAGGAGAAGAGAAGATTGAACTCGATCCAGAGTCAGAATGGGCAAGGGGATCTATAGGCGTTCCTGTCACACCAGAAACCCGCAGAGCAGCAGTGCTTTGCTGGTTATTCATGTCTCTTTTGAATGACCCCAAGAAGTGGATCTCAGTCAAACTGTGTGTAACGTGCCGCTTAAAATTTTGTGAGAAGGTTAATAGACCATGAGCAGGCAAATTTCACACAGGAGGTACAGAATGACAAAACATATTACAGATTGTACGATTCTGAACAACGGAGTGACGATGCCATGGCTGGGATTTGGGACTTATCGAGCAAAGGGTAAAGAAGTACAGCAAGCAGTGGAGACTGCATTGGAAGTTGGATATCGGAGCATTGATACGGCGTCCGTTTATGGAAATGAAGAGGAAGTGGGACAAGCCATTGCGAGCAGTGGTGTTGCTCGGAATGAGCTGTTTGTGACAACCAAGCTGTGGAACGAGGATCAAGGCTTTGATTCGACCTTGAGAGCATTTGAGGCCAGTCAAAAGGCGCTTGGATTAAATGTCATTGATCTATACTTAATTCACTGGCCTGGTAGAGACCAGTATAAGGAGACGTGGAGAGCTTTCGAACGTCTATATAGCGAAGGAAGTGTACGTGCCATTGGTGTAAGTAATTTCGAAGTACACCATCTGCGCGATATCATAGATGAAGGTGGAACGGTACCTGCGGTGAATCAGGTGGAACTGCATCCAGGTCTGATTCAACAGGAACTGCAGGATTTCTGCGGGGAGCAGGGCATTCAACTGGAGGCATGGAGCCCCATTATGAGAGGTAAACTGAACAAGGAATCGGCTTTGAAAAGTCTGGCCCAGAAATACGGAAAAACACCCGCACAGGTTATTCTGCGTTGGGATATTCAGAACCAGATCGTGACGATTCCGAAGTCGGTTACCCCGGAGCGAATTCGCGAGAATGCGGACATCTTTGATTTTGAATTGACTCCTGATGAGCTGAAACTGATTGATGCGCTGGATTCGGATAAACGGACGGGACCACATCCGGATCAGCTGTTTTGGGATTGAGCGTGTAGCTCAATTCCAAAATGAGTGTTTAATGATCTGCGTGGAGTTGTTCCGGATACGGATCATTCTTCGTGATATAAAATGAAAGCATAATCCTTTACAGTAGGCCACTACGTGTGCAGAACAATCTTTCGATCGCCGTTATCCCCGGATTTTTTGGAATTCCCTATCTTCAAAGGGTAAAATCCAGTGATAAATGCGAAGTATATGCTTCCGTTGCAGCTTTCTTTCAGAAAGCTTTTAGCGCCGCTTCTCCAGATTTGTTCTGCCCTCTCCGTTATAGTGTAAATTATGAGTTCATCTTAAGTGGATGGATTTAAAAGGGAAAAGTGAAAAGCAGCAGGATCAAGGGAAGCCCCTTGATCCTGCTGCTTTTGTGTTATTTGGATTGATCCGATTGCGGAACCTCGCAGCCGTCTTCGGTGCATACTCCACTGCCATCTGCGTCAGTGGTGTTGGACTCTACCATGGTGAAAGGGGAACGCTCGTCCCATGCTTTTTGGATAGCGTCAAGGAACATCTCATCCGGTTGAGCGCCAGATACAGCGAACTTGCGATCAAATACGAAGAACGGTACACCCCGGATACCTAACTGTTCGCCTTCGGCCTGGTCGGCACGCACTTGGTCTGCGAATTGATTACTGGACAACACTTCTGCTGCTGCATTGCGATCCAAACCTACTTCTTCAGCCAAATCGATCAGTACCTCGGAATTGCCGACATGTTTACCTTCAATGAAGATCGCTTGAAATAGTCGTTCGCTCAGCTCAAGCATTTTTCCTTGTGTTTCTGCCCAATGCGTCAGACGGTGAGCAGAGAAGGAGTTGGTAGGGATCATCTCATCAATGTTGTATTCCAGTCCAGCCGTACGAGCATTGGCATTCATTTGGGCATTCATGCCGCGTGCCTGCTCCACACTCATATTGTATTTGGCAGCCAGATATTCTGCGTTGGTTTTGCCACTATTCAATTCAGCATTTGGATCAAGCTCAAAACTTTTGAACTGTAATTGCACTTCATCGCGGTGTGGGAATTGTGCGAGTACATTCTCCAGACGACGTTTGCCAATATAACAGAAAGGACACATAAAGTCGGACCATATTTCAATATTCATTCATTAAAACCTCCATCATCTATAAATGAAACCAATACAGTTACAATTATATAGCGACTTTCCATCATTCGCAAGGTTGTGGTTATTACCAGCCTCGAAAAAAGAAGTGCTGAAGCATGCAACGGATTGCAGCCTCAACACTTATAATTTAACTTCTTACTTATCCCGGTATGCCTTGGTCCAATGGTAAGGCTGAATTTCGTCCAACCTCTTGTAAATTAAAGCTCCATCCGGATCGTACACGGCAGCCTTCACGTCTTCTCCCCAAAAAAACAATCGTTCCTGGCACACACCACAAGGGGTGAGGACCTTGAATTCTGAGTGCTCATCGTCACGTGCCACACAGATCGAGTGGGTGACCCGCTCGTTTAATTTGTGTGCTTCCAGGTAGGCTCCTGTTTCCATACATAAGTGCGTGGCGTCGTTAATCACTTCTGGAGCTACGCTGATTAACAGCGATCCAGCTTCGGTATAAACAGCAGCTGCGCCGCCCCACCCTTGAGGGTAGCGATGTTTGACAAAGTTTGCAGCTTCTTCGAACAGCTTTTGTTCGATATTGAATTGGTCTGGATGTGACGTCATGGTCATGCACTAGCTCCATTTCATTGTAGTATCGGGTTAACTTTGAAAAATGAATTATACAGTTCCGTCAGCTACCGTTCCATATCTGTTAGGATTCGGACGCAGGCGCTTGCTCCTCGCGAAAACGCGAGATCAGGTCAAACGTATTAACCGTATCTGACACATGCAGTCGCTTTGTTGCTTCATCATGACCAGATCGGCAAGCATTAATATCCGTTTTGGTACCAGTAGACAGATCGTAACAGGAGCCGCTGTCATAGATGTAATCATCCGAAGGGATATAGAACAGGGAGCCATCTGTAAATGCACCACTGCGCAATACCACCATACGGGAGGAACCGTCGTACACATCGTTGCCCATGTGGTAGTAGGATTGATCTGAAATACCGAGCAGATGCAGTACTGAAGGTGTAACATCCAGTTGTCCGGCAGGCTCGTCAATCGTTCCCGCTGCGGCTCCGTCAGGCAGATGCACCAGCAAAGGCACTTCGTTCATAATCTGCTCCATATCCAGATCAGTTAGTGAACGTCCGAGAAATTTCTCGTATTGTGGCTGCTCCTTAATGGAATTATCGTGATCCCCATAGAACATGAAGATCGTTTTGTCCCATAATCCCCGATTTTTCAGGTCTTCCACCATGTTACCGAGCGCAGAATCCACGTAATGAACGGATTGCAGATAGTTGCCAAACATCGTTCCTTTGAATTCACCCACATCCAACTGCTGTTTATCTTGGGGTAACGCGTATGGATGATGACTGCTGAGCGTAATGAGGAATGAGTAGAAGGGCTGTGTAACCTCACTGCTCATTTTTTCAACCGATTGGCGGAAAAAGGACTCATCCGACAGCGACCAGCCAAGCGGGTCATCCTGTTCGAAATCATTTTTACTGTAAAACTTGTCATACTTCATATTCTGATACATCGTATAACGATTCCAAAATCCGCTCTCATAGGCATGAAATACATTCGTACTATAACCATGATCCTTCAAGATAGAAGGCAGAGAATCATAACTGTGGTCTGCGTAACGGACAAACGCGGATCCAACCGACAGTGGATGCAATGAAATATTGGCCCCAAAGTCAGCATCCGATGTTCGCCCCTGACCTGTCTGGTGATAAAAGTGACTGTAGTACTGGCTTTCCTTCATCAGCTCGTTAAAATGAGGCGTAATTTCCTGTCCGCCAATGCTCTGACCAATCATGAAATTCATGAAGGCTTCACCTTGGACAATGATCACATTGCTGTCTTTGTACTTGCCAAACATCTCATCCTTCAGTGGATCAGCCTGCTGTCTGCTGGCGAAATAAGCTTCCGCCTGTTCGAGATCGGCAGGATCGACCTCCGGTCCAGAGCCGAGCTGGTCTTTGGCATAGTTGTACAGATCATAGCCATGAAAAGCAAGAAGTCCGGTAACATTGTACATGGATACGTTCCACCAGTTGTTATCGAACAAACCTTTTGCCCAGGTTTTACTATAAAAATATATCGGACCAACCGCCAGCCCCAGACCCAATACCAGAGCAATGCTGCCTGCGGTGAGTCGACGACGCACACTTGATTTGCCTGAATTTGACGAGTAGGAGTTCAACCCGTTCGAATATGCGCTGGAACGTCCACGACGGTTACGTTTGCTGAACAGCAGGATCGCTGCGTATGGGATAATCACCAGCCAATCGACGAAGAACCACAGATCACTGGCGTAAATAAGCGTAGCAATACTGTCTCCCAAAGCGTCAACCTGTCTGGCTTGCATCAGCACAGGGATTGTTAGGAAATCCTGAAAGTAGCGATAATAAACCATATCCGCATAGATCAGTGCAGTGAGCAGCAGATTGAGTATAACGAGTGATATAATCATGCCCCGGCGAGGCAGCCACCAGGTCCAGAAGGATAGAAGCAGCAGCGAACCGATGGCAATCACTTTGTCCAGAAGACCCATCGTAATGTTGTAAGCGTGCAGATTGTGGTGGAGCCACATTAATTTGAGCAGCATGAGTACAAGAAAAATAAGATATAACGTAAGTGGATGATTCAGAAGCCCACGCGGCGTAAGGCTGCGTGTTGGCTTAGTGACAAACATATATGTCTCCTCCCTGATGAATGGTTTTGTTAACGGAATGTAAAATAGGACTTTATCCATTATAGCGTGGTGTCATGGCTTTTCAACTATGCCCAGGGGAGAAAATCTTCATGCGGAAGCAATGTTAACAAGATCATCCATAAGTATCCCGAAATACATACAAAAAAACGCCCCAGCCGTGAACGGCAGGAGCGCTTGATCATTCCAATATTATTATTGTTGTGGTGTTTTATTACGTGGAGGCAGTGGGCCCAAATACTGATAATATTGGGTTTCAATGCGTCCATTGAACAACTTACGGCGCTTGTCTGCCTTGTGTCCAAAGTCTTCCTCGAAAGATTTGGTCGACGTGATGGCAAAAAAGGACCATGTCGGTAAATCGAGGTAACTGCGCCCTAAAGAACGTAGCAGCTTCTGCACTTCTTTCTCTTCACTCAAACGTTCACCATATGGAGGGTTGGTAATAATGACACCATATTCGCCCTGTGGTCTTGCACGATGAGCGGGCAGGACGCTGACTTCAATATCTTTGGCGAAGCCGGCACTCTTGATTGCTGCCTGTGCTACTTCAATAGCTTCCGGATCGATGTCGCTGCCCGAAATTTGCAATGGAATATCGTCGCGAACCGCGTCAAATGCTTCTTCGCGCGCCTGTTCCCACAATTCTTCAGGAATGACAGCCCAGTTCTCGGAGTTGAAGGTTCGACGAAGTCCAGGTGCAATGTTCCAGCCGATCATGGCGGCTTCAATCAGCATGGTGCCTGAACCGCAACATGGATCATAGAATGGACGGGAAACATTCCAGCGGCTGAGCTGAATAAGTGCCGCAGCAAGCGTTTCTTTGAGTGGTGCTTCGGTTACGAGTTTACGATAACCCCGTTTATGCAGACCTGGTCCCGTCGTATCTAAAGTAAGCAGGGCGCGATCGTTCAGCAGAATGACCTCAATCACATAACGAGACCCATCCTCTGGGAACCACTCCGTGTCATAAGTCAGCTTCAGTTTCTCTACGATTGCTTTCTTCACGATCCCTTGTGATGCAGGCACACTGCTCAACTGAGATTTTTGGGAGCGACCTTCAACCGGAAATTCGCCATCGGCTGGAATCCATTCCTCCCAAGGTAATGCTTTGGTACCTTCAAATAATTCATCGAAAGTTGTCGCCGGGAATTCACCCATTTTGACCAACACCCGGTCGGAACTTCTCAGCCACAGATTACACCGGCAAATATCAATATAATCTCCAGTGAAGAAAACCCGGCCATTGTCGATCGTAACATCCTCATACCCCAGTTGCTTCAGTTCCCGGGCGACAACAGCCTCGAGTCCCATCGCCGAGGTCGCAATCAATTGCAATTGAGCCATGTGATTCATTTCAACTCCATTTCAAGCTGGGGAAGGAATATCCTTCTCTCAGCTGTATAGTGACGGTGCGGCCTTGCCGCTTTCCGTGAAAAAACTTACAATGAGAAATGCGGTGAGCTAATGCACTCATCTTTCGAGCCGATGCAGCAGTTCAACCGCCTGTGTTTGACAACAAACATTTATTATAGAACATTGGCATCCATATGGAAAGCAGTCCAAGTGTCCAAGGAGGATTTTAGCGGTGAATCTGACCCCTGACGAATATGTAAATCAATTATTTCAAGAGGATGATCTCTTGTTAAAGGTAAAAGAAGCCATCCGATCGAACGGCATGCCGGAAGTTTCGGTTGCAGCGGCTTATGGCCGTTTGCTCACTTTTCTCGCGAAGACATCGAAAGCGGAGGCTGTACTCGAAATTGGCGTGCTGGGCGGATACAGCGGAATTTGTCTTGCTCGCGGTTTAAGTGACGGGGGGACCCTGACTTCGCTTGAACTAAAAGAGCAATACGCAGCGATGGCTCGTGGTCATCTGGAGGAAGCAGGCTTTGGGGATAAAGTCGAATATCGAATTGGCCCCGCAGCTGACAGTCTGGAGCAGCTGGCACAGGAAGGACGTACCTTCGATTTCTTCTTCATTGATGCAGACAAGGAGAATTATCCCGTATACCTCGATTACGCCATTAAGCTCGCGCGGCCCGGGGCGGTCATTGTGGGAGATAACTGTTTCCTGCGCGGCCGTACGCTGAATTCAGACAAGCAGGGTCCGGCTGTCCTCGCGGTTCGACGCTTCAACGAGCAGATGGCCAGTGACCCGCGCCTCGTAACAACGATGCTGCCGGATTATGATGGTCTGGCTCTGGCCTGGGTGAAGTAAGAAAAGATGCAGATCCGTTAAAACGGATGGAATGCGCATTCAATTCGAAAAGAAAGAGACGATAACACTCCTGAATCTCAGAGTATTATCGTCTCTTTCTGCTTATTGGAGTGAAGTGATGAGAGCCTTATTAAACTTCCGGCGTTCCGTAAGTCTCGAACCATTTTTGGATCGTGTCAAAATCGTCGCTAAAGGACAGGCCGAGCATCAACAAAATGCGTGCTTGCTGAGGACTAAGGTTGTCACCGGCAATAACGCCTTTCCCACCGCCATATACACTGCCTGAACCTGTCCGAGTGGTCGTTACGAAGATTACGCCATCCTCGACCGCTTTGGTACGTGCTTGTCCCATCGCTCTGGAGATACCGCCAGCTCCGGTACCGGACGTTACGATCCCCTTGGCGCCGCCCTTCACAAATCCTTCAATAGCTTCGCCGCCAGCTTCCTGATAGGAAATCGCAATTTCCACCTTGGCGAGATCTGCCTTCGTGATTTTGCTCAGGTCGAATGCCGGTTTCAATGTACCTTCAGGCTTCAAGGCACGTGCAGGAGCACGGTAAATTCGAATGTTTTCTTCATCAATGTAACCTACTGCACCAAGCATCGGAGTTTCGAACGTGTCTGTTCGATAATCATTCGTTTTGGTCACGCCGCGTGCCAATTGAATGGTATCGTTCAACATTAGCACGGTCCCAAATGAAGTGGTGCGCCCGCTGCCTGCGAGCTTGATGGCGTTGTACAGATTGGCTTGTGCATCTGAGCCGATAACTGTCCAAGGGCGCATGGACCCTGTAATGATGACGGGTTTATCACTTTGTACGGTCATGTCAAGGAAGTAGGCGATTTCCTCCATGGTATCTGTACCGGTGGTAACTACAACGCTGTCATACTGAGCCAGAGCCTTGTCTACGGTTTGAGATAAGTCATAGAGATCAGCCATGGTATAAGAACCTGAACCTGAATTTCCGAATTGGAGTGTGCTAACATCTGCAATCTTCTGTTTGTCCGGTAAGGCGTCGACCATTTCTCCAATCGGGAGTGTGCCAGCTTTATAGTTCTGGAAGCTGGTTGCATCCTCGGATTGACCTGCAATCGTACCACCCGTTCCAATGACCAGAACATTAGGCAGAGCGGATTGTTTGAACGAATCTGATAGAGCAGGGATGGTCGTATTGCGAGCCGGAGTGGATGATGCGGCCTGAACCGCACTAGTTGTACCGCTCACTTCTACCGTAGCCGCCTGAGCCGCATAGGTCCCGATGGGGGACAGGGAAATGGTCAGAGCTGTCAAAGCGGCTGTGCTCCATACAGCCCAAGGACGAAGATTTGAAGTTTTTTTCATGAATAGCACTCTCCTTCAGGTTAGTTTCGTGTGATGTTTGTTGAGGATGATATGTATATGAATTCAAATTGATTGTATTTCATGTTAAATAATATGACAATTGTAGATATAGATAGAGTAATCGGTTACATTGATAGAAATGTAGAGTATATAGCGTATTTATGAGGTTTTATGGATAAATATGAGAAGGTAAAAAAGAGAATGAGGAATATGAAATCATAATAAATAAACTTTTGTGTCATATTTTATTACATTTGAGTCTTTTGACCTGATAGATTTAGAAGGAAACTTTGGGGAAGTGTTGCAGTATCGTCCATAGCTGAAGTGATCTTATCCAAAACGAATAGCGGGGGTATTAGTTAGCAAGTCTTGACGATTTTTGTAATACGTTCTAGGAAAAGAGGCTCAATTATTGCCAAATATTTGTATGCCCGCAGTGTTGAGTCTATAATATATGGTGATTTAAATATGTAAATAAATATATATTAATGATTGGAGGAGAAACGATGAACCGAGCACCCAGAAAGTATGCCAATTACATTCCGATCCGGGAGCTGGAGGCGGTGGAGCAGCAATTATTTCCCTTCCAGGTGTACGCTGAACTTCGTGACAATACTCCAGTCCGCTATGACAACCATCGAGAATGCTGGGATGTTTTCCGTTATGAAGATGTGCAATATGTGTTAAAAAATCCTAAACTGTTCTCTTCTGAACGTGATCGCGCAAACGCCAGCATGCTTACTACAGATCCGCCGAAGCACAAACAACTACGGGATCTGGTTAATCAGGCGTTCACACCTAGAGCGATCGAAGCGTTAGCTCCGCGTATTCAGGAAATCGCTGATGAATTATTAAGTCCGCATTTTTCAGAAGGCCGTATGCGTCTTATCGATGATCTTGCTACTCCACTTCCAGTTATCGTGATCGCCGAATTGATTGGAGTCCCTGCAACGGATCGCCAGAAGTTCAAAGACTGGTCTGATGCACTCGTGAAGGGGGCGCGGGATGACAGTGACGAAGCTTTCCAGGAATTGATGGAAGAAAAGAAACGGAACCAGCAGGAGTTGGCGAGCTACTTCACGGCCATAATGGAAGAAAGACGTCAGCGACCAGAGGATGATCTGATCTCTATACTGCTTGCTGCAGAGATTGAAGGGGAGAAGCTAACGGCAGAGGAAGTGGTCGGATTTTGCATCTTGTTACTTGCTGCCGGTAATGAAACCACAACCAATCTGATTACCAATGCCGTTCGTATTCTGTTAGAGCAGCCTGAGCTTCAACAGCAGCTGCGAGAACATCCTGAACTTATCCCCACTGCGGTAGAGGAAACGTTGCGTTATTATCCGCCAATTGTGGCTATAGGGCGTATTGCCAAAGAAAACGTAGAATTGAACGGACAAACGATTCAGGCGGGGGAACAGGTGATATCCTGGGTAGGATCGGCCAACCGGGATAGCGCTCAATTCGATCAGGCAGAGAAGTTCGTGCCCGACCGCAAGCCGAACAGACATATGGGTTTTGGTTTTGGTATTCATTTCTGTCTCGGTGCGCCGCTTGCACGACTTGAGGCGAGGGTTGTACTTCAGACGATGCTTCGGCAAATGGAAGACATTCAGCTTGTGCCGGAAACCGTTCTGCAGCCGATTCAAAGTGCTTTTGTATTTGGAGTTAAAGAATACCCGATTCAATTCACAAGCCATCTGACTTAATGACTCAATGAATCAATTTTAAGGTTTGAACAAATGAATGCCAAAAGCCGCTTTCATGCCTAATAGGCGCTGAAAGCGGCTTTTTATAAGAACAAATAACATTGAATCCAAGCGTCAGGATTCTCTGATCAGAGGGGGCTTTTTGTACAGCTTGAGTCTTACCCACACCATGTTGAGCAGCAGCAGCCCACCAGAGACGATGAACAGTCCTTCGATGCCAATGAACCCGGCCATAAAGCCACCGATTACGGCTCCAAGCATGTTACCGAGCGCGAGTGTACTCGTATTAAAGCTGAAGGCCCGACTAATCATGCTATCTGGCGTATAGGAGCGAATGAGCGCGTTGACACTCGGAAGCAGGCCGCCCATGAACACACCCATCATGAAACGGACGATGATGAGCTGCCATACCGTCTGCACGAAAGCTTGAGGTATAAGCATGAGCCCTGTTCCTATGAGAGAGAAGGTAAGTACCTTGTGTGAACCTACCCTGTCACTGAGTTTCCCGAGTATCGGGGACATGGCCATGTTAGATAGTCCCGTGACTGCACCGACAAGCCCTGCCCAGAAGGCGACGTTGACATCCGAACCGTGTAACTTCTGTACATACAGCGGCAAGAGTGACATCGGGCTGATCATGGCAAATTGCAATAGGAATGTTACAGCGAATAGCGCAGGTAACTGGGGAGACTTGTTCAGTTCCTTCAGACCGGACAATACGGATTGTTCCGGCAGTTTGGCCGCTTCCTTGCGGTCAAACTTCTCTCTGACCAGGAACATGGCGAGCATGGAAGCCGCAAAGATCAGTCCGCCAGTAATATAGAAGATAGGGCGGAAGCCCACTGCATCAGCAAGCAAACCGCCGATCAGCGGACCTAGAATCGTACCGGCCACTTGGCCGGATTGGCTGATGCCCATGGCAAAACCCATGCGATCCTTCGGCGTTGTACCCGAGATCAATGCAACTGCTGCCGGGTTGAATCCGGAGATCGTACCGTTGAGCAGTCGTAATAAAAGGAGCTGCCATGGGTTCTGTGCAAAACCCATCAAGGCAATAACAATCGCCATCCCGAATCCGGAACGCAGCAACATAATTTTCCGTCCGTACTTGTCAGACAATTTGCCCCACAAGGGCTGGAACAAAAATGAGGTGAGGAAGTTGGCAGCAAATATAAATCCCGCCCATATGCCAATTTCATGCTCACCAACCACGCCAAGATCCCTGGCGAGATAAAGGGACAAAAACGGGGTAATCATGGTCATGCCCGAGTTGACCAGAAATTGTCCAAACCAAAGCACAATGAGGTTTACTTTCCACGTTTTCAAAGTGCTTTCACTTCCTTTCCGATCGTTTCTGCAACGTTTCAAAAAAACACGATTCTTTCATTATAACATAATTTGCATATAGATGAGGGGATGTAAGGAATGTCATAGTATTGTCATCGGAACAGATCGACACGTGGTTGTTACCGCTCTTTAAAAAGGGCATAATGTTATTTATGAGTCCAAAAACTATTGGAGGCTTCTTACATGAGCTATAATGATCGTCTGATTCAGGCCAGTTTCAAACAGCAGGTGGACCGTGTTCCCGTGTGGTACATGCGTCAGGCTGGGCGTTATGATCCCGAATATCGCAAGATTAAGGAAAAGTATTCTTTGCTCGAAATTTGCCGTCAACCTGAGCTAGCAGCTGAAGTTACACTCATGCCGGTACGTAAACTCGGTGTGGATGCGGCTATTTTGTATTCCGATATTATGAATCCGGTTGCTTCCCTCGGTATAGATTTTGATATTGTTAAAAATATTGGACCTGTTATAGACAATCCAATCCGCACGGCGGCAGATGTGGATCGTTTGCGTCCCATTGATGTTGAAGGAGATCTGTCTCATATTCTGGAGACGATTCGAATTCTGGACAAGGAACTGGATGTACCCCTGATTACGTTTGCCGGTGCACCGTTTACCATTGCCAGCTATTTGATTGAAGGCCGACCTTCCAAAGGGTACATACGGACCAAAACGATGATGTACAGTGAACCGGAAGTGTGGCATAAATTGATGCAAAAACTGGGCGATATGGTGATTACATATGTCCGTGCTCACATTGCGAACGGCGGCAAGGCATTCCAACTGTTCGACAGCTGGGTGGGCGCACTTTCGCCAAACGACTTTAGAACGTATGTGTTGCCGACGATTACTCGTATCTTTACCGAATTATCGGATTTGAATGTACCGAAAATTTATTTCCCGGGTGTGGCTTCTGGTGAATTGCTGCCAACCCTGCATGATCTGCAAGCTGATGTGATTGGGCTGGATTGGAGAGTATCGATCTCCGAGGGACGTAAACGACTGGGCGGAAAATTTGCTGTGCAAGGTAACTTGGACCCTTATGTGCTGACTGCACCGATGGATCTGATCAAGCAGCATGCCAAATTGATTATTGACGAAGGTATCAAGGAGCCAGGGTATATTTTCAATCTGGGGCACGGACTATTTCCTGAAGCGTCTTTGGATAAATTAAGAGAACTCACGGCGTATATTCATGAATATTCCGCTGAAGCATTGAAGACTGGGGTGACGGTTACTAATGACTAATACGGTAGGTGTACTGGTGATGTCGTATGGCACACCTGAGAATATGGAAAGTATCGAAGCGTACTACACACATATCCGGAGAGGACGTCCGCCTGAACCGGAACAACTGAAGGAATTAACCGACCGTTATGAAGCGATCGTTGGGGGTGTATTCCCTCTTCGAGAAAACACGGATAATCAGGTTAAGGCCCTCCAGGAGACGTTAAACAAGGATGACCGTTCCAATGAGGTTGAATTCCGTTGTTATCAAGGGTTGAAGCATGCGTATCCGTTCATTGAGGATGGCGTGGAACAGATGGCGAAGGATGGAATTCAGACTGCAATAGGCATCGTACTGGCACCACATTTCTCCACGATGAGTGTAGGGAGCTACATCAAGCGTGCTCGTGAGAAAGCGGAAGAACTCGGTATCCAGATGTCATTCATTGAGAGTTATCATCTGCATCCGAAATTGATTCAGGCTCTCTCCACACGTGTTAGCGCCAAATTGGATGCTTTCGAGGAAGCGGGGGCCAAGCGCGGGGATGTACGA
The DNA here is from genome assembly GCF_058408365.1 of Paenibacillus sp. MDV22-iso6. NCBI lineage: Bacteria > Bacillati > Bacillota > Bacilli > Caryophanales > Paenibacillaceae > Paenibacillus > Paenibacillus sp. MDV22-iso6. The sequence goes on along the minus strand of NZ_JBZVDZ010000005.1, from coordinate 427,035 downwards.
GTGCTGTTCAGTGCACACAGTCTGCCTGCGCGAATTGTAGATATCGGTGATCCATATCCGCAGCAACTGCTGGAGACTTCGGAAGTCATTGCTTCCCGTTTAGGAATTACGAACTGGCAGTTCACGTGGCAAAGTGCGGGGCGGACGGCGGAGCCGTGGCTGGGCCCTGATATTCTGGACACACTTCAGGATCTTGCTCGTGAACAGGTGGAAGATGTGCTTGTAGCACCGATTGGATTCGTATCGGACCATCTGGAAGTACTCTATGATCTTGATATTGAAGCTAAAGCGATTGCCAAAGAGATCGACATGCGCCTTATGCGTATCGATTCTCTCAATAGTGACCCACTTTACATGGAAACGTTAAGTGACGTCATTATTAGCAAGTGGCAGCAAGGAACGGATGAGTAATGGAAGACCATAAACGTCGTGTCGTTGTTGTCGGCGGAGGTCTGACCGGCCTAAGCGCGGCATTTTATATTCGGAAGCATTACCGGGAAGCAGGGGTTGAACCTGTCATCACCTTGGTTGAGAAGAGTTCTTCCATGGGTGGCATGATTGAAACGCTGCACCGGGATGGGTTCGTCATTGAGAAGGGACCAGATTCTTTCCTTGCCCGCAAAACGGCGATGATTGATTTGGCTAAAGAGCTGGAAATTGACCATGAACTGGTCAGCCAAAATCCGGAATCCAAAAAAACGTACATCATGCAGCGTGGCAAGCTGCATCCTATGCCGGCAGGACTCATTCTCGGTATTCCGACGGAGTTGAGACCTTTTCTGAGAAGTGGTCTTGTATCTCCGGCAGGCAAGCTGCGCGCATTAATGGATTTTGTCATCCCTCCCCGTCGTACAACAGAGGATGAATCGCTTGGTTATATGATTGAGCGCCGCCTTGGAGCGGAAGTGCTGGAAAACCTGACTGAACCGTTGCTCGCAGGCATCTATGCAGGTGATATGCGGCGATTGAGTCTTCAGGCAACCTTTCCGCAATTCGGTGAAGTGGAGCGGGATTATGGTAGTTTGATCCGAGGAATGATGACGGGCCGCAAACCGACAGAGACCCATACGGGAACGAAGAAAAGTGCTTTTCTGAACTTCCGTCAGGGCTTGCAGAGCCTGGTTCATGCGCTTGTACATGAGTTGCAGGACGTGGATCAACGGCTGAACACTTCCGTGAAATCTCTGGAGGTTCAGACTGGAGATGCGGCCAAGTATAGCATTCAACTGGATAACGGAGAACGTCTTGAAGCAGATGATGTAGTCATTACCGTGCCTACGTATGTTGCATCTGAACTGCTGCAACCACATGTGGATACAGCGGCTCTGGATGCAATCAATTACGTATCGGTAGCGAATGTGGTGCTGGCTTTTGAGAAAAAGGATATCGAACATGTATTTGATGGGTCTGGTTTCCTCGTTCCGCGTAAGGAAGGTCGAAATATTACAGCATGTACTTGGACATCAACCAAGTGGCTGCACACCAGCCCAGATGACAAAGTACTGCTTCGCTGTTATGTTGGCCGTTCCGGAGACGAACAGAATGTGGAGCTCCCGGATGATGCACTAACAGATCTGGTACTCAAGGACTTGCGTGAAACAATGGGCGTTGAGGCCGTTCCGATCTTCTCGGAAATTACTCGGCTCCGCAAATCCATGCCACAGTATCCGGTAGGTCATCTGCAGCAGATTGCAGCACTGCGCGAACAACTTGGCAGCAAATTGCCGGGGGTATACATTGCCGGCGCTGGTTATGAAGGGGTAGGCTTGCCTGACTGTATCAAACAGGCGAAGGAAATGTCAGTTCAAGCTACGCAATTGATTGCTGCAAAGTAATTAACGTATTTGGCTGTCTCGAACGTAGATTTTTTCTACAGGGAGACGGCCTTTTTTGCACCATAAAGCGAAAAGGGGAGAGGTCGGAACTCTTTCAATATTTGCAGTTCCAAGGAATGATGGAAATCCAGAATATGCCTGATATAATATGATAAGGATTGCTGTGAAGAAGAGGAGCTGCCTATGTATCCCCCAAGATCAAAACGAAGTGTACAAAAGAAAAAAGTAAAACGTGCCCGAAAACGCCGGATTTGGATCATTAATCTGGTATTGATTGCTGCAATTGGACTCGTCGGCATCTATTACGCAGTAGGCATGCAGGAGCATCAAATAGACCCGGCGGTGACAGAAACGGCTGTGAATCAGGAACCTGTGAATGAAGAGGGCCCTCAGGGCGGTGACCAGGTGAATTCACCTGACACGGATTCGGAGGCAAGTAATACCCCGGATGAAGAATCGGAGGATTCTGATAAACAGGTAACTGAAAATTCCGGCGGTACGTCGGGTGAGAAAAAGCCTGATGCTACAGACTCCAAGGTAAATGGAAAGACAGATACGGGAACGAAAAAACCGACGGATACTCCCGCTTCTTCCGGCTCAAAGGGAAGCGAAGGTGCCGGAACTGGGGCGACACAGCCATCTCATTCGGCGAAGGATGTAACCATTAACTTTGTTGGGGATATTCAGTTTTCCGGCAAAGTGGCTGAATTGTTGGAGAAGAACGGTTATGACTACCCCTTTGCAAAGCTTGGCAACTTGTTCAAGGAAGATGATCTGACCATTGGAAACCTTGAAACTCCCGTAACCCTTGGTGGAACTGGTGCTGCAGACAAAACCTATGTATACAAGTCTTCGCCAAAGGCGCTCGAAGCAATGGCTTCAGCAGGATTTGATGCTGTAAATCTGGCCAATAATCATATTTTGGATCAAGGTGTAGAAGGTTTGGTCGATACGTTAACTTACCTTGAGCAATATGGTATAGCGCACACAGGAGCCGGTATGAACAGGGATGAGGCTTATGCACCTGAATATCTGGAACGCAAAGGCATGAAGATTGCACTGCTTGGATTCAGCCGGGTTGTACCTGAAACAAGCTGGAAAGCGGAAGGGAATCGGGCCGGTGTTGCCGAAGCTTACGATTCTACAGGTGCAGTAAAGGCGATTCAGGAAGCCCGTGAAAAAGCTGATCTGGTTATCGTTGTTGCACATTGGGGAGAGGAAAGGGTCAGCACTCCAAATAATGATCAGACTCGACTGTCTCATGAATTTGTAGATGCCGGAGCCGATCTGGTCATAGGTGGGCATCCCCATGTCTTGCAAGGGGTAGAGTACTACAAAGGCAAATGGATTGCATATAGTACAGGCAACTTTATTTTCTCGAAATCAACGACAGAGGAAACGTGGAAAACAGCGGTTTTTCAGGCGAGTTGTAGTAAGGATGCCAAATGCAGCATGAAGGTTATCCCTTATGAAGCGGGGTTGGGTCAGGCCATTCCGATGGTGGATCAAGCCAACAAATTGCTACTGGAGCAGATGGCCCAGCTCTCGCCAGGTATTCGTTTTGATGCGAACGGATTCGCATCGCCAAATTAAGATGCATTTTTTTGAGGAGGGGATGGAATGAACAACCTTTGTGTAGCGCACCGTGGATTTTCGTCCATTGCACCAGAAAATACGATGGCTGCATTTCTGCTTGCCATGGAACAGCCAGAGGTTCAGTGGATGGAACTGGATGTACAGTTATCACGTGATGGTGTGCCGGTTGTTATTCATGATTTTACGTTAAATCGGACCACGAACGGTGAAGGCTTCGTACGAGAAAAGGACTGGGCAGATATACAGCAGCTGGATGCGGGATCATGGAAAGGAAAAGCCTATAAAGGGGAACGTGTTCCTGCGCTTAGTGAAGTGTTGGACCGCACCTGTGGCAAAGTGAGATTGAATATCGAACTGAAAACGCAAGGTAATATGTATCCCGGTCTGCCGGCAGCGGTTATTCATGAGGTGAGGAAGAGACATATGCAGCATGATGTGGTCATCACTTCGTTTGAACCTGCGGCTCTGGTTGAAGTGAAGAAACTGGCCCCGGAGTTCAAAACGGGATTGATTATTGATGCACGTCCAGGGGATCTGGCAGCAGTGCTGCGGCAGATGAATTGCAGTTTCCTTTCCATCGGGTACACCAATGTGGACAAATCGCTGATGCGTGAGATGCGTATGGAAGGCATTCAGGTAATGGCTTGGACAGTGGACGACAAAATTATCATGAAGCGGCTTGCGGCGATTGATCCGGAGCTGATGTTATGTACAAACCGGCCTGATGTGTGGGAACAGGCTTTTCAGGAAACGAGCAGCCGATTTTTCAGACCATAAACTCCATTTTTTTGAATAGCGAAAATATGATATGTACTTATATAATAAAAAGATGAACATGCTCCATATACGCTAATGAATCCGATAAAGGTGGTCGTAAACCCATGCTGACAAACATTCGCAATGTATACTGTGTAGGACGAAATTATAAACTTCATGCAGAAGAATTGGGTAACGCGGTTCCGGATGAACCGATGATCTTTATGAAGCCTTCCCATGCGGTTGTGGTCTTGAATAGTGAAACGCTGCAATTGCCTGCGACAAAGGGCGAAGTTCATTATGAGGCTGAACTAGTAATCCAAATCGGGCGCAGTTATGAGCCGGGTATGGCTGTGGATGAATTGATAGACGCGTATGCGTTTGGCATTGATTTTACATTACGTGATGTACAGACGGTTATTAAGAAAAAGGGCCATCCGTGGACAGCGGCCAAAGGGTTCAAGAACTCGGCTCCGGTTACTGCATTCCAGCCATTTCCGGGGGCCCAGGCTCTTCTTGAGAAAGACTTTACACTCACCAAGAACGGTGCCGAGGTCCAACGTGGCAATATTCGTAACATGATCTTCAGTCTACAGGACATTGTGGATTATGTAGGTCATCATTACGGCCTGGGACCTGGAGATGTCATCTTTACAGGTACACCAGAAGGGGTTGGACCAACGGCAGCAGGAGATGTGCTTGAACTGGCCTGGGACGGAGAACCTTTGGGTAAATGCACGATTGCAGCAGCAGTTAAGTAAGTATCATGCATCATCAATCTGCTTACTTTGAGCAAATATGAAACAGATAAAAGGGGCGCTTCGACGCTCCTTTTTGCCATGCCCTCATTCTCTGCCATAGCACATGGGAGACTTTTCATTTACGCCAAGTTGTAGGCTGTATTGGCACTCTCCGTGACCAACTCCTCCAGTTCACTGCTTTGCACTGCGTGTTGCTCCGCGCTAATACTTCCACTTGCGAGTCGTTGATCTAATTGCTCCCTGAGCTGCCTTATTTGCAATGCGACAACCTCGTTAAAATCACCATCATTTTCATCTGCAATCATCCTCAGCGATTTACCCGCGAACAGATCCTGAACCAAGTCATCTTCCGACTGTTGATTCAGAGCACTCAGCAACTCATCTCCGCTCTCGTCTTTGGTATCGATGTTAACGATGGACCATTTCGTCAAAGGTATAGGGGATATCGCTGATCTGCCCCAGGCTGTTCCGGCGAAGGACATGGTAACAATCATTGTTCCGACAATGATTACGCGCTTCATATTCATATGTGTTATCCTCATTTCTATGGTTAAGTACGAACTGAATCGTAGCTGGTTTGATGTAACGCTCTGAGGATAGTGTAACCGGGAAAGCTGAAGTGAAACTTAAAACCGGATAAGTTATCTAAATATGAGGGACATCTGGCTACGAAAAAACAAATTTAAATTCACACTTGACAGGTTGGGTTAGTGGGTTATATGATGAACTCAATTATTTTAACACTAATTAAATGAACAGTGAAATAATTTGAACTGAAGCGAGCTGATTGGACCACCAAAGGCTCCCGGGACTACTCCACTATGGAATGTCCACGGGAGCCTTTTTTTCGTATTTGCTGTCGTTTCAGTTAGACAGGGAGGATGAAATGAGCAATAACGACTGGGAAGCGTTGGAGAAGACAGATTGGTTGTTTCGTAAAATGGTCAGACGATTCGTGAAAGAACGAGATCGCATATCGGTAGAGGGGGTCAGTTTACCGGGTATGCTCATCCTGCACAAAATCATTCGTGAAGGGGAACAGCGGTTGGGGGATTTGGCCGAACAACTGGATTTCACTTCAGGTGCCATCACAGCTTTAACAGACAAGTTGGAGAAAAAGGGACTTACGATCCGCAGACGCAAGGAAGATGACCGTCGGACGGTTTTGCTCGACATTACTGCAAGTGGACGGGAGATGTTTGCGCGGAACAGCAATATCGGTGCCCGATGTATCACGCTTCTGTTTGAGGGCTTTACGACGGAGGAACTGGAGCAGCAAAGCCAATTTTATGAGCGGGTAATAGCGAATCTGGAGGGGTTCTCGAATACGCTGCTGGAATTGGCAGAGAACAACGGGAAGCAGGACCACGATCCGTCCATCAAAAGTGACCCTGAACAGAAGCAGAGGGAGAATACCGGAAAGAGCAATTATCTCAGTTATTAACGTTTGATCCAATGTGAAAACAAACAATCCAAGGGAGAGATGATCAATGGGGCATTCAACAATTTATCCAACCGGGGCAACCGTATATAACCCTGATAAGGCTTGGGGCGGTTATACCGTCTATCAGGCAGGCGAGGAAGGTGTTGTACTGATTGATATGAATGGTAAGGAGGTTCACCTGTGGAAGGGGCTGCTGGGCTTTCCGGCCAAAGTTTTCCCCGGTGGCTTCGTATTGGGAAGCACGGGGCGAAGAGATCCGAAGTTTGGTATCCAGGACAACGTCGATTTGGTTCAGGTGGATTGGGAAGGCAATATTGTATGGAAATACAACAGCTACGAACACATTGAAGATCCAGGATATGAACCATTGTGGTACGCACGTCAGCACCATGATTTCCAGCGTGAAGGCAATCCTGTCGGATATTACGCCCCCGGGCTTGCACCAAAGACACAGAGCGGGAAGACTTTGATTCTTGCTCATAAAAATGTGAACAACCCGTCCATTTCGGATAAGCCTTTGCTCGATGATGCGATTATAGAAGTGGATTGGGAGGGCAATGTATTATGGGAATGGCTGCCGAACGAGCACTTTGAGGAACTTGGATTCGATGAGGCCGCCCGTAATGTTCTGTTCCGTGACCCGAACACACGCTCATTTGGACATCTCGGTGGTGGGGTGGGGGATTGGCTACATATTAATTCAGCTTCTTATGTTGGTCCAAACCATTTCTATGAAAATGGAGACGAGCGGTTCCATCCCGACAATATTATCTGGGATGCCAGAGAAGCAAATATTATCGCAATAACCGACAGACAGAGTGGAAAGATCGTATGGAGACTAGGGCCGGATTACTCTTTGCCTGAAGTGAAGCATATTGGCACCATTATTGGACAGCACCATGCACATATCATTCCCAAAGGTTTGCCTGGAGAGGGGAATCTGCTGGTATTCGACAATGGCGGCTGGGCCGGTTATGGCCTGCCCAATCCGGCTTCTCCATACGGCTTGAAACACGCCGTTCGCGATCATTCACGCGTACTGGAGATCAATCCGGTGACCCTGGAGATCGTTTGGCAATATACATCCGCAGAAGCCGGATTTTCCGTTCCGACAGATTCCTATAAATTTTATAGTCCGTATATCAGCTCCGCTCAGCGCTTGCCTAATGGAAACACGCTAATTACGGAAGGTTCCAATGGCAGACTGTTCGAGGTTACATCCGAGTATGAGCTAGTGTGGGAATATGTATCCCCTTATAAGGATGGACGGAACACCAATATGGTCTATCGTTCGTATCGCGTGCCTTATCACTGGGTACCACAGCTGGAGAAGCCGCAAGAGGTTGCTATTGAAGCCATTGATGTTTCCGACTACAGAGTGCCGGGAGCAGCACCCAAAGGTTCTTCATCCGTTGTAAGTGTTGAGATAACACTGCCGTTTGTTGAAGGTGCAGCCTGTGTGGCAACGTCAGATGAAGGCAAGTAAGGTGGCGAAGAGTGATGAACAATGATTAGAACGAATGGGGTGCATATTGTGAGAAAACCATCCACCTTAACTGGTGCGTTATTAATGCTCTTATCCATGTTATTGATATTATCGGGATGTTCTGCAAACGAATCGGTATCCGAAGCAAAGGGTGCCTCCGGCACAGAGGCCCAAAAAGTGAAAGTCCGGATCGCAGATACAAGTACGAACCCAACATTCAGGGTAGCCATTGCCAAAGGTTTCTTTGCAAACCACCGCATTGATGCAGAGAGCATTACGTTTGGTTCGCCAGCGGAAGGTGTAAATGCACTGTTTATCAAGCAGGTGGATATTGCGTACGGAGCTGACTTTCCTGTATTGAATGCTTTGGCAAAAGGGGATTACTCTGTCATTGCTTCCGCAGGTCAGGCTACGAATGAAGCGGCAGCTGCGTGGAAGTTGTATGCCAAGAATGATATACAGAGTGGAGCCGATCTGAAAGGTAAAAAAGTAAGTTTCATCCGCGGTACGTTTATTCCTTATCTGTGGTATGAATATTTGAAGGACCAGGGACTGGAACTAACTGATGTAACCCAGGTGGGTCAGGGAGCATTTGACGAAGCCTACATTGCACTAAAGCAGGGTGATCTAGATGCAACCTGGGTCATTGGTTCCGCCTTGACTGATAAATTCGATGCGCTTGAAGGCGTGCATCAGCTCACCGATATGTCCCAAACCCCTGTACGTCTTGGAATGGGACTCGTAGCAAGCAATGAATTCATCCAGGGGAACCCTGAGACGGTGAGTGGTTTTCTCGCGGCGCTGAATGAAGCCTCCGTGTATGCCCAGGCACATCCTGAAGAGGTTGCAGACCTGATGTATAAGGAAACCAAGCAGCCTAAGGAGGCCACATTGAAGGATCTGCCAATCAATCCATGGGAAGTTGGATTTACCCAGGCAGCTTATGACAGTCTGGCAGGGCAGAAGCAATATATGGTGGATAACGGGATCATCGAACACGATTTCGATCTCGATAACAAACTGAACCTGGAGCTCCTGAAGCAGGCACTGCCAGATAAAGTGACTTATAGCAAATAACTCGCAAATTGCATTGGAGGTGTTCTCATGTCCTTACCTGCAGATCAGCATACGATTCGTATTGAGCAGCTTCGTAAAACATACAATGCCCCCACCCATGGGGATGTACACTATATTATCAAGGATGTCGATCTGGTCATCAAGGGAGGGGAATTCTTTGTCCTGCTCGGTCCCAGCGGATGTGGCAAGTCCACGCTTCTAAATATGATTGCAGGCTTTATCTCTAAGTCGGGCGGTCAGCTCAAGGTGGATAATAAGGAGATTGATAGGCCAGGCAAGGATCGGGCCGTGGTATTCCAGCAGGCGGATTCTTCTCTTTTCCCGTGGCTTACCGTAAGGGAGAATGTGGAGTTTGGACTTCGGATGTCCAAGGTGCCAAAATCTCAGCGGCGTACGATATCAGACCGATACATCGAGCTTGTTGGACTGGGTAGTCATGAAGCCAAATTTCCGAAGGAGCTGTCAGGTGGCATGAAGCAGCGGGTGCAATTGGCCCGGGTGCTAGCCAACGATTCGGCCATCCTGTTGATGGATGAACCCTTTGGAGCATTGGATGCAATGACTCGGCGTACGATGCAGAAAGAGCTGGTCAATATTTGGCAGGAAACCCACAAGACCGTTATTTTTGTCACTCATGATATTCAGGAGGCGCTCTTGCTGGGTCAGCGGATAGGAATTATGTCAGTAGGGCCTTCTTCCAAGATAACGGATATTTACGACAATACTCTGTCTTATCCAAGGAACATTGCCTCCTCTGAGTTCAACACGCTATATGATCAGATTCAAAGCCATTTTGAAGAATAATTGAGGTGATAGCAAGATGAGATGGTTGGAGAAGAAGTGGGTGTCTATCCCTCTATTGTGGGTGACGGTTATTCTGATTTGGCAGCTTGGAGCCATGCTCTATGGACCCGACGTGATTCCCGGTCCTTGGGATACGATTCTTGGTGCTCGCGAACTGATTGCTGACGGTACACTGATGCAGTATATCGGAATTAGCTTTACACGTGTGCTTGCGGGTTGGGTACTTGGCAGTGTGATAGCGATCCCGGTAGGGCTGATTATCGGCAAGGTTCATATGATCCGGCTGTTTGCCGAACCTTTCCTTAATTTTATCCGCTTTATTCCGCCGATTGCATTCATTACTCTATTCCTGGTCTGGTTCGGAATCGGGGAGCAATCGAAGATTGCACTCATCATGTATGCAACGTTCTTCATCGTTGTGTTAAACACGCTGACAGGTGTACTCTCCATTGAAGAAGACAAGGTCCGGTCAGCCCGCAGTATGGGAGCCAACGAATGGCAGATTTTGCTGCATGTCGTTGTTCCGGCGACGACTCCGTATATCTTCACGGGGGTACGACTGGCAATGGGCACTTCCTATATGGCTATTATCGGCGCAGAGATGATTGCTGCGAATGAAGGTGTGGGTTATCTGATCTGGAATTCCCGATTATTCTTTCGCACAGATTGGATCTTTGTCGGCTTGATTTCTCTGGGCTTTATGGGCTTTCTCACCGATCGGTTGTTCAATTGGTTTGGTCGCAGCGTGCTCTACCGTTATGGTGTAATTGGTGGGACGAAGCGGGTCTGAACTGGAACTTGAGGTGATGTAATCCTCGAATTCTTGGTCAAACGGAAGAAGGATCACTCATCTCAGTTTTATCGCAATATCATAGACCTGATTTGGTAGCTTTCAAAGCTGCTGAATCAGGTTTTTTGTATGCGGGGCTAGGGAGTTTCGGCATTGGGATCAAACCGTGGTATAATTGAATTTCAAAAATATAAAACGTCATGTGGGCCATGGATGCTGCCACATGCAGGAGAACTTATGGACTGGATTATTGGCGCCGTATGCGCTTTTATTGTGGCGGGTGCTGCCTACGCGAAGAAGTCGCTAACCCTGTCCGGCTGCCTCGCGGCTGTGATCATGGGTACGATATATTACGGAGCGGGCAACCTGTTCTGGTTTGGAACACTGCTGTTGTTTTTCATTACCTCAACGCTGTTCTCCAAATTTCGCAAGGATCGCAAGCAGGAGCTTGAGAAATCGTATGCCAAGACGGGTAATCGTGATGCTGGACAGGTTATGGCTAACGGTGGAATCGGCATGTTTCTTGTTCTGGGGAACTGGGTCCTCCCACACCCAGCCTGGATGTATGCTTTTATCGGTGTCATGGCTACCGTTACTTCAGATACATGGGCAACCGAGTGGGGAAGTCTCAGCCGTAAGCCGCCACGCTCTGTCGTGACGTGGAAGGTGCTGACTCCAGGTACCTCTGGAGGTGTTTCATTACTTGGGACACTGGCTGCTGCCATAGGTGGAGCTTTAATCGGCGTGGGTGCGTTTTTATTTTCCTGGATTGCCGGGATTGGAAGCTTGAGTCTGCTCAGCTGGACGTGTGTCGGCCTTGTAGGCGGATTGGCAGGAGCTTTTGCCGATTCTTATCTGGGCGCAACGGTTCAGTATATGTATCGTTGTACTGTGTGCGGCCGTGAGGTCGAGGTAATTGAGCATTGTGGACACAAAACCGTTCGATCGCGTGGCTGGTCTTGGATGAGTAATGATCTGGTAAACGTGCTCAGTTCGTTGATCGGCGGATGTTTGGCGATCGGTTTGGGTATCATTTTGGCGTCGTAGGGAGGGAGTGCATTTGAGCACTGTGCAAGGAGACAAATCGGAGGCTATTCTGGATGCAGCTTACGGTATTTTCGGTTCAAAAGGATTCTATGAGACGAAAATGTCCGATATTGCGGACGAAGCGGGCATCGCGAAAGGCACCATTTATTTATATTTTAAAAATAAGGAACAATTATTTGTTGCCGTATCCAAGCGTGACTGCGACAATTTTATCAGTCGCCTGGTTTATGCGTTGAACTCACATCAGAGTACGGGGGATAAGCTCGGTGCGATCGCCAAGACTCACCTGACGTATTATTATGAGCGTCGCAATCATACCAAGATGTTTTTCATGGCACCCAATAATGATCCGGATCTGATGAAATTCATGAAGGCATTTATGAATGAATATATGAGCATGGTGCGTGAGGTGTTAGAGAATGCTGGCGTACCTGAGCCTGTGCTGCTTGCAGAAGCTTATATCGGGATTCTCGATCGGCTAAAGATGGATATTATGCTGAATCCAGAGTTTAACGAGGAACATCTGAACAAACGAATTGCCTTTGCAGCAGCTCTGTTTCTGGACGGATGTCGTTCCTTTTTGCAAGTATAGCGTGAGTGAGCGTAGTTGCATTGCATCTTAAGTGCAGCTTCATATTGAATTTATTTTACAGAGAAGTAGGTTACGACCAATGAACATAATGACGGTAGAGCAAGTTGCAAAAAGCTATGGTGAGAAAATATTGTTTAAAGACGCCTCATTCGGTATGGGCGATCAGGACAAGATTGGCGTCGTTGGTGTCAATGGAACCGGGAAGTCCACATTCTTGCGTGTCATTGCAGGTATGGAGCCAGCGGATGAGGGACAGATCTCGATTGGTAATGACGTGCGTATACAGTTCCTGGCACAGAATCCGCAGTTTAACCCGGATAATACAGTCTTGCAACAAGTATTTGAGGGCGACAGCCCGGAGATGAAAACGGTACGTGAGTATACAGAAACAATGGAGCTACTGGAACTTAATCCTTCCGATCCGGTGCTGCAAGAGCGTTTGCTGCGCTTGAACCAGGAGATGGAGCAGCTTCAGGTCTGGCAGATGGAAAGTGAAGCGAAGAGCATTCTGTCCAAACTGGGCATTCGTCAATTCGATGCGCTGATGGGTACGTTGTCTGGTGGACAGCGCAAACGGGTAGCGCTTGCCTCTGCACTGATTCATCCCTGCGAACTGCTCATTCTGGATGAGCCTACGAACCATATTGATAATGATTCCGTAGTTTGGCTGGAACAGTATTTGCAAAAACGACGCGGCGCCCTGCTCATGATCACGCATGATCGGTATTTCCTGGATCGTGTAGCAAATGTGATGCTGGAGCTGGATCATGGACGTTTATTCCGATATGAGGCCAACTATACTCGCTACCTGGAACTGAAGGCTGAGCGTGAAGAGCGTGAATCCGCATCTGAACAAAAGCGGCAAAATCTGCTGCGTACGGAGCTCGCCTGGATTCGTCGCGGTGCAAAAGCACGGACCACGAAACAAAAAGCGAGAATTGATCGTTTTGAAGAGTTAAAGGATCAACAAGGACCAAATCGGTCAGGCTCTTTGGAGGTATCGGTGGGTTCCACTCGTTTGGGTAAAAAAATACTGGAGATCGAGCATCTGTGCAAATCGGCAGATGGCCGCAAATTGATTGAAGATCTCAGTTACATTGCGGTACCTGGTGACCGGGTGGGCATTGTCGGCCCGAATGGCAGCGGTAAATCAACCTTACTGCAAATGATTTCCGGCAAGCTTGAACCTGATGCTGGGGAGGTTGTTGTGGGCCCTACGGTTAATCTGGGCTACTTCACTCAGGAGCATCAGGAGATGAATGAATCTCTGCGGGTTATTGAGTACATCAAGGAAGTGGCCGAGAATGTGAAAACGGCTGATGGATCTCTCATTACAGCAGCTCAGATGCTGGAACGTTTCCTCTTTACCCCAGCGTCACAGTGGACACCAATCTCCCGTCTGTCTGGCGGAGAAAAGCGTCGTCTGTACCTGCTGCGTGTGCTGATGGCTGCACCGAATGTTCTGCTGCTGGATGAGCCTACGAACGACCTGGACATTCAGACACTTGCAGTACTCGAAGATTACCTGGATGATTTCCCGGGTGTTGTATTTGTCGTATCCCATGACCGGTACTTCCTGGATCGGACGGTGGGTAAAGTACTGTCTTTTGAAGGTGGCGGTGCTGTGCGTGTACATGTCGGGGACTATAGTGAATATGCAGAATGGATGCTGAAAAATGCCCCTGGCTCTTCTCAGGAAAGTGCGACGGGAACAGCAGCTAAAGTGAAACCGGCAACGGAGGAAAATAAACCTGCTGCCTCGGCGGCTAAACCTAAGCTGAAGTTCAGCTTCAAGGAACAGCGTGAATATGACCAGATTGATGAGAATATCGAGAAGGCTGAAGCCAATCTCGCCCGAATTAATAAAGAGATGGAAGAATCTTTCAGCGATTCAGCTCGTCTGCAGGAGTTAATGGCAGAGCAGGCGGAGGCGGAGTGTCATTTGGATGAACTGATGGAACGCTGGACCGTTCTGAATGAGCTTGCGGAACAGATTGAAAACAGCAAGTCTTAAAGTATATTTTATTGAATCGTCCTCTCTTCAAAAGCGACTTGCAGTTGTCTTTTGGGGGAGGGCGATTTTTTTTGAATTGATGTAAATGAATTTATATGAAACGTTAACCATATTCAAACCGTTTATTAAATAAAGAATTCCATAGAAGGGGGAGAACTCCACATCCATGTACAGAGAACTGAATGAACAATTGGCAGTGATCAAGGAAAAGGGAAGAATGTACGAGAAATGGAATGATCGGCTGGAGAAGCTGAATCAGGAGGAAGCGGAATGGAAAACGAAAGTACAGCAGCGTCTGGAGCACCTACAGAAGGAACAAAACGATGTTGATCGACTCAACAGCATGACTTTATCAGCATTCTTTTATCATTTAATCGGCAAAAAAGAGGATCGACTGGAGAAAGAAGAACTGGAGTTGATGGAAAGTAAGGCAGAGTACGATACAGCAAGCCAGATGTTAACGGATATCCAGGAGCAGCGTTCGCGTGTGCAACAGGAGCTGGACGGACAGCGGCAATATCAATTCTGGCAAAGTGATTACAAGGTGTTATGGGGCAAAAAGGAAAACGATCTGCTGGAGAAAGATGCAGAATTGCAGCAAATTGCTGAGGATCGGGAACATCTCTCAGGAGAGCTTCAGGAGCTGAATGAGGCGGATCGAGAGGGGCAGTATCTGCTCGATGCACTTGAACGCGCTGAAAAGGCTTTGTCCTCTGCGGGAAATTGGGGAGTTTACGACATGATGGGTGGGGGGATGATCTCGACTCATATTAAGCGCAGTAGAATGGATGATGCTCAGGTTGCCATTATGGATGCCGGAAGACGTCTTCGCCGATTTCAGAAGGAGCTAGAGGATGTGAAGATGGCTGTAAACACGGAATTACACCTTGGAGGTCTGCTTTCATTCGCAGACTATTTCTTCGATAATCTCTTTGTAGACTGGATGGTTCAAGACAAAATTCGCAAAGCAGAAACACAGGTGAAGGATGGACTGAGTGCAGTGCGAAGCACGATGCGTGTACTGAAGAATCAGATTCGGGAGCACAAGGTGATGTTGGAACTTCTGGAACGTAGGTATTGCGAACATATTGAACGAGCGAATTAAGCCATCTCAAAGAAGAAGGACACTTCCAGCTTACCTCTAAACGGAGAAGCTGAAGTGTCCTTTTTTATATGATATAGGTGAATTATAGATGATCCATGTCGGCATGCCCAACAAGATCGAGATCACAACTCTGATCATTTGTTCAAATGCTGTATTGCCATTCTACTTGTCCATGTGTGTGTTCACAATTTACTTGGTTGTAATATATGCAGCGAGCAGTCTCGCTGTATTCAGGACAGCGTCTTTATGCGTACGTTCCATGGAGTGAGAAGCGTGAACGCCCGGCCCAATCAATGCAGCGCGGATGTTATTTCCTCCACGTAATGCTGCGCTGCCATCGGAGCCGTATTGTGGATAAATATCAACGACATAATCAAGGCTTGCTTGTTTGGCCAGTTCAATCAGTCGAGTGGTCATATCGTAGTCATATGGTCCGGACGAATCCTTGGCACAGATGGATACATCCGTCTCTTTGCAGCTAAGGTCGTCACCCATTGCGCCCATGTCTACAGCAATCAATTCGCTGATTTCGGCAGGAATATAAGAAGCTCCGTGTCCAACTTCTTCGTAGTTCGAGATAAGTAGCGAAACGTTATGTATTGGTTTCCAGTTTTCTCGATGTGCAGATTCCAGGATACCGAACAAGGCAGCTACGCTGGCTTTATCATCAAGGTGACGCGATTTGATATATCCGCTGGGGGTAATGACCGCACGGGCATCGAAGGAAATAAAGTCCCCTACAGAGATACCCAATGCTAGAACATCTTCCTTGGAAGAGACCACTTCATCAATACGCACTTCCATATGGCTCTCGCTTCGCTCAAACGTGCGTGCATCTGGATAGACGTGTACAGATGGGTGCAGGGAGAGGATGGTGCCTGTATAGGTCTTTCCATCACGTGTGTGGATGTTGCAATACTCATTCTCGATACTGTTCATGGTAAACCCACCGACAGAAGTGAGCTTCAGTGTGCCGTAGGAAGTGATGGAACGCACCATGGCTCCCAATGTATCCACATGTGCGCTCAGTCCGATCGTTCTGGAAGAATCCTGCCCAGGCAATGTGAGCACGGCTCCGCCTTTGTTGTTCAATTCAAAAGCGATATTAAGTGATTCAGCTTCCTTGCGGATCATCTCAATAATATCGTGGGTATAGCCACTAGGGCTGGGAGTATCGAGTAACTTTTTCAGAAAAGATAGGACATAGGATTCGTCAATGGTAAAACTCATATAGAAATTTCCTCCTCGTTAATAAATATGCAGAAAGTTGTTCTAAAAACAGAATACAGCCTGTCTGGCAGAATGTACAATTCCATTCTCGATAGCCAGCAGGCTGCCTCTGATGTGTTACAGCGTACCCGAAGGATTTCCTTTTCGTTGACTCTGAATGGAATCGGACTCCACAGAAGCGTTGTCCGAATCGGTCGTTCCGAATGTATCCATCGATTTAAACGAATCCAGAGAGGAGGAAGAGCTGCTTGCTGCGGAGCTTTCCAATTCGGATACACGCAGCTTCAATTGCTTGTTCTCGCGTTGCAGTCGATATTGGCGGAAGATGCCATAAGACCCTACAATGATTCCACCGATTAGGGTGCAGCCAAGAATGAGCAGAATCAGCGGGATTTGAACCGTGTTAAATAGCAGGTTGACTTGAACGGAATCCACATTAATGACCGCAAAAATTCCGGTAAGTAATGCAAAAACGAGACCTGCGATGAGTGCCCATTGCATTTTCATGGTGGTGCCTCCTTGTTGAACAATTCAGAACTATGTAAGCAATTACCCTAATTCATGGAGCTTGCATCTTGCTTGATTATAAAATCCCTTGCCCATTTGGGCAAGGGATCAGGTCACATGGACGAGAAAGCAACCTTATTTCGTTAGTTGTTCCATTTGCTCAATCAGTTCCTTGAACACACTCATAGCTTCGCGAATCGGCTCTGGCGTAGACATATCCACTCCTGCTTTTTTCAGGATGTTGATGGAATAGTCACTGCCACCGCTCTTGAGGAATCCAAGATAACGGTCCACGGCAGGTTGGCCCTCTTCCAGAATTTGCTTGGAGAAACTGGTCGCTGCTGAGAAGCCGGTCGCATATTTGTACACGTAGAAGCTGTTATAGAAGTGGGGAATACGCGCCCATTCCATTTCAATTTCTTTGTCCACCACCATGCTGTTTCCATGGTATTTGACGTTAAGGTCATAATAAATTTCCGAAAGCAGTTGAGGTGTGAGAGCTTCACCCTGTTCAGCACGCTCGTGAATAATTTTTTCGAATTCTGCAAACATAGTTTGACGGAATACGGTGGTACGGAACTGATCTGCATAATACGTCAGCAAGTACAGTTTTTCCTTGGGGTCCGTCGATTTATTGAGCAGATAATCCATCAACAAGGCTTCATTCGTTGTGGATGCAACCTCAGCCAGGAAAATGGTGTACTGTGCATCACGATACGGAAGTGTAGTGTCCGAATAGTGGGAATGCAGTGCGTGGCCCATTTCATGTGCCAGTGTAAACATACTATTCAGGTTATCTTTGTGATTCAACAAGACGTAAGGGTGGGTGCCGTAGGCTCCCCAACTGTATGCGCCTGAACGTTTATTCTCATTTTCGTATACATCAATCCAGCGATCATCATAGCCGGCCTGCAATGCGTCTGCATAATCCTTGCCAAGCGGCTTCAGTCCATCTTTAACCGTTTGTTTTGCTTCTTCGTAGGTAATATCCATTTTGTATTCATCCACTAGTGGGGCGAAAAGGTCATACATATGCAATTTATCTACGCCGAGCAATTTTTTGCGCAGGTCCATATAACGGTGTAACAGCGGAAGGCTCTCATGAATCGTATCCACAAGATTGGTATAGACATCCTTCGGAATGTTGTCGCCGTAAAGGGACATTTCCATGACGGAAGGGTATTTCCGAACATCGGCATAAAACATGTTTTTAGTTACGTTAGCGTTCAGAGCTGCAGCAATGGTGTTCTTTTGCTTGCCATAGGTTTCATACACCGCTTTGAAGGCACGTTCGCGAACTTCCCGATTCGGATTTTCCAAGAACTGAATATAGCTGCCATGAGTCAGTTCCACTTCGTTTCCATGCTCATCCTTGATTTTCGGGAACTTGAGATCTGCGTTGTTCAACATGCTAAAGATGGTCTGTGGTGCCTGGGACAGGTTACCCACCTGTGCGAGCAATGCTTCCTCGGCTTGGCTCAGTACATGAGCCTTTTCACGTTTCATCTCTTCCAATGTGAACTTATAGGCAGAGAGTTTCTCGTTGGAGATGAGGGCATCCAACTGATCATCCGGAAGGGACAAGATTTCGGGTGTAACATAAGATAGTGCTTCACCAACCTGCACGCTTAACTTTTGTGCTTTTTGGGACAGGTTTTGATATGTAGGGTTAGCTGTGTCTTCATCTTGATGCATCCGTGCATACACAAAGAGGCGTTCGGTTTTGAGACTGATCTCATCTTCGAGTTCAAAACAGCTTTTGAGTGTCTCAGGTTTGTTCAGTTTGCCCTTGAATTCGGAGGCTTTCTTGGTCAAAGACGATACTTCTTCATATTCCTGATCCCAAGCTTTCTGATCGGCAAATAGATCTTCCAGTTTCCATGTTTGTTCAGTAGGTACCTCGGAACGTTTCAATAGTTGACTCATGGGAATCCTCCTTTGATGAAGTAAAGAATATATAGACGAAGCTGCCTTCGTCCCACTCGCTTGTGCGGAGAGAGACGAAGGAATCAGACTAAGTACCAGCAGAATGAACAGCGATTTGCGGTATTTCAACGGCCTTCCTCCTCACTATACGAATAATCCCGTATAGTATGACCTGAGGGGCATTGAAATATTTAAAGAAGCTAGGCTCCCATATTGACCAAAAAGTAAACGATCAGGAAAAATGCGAAACAAATCAGCAGGGTGGCAATCAGAGCCATGCCCCGTCTTAAACGATCCGGGATGGAGTTGCGTCCCAGAATCAGCACGATTCCTAGGGAAAAAGCAAGAATAATAAAGATGACAACATTGCTTGAGTCAAGCTGCATGGGCTAGACCCCTTTGAAGGCAGCCATCAGTTGACGCCATTCGTCCTCGCGGTTCTCAAAATCTTCTTTCGGGAAGCGACGTTCAGCCCAGTGCATCAACGCAGGACGGCTGAGGAATGTATGGCATTCTTCTCCCCATTCTTCCGAGATTTCACGAAGCACCAGATATTTGCCTTGAACTTCTACGGTCATCATATTCCACTTGTCTGTTTTGTATATTTCATGTTTTTTTATCATAGGTAGTCTCCAAACTAACGGTTTTGGTAAAATGATACCGTACCCTTGGATTCAAAGCAAATTTTTTCGACTTTTATGGAAAAGATAAATTGCAATGTAGGAGGTCATACAGTATAATAAGGGTATTCGCCATAGATGGCGATATTTTTAGGAGGTTGTTCATTTGAAAGGTACAGTTAAATGGTTTAACGCAGAAAAAGGCTATGGCTTTATTTCAGTTGAAGGCGGCGAGGACGTATTCGTACATTTCTCCGCAATCCAAGGCGACGGCTTTAAAACATTGGAAGAAGGTCAAGCGGTAGAATTCGAAATTACTGATGGAAACCGTGGTCCTCAAGCAGCTAACGTAAACAAATTGTAAGAATATTTCCGGTTAAACGGATTTCTTATAAATGATTGGCTTCTAGCTGAATATATGAACCCAAGCGCAGTCCCCCCCCATGGGAGGCTGTGCTTTTTTTGATATGTTTTGATATGTTGAGATCCATAAGGGAAATCCTTGTTGGATGCTTATGTGCGGCTAGTCATGCTTGACCAAAGCTTCATGGAAAATCCAACAAGTGCGGCCAGGGAAAACGCCATCGCAGTGAGATAGAAGGTGTTTCTGTTGGTATGCTCCAGCAGCAATCCTCCCAGTGTTCCGCTGAGCAGACCGGAAGCGCTGGACCACACAATGGTGAACAGGGCCATACCAGTGGCGCGATAGCCATCCGGAACAAGGCGGGTAATATAACGGACTGCAGTCACGTAGAAGATGCCAAAGGTCACGCTATGCATCGTCTGAATAGCAACGACTGCTGCAGGTGTATCTGAGATGGACATCAGAAATAAGCGAATCGTATACATCAGTGCAGCGATCGTGAGCAAAGGAAGTTCTTTGTAGCGATTGCCGTATCTGCTTAGCAGCAAAAACACTGGAATCTCACTGACCGAAGAGATCAACAGGGACCAGCCGATCAGCCCTTCACTGGCACCTAGATCTTTCAGCGTAATGGTAAGAAAGGCTTCATTCATCCGGTGACCCAGAGCGAGCAGGAAAACGCAACCGAAAAAGGTGAGGACATCCCTTCGTTTCAAGATGGACCACAGACCCGAAAGATCCATTTTAGTGCTGCTGCCCGAAGGCTGCTCTTTTAATCGAAAACCGATCAGAAGAGTAGTCGCGGCCAGGGCGATACATACCCACATCGTCCATCCCGGTCCGAAAGATCCGAGAAAATATCCAATGCTTAACGCAAAGAACGCATATCCGATCGAGCCAAATACACGAATGGAAGTGAAATTACGTCCATACTTGCTCGCGGTTGTAATCGCCATCGTATCGGAAAGTGGATAAACCGGGTAGTAGAAAAAGTAAAACAGGGCCACCAGTACAAACACCTGACCAAAGGTTGTGGCATTGGCAAGCATGACACCTGTGATCAGTTGCCCGGCAAGCAAGATGATCATCACTTTGCGTACAGTTTTGTAGCGGTCACTGGCCATACTCCAGAACATGTTGGAGAATACGGAGACGAGAGGACCGATTCCGTAGAGGTAACCGATTTCGGCCCGACTGAATCCCAGATGACTGAAGTAAAGCTGGAAATACGATACCACCAGTACAGTGGAACCGAAGATGGTGAACATAAGTGCCCGCAGCCAGTTTTGATCTGGCCGGGCGGTATGACTTGATTTCATGATGAAAGCTCCATTCTTGATTACAGTTCAAATTTATTATCCCTTGAGGGAAGATGATTTCCCGGATGAGGGTACAGACATGGTAGGTTCCTTCTTTGTACGCCGGATGACAAGCCAGACAATGACAAGCTCGGCAAGCAGTCCGAGGGATTGAGCCACTGCACCGATCATGCCGTTCCACGCAGGGAATATACTGACCAAAATGAGCAGGACGATCACCGTACATATGGCATTGGCCGTCTGGGAGCGGAACATCGTTTTGGTCTGTCCGCGCAGCAGAATCAAACCATTGCTGAAGTCGAGAAAAGGTGAAATCAGCGGAAACAGTACAAACGCACGCAGCGTCCACAAACTTTGCTGTAGCAGATTGCCCTGAACGCTCATTACATTTTCCAATACCCACGGTCCAATCGGGGTGTAAGCAATCGATACGGTCATGGCAAAAGGAACAAATCCGGTGACCAGAGCGAACTTCTTCACCAGTTTGGCATCAACAAGATAGAAATTCAGCACGATTTGGTGGATGTATGTAAAAAAGCTTAGCATCAGCTGCATTAGGCTACTCGCAACGGCAAAGGAAGAGATGGCCAGGGCAATCCCGGTCGTTTTGCCAAGTACGATATTAATAACGGGTCCGATAAACAGGGCCACGAAACTGGATAATAACAGCGGCTTGTAAAAGCGAAAGACGTCTGCCTTGTTTTCAACGGGATGATCCTCCAACTTGGCTGGCATCTTGCGTTTGATGCTGTTACCTTCGAGAAAACTGACCAAAGCCTCAATCATCATACCCGCGGCGAAAATGATAGCGCCTACACGTCCACTGTCAATGCTGTCTGTATATATGAAATACAAGGACAGGCCATACATGCCGGCAAGACGGAATAACATGCCGATCGTCAGCCATTTTGTACGGTTATTCGTAATAATGATGCCCTGATAGATATTGCGGATGACCGAAAAGATGCTGACATACATGAGAATCTCGTAGACGTCGATCACTTTGGATAACAGATCCGGGCTTACGCCAAACAGATATTTGAATACACCTGTTCCAATGGGAGAATATACGATGAGAAATCCGATGAGAAGTACACAAGCGAGAAATATTTTGGTCACAAACGTGAGGGCCTGAAAGGAAAGGCGATCCCGAACCAGCGCCGAACAGGTTTGACGCAGCAGGGTTGAAGGGCGCTCGGTGAGAGTTAGCAGGCTACCGGCGATAGCGTAGCTGGCAATGACCGTCTCGGGATGAGCGGAACGTGCGAGTGTGCTGTTAATGATTACGTGCGAAATGGTAACGAGAGAGGCGGATATGCCCAGCGGCACAAAAAATGCAAATAACCGTCTCCACGAAAGTGGTTCACTTGACGTCATGTCAACGACTCCTTTGATGGATGAAATATGCCTAGTATATCACAAAGCCTTGGAAGCGGATGCGATTTTTTGTGCGGAATATGCGGGAGATCATTTGTACAATTAAGGGGATCATATTATAATAGGATTGGTTAAAAATCGCTCTAATACGTATTCAACCAAGTGGAGGCACATTTATTTTGAGCCAATCAAATCGAAATCGTCATCAATATCCGCGTGGACCGTTGGCATTGATGAGAGGGGTGTACAAATACACCATTCCGGAAACGCGGAAGGAATTGGATGGATGGCGTGCCCAGGCTGAGAAAATTCCGAATGAGGAATTGCGCAATCAGGCACTGGCCAGTCTCAGGGACAAGCAGTTCCACTGTGAAGGCGGGACCGTTTATGCTTTACCTGATTTGCCGAACAGGCACATTCTGATTCCACTGATCGTTTCATATCAGACTATTAGTGATTATTTGGACAATCTGTGTGATCGCAGTACATCGATGGACCCGAATGACTTTCGGCTTCTCCATCAATCAATGCTTGATGCGGTAGATCCCGAAGCAACCCCTGTCAATTATTACGCGCTCCGTGAGGAGCAGGATGATGGTGGATACCTAAGGAATCTGGTGACCTCATGTCAGGAGCTGACCCGTCAGCTGCCAGGCTATGCATCCGCCAAGCCTCAAATTCAGGATCTGGCAGGCCTATACACGGACCTGCAGGTATATAAGCACATCAAGCCGGAACTGAGAGAAACGGCATTGCTGGAATGGTGGTCGGAACATCGCCACCGCACACCTCAGTTCCGTTGGAACGAATTTGCCGCCGCTACCGGCTCTACGCTGGGCGTATTCATGCTGTTTCTGGCTGCGAGTGATGATCAGCTGACAGAAGAGCAGGCGGCTTCGATCCACACTGCCTATTTTCCTCATGTATGCGCATTGCACATTATGCTCGATTATTTAATCGATCAGGATGAAGATCGCATCGGAGGAGATCTCAACTTCTGCAATTATTATGAGAATGTGGAGACAATGCTGGACCGAATTGCTTTTATTGTGGAGATGGCCCGCAGTGATGTGCAGAAGATTCCGGGAAGTTCGTTCCACCGGATGATTATCGAAGGACTGCTTGCCATTTACCTGTCTGATCCCAAAGTCAGCGAACAACAGGAAGTTCGCGTCGTTTCCAAGCGTTTGATGAAGAATAGTCCGATGACAAGAGTATTTTTCTTTATCTTTAGCCGCTGGATTCGTAAGCATATGTAAGTCAGGCGTATTGTGGTGGGAGCCTGAAGTGAAACTAGAGGAGGAAGAAACATCATGACAGCAGTAAAGAAAATCGCAGTTTTAACGAGCGGTGGTGATTCACAAGGGATGAACGCGGCTGTTCGTGCGGTTGTTCGCAGCGGACTGTTTCACGGTCTCGAAGTGTACGGGGTTCAACGTGGATACCAGGGTCTTTTGAATAACGATATTTTCCCAATGGACTTGCGGAGTGTAGGGGATATCATCCAGCGTGGGGGAACGGTTCTGCAATCGGCACGCTGCAAGGAATTCTATACCGCTGAAGGTCAGCAAAAAGGTGCAGACATTCTGCGTGCACGCGGCATTGACGGGCTGGTTGTTATTGGTGGGGACGGTTCATACAACGGCGCCAACAAACTGAGCAAGCTGGGCATCAACACGATGGGTCTTCCGGGAACGATTGATAATGACGTTTCTTTCACCGATTACACGATCGGATTCGATACAGCAGTAAGCGTAGTAGTAGATGCAGTTAACAAATTGCGCGATACCATGTCTTCACACGAACGTTCTTCCATCGTTGAAGTAATGGGTCGTCACTGTGGCGATATCGCTTTACATGCAGGACTCGCATCGGGTGCAGAAACCATTCTTGTACCGGAAGTTCCGTTTGACATGGACGAAGTGGCAGATCGCATGAAAGCCAACTTTGCACATGGCAAACGCCACAGTATCATCATCGTTGCTGAAGGCGTGGGCAAAGGTGAGGATGTAGCAAAAGAACTGATGGAACGCTGCCCAACATATGAGCCACGTGTAACTGTTTTGGGTCACATTCAGCGTGGAGGTACGCCAACTCCGTTTGACCGTAACCTTGCCAGTCGTCTGGGAGATTTCGCTGTTCGCAGTCTG
Source organism: Paenibacillus sp. MDV22-iso6 (assembly GCF_058408365.1). Classification (NCBI taxonomy): domain Bacteria; kingdom Bacillati; phylum Bacillota; class Bacilli; order Caryophanales; family Paenibacillaceae; genus Paenibacillus; species Paenibacillus sp. MDV22-iso6. The sequence continues at coordinate 402,235 of NZ_JBZVDZ010000005.1, read as the reverse complement.
ATTGCAGGTGAGACAGACAAAGGTTGCGGTATTATCAAGGGAGAACTGACCCTGACCGATATTGATAAAGTTGTTAATACGAAAAAAGACTTCGATATGGTGACTTACGAGCTTGCACAGCGTTTGTCCCAATAATCCAGTTATCATCAAAAGTTCAAAACAAAAAGAGCACAGTCCCGATTTACAGCGGGCTGTGCTCTTTTTGTTATATTTCCATTATTTATTTTCAGCCATACGAACCGAGGCTTGCTTCTGCACAAGGAACAATCTCCAGAGAAGCGCCGTTGCTCCAACGGCGAGGCCGGCAATGAGTCCAACCCAGTATCCAAAGGCACCGAGTGAAGTATACGTAGCCGTGATGTAGCCGACAGGTAGACCGATGATCCAGTACGCGACAAACGTTATGATCAATGCAGGGTTCACGTCCTTGTAGCCCCGAAGTGCTCCCTGCGTTGGGGTGGCAATGGCATCAGAGATTTGAAAGAAGATGGCGTAAATCAGGAAATGCTGTGTCAAAGCAATAACCTCTTGATCATTCGAGTACACGCCTGCAATTTGTTCCCCGAATACCAGTAATACCACAGCTGTTAACAGAGAGAGCCCAATGGCACCTCCGATACCCAGGAGACTATATTGCTTTGCGTCTCTCACACGCCCTGCACCCGCCTCATAGCCCACAAGAATTGTAAGGGCCATACATATACTCACAGGCAGCATATACAGCGTAGAAGCGAAATTCAGGGCTGCCTGGTGGGCAGCAATCGTAATAGTGTCGAACCGGCTCATTAATAATGTGACTGCTGCAAAGATGGAAGTTTCAAAAAAAGTAGCGAAACCGATGGGAACGCCGATCTTGAGCAGCTCTTTCCATTTGGTCAATGAAATTTTGGGCATTTTCCGAAAGATACCATATTGGGCAAAGGGCTCAATCCGGTGTACGAAAAAGAGGCTGAGGAGAAAAATGAGCCAATATGTACTTGCTGTAGCCACACCTGCTCCAACACCTCCCAGTTGTGGGAAGCCCCAACGTCCGAAGATAAGTAAATAGTTCAGGAAGATGTTTACTGGCAGCGAAACCAGCGTAATCATCATGGTGATCCGTGTCTGTCCCAGTGCATCCATAAAACTCCGCAGCACAGTGTAGCCGAAAAGGGGGATAACCCCAAAAGCCAAAGCACACAGGAAATAGAAGGCGACTTGGGCAACTCGGGGCTCCAAAGGCATTCCGTTTAGAATCGGACTGAGCAGCAATGTGCCTGCTGCAAGAACGACGATTCCGACCGCCACACCGAGATATAAGGCTTGAATGACGCTATGACCAATCTTGTCATTACGCTTCGAACCGAGCAGGTGGGAAACGACAGGTGTAATGCCAATCAGAATTCCACTTAGTCCTGTCTGCACCGGCAACCACAGACTTGTGCCAATGGCGACACCCGCGAGATCAGCAGGGGAGAACTTGCCTGACATATTGGTATCGAAAAACGACATGGCAGAGAGGGCAATTTGTGTGGTGAAGATGGGTAGAAATATAATCAGGAATTGCTTTACTTTTTGAGAAAAGCTGGTGGTGGTCATGTTCACTGGCAGTGCCTCACTATTCTTAAGAGTTATCACTAAACTGTCATGTACGGACAGCTATTTATTGTAGTGGATTTTGCCCGATTTGAATAGGGAGGGGGAACGTGGTTATGTGGAAGGTAAGGTTGAGAGCATAGTAAAAAACCTCGCTCCAGAGAATATGGAACGAGGTTATTGGAGTAAAGTGAACAAAAAAAGAGTGCATTATTTATAGTTTACATCTGGTGTATATCGATTGGAGGCATTCCAGAGCAGGTACTCATCCACATCCATGTCTTTCATCGCGCGAATTTGGTCCTCTACCTGTTTTTTACCGTATTTGATGTAATGTCCACTGCCTAACCAGCTTGCTGTAAAGTCCTGAATCCATGGGCGGATAACGGGTTTCAGTTCCTTGGTTGGATCCAGTTTCTTATGTGTATCTTTCATGGAGCCTTTGATGGTTGTATAGGGATCTTTGTCAGGGTCCTTCACACCGTACCAGCCGGTGGAGTAATGACTCGGGTAAACCATCGGTGAGATGACATCCACGTTTTCAGATATCTTCACAAAATCCTGTCCAATACCCTCGGCTGCTGGAACAGAGGCGGCGTAACCGAATATATCAACCGAGACTCGAACACCCAGCGGTGCGAGCTCCTTGCGTGCATACTGCACGAATTCGGCTACAATGTCGACCCGGGACTTGTCAGACTTGGTGTATTTCAATGCGTCTGCACGCGTTTCAAAACCTTCCGGAAAACGAACATAGTCGAACTGGATTTCCTTAAATCCCAATTTAGCAGCTTCCTTGGCAATCTCTATATTGTAATCCCATACTTCCTTGCTGTAGGGATTCACGAAGCTGTCGCCTTTACCATTGGCCCATACAGAACCGTCCTTATTGCGGAAAGAGAGCTCCGGATTTTTCTTGGCGAGAATCGTATCCTTGAAAACTACCACTCGTGCGATCGGGTAAACATCGTGTTTTTGCAGACGTTTCATCAAGGCATCAATATCACGGATAAAAGGCTGAGATTTGCCCATTTCCTGTAACGTCTTGTTCTCCGTAGGGTAAGTTATGTATCCGAGATCGTCCTTGATATCAATGACCATGGAATTGAGCTCTGTGTTATCCATCAGATCGAGTAATGATGTCATCCGTGCACCACCGGCGCTGTAAGCCGTCACATAGATGCCTTTGACAACGGGTGCATCGGGTTGTGGGTCAATTTTGGCAGGTGGGTTATCCGCATCAATAACGACTTGATCTTTTTGAGATTGAATGATGGCGGTGTTGAAACTGTTTGTTAATGATTGAAAGGGTTGATTCCCTTGATCAGCTGTAGCTGGTGTACCACTGAAGGTTCCCCAGGCCATAGCCAGTAAAGCCCAAAACATGTTCATTCATTTCCACTCCCCTATGTGCATTCCATGTTTGAATTATACAATAAAGCCTCTGGGCTTTTAACCATATTATTCAAGTGATGAAACACATGGGGAAAATGAAAACCGCTTCCTGTTGAGGGGTAACCCCCACAAGAAGCGGCGTGATCAATCTAAAAAAATTATTGAATGTAGATCTCATTTTGATGCTCACAAATACTGTACTGAATGATTTCCATTGCGTCTCCCTGTTCCAGGATGCCCAGCCCATCCCGGAGAACAATCAGTGAGTCGAGCTCATTCGGTTTTAAGAAAGGGAGCATTTCCGGGCACCATTTGTTGACGATTTCAAACAGTTTTACCGTTTCCATATCCACAATAATCACCCTTCCCTACTCGAATTCCAAAATGGTAAGTCATTCGGCGCGATTCGGAAAAGCACATGGTTCTGTGAAATTGAAGGGCACATTCTGCTATACAACATATTTAGGAGCCGTACACCGTTATTATACCACAATGTTTAGAATTGTTAACCGTACATCTGTCTCAACTTCTGCGGAAAGAGCCCATAACTCCAACCGTTTCCACAATATTAACAAAGGCGTTCGGATCCGTTTCCTTGATAATTCGTTTGATTTCAACGAGTTCGTAGCGAGTAGTCACTGTCATTAACATGTCCTTTTCGATGTCTGTATATGCTCCCTGGGTTTTGATTTTGGTGACCCCACGAGGGCGAACAAGCAATTTTTTCAACATCGCTTCGGTTTCATTGGTAATAATGTACAATGTGACTTTGACATGGCTGATATGAATCAGATCCAGCACTTTACCGGTGATATAGATCGATACCATGGAGGCAAGCGCGATGTTCCAGTCATCATTCAGATAGCCTGCCAGCATAATAATGGCTCCGTTCATGCCAGCCATTACCGTACCAATCGGGAAATCACGATTACGAGTGAAAATGGAACCAACAATGTCCAGCCCGCCCGTCGAGCCGCCGACTCGGAAAGAAACTCCGGTACCCAGTCCCACTAACACGCCGCCAAATACACAGCTCAGAAGGGGGTCTGTTGCCACAGCAAAAACAGGCAGAAGCGCGATGAACCATGAAGTGGCTGCTACCGAAACAATACTTAATGTAATGAAGCGTCGTCCAAGAATAAACCAACCTGCAATGAGCAGAGGGATGTTCAGAACAAAATACATTATACTAAGATTCAAATTCGTAAAATAGCCAAGAAGCATGGAAATACCGGATACCCCGCCGCTAAGAAGCTGATGGGGAACCAAAAACCAGTTGAAGCCGCAGGCAATAGCTGCAGCACCCAATACGATCACTAAAAAGTGCCAAATCATTTTGGGCAATTTAATCACCTCATTTATATTTAAAGCCAGATTGCTGGTAATCTTGAATTGTTTTGTGATATAATAATTTGTGGATATTCTTGAGTAGGAAACTTTTCCTAAATGGAGCAATAAAATTTTGAAATGTTTCAAACACATGTATGTAGTTTTAGTCTTATGTTTGGGACCCATTCATGGAATTATATTCGTTCGTGAAAATAATTTGGCTTGATGGGATACCCTATAAATATTAACGCTACTTAAGAATACAGACAACAAAGTGGATTGTCCACCATGTCCACCATATAAAAGGAGCATGAATAATTTTGACAAATTTAAATTTCACAGATTTCAATCTTGAACCACTGGTGCTGCAAGCCATCACTGAGCTCGGGTTTGAAGAAGCAACACCGATCCAATCCAAAGCGATTCCTTTGGCACTCGAAGGCAGAGATTTGATTGGTCAAGCACAAACAGGTACGGGTAAAACAGCTGCATTCGGTATTCCGTTGATCAGCAAAATCACTAAAAGTGACGAGAAAATCCGCGCCCTCATTATGGCACCTACACGTGAACTTGCAATCCAAGTTGCTGAAGAAATCGAAAAACTCACTCGCTTCAAAGGTCTGCGCTCCCTGCCAATCTACGGCGGACAAGATATCGTTCGTCAGATTCGTGCATTGAAAAGAAAACCACAGATTATTATTGGTACACCTGGACGTCTCCTTGACCACATCAACCGCAAAACAATCAAACTTGATGATGTACAAACTGTTGTATTGGATGAAGCAGATGAAATGCTCGACATGGGTTTCATGGAGGATATTCAATCCATCCTGAAACAAGTTCCAGACGAGCGCCAAACAATGCTGTTCTCAGCAACAATGCCTCCTAACATTCAAAAATTGGCACAACAATTCTTGAACAATCCTGAGCACATTTCTGTGATCCCGAAACATGTTAGTGCACCATTGATTGACCAATCTTATATCGAAGTACCTGAGCGTCAAAAATTCGAAGCACTTAGCCGTTTGTTGGATATGGAATCTCCTGAGCTGGCGATCGTATTCGGACGTACAAAACGTCGTGTTGACGAATTGGCTGAAGCTTTGCAAAAACGTGGATATTCTGCAGACGGTCTTCATGGTGACTTGTCCCAGAATCAACGTGATGCGGTAATGCGTAAGTTCCGTGACGGCAGCATTGACGTTCTCGTTGCAACAGACGTGGCTGCACGTGGTCTCGATGTATCCGGCGTAACTCACGTTGTGAACTTTGACCTTCCGCAAGATCCGGAGAGCTATGTTCACCGTATCGGCCGTACAGGTCGTGCGGGTAAAGAGGGTGCTGCATGGTCTTTCGTTACTCCGCGTGAGATCGACCACCTGCACTTTATCGAGCGTGTAACACGTCACCGTATTCCGCGCAAACCACTGCCAACAATGGCTGAGGCTGTAGAAGGAAAACAACGTTTGACAGCTGAGCGTTTGCTCGAAATCGTACAATCTGGCGAACTGAACGAATACAAAGGTATCGCGATTCAAATGCTTGAGCAATATGATTCTGTTCAACTGTTGTCAGCTGCTCTGAAGCTCCTGACAGGTGACAAAAAAGATGCTCAAGTTGATCTGACTCCTGAAGATCCGATCCGTGCAAAACGTCGTAAACCGGATGTTCGCTCTGGCGGACGCAAACCATCTGGTTACAGCGGCAACCGCAGCAGCAGTGGTGGTGGCGGTAGTTACAACCGTGATCGCAACAGCAGTGGCGGCGGACGTGGTGGATACAACCGCGATCGTAACAGCAGTGGAACTGGAAGTGGAAGTGGAAGCAGAGAAGGTGGTTACAACCGTGACCGCAAACCGCGTCCAAGCAACAACGAAGGACGTCGTCCTGCCAAAGATTCTTCTTTCGAATAATATACAAGTGTGAACTGGAAAATGGGGCAGGGCGACTGCTCCATTTTTTTATGTGCAGATTATGCCAAACCAGTGAGCCGTCGATCTCTTTTCGGGAAGGGCTGGCTTTTCCTATCTATAATAAGGTATATTAATATTATTAGAATTAAGGCTAGACGCAAGGCTGCGGAGGAGGAGAATTGTTTGGAATTTAAAGGAGCTATGGGTGGGATCTACCGACTTACAGAGTGGATTACGAGACTTGCCGCAACCAATCTGTTGTGGGCTATTTGTTCGTCTCCGTTCTTGTTTTTCTTGTTTATGAAACTGCTCGTGATGCAGCAGAACCTGGCTAACGAATCACTACAAATGAACTGGGCTATAGCCATTGTGGCACCGCTTACACTATTTCCGGCAACGTCGGCGCTGTTTACGGTTGTTCGTAAATGGAATATGGGTGATACGGACGTGCCGATCTTCCGTACTTTCTTTGTAGGTTACAAAGAGAACTACAAGCAGAGTTTAATCGGAGGCATCTTCTATACATTGCTGTTTGCCATCATGTATCTGGATTACACAGTATACATGACACAATTCAAGAATATGCAGCTGGTTGGAATTATTATGCTCGTACTGTTGCTGCTGCTCTTTGTTTCTCTATTTAACTTCTTCTCGATGGTTGTACATTACCACATGTCCATCGGATTGATTATCAAAAATGCGGTTCTATTGACGCTGATTAGACCATTCCGTGTATTTTCCACGTTGTTGGGAAGTGGATTGTTGTTCTATATCGGTTTTCGTTATCCGGTCTTGTTCATCTTCTTCATTATTAGTATTGTTGCCTGGTTTGCTTTCTTCAACTTCTACGCAACGTTTAATAAGATGCAGGAGCAGATGGAGAAGATGCAGCTGAAGAAAGAAGAAGAGGAAGCTGCACAAGCCGCTGAACAGGCAGGGGAGTCAGTTGAGACGATAGAGACGGCTGAACCATCTGAGCTTAAATCATCTGACGAAAAACACGATAATCTCCAAAAATAAAACATGAGCTGTCACCATTTACTTTTTACACAGTTAGGGATATAATAATTGTACATCCTGCGATGTACGTTTCGGTTATTCGTTGTTTTGAACCAATGATGATGTCTTCGGGAGATCAATACAGAATGTTGCTGAAACGCCCTGTCTATATGACATGGGGACTTCAAAAAACATTTTTGCGGCCACCCACCTGCCAAGCAGGTTCATAAGACAATGTAGCCGGACGGCATAGGCGGGTTCCTATTTTATCATGTACAGCACCCTGACTCTTTCCTCTAATCGAGGAATTTCAGGGTGCTTTTTATTTGAGCTTATTTTGTTGAATAGGCTGTATTTTGTTAAAAGTGTCGCTTGCCCTTTTGTTACTACATGAACAATGTTACACTAGTATACATAAATGGAACGGTTACATTCAAAGGAGGAAGGGTCTTGACCTTAAAGAGAACGCTCGTCGGTATCATCCGCAGCATGGAGGGAACCAGCGATCGAGCCAAGGATCCCAAATTAAAAACACGGTATTATAACTTATCCAAAGACAGAGCCTGGGAAGAGGTTTCTTCGACACTCAAAAAAATTCCGGGTTATAAAGTGCTGCATGAAGTGCCTTCTGTAGGAGAGGTCATACTGGAGAAGCGGACTACCTTTGGACGGACGATGGATATTACGGTTTCCATTATATCGGTAAGTCCTGTACGCAGTGCGGTCGATATGTATTCGGCTTCACGTGGTTCACTTGGAGATCTGGGTTCTAATTATCGCACGATCATGAACTTGTTCTCCGTATTGGATAAGAAGCTAAGTAAGTATAAGTCAAATGATTGAAATAGATGGGTGAATAACAAAAAGCGAGAGAAGGTTAACCTTCCTCGCTTTTGTTCTGAACGTGAACTACCTTTTACAGCAAGGCTTTTACAGCGGAAATCGCTTGCTCGAAGTTAGGGGAGTCTGTCATTTCAGGCAGATATTCCACATATGTAATTCGGTCTTCAGCATCCAGCACGAAGATGGAGCGCATGTCCAATTGGAATTCTTTGATCAGAACACCGTAGTCTTCACCGAATGAACGTGTTTTGTAATCAGACAGTGTTACGACGCGATCAACTCCGGCTGCTCCACACCAGCGTGCTTGTGCAAATGGGAGGTCAACGCTTACTGTCAATACGACAACATTGTCTCCAAGATCTCCTGCTTCAACGTTGAAGCGACGGGTTTGGGCATCGCATACGCCAGTATCCAGTGAAGGAACAACGCTGATTAATTTGATTTTACCTGCGAAGTCTTTCAAGGATGCATCTTCAACCAGGTTTTTACTCAGTGTAAAATCGGGTGCTTGATCGCCCACTTTCAATTCGGGTCCGATCAATGTAATAGGGTTGCCTTTAAAGGTGGCTGCGCCTGTACGTTCTTGTGCCATAATAATGTTCCTCCTTATAAGTTGGTGATCCGTGCCAAAATCCATTATAATCTTTTATGAAAGGCATTGTCCAATTCGGACGAAGGATCATTAGAATGGGTCAGACTTACAGGCCGATCTGAACAGGGTGGAGTGAAAGCAGAAACTTATGATATTTATAAGGTATGAGAACTGGAAAAGTTATTTGAAATTTTTTCCTTTGACGTCGATTCTTTTAATTGCCAATGTTGTTATGTTTATTGTATTGAGTTTGAACGGTGGTTCCACAAACAGTATGACGTTGCTTAAGTTTGGAGCGCTTGTTAACCACGAGTTATTTGCAGCAGATTGGTGGCGTTACATTACGTCCATGTTCTTGCATGCTGGTTTCAGTCATTTGTTGTTTAACAGCTTTGCTCTCATCGTATTTGCACCACCAATGGAACGGCTGCTTGGGTCGGTAAGATATGGTGTGTTGTACTTGGGTGGAGGCATTCTGGGCAACATTCTGGCTGTTGCGTGGTATAACTCGGTTGGAGCGACGACAATCTCGGTGGGTGCTTCAGGAGCAATCTATGCAATCTATGGTGCGTTTCTGTATGTAGCTTTGTTCCAGCGGACAATGATGGACGAGACCTCACGTAAAACGTTGTATACACTGCTTGTATTCGGAATTATTTTTTCCTTTGCCATGACAGGCATTAACTGGATGGCGCATTTGGGTGGGTTGTTAGGTGGATTCTTCATTTATGGACTTCTCATCCGCTTGTGGAAACCCCGCAGCTTTAAGCAGTAGTCGGATTGATCTGAAGACGGAATGCAATCAAGGATAAGTAGGGTATAGCAGATTGGAGAGATCAGTGGCAGTGGAATTAAGACAGTTGCATTACTTTTTGAAAGTGGCACAGAAGGAGCATGTTACGCAGGCGGCGGAGGAATTGCACGTAGCGCAGTCTGCGGTGAGTCGTCAGATTCATCAGCTGGAGGAAGAACTGGGAGTAGACCTCTTTATGCAAAAAGGGCGAAATCTGCAGTTGACCGCCGTTGGGCAGCTCTTTTGCAAACGGGTTGAAGGTATATTGAAAGATCTGGACAAAGCGGTCGGGGAGGTTCATGAGTTTCTCGACCCGGAGCATGGTGAAATTCGTATCGGTTTTCCTCATAGTCTCGGTATTCACTTGATTCCTTCGGTTGTAGCAGCGTTCCGTCAGCGTTATCCTAACGTCAAATTCAGATTCAAGCAAGGCATGTTCCCAACGCTCATTCGTGATGTGTTATCGGCTGAAGTGGACTTGGCATTTATATCTCCATTTCCGGAAAAGCACGACCAGGTAGATGGTGACATTGTGCTTACGGAAGAACTGCATGCAATCCTTCCGCCCAATCATCCATTGGCTGGTGAAGAGAGCATTGCGTTAGAGCAACTTAAAGATGATAAGTTTGTATTATTCAGTAAAGGGTATTCTCTGCGTCCGATTGTTTGGCACGCATGTCTTGAAGCAGGGTTTACGCCCAAGATTGCTTTTGAGGGTGAAGAGACGGATACCATTCGTGGGCTGGTTGCTGCTGGTATGGGAGTGAGTTTACTGCCAGAAATGGCGCTTTTCCAGACGAATCCGCTGCAACCGGCACATGTAGCCATTTCTCATCCCAAAGTCACGCGTACGATTGGGTTGATCCATCGAGCGGATGACAAGCTTCCGCTTGTTGCGCAGTCATTTCGTTCATTCTTGCTTAATTATTTCGGTTTACAGCAAAACAATACCCCATCCGATTAACGGTGGGGTATTGTTTTTTTGTTTTTGTATTGAATTAGTCGCGGCTATTGAAAATTCCGATGTAACGAACCAGTTCCAGCAATGAGATTAACGCTGCAGCGACGTAAGTTAATGCTGCGGCATTCAATACTTTGGCGACGCCTCTTTCTTCTTCGTTCCGGATATAACCTTCCGATACCATAATCTCTCTTGCGCGATTACTAGCATTAAACTCAACCGGCAACGTAATGAGTTGGAACGCAACGGTTACGGAGAAGAAAATAATACCAATACCGACAAGGTTCATTGCATTAAAGATGAATCCGGCAATGAGCAAGAAGGGCGCAAGTCCGGATGCAAAGTTGACGATCGGGAAAATCCGGTGACGTAGTGCCAACATTGGATAACTTTCCTTGTGCTGGATCGCATGGCCAACTTCGTGACACGCAACGGAGACAGCTGAGATTGAATTTTCATAATATACAGGCTCAGACAACCTTACGACACGATTGATTGGATCGTAGTGATCGGAGAGTGCTCCACGCACGGGTTCAATAGGGACGTCGTGTAGGCCATTGGAATCAAGCATGTGACGGGCAGCATCGTAACCGGTCATTCCATTCAGGTTTTTAACATTAGACCAACGATTGAATGTACTCTTAACGCGAAATTGCGCCCATAAGGAGAGCAAAAAGGCGATAATGATCAAAACGAACATACCGTTATTAAAACTCATATTCATTCCTCCGCTTTCTAAATAATAAGCTACATCATGGTGTTCTCAAGCAAGATTTTCAAAGCTTCCATCGTACCAGCACTTTTGGTGAGCAGTCCGGCCATCATCTTGCGTGCTTGTACAGGTTTCATCTCGCCTAGCAGCGGTTTAAGCTCATTCACCTCTCGCTCCAGCTGTTGCACGTGGAGCTCCAATGTTGTCAGTTTGCTGGCAACCTGTTCTTCCGTGCTCACCAGACTCCACTTCTCAAGAGATTGTTTAATCTCGTCGAGACTATATTTCTCTTGTTTCATGTGTACAATACGTTCGAGCCTGGTTAAAGTTTCATTACTATAAAGACGATAGTTTTTTTCTGTGCGCTCTTCAGGAGCGATGAGACCGAGCTTTGTGTAATAATCAATCGTCCGTTCGCTCACACCTGCAGTTTTGGCAAGTTCGCCAATCCGAAACAATTTCATATCCCCAATGATATTCACCTCGCTTGCAAGTTCAAATGTAGGGAATTGTAGATTCCAGTTGCGGCTTTGCATAACCCGCCCAATTTTTTTCTTACTATTAGTTATGATACATGATCTTTAACCATACAGTCAAACGTTACGCTTTGGCGGCTGTCAAGCTGCGTTTCTATATCTATGTACTCATGGGACATGATTATGTACTTAAGTGCAAGAAAAAGACGTATGACTTTATTCCCAGAAATATTTTTCAATTTTGCTGAAAATACTCTTGTCAACTTTCCTGTCTTCTGCTTATAATGGCATTAAGAGTTTCACGATATGTGAAGAAACTTAACATAAGAGGGAGTGGGGTATATGAGAAAGAAATGGTTGGTTTCGGTGTTAATAATGCTTACTTTATTGGCTTTCCCGGTCAGCGCATTTGCAGCTGCGGAGGGGCCGACTAACATCGAACTTCAAAGCGGTCTGAACTCAGCCTTTACGTTTCTGGCTGTTGTGCTGGTTTTCCTGATGCAAGGGGGATTTGCTTTACTTGAAGCGGGTTCAACTCGAATGAAAAACGCAGGACACATTGCGGGTAAAACAATCCTGACATTGGGAATTTCAGTTATTGCCTTCTGGGCTCTAGGCTTCGGTCTTGGTTTCGGTAATGGTAACAGTTTCTTCGGAACAACCGGATTTTTCCTGAGTGGGGACGGAATGGCTGCTTCGTTCGAATCACTGGCCTTCTCTGATGTTCCGCTAACAATCAAGTTTGTATTCCATCTTGCCTTTGCAGCAGTATCCCTGGCCATTGCCTGCGGTGGTATGGCTGAACGTGCAAAGATGAGTGTATATATCGTTTTCGGTACGCTGTACACCATTATCATGTATCCGGTTGTTGCTCACTGGGTATGGGGCGGCGGCTGGTTGGCTGAGCTTGGTATGCAAGACTTTGCAGGTTCGACGGTTGTCCACTTGACAGGTGCAACTGCCGCACTGGTAGCTACCATCTTGTTGAAGCCGCGTATCGGAAAATATAACAAAGATGGTAAACCTAACATCATTCCAGGTCATAACCAAGTTTATTCGGTACTCGGTGTAATTATCCTTTGGATCGGTTGGTTCGGTTTCAACCCAGGTAGTACATTATCTGCCATGGGTGATGGATTCTTCGGTTATGTAGCATTGACTACAAACGTAGCTGCGGCTGCTGGTGGTGTTGCAGCACTGTTGATCTCATGGGCTGTATTGGGTAAATCTGATATTCCTAGCATGCTGAACGGGGTGCTTGCGGCACTCGTTGCCATCACAGGTGCTTGTGCTTTCGTTGAACCATGGGCAGCGCTGGTTATTGGTGCTCTGGCAGGTATTATCACATTCTTCACTGCTCAATTCTTTGAGCGTAAAGGAATTGATGATCCAATCTACGCCTTCTCTGTACACGGTATTGCCGGTATGTGGGGAGCGATCTCCACAGGTTTGTTTGCAACACCAGAACTGGCTGAGAATGCAGGCGTAGGTCAAGCGGGTCTGTTCTATGGTGGCGGTTTCCACCAACTGGGCGTTCAGCTTCTGGGTCTGGCAGGCGCATTTGCCTTCGTACTGATTATGTCCTTCATTATTCTCGGTGGTATGAAAGCTATCATGGGAATCCGTGTAACGGAAGAAGAAGAAACGATGGGTCTGGATTTAAGTGAGCATGGTACTTACGGGTACCCTGAACAAATGAAAAATGTAGAAACTAAATCCAATGGCGGTACGTTCAGCTCCTAAGAGGAATGATTGCTGAATCATGCTTCAAGGAGGCTGGACATGATGGAACCCATCCCGTATATAAATCAATCCTGGTCCTATCAGGGAATAGATGGTGCGGCATCTTCTCAAGAACTGCGCCAGGCACGTGTGATATTGCAGAATGAGCTCCAGGAACTGTTGTCCGCTTCCTTGTCGCCGATTGAATGGTACCAGACGGTAAATGAACTGCATGACAGGGTTGCTCGGCGGGCAGTAGAGTTATGCATCCAGGGGATGGTAGAGGAAGGCTTAGGCCGACCTCCCGTCCCCTATGCCTTTATCGTATTTGGCAGTTCCGGCAGGCAAGAAGCGACGTTATGGAGTGATCAGGATAATGGCATGATTATCAGCGATACCCCGGATGAGGGGAAAGAGGTATATTTTGCCGAACTTGGACTTCGAATGACCGATATGTTGGAGGCACTTGGCTACGCCAAATGTGAAGGCAAAGTGATGTGCTCGGAGCCTTTATGGAGGAAAACGCTGGAGTCATGGAAGGAACAACTGAAAGCATGGGGATCGGACCTGTCATGGGAGCCGGTTCGCAATCTGATTATCGCTTCAGACATGCGTTTTGTTGCAGGTGAGCCACAGCTTGCGGAGGAATGGATTTCTGCATTTTACGAAGGATTCAGATCGGTTCCTGAGCTTTCTGATGCTGTGCTGCGCAATACCGTTAAACATAAGGCAACACTGAACATCCTCGGAAGGGTAGTGACCGAACGATTCGGTGAACATGCAGGTGGATTCGATGTGAAATACGGCTTGTATATTCCGCTGGTGAACAGTGCGCGTTTTCTGGCTTTACAGCACGGTATCAAAGAAACGTCCACGCTCAAGCGGATTCAGAGATTGGTATCACTCGAAGCAGTTCCGCTTACTTTGCTGGATTCAGCTCAGCGAGCCTTTATGACGGCTTTGAAACTGCGACGCAGTACACCCGTTGTGATTAAACAGGGGTTACAGCATAGCGGTGGTTTCCTAAATGAGAGACAGTTGAAGGAAAAACAAATGCTTTATGAACTCCGGGATACGTTAGGGTTGGTGCGGCGAGTACATCGTGCGCTGCAAAGACAACTTCGTTTTGCAGAAAGGAGACGTCCATGAGAGAGCCGGCAAGGGGCAATACTGGATTCTGGAATTCGCTGCGCCAGGGAGGGGTTCCTTCCGCCATCGCTTCCATAATGGGAGCCCCTACGGCGCAACATATGGCGTTCATCCGTTCGATGATGAGAGAACAGCGCAGACCCGAGGTACTGCACACACCCTTGAACGAATTGAATGCTGTCGTATTCGATCTAGAAACGACGGGCTTCTCTCCTCAGCATGGGGATGAGATCCTTTCCTTTGGGGCGGTGCGTATTAATGGCGGTGTGATGTTGGAGAATGAGCAGTTCTATACGTTGGTTCAGTCCAAAGTCTCCGTTCCGGAACATATTACTGAATTGACGGGAATTACTCAGGAAATGACGATGCATGCTCCGTCGTTGCTAGAAGGCTTGCATGACTTCATGTCTTTTGTTGGCGGGAGTGTACTGGTTGCCCATGCAAGCGCGCATGATCGGGCTTTTCTGAATGCGGCCTTGTGGCGGACATCCAAAGTAAGGTTAACGCACCGGCTCATCGATACGATGATGCTGGCACGTTGGCTAGAACCAAACAGGCCGGGCTATGGTCTGGATGAATTGCTGGAATCCAAAAGCATTCCGATCTATGGACGCCACCACGCTTTGGAGGACGCCAAAATGACTGCACAGTTATGGTCCTGTTACCTGGAGGATATGTCTCGCAAAAATGTAGAAACATTGGGTGATCTGTACACCCAGTTAAGTCACGCATAGCTGGGCGGGCTGTAAGCTGTATGATTGGACATGGCTCATTCCAATGCTTGAATCAACATTTGAATGAATTTGATAACCATTTAGAAGCATCTTTGATTGTGTACCAGTTGTCTGATCAGGCGAGCCTATAAAATATACCTGGAGTAGTCTGGCGAAAATCGGTAGGTTACGCAGATCCTCATTGGAAGGTACGGGAGTGGTTCGGGGGTGGGAGTGAAAGAGTCCGATAAGTTGTGGCTCATTGAACACACACCGGATCCATTCTGCATCATCCAATGCAAAATGGTGCAGCGGGTCAGGCGCTACGTTACGAATGGGCTGAAACCGACTGATTCGTATGCCGCCCGCTGCGGCTTCACCCAGCACAACCCCGCAGGTTTCCTGTGGCAGTAAAGCGAACATGTACTTAGACATCTCCTGTTCTACGGAGGAAGGGATGTATAAGGTGTTTTGCTGCCCGTGAAGTGCTGCCATTTGTATTCACCCCTCTCTCTTTGGCTCCTGCTTCGGCAGGAGTCCTTTTTTATTTTATTTTGTGTGACTCCGATTGTAAAATTTTAAAGGAAAAGGGTACAATATGATAGAGATCTTGAAATATCTCACATGTTAGAAGAGCGTGAATCTCAATATGTTTGATTATACAAAAGGGTGGCTGGTCATGAAACGAAATATATACATACTGCTGGGTGTTGTTTTGCTTGTGGGCATTGCTTTGGCCCAAAATGCAGATAACGGAATCGCAGCCGTGTTTAAGCAAGAGGAGCCAATGCCGACGGAGACGGGGCCGAAAGCGGGTTTACTGGCACCAGCATTCTCTTTGAAAGCCATGGATGGGAAAACCTACGCTGTAGGTGGAGCCAAGGAAAAGGCCATCTTCGTCAGTTTCTGGGCATCCTGGTGTGAACCGTGCAAGCAGGAAGCTCCTGCGCTCAATACATTGGCAGCGAAATACAAGGAGAAACTGGATCTCTACGGTGTGAATGTAACTTCGTACGATAAAATCAGGGATGCCAAAGCTTTTGTAGATGAATACAAACTGACGTTCCCTATTCTGCTTGATGAAGACGGAACAGCATATGCCAAATATAACGGTTTAGCTTTTCCGACGAATGTACTGATTGATTCCCGAGGTGTCGTTCAGGAAATTATTTTGGGGATTTTGCCTGAGAAAGAGCTGGAGCGCAAAATCAAGGAGTTAATTGAGGATTAGCCAAGCGAGAAGCAAAAGCGCCTGTCTTCCAATGTTTTTTGGAGACAGGCGCTTCTTTTATTTTCCGGGAAATATGCATTAATGGTTGCTTAGTCCGTGAGCAGGGATGTTGACTACGCCAGGCTTGTCCTGCAATTTTTCCTGAAGAAGGGCATAACGGAAACTGTGTACGAGGGCTTCCCAGCTCGCTTCAATCACGTTCTCGGATACACCGACCGTATTCCATGTGTTTTCTGTGTTTTTGGATTCAATTAATACACGAACCTTCGCGGCAGTAGCATCTTTCTCATCCAGAACACGTACTTTATAGTCGGACAGATGCATGTTGGCAAGGGAAGGGAAATACTGCACAAGCGCTTTCCGAAGTGCGTTATCCAGTGCATTAACCGGACCGTTGCCTTCAGCTGCGGTGTACGCACTTGTTCCGCCTACGTTAAGTTTAACAAAGGCTTCCGAAACAACAGACTTGCCAGCCACTTTTTCAACAAGCATCTTGAACGATTCAAAGGTAAACAATTCTTTCATGTCACCGTTGGCTTCACGAATCAACAATTCAAGAGAGGCATCGGCGCCTTCGAACTGATAGCCCTGATGTTCCAGATCTTTGATTTTCTCAATGATCTGACGTGAGTTGGCACTGCTTGGATCGAATTCAAGACCCAGTTCCTGTGCTTTGGACACAATGTTACTTTGTCCTGCCAGTTCGGAGACGAGCACACGCTGTTTATTACCAACCAACTCAGGAACGATGTGTTCGTAAGTTCGGGAATCACGCAATATGGCAGAGACGTGAATACCGCCCTTGTGAGCGAAAGCAGCATTTCCGACATAAGGCTGGTTGATTGGCATATTTACGTTGGCAATCTCACTGACATAACGGGCAACATTCGTGAGCTGTCTCATTGAATCCTCAGAAACGCACTCATATCCAAGCTTCAGTTGCAGGTTAGGGATAATGGAAGCCAGATTAGCATTACCACATCTCTCTCCATAACCGTTCATCGTACCTTGCACCTGTCTGGCACCAGCTTGTACAGCGCTTAAGGTGTTGGCTACAGCAAGTTCACAGTCATTATGTGTATGAATGCCCAGCTGGGCTTGCGGAAGTCGTCCAGCGAGAGTGGACACGATCTCGTACACTTCATGCGGCATCGTTCCACCGTTGGTGTCACACATTACAAGCCAGTCCGCTCCAGCTTCATGGGCTTTGGTCAATACAGCCTGTGCATATTCTGGATTGTTCTTAAATCCATCGAAGAAATGCTCTGCATCAAAAATGACTTCCATATCGTTTTGTTTCAGATAGGCAATGGAGTCGTAGATCATCGACAGATTTTCTTCCAAAGTAGTCTGCAAAGCAGTGTGTACGTGGAAATCCCACGATTTTCCTACCAGAGTCGCTGCCTGAGCACCGGATTCAATCATGCGCTTCAAGTTGGCGTCTTCACTGGCGATGCTACCTTTACGACGCGTACTGCCAAAAGCGACAACCTTCGCGTTCAGGTTCAGTTCCTTGACTCTTTTGAAAAACTCAATGTCCTTGGTGTTGCTGCCTGGAATTCCGCCTTCAATATAATGAGCACCCAGGTCATCGAGCTTCTTGGCAATTTTGAGCTTGTCATCTGCCGATAAGCTGACTCCCTCCCCTTGTGTGCCGTCACGTAAAGTCGTATCGAAGATGGAGATGGCCTTTGACATGAAGATCCTCCTTTAAGATGAAGCGCTTTTTTTAGAAAGTTTAATGGTGTGTTTAAAAAACATATGGGCATGTTGGTGACGAATCCTTCGATTCTGTACCGCTACACTGTATTAAATTCAAAGTGTAGATTTGTCCTAAAATCGTGAATTTGTATAATTAATTATTATAGCACCATTATCGCCAAATGCTACATCGAATTCACCATTTGGTGTAACAAATGATGGATTGTAGAGTTAAGTGAGCTGTAAACGTAGTCTTGTAATATGTTATGCTTCATCTAAATACAAGTATTCCAGGATTGCATAGGGATTCAAATCCTGTCTTTATAAATGGAGGGAAGAGGATGCATTTTGTGTGGGAGAATACAATTATTTCATTCATTATAATTGCTATTATCGTCGTTGCCGTGTGGGGTATCATTCGATCGATCGTTAAATCTCGCCGATAACAAGGGGATATAAATGATTTTTACATAAGGGAATTTGATATAATAGAGTAGAGATTGCATGTAACGGAATTGTGTATACGAAAGGGCGGTGGGGATCATGTCTTCAGACCAAACGCATAACAACATTAATGTAGATCGATATTATCCTACCGCCGGACGAGTGATTTTGCATGTCGATATGAATGCTTTTTATTGCTCTGTACATGAAGCCGAGGAACCGGAATTATATAGAGGAAAAGCGACGGCAGTTGCTGGCAGTAGTGAAGTGCGCAAAGGTGTCATTGTAACTTGTTCTTACACGGCACGAAGCAGGGGTATTTCCACAGGTATGGTCGTTCATCAAGCATTGAAGAAATGTCCTGACTTAATTGTGATTCGTCCGGATTTTCATTTATATCGTAGGTATTCGAAAGAATTCATGAAAATAGCTTACAGTTATACACCATTGCTTGAAGCGACCTCAATCGATGAGTGTTACCTCGATATTACGGGGTCCAGACAGTTTGGTACACCGCTGGAGATTGCGGAAAGTATTCAGACCAGAATCCGGGATGAGCTGGGGATGCCCTGTTCGATCGGAATTGCACCCAACAAGCTGCTTGCCAAGATGGCCTCTGATTTGAAAAAGCCTAATGGCATTTCGATTTTGCGGATGAGGGATGTACCTCAGATTTTGTGGCATAGACCTTGTAACGAGATGTTTGGGATCGGGAAAAAGACAGCGGAAAAGCTGAAGAAGCTGGGCATTGAAACCATAGGCCAGCTGGCCAAATCAGACGAGCGGATGTTAACCGATGTGTTTGGAATTAATGGTTCTTGGTTAAAAAATTCAGCAAACGGCATTAATCATTCGGCAGTTCAGGCTGAACGTGAAGCGAACAAATCGATCGGACATACAACAACGCTGCCTGCGGATATATCTGAAATGGATGATGTACATCGGGTTTTGTTGAATATAAGTGACCAGGTTGCCAGACGGTTGCGCAAGCACGAAATGCTCAGTCAGGGCATTCAGATTACGATTCGTACACCGGATATGAAGACGATTACGAGATCACGGATGATGGAAGTGCCTACTGAAGATGCTTCGATCATATACCGGGAGGCCTGTGCTTTATTTGCGAAACATTGGCGCGGCGGGAAGCCTGTTCGTATGTTGGGTGTGACCCTCCAAACGCTGATTCCACGTGAGGAGTCCGCGATACAGCTTGATCTGTTTGAATATGAGCAGAAACCGAAGAAGGAAAACCTGATTCGCATTATGGATCAGTTACGTGACAAATTTGGTGAGAATGCTGTCGTTACAGCTGGCATGCTGGGGGATGATCCTTCCGTATTACTGCGCAATCATAAAGTCCGGGGAACATCGCTGCAAAAAGATAATTTGCAAAGTCTCGATTAAATAGGGCATAATGGAGTCTTGAGGCTGTTAAAATTATTTGTAATAACTCTTACTTTGTATTAATATGTTTCTAGATAAAAATACTGTACGTTTTTGAATAATAGGAGGAGAGATTGGTAATGAGTAAATTTACTTGGGTAGAAAAAGATACATGTATTGCGTGCGGAGCGTGCGGAGCAACGGCGCCAGACATTTATGACTATGATGATGAAGGTTTGGCAGAAGTGATCTTCGATGGAGATGCCAACAAAGGGATCAAAGCAATTCCGGATGACTTGTTCGACGACATGCAGGATGCTTGCGACGGCTGCCCTACGGACTCCATTAAAGTTGCGGATGAACCTTTCAACAAAGAAGGTTAATTCCTTTCATATGAACATACAAGAGTACATTCTTCTGTCATTGGGACAGTCGAATGTGCTTTTTTTTGTCGAATGTTGAGGCTTAGATCCGGGTACTCAAGTCCTATGGATTTCTTGTCATCATTTGCCGATATATATAGAAACGGAAAAAGGCGAAATGATGGAGGATCGGATGCAAAATACTCATCTACGAACATATGTAAAGAAACATCCAGATAATAAAATGGCCTGGTATTTACTCGGTAAGGAATATTTGGGTGAAGGGCAGGAAGCCAAGGCGAACTATTGTTTTCAACAGGCGGGTGAAGTCTACGAGGCTTTCGAACGAAGCAAGGCACCGGCAGATATATGGGTGGATTATCAGGAGAAGCTGGTTGAGATGGCTGAGCAAAAGGAGAAAAAACATCGTGTTCGCAAGATGTGGCTTACCCTGCTTATGCTGCTTGTACTGGCAGGATTACCACCTGCAGACGCTCCTGGTTTCAATCGGGATGCAGCCGAGGCTTTGGCTTCAGCGTTGGAATCGACGGACGATTCCATGGATAGCGAATCAGGGAATAACCCGATGGAAGACTTGGCTCTTGTTGCAAAATCCAATGTGTTTACAGCTGGAGCATTCGGTGGAGGGGACCAGGGTGAGGCTGCACTTGCAGCTGCATGGTCAGGCTCTGGTGCGAAAGTACAGACATCGGCTGTGCTTGGAATGCAGGTCGCAGGTAACTGGACATTATGGAAGCGAAATATGGCGGTGAAATACATCGTTCAGACAAACAGCAGTGGCAAATTAACGGCACAGAGTTATGATGCCAAACAGTGTAACTGTGAACCGCCGGAAGTATCACCGGAGATCAAGCGTCTGGCACAAGCCTGGACAGCCAAACAGGAATCCGCTGCAGCTCTGTCGAGTGCAATGATTACATATAAAAAACAAAACGGTAGCTGGCCGAAAAGTGTGGCGCAACTTGCCCAGCCGTTTCCAAATAATATTCTGGGCGATACTGCACCTGGCATGACCCGGATGTTTTCGGCACTACTAGCCATGCATCAACAAGGGCAAATGGGAAAAGGGAAAAACACAGGTGAGGGAACACGTGAAGGTTCAGATTTGCCGCAAGGCAAAAACGCTGCATTTGTGGATACGTTAGGCGGAAAGCCTTTTTTACAGGATCGGCTTGAAATCATCGTGGACAAGAGCAGACATAAGCTTGCGCTGATTAGTGGCGACACCATTATTCGTAATTACGAGGTGGGGCTCGGAGGAGATCGCACTCCAGAGGGTTCGTTTGTCATTTCAGACAAGGTTGTAAATCCAAATGGTCGCTCTAATGGCGAATTTGGAAGTAGGGGCATGCAGCTATCGGAGACGAATTATGCCATCCATGGGACCAACGAGCCAAACAGTATCGGGCTGGATGAATCCCTTGGATGTGTGAGAATGAGTACTGAAGATGTGGAAGAGCTATTTGCTCTTGCTCCTCAGGGAACTCCGGTACGCATCGGGAAAGATCTGCTGCCAGAGACAGCTATGGTTCCAGAAGCGAAGGATCGCTACCGGTACACACTTGTTCCCAAGCAAAATAATCCGAATAAGACGTATCATTGGTTGAATTAAACGATAAACCAAGTGATTCAGACCGAAGAAAACGTAAAATCCATGCTGGATTGGTATGTAGATGCAGAAACAGTCGGTTGAAGCATTTACAGGTTGGCGATAATAATAAGCGCACCAATGATAATGATCAGTCCACCGACGCTGGCTGCGGTCCAGATAATGGCTTTCCGGTTGACCTCATCTTTCTTTTGCTGCAAAGTAGGTGGTTTGCGTTTGGGAGCCATGGGCTGTTCCTCCTTCATGGAATAAGGCTATATAGATGTAGCCATGCTCCCATTGTAAAGAATTCAACTCGCCATTTCCAGTAGGCGGGTGGATTTCTTGTGAGCATTTTGCATAATACGATTCCTTCTGTCTATGCTCAAACTACTTTCCTTTTGAAGAAGAAACGGATAGACTTGTGTATAGAGTGTTTTTTTACATATGAAAAAGACGGAAAGCAGTTTTTTCAGCGTACCGGACCAGAACGGAGTGAGTGATTTGTTATACAGAAGTCTTGCTAAACCCTTGTTGTTCAAAATGGACCCTGAGCAGGCCCATCATCTAATTATCGGCGGCCTCAGTGGAATGGGGAGTATTCGCCCGGTTCCTTCCGGTTTGCGTGTCATGTATGGCGTGCGTGAAACATCGGATCTGGCTGTGGATATGTTTGGATGTCATTTTCCTACACCTGTAGGACTTGCGGCTGGTTTGGACAAAAACGGACAGGCTGTAACGGGCTTTTCTTCCATCGGGTTTGGCTTCATGGAAGTGGGCACAGTCACACCGCTTGCACAGCCAGGTAACGACCAGCCACGGTTATTCCGCCTGCCTCCCGATGAGGCATTGGTGAACCGGATGGGATTCAATAACCTTGGAGCCGAAGCGATGGCGGGTGAATTGGCACGCCTCACGGAGCGCCGTATTCCAGTGGCCGTAAATATAGGTAAAAATAAGGCGACTTCGAATGAAGAAGCACATTTGGATTATGCAAAATGCATTCGAGCGCTATACGATTATGCGGACCTGTTTGTGGTGAATATCAGTTCACCAAATACACCGGATTTGCGTAATCTGCAACATGGGAATGAACTGAAGGAATTGCTTGCCGCTGTGATGAATGAGATGGAGACGCAGCGCAAGAGAGCGGGCGGTTCCGTTAAATCGGTACTGGTCAAAATCGCACCTGATGTGAATGACCAGGAGCTTCAATATATGGTAAGTACCATTGCAGATAGTGGAGTTGCCGGTATCATCGCAACGAATACAACGATCAGCCGCGAGGGTCTGTCTCATCAGCATGCTAAAGAGACAGGTGGACTAAGTGGCAAGCCGCTGCGTGATCGTTCCACGGAAATCATTCGCCAAATCTATCGCCAGACGGAAGGCAAACTGCCAATCATCGGATCGGGGGGCATTTTCACAAGCGAAGATGCTTACGAAAAGATTAAAGCAGGGGCTAGCCTGGTGGAAATATATACGGCATTGATCTATGAAGGACCTGAAGTGAACCGGCGCATTCATGCCGGACTGCGTGAATTGCTGCGCAAAGACGGTTACAGTCATATTTCGGAAGCTGTCGGTGCAGAGCATCGTTAAGCAATGTTTCGGAGTTCCCCGGATTGGAAATTAGAAGCGTGGAAGAGGGTAATGTCGTACGGGACTCTTCCCCCCGCTTAACATCATGTATAATGGATAAGAACAGGGGAAGCTATAGAGACAGGAGGCATAAGCATGGACGGTAGAGACTGGGGTACATTTTTACTTCCTTATGAGCAAGCGGTAGAGGAATTGAAAGTTAAGTTTAAAACGATGCGGGCGGAGCTTAAGAAAAGGGAAGAATACGCCCCGATCGAATTCGTTACCGGTCGTGTCAAAAAAATATCCAGCATTCTGGAGAAATCCAGACGCCTGAATGTGCCGCTTGATCAGGTGGAAACAGGCATTGAGGATATTGCAGGTATCCGCATTATGTGCCAGTTTGTGGATGATATTCGGCGGGTAGCCGAGTATATACGTGGACGTAAGGATTTGACGGTATTAATCGAGAAAGATTATATCACCAATTTCAAAGAAAGCGGCTACCGCAGTTTCCATATGATTATTGAGTATCCTGTTCAGACGGCTCTTGGGCAGAAGAATGTACTGGCCGAGATTCAGATTCGGACGCTGGCGATGAACTTCTGGGCCACGATCGAGCACTCCCTTAGTTACAAGTTTCGGGAGAGTCTGCCGGATGATATGCGCGCACGATTGAAAAAGACGGCGGAAGCCGCTTTTGTACTCGATAATGAGATGTCGGCGATCCGTCTGCAAATTCTGGAGGCGCAAAAGGCCTTTGAAGATGACTCCAATATTGTATCAAGAACGCTGAACATCATACATCAATTGTACTTCTACCACCTCGTGAACGAAGCGATAGAGGCACAAAAGCGCTTCAATGACTGCTGGGAGCGTCATGATATGGAAGGGTTAAAAGACCTTCTGGATGATGTGAAAGCACTTCTGAATGCGGCTAGAAAGGGCGAAAACCCGGATGAGCAGCTATGAGCCGTTGTATGTTGACTATCTGATCTACTTCAATCGCGATCGGGACTACTTTGAATGCCATGAGGTATTGGAAGAACTGTGGCTTGAACGAGATCGAGATTCTCTGTACAAAGGATTGTTGCAGATTGCAGTGGGGCTGTATCATTTCAGGAATGATAACCTTCGCGGAGGACGCATGATGTTACAGAGTTCGGTAGATCTGTTAAAGTCATATCCGGAAACTTCGCGAGGTATTGCCCTTGGACCGTTGGTGCAGGAAGTACAGGAGCTGGTTCATGGACTTTCGGGTCCTGAGCCGCAGAAGTTTCCTTACAGAGACTTGCATATTCAGATTCAGGATGAGGTACTGGTGCAGGAGGTTCGAGAACGAGCTCTTGAACTGAAGCCTAATATTCCCCAACGCCGGAGTCCTACACGTGGACGAATCTATGAAGAGAAGATGAAAGCATTGCAGCAGGAGCAGAACTTGCAGAGTGAGTAAGCTTGTAATAGAAAGACATCATTCACTTTATCATTAACATGTTCTCAGACATATGATCTTTAAAAAACACCCCGACCGTTCCTCTAGAGGAATTGGCCGGGGTGTTCGATATTAAAGGACATCATTAAAGGTTGGAATGATTCCAGAGCTTGTCCATGAAAAGGACAATATAATCCATGCGGGTCCATCAAATCCGCTAAGGGAATATACGATTAGCTTGCCGATGGAGTGGCACTGCCTTTATATTTCTCGAAAAATTGCTTGTAGTCATCCAGTGTATAACCGTTGGCACTGCCATTTTCCTGCAGCCCGCCAACCATGCGGTCTTTCTCAACACCATCCTGATAATATACCAGAGTTGGTGTGTACTCAATGTTATAATCGGTCCAACCGGAATCGAATTCACGCAGATTGAACTGAGGCAGTTGAATCCCCTCCTCATCGACTAGTGGCATCAACTGAGGTGTTGTCGCACGGCAGTGTGAGCAGTCGGAGGCGAAGAAATAGACAAAGAAGCTGTCTTTGTTATCAATTCTGGCTTTCAGATCATCAGGCAAAATGATTTGTTGGTAGTTCGGATCGTCCAGCAATTCGCGTGTTGCGGGATTAAGCTTGGAGGCGGCGATGCCATAAGCATTCCCCACGGCGTCCATTTGTTTCTTGGATTGCTGGTTCACCAGGACGAGTGCTGCAATCAAAACAACGAAAATACCCAGGAAAATAAGGATCGCAGCGCTTTTCTTTTTCTTCTTGGATTTCATTAAGACATCCCCCATCGATCATATCGAAATATAGTTTTGGCAAAAATACGGGATGGGATAATATGCATAAACACCCGAATTTTTGCACATCAATCAATCTACTTGCCATTATACTACATTACACGCTGTAGTGGAATATGTATGAAGCAATAGGAAAGCATTGCCCGGATATGATAACATAGAACTATATGCAATTTTAACAAGACAGGATGAGTGGGATTATGGCTGTACAGCTGCCTTCGATATTTGCCGAGCGAATGAAAAGCTTGTTAGGCGATGAATTTGAACAATTTATGAAATCTTATGAGCAGTCGCCACATGCGGGGCTGAGAGTGAATACGTTAAAAATATCGCTGGAACAATTCAAGGAAATTGCTCCATTTGATATGCGACCCATTCCGTGGTGCGGAACGGGTTTTTATGTGCCTCATGGAGTTAAGCCGGGGTTACACCCTTATTATCATGCGGGTTTGTATTATATCCAGGAACCAAGCGCCATGGCCCCAGTTGAATTATTGGATGTGAAACCCGGGGAACGTGTGCTGGATCTATGTGCGGCTCCTGGCGGGAAAACAACCCAGATCGCTGCCAAGCTTCAGGGGAAAGGTGTGCTCGTTACGAATGATATCCATGCGGAACGTACGAAAGCCCTCGCCAAAAACGTGGAATTGTATGGAATACGCAATGCCGTTGTATTGAATGAATCACCGGAACGGATTGCGAGTGCATTTCCTCATTATTTTGATAAAGTTTTAATCGACGCGCCTTGCTCGGGTGAGGGCATGTTCCGCAAAGATGAGGACATGGTGAAATCCTGGGAGAATCATTCGGTGGAAAAATGTGTGCTGATGCAGCGCGATATTCTGGAGACTGCGGCCAAACTGCTTGCTCCAGGGGGTACCATCGTATATTCCACATGTACATTTGCACCAGAGGAAAATGAAGCGATGATAGCGGAATTTCTGAACATCAATCCTGATTTTGTGGTGAATGACATCCCGGAAAGTGCAGGATTTGCTCCAGGACGACCGGAATGGGTGCGTCAGATGTTGCCCGAGAAAGCAGAAGAGACGGAATCTGTGCTGGACCAAACGCGTGGCACCGCGAGGTTGTGGCCTCATCTGTTGGAGGGGGAGGGACATTATGTTGCTGTATTGCAGCATCGTGGGGAATCTCTTGCAGAAGAAGACGGCAGCGTTTTACAAATTGGACAGGCAGTGGGCGCAGATTTCACCGAACCAAGTGAATTGGTAGAACCATTTATCCGTGTATCTGCACCAATCAGTAAAGAAGAGCGGAAACGGGAACGTCTAATGAGAACCGAATCTAGAGAACGCGATGATAAGCATACCCGTGGTGGTAAGGCTCAGGGAAAACAGGGCACAGGAAACGAACGTGGTGGTCGCAAAAACGAACGGGCTCAGGGACGAGGAACCGACCAGGCAAATGTCGATCCAGGAACGGTGTATGCTCAATTTGTACAAGAAAATCTGGAAATCGAGCTTGCTGGAGAAACGGTGTATTATGGCGATCGAGTGTATCAATCTTCTGTGGGTGCTGCCCGTCTGGAAGGGCTCAAGGTTATTCGACCAGGGTGGTTTATGGGTACCGTAAAGAATGGGCGATTTGTGCCCTCTCATCCGCTTGCATGCGCTTTGAATGCAGCCGAAGCCCAGAGATCCGTTAACCTATCTTCCGCAGACGGTGAAGCAGTAAGGTATCTCAAAGGAGAGACGTTGAACATCGAAGAATCACGAGTTGAACGTCAAGCAGATACGGCGGCCAAAGGTTATGTGTTGGTGTGTGTGGACGGATTTGCGGCTGGCTGGGGGAAATGGCTGGATGGTGTACTGAAAAATGAATATCCGGCAGGCTGGAGGTGGACATCGGTATGAGTGGAAAAGGCAAACAAACGCTGCGTCTGGATAAAATATTGAGTCATATGGGCGTGGGGTCACGAAGTGAGCTCAAAAAGATGGTAAAACAGGGCAGAATCCGTGTGGACGGTAAACCGGTGAAAGACAGCGGTGTGCAGGTTAATCCAGACGTAAACGTAATTGAAGCTGACGGAGAGCGGATTGTGTATCGTGAAATGATCTACCTGATGCTTCACAAACCACCTGGCGTGGTGTCGGCAACCGAAGATAATCGGGATAAAACGGTGATTGATCTGCTGCGTAAAGAGGAGCGTGTCTTCGATCCGTTCCCTGTGGGACGACTCGACAAAGATACCGAGGGCCTGCTCATTCTAACGAATGATGGGCCACTTGCCCATGATCTGTTGTCCCCGCGCAAACATGTGCCCAAGACGTATGAAGCCCGTGTGCTGGGAAATGTTGAAGAAGAAGATATTGAAAAATTCAAAGCCGGCATTCAGCTGGATGATGGATATGAGACGTTGCCTGCGGAACTGACTGTGCTGGATCGTGAGGAAACGGATGAGGGCGTGTTTTCTTCCATTTCATTGATCATTCATGAGGGCAAGTTCCACCAGGTGAAGAGAATGTTCCAGGCTGTTGGCAAACGTGTGGTTTATCTGAAACGTGTTGCCATGGGTGACCTGGAGCTGGATGCCAATCTTGAAATTGGCAGTTATCGCGAATTAACCGCTGACGAGTTAGAACGTTTGCGGAAGTAATAGTTCCCTACTTCGCGAAGCGAAGCAAGGAGTCTGGGCAGTGTACGAAGCCTTGCCCACCGTGCCAAAGGTGCGTCAGCTCCCGTCCTTCGCGAAGCGGAGCAGGGAGCCGGGCAGAAGGCGAAGCCCTGCCCGTAATGGTCCCGCTTGAGCTTGGGCGGGGCCGCCGCTGTCAAGCGGCAGACCCGGCAACCAAGCGCTCCCACACCGACCGTCACATAGCAAGATCGAAACCGCCGCCGGTAAACGAGACGGGAGTCCAGAGGGCAGAGCCCTCTGGGGCCCTCCCTCGGAAGGGAGGGTTTGGGTGGGTGCGACTCTTTTACAGATAAGGAATGAAGACAATGACAATTAAATTAATCGCACTGGATGTCGATGGAACGCTGCTTAATGATCATCATGAACTTACCGAATTGACACAAGAGACCTTAATTCGTGCTTCCCGTCAGGGAGCTGAGATTGTTCTGTGTTCAGGCAGAGGTCCTGCGAACACGATCCCGTTTATGGAGCAGATGGGACTTGACGGATATGTCATTACACATAATGGGGCAGTAACTGCACAGGTTCAGACTCGTGAAGTGGTGCACCATTTTGCCATGGATGGACAGGGGCTGGAGCCTTTTATATCTTACTGCCGTGCGCAAGGTGTACATTTTGACATCAACACGGCGTTTGGACTCTATGTGGATCAGCCCGAAGGTTTGGAGTTACAGGTACGCGAAATGTATCAAAACTTCATGGCAGAGCCATTAAAGCTGCCGCAATGGGCGGATATGACAGAGCCGCTTGCGAAATTCACAGCGTTTGGACCCATCGAGCAGATGAATGCGGTGCAACAGGAGTGGTCGACCTGGAATCTTCCATATTATATGACGCGTAGCGGTGATTTTTTCATTGATCTTATGCATCCAGAAGCCTCCAAAGGTGCAGCTCTAAAAAGACTGGCCGAAGCAAAAGGAATTCTTCCTTCCGAGATCATGGCGGTAGGTAACTACTACAATGACATCACCATGTTGACCTTTGCAGGCAAAGGGGTTGCGATGGACAATTCCCCGGAAGAAGTCAAGGCAGCCGCGGATGAGGTTACACTTTCGAACAACGATCAGGGTGTGGCCCACGCTATCCAAAAATATGTGTTGTCCGTCTAATAGTTCGCTCTTAAAATCTGAATAGCGTTGTATCTTATAAACTGTCGCTCTCAAGGGTAACCTAATAGAATAACGTTAGGAACCGAGGAGGACAGGTGCATGGAACTGAAAGTAGAGCTGATTCCTGATCTTCGAACATCAGGTGGCGAAGTACAGGATATTATGGTGGGCGGTCAATATATGGGTTCGCTGCTGCTTGTGTTCAGGGAAGGAGATCGGGTATCCGGCAGCCTTCAGATTGAGCAGAATTCGCTACCTGACGAGACAGAACAATATATTGTGGAGCAGGTGCACGAATATATTCGTTCTCTCGCGGATGCGGTAAGTGCTGCTGAGTATGAAGTGCTTGTAAGCTGCGGTACATTGTATTCTGTGTTACAGAAGCCAGAGTCTCAAACGGATATGTTCAATCAGTCGTCACGGTCTGAAGATAGCTACAGTCACGATGGACAGAATGATCGGGCTGGTGTAAATGAAGTACACGTCATTCCTGGCTCACAAGCCGAATCATTTACATATGAAGACCCGGAACATTTGCTTGAAATGGAGCTGGTAAGCGCCGGACGCAGCATATCTACCTATGTATTTAATGACGCCAATGGACAAGAACTGGCTGAAGCCTCTCTGAAACAATATGGCGCTGATGTGCAGGGTGAGATCCATTGGTATGATGAACCGGCAGAGAATTATCAGGATGCGGCTGCCGAGCTGCTGGTACGAGAGCTGGATGAAGAAATCATCGATACAATTACGATCCGCATGTGGCATCAAGGGCAGGAGATGGAATCGGCGGAATGGGTGCACCGGGATTTTGCGGATGAGGATGAGATAGAGTCCGAAGAAGATCTCGAAGAGATTGAAGCTGCTGAAGAAGCCTGTTATGTCATGTTGGTGCGCAAAGATCGGGAGTTTCGGGTATATGAACTGTTTCTACAAGAACGCGGAGGGTTACCTGTAGGTACAGCAACGATTGATACCTCAGAAGCGGATTTGTCAGGCTATATTGATTATCAGGTACCCGGCACAAGTGTTCAGCGAAAGAGTCTGGTTGAAGTTCTGATGCGAGAGCTGGACAAAGAGCTTGAGTTTGATACATTACATCTCACGATGTTATATCGTAATCAAATTATCGATGAAGCGAAGATTGAAGGGTAAGAGGCACAGCCTCTTGCCTTTTTTGTTTTCTTTTTGACGAACAAGCCATTTCCCGGTATAGTACCATTAGTTTAAGAGAGACCTGGAAGTGGAGGAGAATCATGAAGCACTCATTCAGTATCACAACAGACTACATCAATGATGAATTTAAGGCATTGCAGGCTCAGCCGGAAGACACGGAGGATGTGATGTCCCTGCTCATGGAAACAGCCGAGTGGTTGCGGAGCCAGGGCTCTTCTCAATGGAATGCGTTGTTAAAAGGTGAGGATTCTCATAATACGGCGGAGGCTATTCAGCGTGGCGACGTATTTGTATTTAAAAAGGGTTCTGACGTAGCTGGCATGGTTATTTTGATGAGCCAGCCAAGTGCATGGGATGTGCACTTATGGGGAAGCAAAGCGCATGCCGGGGATGGTGCACTTTATCTGCACCGATTAGCCATCCGCAGAAAGTACGCCCAGAGTGGATTGGGAAGGGCGATTTTGCAATGGTCCAGCAGCGGGATACAGTTTGAGGACAAACATATTGTCCGATTGGATTGCGGAGCCGAGAACGCGACATTGAACGCATTCTATGGGCGTAACGACTATACCTTTGTGGGAGAGACAGACGGCTTCAGTACGTACGAGAAGGCGGTCACACACTTGTCTGTATAAACGCTGTATTCAAACATAAGAAGTACATTCAAAAAGCCGGGGGCTACCATTGCTCACTGGCTTTCATTTGTATGTCGGCAAAAGAGGCTTAACTTTCAAAATCATACATCCGCTTCTTAGCCGAGCATCTTCTGAATATGTTGTATATACGACTCCGAAGTGAGGGCGTACGCTCAAACAAGATGAATAAGATAACGTATAGTAGAATAAAGGCAGACAGAGAGCGATGATTTCCATTGGAATTGCCCCTAGTACCTAACAGTACTCGTAATATCGTCAGCGTCAGATGCAACATGGTACAATTGATATTGAAATGAATTCTATTATTCGGCTGTAAATGAGCGAGTGATAAGAAATCTCATTTTGTACCTTTACTGAACATATGTTCTGATATATCATGATTGAAGATGTAATGAAAAGATTTATGCTAGAAAGGGGGAAACTAACGGTGAGATTGCTGCAGGCGCTTTTCTTTCCTCCGGAGCAGCCCGGAGGTGTATCCTCTATGATTCCGTATATGCAAGAGAGGTTTACAACCCCGAGGTGGGAGATGGATCTGTTCTCGTTGCCTAAGCGAATTCGCAACAAGGGCAGGGAAGATATCCAGTTTGAGACGTTCGATTGGACTCAGTATCAGGATAGTCCTGTCGTGCAAAAATATATGCAAACCTACCGGGATTATTTGTGGTGGACCAAGCTGCGTATTCAGAAGCCTTACGATCTGATTCATGCCCATCATCCTATTGCGGGGCTTGCAATGAAGAAGGTTTTCCCGGATGTTCCTCTCATTCAAACGATCCACTCCAGTTATGAGCGAGAGCTGATACTGAATGGACGCATTGAGCCGAACGGACCGGAGCATCAATTCCTGCTGGCCATCTATGGTGAGCTGGAGCACCAGGCGGAGCGATTGTTAACGGTATCGGATTCTTTCCGTCGTTATCTGGCGCCTTATGTACAGCATCCCGATGTTATCGGTGTGATTCCGAATGGTTTTGATGAGAAAAGGTTTAAGCCAATTCCCCATGAGAATGCGATACCACAGTTGGTCACGGTATGCCGTCTGGTTCCGGCGAAAGGGCTGGATATTCTGTTCAAAGCCTGTGCCGAACTGAAAGCCCGGGGACATGATTATGTGCTTCATATTATTGGGGACGGACCGATCCGTCCAGACTTGGAAGAATTGGCCCAGCGGCTGGGCATTTATAATGAGACTATTTTTTATGGTTACACGCTGCACCCTGAGGAATTCATGCCATTTTTTGATATCTTTGTACTTCCTTCACGGGCGGAGGCGTTCGGGTCTGTTTTCGCGGAAGCAGCGCTTAGCTGTCTTGCCCTTGTAGGTACAGATGTTGGCGGCATACCCGAACAGATTGAGAACGGCAGTAACGGCTTGCTGGTGCCTTCAGAAGATCCGTCTGCACTGGCAGAAGCGCTGGAGAAGGTGATGGTTGACCCGGCGTACCGTTATGAGCTCGCTCGTTCGGCATGCGAGAAGGCCAAAACCCATTACTCTTTGGGTAGATCGGTCAATGAACTGAAAAAAATGTATTTGCAATTCTCGAGCCAGTTTTAACTTCTGGAAAGGGAAAAGAAGGAAGCCGCTGTGTGAACAGCGGCTTTTTTTATGTTTAGGGAAATGATACTTCGCAACAAAAATACGTTGTTATAGGTGTTTGTTACGACCTCGAAAGCTTCCCCATCGATCCATTACTAATTTTGCACCCCAGACCAGTGCCAAACTGCCGAAAATGGGGTAAAGGATAGAGAGCAGGGAGCTGAACCCAAACTGGCTAAGCGAATAACATAGCAGCATGATAGCCAGTATGATTAGTTTGGGATGTACGTGGACATGCTGTCTGAGTTGGAGGGTCATTCCATAAATATCGGCTACAAATGTACTGAAGATTTCCATAAAAATCAGGGATACATAGATAGACTGGACTACCCATCCAAGTTGAAAGGCAATGCTGCCCATTGGAATTTCAAATTGCGTGATGCCAGGCATCTGGGCTGACATGGCGAAGTGGGCTGCCATAAGCATGAATCCTACACCAATCCCGCCCAGAACGCCGCCCCATTTCAGTACCTTTCGGCTGCGAATCTGATTCCCCACCGGAACAAGAACAGCTTGGGCAAGTGCCAGGTTGAATGAAGTATACAACAGAGGAGATAACCAGACCTGGATTGGATTGCTGTCCGTGGTTAATGTAATAAATCGGTTTGCGCCGGGATGATGTATGGTGCTGGTGATCATAAGCAGAGAGAGCAGGAGCATCATTGGCACTACGATACTGTTCATTTGCAGAATAGCCTGAATGCCCCGTCCAAGCAGCAGATATGTACCGATAAGGGTAACAATCAGTCCGGTCTGGTAATGAAGCCCCAGATGCTCTACAAAGACCGACCCTGCTCCGGCCAGCATGACACTGTTTACTCCGATGAGAATAAGAAGGGTAACCCAGGTAATCCAGTTTCCTGCTTTATGACCGAATAGATGCTTGTTGAGATCTTCGTATGAGCGCGAGCCGGTATCATGGGCAATCAGCATCATTTTTGTACCTAACCAGACAAAGAGCATGGTCGATAAGCCAATGGTAATGGTGGCCCATTTGCCATACTGGGTAAAAAACTGCAATATCTCCTGTCCTGTTGCAAAGCCGGCTCCTACTACCGTTCCAATGTATGTAAATGCGATCTGCAGCACCCGAAATGCCTGTTTCATGCGTTTCCCCTCTCAGGCCCCTGAATAGTTTGGACATGCGGGTGCCATGGTACAAGGTATGCTTGACCCATCAAAGTCATGACAATTGAAGTGTGACATAGGGTCATTTCTATGCTCTGGACAAGAGCAAAGGCAATTTCGCTTGAACTGATAGCCGGATCTATGATACTTTTACGTCATAGGATAGGCTTGGGAGGTCAAATTATGGAAGTATTGAAACAACGAATTTTACAAGAAGGTGTAGTCATGTCAGATCAGGTGCTGAAGCTGGATGGTCTGCTGAATCACCAGATTGATCCTGCATTGACGATGGAAATGGGACGTGAATTTGCCGCTCGTTTTCGTGAGAGTGGTGTAACTCGGGTCATTACAGTGGAGTCTTCCGGGATTCCGGTCGCCTTTGCTGCCGCACATGAACTGGGTGTTCCTCTGGTATTTGCCCGTCGCAAAAAAACACTTTTGGCTGACCCCGACGCCTACTGTGAAAGAGTACCTTCTTTTACGAAAGGGATCGTAACAGATATTATGGTGTCCCGTGAATATATTCATGAGAATGACCGTATTTTGTTTATTGACGATATCATTGCGAATGGCGATGCCGCTCGTGGTGTCATCAAAATTATCGAACGTTCGGGTGCGGAACTGGTCGGATTCGGTGTCGTGGTCGAAAAATGTTTTCAGGCCGGAGCGCGCACTATTCGTGAGCAGGGTATCCCGGTTGAAGCGTTGGTGCGCATTCGTTCACTGAACGATGGCACCGTGCAATTTGACGATAACGAATTGTGACTTTTTAAAGGAAAAAGTGCCTATTTTTATAACAATGCCTTTGCATGACCGCTGATTTCATTTATAATGGGGTTATGTTAGGGAGAGGAGGCAACACCATGGGTAACCAACCGGCAACAGAACAATTTTTTATTGATAAGCTGGCGGAATCGAAAGTACATTTTGAGCGTGCCCTGGATTGTAAACATACGGAATTCGATGACCTTTATCCCTATATGATTGAACATCCTCAATTTTTCTGGTACAAACGCTACGTTGCCTGGTCAGAATTGCTGACGATTGTAGGCTTGTGCGAAGAGTTGTCCTTCTCTTGGAAAGAACAATTTACACCGCATCAAGTGGAGTACCTTGAAGAACGTGT
Organism: Paenibacillus sp. MDV22-iso6; assembly: GCF_058408365.1. Classification (NCBI taxonomy): domain Bacteria; kingdom Bacillati; phylum Bacillota; class Bacilli; order Caryophanales; family Paenibacillaceae; genus Paenibacillus; species Paenibacillus sp. MDV22-iso6. The sequence continues at coordinate 367,066 of NZ_JBZVDZ010000005.1, read as the reverse complement.
GATGTCCGCCAAAGTGCTTGATTTTTGGTTTGAGAAGAACGACAGCAAAGAGCACGCGCAGCGGTAACTTTCAGTCGGGACATACTTTCGAATGACATGACAGTCCAATACAGTCACGTGAGACCTAAATGACTTTTCATTTAGGTCTCTTTTTGTAAATAATTTTTTTGGGAAAGTAGGCGCCATAAATATGATCAGTGATGCACAATTGGATGCACTGCGTTTATCGGGTGAAAAAGTAAGGGTAGTACGGGACGAGATTCAGTCCAATGATGTGACAGGTATTGTAGTGGCTTGGGACGGGGAGCAGGTACTCATTCGCCGTCAGAATCGTCGTGTGGTCAAGCTTGATCGGAATTATCGATATCAATTGTTCAGCGAACCACGCGAGAGCCTGCTCGAAGAATAGGACATGCCTATTTAGGTTCATTTACCATGGATGTTTTGGCATAATTACACCTCTCGGGAGAGAAGATAGGTACAGTGAGAGCTTGTAACATATCAGCCGAGAGGATGTGCGGTAACCATGACACTGATGAATGATAAGGTTCATGCCTATAAAGATCAGATTGGTGAATTAAGCGATGTGCTACCAGCAGTGGTGAAGTCTTATCATGAGTTCACTGGAGAATGCTTTCAGGCAGGGGCGATTGATGCCAAGACCAAACAGCTGATTGCGCTGGGTATTGGACTGTTTGCGAACAATGAGGTATGTACGTTTTACCATGTGGAAGAGGCACGTGCCAAAGGAGCGACCGATCAGGAGATTATGGAGACGGTTGCTGTGGCTGGAGCGGTAGGCGGAGGCCATGCGCTGTCTCAGGGTGCAATGAGAGTACAGAAGGCTTTACATTAAGTATAGAAGTCTACAGCACACCGGATTTGTAAACAAAAGCCCCAAACAAAGAGGAGGTCCCGGATTCAACCGGAGCCTCCTCTTAGCGCTATATCAAATCAAACTTATATTTTGCCCAGCATTTTGTTATACATAAATTGTCCTGTTACCCGGCGTGCTGTTACGTAACGATCATTGAAGTAAGGATTGGATAATTGTGTGATGCTGACACCCTTGCTGCTTGAAGCATGAGCGAACTGTCCGCCCCCGATATATACACCTGTATGTGAAATGCCATTGCCCATCGTATTAAAGAATACCATGTCACCAGTACGCAGATTAGCTTTGGATACCGGAGTTCCGGCCTTAGCTTGTTGCTGGGAAGTGCGTGGTAATTCAATGCTATATTTGTTGAAAATATATCTCATAAATCCAGAGCAATCAAATCCGGCCATTGTTGTGCCGCCCCATTTGTAAGGTATGCCTGTCATGTTGTTAACGACGGTGTTGATACTGCTTGCCTCTGTGCTTGCTGCACCGGATGTAAGTAGAACTGCTGCTCCAAAAATGGAGATGATAAGCTTTTTCAAAATTTTTGTTCTCCCTTCGATGCCTACGGAGTTAGCTAAGGGTTCGGTAGAAGGTTCCCTATATTTCCTATGTATAAGAATAATTCACCCAAAATGGTTCCCCCGTTTTCAAACATGAAACTCGGCAAATGAATAATTAAGTTTTTGTAACCTTTTGAAACTATATTGCATAAATGCGAAAATGTCAAACCGATTTTGAACACTTCTTATCATCTCAATGTTAACGGAATTATCGCTATTTATGTAGAAATAACTCGAATATTGGGTTTTAATAGATGACAAAAAAGTAACTACTGTTTCAAATGGAGAAAAATTGGATAATTTATTGGCTTTCTCACATTTCGATTAGACGATACCTATAGGTTAAGACAAAGAATTTGTTACATATTGTTGCAATTATTGACAAAATTCATTGTTTTGCATAGAATTCTTTTTGTATAATCCACTTATTGGATGAAAAGAAATAGTTTGAGTTTAAAAACAAATATAAGGAGGGGAGACGCTCAAGGAAAACAGTTTGCAGAAAATGAATTGGGGAGTGTTCTAAACGATGTTGAAGGCACAAGCAAGGTTTGCATCTTTGGTAATGGCATGTACAATGATTTTCTCTGTTGTCGGAATGGTATTTCAGCCTGCTGCTAAGGTATCTGCTGCAGACGCATCTGGAACGACAGCAAGTATCTCAGATATTTTGAAGAATCAACGTCCTGACGGGGGATGGAAGAAGGATTACAAAGAAACAAGTGGTGAGTGGGCCAAATCTACGATTGATAATAAAGCTACATACTCAGAAATTAGAAGATTAGCCAAGGAATTTAAAAAGACAAATGATCCGCGATATTCGGCTGCTGCCATCAAAGGAATCAACTTTTTGTTAAATATGCAGTACTCCAATGGAGGATGGCCACAAGTATACCAGAGCTCAGGCTATCACAAACACATTACCTTCAACGACGATGCCATGATTAATGTCATGTACATGCTGGATGAAGTAGGTGCACGTAAAGGTGATTTCTCATTCATCGACAGCTCTCTTGCGGATCGCAGTAAAAAATCAGTTGCCAAAGGTGTAGATGCTATTCTCAATACACAGGTTGTAGCAAATGGTAAACTGACTGCATGGGGACAGCAGCATGATTCCAGCTCCCTAAAACCTGCAGGAGCAAGGATTTATGAAGTGCCTTCTCTAAGTGCTGGAGAGAGCAGTACGATTGTAAAGTTTTTGAAAACAAGACCGTCGAACTCGAAAATTAAGGTTTCCATTCAAGCGGCAGAAGCCTGGTTCAACAACGTGAAAATTACAGGATACAAGTATGTCAGAGAAAACGGAGATAGCAAACTCGTAGCTGATTCAGGTGCAGCGCCAATATGGGCACGTTTTTACGAAATTGGAACGGATAAACCGATCTTCGTAGGACGTGATGGGGTTTTGAAATACAAACTCAGCGATATCGATAAGGAAAGAAGAGGCGGGTATGCCTGGTATGGCAACTGGCCTTCAAAGATATAATTTATAAAAAGCTTTATCATTGAAACTGAAATTATATTTTTTTGTTGACACTAATTACCTGCACATGATATATTATCTCTTGTCGCCGCGATATAATTTCTCGGAGATAAGACATACGCGGTCGTGGCGGAATTGGCAGACGCGCACGGTTCAGGTCCGTGTGGGCTAACCCCCGTGGAGGTTCGAGTCCTCTCGACCGCATCATATGTAACACGAAAAAGGTTCCTAGAATGGCATTGCTGCCACTCTCGGAACCTTTTTTATTTGTTTACAGATTTTGATCTTTGCTTTTCCTGATTCTTTTCAACCCATTCCCTCGGCTTGAGCAAAGATGAAGTTTCCATTTGTTTATTTATCCATTAATGGAAATATGTTTGTTCTGCGACGGTTTGCCCCTATATTTCAGGTTAATTGTACGTAAAATACCGAATTGTACCTATCTTGGGAATGCCTCATCCACTATTCTCTTCTCGTGTGGAAGCGCTATCAACAGGAATTTGAATGACCAAATTCAGAGGGGGTAGGGATAATTTGAAACGAATCGGAAAAAGGATGGCAATGTGTTTCATGGTATTTATGATTGCGGCGGTGCAGTTCGGGATTATGGGAACGACAGGTAATGTGGCACAAGCAGCAGATAAGAGTCTGGCCCAAAAGCCGTATATGGGTTGGAGCAGTTACAGCATGCAGGTATATGACGGGCCGGGTAACTGGACATCGGCCGAGAGTATTAAGAAGCAATCGGACGCCATGCGTGAGAAGCTGCAAGCCCATGGATATGAATACATTAATATTGATGCTGGCTGGAACGGTGACGAAGATGAATACGGCCGTCCTATTCCGAGTACTGTTCTTTATCCAAATGGATTTCAGGAGGTCATTGATTACGTCCATAATAACGGACAGAAGATCGGAATCTATCTGATTCCGGGATTATCAATCACCGCCTATGATAAAAATCTTGAGGTTTATGGGTCGGGCGGGGCATGTCGTATGCAAGATATTGCAGTAAAACCGCTCGTTGTTATGGATGCTTGGGATTCGTACACGTACAAAATTGATTTTTCGAACCCTTGCTCACAGAAGTATATTGACTCCATCGCGGATCTTCTTGGCGAGTGGGGTATCAACTTTGTCAAATTCGACAGTGTGACGCCAGGATCGGGAATCAATAATCTGAGCCGGGATGCACGTGGTGATGTGGAGGCATGGTCCAAAGCCCTGGACAGAAATAACATCTGGTTTGAGCTTTCCTGGGCGCTTGATCACAATTACGTGGACTTCTGGAAAAAGTATGCAAACGGCTGGAGGATCGACTGGGACGTTGAAGCTTACGACAGCAGTAAGGGATTGACCGAATGGTCGAGTATTTCCCGCTTGTTCCCCATCGCTGCCCTCTGGTGGCGGGATGCAGGTCCCGGAGGCTGGAACGACTTCGATTCACTGAATGTCGGGAATGGCTCGATGGATGGTCTGACCAAGGTTGAGCGGCAAACGGCCACGACCTTCTGGTCTATCTCTTCAGCACCGCTTTATACAGGTGATGATTTAACAAGGCTGGACAGCTATGGATTGGAATTGCTTACGAATGACGAAGTCATTGCCGTCAATCAGGCCGGACGTCCAGGCCATCCGGTTTCCATGGAGACCAAGCAGCAGGTTTGGTATGCCAATAACGGAGATGGTACTTACAGTGTAGCCTTGTTCAATTTGGGCGACCAGAGTGCGGAGGTTAAAGTCAAATGGAGCGATCTTGGCCTCAACGGTCCGGCTTCTGTCCGTGATCTCTGGAGCCATTCCGAGCTGGGGAATTTTAATCATGAATTCAGTGGCGGCGTGCTAGAACCCCATGCTTCCCGGATGCTTAAAGTAACCGCACTGAACGGCACATCAGCCGTCAATGACGATGATACAGGCATGCTCTATAGCGGGGATTGGCAGCGCAACGGGGGCAAGGAGCAGACAGATGGGAGACAGGATCTGAGCATAGCGATTACGGATTCCTCTGGCACTGGTCCAGCGAATAGCAGTCAAGGGGGTGCCTTGGACGCTGAAGCTGACAATGCTGCAAATTCAATCTCCGTGGAAGATGCCACTGTTACCAATGAGGTCTACATTAATGATGATGACAGCAGTATTAAATACACGGGCTCATGGAACTCCAATACCGGCAGAAGTTACGGTGATTACAATGGCGATGTGCATTTTACTGAAAAAGACGGCGATTATTTTGAGTATAGTTTCACGGGCACAGGCATTGAGCTGCTGACGGAGAAGGATAAAGACCAAGGAGACATGATTGTCACCCTCGATAATGGAGCACCTGAAACTGTAAACGCCTATACCAGTGGAGAAAGGGAAGTCCAGCAGGTTTTGTACAGCAAACTTGATTTGGACAACGGCCCACATACCTTGAAGGTGGTCAAGGGCTCGGGCCAGTATATGTTGCTGGATGCGCTTAGAGTAACCATGGAAATTCCTCCTGGAGGGCAGAACAGCACCATTAGTCCGACCTCTGCAAACTTTGACAAGGAGACGGAACAACAGAAGGATGTCACCGTGAGGCTGTCCTTGAACGGCAATATGCTGACCGGCGTTGAAAATGACGGGGTGCTGCTCAGTGATGACGACTACACGGTGGTCAATGACAAGCTGACTATCAGGAAGCAGTACCTCACGCAGCTGCCTATAGGGACAACGAGTCTAAACGTAATCTTTAGCGCGGGTGATCCCCAGTCTTTGGCAATAAGGATCAGCGATACTACGGGCATTCGATTTATAATGATCAATAACGACGATCCGGCAATCAAGTACAACGGCTCCTGGTCACGAAGCACTGGCAGAGGTTTGGGTGACTATAAGGACGATGTGCAGTATACCGAAAAAAACGATGATTCTTTTGAATACACCTTCAAGGGAACGGGGATCCAGTTATTTACGGAGGTTGACCAGTCACAGGGAGACATGGATATCTATGTTGACGACCAATTCAAGGAAACAGTCAGCGCCCATCGTAACGGTCGGCTGGCACAGCAGAACCTGTACAGCATCTCGGGGCTGCCGGATGGGCAGCACACGCTCAAGGCAGTGAAGAAATCGGGGGAGTACATGCTGCTCGATATGCTCAAAGTTGAGCTTCCGAATCTAATTAATCCGGTAACCGCGGATTTCGAAAAGTCAGCTTCCGCTCAGACGGACATTGATGTGACGCTGCTGCAACAGGTGGAAAGCTTCAGTGGTATTACTAACGGATCACTTGATCTGGTTCCGGGGTCCGATTATACAGTTGCAGGGAACCGAGTTACACTGAAAAAATCGTATCTTGCTGCGCAGTCAGTGGGGACGCTGAACCTCAGCTTTGCCTTCGGCGGTGATTATCTCAATGATGTGCATTCCACGGTGGTGGACGGGGATTCTTTCGAATACGCCTTCAAGGGCACTGGAATAAGTATGATTACACCGACTGGACCAGAACAGGGCGAAGTGGACATTTATGTAGACGGACAGCTGGTGCAGACCGTGAACGCCTACAGTCCAAGCCGGCAGATTCAGCAGGAGATTTATAGCATTTCAGGACTGGCAAAAGGCCAGCATACACTCAAAGCTGTGAAGAAATCCGGTGAGCTCATGCTGGCCGATCAACTGAAGTTTATTGTCCCTACTGGAAACGGTGAACCAACGAATCCGTCGAATCCAGGTGGTCCATCCAATCCAAGTGGACCATCGACTCCAGTCGTCCAGCCTTCAGACACTTCTGTGCCTGCGCCAGCTCCTGAATCTGGAAATACAGACGGGACAACAGGAACAGAGGGTGGTCAAGATATTCCGTACAAGGCGTATATTCAAGGATATCCGGGCGGGTTGTTCAAGCCGGATAACAAGCTCACCCGTGCAGAGATGGCAACCATACTCGCAATGGTATCTGAGAAAGAAGGCACAGGATCTGCTGTTGTATTCAGTGACGTTAAGTCAGAATATTGGGGAGCCGACGGCATTGCTAAGGTAAGCAAGATGGGGTTGATGAATGGTTATAAGGATGGGACGTTTAAGCCAAATCAGCCATTGACTCGTGCGGAGATGGCCACTCTCGTAGCCCTTCTCGGTCCGGATTCCGAGCATTCAGGCGATGGATTTTCTGATATCAGCAGCCACTGGGCCAAGGAAGCCATTTTGAAAGCGCAAAGCGCAGGCATTCTGAAAGGCTATAAAGATGGAACTTTTCGCCCGAATGCTTTATTGACAAGAGCGGAAGCCGTTGTAGCAATCAACAGAGCTTTGGGCAGAGCACCGCTCACGAACGTTTCGCAGCCACAGTGGAAGGATGTTCCTTCCACACACTGGGCCTTTGGCGATGTTGAAGCAGCATCCGTCGATCAGGTTGTAAAAGCCCGATCAGAGGTGGAAGAACCAAAGAAGAAATGATGTAAACTAGGATTGGGGGGCCATCTCGGCCCCTTTTTTCTGAATGATAAGGAGTTATCATCTCAAACCAAAGAACTTCGGAAATGTTAAAAAAAGCAATGATAATCGTCTTTTTATCGTTGCCTTTTATTCATTCCCGAATGAAACACGATTGAAGAATGAGATAAAACAATTGACTAACCCGGAAAATATTATTATCTTTGATAACGCTACCAATACCTCAAGGAGGGGGAGGAGGGTTACCCATTAAATATTCCAATGTTTTTCGTAAATTTTTAATTTCCTACGTGATCATTTTGGTTATACCCAGCATTGGCGGTTATATGTCTTATCTAACTTCCATCTCCGTAACACAGTCCATTTCCATTGAGAATAGTGTTACCCAACTCCAGAAAAGCCAGGAAATATTGGAGGGCCGCATGGCGGAAGTGGAGGGCTTCACCCGACAGCTTGCAGTTAATCAGGAACTGAACGTTCTGATGAATGAAAGGGACAACGAAACCAACGTATATGGAATATGGAGAACGATGGAGAATGTGTTGACCTTTGGACAGACCAATGATTTTCTGCAAAATTATTATATTTATCTTGCGAATTACAATCTAATTTTGACCCCGGGCTCTTCTTACAGACCGAATCACTATTATACTGATTTTCGTTATAACGATCTTTCGTTGGAAGAATGGATGAAGGACGTGTTGGGGAAGACCCACCGGAGTGAGATTAAACCGCTTAGTTCCTATGTTAGTAGGGGGAAGCAGACTTCGGTAATCACATATATGCAGTCATTGCCTCTGGACAGCTTCAATGATTCTTCACCGGCTGTCGCCGTTGTAATCATTGACGAGAAAATGATTCTTAGTCTGTTGTCCAGCCTGAATGACCGATACGGTGGCTGGGTTCATATCAGCGATGCGGAGGGCAATACCATTGCGCTGCAAGGGAGCTCTGAGCCCGAGATGGTGAAAATGGCCTCGGACTCTCATTTTGACCCAAGCAGAGTCAGCCAGTTCTATGGGGATGATCTCGTGATCACTACAAGATCTGATAAGAACGGATGGGTATACCAGGCGGGTATTCCCCGTCATGTCCTGATGGAGAATGCAAACAGGATCAAGGGGATGACGATGCTGATTACGGGCGGCACACTGCTCATCGGACTGATTGTTGGACTTGTGCTGGCTTATCGCAACAGCGTTCCAATCAATCGACTGTTAAGTGTAATGAAAGAGCAGTTTGGGAAGGATGAATCGGCTCCCAAAAATGAATTTGACTTTTTGAGTGGAAATATCGCTGCTATGCTCACCAAGAACAAGCTGCTTGAATCCGAATTAAATCGCCAGCTCCCACTGGTCAGGGATGCCTTCCTGAAGCGGCTGATCTCCGGCGAATTCAAATCGCGGGATGAGATTCTTTCCGCTGCCGAACAGGCAGATATTAATTTGTATCAAGGCACGGGATATGCTGGAATTGTCCAGATTAAGGGTTATGCCAGTATGGACAGCGTCGAGATCCTGAATGAACTGAATGCCTCCCGATTACTGTTGAAGCAGGCTTTGGCTGAACTGGACGTGGATGTCCTGATGACCGATATGGGTTCGGATAAAGTGGTCATCCTGTTCTTTTCCAAGGAAACCGACTCCGAATTGGATCGTGAAAAGGAAGATATCACGCATATCATGGAGAATCTGGCACAGTATGTGTTCAATGAATACAGGATCACCATCCAGTCAGGATTCGGAAATCTCTTCACATCGTTGACAGAGGTCAGCCTTTCCTTTGATCAGGCCAATCAGGCGCTGGAGTATGCAGTCTACATGAATAAAAAAGGCATGATGTGGAACAACGAAGCCCAAACCGAAAATACAACGTATTATTACCCGCTGGATTCGGAGCAGCGACTGATTGGTACGATCCGTGCAGGGGAACTTGAAGAGGCCAAACGGATTGTCGATGCAATTATTGTGCAGAACATGGAGCAGCGGGAGTTGTCCATGGAAATGAAGCATCAACTTGTTGGAGAAATGAAGGGGACTTTTCTCAAGTTGCTGGATCAAAAGGCGTTTACGGAATATGCCTCCATCGAGAATGTGAAACGGCGGGTCATTGATATTGGTTCCTCGGAGCCGCTCGAAACGATCAAAGCTGAGTTTTATGAGATCATGGAAGAGCTCTGCTCCGTTATTGCAAACAAGAAGAAGGATGCTCATATTCAAATCATCAAACAGATTAAGGAATATACTGCGAAAATGTATTCAGATACAGAACTGACTCTGTATCGGGTGGCAGAGCATGTGGAGCGGCCTGAGAAATACATCTCTCAATTGTTCAAAGAGTTTACGGGGGTTAATTTCTCCGATCACCTGATCAAAGTCCGAATGGATCAGGCTGTGATTTTGTTGAAAGAGAGCAATTATACTGTTGACGAGATTGCGTCACGGGTAGGTTACAATAGTTCTCACTCCTTTAGGAGGGCCTTCAAACGATTGAATGGCGTTTCGCCCAGTGTGTATAGACAATCGGTTGACGATTAAATGAAAGGAAGACCCATAGACTGTGTTGTCCGTGTTCCGGACAATGCGGTCTTTTTTTGCGAATACGCCTCCGTAATGGAAAAATGGCTGTCGTACTGCGGATGTGTGCCCCCAAAAGCAGGATAACTGTACGTGTAACGGCGCAGGTGTACCTGTTTATAGGACATCAAAATCGACTATGATCAGAATCAAGAAAGCGCTATCATAATTTACGCATCGCAGACAGCTAGTAAGGGGGGATTGTTCTGGAGAAGGAAATCGTATTAAATCACAAGACATCAACACAGCCGAAGGCACCTGGTTTTCTGACCAATGCCCGCAAAAGAATGATGAAGCACTGGCAGTTACACCTACTGGTGATTCCGCCCTTGCTATTTTTTCTCATCTTCAAGTATTATCCGATGATCAATGCGGTTCTTGCCTTTAAGGACTATAACGTCATCAAGGGGATATGGGGAAGTGATTGGGTTGGTTTTCAAAACTTTCGTCTGTTCTTTGAGAACCCATTATTTTGGACCCTGGTGAAGAACACCATTTTACTTAGCGGTTATTTAGTGTTGGCCGGATTTCCAATTCCGATTGTGCTCGCACTCATGATTAATGAGGTACGAGGAGCCAAGTTCAAGAAATTCGTCCAACTCGTATCCTTTGCACCCTATTTCATCTCAACAGTCGTGATGGTGTCCATGATTATGCTGTTCCTGGCACCACGGCTTGGATTTGTGAACATCGCCATGAACTTCTTTGGGCTGGATTCCGTGAATTTTCTGGGTGAGCCGGGTATGTTCCGTTCGATCTATGTCTGGTCCGACATTTGGCAGACTGCGGGCTACAGTGCGGTTATTTATTTGGCAGCACTAGCCGGAATCGATCCCACATTGTACGAAGCGGCCAAAGTCGATGGAGCCTCGCGTTTTCAAAAAATCCGTCACGTGGATCTGCCCGGGCTGGTGCCAACCATTGTCATTATTTTGATCCTGAATGTCGGAAATGTCATGGCGATTGGCTTTGAGAAAGTCTACCTGTTACAGAATCCGCTCAATCTGGCTAATTCTGAAATCATTGCAACTTATGTCTACCGAGTCGGCCTGTTGAATGCCAACTATAGCTTCGCAACTGCGGTGGGGCTGTTCAACTCACTGATCAATCTGGTCTTACTGGTTACGGTGAATGGTTTGGCGAAGAGAGTTACTAAGAATAGCATTTGGTAGGAAAGGAGTTCACCTATGGCTGCAAACGTTCAAACCAAGATTAAAGAGTCCGCTGTGGACAAAACGTTTCTGATTACAATTTACATTTTGCTCAGTATCGTGGCGTTGGTGGTCATTTACCCACTGATATTTATCGTCAGCAGCTCAATCAGCAGCCCGGCAGCAGTAACTTCCGGTCGAGTATGGCTCTGGCCCGTAGATATTTCCTTCAACGGTTACAAGGCATTATTTAATACACCTGAGATTCTCATCGGCTATGGTAACTCCATTTTCTATACGGTCGCAGGTACCCTGATCAGTGTAGCGTTAACCATCATGATTGCTTATCCGTTGTCACGCAAAACCTTTTTCGGCAGGAACACCCTGATGATGATCATTACCTTTACCATGATTTTCAGTGGTGGGCTGATTCCGACTTATATGGTTGTGAAGCAGCTTCATCTGATTGATACTCGCTGGGCGTTACTGATCCCGAATGCAATCTGGGTATGGCAGGTCATTATTGCTCGCTCGTTCTTTCAATCTTCTATTCCGGGGGAGCTTCTGGAAGCCAGTGAAATTGACGGCTGTAGTGATATGCGATTTATCTGGAGTGTTGTACTCCCGTTATCGAAGCCGATCATCGCCGTGCTGGTTCTCATGTATGCTGTGGGGCAGTGGAATGCGTACTTTGATGCCCTGATCTACCTCAAATCGGCAGACCTGTTCCCGCTGCAACTCATCTTGCGAAGTATCATCATTCAAAATAATGGTTCGGGTGCCATGGACGTCGCGAAAATGGTGGAAAGACAGCAGCTTACCGAACTGTTAAAATATTCGTTAATTGTGGTCGCCACTTTGCCTGTACTTGTCATCTATCCATTTGTACAGCGTCATTTTGTACAGGGGATGCTGGTCGGTTCTGTTAAAGGTTGATCCTTAGATTCGGTGTATGGAGCAAGAAGATATAGACAGTTCATACGCAAGGTACCATCGTCTCAACTGGTAAACTACAAAAAGGGAGTGATCAGATTTGAAGAAAAGTATGGTAACGTTATTGATGCTGGTAGTGGCATTCACAGTTGTCATGAGCGGGTGTTCCAATGGTAGCTCATCTACTGCACAACAGGGGAGCTCGGAAGAGGGCGGCAAGGTGAATATTAGCGTGTTCGCGGTTCAGGACTCTAGCATTGATATTCCGACCAATAAATTCACTGCATTTGTGGAAGACAAATTCAATATCAAATTCAATTGGGAGATCAACCCATCGGATGGAGCCAAGGAAAAGCGGCAAATCTCGCTGGCAAGCGGCGACTACCCTGATGCCTATCTGCTGACCCACTATATAGACCAATTCTCTCAGGCAGATCTGCTGAAGTATGGCAAGCAGGGTGTGCTCGTTCCTTTGAACGATCTCATTGATCAATACGCTCCCAACATCAAAGCAGCTATGGAGAAGAACCCTAATTTGAAAACGCTTAATACAGCGCCTGATGGTAATATCTATGGACTTGTTGCGTATACGGAATGTTTCCACTGCTCCTATCCGAGCAAGATGTGGATTAATACTGATTGGCTGAAAAAGCTGAATCTGGAAATGCCAAAGACGACCGAAGAATTCAAAAACGTGCTGCAAGCTTTCAAGACGCAGGACCCGAACGGAAACGGCAAAGCAGATGAGGTACCTCTGAGTGGTTCCATAGAGGAGTTCGGCGTACGAATTATTCCGTTCCTGATGAATGCATTTGTCTATGATGATGACCGAAACTACCTGCAAATGGAAAATGGAAAAGTTCAATCTGCGGCAATTACACCTGAATGGAAAGAAGGATTGACTTACATTAAGTCCCTCTTTGATGCAGGTCTGATTGACCCTGGCGCATTCACACAAAACGCAGAAGCGTTCAAGAAAATCGGTGAAAATGCTGACGCTGAAATTTTGGGTGCTGGTGCAGCTATGCATCCCGCAATTTTCGTGAACATTGACGAAGGCAATACTCGCTCGGCGCACTATAACCCGCTGGCGCCGATTTCTGGACCACAGGGTGTGTCCTATGCGACGCATGATGCGGGCGGTGTATCTCCAGGAGCGAAATTTGTAATCACAAACAAGGCAAGTGAAGAAGCGCAAATTGCCCTGATCAAAATGGTTGACTACATGTTCACACCAGAAGGTCAAACGAACGGTGCAAGCGGTATGAAGGGGATTGACTGGACTGACCCGGTGGAAGGTGATGTGGCACTGGGTAAAGACGTTAAACCTGTAGTGAAACAAATCCCTATGGCTGAGGGTGAGGCACCACGTAATGCGGGCTGGAGTGGTATGGCTCACTTCTATATGCCAAAAGAATATCGTGATACCTTCGTTCAAGGCACAGATATTTATGCATCCAATGGTTATGAGCGCAGATTATATGACGCATCGCTGTTGTACGAAGGGCATGAGCCGAAAGAGCTGTTCCCGATCTGGTCCGTCTGGATTGATCCAAACGAAATTGACGAAGCCAGTTTGCTGCAAACCAACATCAGAAACTACATTGAGCAAAATGAATTGCAATTCATCACAGGCAACAAGGACTTGAATAAGGACTGGGATGCTTATGTGAAAGGTTTACAGAACCTGAAGCTCGATCGTTATCTAGAAATTTTGCAAAAAGCATATGATACAAGCAAGTAATTAAGAGGGATATCGGAATCAGGTGCCTATGATGTACCGGCACCTGATTTTCCTTGTATTTAGGCAGAAGCGAAGTATGATGATGGAGTATATGTGATGATAGAGAAGAAGCAATGGATGTGTTACATACCAAGAAGGGTGGGATCATCATTTCTGTGACAGAACAAGAAGATATCACGAATTTCACGACGATAAGTTTGACGGATTATGGCGCTGTGCCTGACTCTGAGTTGGACACCCAGCCAGCCATGGCTCGTGCCATTCAGGCGGCGGCCGAAATTTCTGGTCCGGTGGTGCTGGACTGTGCGAGAGGCAGATATCATTTCTACCCGGAGGAGGCGATTCGGGCGCCTTATTATATCTCCAATACGACGAGTGAAGAAGAGAATCCAGACGTAACCAAGACCATTGCCATTTTGCTGAAAGGGATGAACGATGTAACCCTGGAGGGCAACGGCTCCCTGTTTATTTTCCACGGCAAACAGACCCTGTTTTTGCTGGACAAATGCACCAATGTAGAGATTCGCAACCTGCGTACAGACTATTACCAGCCGACGGTGACGGAGATGACGATTATCGCAAGCGGAAAGCATTATTTCGATGCGCGGGTTCACCCCGATTCCCGTTATCAGATTCGGGACAACAAGCTAACCTGGCTCGGTGAAGGCTGGAGTTTTGCGGAAGGTCCCATGCAAACCTATGATCCATTGCGGAATACAACCTGGCGAATCGACAATTGGCTGGAATTGGCCCAATCTGTGGAAGAGCTTGAGCCCATGACCATCCGTTTGCATTTTGATTTTCAACCTGATGTGGTCCCTGGTCATGTGCTACAAAACCGCGATGGCATTCGTGATCAAGTTGGAGCTTTTATGACCGAATGCTCGGATATAACGTGGAGAGACGTGAGTCTGCATTTTCTGCACGGACTCGGTGTCGTTGGACAGTTCAGCACAAATCTGACCTTCTCACGAATGAACCTGGCGCCCCGCACCGAAACGGAACGTACAGTTGCCGGCTTTGCGGATTTTCTGCACATCTCCAGCTGCAGAGGCAAGGTTGCCGTAAGGGACAGCTATTTTTCCGGTTCGCATGATGATCCTGTCAATGTCCACGGTACCTATTTACGAATTGTAGATCAGCCAGCAGTGGATTGTGTGAAGGTTCGATTCATGCATCCCCAGACGTATGGGCTTCCAGCATTTTATCCTGGTGATGAAATCGAATTTGTCCGTTCCGGTTCGTTGACGACCTACGCCTCCAACAATGTGGTTGCGGTTGAGCGTTTAAGTGCTCGTGAGCTTTTGCTGACTCTTGCTCATCCGGTACCGGACGGTATTGGCAGCCATGATGTCATTGAGAATGTAACCTGGACACCTGAAGTGGAAATTACAAATAATCATTTTGCCCGAGTACCAACACGAGGCATCCTCGTAACGACTCGTCGGAAAGTGCTGATTACCGGGAATACGTTTGAACGCATGTCCATGAATGCCATTTTGATTGCGGTGGATGCCGAGTCCTGGTATGAGTCCGGAAGGGTAGAGGATGTGACGATCTCCGATAACCATTTTATTGAATGTGGCGGCAGTGAGCATCCCGTGATATTCATATCCCCGGAGAATGTGGTGGTTGATGAGAGCGCTCCGGTCCACCGACAGGTCGTTATCCTGAATAACCGTTTCGAAACTTGTAGTGATGTCCCGATTCTAAGCGCCAAATCCACTTGTGGGTTGGTTTTCAAGTCGAATAAAATATGTTCCTCCAGCGAGACAGGAAAGTTATCCGGCGTTGAAGAAGCAGTCTATGCAATAGCCTGCAGCGAGGTTGACATTGCGGATAATACGTTCACTAATGTTCCAGAAGGTACTGACTAGCAATTGAGAAATCATGAGGGAGAGTGCACATGAAACTTCAATATGACAAACCTGCACATGTATGGACGGAAGGGCTTCCCATTGGTAATGGCCGTCTGGGCGGTATGATCTTTGGTGGAGTGGGGCAGGAGAAAATCAGCTTAAATGAGGATACTTTATGGTCCGGTTATCCGAAGAACGGCAACAATCCTGGCGCAAAGGACGCTCTGCCAAAGGTCCGCAAGCTGTTACAGGAGGAACGTTATACAGAAGCGGACACGCTGACCAGAGAAATGATGGGACCTTACACTCAATCGTACCTGCCTTTCGGGGATTTACTCCTACGTTTTGAGCACGGGAACATCTACCATTCCTATAAGCGGACGCTGGATGTAGAACATGCAGTGCACAGCCTTGAATATCAGATTGGCCATGTTATATATACCCGTGAAATGTTTGCGTCGCATCCTGATCAGGTACTTGTACTGCGGCTGGCTGCGAGTGTGGAAGGTGCGTTGAATGTACATGCGTCACTGGATAGCCCGCTTCGGCATGTGACTAGTGTTAGGGAAGGCCGCTTTGTTATGGAAGGAACGGCCCCTGAACATGTCGATCCCAGCTATGTTGCAAGCGACGATCCGATCCGATACGGTGACCCCGGAAATAACAAGGGCATGGTCTTTGAAGGACAGCTAGCGGTAAAGACAGAGGACGGACAGGTAACTGTGGATGGCAGTGGAATTCATGTATTGGGTGCGACAACGGCAACTTTTTATTTCAGTGCGGCAACAAGTTTTAATGGTATGGATGCCATTCCGGGAGTCGAGGGGAAAGATGCTTCCTTCACAAGTTCATTTCTGAATGAGGCGGTAGCCAAGCCATATGACAGCCTGCTTGACTCCCATATTGCGGATTATCGTCTGCTCTTCGATCGGGTGAAGCTTCAGCTGGGGAATTCACCTGCTCCGGAGCAGATGTCCACTGAACAGCGGATTACGACCTATGGGGCGGAGGATCCGGGGCTTGTGGAGCTTCTCTTTCATTATGGGCGCTACTTGCTGATCGCAAGCTCCCGTCCGGGAACGCAGGCTGCGAATCTTCAGGGCATATGGAATGCAGTAACTCGTCCTCCATGGAGCAGCAATTACACGCTGAATATTAATACTGAAATGAACTATTGGCCGGCTGAAATATGCAATTTGGCTGAATGCCATGAGCCATTGCTGGACTTGATCAGCAATTTGGCGAAGAAGGGCGTTGAGACCGCACAGGTCAACTATGGTACCCGAGGCTGGACCACGCATCATAACACGGATATTTGGGGACAGACGGCACCGGTGGGCAATTATGGTGACGGTGATCCAAGCTGGGCTTTCTGGCCGATGGGAGGTATTTGGCTGACCCAGCATTTATGGGAGCATTATGCCTTCAGCGGAGATGAGACGTATATGCGGAATTCCGCGTATCCAGTGATGAAGGAAGCTGCGCTGTTCGCACTGGACTGGCTCATTGACGATGGTAACGGTCACCTTGTGACTTCGCCTTCAACTTCGCCGGAGCATAAATTCCGGACAGCGGAAGGTGTAGCAGCGGTCAGTCCGGGTTCAACCATGGATATCTCATTAATCTGGGAGTTGTTCACCAACTGTATTGAAGCCTCGGAAATACTTGGAACGGACCTGGATTTCAGAAAAGAACTGGTGAGCATCCGTGAGCGTCTGCTGCCGCTGCAAGTCGGGAAATATGGCCAATTGCAGGAGTGGGCGAAGGACTATGAGGATGAGGACATTTACCACCGGCATACCTCGCATCTGGTAGGCGTGTATCCGGGTCGACAGCTTTCGGACGAAGAGACACCAGAGTTGTTTGTCGCCGCCAGAACCTCCCTTGAGCGGCGGGGAGACGAAAGCACGGGTTGGAGCCTGGGATGGCGTGTTGCACTTTGGAGCCGTTTCAGGGAAGGAAATCGTTCCCTGCATCTGCTCTCCAACATGCTGCGTCTGGTCAGAGATGGAGCGTCGGAACAATACAACCATGGCGGTGTATATCCGAATCTTCTGGGCGCACATCCTCCGTTTCAGATCGACGGCAACTTCGCGGCCTCTGCCGGGATAGCCGAGATGCTGCTGCAATCTCACCGTCCTTATATGGAACTGCTACCTGCACTGCCGGATGCTTGGCAACAGGGCAACGTTTCCGGCCTGCGTGCCCGAGGTGGATTTGAGGTCAGTATCCGGTGGGACAACGGACAACTCGTAGAAGCGCACATCACTTCACACCTGGGTCGGGAGTGTGTGCTTAGAGGTGAAGGCCCAATTGTGGTAACGCTTGACGGCAGCGTGGTTGAGACGGAGAACACCGATTTAAATATCATAAGTTTCCCTACATCTGCAGGACGTACCTACAAGATTAAGTTGAGTTAAATCGCGTTATGGATCGGAAGATCGTTGCATGGAAAATGCTCTATTCGGTCTTTATAATGAGGGCAGACTTGGGCAGGAGAGACATAACCAGCTTCGCTCAGGGCACAGCATGCAACAATAAGGAGGCATATGATGCTAACTAGCGATACAGCCGTACAAGTGCAGCAACAGAATGTTAATCTTGTAAGCGTTACAAATGGCCACGTGAGCCTGGAGATCAATCTTGAAAATGGTGAAGTGTCCTTCATCGGCAAGCATTCTTCCCATGTGAAGGGCATTCGTAGTGCTTTTCGCTGGCAGGGCCGGGAATACAGCACGGATCATTATCAGAACCATGAGCTGACGGCACAGGAAGATATTGTTCGAGAAGGATTTGGAAAAGGCATCCGCTTGGTCGTTCTGCATAAAGCCTCGTTGCTGCCGCAACTGGAGCAGCATTTCTATATGTATGAATCCTCACCGTATGTACTGGTGCAGACCACTATAGTCGGTGATGAAGAGCTTAAGGCGAATCGCATGGCTGTCATCCAATCCAAAACCATATCCCTCGGCGGAGAATCCGGCCAGAATGAACCAAGCATCCTGCGTGTTCCGTTTGACAACGATAAATGGGTCAGATATACGGTGGTTAAGCCGCCGCTTGATGTGGAGAGTTACGAGGCGACAGCCCTGTTCACGCCTGACAGCCGCCGGGGAATTGTGATGGGCTCCCTTACGCATAAGGTATGGAAAACAGGAATTCATATGCAAAGCGAAAAAAGCGGACATATCGAGGGACTTGATCTGTATGGCGGTGCCGTGAGTGAATTGACTCGCGATTCCCAGCCTCATGGTTATGTGAAGGGAAATAGAGTTGAATCTCCATTGGTATTCGTTGGGTTCTATGAAGACTACCGTGAAGGTCTTGAAGCCTACGGTCAGGCTAATAGCTGGATTGAGGCTCAATTACCTTGGGAGGGCGGTGTCCCGATCGGATGGAACAGCTGGTCTGCGGCCATGAGTGATCTGGACTACGATCTATATACAGCGACCAGCGATTTTCTGAAAAATGAAGTACAGCCGCTTGGATTCGAGAATGAGGAAACGTTATACATCAACTTTGATGCTTTCTGGGACAATTTCACGCCGGAAGAGATGAAGAGCGCACTGGACCGAGTACGGCAAAACGGACATAGAGCGGGAACGTACTGGACCCCATTTGCCTTCTGGGGAGGACCTGATCAGTTCGGTCAAGCGGTCGAAGGAACGAACGGCAAGTACACCTATGCAGATATCCTGCTGCGTGACAGTGAGGGCGAAATTCTGCCAGATGTAGACGGTGGTCTGGCAATAGACCCGACACATCCTGGCAACCTGCAAAGAATCGACTGGTTCACGGATAAATTCATCGCGGAAGGTTTCGAATATATCAAACTGGATTTCTTGGCACATGGCTCGTTGGAGGGACAGCACCACAATTCGGATATTACAACAGGGATCGCGGCTTATCACTATGGCATGTCTTATTTGCAGCATAAGCTCTCGCCAGAAGTAATCGGACGGCCATTTTTCATAAACTTGTCCATCGCTCCATTATTTCCATATGCATTTGCCCACAGCCGCCGTATTTCCTGTGATGTCTTCGGTACACTTGCGGATACGGAATATATGCTGAACTCGCTGACACACGGTTGGTGGATGAGCAATACGCTCTATCGCTACAATGATCCGGATCATTCGGTGTTATACAAGAGCTTCAACCAGGAAGCTACCGGCTGGCATGAAGGACGTAGCCGCCTGACTGCTTCAGTCATTGCCGGTACGGTGCTTCTACTCGGGGATGACTTCCGCAAAGAGGATGCTGCCGAACGAGCAAAAGAATGGCTTGGTAACAAGGAGATTTTGAACGTTGCTCGTATGGGCAAAACCTTCCGACCAGTTGAAGGTGATTTTGGGAAGCTGTCTTCTGACGTGTTTGTCCTTGAATCGTCGGAAGAGAAAAGTTTCTATCTCGCCGTCTTCAACTTTGATGCTGCACAGGCTGCGGTGAAATCCATCTCGCTGGAGCGGGCCGGACTAAACACCAATGCCGTATACAGTTTGCAAGATCTGTGGGAAGGCTCACAAGGGGAAACGTCTGGAGAGCTTACGGTCTCACTGGAACCGGCGGAATCCAAAATCTTCAGATTGACCGTGAAGGGAAACTGACCTGGGAGAAATGATAACCCAGAGATGTGAACGGTTTTAGAATATAAAAACAAAGTCAAACGCGCGCTTTTGTATCTCACAGATCGCGCGTTTGTCTGTTTTGGGTCATGAGTCTATCTGTAAAGATAATCACTATTGGACTGGAGGATATGATATGAACGATTTTACTTTATGGTATTCAACCCCTGCAGCGGATTGGTCTCAAGGCCTGCCGCTGGGCAATGGAAGAATAGGGGCGGTTGTTATGGCGTCTTCGCATCGAGAGGTATGGAGTATGAGCGAGGTCACCTACTGGTCGGGTCGAATTGATCCGGAGCACCCTTCCGAAGGAGGCAAGGCTGCACTTCAAGAGATGCGAGATCATTTTTTCTCTGGGGATTATGATGGAGGAGACCGTCTTGCCAAGCAGCATTTACAGCCAAAGAAACGTAATTTCGGCACCCATCTTGGATTATGTGATGTTGTTATTGATTTTGGGAAGAAGAATTCGGGTTCTGATGAAGCTGGAAGCTTCCAACGCGAGCTGGATCTGACTCATGCGCTGGCCGGGGCGTTCTGGAAGGATGACAACATCACGATTCTTCGTGAAGTTTTCGCTTCTCACGCCGATGATATAGTGGCCTCAAGAATTTGGAGCAATGCTCAGGGTTGCGTATCCTTTACACTTGGCTTGCAGGCAGGCACGGACTCATTCGAGGTAGTAGCCTTAGATGACAACACGCTTGAATTCCAAGGGCAGGCAACGGAAAATGTACATAGTGATGGGACTTGCGGCGTATGGGCCAAGGGTTTGGTCAAGTTGGTTGTATCCGGGGGTACCATCGTAAGTAGAGATGGTCGATTGAACGTGACCGGAGCGGATGAGGCATGGATTTATTTTAGTGTAAGCACGGATTATCGCCGTACAGATCAGGATTGGAAAACAGAGAACGAGTATACGCTGATGAAGGCTTTAAACAAGGGGTATGCCTTGCTTAGGGAGGATCATATCCGCGATTACGGCAAGCAATATGACAAGGTTGATATTCAGTTGGGGCTCAAGGGGAAATCCGGTCTGGCTACAGATCAACGTATTCGTTTGTTGGAACAGGGTAATGGGGATGAAGATCCGCAGCTGTACTCATTGTTTTTTCAATATGGACGGTATCTGACCATTGCGGGGTCTCGCGAGAACTCTCCGCTGCCACTCCATCTCCAAGGAATCTGGAATGATGGTGAAGCGTGCCGAATGGGCTGGAGCTGTGATTATCACCTTGATATGAATACCCAGATGAATTATTACCCCACAGAGATTACGAATCTAGGAGAGAGCCATCTTCCGTTATTTAGGTATGTTGAGGATCTGGCACAGGCGGGCAGGGAAACGGCTCGTAATGTATATGGATGCGATGGGTGGGTCGCTCATGTCTTCTCCAATATATGGGGCTTTACGTTGCCTGGATGGGAGACCTCATGGGGGCTGAACGTTACAGGCGGATTATGGCTGGCTACACACCTGATTGAGCATTATGAGTATAGTCAGGATCGTGTTTTCCTAGAGAATGTGGCCTATCCTGTACTTAAGGAATCCGCGGCTTTCTATCTGGACTACATGTGTGAGCATCCTCGGAACGGTTGGCTGGTGACGGGTCCTTCCAATTCGCCGGAAAATCATTTCTATTCTGATAATTCGAGAGAGGGGGCACAGCAGCTGTCCATGGGAACAACAATGGACCAGATGCTGGTGCGCAGGCTCTTCGAATTTTGTCTTAATTCAGTTGAACTTTTGAACAAAGACGAGGAACTTGGACGCAAGCTGGAAGAAGCAATCAGCAAGCTACCACCTCTACAGATCGGCAAGAAAGGTCAGTTACAGGAGTGGCTGGAGGATTATGAGGAGGTGCAGCCGGAGCATCGGCATTTGTCTCATATGTATGCGCTGTATCCGGACAATCAGATTACACCTGACCATACACCGGAACTCAGTACTGCAGCACGAGTAACGCTGGAGAACCGCATGGTCCAGGAAGAGCTGGAGGATGTTGAATTTACAGCTGCTTTGTTTGGACTGGGTTTTGCGAGATTGCACGATGGGGAGACGGCATATAAACACCTCTCACATTTGATCGGCGGCCTGTGCTTCGATAATCTGTTCACCTATTCCAAATCCGGAATTGCTGGAGCAGAGAGTAATATTTTCGTCGTTGATGGAAATTTCGGCGGTACAGCTGTCGTAGCGGAGATGCTGCTGCAAAGTTATGCGGGCGAGATCCACCTTCTCCCAGCGCTTCCACAGGCATGGAGCACCGGCTCGATAACTGGGCTGAGAGCAAAAGGAAATGCCGAGGTTGACATCGTCTGGGAGAATGGAAAGCTGACTTCTACGAACATTCACACTTTCTCGCCGGGAACGTTCACCATTTGTTGGGGCAACCATAGAACGATCCTTCATGCCGAAGCAGGCGAAAGTTACTATTTCAATAGCGAGCTGGAGTTGGTAAAATAACGATCTATACTTGAAAATAACTTTCATTTATATGGACCATGGTCCAACGGGGGGAAAAACATATAATAGAGACAGAAAGAGACAAAGGGAGGGGACGTTGATGTACAGTATTTTTTTGGTAGACGATGAAGAACTGGGACTTGAGATGATGAGGGATTACATTCGTTGGGAAGAGATGGGTATCTATATCATGGGAACGGCGAGTAACGGCAGGGAGGCCTTGGAGAAGATTGAGGCCACCCAGCCTGATATCGTTCTTACCGATGTTCAGATGCCGATAATGAACGGTATTGATCTGGCGAGAAAGATACATGAGAGCTACGACTCGATCCAGGTGATGTTTCTGACCGGGCACGATGAATTTCAATATGTAAAATCGGCTATCAACGTAGGGGCCGTGGGATATATGCTAAAACCTTTGGATTTAAACGAAATTGAAAGCGTTATCAGTAAAGTTAAACAGCGTTGTGAAGAAGTTGCAATGAAGAACCGTTCCATGGAGGCGGCCAAAGCCAATATCCTGAAGGAGTTATCTTACGAAAAAAATGAGGATCGTGCTCTTGATCTCGCTTTTAGTTTCAGCCGTCTAACCCGACAACCGGAGACCACCCGATATGCAATGGCCTTGTTCAGTATCGATCCCAAGGAGGCTGAAGAGGAACAGCAAAGTCTGGAGGAATGTACAGGACGGCTGGTGTCTTTTCTCGACCATTTCTTCAAGGCGAAGAACCTGAAAGCGATCTTTGTGGATTACAAGGAAGGAGAGACGGGTGTATTTATGGAAGCGGCCCAGCAGCCGGGACATTATGCGTGGGAAGACTTGGCTGAGGCTATTCGTAGTGCCCTCGATTTTACGGTGACGGCAGCTGTAGGAGGACAAGAGACAGAGTTATCCCATATTCACTGTCTGTACGAACAGACACGCATCGTTTTGAATGAGCGTTTCTATGAAGGTACAGGCACCATTATTCATGCGGAGTCGCTTTCGAACCAGTTTTATACGGAGCATATGCCCCCTTTTGAACAAAAGGAATGGTTTGAGGCCATTAACCGACTGGATTTTGAATGGGCGGCACAGAAGCTGCACGGGTATATTGAGGGGTTGGCAACACTGCGAGTTAAGAAGAAAATGATCTGCGACTGGTCGATAGATCTCGTTAATGAGCTGCTGGAGCAACTTCATAAACCTGTTCCGAAGCGGGCAGAGCTGTATCATTCCATCTATAATGCACTGACTCTGCATGAGATCGAGGATCTGATTCTCGGTACTGCGGAAGATGCCGTGAGTATGCTGGGTGAGCGGTTTATGGACAAAAATGCAAAATTGATTCACAAGGTCCGTACTCTCATCGATCAGAATTACAATCAGCCGATTACCATCAACAGCCTGTCTGATCAGGTCTATTTGTCACCAAACTATTTGAGATCCATTTTTAAGGACAAAACAGGTATGACCATTCACGATTATCTGACACGCATCAGACTGGATAAAGCCAGGGAACTGCTGGCAGATGGCTCGCTCAAGATTCACGATATCGCGCAGAACGTGGGCTATGAAAGTTCATCTTATTTTATATCTCTTTTCCTGAAGACAGAGGGCGTAACACCCAACGAATACAGGAAAAGTATATGAAGATACAGGCTGTCTGGTAACATCATGATCCTCCCGTTTTCCTTGAACATGATTTGGATAGGCTCCCTCTTATTAACCCATGATATGGCGAATGAAAGAGGCTTTCCTGTATGAATAGTAACAATGTGGTATGGAACATCCCCCTCCTCCTTTTTACAATTAGGCATATAGGAAAGGAAGGAGGAGAGAGGGGATTTAACAGCTCTTTATGAAAGCGATTACAGATGATGGCTGTGAACCGCCGCAGGATAGGCATATGGAGACCTAACTCAATCATAAGAAAATGGAGGCATGTTATGTTGGGACGGATTATGAAAAAAGGATTTGTGTTCTTTATCATTTTTTGCTTGGTAGTTGGCGGGGGCCAGTTCGTCCGAACAGCTCACGCCGATGATATGAATACCTATGAAGCCGAGGCCGAGGGGAATATTTTGCTTGGTAACGCGAAAATCTCTGATAGCCCGACGGCTTCAGGCGGCAAAAAGGTCGGAGGCATGTACCAAGGCAGTTCCTTGCAATTTAACAATGTTACTGTAAGTGAGACAGGAAATTATAAGATTTCCGTTTACTACATTTCAGGTGATTCGCGGCCGTTTAATATTAGTGCGAATGGCGGGGAGAAGCAATTTGAAGAACCGCCCAAGACAGTCGACTGGGATACGGTGGGAACGTATGATGTGACTCTTGCGTTGAACGCGGTTACCAACACAATCCTGATTGATGACAACAACTGGTATTCTCCCGACATCGACAAGATTGTGATCCGCGGTTTGGACAGTGACCACCCGGGAGAAGGTGGCGGAGACGGCTGGAAGAAAAATCTGCATGGTGCAATCATTGAGGCAGAAGCAGCCGACAATATTTTGAAAGGCAATGCCAAAGTGGTGGACAGCAGTATCAGTTCAGGCGGGAAAAAAGTAACGGATCTGAACAAAAACAGTTCACTGCAATTTACGAATGTTACTGTACCGGCAGATGGTACATATTTGATCCGAATATCTTATATTTCTGGTGACCAGCGACCTGTCTATATGCAGGTGAACAATGAGACGGATGAGATGATTGATCTGCCCAAAACGGCAAGCTGGAATACGGTAGGCACGTATGATGCAGAAGCTTCCCTCGATAAGGGAGTTAATACCATTACGTTCTCGGATCATGATGGTTACTCCCCCGATTTTGACCGAATTGAAGTAATCCCGTATACGCTTAGCTATGAAGCCGAAGATTCGGGCAATACACTGACTGGTGAAGCGCGTGTAACAGAGAGTCCGAATGCTTCCGGAGGCAAAAAGGTCGGCTACCTGAATGGCGGGAGCTCCTTGACGTTCAATAAAATTATAGCCCCAATGACAGGTGATTACCGCGTTAAGGTAGATTATTTTTCCGGTGATCCGCGGAGTTTCTATGTCCATGCGAATGATGGGGAAGAACAGTTCCACGACCTGCCTAAAACCCCGGATTGGGATACGGTAGGTACGTATGATCTTACCCTCCCATTAACTGAGGGCGAGAATACGATTACCTTTTCAGATAACAATGGCTATTCTCCCGATCTGGACCGAATTATCGTAGAGCCTGCGATAGAGACAGAACCCGAAAATCCAGGTGAAGGAGATGACGATCTGGGAACACCGGGTGACTCGCAACAATACGGGGATATCACGGTGACTGATTACACGTATGGCCTTCTGGTATCGAACGGACAATACGAAGTGTCTTATAATACCCAGACTGGATTCGTCGGCTATAGCTGGGCAGAAGGGCAGAAGATGCGGGGGATTTTCAGCAGCATTAAACTTGGTGACGGCCTTGTGGAAACCAAAGGTTATGAGAGTCATAAGAGCGGTGGAACACCTGTGGAGATTCAGGATGGATTCGGCAAAGGCATTGAGTTGAACTTTGTTCATACGTCAATTGGCAAACCAACCCTGAAGCAGGTCTATCGGTTTTATGAAGATAAATCGTATTTCCTCAACCGTCTGGATGCCTTCAGTGACACAGAGATCCAGAGTAATTACATGTCACCAATTACTGTGAAAAATACGGGTGGTGTGGATATCGGCGTCAGCTCGGATAATCGTGTACTGACAGTACCTTTTGACAATGACGCCTGGATTCGCTATAAATCTCAAACGATGAACCGGGCGGATACTAGCTACGAGATGACGACGGTATTCAATAACTCAACTCGTAACGGTCTGGTGATCGGTTCAGTAACCCATGATACCTGGAAGACCGGTATTGACTGGAAAGGCTCAGCTAATCGTCTGAATGAATTTGCTGTGTATGGTGGTGCAGCGAGTGACGTTACTCGCGATACCCAACCACATGGCAGCCTGACCGGTACTGAACTGTCCTCACCGCTGATTATGGTAGGTGGTTTCAGTGATTACCGCACAGGGCTTGAAGAATACGGTAAAGCCAATGCGATTATTACACCTCCGCTGGCGTTGAATCCGGAGCTGCCACAAGGTGTTCCAGTAGGTTGGAATAGCTGGGGAGCTTATGACAGCGGGCTTTCGTATCAGAACGTAGTGGATGTGTCCAATTATTTCAAGAATAACCTTAAGAAATTCAACAATAACGGAAATGTATTCATTAATATGGATTCCTACTGGGATAATCTAAGTGATGCAGAGCTTGCCCAAGCCGTATCTGTAATTAAGGACAATGGTCAGCATGCAGGCATCTATTGGGGACCATTTGTGTATTGGGGCAACGATATGAGCCAAAAAGTAGATGGTACCAACGGGCAATATACGTATGGTGATATTGTGCTCAAGGATGCTCAGGGGAAACCTCTGCCTACGCTGGATGGAGCATATGCACTGGATGTGACACATCCGGGGAGTCAAATGCGTATGAATTATTTTCTGGATAAGTTTAAATCACTTGGATTCACATTCATCAAACTGGATTTCCTGACCCATGGATCACTGGAAGGCCAACACTATGACACTACCGTGACGACAGGAATCCAGGCATACAATGAAGGGATGCGTTATGTCGAAGATCGATTGGATGGGAAAATGTTTATTAGTGCGTCCATTGCTCCGATTTTTCCAAGTCAATACGCGCATAGCAGACGGATCTCTTGTGACACCTATGGCAAAATCAATGAGACGGAGTACATGCTTAATTCATTGACATATGGTTTCTGGCAAAATGGAACGATCTATTCTTATACAGACCCAGATCATTTGGCATTAAGCAGTGCTTCAAGCCTGGAGGAAGCCCGTAGTCGGGTAAATTCCGGTGTGATTGCCGGCACGGTGATGATGGATTCCGATGATGTGAACGATCCCAAGGCACAGGAATACATGACAGCATTGTACAATAACACGGATGTTCTTCAGGTGGCGCTGAAAGGAAAAGCATTCAAGCCGCTTGAAGGGAATACGAATGCAAATGCTGCGGATACGTTTGTTCTGAAAGACGGCAATAATTATTACCTTGCCGTATTTAATTACAGCGCCAATAGTTCAGCGAACAAAACGATTAATTTGGGTCGTGCCGGATTGAATGAATCCAAATCCTACACGTTACAAGATTTGTGGACAGGTGAATCTTCGTCAGCCACGGGTTCATGGTCCATCTCGCTTGGACCGGCTGAATCGAAGTTGGTTAAATTGACCGAAAAACCAGTCAATCCGGAAAATCCAGGCAACCCAGGCAACCCAGGCAACCCAGGCAACCCAGGTAATCCAAGCAACCCTGGCAACAATGGCAATACCAATAATACTAGCGGGAACTCCGGAAATAGCTCGACCCCGGAGAACGATACAGCAAAACTGGTCATCACAGCCGATATGCTGAAAGTGGACAGTGGGGCAGGGAAAGCCGTTGTGGACATAAAGGCTGGTACTCAGGAGCTACAATTGTCATCTGATGTTTTACGCCAGCTCGGCGACCGTGCACTGGAAGTGAAATCAGGCATATTAACCCTGCAAGTACCTGCGAGTTTGTTCCAGCAGCTGTTGAGCAAGCTACCAGCGGGGCAACAGGAAGATAGTACCATTTCCTTGAAAATGGTTTTGCTTGGCAGCAAGGCCAAGGAGGTCATTGCTGCAGTGGAATCATCTTCCCGGGCAACGGTTTCCCTTAAGGGAGAAATCTATGAATTCAGCCTTTCGGTAACAACTAAATCTGGTACAACCGAAACACTCTCTGCGTTCGATCATCCGGTTACGCTGAGTCTGGAAGCGGCTGAAGGCTTCGACCCTTCACAGGGGGGGATTTATTATATTAACGAAAATGGGAAATTGGAATTTCTCAAATCGGATTACGTGAATGGCGTATTAACGACTAAAGTGAGCCACTTCAGCAAGTATGCCGTTCTGGAACTGAATCGGACGTTTGCCGATGTTCCGGCCAATCATTGGGCTAGCTCTGTAATCAAGGAGTTAGCAGCAAAGGGGTATGTTGAAGGCACAAACGAAGATCAATTTGAGCCAGGACGTGCAGTCACTCGCGCTGAATTCACCGCCATGCTCGTTCATTCTCTGGGACTGACCGTAGCAGGGGAAGTACAATTTACAGATGTAGCGACAGATGCCTGGTACGCGGAACCTATCGCGATCGCGACCCAAGCTGGTATTGTCAACGGCCGAAGCACAACCAGTTTCCAGCCGGACGCACGGATTACCCGAGAGGAAATCACGGTGATGCTGATGAAAGCATACAAACTGAATGATGGGAAAGTGCCTGTTGGTTCTACAGATATCTTGTTTACAGATATGGCTCAGGTTTCTTCATGGGCAACTGCTTCGGTAAAGGATGCAGCCAAACTAGGACTAGTTCAAGGCCAAAGACAGGGGCAGTTTGTGCCTAAAGGGATAGCTTCCCGTGCAGAGGCGGCTCAGGTCATCTATAACCTGATTTTGAAGTAAGATTTAAGGCTGCGAATTGCATCGCAGCCTTATTTTCATAATTTGAAATGAGAGATGATTTCCCCTATGGATTGTAAGAATGCGATATGGCTAATTTAACTCCTGCTTCCTACAATAATAGGTATGTTCACAACACACAGCACGAGGGTAACAGGAACTCGAAAGGATGATAAACTTGACGATTCAATATAATGAACAACTACGTATATTTGCAATACAGACGCAAAATTCGTCCTACATTTTCGGAATCAATGAGAGAGAACACCTCCAGCATCTGTATTGGGGTGACCCCGTAGACATCGAGGACAGCGCTCCGTTGCTCCATCTACAATCCCATAGCTCTTTTGATGCGGAAGTGGAAGGAGAGATGGAGGAATATAGCTTCTGGGGAGGTGCATCTTATACAGAGCCATCTCTGAAACTGCGTATGCCTGATGGTGTCCGCGATCTTCAGGTAAGGTATGACCGTCATGAGATCATTGAACAGGATGGCAGACAGACGTTGATCATCACGTTGAAGGATCAGGTGTATGCACTTGAAACGCAGCTGGTATATCGGGTCATTCCGGAATTCGACCTGGTGGAGCGTTACGCCAATATCGTAAATACGGGACAGGAGGATATCGTGCTGGAAAGCATGCAATCTGCAGCCTGGACTTTGCCATATCTCCAGGATTACCGCCTGACGCATGTTACGGGGAAATGGTCGGGTGAATTCCAACTGCGCAATACCGTTTTGACAGAGGGAAAAAAGATACTTGAATCGCGGAGAGGTTTCACGGACGGTCATGCCAACCCATGGTTTGCGATTGATGATGGTCTTTCGACAGAAAGCGGCGGCGGGGTATGGTTTGGTGCTCTGGCCTGGAGCGGCAACTGGAAGATTGTTGCGGAGAAGACCCCATTCACGCATGTGCGGGTAACAGGTGGCATCAATGATTTTGACAATGAATGGTTGCTGGGTGCGGGCGAAACGTTTGAGACGCCTGTCTTTGTCGGCGGATTCAGCCCAGAAGGCTTTGGCGGAATGAGCCACCGCTTGCATCAATATCAATACAATTACATACTGCCTCGCAGTGAAATCGGGAAAGTGCTTTACAACTCCTGGGAAGCTACCTACTTCGATGTTAACGCACAGGACCAAATGGCGCTTGCCGAGCGGGCAGCCAAGATGGGCGTGGAGCTGTTCGTCGTGGATGACGGCTGGTTTGGACAGCGGCATTCTGACCGAGCGGGGTTGGGCGACTGGAACGTGAATATGGAGAAGTTCCCGAACGGACTTGTTGAGCTGATTGACCGGGTTCACGGACTTGGGATGGAGTTCGGCATATGGGTAGAGCCGGAGTCGGTCAACCCAGATAGTGATCTCTATAGAGCACATCCAGACTGGGTATATCATTTTGAGACCCGGGGACGTACGGAGCTTCGCAATCAGCTGCTGCTGAATATTTCCAAGCCGGAGGTTAAGCAATACATTATCGATTTTATGACCGAACTGCTTGGCAACCATGAGATTAAGTTCATTAAATGGGACATGAACCGGACCATCACGGAGCCTGGCATGAAGGGGCACCCTATTAACCGCCAGAAAGAAGTATGGGTAAGGCATGTCCAGAGTCTCTATGATATCTGGGCACAGCTGAGAACCAAGTTCCCGGATGTGGAGTTTGAGACTTGCGCAGGAGGTGGCTCGCGGATTGATTTGGGTATCTTCCGTTATGCCGACCAGTCCTGGCCGAGTGACAATACGGATGCGTTCGACCGTCTGAGCATTCAGGAAGGCTTCTCCTATACGTACGCACCACGTATGATGACCTGTTGGGTAACTGAGTCACCTACAGGAATGAACGGTCGAAACGTCTCCCTGAAGTATCGTTTCCACAGTGCAATGATGGGCACGCTTGGTATTGGCTCCAATCTGAACGAGTGGAGTGATGAATGGATTGGGCAGTCCGGGGAATTCATCGGTCAGTACAAAGCCATTCGCCATCTCGTGCAATTCGGCAGACAATTCCGCCTGACTTCGCTTCGACATAAGGGGGTTACGGCTGTCCAGTACAGCGATGCTGCAGGAAGTGATCATGTGCTGTTCGCTTTTCTTTACTCGCAGAAGCTGGGTGAACCGTTGCCTAGACTCCGTTTGGCAGGTCTTCATGCTAACAAGACCTATCTCATTGAAGAGCTGGGATTATCGGTCAGTGGCCGTGCGCTGATGAACATCGGGGTGGAGCTGCCTCTACGTGGCGATTTCGACAGCCTAGTGTATCGTATCCGTGAGCAGGTATAAAAGGATGCTGTAGAATGGTTTAAAAGGAGTGCTTTGCAAGCCACTAGTGGCTGCACTGCACTCCTTTTTTATTGGATCTCTTTTTGTGGCAGACGGATTTGGACCGTGGTTCCCATGCCTAGTTTGCTATACACTTTTACACCGTAATATTCACCAAATTTCAGCTTAATTCTCCGATCCACATTTGAAATGCCATAGCCGCGTCCTTCTTTCTCTTCAAACAAAGACTGAAGCGTCTCACGCCGCATGCCCATTCCATCGTCTATAACAGATAAGATGATACTATTATTCTCGATGACGCCCTTGATATGGATATTTAGGGGCCGATCCTGGTTCCAAAGTGCATGAATCACTGCATTCTCCACAAAAGGCTGTAACGCAAGCTTTACGGTCGAATAGGGCAAGATCGATTGATCTATCGTGTAGGTGATATTCAGCTTGCCTTTAAATCGAATAAGCTGAATGGCATTATAGCTCTGCGTCAATTTCAATTCCTCATTGATGGTCAGGATGCTCTTTCCTTTATTCAGGGATATCCGATAAAACTTGGCTAGATGAAGGACCATATCCTGGATCTGCGGATCCTGATGCTTTACGGCCAGAGAGGAGATCGAGCCGAGTGTGTTATACAGAAAGTGAGGATTGATCTGAGCTTGAAGCAGGTCAAGCTCGGCTTCCTTACTCTGTAGCTCCTTCTGGTAGACCTCCGTAACCAGACTTTTCAGCCGGGTTGTCATCTGTTCGAATGCAAAGTGAAGCTGTCCTATCTCATCATTGCCCATTTGTTCCTCATGGGTAGGATTGAAATCCCCCCGTTCAATGCGCCGAATCATGCGAATTAACGTCCTGATACGTTTGCTGAACAGCGATGCAGTAATATAAATGAGCAACAGCGCCACGCCGATGAAGCCCAGTGAAATTTTGATAATAAGCTGAGAGAGAGATTTGGCATCTTTGATAATACTGTCGTAAGGGAAGATGGACACCGTTTTCCAGCCATTTTTAAGCGTGTTATAGACCGCTAGAGCCTTCACGTCTTGATACGTTGTATCAAATCTGCCTGAAGGCGTCTCGTCAAAATTTTGATGAAGCAATTCGGGCAAGCTTGTATTGATTAACTGTTTGTCCGCTGAAGAAAGAATAATGCCCTTGTCATTTATAATAAAGATATCTTTGCCGCCTGCTTCTTTTTCCATGAGAGAGTAGATGACAGACTCGGAAATTTGAAAGACCAGCATTCCGTAGGGATACTGATTACTGTTGTTGTTCAGCAGCCGGGCAAGCGTAAACATGGCGGGACTATTCTCTGTCTGCGGCGATGAGAGATGAATAATGTTCCCATAGGATTGTTTCAATTTGTGGAACAGTTCCGTGTTCTGAACTTCGGGTGTAATCGGCCGGATATAATAATTGTCTTTGGGCAGAGATGGATTGTCCGAATAAATGAATGCGCTATCAAAATCGGGGTAGGCAGCCATCACGGTGTCGATTCGATTGCCAATATAATTATAGACATCCAAATAAGACGGATCATCCTGATACTCGTTCGTAAGGTAATTGGCAAGGCGGTTATCCAAATAAATGGAGGCGGAAATATGTTCGTAGCTATCCAGTTTATTCTCCAGATTTTTAGTGATCTGAGCTGTGGAGTTCGTCATGTTGATGTAGATCTGCTCGGTAAGTTTCGTTTTGGTAAGTTCATAGGAAAAATAAACCAATAACATCATTGGAATGATGGTGACGAGTACAAATACCATAAATAGTTTGGAACGAAAGCTCAGGTTAACAAAAGGCATGTATATGTATTTTCGATAGAATTGGCGCATTTGGAAGCCCTCTCTTGACTGATTATTCGTTGCACAATTCATCATAGCAGAGTGAATATGGAAAACCAATCCTCTCTTTTTACAAAAACATCTTTAAAAAGCGGTATCTTTCGGAGAATTCGACTATGGCAAGCGATCTGCGTCAAATTTATGATAAATAGGAGAGAAGTTGAATCAAGATATGGCCGGCCATGCTGCTGTATAGAAAAAGGGAGGGTACTTAATGCATAAGGTAAGCGCTATCAAAACAGTCAGGAGCAATAATCTGATAAGCAGACTAAAAGAGCAAAAATGGTTATTCGTGCTTATGCTTCCTGCCTTCATTGCGACATTGCTATTTTCCTATGGTCCGATGTTCGGACTGTATATGGCGTTTACGAATTATCAGCCGGGTGGGGGATCTTTTTTATACCAGTTCTTCCATGCCGAATTTGTAGGTTTCCAGTGGTTTGAGTATTTCTTTACAACAGGGGATTTCTATCGGGTTATGCGTAATACGCTTGCGACAAGCTTGCTGACGCTGTTCTTCGGATTTCCTGCGCCAATCATTCTCGCGCTTGTACTTAATGAAGCGAGACAGGGATTTTTCAAACGTTTTGTACAGACGGTTTCTTATCTGCCGCATTTTATCTCATGGGTTATTGCAGCCAACATTGTAATTACGCTGCTTGCTTCGGATGGAATGCTTAACAATATTCTGGTTCTGCTGGGCATTGTCAAAGAACCAGTCGCATTTTTGCAGAACGGGCCTCTATTCTGGTGGATTATCGCATTGTCGAACATGTGGAAAGAGATGGGGTTCAGCGCCATTATGTATCTCGCCGCAATCGCTTCCATTAATCCGGAGCTCTACGAAGCGGCCAGGGTGGACGGAGCCAGCCGATTTAAGCAAATGTGGCATATAACGCTGCCATCCATGCGCCCTACTATTGTCATATTGGCTATTCTCGCGGTTGGAGGCATTTTGAATGCAGGATTTGAACAGCAATACCTGCTGCAAAATAATACCGTGCTTGAATACTCCGAAGTTATTGATATTTATGCTTACAAATACGGACTACAGAACAGCATGTTCTCTTACGGTGCTGCCGTGGGGATGTTCAAATCCGTTGTTGCCTTTATTCTTGTCCTCATCGTGAACCGGATTTCCAGAAAAGTGAACGACCAGGCGTTGTTCTAACTACAAAAGACAGAGGGGAGCGCTTGTGATGATTCTGAACAGATTCGGGGATCGTATTTTCAAAATTATTGTGTATTTCATTCTTATTCTCGTATTACTGGTTACATTTCTTCCGTTTTGGAATATACTCGTTCTTTCATTGAACAGCGCGGAGGATACGGTACGGGGCGGCGTTTACTTGTGGCCCAGGGACTTGACCTTGGACAGCTATCAGCAGATTTTGAAAGATAGTGAGATTTTAAACGGGCTGTGGGTAACCGTCAAACGGACGCTGATTGGCGCACCGCTATCGGTTCTCGTCATTACGATGCTTGCGTATCCGCTAAGTCGGCGGAATCTGGTTGGCCGCAAAGGCTGGAACCTGTACTTTATCTTTACCATGTATTTCAGTGGTGGACTCATTCCGTTCTACATGGTGCTTAAGGCACTGAACATGATCGATACATTTTCGGTGTTTATTTTGCCAAGTTTGATGAATGTCTTCTATATGATTATTGTCCGTACCTTTATGGAGCAGCTGCCCCATGAGATTGAAGAATCGGCAAGGGTAGATGGGGCTAACGATCTGACGATTTTCTTCCGGATTGTGATGCCGCTGACAACACCTGTACTTGCCACAATAGGACTTTTTCAAGCGATTGGGCATTGGAATGCCTGGTTTGATTCCTATGCGTTCACCTACAGCTCGGACCTGAAGACCCTGCAGGCCGTGCTCGTCAAAATCTTGAATCAATTTCAGACTGGCGGCATGATTTCACAATCGCAGATGCTGGCCAACTCTGCTAAACGAAATGCTGTTTCGAGTGATACCATTCGAATGGCTGCTACCATGGTGGCCACCTTACCAATCGTTATGGTGTACCCGTTCCTGCAAAAATACTTTGTTAAAGGCATGACTTTGGGAGCTGTTAAGAGTTAATCTATTCCGTGATCCGGTTGCAGGGAAGGCTTGTCCGGTGGCTTCTCCCTGAAAGGGGGTGGGCAAAGATCGTTTTGGAAATGCTCAATCTAGCACTACAGGAATTTATTCATTGGGAGGAATTAGGGTGTCAATGATAAAGACAAAAAAATGGATGACCATGGGAATTACGGCTGCATTAGTCGTTGGTTTGCTTGCGGGCTGCTCCTCCAATGATGGGGAGAATAATACAGCGGGTAAAGATGGGGAACAAGGGCCGATTACGCTGACGTGGTTTGATGGCAATACCAAAGGAGAACCATTTACCGATGCAATTGCCCAGGAAATTACCAAAAAGACGGGCATAGAGATCTCCATCCAACAACCAACAGGTAATCCAACGGAAAAACTAAGCTTGATGCTCGCCAGTGGTGACTATCCGGATGTGGTGGTCATGAGTCGGGGAGACGCTTCACTTGATAAGTACATTTCAAGCGGTGCATTCATTCCACTGGATGAGTTAATTGAAAAGTATGGTTCTGACTTGAAAGAGATGTATGGCGAAACATTGACCAAAACACGTTATACAGACGGCAAGAACTACTATCTGGCAAACTGGTATGGACTCGACAGTGACCCGGTCTTCGGTATGCTGATGAGACAAAACCTACTGGAAGAGTTTCTTCCAGACAAAGCAGATGGTTCAAAGCCACTTACAACGGATGAGTTTGAAGCACTCCTGAAAAATTTTAAAGAAAAATACAACACGATTGATGGCAAAGAGTCCATTCCCATGACGATGAACGGTGAGAACATGGGCGCGAATTTGGGAACATTCAAAGGCATGTGGGGCTTAAAAGCCTACTATGACAACAATGGACGTCTGCAATATGATGTTAAAGACCCCAAATATCGCGAGATGCTGTTATATATCAATCGCTTATATAGAGAAGGTCTGATTGAGAAGGAATTTGCGATCAGCAAAACACAGACTTGGATTCAAAAGCTGACGACTGGCGCAGTATTCTCTACACCAGGTGCCTATTGGGACCCAGGTAACGGCAATGGAGCCTTGAAGAAAGATGGCGGGGAAAAGAATCAGTTGTTCGCATACAAGGTTGTTGCTCCAGGTGTAGACCCGGCTCAAACAACATTTGGCCCAAGAAGCTCGCTTGGATGGGATGCCATTGCGATTACCAAAAACAACAAACACCCGGAAGAAACCATAAAGCTGTTTAATTATCTGGCGAGTGATGAAGGACAGCATTTGCTGCTGTGGGGCAAGGAAGGCGAGCAATACACTATGGTGGATGGCAAGCGACAACCGGACCCTGCATTCCTGAAAAGCTTCAAGGATAACTGGGATGATACGGTGAAGAAAAGTGGCGTTCGTAAATGGTTATGGTTTGTCAAAAATGGCCTGGATCCAAATGGACAGCCGTACGACATGGCCGTTAAATTCCAACGCAGTGAAGTGGATGAACTGGCCCTCAAGAGTCTTGGTGATTCCGTATGGGATACAGCACAGTATGATAACCTGAATCCGGATGGGGGAACACCTCAAGCACTGACGGCCCAGAAGGTGAAGGATATTATGGATCAGAGCATTACGAGAGCCATTATTGCTCCAAGTGAAGCTGAAGCCAACTCCGTATTTGACAAGATGCTGGAGGATATGAAGAAGGCTGGCGATGAGAAAGTGGAAGATATCATTAACGAGAAATATGCTCAGCGTATGGAACTGTGGTCTTCCAAGTAATTGAAGAGTAAATTTGGTAATAAGAAGCGTCCCGGGATGGTCAGGGACGCTTCTTATTTATGGTCACATTTTACAAGATACGCTAAAACGTCGCTTTAACAATGGAGATGATATCTCCTGCTACGGTTGAGATCTTGCCAACCTGACCAGAAAACATATATTGTTCACCAGAAGAAACTGTGCACAATGCCCCTTCTGCCCATGGGATATAGAAGGTTAGGGAAGTACCAGCTTCGCTCTCAATCTCGATCCAATCCGTCTCCCCATCCACAAAAGCCGCGCTGACAAGGAAGCCTCCCACAGCACGGAGAGTATGGAACTCTGCTTTTTGTCCATTCGGCCAGTTGGGAAAGAAGCGCAGGGTGCCATTATAACTTTGAAGAAGGCATTCATTGATAACGGCAGGCAGGGAGAAATTTTCGAACCAGATGCCCATGCGTGACATGAAATCGAAGTTCTCCGTGTCAGCATAGCGACCACCGCTCATCAGGACCCGATCTGTACAAGTACCGTTTGGTAGCAGACAATACTGGATTTGACGCTTGAAGCGTTCCAGATCCAACACGCCAAGCCGGGCTCCTGCAAGATGAAAGAATACCAGTTCATTCCCGCCTTCGTTGCGGTGGTTAAGGTAGGAGTTTACTGCGGTCTGATATTCCTCCTCTGACGAATGAAGCCCGTGATCTTCACCTGGAAATACAGTCGTAATAGGAATTGGGACGTTATACACCACGTCAGGATCTTCCCCCTCCACCGACACAAAGACTGGACCGTTGCGTGATTCGGCTGTGGGATAAGAAGGGAACTGGTTTAAAATCTCCTCTACATTCTCTAGCAGTTCCTGCTCGGATTTTATCCTTTCAAGAACACCGCAGGCCTGGGTGAACGCATTGAACAGAAATCGCGTCAGTGTCAGGTCGATCAGGCAGTCTTTGTTTTTGGCAAAGCCGGGTGAAATCTCATATAGCTCCGGCACCACCGTCGGAAAAATGTGATAATTACCATCTCCCCAGCGTTCACCCTGTGCTTCCGGACGATTCATGTAATCGACCATGAACAGCACGGCTTCCTTCATGGGTTGAAATGCACGATCACGCAGGAACGTCTCGTCCATGGAATATCGATAGTGCCACCATAGACTTTGTACGGTCCAAGGCGTCTCACAGATTTCCCATCCCCAGTGCGGGACAGGGTAGGGCATCATGGACATCTCAACAGGATAGGCTGAGTGGGGGAAATAAGCTCCGCTTAGTCCGTAATAATCACGTGCCCATGCTCGGCTGATGGGAAGTACATGATCAACCATATCCACGTAGGGCAGATGTTTGTCGAGATGATTGCTGGAGAATGCGAGCCAAAATGGCTGCTGTGTGTTGTAATTCATGTGGTAATCCCCATGCCAGTCTGCACCGATGGTACGGTAGCTCCAGTTGGCGAATAGGCCTGGACAGGTAACGCCCTCTCTCACGGCACAATTAAAAAAGTAAAGATTGTGGTACCAGATACGCTCCAGAAATTCATCTTCCAGAGAGACGGAGGAGCGGCTCCAATAATCACGCCACATTACATTCGATTCTTCCTTAGCTTGACTAAAGGAAGACAGTTTTGGCGGGTCGGCCTCAATATTGAGTTCACTGTAAAGGCCTTCCCAGAGCTCTGCACAGGCCAAAAAGCCGAGTTCAGGTTCTCCCAGAGGACAGCCGTTGGATGCGAGCGTCTGATGATGCAAAGCATGTTTCTTCATTGCTGTTAATCCAGACCAGCGAACAGCGAGCCGGAAAGCTCTATCTTTTTCATGTGTGATATAGGGCGTAGCGGGATGCTCAACATGCGGCAAAATTTGCGTAAATGACTGTCTACCCGTAATTTCACTGGTTACGATTGCTGCTTGAGGAAATTCAGGCGGTGTTTCGGGATCAGGAATGAGCTTGATCTCCTCGAATAAGGGGATCGGAGCACCCGTCGCAGTATCACTTACCTTCATCCAGATCCGGTCGTGCGCTCCTTCCACAAAGAGTTCGAATACAGCAGGTTTGCCATCGATCAGGAAATCAATCGTGCAAAGGCCGTTGGCAATATCCATGGTGTGGCCGATGACTTCGGCCTTTCGCCGATCATACCGCAGCAGTAGTGACCCGCAGGGCATGGGCTTGGGATATGCCTTACTGTAATTTTGGCCAGCCAACTCACAATATTGTTTGTACCACGGATGATCCGTTAATCGCGGTAAATCAGCTGGCAGAGCAGCAAATCTGTCATATACCTCTTGGAAAGTCATGAGCTCTTCACGGTGTTCTTCGGCGAGACGAATATCCCATACATTGTTGTGCCCAAAATGGAGCATCACAGCGTCTGGACGGGTTGTTACGACAACACCTAGTCCTCCATTGCCCAGTAGTGCGCCTTCAAAAAAATCCGGCGCAGGACCAGTGAAGGAAATGGGATGCTGCTTGGCCCGTTCATAGCCTCTGTTCTTTTTTATCTCGTTTTTTCTCTTCGTTAGACTATCCTTCTTCTGCACAAGTCGTCCTCCTCATGAAGTCATGCGATGTACAGTTATTACTGTATCTGAACAGCAGTTTGCTGTATTTAGCAAGACGTCCATGATTTGCACGATCGTCAGATCAATTGGTGCTCTGCTGATATGTACCTCTAGTCCCCAATTGTACCTTTCGATGATGGAGATGAAAGGTTAACATCGAGAAAAACGGAGTCGGAAAGGAAACTTCCAATGAATTTTGCTTCCTTGCATCCCTATGTATATTTGGCGACCCGATACCCTTTTGCGAAGGGACAGTCGAGTTCTCCGCGAATTTGTTATACCAGTTCCATTTACTTGATCAGCGAAGGGTATGGGATATTAAGTATAAATGGTCTGAGCAGCAGGCTCGGTCCTGGTTCGCTGGTCTATATTCCAGCAGGGCAATTACATGAATGGGTGGCTGATGGGAATAACCCTATGGTACATCTGTGTTGTTATTTTGATTGGCACTATGTGGAGCGAAAAGAGGTATTTGATACGTCCTGTCCGATCTGTTATCCGCCGCAGGTGTTGCAACAAGCTTTTGTTGGCCCAGCCTTTCCATATGAACTTAGGGAGATTTCAAAGGTGGAGTCGTTGCGAATCTGGCAGGATCTGTTCCAAGACTTTTATAAAAGTGGTTCATATACCAATGAGCAGACTTTTATGCGGAGCTTGACGATTCAGCGTCATTTTCAAACGTTTATCGACTACTTTCTGAACTGCTGCATGGAGAAGGGGCATTTAATCCCTGATCGCCGTATAGCCCATATTCTTAAAATTTTGGAGAAAGACTTACTTCACGGAGCACCCAAGCCGCTGGATATCTATCACAAAAGTCTCAAAATGAGCCGTGGTCATTTTTTCGAGCTGTTCAAGAAATCTACCGGATACTCCCCCATCCAGTATATGAATCACTTTCGTATTGGACGGGCGAAGTATGATTTGCTTCACACGACATTAAATATCACTCAAATTGCTGAAAAATATCATTTTA
Organism: Paenibacillus sp. MDV22-iso6; assembly: GCF_058408365.1. NCBI lineage: Bacteria > Bacillati > Bacillota > Bacilli > Caryophanales > Paenibacillaceae > Paenibacillus > Paenibacillus sp. MDV22-iso6. Next base: position 326,364 of record NZ_JBZVDZ010000005.1, on the reverse strand, counting down.
GCTCGGTTCATTACTTCTCTCGCCTTTTTCATCAACTGACAGGTCAGGCTCCTCGCCAATATCGCTTACATCATTCCAACACAGCGGCCTTCAGCGCTCCATTGGAATGAACAGGCTTTTTTTGTCTACATATTCCCCCTTCATTGTTCAAATAATGATGGGACAGAACAAAGGAGGGAACGATGGATGAATAAGGCCGGACGAAAAGGGTGGTCCTGCACCTGGAAATTTAAAATGTCAGTGGTACTCACAGGTACGATATTCATGGTTTATGGTTTTGGCTTTTCTGCCAGCAGTGCGGAATCACAAATTCGTTCAGGGCAGCCAGAGCAAATGTTAACGGAGCAAACCATAATACAAGCACCTGGTTCAACTTCAGGTCAGATATCACCAACTCCGGCAGACAAATCGCAGCGTAAACGAATGGCGATCATCATTGATGATGCGGGGAATGACATGAAAGGTACTTCTGAAATTTTGGCGACCCCGGTTAAGTTAACGTTGGCCGTGATGCCATTCTTGCCAACGACGAAGAAAGATGCGATTGCCGCACATGAAAAAGGAATGGATGTGATTGTTCACATGCCAATGGAGCCCAAAAAGGGAAGACCAGAATGGCTTGGGCCAGGTGCGATCACAACCAATCTGACGGATGAGGAAGTGCGTGATCGAGTCGAGAAAGCCATAGATGAAGTTCCTTATGCCGTCGGCATGAACAACCATATGGGTTCCAAAATTACGTCTGATAAACGGATCATGTCCATTGTATTGGATGTATGTCAAGAGCGCGGGCTATTTTTTGTGGATAGTCGTACCAATTTTCGATCTGTGGTGGGGGAATTGGCCATCACCAAAAATATGCCACCCGTCGGCAACGATATTTTTCTAGATGACCACAATTCCAAACAACAAATACGCAAGCAAATGGATTTGGCGGCCCAACGTGCTCTCGACAAAGATGTGTGTGTAGTGATCGGTCACGTTGGTCATACCGGATTAAATACCTCTGCTGTTGTCCATGAATCCGTATCTCGGCTCAAAGGTCAGATTGAGTTCGTCGGTATTAGCGATCTGGTCCGAGATGTGTGGCATTGGCAAGCTGAGCCTAAACTGCCGACAGATAATAAATAATGCCATTAGCAATGGACTGTGCAATCCGTTTCTGTTCGCCCGGGTCGCTGATCATTGCGCGATCGTGTGCATTGCTCAGAAATCCGGTTTCAACAATTACAGCGGGTTGCTTCACATGATTTAACAGGTAAAAGGGCTTGCCCCATACCACATCGCGCTCCGTCTTGTACAATTGATTTAGCTGATTCTGAATGGAACTTGCGAGCATGTAGCTTCTTCCTTCGTTCTGATGTAAAACAACTGGGCCACGAGCAGCTGATCTTGGACTCCAGTTGGCATGGATACTGACGACGATGTCGGTGCTGACCTCTTCGCTAAGGCTTTTGCGTTGAGCCAAATCTCTGCGATGGCGTGAGCGACTGTTTAACCAGCGATTCTCGTCACTCAGCGCATAGTCTCCAAGTCGGTTGATGATGACTGCATAACCCTTGCTGCGAAGCAGAAGATACACTTTTTGGCTAATGGCTAGGTTGATGTCTTTTTCCAGTACGCCATGGTCTGTTGTTCCACCGTCAATGCCGCCATGACCAACGTCTAGAAGGATGACAGGTGCTGCAAACGCATGATGAGTGGAGTGATAGGCATCCCCATCGGTTACCGGCAGCATGGATGGGCTTATGGGTGATCGTTGTGAATGCAATATAGGCAGGTCGGTTAAGGCAAATTTTGCCGCGCTGGCATGGGAGGTCAGAGGGATGGAACTGATGCTGATTAGCAATGCCATCGATGCGGCCAGCAGCTTATACATGAGAATACACGCTCCTTCTTGAAATAGGCATCTTATGCCATAAAGTGAGTGGATGGATACCTTTGGCATTAGACTGTGCATTCTTCTGTTTTTCATACTCTTTGCAGCAAAAAAAATGTTTATTGATGATCCCTTCTGCACACAATAGAGATAACATAAGCCCCGGCTTTGCCGGAGCTAAGGAGGCAGAGGTTATGGCCAAAAGTGATGAGCTGGTGAAATACATTACAGAGCGAGTTGTTCATTATATCGACACACCGAAGGATGAACGTAAAGGACGAACCAAGACCAAAGAGCCATGGACTATGAAGTGGTTTGGAATGATTCCTTTTGCTGTATCTCTATGGGTTGGAAAAAAGGAAAAAGCAATGAATTCGCAGGGGAAAATGCAGAAACGAAGCTCTTCAGGTAAAGGGTGAATCAAGAACCAACATAGGTAGAAGCTTCTTCCAAAGAAAAAGACGCATTCCTATGAAGAACCAGAGGAAGGCGTCTTATTTGTTGTATAGATCGGTCAAGGTTTCACAGCATAGAAATGCCCGTCCCGCAGCAAAGTCTGAAGAGGTACAAATCGTCTTACCGAAGTATTCCCGCCAATAGCTACATATTGTTTTTGAACGGTTCCACGGTCGTCACGCCAGATTTGATAACCACTGACAGGCAAAGCCCCGCCATACAAGACATTTTTCTCATCTGCAGAGAAAACGATCTTTTTATGCTCTTTCCATTGCTGATTCAATGTTTTTACGCCATTGATCGAAAGTGCTTTTGACGTGATCCATAACAGATTGTCCGCGGGATCAAAGAGAGGTTGCAGATCCATGGAGTCAACGGACAACGACAACGAGGAGACTTGTGGCGAATCCTCGGGGGTCATCACGACAGCTTGTACAGATATTGACCTTATGAACTTCATTCGACTCGTAGCCTGCCGTGAGTCCGTATCCAGTGCATCCAAAATACCCGTTGGTAAGGTGTCGCCGTTGGTTGCGTCAATATAGATTGCATCATCGTTAGGTCTCTCCACTTTCCAATAAGCGAGCAGGGGAGGCGCATAACGTAATTGAAGCCCTCCTCCGTCATTAATCATTTTCTTCAAGTCCAGTTGCTGTCGATCCAGAGCTTGATCCAACAAGGAAATGTTGTACGGTCGTTGTTCTCCCTGACCATACTCGCTGAGCTGTAATTGTCCTTGCTCGTTAGCTGAAATGATCATATAACCAACGGGTGACTCTCCAACATTAGCGTATACCAACCAGCTGCGTGTGCCTGGACCGAGGGGATAAAAGTCCAATTGAGCATGATCCCAATGGTTCCCTTCATGTTCAGTACTTAGAATGATAGCTTGCTCGCGAGCAAATTGTTGAACTGCATCAGGAGCCAGTGTGTCGGAATGAAGTCCCGCCGTACTTGTGGCCAATGTATTGGATAGTACGGGCCTATATGCATTTTGGATTCCAGCACCTTCAGCTTGGAGTATGGGGAGCAGGGTGATTATACATAGAAAACACATTACAATGCCGGTTATACGGCGAATCACGTTCCATCCCTTGTGGAAGGGTCGTTTCATGCCAACACCTACTTTTCTGGGGTACATATCCTGACAAAACGGACTCCATTTTCGCTGCGTGATCGTTTCTAGTTCCATTTTAGAGGACAGGTTATGCAAAGGTTGCTGCAACCTGTCGGGCTGCCACTCATGAATAAACACTACTTTTGCCGTCATTTGCGGGAAAAGTAGTGTCTTCGTCGTCTATCTCAAATGAAACATGCCGCTGCTAATCGCGGTCACCTTCACTTTGGGCTCATATTGCCAGATCATCTCGGTACGCCGTGTTTCATATTGCAGCTTCATAGCTTCCCGGTCCAGGACCGCTTGGCGGGCTTTCTCCTGTTCCAGGTCCGTTTCTGGTTCTGCCTGAACAGCAGCTTCAGCAGCGAGTTCGACATCTGCTCCAATCATCACGCCAGTTGGTTCGACGGGCTGTAGATGTGCTTTCTGGATACGAGTAGGGCCGGAGCGAGAAGTCTGAATTTGGGTAAATGGCCCGGTCCCTGCATGTTCCTGATCCGTTGAACTACCGTCTGTGCTGGAGGCAGAGGTTGTATCAACGTCGACCTCAGGGGTGTCCTCTCTAAGAACTGCTTCATAGTACGTATCCACAACAGCAAGCTCCAGATCAAGCCGTTCTTTGGCTTTCTCTGCCCAGCTATAGTCGAGTTCCAGCAAGCGATTTGTCAAATGCGATTCCAGAGCTGCCCCGGCATCGGCTAGCGACACTTTGGCGGTCTGTACGTGCATATTTTCAGCCAGCCTTGGGCTAAGGTCACGCCTGTTCAGTTTCGAGCCGAACTTCTCGACAATTTCCCCTGTTCTGAGGGAGATGCCGATAAAATGAAGTTCCTCTTTTTTCAGATCACAAGCGAATTCCACTTTAAAACACACACCAAGCCATGGCTCATATACTGCTGGCGCGGTAGCTCGCAATTGCCTTTTTGCAGCCTGTTCGAACAGGTTCACGAATGCGCCGCCTTCACGCGCTGCATTGAAGATCTGTTGCAACCTGCGACTGCCATATACAACATCTTCTTTCAAAATCCGTCCGGGTCCCAGCTGAGGCAGAGAAGGGACAATACCGAAGTACCGACCTAGAATGGTATCTTTGGGAGCCTCGGGGGTACCGGTACCTGGTGAGGTTGGAGGAGCTAACTGTGCAGCTTTTGCTTCTTCAGCTTCCAACGCTTGCTGATGGGCATCCGGATCAAAGACGAATGTAAAGGACATCGTCTCCGCAGGTGCACCGGTTCGCTCCACAAATCCCCAATAATACGGACGGTTGGTTAATGCCTTGTCGGCTTCAGGTGAAAGTTTTACCGTAACATGGGCAGGGGAGCGCTCCATAATCTGACAATCAAGTGTTTCCAGGTAAGTGAGCACATACGCCTGCACTTCATGGGGTGACATGGTCATGATCAGAGGCCTCCTTTACGAATATCAAGCCCGGATACGGCTGGTGCCTCATCTGCGACTTCGCGCTGAATGGAGTTCAACGATTGTCCAAGCGAGTCCATTTTACGGCGGATATCCTCTTCGTTTTGTGATTCAAGCATGATTTTGTACAAACTCTTTTCGATCGATTCCTTCTTCTCCAGCCGCTCCAGAATGACATCCAATCCACCAATAACCATCTCGAACATATTGATCTTCTCATGAAGCAGATTCAGAATATGCTCCTCGATTGTGCCTGTCGTCGAAAGGTTGTAGATGTTCACATCATTCTGTTGTCCCAATCGGTGTACGCGACCGATCCGCTGCTCGACACGCATAGGATTCCAGGGCAGGTCGAAGTTGATCATGTGATGGCAAAATTGCAGGTTGATACCCTCACCGCCCGCCTCGGTTGCAATCATTGCCTGTACGCGGCCACGGAAGAGGTCCATCATCCAGTCTTTTTTACCACGGTTCATGCCGCCCCGGTAGGGAACAGCGGTTAGGCCGTTGTTGCGAAAATAATTGAGCAAATACTCCTGCGTGGCACGGTATTCGGTGAAAATAATAACCTTCTCATTCATGTCACGAACGAGTTCCATTGTTTTTTCCGCTTTGGTATTTTCCTTGATCGCTTTAATATGGGCAACGAGTTCCCAAATCTTATCCCGCAGTGGGGAGTCCAGTGGAAGCTTCTTCGACAGATTGACCAACGTCACAAACACGGCATCCCGACTGCTGCATACTTCGCGTTGCAACGTCACTAGCGAAAGCATGCTGCTCAGATTGCCGCCGGCTTCCTGGTACTGATCCTTCACAAAGGAAGTCACCCCATCGTAAAGGGCTTGTTCTTCAGGCGAAAGCTGTAAATTCACATTGGACACGTTTCGTTTGGTAAATTGAACAGGTCCTTCACCGCGACGGTTACGGATCATGACTTTGGACAACTCATCCTTAAGCTGCTCCTGATTTTTCGGAATACGTTTGTCGACGACAAAGTTGGCTGCAAAATCACCCTGACGGCCAAGCTGTCCCGGCTTGAGCAGATTAATGAGGTTGAACAGCTCGCTCATGTCATTCTGTACGGGTGTAGCCGTAAGCAGCAGGCAGTACTTTTTCCGCAATTTCAGCATGAATTGATAGTTCGTTGTTTTTTTATTTTTGAGCTTATGAGCCTCGTCGATAATAATCATGTCGTAATCTGTATTCAGCAGCATATCTTTATGCGGGTCACGCTTTGCTGTATCCATAGAGGCAACCACGATTTCATTTTGCCAGGAATAGGCTTTTTTCTGTGCAATCGCTGGGATGCCAAATTTGGAATTCAGCTCCCGGACCCATTGTAGTACAAGGGACGCAGGCACGAGAATGAGCACTTTGGATACAAGTCCACGGACCATATATTCTTTCAAAATCAGACCAGCTTCAATCGTTTTGCCAAGTCCAACTTCATCGGCGAGAATGGCACGGCCTGACATTTCAAACAGTACTCTGCGTGCAGTATCCATCTGGTGTGGAAGAGGGGTGAGTCCCTGTAAATGCTTCAGACATTGGATTTCATCAAAGTTGGGAATCAGATTCGTCTCTTCGGCTTGAATGCCAAGTTGAAAGAGTCTGTAATCGCCCCAAGGGCCGCCTTTATCGAGTCTGGACTCCAGTTGGGTGATCCAGCTGCGATCGAATTCAAGCGGAACGGGTAGTTCTGCTGCAGGTTGATTAAGTTGATGCGGGTTTTTCCGGTTCATGGTGCTTCCTCCCCTGCCATTCGTGATGACGGTTTATTCGTAGGTAATAGTATGGACGAATGAGAGGCAGTTCATAACCAACCTTGGAATAAGGGGTGATTTCAATCAGAAAGTTTGGAAGGGTTGTAAAATGATAGGTATTCACGTATGTTGATGAATAGTCACTTTACTTAAGTAGAGTGACTATTATATCTCAAACTATATCCTGAATATGAAGGAGGAGAATCTGTTGATGCTTTCATTGATTTTTGATATGGATGGTACGTTATTTCAGACAGATCGAATATTGGAAAGTTCTCTGCATGACACTTTTAATCATCTGAGATCAAAGGGATTGTGGGAGCAGAATACGCCAATAGAAAAGTATCGTGAGATTATGGGAGTTCCTCTGCCCGTCGTCTGGGAGAATTTATTGCCCGGATACTCGGACCAGATTAGACAACAAGCGAATGAATGGTTTCATGAGAAGTTGATTGCGAATATCGAGGCAGGCCATGGTGCCCTGTACCCGTACGTAGAAGAGTTCTTTCTATACTGCAAAGAGAAGAGTATACCGATATACATAGCGAGTAATGGACAAATCGAATACTTGAATGCCATCGTAACCTATTATCATTTGGATGAGTGGGTAACGGAAACCTTCAGCATACAGCAGATTTCATCACAAAATAAGTCTGATCTCGTACGCTCCATCGTGGAGAAATATAAGATCACTCATGGCATGGTTATCGGGGATCGCTTGTCTGACATTAAGGCGGCGAAGGATAATGATTTAATTTCCATTGGATGTAATTTTGACTTTGCTCAAGCCGATGAACTAGCTCAGGCGGATCGGGTTATTGATAGCTTCGAGGAGTTGAAGACTTTAATCGGTGTACTGTAAAATGGATGCGACAAAAAAGCGGCCCATGTGGCCGCTTTATTAATTAATTATTTAAAGAGATTAACTCCAATATTTCTTGATAATTTCGTCACGTCCGGAATAAATCCGGGATTCTTTATAATATTTCGGATCTTTGCGATGGAAATTTTGATGATATTCTTCTGCCGGATAAAATACGGAGGCTTCCTCAATGGCAGTAACGACAGGTTTATCGAATCGGCCTGTGTTGGCAAGTTCCTCTCGGGATTTCAGGGCCAATTGGCGTTGCTCTTCATTGTGATACAGGATGGCAGCCCGATATTGGCTTTTGCGATCATTACCCTGACCCGTGGCATCTGTGGGATCGATCTGCGGCCAGTACAGCTCAAGCAATTTCTCATATGGGAAAATGGCTGGATCAAACGAGATTTGCACAACTTCCAAATGCCCCGTTTCCCCGGTCAATACTTGCTCATATGTAGGGTTTTCTACGGTTCCACCCATGTATCCGGATATAATCCCGTGAATGCCGGGCTGCTCTTCAAAGGGACTTACCATACACCAGAAACATCCCCCGGCAAACGTTGCTTTTTCAATCACTGCTATTCCCCATTTCTCAGTTGTGTTTAATCAAGATTACTATGAATGCTAATTATAACGCAATCCATTTGATAGTTCACCCAGCCTCTTCTTTTCAAAAAGTGATTTGTGATAAGGAAGTAATTCTTTTTCATCCTTTACTTATATTGTATAATAATGGATGAGAAAACGGCCTGTTACAGCTTTGGGGCCAATTGAAAACGAAGAGGTGATCAGATGCGGAAACCGATAGATGAACCTATGTTTTATTCATATCCAGGCATGGTGGCGGTAGTGACGTCTCGTCATAAGGACATGCAGAATGTGATGGCCTCAGGCTGGCATACCTATATTGGGTCGTCTCCCGGAATTTACGGGATATCGCTGAGGAAGGAAACGTACTCTTATGAATTGATTGAGCAGAGTGGAGTATTCGGGGTACACTTCCTTCCGGGTCATCATTCGGAGTGGATTCAGGCTGCGGGAACCTTCAGTGGAAGAGACACAGACAAATTCTCGAAATTCGGGATTACATACGAAGAAGGAATTAAAGTGAATGTACCCATTCTGACTGAATCTTATTTTGCTTACGAGTGCAAGGTAATCGATATCACAACATATGGGGATCATGAATGGATTGCAGGTGAAGTATTACAGCGGTATCAAGACCCGGAATACTTCTTGGAAAATGGAATGGTTAATCTGGACAAATTGCAGATTCCAATGTACGTAGGACGATCCTCTTATCGGATTCTTGATGGGAGTGCGGAGGAGAAGGTTCATCCGTTTTACCTCTAGGGTCCTAGGCACCAAGATGCAATTATGAGCAAAACTTTCAATCCGGCAAGAGATAGGTTTATAATGGTTATTGGCTGCTGAGCAAGTCGGCAGCCTTTTCCTATTGGCATAAGTGTACACTCCAGACCCTCAGAAGGATCTGCTCATATATGAAATAAAAGGTAAGGTAATATTAGCCATTCTATGAAAAATGCTGTATTTAAAAATAAAATTAGAGTATGATTTTACAGCTATATATGCTTGGCAGGAAAGGTTACATCGTTTCACTGGATTGTAACTATTACTGTAATTTGTGAATAATCTTTCGGGCGTATAATGCTAAACGGGACATAACGACAAAGATATAAAGAAATCGTAATCATAAAACATCATGGTTAAGTAACACGTCTTCTTTATGTTGTAAATGAATGATGGAAGGTGCAATACGTATGTTAATGACAACCAGAACCACAAGGAGTTCTCGAACGCCCCAGACATGGATGATGTCGACTCACATTGTCAAGGAGGGGCTCGCATGTCACAATCGTTGAAAAGCAAGCGGCATATGAACGGACTGGATGGTTTGCGAGCCATCGCTGTGCTTGCAGTAATAGGGTATCATCTGAATTTAGGTTTTATTCCGGGCGGTTTGCTCGGTGTAGGCATTTTCTTTGTTCTATCAGGGTATTTGATTACAGATATTCTTTTGACACAATGGCAGGAGCGTGGCCGGATTTCGCTCGGTGATTTCTGGGTGCGAAGAGTAAGGCGCTTGTTACCTGGCATGATCACGATGACTGCAGTGGTGATGATTTGGCTGCTTTGCACAGATCCATCTCGACTGGCTGCGTTGCGTGGTGACATTGTCTCGGGAGTATTATACATAAGCAATTGGTGGTATATCTTTCATAACGTTTCCTATTTCGAAAGTTTCGGCCCTCCATCACCCTTTGGACATTTCTGGTCGCTGGCTGTGGAAGAACAGTTTTACATTGTTTGGCCCCTTCTACTGGTCGCAGCAATCGTCTTGTTCAAAAGAAAGGGATGGCTGGTCGTCTTTATTGTCGTAGCAGCTGAATTGTCTGCTGGTGCGATGGCCATCATGTATAATCCGGATCTGGACCCGAGCCGTGTTTATTATGGAACAGATACAAGAGCATTCGCCTTATTGGCTGGTGCTGCACTGGCCGTGGTATGGCCGAGTCGCAAACTATCGTCATCCCTTGCCCGCATCAATCGCCTTGTCCTGGACGTGTTAGGTTTAGCTGCGCTGGCTTGGTTAATCTACATGATGCTGAATAGCAGCGAGTACGACCCTTCATTGTATCGAGGAGGAATGGTACTTCAGGCTATAGCGACGACTTTGCTCGTAGCTGTACTGGCTCATCCATCATCCTTCCTGGCAAGGCTTATTGGCGCCAAGCCATTGCGCTGGATCGGGGAACGATCCTATGGTTTATATTTGTGGCACTATCCTGTCATTATTCTGACGAGTCCAACGGTAGACACGGGTGGAGCACATCCTGTGCGAATGGTTTTGCAGGTTGCAGCGACGGTTGCACTGGCCTCCTTGTCACTTAAATATATTGAAAATCCAATTCGTCATAACGGATTTCGTGATTCCTGGTCCCGGTTATGGGGAAGAGGGCGCAATGCAACAGGTATTCGCAACGTATGGTGGAAGCGCGCTGGATTGCTGATGAGTATTCTGTTGATGTGCTTTACGGTGTCACAGATGATGATTACGTCAGCAGCGAATTCTGATTCCCATTCGGTATCGATGTCGGCCACGCTGAATGGAGATCATTCCGTAACGGAGGAAAAGGGGCAGGACGTTCTTCCAGCAACAGTGAGCACCTCCGGGGCCAACAACCAACCTGCGCCACAGAAAAACGATAAACCAGCGGCGAACGCTGGAGATCCACCAGGCAAAGGAGAACAGCAAACGACGAAGCCAGGTAATGCTCCGAAATCTGAGGAACCAACTTCAGGTGAGCAGAAAGGATCAACTCCTGGCGACTCGAACCATGCTGTTGGTAAACCCAAAGGAAGCACCGACAATCCTGGAAATCCAGAAGACAACGGTAATGAACAACCCGAGGATCCTGTCAATACATCAGATTCGTCCAAAGAGCAAGAGGAAACAGCCCCTCCAGCCAAAGATGGCAAGATTCATTATACGGTAATTGGAGATTCAGTTATTTTGGACGCCAAGCCTTATCTTGAACAAACCATTTCGGGCGTGCACGTGGACGGTCATATCGGCCGTCAGATGTGGGAGGCTGCCGATGTACTGGATGGCCTGAAGAGAAATAACCAAATGGGCAGTCAGGTCGTACTGGAGCTTGGAACAAACGGTTCCTTCAATTCCAAAAGTCTGAATTCCGTGTTGGATTATTTGAAAGATGAAGAACATGTTTATCTGGTTACTGTGCGAGTCCCTCGCCCATGGGAACGAACCGTGAATAAAGCACTGAACGAAGCGGCGTCAGATTATAGCAATGTATCTCTCATTGACTGGCACACTGCAAGTGAAGGACATGACGAATATTTCGAAAAAGATGGTGTACATCTGACGAAGGAAGGTTCGGAAGCTTTTGCAGCACTTGTGAAAGACAGTATGAAATAAATCAGAACTTATCTATTCATTTATTTATAAATTCAAGAATGGTTCCCGAATCCACATACAGAAAGAGCTCTCATGATGAGGGCTCTTTCTGTATGTAGCAAAGATTGCAGGATCAACGGGGAATCCGATATTTTTCACCCCTGCATCCGTGCATCGTCACCTTACAGAATGATAGCGTTACCATTTACAATAAGTGTATACAAATCGCCAAGGGGGACTATAGAGATGTTGAAAAAATGGCTTTCGGGAATGTTGGCAATGACGCTATTTTCCATCGTTCTGGCTGGTTGCGGCGGCGGGGACAGCTCAGAAGGCAGCGACAGCAAGGATAAAGTAACCGTCACTATATGGCACAACTGGACTGGACAGGACGCCAAAGCGGTGGCGATGCGCAAAATCATTGAAGACTTCCGTGGGTCGCATCCGGATATTGAAGTCGTGGATGAAGGTCTGCCGACAGATGGCCTCAAAACAAGGCTCCGGACGGTGGCAGCGGCCAATGAAATGCCGGATCTGTTCGTCATGTGGCCGGATGCGATGACCAAGGAGTTTGTGAAAGGGGATCTGTTGCAGCCGATCAATGCCGAGCTGGACGCGAAGCCGGAATGGAAAGACAACTTTATTCCGAACGCTCTGGATGGATATACGGTGGACGGGGATATCTACTCGGTACCGATGAATCTCGCACCCACTTCCTTTATTTATTACAATGAAGCACTGTTTAAGCAGTACAACGTGAAAGTACCTGAAACGTGGGCTGAGCTGGAGCAGGCCATCGCTACATTTAATGAGAACAAAGTAATACCGATGGCACTGGGGAACAAGGCCAATTGGGTGGCTCAATCCACGATCTTCAGTACACTGGCTGACCGGGTAACCGGCACAGACTGGTTCTTAAAAGCAACAGCGCAGGATGGGGCCAGCTTTACAGACCCACAATTCATCCAGGCGCTGGACAAAATGCAGGAACTCGGTAACAGCAAAGTATTTCAGGATGGTTTCAACAGTATTGACGAAACACAGATGATGCAGCTGTACTTCCAGGGAAAAGCAGCGATGGTGATGAACGGCGGATGGGCATTGGCCAACCTCGTCAACAACGCACCGGAAGACATTTTGAACAATACACACATTACGATTTTACCAGCAGTAGATGGAGGCCAGGGTGAGGCCAGGACGACATCTGGCGTTGTAGGGACAGGCTTGGGTGTAAGCAAAAAGTTAAGCGGTGCCCAGAAAGATGCGGCCATGGAGCTATTCTACGCTTTGGCAGGCCCTGACGGTCAGAAAGCAACTCTGGATAGCAGCACACTCGTCAGCTACAAGATTGATCTGGACAAATCAAAAGCCCATCCATTGTTTGTGGAGCTCTATGACTTAATGCAGGAAGTAAAGATTACTCCGGTGTATGATTCCAAACTAGGATCTGCAACCGTCGAGGTTATCAACAATGGATTGCAGGAGCTATTGATGGGTGGTAAAGCCGCAGATATCGCGAATAAAATTCAGGCATCGCAAGCCAGTGCAGTCGGAAATTAAGGTCATAGGTCATTCCGATCCAGATCTGGATGAGCTGAAAGATGCTTTGCGGTAAGATTCAGACCCCTTCCCGGTAGGGGAGGGGTTTTGCATTGATATCAAGGGTTGTAATTACCAAAGGTTTGATGAAAGGAAGTGAGCAAGATGAACGCATTGCGCAGTCGACGTTTTATTATGCTGGGGCTCGCTCCGGCAGTTCTAATTTACGCTTTGTTTGTATTTGTGCCGGTTGTATGGTCAGCGTACTATGGATTCTTCAACTGGTCGGGAATCGGAGAGTCAAAATATATCGGACTGGATAACTATGTGGAAATATGGCATGATTCCGTATTTTGGCGGGCACTGAAAAACAACGTCATTTTTGTTCTAGCTTCAGTATTTGGGCAAATTCCGTTAGCGTTGATGCTGGCGGTCATTTTGCACAAAAGCAATCCGTTACAGCGTTTTCTGCGTTCAGCCGTATTTCTGCCGATGGTATTATCCACAGTAGTTATCGGTATGATCTGGCAATATATCTATCACCCGCAGATCGGGATACTGAACTTTCTACTGGATGCATTAGGGCTGGAAAGCTGGAAGCTGCAGTGGCTTTCAGATGAGAAAATCGCCATTTTCTCCTTGGTGCCACCGCTGCTCTGGAGTTTTGTCGGTTTGTACTTGATTATCTTCATCTCGGCGCTGCAGAATATTCCGGGCGAAATCCATGACGCTGCCAAGATTGACGGTGCTTCCGGAATCCGCAAGCTGGTTTCCATTTCTTTGCCCATGATCTGGGGAACGGTTCAGGTGGCGATCATTCTATGTATCTCGGGCAGCCTAAAATCATTCGATCTGGTGTACATCATGACCAAAGGCGGCCCGGCGCATGCGACAGAGCTGCTGGCAACGTATATGTATAATTCAACCTTCAACACGTATCGCTATGGCTTCGGGAGTGCTATCTCGACCACCATTGTGCTAATCTCCCTGCTGCTGATCGGAACAAGCCAGTGGGCGACAAGCCGTAAGAGAAAAGAGAATTAGGAGAGAGGGGGGGAATGTAATGAGTGTTACACCTTTATCGATGCCAACACCAGGGAATACTTCAGGCCATCCGGTTCGCCAATTCCGTAGTGGAATTGTTTGGACGCTGTTGACGGTCTATGGTATTTTAACATTGTATCCGTTCTATTGGCTTGTGATCAGTGCATTCAAAACGAATGAAGATTTCTATAGCAGGCCCTTCGGGCTTCCGGAGAAATGGAACGTGGAGAATTTCAGTAATGCTTGGGAAAGCTCCAAGCTGGGAACCGCTTTTGGCAATTCCCTGATCGTGTCCGTAGGTTCGCTTATCATAACGCTGTTTATAGCAGCGCTGGCCTCATTTATACTTGCACGTTTCCAGTTTCGTTGGAAAGGGTTGATCATGACCTTCTTCGTTGTAGGTATGCTGATTCCCATTCATAGCACATTGGTTCCGTTATTTATTTTGATGAAACAGATGTCCCTGCTGAATACGTATTGGGCACTGATATTGCCGTATACCGCATTTGCGTTGCCAACCGCGATATTTGTGCTAACAGCTTATTTGACTAGCATTCCACGTGACATTGAAGAGGCCGCTTTTATTGATGGAACAGGTCTATGGGGGCTGTTCACCCGGATCATGCTTCCCATGTCTGTGCCTGCCTTGTCAACGGTCACTATTCTGAGTTTTCTACACGCATGGAATGACTTTTCATTCGCACTCGTGTTTATTAACAAAACAGGTTTGAAAACGTTACCGCTCGCGATCGCAAACTTTGCCGACGGATATCAGACCGATTACGGCCTGACTCTTGCTGCCATGACCTTGTCCGTAATCCCGACCATCATTCTATACCTGGTATTTCAGGAACAAGTCATGAAAGGCATGACGGCCGGAGCAGTCAAAGGTTAAATGAGAGCGCATCCAGAGGAGGAAAAGGTGTGGGACGCTGGCTAACATCTTCACTGCAGCGGAAGCTGTCCGTCGTGGTTACGGCTTCCATGATTGTGCCGCTGCTGGCACTGGGACTGTTCGCCTTTCTGATCTCTTCCCGCATCACAGAGCAAAAAACAAAGCTTTCCGGCATGGACACACTGAAGCAGGTGGAAGCGAATTTGCGCTATATGCTGCAGGATGCCGAGACATTATCGATTTTTTTGATTGGAGAAAGGGACATTCAGCAGTATTTAAGTAACGATGAGGACGATGTGCAGGAGCGTGTGGATATTCTGGGCAGGATGACTAATCTGGCCGCTTCCAAAAAATATATTGCCAACATTGCCATCTATCCGGAACGTTTCCATGCGGCTCTGTTCACGGCTACATGGTATGAATCATCCAATGTAACTTATCCTCCTGCTCCGCGTGGTGATGCGGTTAAAGCATGGACTGGCGTATATCCGGTTCAGAATTATGCGGGTATCCAAAATGTAATAACATTGGTTCGACCCATTCGCAGCATTCATGATTATGCGCCCATCGGATGGCTGGCGATCAGTCTAGACGAGAAGGCAATCTCGAAAGGATGGGCAGCGCTGGGACTGGGTATGGGCGAAGGTCGACTGGAACTGATCGGTCCCACTGGAGAGATTTTGTCTTCCATGGACAAATCCCGTCTTGGACAGTCACTGGAGAAGATCGAGCCTGAAGTACATACGCTGATCCAACAAGAGGGAAGCGGAGCAGCCACGTATGGCAGCGGCGATGAGAAACGTACTTTGCTCTATTATCCGGAACTGTTGACAGGCTGGACGCTGACCGGAACGGTTCCCTACGATCAGTATAAGTCCGAAAACGGTTATATTCTGATCCTAACTGCTGTTGCAGTGAGCCTGTCTGCTGCGATCAGTGCAGGACTGGTCTGGTTTACGGTGCGACGAGTCACAAAGCCGCTGCGAGTTCTTACGAGACATTTGTCCCGAATGGACCCGGATCGACCGATGCCCCTATTTCGATCGGAAAGTGATGATGAAATAGGCAAGCTGGGAGAGAGTTATAATTTGCTCGGTGCACATATTGAGAGACTGAAGGAAGAGGTAATTCGTGGTGAAACCCGCAAGAAGGAAGCTGATCTCAGGGCACTTCAGGCGCAGATCAATCCTCATTTTCTGTATAACACCCTTTCATCCATTCACTGGATTGCCTTGATGTCTGAGGAAAAGCGGATCGCAGAGATGGTTGAGGGATTGAGTGATTTTTTGCGCATCAGTTTGAATCAGGGTAGGGATTATTGTCCAGTTGGGCAGGAGATTGCCCACATTCGCCATTATGTTCGTGTACAATCCATCCGATTTCCCGACAAGTTCGCCGTGCATTATATTGTGGATCCGGCACTTGAACAGCGAATGATGCTGAAATTGCTGCTCCAACCACTTGTCGAAAATGCCATGATTCACGGAATTCAGCCGAAAGCGGGTACGGGCACAATTACAATCATGATTCGGCAAGAACAGGAACGAATGAATGTGCTGGTTCTGGATGATGGAGTTGGCATGGAGCTGGGCAGACTGGAGCATGTCAGAAGCAATCTTGTGTCATTGGATGAGGAAGAGCAACATGATTCAACCCACCATTGGACGGAGAAAGAGCCAATGAATCAAACATCCCAAGGGGGTTACGGACTCCGCAATGTGAACGAGAGACTACTGCTTCATTATGGAGCGGAGGCGCAGCTCGAAGTGGACAGCCGGGTTGGAGGTGGAACCCGGATTTCATTTTCCATTCCAATCCTGGAGGAATCACGATGAGATTACTGATTGTTGATGATGAAGTAATTATCCGCACAGGGCTCGCCAGTGTAATCGCTTGGCATGAACTGGGGATTGAGCTGCTTTCGCCAGCAGCCTCGGCAGAAGAGGCGTTAACACGCATGGCCGAGGAGAGGCCGCATATTCTGATGACTGATATTCGGATGACGGGAAGGTCGGGGCTTGAACTGGCTGAGGAAGGGCGGCATATGCTGCCGGAACTCGAGGTCATTATTTTATCGGGATACGATGACTTCTCTTACGCTCAGCAAGCGATTCGTCAAGGTGTCACGGATTATCTGCTTAAGACGAGTAAACCGGAAGATATTATCAAGACGGTGCTTCAGGCCAAACAACGGATTACCGAACGATGGGCTGAGAAATCAAGAGAAGGGCAGCTACTGCGAGAGAACAAACAGCGCCTGTTCGCTGTATGGATCATTGATGGAGACGTTGAATCAAGCCCTTGTCCTGTATTTCTCCAGTCGGGAATGAATGTGCAATCGGAATATTCCTCAGACAAGGAGCAAGTGCAGAGACAGATTCTTATTTTAAAAGCTGAGGGGTGGAATCATTCTTCGGTTACTTTACTGAACTTTGCCGTGCAAAATATGCTGGAGGATGTTCTGTCAGGCGCAATTGCACACATTCAAAAAGACCGGATTATCTGTGTTGTACAACTGCCGCCGAATGAGCAGGATTTCCAATTTACTTTGGGGATTGCGTTAACCCGGATGGAGCAACTGTTGAAATGTACATTGCGTGCAGCAGTAGGTCGACCCTGTATGGAGGTTCAACTTCTGCATGAGAGCTACCGAACAGCGTCGATTGCATACCGTTACCATGGGTTACTTGAAGACAGAATATGGCAATATGAAGACGTTTTGCACCGCATAGGAGGCAAAGCCGTCCTTCAGCATGAGGAAGAAACTACCCTGGGGACATTGTTAATGGATAACGACTCGATTATGCTGACCACATGGACGCGAGAACTGGTGAATGAACTCCTGTTGGACCCCGAAGTAACGCCAGAGTCTTTTGATGCCTGTCTGCATGCTGCGGTGAATGCCGGACAGCGCTGGTTGATTCGCACGATGCGGGCCATTGGAAGAGACGATCTGGAACGATTCGAACCATGGAGGCCAAACCCGGATGCCGATGCTGGTGAACTTCGTGATCTGCTGTTTCATCATTTATATGGGCTGATGCATACCTATCACAGCCAGATGGGGCAAGGGCGGACCACCCATGTACAGAAGGCTATTGCTTATATGGAATCTGGATTGGCACAGGATATTAGCCTGCAATATGTCGCAGGTCAGGTTCATCTGCATCCGGGCCATCTCAGTGAACTGTTTAAGAAGGAAACGGGCGTCACTTTTGGTGATTTTGTAACAGGCATGCGAATTCGACGCGCGATGGACATGCTGGTGGTTTCTCCCGCAAAAGTAAGTGAAGTGGCGGCTATCAGCGGATATGAGGACGTTAAGTATTTTAGCAGGCTGTTCAAAAAACATACAGGCAAGACTCCGAGTGAGTTTCGCGAGGAGGCCGTGTCGTACAAGACTTCCGGACATTAAAGGTTAGCAGGCTAAAGAACGAACGAAGTCATTTTTATATTGCAAACGTTTTCGATATTTTATTACCAAGGAAACTGGGGAGCGAGGCAAGGATGAAGATGATTAATTCAAGTCAGGATTTGTCAGGACAATGGAAAATACAGCATTTCGAGGTTGGGGAGAAGCGGCCCATGGATGTTGCAGCGGCAGCGCTGGATGATCGATTTTGGATCGGAGCGGAGGTGCCAGGGGATGTGCACACCGCTCTGGTGGAACGCAGCATCATTGATCCGCCCTACTATGGGCATAACGATGCCAAGAGTCGATGGATCGAGCAGAAGGAATGGTGGTATCGTACTAGCTTCAACCTGTCGAAGGATGCGGAAGCAGAGGAGTACTTTGAGTTAATATTCGACGGGTTGGATACGTTCGCCACCGTATATGTGAACGGACATGAAGTGGGGCAAACGGCTAATATGCTCATGTCCCATAATTTCGATGTGACTACACTAGTTCGTAATGGCTGGAACGCCCTAGCGGTCAAGTTCGATCCCCTTTATCTGCATCACAGAGACAAGGAAACGTTTGACTGGTCTTCGTATACGAAGGAACGGCCATGGTTGCGCAAAGCTGCGATGAATTTTGGCTGGGACTGGGGTCCACGGATGGTCACCGTAGGAATTTGGGGAGGGGTACGTCTTGAAAGACGAACGATTGCAAAGCTGGAGAACGTATTTGCACGTACCGAATCAGCCAGCAAGCAGCAAGCAGTTGTCCATGTCACTGCGGATGTGAAGTCCGTATTGTCTTTCCGTAGCAGACAGAAACGTGAAAAAGCGGTGGCCCTGTCTTGTGATATCCGTTTACTGGACGCGAGTGGACATGAAGTGGCACGGTCAGCCGAAGCAGTTGTGGAAAATGGTCTCGCCGATACAATACTAAAATTAGATTCACCACAATTATGGTGGACGCATGATTTGGGTGAACCTTACTTGTACAGGATGGAAGTTACGCTATTTGCCGATGGGGTGGAAGTAGATCGTTACAACGAGCCTTATGGTGTACGAACCATTGAACTGGCGCTTCATAATGAGCAGGGTGAGGATGCTTTTACGTTTATCCTGAACGGAGTGCGTGTGTACGCGAAGGGAGCCAACTGGATTCCGGCCGACCATCTGATTGGTGCCATCCCGGCCTCCCGGTATCGTGAGCTGATCGAGTTGACCGTGGAAGGGCATATGAATATGCTGCGTGTCTGGGCGGGCGGTATATATGAAAAGGACGTCTTCTATGATGAGTGTGATCGGCAAGGCGTACTGGTGTGGCAGGATTTTGCTTTTGCCAACGCCTTATTCCCTGATTTCAATCGGGACTTCATGAACAATGTACGGGATGAGGTTGAAAATAATGTCTTGCGCCTGCGCAATCGTGCCTCGCTTGCACTCTGGTGTGGCAATAACGAAATTGACTGGCTATATGACATGAAGTCCGCCAGTGGAGATATTACCAGCCCCTTCTATGGAGAGCTGATCTACCATGAGCTGATACCGGAAGTGCTGGAGCGGTTGGATTCGTCTCGTCCATACTGGCCTTCCTCACCGTATGGGGACAGTCACGGCAATGATGCCAACGATCCGGCTGTGGGGGATCGTCATAACTGGCAAGTATGGCATGGTTCCGTGTATCCCCGAAAACACGGCGAGCCGCCACTGCTGAATTACAGTATTGAGGGCGTGACTTTCAAAAACTATAAAAAAGATAATGCCCTGTTCAGCAGTGAATTCGGCATGCACGCCTCGGCCAACCGCTACACACTGGAGAAAAACATGCCTGCAGGGCAATTTTACTGGGGCAGCCCCGAAATGGCCTATCGGAATAAGGATACCAATCATCAGAAAGGCATTCTTCTAATGGAAGGATATACGGGCATTCCGCAAAATATTGAAGAGTACATGAACTACTCGATGCTGACACAGGCGGAAGGATTACGGTATGGCATTGAACATTTCCGGCGGATCAATCATCGCAATAGTGGAGCCCTTGTGTGGCAGCTGAATGACAGCTGGCCAGGCACAAGCTGGTCCATGATTGACTACGAGCTACTGCCGAAGGCCTCCTTTTATTACGGAAAAGTATTCTTTCACCCGATACTGCTGTCTCTGGAACATGAACCGGGTGAGCCGCTTACGTTATGGGTTGTGAATGATACACGTGACACTCTGAAGGGACAGCTTCGACTTAATGTCTATGGATTGAATGGGGAAAAAGTATATTCCAGCTCGCATCATGTGGAGACAGGTTCGCAATCCGCTAATCGCATAGCAGAGCTGAGCGAAGCGGAAGTATTGGGAGGCAAATTGGCAGATGAAGTGATGGTTGAATTGGTAGCCGAAGGTTTCACTGCACCACTCAATCGATATTTCTTACGTGATCCGAAGGATGTTAACCTGCCTCAATCTCAGCTCAGTGTGCATGTGAACGAAGAGGAGCAATCCGTGTCGGTTACAGCCATTGGTGCAATTGCACGGTTGGTGAAGCTCGAGCTGCCCCTCGGACGCGTTCGTTTTAGTGATAACTATTTTGATCTTCTCCCTGGTGAGAGCCGTACGGTGAGATTACGTCATCCCGATAAGTTGTCTCTGCCGATGACTGAGCTACGGGTAAGCGCTATGAATGGTAGTGAAGCCTGATCCCTAATTGTTTTTCCACAAAGAACAAAACAGCCGATGCTTCCCCAACAGGGAGTCATCGGCTGTTTGTTGATTTACGCGGTGCGTGAATAACACGCCCCATTATTGAAAAGATTCGTACCGCTGCTGGAACGAAGACTCCATCTCCAGTTGCCTAGCCAACTGCTGCTTCACTTTTTCTCCACGTCGGGCCTGCAGCTCTTGCAGCCGTTCTGTAGAAGTGAATTGATCGGCTGCCATATCAATGAGCAGCTCAGCAAGCACGTCCGCATCTTCCAATGCGGCATTCAATCCAAAAGCGCCCGTTGGAGTCATTGTGTGAGCAGCATCACCAAGCAAGACCACATTGTCCTGCGCCCATAATTCGGCGAAACTGCTCTCTACGGATAACAAAACAAAATCACTCCATGTCTGGATATGTTGAGCTACCGAATCAGCGAGACAGGGGAAGGCCGCCACGAGTTTCTGTACAAAGGGAGCAAAAGGCTGTTCACGCAGCTTGGAGAAGGACCCTTGCGGGATGTTCCATCCGATCTGTACGTATCCTCCAAATTGTGAGAATAGCGCCAACTGCTGACCATCCATACTGGCCATTCGAACAGCAGGTTCCCAGCCTGCTGGAGCAGGAATGCGAGCCCATAACAGATCGTATCCATGTTTGCGGATATCCGGGGTCAGACCAGCGTGTCTGCGTACAGCTGAATATCTGCCGTCTGCACCAACAATAACCGCTGCTTCAATGGAAGCAGGCCGTCCTTCTTGCCGAATGTTGATGCCAACCGTGTGGTCAGCCTTATTCCGTAATAATCCAGTCATAACCGTATTATAAAGGACTTGTTCGTTTTCCTGGTTCTGTGATTGTGACACGATGACTTCCAGCAGATGATCCTGAGGCACATGAATGCCCACATGGGATTCTTGCTCTCCAGGGAAAATGGTGTGGATGATCTGACCGTTCTCCCAATATTGAATTTGCTCCAGAGGCAGCACGCCACGCTGGGTGACAGAAGGGTATAACCCATGTTTATTCAATACATGTTCACCATCTGCATTAAGAACTTCGCCACGAAACGACTTAAGAAGGTGCGGCTGGCGCTCGATCAGAATGGTGGATATTCCCTGCCGTTTCAGCAGGAATGAGAGTAGAGCCCCACCAGGACCAGCTCCCACAATACAAACGTCAGTTTTTAAATACGAATTTTGATTCATGTGTAAAATTCCCTTGCAATATAATGGATGAATAACCTATTACTTTATAATAACAGATTTATAAAAATCATTAAGTAACTAAAAGTAACTTTAAAGATATACGTTATTATAAACAAATTCAATCCAATAATGCAATAGAATCCTTCTATTTCTCTACAGGAAGGAGGATTCAAGCCTGCGGTACTGCTTTTCAGCTTATGAGCGCAGGCTTGATAAGAACAGCAAATTCTTTTAAGGGAAATACTCTGATATCTATGTGATCAGTCGGTTGGTTATGCGAGCCACGCGTTCTCCCAGAGCTTTACCCAGTGCTATGCCCTGTTCGCTGAGCAGATCATCACTGTCCACCGGACAAGTCACCCCAACACCATAATAGGAGCCATATAATGCATTATCTGCAAAGTTTCCAGGTAGTCCGGTAATGATCATGCCCTGATGGAGCATGGGTGTCAGCAGATGAATTAACGTTGACTCCAGTCCACCATGCTCGGTTGCGATGGTACAGAACACCGCACCTACTTTGTCTACAAGCTTGCCCTCTGCCCAGAGGTAGCCCAGCTTGTCGATCCAATTTTTCAACCCGGAGCTGATGGAGCCAAAATGTCCGGGGCAGCCCCAGATAATGGCGTCCATTTCCACCAGCTTGTAAATGTCGGCTTCTTCTGTGGAATGCAAATGAACGGTTGCACCATGCACGCTGGCTGCGCCAGCAGCAATCGACTCGGCAAGCGCTCGTGTATGACCGCCTTCACTATCGAAAACAATATAAATGTTCATTGCTTGATTCCTCCTTGTGTGGTTATCTGTTCATGCTATAAGGTAGCTTGTCACATGAAACGGCAAAATAAGCATGAACTTTACAGACAAGTAAAGGGTTTTGGGAAACAAGCACATTTTTCACAAACAAAATAGTACAAATATGTTACAATATAAGGTAGGTTATGATCAAAGGTAGGAGGAACGTTTATGAGCCCGGATACGGAGCGAAACTCTCAATTGGCAAATGTCGATCAATTGTTGGAGGCCTTCTTCAGATATAAAAATAAAGTATTGGATCAGCAGCAAAGAAATGAAACAAACTGCAAATTGAATCCGACGAAAAGTCATATATTGGGCATGATTTTGCGTGAAGAACGCTGTATGGCTGTGGATGTGGCCAGACAACTTAGTCTATCTTCTGGAGCAACCACAATTGTGCTGAATCAACTGGAGAGCGAAGGTCTGATCCAGCGGGTGCGCAGTGAAGAGGACCGAAGAATTGTATGGTTATCTTTAACTGAAGATGGGAAGCAGCTTGCAAGAACGTTGATTTATAATCGCGGTCGGATGACGTGGGAACTTTTGCAGGCGCTTACGGAAGAGGAACAACTGCAGATGTTTGGCATGCTGAAGAAAATTGAGCTGAAACTGCTGGAAAAAATGAAAACGTTGGAACAAACGCATCGCTAAATATATGGTGTGTAAA
Organism: Paenibacillus sp. MDV22-iso6; assembly: GCF_058408365.1. Taxonomy (NCBI): domain Bacteria; kingdom Bacillati; phylum Bacillota; class Bacilli; order Caryophanales; family Paenibacillaceae; genus Paenibacillus; species Paenibacillus sp. MDV22-iso6. The sequence goes on along the minus strand of NZ_JBZVDZ010000005.1, from coordinate 302,689 downwards.
ACGCCAGCCTTCAAGAATTTGAGCCCGCTTTGGGACTTGAATCTTGAAGGCTGGCGTTTTAATTTTTTCAATTAAAGATGGAAACGTTGAATGTGATCAGTCAGACCTTCCTGGATCAGAATTTCCTTCTGTTTTTTACCGAGCAGGTCAAAATGGGGGAAAGGCTGACGCCGATGGATGTAACGTGGGTCGAGTCCATGCTCTCTACACCAGTCCTCAAGCCGTTTCAGATCCGAACAGCCCACTTTGGTCACACTGGTAATGCCCGGAAAACGGTTGTCGATCCAGAAATGAGTGAGATAGGCAAGGTCGCCACGAGATACACGTTCTTTCCACTCGGCCAGCTCCTGTCGTTTAATTCCAAATGCCATAGACACCAAGTTCCTTTCCAAACGGGTATTGTCCTGAGCATATTGTAACATCTTATAAACAGAACCAATCAGAAATCTGCAATCGGACTGTTGTCCATTCGCTTTGGACGGGTATTAATATGACAACATTTTTATAATAAACTTTGGTTTATGTTAAAATAAGGTACACAAAATGGTTTTCACCACTTCATTATACGGAAAGGGATTGTCATCATGGAACTATTTATCGCCGTGCTTGTTTTGCTGGTACTGATCGGTTTATCGAATATTTTGAACCGATTTGTACCCTTTATCCCCATTCCGTTGATTCAGATTGTTCTCGGTGTAGCCATTGCACTATTACCTGCGGGTGTGCATCTGCCACTGAATCCGGAATTGTTTTTCGTACTCTTTATCGCTCCGTTGCTGTACAACGACGGGAAGCGAACACCGAGGCACGAGCTGTGGAATCTAAGAGCGCCCATCCTTCTGCTGGCCCTGGGCCTTGTATTTGTAACGGTTGTCGTGGCAGGATATGCCATTCACTGGCTCATTCCAACCATTCCGCTTCCTGCGGCTTTTGCACTTGCGGCAATTCTGTCCCCGACAGACGCTGTGGCTGTAGGCGCTATGGCAGGTCGTGTGCATTTACCCAAGAGCATACATAGGCTTCTTGAGGGAGAAGCATTAATGAATGATGCATCCGGTCTGGTTGCATTCAAATTTGCGATTGCCGCCACGGTTACAGGGGTATTTTCCCTGGCTCAGGCGTCATTTAGTTTTATACTTATCGCGATTGGCGGGTTGCTGATTGGTGCCTTATTATCGTTCCTGTTAATCCGATTGGGTGTCTGGATTCGGCGTCTGGGGATGGAAGATGTAACGATTCATATGTTATTGCAAATTCTAACGCCCTTCGTCATTTATCTGGTCAGTGAAGAGGTCGGTGTTTCGGGCATTCTTGCGGTCGTCGCTGGCGGGATCATTCATGCTATTGAGCGTGATCGGACCGAGTCTGTACAACTGAAGATGCAGGTGGTATCTGCCAGTACCTGGTCTGTCATTTTATTTATTTTGAACGGATTGGTCTTTGTCATTCTGGGGGTACAGATCCCGGATGTGCTGAGTACCATCTTCGAGAATGTCTCGTTTGATAACCTTCAAGTACTCGGATATGTGGGCCTCATTTCAGTGCTATTGTTGGTACTTCGTTTTGTCTGGATCTATCTGTTCTGGAAAGGAAATGAAAATTCCGGTGAGGCGTTGTCCAGCGGGAAGCCTCGGCTGAAAGAAGTTACGATCATTACTCTTTCGGGTGTGAGAGGGGCTGTAACGCTGGCGGGGGCATTCTCCATTCCTTATGTTCTCCAAGACGGGTCTCCTTTTCCTGAAAGGGATTTGATCATTTTCCTGGCAGCAGGTGTGATACTGTTCACTCTGATTGCTGCAAGTGTGTTCCTTCCTATTCTTGCGAAGAACGAAGATAAAGCGGAAGAAGGTACACCGCAAACGACAGAAAGAAAAGCACAGGATATTATGCTGAATGCTGCCATTCGTGCAGTGAAGTCGGAAATGAACGACCAGAACAAAGCTGCTGCGCTTGCGGTAGTTTCCGATCTGTCGAAATATATCAGGCAGGCGGCTGGCGAGCTTACTGCCGGTAAGCGCAAGGACATTTTAAAACAGGAAACAGCAATTAATCTCATCGGTACACGGGCTGAACGCAAAGAAATTGAGAATATGATGGATGAAAATGTAATTGCTTCGGAAGCCGCCTTTAGATGTAACAGCTGGTTAGATCGAAAGGAAATGATGCTTGCAAACCGCACGAATACACAGATGATGTTCTCACTCAGTGAAATTGGACGATTGTTTGGACATGTGTTTACGAATCGTTCACGGAAGCCGGATCAGCCATTTATGATTGAAAATGCAGATCTGTTCCGTCAAGTGAAGATGCGTACCTCTGAAGCAGCGATCAAGGCGATTCGTGCTCATATGAACGATAGTAACCGGATTGTGGCTCTGTCGGTCATCTCTAGATATGAGCGGGTAATTGCCAAATTACGCACCTGGAATCAGGGCAAAACGGAAGATCCATTTGATCAGGAAAAGCTGGAATTGCAAATGGTGGCGATGCAGGAGCAGCGCAATACCATACAGCAGCTATACGAAAATGGCGAAATTAACCGCGATGTGGCTGCAAAACTCCGCCGTTTCATCAATGATGTGGAAGCTACAGCGCTGAAAAACACCTAATCCGATAAACCCGATATTTTAAATATGCTTAACCCTCTGATATAATATATGTGAGTTACCAACGCTCAGAAAAGGAGATGGATGAGACATGGCAGAACAACGTACTCGCTTGGGCAAAACCGATCTGATTGTTAACCCGATTGGATTGGGGGCTAATGCAGTAGGAGGACATAACATCTATCCGAATATGCTGAATGATGAGACAGGTAAGGATGTCGTTCGTACAGCTTTGAAACAGGGCATTAACTTTTTGGATACTGCTTTCATCTATGGACCTGAGCATTCAGAACGCTTAATTGGTGAAGTGCTGAAAGAAACGGGTCAGCGTCAAGATACTATTATAGCAACAAAAGCTGCACATAAATTCGTGGATGGCAACGTAGTCTTTGATAACTCGCCTGCTTTCCTCAAAACCTCTGTAGATGAGGCATTGAAACGCTTGCAGACAGATTATATTGACTTGTTCTATATTCATTTCCCGGATGAACTTACACCGAAGGATGAGGCTGTAGGTGCGCTGAAACGTTTGAAGGACGAAGGTAAAATCCGTGCCATCGGAGTTTCCAATTTCTCCATTGATCAGCTGCGTGAGGCAAATCGGAATGGAGATGTGGATGTGCTGCAGTCTGAATACAATTTGTTCAAAAGAGAAGCGGAGAAGGAATTGCTGCCCTATACGGCAGAGCATGACATTTCTTTTGTACCTTACTTCCCTCTGGCAGCAGGTCTGCTGGGTGGCAAATATAATCGTGATACAACCTTCCAGGATGGACGGGCGAAGAACCCGTTATTCACAGGGGAAGCCTTTATTCAGAATCTGGACAAGGTGGAACAACTACGCAGCATTGCACAGTCCAAGGATGCTGAGGTCGCCCATCTCGTTCTGGCCTGGTACCTGACTCAGCCGTCCATTGATGCGCTCATTCCTGGTGCCAAGAAACCAGAGCAGGTCATCAACAATCTGAAAACACTGGATGTTGAGCTCACAGCTGAGGAAATTGCAGTCATTGATCAAATATTTCGTTAAATAGTTCTGGTGAATCGGGAAATGCTAACAGGGAGTTTACGTTTTAAGATAAAGAGAGGACATAAACATGAACCTGAAGGCAGCCCGATGCATCGGATTGTGTACGCTGGTTTTTTTGCTTGGCAGCAGTTCTGCCTACGCCAAACCTGTGCAGAAGAACCGACAGTATTATGAGGAACGGGGAGAGATTGTGTGGGAGGTTCCCACACATGACAAACTCATCGCACTGACCTTTGATGATGGGCCAGATCCGGTCCAGACCCCGCAAATTCTAGCTTTACTCGAGCAGTATCAGGCCAAAGGCACTTTTTTTGTGCTTGGCAAATGGGCGGAAAAGTTTCCTGACCTGATCAAACAGGAGCAGCGGGAAGGACATGAAATCGCCAATCATACGTATGCACATACGTACGCGGTCAGGTCAACAAGGGCGGATAAGTACAGCCATGAAATGAACATAGCGGAGAAATCCATTGTTGGAGCAGGGGCGCAGCGTCCTACGTTGTTTAGACCCCCGGGAGGCTATTACAATGACATGGTCATTCAGGTCGCCAAGCAGCAAGGCTATACGATTGTGCTATGGTCCTGGCATCAGGACACACGTGATTGGGCTTCACCAGGCATATCAGCCATTGTGAACAAAGTGCTGAAGAACGCACGTAACGGGGACATTGTTCTGTTTCATGACAAGGTGGAGGGCAAGTCCCAGACGGTTGCTGCGCTAAAAACGATTCTGCCTAAGTTGCAGGAGCAAGGTTATCGTTTTGTAACTGTATCGGAACTGCTTGCCGTTAAGGCGAGAGAGGCTGCCAAGGATGACAATTCATCCTTACCCCAGCATCCATAGCGAAAGCCAAAAACCGCAGGTCTCTGGATTAAAGAGACTTGCGGTTTTTTATTGTTTCAATTGATCTAAGTGAAGCTTGCGGATCTGATCTGTGATACAGGGTTGTATAGGGGATATAGGGTGGTCCAACGCCATTTTAGCGTTCAGTTTTGACTTTACGAGGACGGGAGCGAGCCCGCCGCAGGAATAACGACAGAAACAGACCAATGATCGAAATCCAGGTCGCTACAATGAAAGCATCATTAATGCCTTCGATCGTTGACGTCTGAACAGCGATACCATAGAGCTGCTGTAATGCTAGACTGGTGCCTTGTTCAGGCGGCATTCCCGCCGCAGTAGCCATTTGCGTGCCAAGCATACCGACTTGTTCTGTCAGTGCTACATTGGTTGTAGTCACGGTGTTGCTGTAATCCGCCAAATGAATGCCTGCACGTGTCGCCATTACGGTGATGAGCAGGGCGGTCCCGATTGAACCTGCGACCTGTCTGACCGTATTGGACATGGCCGTACCATGACTGGTGAGATGAGGCGGTAATTGGTTTAACCCCTCTGTCTGTACAGACATCATCAGCATGGACATGCCGAAGCTACGAAACGTGTATAGCATCATGATGTGACCATAAGGCGTCTCCCCCGTCAACTTACTAAACTCAAAGGTGGTGATGGCGGTAATGATCAAACCGACAATGGCTAGGGGGCGAGAGCCAATCCGGTCAAACAGCGCTCCTGAGATGGGAGACATGACGCCCATTAGCAATGCACCAGGCAGCAGCAACAACCCGGATTGCAGGGGAGAGAATCCCCTTATATTTTGCAGATAGATCGGTAACAGCAGCATCCCGCCAAAGAGTGCCATATTAATCGTTGCACTGACTAGCGTCGAGATGGTGAAGATGTCGTATTTGAATACACGAAATTCCAGCAGGGGGTTCTTCATAGCCGTTTCTCGGAGAACAAAGAAGACGATGAAGAGCACTCCGATAATGAGTGTCAACAGCACTGTCGCGCTGGTCCAGCCTTTATCTCCGGCAGAGCTGAATCCATATAACAGAAAGCCGAAACCGATGGTGGAGAATAATGCGCCAAAACCATCAAATTTCGGCGAAGTAAGCTTGGACACATTTCTCAGCCAAATGAAGGCAAACAAAATATCAAGCAAGGCAAGCGGAATGACCATATAGAACAGAATGCGCCATGTATAATGTTCCACGATCCATCCAGATAATGTCGGGCCAATGGCCGGAGCAAACATCATGGCAATACCCATCGTACCCATGGCGGTTCCCCGTTTCTCTGGAGGAAACACAGTCAGAAATACGTTCATAACCAAAGGCATAATAATACCGGCCCCACTGGCTTGTACGATACGACCGATGAGCATGACCGTAAATCCAGGACTGATGGCACAGATCAATGAACCTAACGTAAACAACAGCATCGCAGTCACGAACAATTTGCGGGTTCCGAACGACTCGATCAAGTAGGCGGTAATCGGAATGAGTACCCCGTTCACCAGCAAATAAGCTGTGGACAGCCACTGCACGGTCGTTGCTGAGACGTTAAAGTCATTCATCAGATGGGGGATGGCTACATTGAGCAAAGTTTGGTTCAGAATGGCGATAAATGCGCCAAGTAGCAAGACAGCGATGGTTTTTCCAAGTGGCAGTTGGTTTTTTTGATTATCCATCAGCAGCCTTAGATATGAACGCGCACGGTAGCGCTCATGCCGGGAACCACACCCAGTCCTTTATATCCTTCGATTGTAATGATGATCGGGATGACTTGTGTTACTTTGGTGTAATTCGCATTGGTATTGGACGACGGCAGTAGTGAAAAGGAGGACGCAGTGGCAAGTCCGATCTGGTCTACTTTGCCAGTCAATGTGGTGTCTGGAAATGCATCGACATATACATCGACGATCTGACCTGCTTTAATTTTATCAATCGCGGTCTCGTCTACATTGGCCGTCACGTACAGGTTATTGAAATCATAGGCCCGTGCGAGGGGCGTACCTGCAGATACTAGTGAATTTTCGACGGCGGTCTGTTGTACAATGGTCCCATCAACAGGCATCGTCACGGATGTTGATTTTCCCGCAGCGGTGACGGTGGCAACAGTATCGCCTGCATTAAATGTTGTACCTACCTTGCCTTTCCAGGATCGAAGTTCACCGCCTACTGCGGAAGCCACGGAGATAGGCTGCCCGGTAACAAGCGCATTATCGGTTTTAACGTAGCTGGTGGATTGGTTGTAATAGTAGATCCCGGCAGCCCCGGCTCCCAAAATCACCAGTATAACAATGATATTGATCAAAATGGCACGTGAATTCATGCTGATCATTCCTCCTCAATTCGGTTTTCTGTAAACCTTCTCTTTGATTGGTGCTGAAAGTCTTCTGCTGACAATCCTGTTTGGAGCATTCCCGCTACTTTGTCGCTCTATACGAAACAAGGTGAAATATTATTCGCAGAATAGGGCACCAATATATTGATTAAGGCTGCCTACAGGCGGATGATAAGGAGGATGCTCATATGTTGATCATTTTGGTGGTAATTGTTGTTATTGGGGTTGTGTTTCTGATGATTTATAACTCCAGATCGTCCCGCAAGGCTGCAGAAGCACGAGCTTCCAAAATAACAGAGATGGATGAAGGGCCTGTCCTGCTGCATGAAGAAGATCGAGCCCGGAAGGAAGACAGAATTTACGAACAGGCAAAGCATAAAGAAGTTTTGGAACATGAGGATCGTAGGCAAACAGAAATTCATCAGATGGATTCTACATCGGAAGTGACCCCTTCACCACAGAAAAGAGAGACGCAGACTACAGATGGTGATCAAGCTTATCGCCAAGCATTGCTTCATTTCCGTAAACCTGCCGAAGTGGAAGACGAAACGGTGCTGACGGAGACAAAAGAACCTGAAAAGAGTGCAGATGAAGTCTATCGATCGGCTCTGAAAGTGATGAAAAGCAAATCTTCTGATCCCTCTTCAAAGCGGAAATAACAGTTCAGTTATGTTTTTGAACATTGGACATGGCTTTCGTTTTCAATCCAAAACGTCTACAATAGATGAAGCTTTCTAAATTATGGCTACATGACATGGAATACGTTGAAGAGGAGAGGGAAACCCATGAATGGACAACAACGAGTAAATATCAAACCGGGTCTTGAAGTGGATATCGTGCTCAAGCAAGATCAGCCGACAGGCAAACTGACACGCGGTATCGTGAAGGATTTGTTGACCAAATCGCCCACACACCCGCATGGGATCAAAGTACGTTTGACCAGTGGACAGGTGGGTCGAGTAAAACAAGTCGTTACAGGAGCGTCAGAATGAACCGCTACCCGAGGGTGTGACATGATTACAACTACGGATGTAATGGCACATTTGGCCTCGGGGAACGAGCGTCAGCAGGATGCGTATAAGGTGTTGCAATCCAGTGGATTGTTAAGCATATTGGCAGCTTACCAGCCTTATCCGGCTGGAACAGTGCCGATTGATATTGATATTCCTGGAAGTGATCTTGATCTATTATGTGAGGCAGCGGATCTCGAGGCGTTCCAAACATTGGTGCACCAACAACTGGGCGGAATGCAGGGTTTTCGATGCGACAGGGGGGATGGGCGTGCTGGCCAGCGTCCTTATGTGACCTGTAGTGTGGAAATTGGAAACTGGCCTGTAGAGATTTTCGCTCAGTCCCTATCTGTACGCAGGCAGAATGCTTATATTCACATGCTGGTAGAGTGGGGATTGTTGCAACTCTGGGGTGCAGCAGGACATCGGGAGATTCGCAAACTGAAGCTGGAAGGCTTGAAGACGGAGCCTGCATTCGCTACTGTATTAGGACTTCAGGGAGACCCGTATGAGGAATTGCTTCATCTGGCCGCAATGAGTAAGGATGAGCTTTGGCAATGGGCCCGCGTGCGTACGTCTTTTCAGTTCGAATAGCACGGTTAAGTAATCAGATTAGAAAGATAGCAACGATAGTAGTAACTGTTAATCCCAGCAGTACCGGTTTCAGATTGCGTCGTGCCAGTTCAAATGGACTGACTCCACAGATGGCAGCAGCTGGAATTAAGGCCCATGGAATTAAGGTCCCACCGCCTACCCATATGGCGGCGACCTGACCCAGTGCCGTCAATACAGGTGCGGAATCTGCCGAGCCTGCAAACATGGACGCAATGGAGCCGACCAGGGATATTCCAGAGAACCCCGAACCATCCATTCCCGTGACCGCTCCGGTCACAGTCATCGTTATAGCACCTACCGTATTATTCAATGGCACTAGCCCTGCAAGAGCAACCCCTAAATCATTCACAATACCGTGTGATCCAGCAGGAAGCGGGTTGTTGAACAGTTCTGTGATCGCAGCATCCCCAAGATAAAAGAAAGCGGCAATCGGGATAACAGGACCAAACACCTTGAATCCGAACTGAAATCCTTCAATTAAATAGTTTGTTGTTTCTTCCGGACCTGTATGACGATGCGCGGCAAGTGATACGGCAATCAGAATGAGCACGGCCGTTCCACCAATTAGTGCTGTGGCATCACCGCCTTGTAATTTAAGTAAAAACATCAGAATGACATCGACTAAGAATAACAATGGGATGATCAGAGCGAATGCCTTTTGCAAACGTGGGGGCATTGCTTGACGTTGAACGGCTGGCTCCTCGGAGATCGGCGCAGAGTCTGACGAAGGTGGATGAACGGTTACTGCTTCACCAGAGATCGGATCACTGAGTTTAACGGGGGAACCTGACTTCATCTCCTTGCGCAGCATCCAGAATGCCGTTACGGTAGACACCGTCCCCATCACTATGACAAGTGGGATACTTGCAGTCATAACAGCGGTAACGGGAAGGCCAGCTGCATCAGCTGTCAGTTTGGGTGCCCCTTGGATAATGTAATCCCCTGATAAGGCAATGCCGTGACCGAACAGATTCATGGCAATGGCAGCGCCGATGGGAGGAAGTCCGACTCGTACTGCTACCGGAAGAAGTACAGCTCCAACCAGGGCAACGGCAGGAGAGGGCCAGAAAAACAATGATACGATCATCATAATGAATCCAATTCCCCAATAGGCGACCTGTGGAGAACGGATGAACCGGGTGAGTGGTGTCACCATGACTTCATTGATCCCCGTCCGGATTAATACCCGGCTCATGGCGACAATGATCGAGATGATAAAAATGGTGCTGAGCAGCTCCTTGGCTGCGTAGATAAAACTGCTGAAGATTCCGGAAACCGATCCGCTTAATGTTTCAGTCGCCAGGAGTCCAATGGTCATGACACCTGCGACACAAATGATGGTTGTGTCTCTACGCCGAACCATGACGGCGATAATCAAGACGATAAAAGCCAGATATACATAATGCAATGGGACGAGTTGTATATTCATCGGACATGCCTCCTTACATCCTTGATGTCAATCCAAGGAGTGATATATCGTATGCATGTCATCACCGGGCGTTCGTGGAGTGTGGAGCAGGATTTTTTTTACAGATGGAGAACTAATTAGAGCATGGACCCTCGAACACGTACTGAAAGCCAAAAGCAAGTCACCAGAATTGACACTGACAGGTCACGGAACCACATAGACAGATGCAAGCAAGTATGACTACAATAAACATGCCATTATAAGGAAGAAGATGGAAGAAATACAGTGGTGGAGCATCAAAAAAAACAGGAGAAATCGCTTGATCTTGATAGCGGTTACAACAATGTGCAAAAGAACTGAAATCTAGATTAAACAAAAGGGCGGGAATTCATGAATTTCATCCGTTCACTGCGCTTTAAGTTTATTGTGGGTCTGACATTGATCATGCTGCCACTATTCATGCTGCTATATTACAACAACGTATATGCCATGAAAGTTGTACGTGATCAAGTGTCTCTCACCAATATGAATCATCTTGCAAAGAGTGTGGAGCAGAACGAGCGTGTGCTGCAGGAGACCAATCGGTATTTATACAGTCTGGGCGAGCGAGACCCGGACATTATTTCCCTGTTTTTTCTCAAATACGGCAGCGGCGATTATATTATTGCGAAACAGCGCATTATGAACAAATTCATGACCGATATCGGATTTTATAATCTGATCGATTCATTTTTTCTGTACGATGCCGTGAATGATGATCTGTTACTCGCTACCTCAGGCAATTATGATGTCAAAATGTCGATTGTGCAGGAGAGCATGCCGGTACAAATGCAGCAGCTGGAGGGGGAAATCCAGAAGCCAGAGTGGAGCATCGTTCGGGGAGGCACTTGGAATGCCTTGGTCAAAACGGTGCGGATCAATGCCCAGTTCTATGCGGGAGCGCTGGTGGACATGAATGCACTGAATCACCCCGAGCAATTCACGGAGTCCGGTGACCGGGGAGGTGCAGTCATCTTGGGAGCAGATGGCGGGGCGCTGTCCGATTCAGCCCTGAACTCGGCACAAATCAAACTGGCCGCAGCCCATATCACTGGATTGAATAATCCGTACCAGGTGATCTCTGAAGTGACGTCTATAGGCAGTGCACGTCAGTACCTGATGCTTGGCATTCCCTCAGCCATGTCTGAGATGAACTATGTTGTTCTGCTGCCCGAGGAGGATATGATGCGAAACCTGCCATTTTTTCAGCAGATCATTCGCCTGCTTCCAATTGGTGCAGCGGTCATTCTGATAACAGCTATGATTTTTCTCAGGCAGCTCCTGTTCCGTCCAATGAATGTGCTCATACGTGGGATGAGGAGGGTCAGCCGAGGAGAACTTGATGTGAGGCTTGAGACGCCGTCTTCATCTGAACTGGAGTTTGTCACACACAGCTTCAATCAGATGACAAGTGAGATCCAGCATCTGAAGATAGATGTGTATGAGGAACAATTGCGCACAAGAGAAGCAGAGTTTAAACAATTGCAGATGCAGATTAATCCTCACTTTTACCTGAATTCATTGAATATCATTCATAGCCTGGCTTCGTTGCAAAAGCATGAGCTGGTGCAGCAGATGGCGGGGCATCTGGCAGATTATTTCAGGTTCAGCCTGCGTGCAGGCAAACGTGTTATTCGATTGGATGAAGAATTGGAACATATCAGTCATTATTTGGAGATTCAGAAGCTGAGGTTTCCCAACAAGCTGGATTTCGTTCTGGATGTCGGACCGGATCTGGGGCATTATGTGCTGCCGCCTTTAACGATTCAGCCTTTTGTGGAGAACGCCATTATTCATGGCTTCCAGCGGCGCAAAGAGCCTTTTGTTATTTGCATAAGAGCATGGAAGTCGAAAACGTTATCTGATCCTGAACCGTCTTCGGTTCTTCAACTTTCAATTACAGATAACGGTGTTGGATTTGAGCAAGACATACTGGAGCGCCTGCAACAGGGGCAATACGCCGAAGATCCGGGTGGACAGCACATTGGCATCTGGAACGTTATTCATCGGCTGCTTGTAAAGTACGGCGAACATGCCGGATTGCAGTTCAGCAATCAGACTGAAGGAGGGGCAGCAGTCCATATTCATATGCCCGCTCAGACGGAAGAAGAAGAAGGGAGAGCCTATGCGGAACCTGTTGATCGTGGATGATGAAGTATACGCCTTGCAAGCGATGGTGGAAGGGGTGAACTGGAGCCTGGCCGGAATCGACCAGGTATTCAGTGCTGGTGATGCGGAAGAAGCGAGAATGCTGATGAAATCCCATCCCATTGATATTATGATCTGTGATATTGAGATGCCGGGTGAAACGGGACTGGATCTGCAAAGCTGGGTGTTAAAGCATGATCCCGGCATGCAGACGATTTTTCTTACAGGTCATGCCCTGTTCGATTATGCCCAGACGGCAATCAAGCTGAACAGCTTCGATTATGTGCTGAAGCCTGCTCCCGCAGACCAGCTGATCAAGGTTGTGAGCCAGGCAATGGACAAAATCAAGGATGACGAGCAGCGTTCCCGCACCAATGAAGTATATGAGACGGTGTACAAACGCTGGCAAACGCATAAACCACTGTTGACCGAGCGTTTCTGGAAAGACGCCATCTCACAGCGCGTAACCTTAACCCAGCAAAAGCTGCAGGAGCTGGCCGAGGTCTATGGAGCCGAGATTGATCCGCACGTGCGCGTGTTGCCGATTGTCATTTCCGTCGAAGAATGGGTGCGAGACTTCGATCTGCGTGACGAGGAGGTGCTGGAATATGCGCTCCGCAATGCTGCCAAGGAAATGCTGCTTGGTGACAAACCTGGGGAAGTGTTTCAGGATCACAGTGGGCTAAATATTGTGCTTGCATACGAACAGGACGGTATCATACCTACGGCGAGTGAAATGGCACAAGGATGTCAGAGCTATATTCAGGAGTGTGGTACCTATTTTTATTGTCGATTGTCCTGTTACGTCGGAGTCCCGGTTGCTGTTACAGATTTACAGGGGATGCTGAATGAGCTGATGGACATGGAGCGTCGCAATATCAACGAGCTTGAAGGGGTCTTCATCTATGACGAGGTAGGCCGAGATACGGAGGATCGTTTTCTGCCAATACCGTGGTTCTCCGAGCTGTCCATCCTGTTCGAAACGGGAAAGTTTGACGACCTGCGCGAGCGTGTGGACGAAATCTTTGAATTACTGGCTTCACAGGAGCGTTTGTCACCGGAAATTCTGCGCTTGTATTATCATGCGATGCTGCATGTAATCTACCCGTTGCTGCATCAGAAAAATGTATCTGTACGCAGCCTGTATCCCGGAGAACGGGAGCCGGAAGAAAACGTTGTGACACGTTCTTTGCCCCAACTGAAGCAGTGGACATCAGACCTGATCAGTCGTGCCATACCGGTATTGTACCCGGACGATCACAGTCCAATGACGATTGTGGACCAGTTATGCATTTACATTGAAAATCATATTGGTGAAGAGTTGATGCGAGAAGAACTTGCATCCTTTGCCGGATTTAATCCAGCCTATCTATCCCGCCTTTTTCGTAAAGAAAAGGGCATGTCGCTTTCCGAATTCATTCTCCAGCGCAGAGTAGCCAAAGCGAAGACATTATTGTCCCAGTCTACTGTGAAAGTGACGGATATCGCAGGCAAGGTCGGTTACTACAATTACTCTCATTTTACGAAAATGTTCAAAAAGTGCACGGGCATTACCCCACAGGAGTTTCGCAAACAGTCCCGAACGGTACAGATTTGACGCAGCATGCTGCGTCTTTTGTTTTTTTGTGCCCTAAAGTCATAATTTGATCAGTGAACAGGTCACCACAGCAGATAGTGGACCTGAACGCCCCGCCGTATACTTGAACCACAGGAGACACAGCGGTGTTTCATCCTGAGGATGAAATTCAAGAGGAGTGAGGGAGAACAAGTTATGAAGACACAACCCCAGGTGGGTAAGGCAGCACGTCTATCGGATGGAAGGGACATACCGGTTCGAAAACGAAAGTCTGTCCTGTACAATCTAGGTAAATTCAAGGTTTTGTATCTCATGTTTGTGCCAGGCATTCTGTTTCTGCTGGTGAACAACTATATGCCGATGTTCGGCGTTCTGATTGCATTCAAAAATGTAAACTATGCCGACGGTATTTGGGGCAGTCCGTGGAGCGGCTGGGATAATTTCAAGTATTTATTCTCCACCAGCGATGCTTGGGAGATCACACGTAATACGCTCGCATATAACACGGTATTTATTGCTCTGAATTTATTTGTAGGTGTAGGGCTTGCGATTTTGTTGAATGAAGTGAAAAACAAGGCGATGTCCAAATTGTATCAGTCACTCATGCTGCTTCCGTATTTTCTGTCGATGATTGTAGTCAGCTATCTGGTGCTCGCGTTTCTCGGCAAGGATTCGGGTTTCATGAACTCAACGATTCTTCAGCTCTTTGGCGGACAACCAATTGACTGGTATTCGGAGCCCAAGTACTGGCCGTACATTTTGCCACTGGTGAACACATGGAAGAATATCGGTTATTATGCCGTCATTTATCTGGCAGCAGTGGTAGGCATCGATGAGGAATATTATGAAGCAGCCGTGCTGGATGGCGCGAGCAAGTGGCATCAGATTCGCTTCATTACCGTTCCGTTTCTCGTACCGCTGATCGTGATTATGACATTGCTGCAGATCGGTCGTATTTTCTACGCGGATTTCAGTCTGTTCTACCAGGTTCCGCTGGAATCGGGCGCATTGTTCCCGGTTACGAACGTTCTGGATACGTATGTGTACCGAACCTTCCTTATTGGAGGCGATATCGGGATGTCCTCGGCAGCCGGGCTGTATCAGGCTGTTGTCGGATTTGTACTTGTTCTCGTATCCAATACCATCGTTAGGAGAATGGACAAAGATAATGCATTATTTTGAGAGGAGGCAAGCCAGCTGTGAAATCACGTGATCCATTAGCCGTGTCGCGGCGTTCCGCGTCTATCATACACGCTATGTTTATATTCTATGCCATTGCCTGCATCGTGCCGATCCTGCTTGTCTTCGCGATCTCATTCTCGGACGAGACGACGGTCATTGCAAACGGGTATAAGCTGATTCCGGAGAAGTTTAGCCTGACTGCCTATGAGTTTCTGTTCAAGGACATGGATCAGATCATCCATTCCTATGGCATTTCAATTATCGTAACCGTGATAGGTACAATAACGAGTGTTGCACTGACTGCATTGTACGCATATCCGCTTTCCCGAAGAGATTTGCCGTATCGTGGGTGGTTCGCCTTTTTCATCTTTTTCACCATGCTGTTCAATGGCGGTCTGGTCCCTTGGTATCTCGTCTATGTAAACGTACTGGATTTGAAAAACTCGATTCTGGCACTGATCATGCCGCTGCTGTTGTCGCCGTTCTTCGTGCTGGTCATGCGTACGTTCTTCGCTAATTCCATTCCGGTATCGATTCTTGAATCGGCACGGATTGATGGAGCGGGTGAATTGAGAACGTTTACACGTATTGTGCTTCCGCTCTCCCTTCCGGTGATGGCGACCGTTGCACTGTTCAGCACATTGAATTACTGGAACGACTGGTATCTCAGCATGATTTTTATATCTGATAACCGGACGATCAGTCTTCAGTACCTTATGTACCGGACGCTGCTCGATATTCAATATTTAACATCCAACTCCAATGTCTCTTCACAGATTTCGTCACAGGGCGGATTGCTAAATCTGCCGAATAAAACACTGCAGATGGCGATGGCTGTTGTCGGTATTGGTCCAATCGTACTGGCATATCCATTCTTCCAGCGGTATTTCATCAAAGGCCTAACCGTAGGCGCAGTGAAGGGATAACTCCGGCCGGTTAGCGGAGAGGGCAACGGATAATTGAAGATGGACCTGAGAGGGCATATACAAAAAGCAGCGAGTACAGACACGCCGGAGGGCCGGCAAGCGAACGGACTTTTGCAGATTGGGGAACATTGCGAATTGGGGCAATCGGTTGCAGGGTCCAACATATGACGGGAGGGGTTCACTTGGTTAGAACGTTTAAGGTATGGCCGCGTTTCGCGGCAGCAGTTATGGCGCTGAGCCTGGTGCTGGCAGGTTGCTCATCAGACAAAGGCGGAACAACACCGGAAGCACAGGGTGGCGGTGCAGCGGAGACTGGGGGCAAGCCCTATGAAGTGACGTTGTATTATCCAGGGACACCACAGAAAGATGTAGCTCTGGTGGAAGCCGAGATCAACAAAAAGATGGAGCCCAAGATCGGTGCAACACTCAAGATTAATGCGATCGACTGGGGGCAGTGGGATAACAAGCTGAATCTTATGATCTCTTCCGGCGAAAAATCAGACATTATTTTCACAGCTGCTTGGCAAAATTATACGGTCAATGTGGCAAAAGGAGCTTTCTTGCCGCTCAATGATCTGCTTGACAAGTATGGGCAGGATATCAAGAAAAATCTCGATCCAGCCTTTCTGGAAGGTTCTCAGGTGGATGGCGTAAACTATGGCGTTCCTACCAACAAGGAGTTAGCTGCGACGCGTGGTGTACTCGTACGCAAAGATCTGGCTGACAAATACAAGCTCGATCTGACCGCAGTAAAAACATGGGCTGACCTGGAGCCGCTGCTCAAAACAATCAAGGAAAACGAACCAGGCATCACTCCATTCTATATGTCCAATACCAATGGTAACGGGCTGTTAGAAAATCTGGACTGGGATTATCTTGGTGATGCATCCGTTCCAGGCGTCATCTCCAAAACAGCGGGTACAACGACGGTACTGAATGAAGTGGAGACCCCTGAATTCAAGGAAGCGGCTGAGCTTGCACGCAAGTGGTATCAGGCTGGATACATTAACAGTGATGCAGCAACTTCCAATGTATTCCCGAAAGATCAGGCGAAGGCAGGCAAGGCCTTCCTGTGGACCGATGGCATGAAGCCGGGCAAGGATAAGGAAGAAGAAGGGTATGTCGGATATCCATTGACCCAGATCGAGATGACACAGCCTACGATTACAACCGGAGATGCTTCCGGTGCGATGCTGGCGATCTCCCGTTCCTCTGAGCAGCCGGAGAAGGCGATGCAAGTCATTAACCTGCTGCATTCCGACAAAGAAATCAACAACCTGCTCAACTTCGGAATTGAAGGCACACATTATGTGAAGAAAGACGGCCAGGACAACATTATTACCTTGCCGGAAGGTGTAGATGCGAACAGTCGCACATATAATCCTGGTGCACAATGGCAGCTAGGTAACCAGTTCCTGAACTATCTCTGGGATAATGAAGATCCGCAGAAATGGGAAAAGTTCAAGGAGTTTAATGCCAAAGGCGTTAAGTCACCTGCACTGGGCTTTACGTTCAATAGCCAATCCGTCAAAAACGAAATTGCTGCGGTCAACAACGTGAACAAACAGTTCAAACCGGGTATGACCTCGGGTGCAGTAGATCCGAATGAGATGATCCCGAAATATCTGGAGAAGTTGAAAGCCGCAGGTATTGATAAAATCATTGCAGCCAAACAAGAACAGCTCGACGCATTCCTGTCGAAAAAGTAGAATTGAGTTGCAAAACCAAAGACGTTTTCGGTTAAAAACCGGAGCGTCTTTTTTTATTTGGATCGTAAACCATAATAAGGAAATATATGATATAATCAGGTGGTTGATTAGGGGGTGTTCGTGTGTCGAGAACCAGACTTGTGTTCTCTGCGATGTTATTGCTGTTTGGCATCATTTTTACGTTTAAGCATCACCTCGGTTTCTCTGTGGGGGACACGATGTTGTCTGCTATAGGCATGTCGCCTTATACCACATCCTATGTAAGTGGTGTGCATATCACGTTATTTTTTGGAATGGGTATATTAGCGTGCAGCTACTATCTTACACGCAAAGAAATCATGCCATTATATCCGGTTCTGGCCAAACGGCTCTGGCTGATCGTTCTCGCTATTGTTCTCAGTTATTCCTACATGACGGATAAATTGATGTATGTAGCCAAATGGGGGGCATCCGGTATCAATGGTGTTTCCTATGTCCAAAACGATAGCTCCTGTACCTATGATGTACTGGAAAATGGCATTACACGAGTAAACTGTGACCTGACACTCAAAAATTACACCAGAGAGCCTGTAGCAGCTGTGCTTTTGCCTGACTTGGCCCGCAGTTACAAACACCAGGATGATCCGCTCTATGAATCCCTGCAATCTGTCCAGCTGAAGCCTGTGCATATAGAGATTGAGCCGCATGGAACATTTAAAGGTCAACTGGCGTTTTCCGGTTTGGCTGCCTCCCCACTGCGAGTCAAAGGAAAGCTAACCGATATTGTAATGGATGTCGCCGTAGATGGAGAGAACACTGTGTTTGACTACGATATTCCATAATGATTTTGCGTTAGCAAGATAGAATGAATACATAAGAAGAGCATTGCGAATTAGAAGAAATTAATCAATATATAGTGTTTAGAAAGGAGCTGGCGGTTGTCAGCTCTTTTTTTGCGTGGAAGTTGCAATTAGTGCAGAAAAGTTGGTTTTGTCACCTTTATGTATGTATATGGTAACGCTTACGATATATAGACAGTCTCTTTAAAGAGATTAAGTCAGGAATAACAGATGTGCTGTGGAGCGGATTCGCCTAGAAAAAATAGTTTATGTTTAACGCTTTCATCGTTAAAATTAGATTCACTGACTAATGAAGGCAAGGTGAGGTAAGCAGATGTCATACCGGACGAATCTATTTTCCAAAATGGTCATTTTAATTCTAATTATGCTGGTTCCAGTCGTGCTGCTGTACTGGTATTCCAACCATAAAACGACAGCAGTTCTGCGGGATGAACTCAATCGCTCCAACAGTAACCAACTGGAATTTTTTCAAAATCAAGTGAACACACACATCGAGTTGTTATCCTCGTGGCCGAATCTGCTCATCCATGATCCTGATATTGCGAGCTTCCGGCGGATCTACGCCGACAGTAAATATTTCGATCTGGATACGATCAATTTGGTTAAACGTATTCAGAACAAGCTGAGCATCCAGGAGAGTTCATCCAACTGGACAACGAAACTGTACCTCTATTCGCCGACGCTGGGCAGAGTCATCTCTGAAAGAGATGCTGGCTATTATGATCAGCAGACGCTGAGAGGCAACATATCATCCGGATGGAATGTTCGAAAGACTCAGGAAGGTGAAGATGATAAATTCATCTTCAGCTGGATCACCGTATCTCCGTACGGCATTAGCGATCCCGCAGCCAATGCGCAAACCGTGATTAAGCTAGAATTCGACAGTGACAACATTCGAGATATGTTGGACAAATTCAAGGACGATGGTCGCCATGATCCATTTTATTACCGGGAAGAGACGGGGGTCATCTATAACCGCACCTCGGATCGTGCCCTGACAGGTCAGCTGATGGACAAGCTGGCCATTGATAAGCTTAAGGATGTGGATAACCGGACGGTAGTCATTAACGGCGAGCCTTATATGGTTAATACGGTAAAGTCCAGCACGACCGGCTGGTATCTGGTCGATTACATGCCACTATCGGCTATTCTGAAGCCGATTCATCAATCTAATATACTGTTCTACTCAGCGATGATCTGTCTGCTATTGATGAGCTTTGCCGTAGCCTATCTGTTATATGTACAGGTCCAAGTTCCTGTCAAACAGTTGATTCGTGGATTCCAACGATTGAAGCAGGAGGATTATTCAGTCCGAATTACACCCAAAGGACGCAATGAATTCAGCTTTTTGTCCGAACGATTTAACTCCATGGTGGCGCAGATTCAGCAGTTGTTTGAACACGTGTACCTGGAACAGATTCATGTGCGTGAAGCCCGTCTGAAACAGCTGCAATCGCAGATTAATCCACACTTTTTCTATAATTGTTTCTCATTCATTACGAGCATGGCCAAGCTGAAGCGTGTCGATGCCGTCGTTGCCATGTCGCATAATCTGTCCCGATACTATCGGTATACGACGAGGCAGGAGCGTGATGTGGTACCGCTCACAGAGGAAATTGAGTTCGTCACCTGTTATCTGGAGATTCAGCAGATGCGTATGGACCGAATACGTTTCAAAATTGACTTATCGGAAGACCTCTTAAGGCAAGAGGTGCCTCCTCTAATCGTACAGCCACTGGTGGAAAATGCGGTCATTCATGGAATTGAAGCCGATGCCGAAGCTGGGGAAATACGGGTGTCCGGAGAACAGAGAAATGGCATGATGATTCTTACCGTAGATGACGACGGGCAAGGTATGGATGACTTGGCCCGGCAGATGCTGCTCCACAAACTCACAGGCGGTATGGACCAAGAGATGGGATGTGGGTTGTGGAACGTTAACCAGCGTCTTCAGCTCAGGTATGGGGAGCAGGCGGGAATTAGCGTCACGGAATCACCGCTTGGTGGGCTGCGTGTTACCTTGTCCTGGCCTACTGACGAAAAACATCTTATTGAATAGAAGGATAGAAATAGAGACGCCATATGACCACAGAATTAGAACTATAGAAAGAATGCACTGCATAACGAAGCAGATAGGGAGTGACTGTCTTGATTGATATTTTACTGGTGGATGATGAAACGTATGTAACTGAAAGTCTAGAATTGACCATTCCTTGGGGCGAGCTCGGGGTTACGACGGTTTTGCGTGCAGCATCTGGCAAGGAGGCGCTGCAGATCTTGGAAGAGAATGCAGTGGACCTTGTGGTGACCGATATTCGAATGCCGGGCATGTCCGGGCTGGAACTGGTGGAGGAGGTAAGCAGTCGATGGGCGCATATCCGCTGTATTCTGCTGACCGGGCATAGTGATTTTCAATATGCCAAAAAAGCAATTCAGCTGCAAGCTGCCGATTATATTCTCAAGCCAGTGAACGATGAGGAATTCATGGCTTCGGTCTCCGCTGCCATCACGTCCCTTCGGGATGATTGGGATGAATTTGATAAATACCATCGGTTGTTATATAGCCGGAAGTCAGATTATAAAATTTTGCGGGAGAATCTGATGCACGATTTGTTATTGGGCCGCGAGATTACAGCACGGGCACTGGGTGAACAGCTTGAGAAGTATGAGATTGTGCTTCAGCCGGATCAACCGGCAGTTATGATGCTAATTCGCCTTACAGGCAGGTTCTCGGCAATGGACCAGCAATCACTGGATTTGATGGAGTTTGCGGTTGGCAATATTGCCGAAGAGGTGTTTGGTCCCCAATTCAACGTATGGTTTGGACGAGGTCCTCATGAGAGTTTGGTCATGATGATACAGAGTCAGGACTGGACAGAGCCTGCTCAGACCAATGTGGAAGAACTGAAACAGCCAGTTGGAACTTTCCGCGAGCATGTCATTCGATATCTGCAAGGTGATCTATCCATGGTGGTTACTGCACCGTTTCAATTTGCCGATCTGACAACCGCTTATCGTAAAGGTTTGGGATCACTCGTACTATCGGGTCCAGAGGAAAATACAATCATTTACATGGATAAAGAGCTGTCCAAACGACCGGAGAACGATGCGGCTCAAGCGCTTGAAGAGCTCTATAAGCCACCCGTTCTGCCTCAATTGCTTGAAACCAAACAGTGGGAGGCTGCGGCACGTAAACTGAATGCTGTCTTTGATGCAGCGGACCGTGTATGTCTCTCCAGAGAGCATGTATATGAGATGTATTTGTCAGTAACGAATGCTTTTATGTACATTGCGCACAAGCAGGGGCATCTCGTACATGAGATTGATCATGCGGGATTTGATCTGCTATTGGCACATCAGTTGATTCAATCACCTGACAAGCTTCGCCGCTGGGCGACTGAGATGCTTGCCAAGTTGCAGGAGGAGCTGTCGGATCAGGAAGGCGTGCAGAGTCGCAGACACGTCATCAAGCAGGTTCAGGAGATGGTAACCAGAGACGCAGGACAGGATCTATCCGTGAAGATGATCGCAGACAAGGTGTATTTGCATCCCGTTTATTTGTCCAAGATCTACAAAGCCGAGACAGGTGAGGGGCTGGGCGATTATATGATTCGCATGCGGATGGAGCGTGCATTGTATTTGCTCAAAAACACCAACAAAAAGATATACGAGATTACCAGTGAACTTGGGTACCAAAATCCGCAATATTTCAGCAAAATGTTCAAAAAACATTACGGCATGACACCGAATGAATATCGGGATCAGGCATAATTTCAACATCATTCCAATATATAGGTTGCCAAAGGTGCAGAAATCTTGTTTTCGTGACATAGGCTGAAAGACCCGGCAGGCCTATAATGAAAGGGTAACCAAAATGATTGAAGGGGGAACAACATTGAGAGCGAAATCCACGAAAAAGAGATTACTGTCGCTTCTCGCAACGGCGGTGTGTCTGACCGGCGTCCTTGCAGGCTGTACAGGAGGAAATAGCGGAGGAGATAGCGAGGCATCAAGTACGCCAGCTATTGAAAACGAATACAAAGAAAAATATGATCCTGCAGTAACGATTACAACGGCATGGGGAATTGATCCTGAGCTAAAATTCAAAAATGGCGAATCGATGGAAAATAACGTAGCAACCAAGTGGGCCAAAGATCAATTTGGCATCGACATCAAATCCTTGTGGTCTGTAACGGATACGAACAACGCATTTGCGACAAAACTTCGTCTTGCTATGTCATCCGGTCAGGAGATGCCTGAAGTGGTAATGGTAGGGGACAACCTGCTTGCACAGGATCTGATTGATTCTGGCATGTACCAGGAAGCGGGTCCGCTGTTCGACAAATACGCTTCCGACACATGGAAAAAAGCGATGGAGCAGGATCCCAATGTATGGAACCAGTATAGCCGTGACGGCAAAAGAATGGGTATTCCCGTACTGGACTATGCGTACAACAATGATTACCTGCTGTGGATTCGCCAGGACTGGCTGGACAAGCTGAATCTGGAGGCGCCAAAAACAATCGATGAACTGGAAAAAGTCATGGATGCGTTCAAAAATCAAAATCCGGATGGCTTAGCTCCAGATAAGGTCATTCCGCTCAGCATTGGTTTCAAAACATCCATGAACACATGGATGGGAGATCCATCCTGGATCTTTGGTGCATACGGAACATTGCCGTTCCAATGGAATGTAGCTGAAGACGGCAAGCTGGAGTATGGTTCCATCAATCCTGGCATGAAGCAAGGTCTGACCAAATTGAGCGAATGGCTCAAAAAAGGTTACATCCCGCAGGAAGCAGCATTGTGGGATGAAAACAAAACAGCCGAGCCAGCAGTGGCAGGTACAGCCGGTATTATTCCAGGTCCATACTGGATGAGTGGATGGCCGCTTCTGGATACGGTGAAAAATGTGCCAAGTGCCGTTTGGAAACCGATTGAAATCCCGACCGGTCCAGAAGGCAAAGCTATGCGTCATGGTACACAGTTTGTTAACGGCGTCATTCTGATCAAGAAAGACATGGAGCACCCTGAAGCGTTCTTCACGTATGAGAACTACCTGTTCGACAATTATGCAGACCCGGCACCGGGTAGCCAGTATGATAACGGTCTATTTGCAAAGTATGACTATCAATTGGATGCCAATGGCAAACAATTGCCGATTGACCAAATTGAAGGCGGATATGTGAACGTTGTACGTTATTTGCTCGTTCGTGACGGCGCCCGTATTCCCGATGCTCAGATGAAAGCCCTGCTCAATCTGGCAGATGGCAAAGAGCCTGAGACGAAGCTTGAGAAGGATGTTGCTGTCAACTACGGTAAAGAGACCCCTGCCGCAGCGAAAGTGTTGCTCAGTCAGGAAGAAATCTCCTACAAAAACATGTTCACAGGTCCTACAACAGCGACAATGAAATCCAAGCTGGACTACCTGAACAAAATTGAGAATCAAGCCTTCAATGAAATTATTTATGGCAAAAATCCGGTAGATGCGTTCGATACATTTGTACAAACGTGGAAATCGGGTGGCGGTGACCAAATCACACAAGAGGTCAACGAATGGTATGACAGTGTGAAAAAATAAGGATACAGCAGCGTGCAGACCAACCAGGTCTGTGCGCTTTTTTGTCGTTATGAGAGCCTGATTTGCCTCGGGGAGGTGCGGGTCAGCAGTGGATGAATGACTGGAATGACAGCGAGTCCAAACTGGTTGCTTTTGTGCCATTTATATTGCTTTTATGTGCTGTTTGACCTATGCAAACGGTTGATATAATCGCAGTATAAGCCGCTCAGGGAGCACTTGAGTAGGAAGAATTACAGGGGGAGCAATCATGAGAACTTTAAAACGAACTTGGCCATTTCACGTAATGCTGCTGCCAGCCATCATCTTTTTGATCATATTCAGCTATGTGCCTATGGGCGGAATCGTTATGGCATTTCAGAACTACAAACCATGGCTCGGCATCAGCGGCTCGGAGTGGGTCGGGCTAGATAATTTTAGATATTTGTTTGAACGTGAAGACAGCCTGCAAGTCATATGGAATACTCTGATCATTGCTGTACTCAAACTCATTTTTAACTTGTTTGTCCCGTTTGTGTTCGCGATTTTGTTGAATGAAGTTCGCAAGATGGCGATCCAGCGAACGATCCAAACCTTGGTGTATCTGCCTCACTTCTTGTCTTGGGTTATCCTGGGCGGAATTCTGATTGATCTGTTATCCACCGGAGGACTGGTGAACCGGGTACTCGGAACATTCGGACTTGGGCCATATTTCTTCCTTGGAGATAACAGCTGGTTCCGACCGACGATCATTCTAACGGATGTGTGGAAAGAATTCGGCTATAACATGATTGTCTTCTTGGCTGCCCTTGCCGGCATTAACCCAGCGCTGTATGAAGCAGCAGAGATTGACGGAGCGGGTCGCTGGAAACAGACACTGCATATTACCATCCCGTCTCTTGTACCGATGCTGATGGTGGTTGGAACACTGGCACTGGGTAACGTGCTTAACGCTGGGTTCGATCAGATTTTCAATCTGTACAACCCGCTCGTATATCAAACGGGCGACATTATTGATACATTCGTTTATCGCTCGGCGCTGGAAAACGGAGAGATGGGCTTCGCGACCGCAATTGGATTATTTAAATCGGTCATCAGCATGGTCTTGATCCTTGTATCATACAGCTTAGCCAAAAAATACGCCGGATACCGCATATTCTAATCGAATGAACAGAGAAAGAAGGGACCACGATGTATCATAAATCAACGCCTTATCGCGTGTTCAATGTCATCAATATTTGTTTTCTCATTTTGGTTGCCATTATGTGTATTGTACCGATGATTCACGTTCTGGCTGTATCCTTCAGTAACAAGGCTGCCGCAGATGCCAATCTCGTTAACCTCTGGCCGGTAGGGTTCTCACTTGAAGCATACAAAAAAACGATGAATAACCCGATTTTCCTAAACTCTCTCTGGATTTCCTTGCTTCGGACAGTCATTGGTACGGGAATTACGTTGCTGATCACCTTTTTGGCAGCGTACCCGTTGTCGAAAGAAAATAATGAATTTAAAGGAAGAACCGTCTATTCATGGATTTTTGTTTTTAGTATGATCTTCAATGGGGGACTCGTTCCCTTCTATATGGTCATCCAGAAGATCGGCCTGATGGATTCCTTCTGGGTGCTGGTGCTTCCGGGAGCGGTTAACACCTTCCTCGTTATTCTGATGCTAAACTTCTTCCGGGGTATTCCGAAAGAGCTTGAGGAAGCGGCGCTGATGGATGGAGCCAATCACTTCAGAACGTTGTTCAGTATCTTCCTGCCGATTTCCATGCCATCTATCGCAACGATTGCATTGTTCAGCATGGTGTTTCACTGGAACTCATGGTTTGACGGATTGCTCTACATGAACAATGCCAAGGATTATCCGCTGGCCACTTTCATGCAGACCGTAATTATCAAACGTGATATGAGTACGATGGCCATGAACCCTAAAGAGATGGAAACCATTTCTCAAACCACAGTAAGAGCGGCACAAATTTTTATTGGAAGTGCGCCAATCCTCATTGTGTATCCATTCCTGCAGCGCTTCTTTGTCAAAGGTATGACCTTGGGTTCAGTTAAAGGCTGAATCTGCATCTAAATTAAACGGAGGTTGATGAAGTGAGCAATTTAAAGGAAGAGGCATTCGTTCTCGGAATGGATGTGTCATTTATGGATGAAATTGAGCAGCATGGTGGGAGCTATCGTGATGAGCATGGGCAGCAGGCGGACTTGCTGACCCTTCTCAAGCTGGGTGATGCCAATGCAATCCGGTTGCGAATCTGGAATGATCCTGTAGGCGGATTCTGTAATCTGGAGCGGACGGTAGCGGTAGCCAAACGGATCAAGGAACAAGGATTACAATTTTTGCTGGATTTTCATTATTCGGATCGCTGGGCTGATCCAGCCAATCAATGGAAGCCGAAGGCATGGGAGAAGCTGTCCTATGAGGAACTACAACGCGAGGTATGTACCTATACGGCGGATGTGCTGAGAACACTCAAGGAGCATGATGCATTGCCGGACATGGTGCAGGTGGGGAACGAAATAACACCTGGCATGTTATGGGATGAAGGACGTGTTGGTGGGGAAGAGCATGATACCGATGAACAGTGGGATCGTTTTGCTGGACTTGTGAAGTATGGCATCGCTGCTGTTAAATCCGTTGATTCGGAAATCAAAATTATGATTCATATAGACCGCGGTGGTGATAATGCGGAGAGTCGCAAGTTCTATGATCGGTTTGAGGCGCTAGGTGTGGAGTTCGATATCATTGGGCTCTCATATTACCCTTGGTGGCATGGAACACTGGATGCACTGCGGGATAATCTGCATGACTTGGCTGAACGCTACGGCAAACCAATCAATGTTGTTGAAACCGCTTATCCTTGGACATTGGAGCAGCCTGAAGGTCACGAGTGGATTCTGAATCAGGAAGAACTGTTGCTGCCCGGGTATCCGGCAAGTGTGGAAGGACAGACACGTTATCTGAAGGATTTGCTGCAGATTATTCGTGAGGTTCCCGGAGGTCTAGGAGCGGGATTCTATTACTGGGAGCCTGCCTGGATTCCTAGCAAGGAAGAGTGGTCTGTTGGACATCCGAATAACTGGGGCAACCTGACGATGTTTGACTTCAAGGGTCAGAAGTTGCAATCGTTTTCAGCGCTGAAGGCTGGAGAGGAAAATGACACTACATTGGATGAGCAGCCGAGTGCTGCATTGATCAAATAGATAATTAAAATGAAATGAATAAGGAGTTGTCAGCATGACATACAAATATCCACCTGTGAGTTCCAAAGCACCTCATATGTTACATGGTGCAGATTATAACCCGGAGCAATGGCTACGCTATCCTGAAGTCCTTGAGGAAGATATCCGATTGATGAAGCTTGCCAAATGTAATGTGATGTCCATTGGCATCTTCTCATGGGTATCCCTTGAACCGGAGGAAGGCGTGTACACGTTTGAATGGCTGGATCAAGTGCTGGATCGTTTTGCGGCCAATGGAATTTATGCATTTCTGGCTACCCCAAGCGGTGCTAGACCTGCCTGGATGTCGGCCAAGTATCCAGAAGTGTTGCGTGTTGGGGCCAATCGGGTTCGCAACCTGCATGGCTTCCGTCACAACCATTGTTACACATCTCCGGTATACCGAGAGAAGGTTACTGCAATCAATACAAAACTTGCAGAACGTTACTCGGATCATCCGGCAGTAATTGGCTGGCACATTTCCAATGAATTTGGCGGGGATTGCCACTGTGATTATTGTCAGGATGCTTTTCGCGGCTGGGTGAAAAACAAATACGGCACACTGGACGAGTTGAATCACTCTTGGTGGACGACATTCTGGAGCCATACCGTGACAGACTGGAAACAAGTGGAGTCTCCTGCCCCGCATGGAGAGACACAGGTCCATGCGATGAATCTGGACTGGCGCAGGTTTGTCACCGATCAGACCGCTGATTTTATCGTGCACGAAACGAAACCGCTTAAGGCCAAAAATCCCGAACTGCCGGTAACGACCAACCTGATGGAGTTTTATGAAGGATTGAACTACTGGAAATTCGCTGACATTCTGGATTTTCTGTCATGGGACAGTTATCCGACATGGCATGATGCGGACGAAGAAGATACACTGGCATCCAGAGTGGCGATGATGCATGATATCGTTCGTTCCATCAAGGGCGGGCAGCCGTTTCTATTGATGGAGAGCACACCAAGCTCAACTAACTGGCAAGAGACCAGCAAATTGAAACGTCCGGGTATGCATTTGCTGGCATCTCTGCAAGCAGTAGCACACGGCTCGGACAGTGTACAGTACTTCCAGTGGAGGAAGAGTCGGGGTTCCAGTGAAAAGCTTCATGGAGCGGTTGTAGATCATGTTGGTCATGAACATACCCGCGTGTTCCAGGATGTAACTGACGTAGGAGCAGCACTAGAAGGAATGCAGGCGGTGGTTGGAACGTCCGTTCCGGCTGAGGTTGCCATCATCTTCGACTGGGAAAACCGCTGGGCAGTAAAGGATTCCCAAGGGCCGCGTAACATCGGAGTGAAGTACGAGCAGACGGTCGAATGGCATTATGATGCCTTTTGGAAAAAAGGTGTGCCTGTGGATGTCATCGACATGGACGCTGATCTCTCCAAGTACAAACTGCTCATCGCACCTATGCTCTATCTGGTACGTGAAGGCGTGGGCGAACGCATTGAGCGATTCGTGGAAAATGGCGGTACATTTGTGGCCACGTATTGGTCAGGTATCGTAAATGAGAATGATCTGTGCTTCCTTGGAGGATTCCCTGGACCGCTTCGCAAGACACTAGGGATCTGGTCAGAAGAGATCGACGGCTTGCATGACCGTGATCTGAATGGGGTTGTGCCTGTGAAGGATAATGAGCTTCAACTGAATGCCGAATATGATGCTTTCGAATTATGCGACCTGATTCATCTGGAAGGTGCAGAAGCTCTGGCGACATATCGCTCCGACTTCTATGCCGGACGGCCTGCTTTGACCGTTAATCGTCTTGGTTCAGGTAAAGCCTATTATATGGCTACACGTTTCAAAGCTCCATTTTACGATGATTTCTATGGCAGTCTAATCGCTGATCTGGGTATAGAGCGTGCTCTTGAAACTCAGCTTCCTGCTGGAGTTACGGCACACATTCGTACAGATGGCACAGCGGATTATGTATTTGTGCAGAACTACACACCGGAGACGAAGCAAGTACAACTGGACAACCAGTCCTATCGTGATCTGCTGAGTGATGATGCTGTAGAGGGCAGCCTGGATTTGCAACCATATGATATCCGAGTACTGCGCAGAGCGGCTGAGCGTAAATAATATATTTGTTACTCATTTGGCTGAAAAATGTAGGGATAACAGCGATCGGAAGGTTGTTCTATCATCGGAGTGGCAAGTGTAAATATTCTTTAGTTTAACTTATATAGTGTGCAGAAGGGCCACCCTTAACGTCTCGATCAGACGGAGAGGGTGGCCCTTTTTGTCGTATTTAGATCACACTGAGCACTTTTTTTGGGCAAGATAAAGGATAAACGTGTCCGCGCAGCGAAGACAAACAGGTAACATTGCAACTCATGACTTTCAGTCTGGGAGGAATTGGAATGAATCAAAGGAATTTAGACGGTAACAGCTTTATTATTCGGCTGGAAATGACAACAAAAGACATCAAGTTTGGTGAAGTGGCCTCGGCCATCTCGGAAGCTGGCGGAGACATTATCGCCATCGACGTAATTTCGACCAATCAGGATGTAAGTGTGCGCGACTTAACTGTCGCTGTAACGGATGCACAAGATAATAGCAAAATTATAGAAGGGGTGCGCCAGCTTAAAGGAGCATCCATCATAAACGTATCGGACCGGACGTTCCTGCTGCACTTGGGCGGCAAGATCGAAGTTACGCCGAAGGTCCCGATTCATAACCGTGAAGACCTGTCACGTGTATATACACCGGATGTGGCCCGGGTATGTTCGGCTATATCAGAAGAGCCTGGAAAGGCATTTTCGCTGACAATCAAGCGGAATACGGTTGCCGTAGTATCCGATGGTAGTGCCGTGCTTGGCCTTGGCAACATTGGACCACGTGCCGCGATGCCAGTCATGGAAGGTAAAGCGATGTTGTTCAAACAGTTTGCAGGAGTGGACGCTTTCCCGATCTGCCTGGATACACAGGATACCGAGGAAATCATTCGAACTGTGAAAGCGATCTCACCAGCGTTTGGCGGGATTAACCTAGAGGATATTTCTTCACCACGTTGCTTCGAAATTGAGCGTCGCCTGAATGAGGAACTGGACATCCCGGTATTTCATGATGACCAGCACGGTACAGCAGTTGTGTTGTATGCAGGTCTGATCAATGCGCTCAAGCTGGTTGGTAAATCCATCACGGATGTAAAAATTGTCGTCTGTGGTATCGGTGCAGCAGGTGTGGCATGCAGTAATATTCTGCTGTCCGCGGGTGCGAGTCGGGTTGTCGGGGTGGATCGTGATGGTGCGCTGGTACGGACGAATACCTATGAAAATGAAGTATGGAGCGACTATGCGGCTCGTACCAATCCGGAACTGGAGACAGGTTCACTTCGTGACGTGATTCGCGGAGCAGATGTCTTCATCGGTCTGTCGCGCGGTAACCTGTTAACCCGTGAAGATGTGCAAACCATGGCCGCCGATCCAATTGTTTTCGCCATGGCGAATCCTGTACCGGAGATTATGCCGTCTGTGGTGGAAGACATCGTGGCTGTCATGGCGACAGGTCGCTCAGATTATCCGAATCAGATCAATAACGTATTGTGTTTCCCAGGTATGTTCAGAGCCGTTCTGGATTGCCGTGCCAGTCAGATTAATGAAGAGATGAAGCTCGCAGCAGCTCAGGCGATTGCTTCAGCCATTTCCGATGAAGAGCGCACCCGCTATTATATTATTCCGAGTGTGTTTAACGATAAAATCGTCAAATCGATGCGCAATCGCGTGATTGAAGCAGCGGTCAAAACGGGTGTGGCAAGACGTATACCGCGTGAACAAACTCGCGAAGGCGGGGACGTGTAAGATGCAAGAGAATTCCCCTCAACATCTGAACCTACACACGCAACAATTAGGGCATGGGGATCAGGTTGATGGAACGTTAACAGGAGAGGCTATTCTTCGGGCGGCTCGTGCTTTTGTACAGGGAGATGCGGCCGCACATACGGATGGTCATGACTGGCCGCATATCGAGCGGGTGACCGCACTTGCGGTCGAGCTTGCACACCGTATGGGTGCCGATCCCTTTATCTGTGAACTCGCTGCATTGCTTCATGATGTGCCGGATGAGAAGCTTAACGAAAGTCTTGAAGCCGGAATGGCGAAGCTGAATGCATGGCTGGATACCCAGCCGCTTGAAGCGGGTACACGGGAAGCTGTGGTACGCATCATTAGTTCCATTTCCTATGCAGGAGGGCAGCGACCTGCCGTCTCATCCCTGGAAGCCCAGGTGGTGCAGGATGCGGATCGCCTGGATGCGCTGGGCGCTATTGGTATTGCGCGTACGTTTGCTTTTGCCGGCGCGAGAGGTCGTGAGATGTATGATCCCGCCCTTCCGCCACGAGAGCAGATGACGCGGGAGGAATACCGGAATGGACGCAGTACAACGATCAATCACTTTTACGAAAAGCTGTTTAAGCTAAAAGATCTGATGAATACGTCCTATGGCAAGGAACTGGCAGAGCAGCGTCATGACTTTATGGTGCAGTTTGTGGAGCAGTTCAAGCGTGAATGGGAAGGAAGGTTTTCATAACTTTCTCCGTTTGAGTTAAACATACAATACCCCCTACTTCCGAGAGTGGAGTGTGGGGTATTGTTTTGTGTACATAGAAGTAGTAGGGAATGGAATTTAACTCATCAACAGGATACAGGGCATGGTAACCCAAAGGCTTCCATGATACAATAAATCGTTCTCCTGAATTGATTTCGGGCAAAAAAAGAAATATGGGGTAATAATGATAATGATCATCCAACGAATGAAATCAGTTTCGAAAAAGAGGAGGGGTCACCATGTCATTTGGTGCACGTGTACTTAAGACAGGGATTGCGGTCACGCTGGCCCTGTACCTTAGCAGCATGTTCCTGAACCCGCAATCTCCCGTTCCCGCCGCAATTGCGGCCATCTTTGCGATGCAGCCATCCATTTATCGTTCCTGGAAGTATTTCCTGGATCAGCTGCAGACCACCACACTTGGGGCAATTGTGGCCCTGCTGGGAGGCATGGTGCTGTCCAATGAGCCCATCGCCGTCGGGTTAATTATTGTGCTGGTTATTATGATTTGTCTTAAATTGAATATGGGCGAAACGGTTGGCCTGACGCTGGTAACCGTTGTATCAATTATGGAAGCGTCGGGTGACTGGCATTTTGCATTGAACCGTTTCCTGCTGACACTTGTCGGCATTGTATCTGCTTTTCTTATTAATATTACCGTATTTCCACCCAAGCCGAAGATTCAGTTCGTGAAACAGATTCAGAGTGTGTTCAGTGGCATGTCACTGCTGCTGCGGACATCGATCTCGGATGAGATTAAGGAAGTGGTGTTCCGGGATGAGAAAAATAATCTGGGCGGTTCCATTAAATCTTTGTCAGATAAATATAATTTGTTTGAAGAAGAACAGAAGAAGATGAAACGTTCCACATTCAGCGAGACCCGGCAGATGGTCGTATACAAACAGATGCTGCTGAGTCTGCAAAAAGGATTCGATGTGCTGGATTCGGTAGAACGCCATTATTTCCAGGCATCGCGAACACCGGAAATGGATCAGTTCTTTGATACACATCTGGAGCTTGTCATCAAATTCCATGAACATGCGCTGCTCAAATTCGAGGATAAGCTGAAACCGAACGGGGAAGAGGCGGCACAGTTCATTTTGGATAATGATCGCTTCATGGAGCAGGCCATTTCCCAGTTTGATATTGATCAGGAAGGGATGCTGAGACTGTCCATCGTAGCTGCCGCGATCTATGACTATGGCTATCAGCTGGAACGATTGAACCGGCTTGCCGAACATGTGCATAGTGCCAGTGAAGACAAGGAGTCACAGGATAAAATTCTGAATTGGCTTAAATGGCCGTAAACATGGTAGTACAGTTTGCGGTGATGTGGTTTCATCATATACAATGGAACCACAACCAGCCCGGACAGCGTGTCCGGGTTGTTTTGTCATACATAGCGCAAACCTTGCGCAACCAACTCAATCGAACCGAGGTAGATACGTATGAATTTAACACAGCTTGACCCTAAATGGACGCAGTGGTTCAATGGACAGGATCTGGAGCAGAAGCAGCACGAAGCGATGCAATTACTGACTGTGTCCGAAGATGGCTGGCCACATCAGGCGATGATCAGTATGGGGGAAGTTATTGCCGTCACGCCCAACCTGCTGAGACTGGCTTTATGGCCGGGAACACAGACAAGTATGAATATGAGTCGAACAGGCAAGGCTACCTTGATTGCTGTTCATCAGAAATGCTTGTTATCTATTCGTCTAGATGTGACTTCACTGCCACAACTCATGGAAGCTGTGCATCCGAGAGATCGTTTCGAGGCTAAGGTGTTAAACGTTCGTGTAGATCATGCACCTTATGCGGAGATTACTTCAGGGATAACATTTCAGTTAAAAGATGAGTCTGGGGCCATCACACGCTGGAGAGAGACCATTGAAGAATTACGACAATAGTATAGGAGCGTTCTATATTCAACCAATTTGAGGGTAATAATAGAATGAAGACAACAAAAAACGCCTCCGCTTGCATCGGGACGTTGTCACTGGTACAATAAAAAATGGTTTTCAGAAAATTAGAACTAATTAACATAAAATAAAAATGTTTACTTTCTAATTAATTATACCATAGCCTTTTCGGGCTTGTCAAATGGGCTTTTGAGGACACAATCCGGGGAAAGAGGGGCGTATTAATATATGAGTACAGACCAGCAATGGAGCGAGGAGCAACAGCGGGTCAACATTGTAACAGAACAGATTGATCGGAAAATCGACATCCTAGAAAAAGAGGTAGGTTCCTTCAGGGACGAAGTTGTGGGGATGAGAAAAGATTTCTGGGACGAAGTCACCATGAACTTCAGCGAAGCGGATGACGTGGGTGAGACCTCCACCAGTATGAGGCAGCAATCACAGGTTCTATCGGATCGGGAGCGCAGTCATCTGAATACGGCAGCAGCGCTGGACAAAATGAAACGGCTGCATCATTCACCGTATTTTGGACGCATTGATTTTAAGGAAAGTGGCTATCCGAAAGCAGAACGAATCTATCTGGGGATCGCATCATTGCTGGATGAGAAGGAGGAGTCCTTCCTTGTCTATGACTGGCGTGCACCCATATCGAACCTGTATTACGATGGTGCGCCAGGTCCGGTCACGTATCATACACCGAGTGGTGAGATCCGTGGCGATATTGAGATGAAGCGGCAGTTTGTTATTCGGGACGGACGTATCCGTTTTATGTTCGACACCGGAGTTACGATTGGGGACGA
The DNA here is from genome assembly GCF_058408365.1 of Paenibacillus sp. MDV22-iso6. Lineage (NCBI taxonomy): Bacteria > Bacillati > Bacillota > Bacilli > Caryophanales > Paenibacillaceae > Paenibacillus > Paenibacillus sp. MDV22-iso6. The sequence continues at coordinate 268,350 of NZ_JBZVDZ010000005.1, read as the reverse complement.
ACTGTTACAGGCCGTTCTCAGTCGAACCTCGGATGCACAGATGAAAAGCATTGTGGCGACCATCCAGAAGGAGCAGAATCGGATTATCCGTAATGACCGGACTCGCATGCTGATCGTTCAGGGAGCTGCTGGCAGTGGTAAAACATCCGCTGCACTCCAGCGTGTGGCGTATCTTCTCTATAAATACCGCGAGCATCTGCAAGCGGATCAGATGGTCCTTTTTTCGCCAAACCCAATGTTCAACAGTTATGTTTCTACCGTACTACCTGAGCTTGGGGAGGAAAATATGCTGCAAACGACCTTCCAGGAGTATCTGGAACGCCGTCTGGGTCGTGAATATCAGCTGGAAGACCCATTCATTCAGCTTGAATATGTACTGACCGGAACAGAAGATCCTCAGTATGAAGCACGCATGTCCGGCATTCGATTCAAGTCATCCGAATCTTTCCTGAAGGTGATAACACGTTATAAGGACAGCATGATGTCGGAAGGCATGAAGTTCAAGCCGGTTCGTTTCCAGGGACGGGCTGTGGTTACAGCTGAGGCCATGGCAGAGAAATTCTATAGCTTCGGGCCATCCGTCAAACTGGTGAATCGATTGGAAATCCTGCGGGACTGGATGCTGAAAGAGTTATCGGCCTTTGGCAAAGGTGAATTGGAAGCCCCTTGGGTAGATCAACAAATGGATCTAATGGAGCCGGAAGATCTGCAGCGGGCCTATCAGCGCCTCAAGCGAAAGCAAAAAGGGAAGGCGGACACGTTCGATGATTTCCAGCAGGAACGGGAGATCCTTGCCCGGATGGTGGTCAGTGATCGGCTCAAGCCTTTACGCAAATGGATCAAATCGCTACGTTTTGTCGATGTCCGTCAACTGTACGCGCACTTATTCAACGACCGGGCCCAGATGGTTCGCCTGTTGGGAGAGGAAGAACTGCCTTCACATTGGGAAGAGATTAGTGAGATGACACTTCGCAGACTGAAAGTACAGGAGCTGGCCTATGAGGATATCACACCTTATTTGTATCTGCGTGAGTTGCTGCTTGGTTTCCATATTAACTCCAATATCCGCCATGTGATCATAGACGAGGCGCAGGATTACTCTGCCTTCCAGCTGGCCTTTATGAAAAGATTGTTCCCGAGATCGAAAATCACCGCACTTGGAGATTTTAATCAAGCTATCTATGCTCACTCTTCGGTATTGAGTGGTACGGGACCGCTGACTAACCTGTATGGACCGGAAAATACGGAAGTGATCGAGCTGACGAGAAGTTATCGTTCAACACAGGAGATCGTGGAGTTTACACGCGGCATGGTTCCCGGTGGAGAAGAGATCGTTCCATTTAACCGAGGCGGGGAGAAGCCGAAAGTGATCGTTTCTTCCAATGAACAGGAGCATCTGGATGTTATTACAGCCGATCTCAAGCATCTGATTCAGGAAGGGTATGAATCAGTTGCGGTCATCTGCAAAACCGCGGAAGAGAGCAAGGACATTCATGAGGCGTTAAGCAAAGTACTGCCTGCGGCACCGAAACTGATCAAGAAAACAACACTTGCCTTTGAACGGGGTGTTCATGTCATCCCGGCGTATCTGGCCAAAGGTGTGGAGTTTGATGCCGTTCTGATCTATGACGGATCTGCATCACAATATGCGCAGGAACATGAACGTAAGCTGTTCTATACGGCATGTACCCGTGCAATGCATTTACTGCATGTCTATTGCATGGGTAAACCGAGCCCATTTATTACATCCCAGTCCGAGGAATTGTATGATATGGGCAAGGTATCTGCGGCTCAGGCCGATTGACTTCGTCTTTCAGGTTCATGAAGAAGGCTTCCGTTCGATGGGACGGGAGTCTTTCTGTGTATTGCGGAATACGATGTGGGGAATAAGAAGCTCCATGGGGTTGGTATTTGGTGTGTGAGAAGTATGGAGGAGATCACTGGACATCACTGGACATCACTGGACATAGTAATTCCATCTCTTCTGACATGAGATCAGACGGATTAGGTTTCATGGATAAAAAATGATCCATCCTTTGTGTTCATGTACAATAGGTGTGAATTTTCTTTACACATGACGGCGAGACTCATATAATCGTAACAATCTATTTTTTTTGGATCGTTTATTTAATGAAGGAGGCAGCAACATGAACACACCATCTTTTGAACGCCCATTAATGGCGGATTGCGTACCGGATCTGGTGGCAACAGCACGGGGAGACTTGCCTGCTACCTTGGTCATTAGGGGCGGAACGCTGGTTAATGTGGTTTCGGGTGAAATTTTGCCGGGCATGTCTGTAGCGGTACAGGGAGCCCGGATTGCATATGTTGGTAAAGATGTAAGCCATACCATTGGAGAGAATACACGCATCATTGAGGCTGAAGGCAAATACATTGCTCCCGGATTGCTGGATGGGCACTGTCACATTGAAAGTACACAAATGAAAGTAACGGAGTTTGCGAGAGCCGTTCTACCTTCCGGTACAACGGGAGGGTTCTTTGACCCGCATGAGATCTCCAATGTGCTTGGACTCAAAGGTCTGCGATTGATGCTGGATGAAGCACGGACGACGCCAATGGCTGCTTATATGCAGGTGGCTTCCTGTGTTCCTTCCACACATCCTGGACTGGAGACAACAGGCGCTTATATTGGACCGGAAGAAGTGGCGGAAGCCCTCTCCTGGGGTCCGGATATGATTGGTCTCGGAGAAGTGATGAACTTCCCTGGGGTCGTGTACGGGGACGAGACGATGATCGGTGAGATTCAGGCGACGCTCCGAGCGGGCAAGGTGGCAGACGGTCACTTCACCTGGGCAGCGGATGACTGGCGTCTGCCAGCCTACGCAGCAAGCGGCGTTACGGGGGATCATGAATGTGTTACGAAGGAAGATGTAGTGGAACGCCTGCGGCTTGGTATGTACGCCAAAATGCGTCAGGGCTCTGCTTGGCATGACGTTGCGGAAACGATCAAAGCCTGCACAGAGCTTGGCCTGGATACACGTCGCATGATGCTGGTGACTGATGACCGGAGTTCGGAATCGCTGCTCAAAGAAGGCCATATGGACTTTGTTGTGCGTTTGGCCATTTCTCAAGGGGTGAAGCCGGTTACCGCTTTCCAGATGGCAACGATTAATACGGCTGAACGTTTCGGTGTAGCACGCGATATTGGTGCGGTTATTCCGGGGAATATCGCCGACATTATTTTGCTGGATGGACGCTTGGCTGATGTCCGTGTAGGCATGACGATTGCCGCAGGGCATATCGTGGCAGAGAACGGAAAAATGACAGCGGTCTGGGACAGCTTCACATATCCGGAAGAGGCGCTGAACACCGTGAAACTGGAAGCCAACATCCAGCCGAAGGATATGGAGCTGTCTGCGCCGATTACCGAAGGTACGATTGGAGCGAAAGTCATTCATGTGACGGAGAATCATGTGGATACCAAGGAGAAGCATGTTAATGTCACGGTGGAACATGGCAATGTCGTCGTTTCAACATCAGGTGAAATCTGCAAAATTGCAGTGCTGGAGCGTCACAAACAAACGGGCAATCGCGCTGTTGCTCTTGTTGGGGGCATAGGCTTCACAGGTCCTGCGGCCATTGCGATGACCGTTGCGCATGACAGCCACAATCTGCTCATTATCGGGAATGATGACGCATTGATGGCTGAAGCGGGCAACCGGGTCATTGGAATGCAGGGCGGCGTAGCTGTCGTGACTGCCTCTGGTGTGACTGAATTCCCGCTGCGCATTGCAGGCTTGATGTCCACGGAATCTTTTGAAGTGGTAGCAGCTCAATCTGCGGCTGTCAGTGAAGCGTTACAGTCTGCGGGCTGTACGTTAAATAATGCGTTTATGACGCTATCTCTGCTGGCACTTGTTGTTATTCCGGAATTGCGCTTGTCTGATAAAGGACTGGTACGCATTTCGGCAGAAGGCATTGAGCTGGTATCCCTGTTTGATGAGATGGTGGAGAATACACCGGCTGCTCCAGCTGGTAATTAATGAATAATAGCGTATCCATTCTTCCTTGAAATGGGAAGAGAAGTGTAGGTCGCCTTTGGGTGGCCTTTTTTTATTTTCACAGGAAAACGCTTACTAGGTCTTGAGTCGTCTGTTGTACATATGCAAAAAATGACCCATGTTGGGGTGGAATTAGGCTTAAATTAAAAATCTTTTCATAAATGAGACTTTAGAACTATAAATACAGAAGTGTGAATACCCGAAATAATGTTATATGATTCTTTCGTCGTGAGTCTAAGAGATGATGTTGCATATAAAAGCAATGTAAATAGTCGTACATCGAAATCGTATCCAATGAATGAATATAAAACGACAGAATTTCATCGAGATTTGCACGTTAGAGCTGCATAACTTCAAAGGGAGTGTACAAATATGAAAAGCAAAAAGAGATACCAATTCATTTTGTTAATTAGTTGTTTCATGCTGTTTACGGGAAATACTTATGTTTGCAAAGCCACTGCACTTGGCTCAGTCGACAGTTATGAAACCATCCATGGAACGGTACAGGGAACCGTAAGAGCAACCTGGGTATGGGACACGACGCAGATTCAAAGTAACCCTCAGCTAGTGCTGAAGTTTGCCACAACGAACAAAATCAATACGATCTACCTACAAATGAATCGGGATGTAAAGCTTCCGTACTATACGGATTTCATTCGTAAGGCCAGAGAGAAAAATATTGCCGTAGACGTTATGGATGGAAGACCTGCTTGGGGACTGACGGAGAGCCGGGATCAAATTGCAGATTTTCTGGACTGGGTTGAAGCGTATCAAAATCAAGTAGAGCCCAATGAGAAGTTTGCCGGCATCCATTTGGACATTGAACCTCATGTACATCCAGAGTGGAAAACCAATCAAGCCAGTGTGATTACGCAGTGGCAGGGGAACGTTCAATACATTGTCGATCGAGCCGCACGGATGAAGATGCCTGTTGCCGCTGACCTGCCTTTCTGGCTGGATGGTTATAAAATTCCGGGTTCCACGATGAATGTAAGCAGCTGGATGATCCGCAAGTTTGACTCGATTACCATTATGGCTTACCGGGATACCGCTGCGGCCATCTATAATGTAGCGAAGGATGAGCTTGAGGAAGCGTCACTTTTGGGTAAAACGGTATCGATCGCCGTGGAGACCAAGCAAAGCAAGGAAGGCGATTTTATTACCTTTTATGAAGAGGGTACAGCGTATATGGAGGCACAGCTTAAGCTGGTCGAGAAAATGGCAAGTGTGCACTCGTCCTTTAACGGATTCTCTGTGCATGAGTACAGCTCATGGGAGACTTTGAAAAAGTAAAATGGAATTCCATTCATCAGAATGATAAAGAAGGTGCTTACGACCGAACAGGTTGTAGCACCTTCTTTGCATCTTCTATCTGAAATATAAGTGGAGAGCATTGAACAATCGTCAATTCAATGTGCTGAGTACCGCACCGGATAGGAGTTTAAGCTTAGACCAGTGCAGGTTCCATCGCCACTTTCTCATAAAACATTTTGCGATATTGGGACGGGGTAATATTCTTGTGTTTCTTGAATGTTGTAATGAAGTAGCTCAAATGCTCGAACCCAACGTCCATGGCAATATCCACAATTTTGTGATCGGTATTCTCAAGCTGAACACAGGCCTGCTGGATGCGATAATAGTTGATATAGTCGACCGGACTTTTCTGCACCATCTGTTTGAAAAAGCGGCAAAAATGTCCTTCGCTCATGTTGGCCTCATCTGCCAGTTCTTTTAACTTGAGTGGTTCGGGGTAACGATTGTGAATATAGCTTAGAACTGATTTCAGGCGCTCCACTTTATCGTGGCTGCCTGACGGAACGGTCCCTTTGAGTGCAGCAGGTCTCATATGTTCAAACATTTGTGCAAATATTAAATAGAGGTAAGCTTTGGTTGTCATCTCGCAGGTTGGTGTGCCAGTGGCATGATCGGCGAAAATTCGTTTCAAATGAAAAATGATTTCTTGCCCCCACGCTTCATCGGTTTGGATATGGTAAGGGGGAAGAACAGTTTTGTGCACTAGCGGGCCAATGAACTTCTCCTGTACGGCATCAAACGTCCGACTGCCTAACAGCTCCGGATTAAATACAATGGATGAAAAAACACAGGGGACATCGCCTTTCAGGTAGCCTGCGTGAATTTCCCCCCGATTAATAAAGATGGCTTCTCCCGCCTGAACCTCTACCGTATTCATATCAATTTGAAAAACAGCACTGCCCTGTGTCACCATGGTGAACTCCATCTCGTCATGCCAATGGCAATCGAGAATGCTGTCGCCATTCAATTGTTGAATATCCGGGTACACACTGACTGGATACATGGCATTGCCGTGAATCCGGTCTTCCCGTAATCGTTCACGTTCCATATGTGAATCTCCTTTTGCATCATTATTAATGTAAACGTTCCCATAGATTGGTGGTGTTTATAAAGAATCGGATAAGAAATATCAGAATCGTGATATATTTGGTCAAAATATGAGAAGAAATTCGTTATTAATGTCAATATTATTATAGTATAACCGAAGGGGGAAAGAAAACATGAAATTTACTGATGGATTCTGGATGACTCGTGAAGGGTACCACGTTCAAAACCCGACTGACATTCGTGATATTGTGCAAAAAGAGGATTCTTTAACCGTACATGCGGCTACTAAATATATTCGTACCAAAGGCGACACGTTGAACGGTACATTACTTAAAGCAACATACAGCTCCCCTATGCCTAACGTTATTCGCGTAACCTTGAATCACCATAAGGGCAGAGTGAAAAAAGGGCCTGAATTTGAGCTTAACCATCAAGATGTGAAAGTAGACATCTCGAAAAATGAACAAGGCGCTGTTTTGAAAAGCGGCAATCTGGAAGTTCAAATCGACAAAACGAACGGTTGGGACGTCAGCTTCCTGTATGGAGGAAAACGGATTACAGGTAGCGGTCAAAGAGCGGCTGGTTATATTACTGGTCCAAGTAAGGAAGCGTACTTCCGCGAGCAGCTTGATCTTGGCATTGGTGAATACGTTTACGGACTCGGTGAGCGCTTTACGCCGTTTGTTAAGAATGGCCAAGTGGTGGACACTTGGAATGAGGACGGCGGTACTAGCAGTGAGCAGTCATATAAGAACATTCCTTTCTACTTGTCCAACAAAGGATATGGCGTATTTGTAAACCATCCTGAACGCGTATCGTATGAGATTGCATCTGAGAATGTATCTAAAGTGCAGTTCAGCGTAGAAGGCGAGACTTTGGAATACTTCATTATCGGTGGGGACAATCCAAAGGATGTACTTGATAATTATACGAAATTAACAGGTAAACCAGCGCTTCCACCGGCATGGACGTTTGGTCTGTGGCTGACAACATCATTCACAACGGATTATGATGAAGCAACGGTTAACCATTTCGTAGATGGCATGGCTGAACGTGATCTTCCGCTTTCTGTATTCCATTTTGACTGCTTCTGGATGAAGGAATACCAATGGTCTGATTTCGTATGGGATGAAGCGATGTTCCCAGATCCGGAAGGTATGCTTGCACGTCTGAAAGAAAAAGGACTCAAAATCTGCGCGTGGATCAATCCATACATTGCAGAAAAATCCTACTTGTTCGATGAAGGTATGGAGAACGGTTATCTGGTAAAAACAGCGGATGGCAGCGTATGGCAATGGGATTTGTGGCAAGCAGGTATGGCACTGGTTGATTTCACGAACCCAGATGCTGTTAATTGGTATAAGAGCAAGCTGGAAGTCCTGCTTGATCAAGGTGTTGATTCATTCAAAACAGACTTCGGTGAAAGAATTCCGACAGATGTCGTGTACTTCGATGGCTCTGATCCGGTTAAAATGCACAACTATTATACACAGCTCTATAACAAAGCTGTATTTGAATTGCTGGAAGATAAGATTGGCAAAAACGAAGCTGCCCTGTTTGCACGCTCTGCAACAGCAGGTGGTCAACAGTTCCCGGTTCACTGGGGCGGAGATTGCTCTTCTACTTATGAATCCATGGCTGAATCACTTCGAGGCGGCCTCTCACTTGGACTTTCCGGTTTCGGATTCTGGAGCCATGATATTAGCGGCTTTGAAAGTACAGCGACCCCTGACGTATACAAACGCTGGGTACAATTCGGACTTTTATCTTCTCACAGCCGCCTACACGGAAGCACTTCGTATCGTGTGCCTTGGCTGTTTGACGAGGAATCCGTGGACGTTGTTCGTGACTTCACCAAACTCAAAATCAGCCTGATGCCGTATCTTTACAATTCTGCGGTCGAGTCGACTGTGAAAGGTATTCCGATGATGCGCGCTATGCTGCTTGATTTCCCAGAGGATCCAACAACATACAGCCTGGATACACAATACATGTTTGGTGATTCGATCCTGGTGGCTCCAATCTTCAACAAGGAGGGTGATGTTCGTTATTACCTGCCTGAAGGTACATGGACCAACTATCTGACAGGTGCCAAAGTTGAAGGTGGACGTTGGATTAGCGAAAACCATGACTTCAAAACACTGCCAATGATGGTTAAGCCAAACAGCCTAATTGCTGTTGGTGCTGTGGATAGCAAACCGGATTATGACTTTGCGGACAATGTGTCCCTTCACTTGTTCGAACTGGCTGACAGCAACTCCGCTCAAGCGGTGGTTGTAAACCAAAGTGGTGAGCAGGAGCTGGTTGTTAACGTATCACGTAACGGTTCTGTTCTGGAAGTTCGTGCTGAAGGTGCAGGCAAACCATGGAATCTCGTGCTGCGTGGCATTGAGAGTGTATCCGGCGTAGAGGGTGGTTCCCAAATGTCTGGTGCAAATGGTGTTGTCGTTACGGCAGCAGCAGGTGCTAGCTCGCTTACAATTCAACTGTAATGTTTATTGGATGAACAGAAGGACGGTACCGCAAGGTGCCGTCTGTTTGTCTACTGTCGTGCCATGGAAGTATGGTTCTAACAAAGAAATGGTAGTATCATTTAGTTGCTAGCGACAGATAAAGATAGGGGATTATATCAAATGAGTACAACGAATTCAGGTTTACACCAAACCATTACAGCAGAGATGCTGCATCAGTTGGTAGAAAACACTTTTGGAACCGCTACCATTGTGAAGAGTTTTGCACTTTTACAGGGTGGACTTTTTAATACAACGTATCGAATTCAGCTTGAACATGCGTCGTACACGGATGTGATCTTACGTTTGGCTCCAGAGCGTGTAGAATTTCCATTGGGCTCTGCTGGAGATCCGTTATTTTCATTTGAACGGACGATGATGTCTGCTGAACCTGTCGTTTATGAATATTACCGTAAAGCAGGCATTCCCGCTCCAAACATTATTGCCTGTAATGACAGTGGATCGATCATTCCGAGAACCTACATGTTTATGGAGTTTATCCCCAGTAATCAATTGGATCATCCATCGATCTCGGAGTCAGATAAAGAGCGATTATATCATCAGCTCGGCGCTTATACCGCTGTCATGCATCAGATTGAGGGTGCATCGTTTGGCTGGCCGCAAGGGGATGGGACGATTAAAGGCTCGGATCATTGGTCCGAGGTGCTGCACTCTTTTGCAGAAGAGACGGCACTCAAAGCTTCACAAGCCGGGTATATGCCAGGTGTGGGAGAAGAAATCTCAGATATGTTCATAACCAATAAGGATTTATTTGATCAGGTGACTGTTCCGGTTCTTGTTCATAATGATCTGTGGGAAGCCAACGTGCTTGTTCATGAGGAGAACGGGCAACTAAACATAGCCGCCATCATTGATGGGGATCGTTCCATGTTTGCGGACAGGGCGTTTGAGGCGATTTTATCGACAGAATCATCAGCTGGTTTTCATGAAGGTTATGGCCGGCCACAGGATATGTCCGATGAGGGACAGGCACGCCTTCTTGCCTATCGCATACTTTCCTCTTACTTTAACGCATATGTGCATGAACATCAGGTGGATCAGCCGGAGGCAGGACAGAAGTATCGTGAGCGTACACTGGATCTATTGAAAGAATGGAAGAGACTCAAACTTAACGAATAAGTAGGAGGGTTTAGTATGAAAGAGTATATGCAATATCCGATGTGGGACGCAACATTACCTTTGGAAGAACGATTGAATGACTTGATTGCGCGTCTGACAACGGAGGAGAAAATCCGATTAATTCCTACACGCGAAGCCGCAGTACCCCGATTGGGAATACCCGGTTACAATGTGGGAGGCGAAGCGGCTCACGGGGTTGCCTGGATAGGTGAAGCTACCGTTTTCCCGCAGCCACTCGGTCTGTCGAGCACCTGGAACACCAAGCTCATGCGCGAAATTGGTTCCGTCATCGGAGATGAAGCCAGATCATACCACCATCGTGCACCGGAGCGTCACGGCTTGACCTTATGGGCGCCAACTGTCGATCTGGAACGTGATCCCCGTTGGGGGAGAACGGAAGAAGGATATGGTGAGGACCCCGTACTGACAGGTGAAATGTCGGCAGCTCTTGTGAAGGGTATGCAGGGTAATCATTCTTTCTATCTTAAAATGGTAGCGACGTTGAAGCACTTTTTTGCCAACAATAACGAGAAGGATCGGTTGAATTGTTCATCCAGCATCGATCCGCGGAACTTGCGTGAATATTATTTAAAAGCATTCGAGACGCCTTTCGTAGAAGGCGGGGCCTTTTCCATGATGACAGCCTACAATTCGATCAACGGCACACCCGCTATTGAAAGTCCATATGTGAATGATGTGGTCAAGGGTGAGTGGGCTATGCCTGGATTTATCGTGTGTGACGGGGGAGATTTGTCCCAGACGGTCAATTATCACGGTTATCATGCTACGCATGCGGAATCGGCAGCAGGGGCTATAAAGGCAGGTATGGACTGTCTGACGGACGATGTTGACTTGGTGGTATCTGCCTTGGAAGAGGCGCTTGAGCGTAACTTGCTGGAGGTCGAGGATCTTGACCGGGCCATTCGTAATATTTTTGGCGTGCGAATGCGGCTTGGACAACTGGATCAGACGGGACTTAACCCGTATGCTTCGATATCGGAATCTGTATTGTGTGCGCCTGAACATGCCAAATTAAGTTATAGAGCAGCAGCCGAGTCTATCGTTTTACTCAAAAATGACGGACTGCTTCCTCTCCAATCGGAAAGATTGCAGAAGGTTAGCGTAATCGGTCCCCTCGCGGATGTGGTCTATACCGATTGGTATAGCGGCACACTGCCTTATCGTGTTACCGTTTTGGAAGGACTACGCAAGCAGCTTGCTGGAGCTGAAATATCTTTTGCAGATGGGAATGATCGCATCAGCCTGAAGACAGCCAATGGAAAGGTGATCACGCTCGGTGCTGAAGGAAAGCTTGTAGCCGTGCCGGAAGGTAGTGCGGAGGCCGCTGAGTTCATCCATCAGGACTGGGGCTGGGGAAGTCATACGCTTCGCAGTGTGAAAAATAATCGCTATGTTTCGTTAACCGAACAGGGCATCTATCAGGCGAATGCGTCGGAGATTGGTGGCTGGTTCGTCAAGGAAGTGGTACAGATTGATTCACAAGCGGATGGAACCAGCACGTTGCGTACGTGGAACGGACTGCCACTGAGGCTGGATGAACATCAGGGGCAACTGGTGCTGTCCCCAACGCCGGAACAAAAAGACGAGGACTTGAGTTCATCTGGTAATCCGGATGCCGTAGAAGGGAAGCAGAAACCTCCTGTGTTCAAGCTGGACATTGTTGCTAACGGAATAGAGCAGGCGAAAAAAGCTGCTCAGAATAGTGACGTTTCTATCGTTGTTGTAGGTAATAGTCCATATATTAACGGCAAAGAGGAGATCGATCGCCCAAGTCTGCTGCTTCCGCCTGAGCAGGCCCGACTGGTAAGAGAAATCTGCCAAGTGAACCCGAATACGGTCGTTGTCATTGTTGGCAGTTATCCATTTGCACTGCAAGAGTTAAAAGACGTGGCTCCGGCAATCGTATACCTGACGCACGCAGGCCAGGAACTGGGGAATGCGGTTGCGGATGTTCTGCTCGGAAATTATGCTCCTGCTGGTAGACTGAACATGACATGGTATGAGGATGAATCACAGCTGCCAGACATCATGGATTACGACATTATTCATAACGGTACAACCTATATGTATCTTGAAGGTCCAGTCCTGTATCCCTTTGGTCATGGGTTGACCTATTCGGAATTTGAATATAAGTCGATTCGAGTGGAGCGGGCACAGGGATCTTCTGGAGATGATGTGCTGAAGATTGAAGTGCAGGTCGAGAACAAAGGGGCACGTGCCAGCGATGAAGTGGTGCAGCTGTACGGGCACGCCCAAACTTCACGGGTAAAGCGACCACAACGTCAGTTGATCGCTTTCCGACGTATTCATCTTGCTTCTGGCGCAGTGGAAACTCTATCTTTCGAAATTCCTGTTCAGAAACTGGCCTTCTGGGATGTAACTCGAGACAAATATTGTCTTGAATCCGCCGCCTGGTCGATCATGGCTGGACGTTCCTCAGCAGATATTCGTCAGACCGCAGAAATTCTCATCGAGGGTGAAACTATTCCTGCACGCGCGCTGAATCTGCCTACATTTGCGGAAAATTACGATGCATATGCAGGCGTTCTGTTGGATGAGTGTCTGGAAGGGCGTTCAGCCGTCCGAGCCATTGCTTCAGGCGAACCGCTGTATCATGAAGGTCGTTCTTCCTGGATTTCATTCCACGACAATGTTTTCCGGCAAGCTAGTGCGTTTGAGGGTCGGGTGGCAGCCTTCGGAGAGGGTGGCGAATTGGAGATTCGGGCGGAAGGTCCGGAAGGCCCACTGCTCGGCACTTGTGTCGTTCCTGGTCCCGCTGGAACAGTCAACGGGAAGAATCTTCAGTGGAGCACAGTTCGCTGTTCCCTGAAGGGAGAGCGTGAGATTGACCAGCTCTGCATTGTTTTCAGGGGCGGTGCAGCCCTTCAGCAATTTGTGTTGAAATAAGTTGATTTGTTGATCTTCATAATGCATGGCCAAAAGGCTGTCCTGGCACTGAATTTAGTGCGACAGCCTTTTTGCGCTGTTATCCCCAGTGACCTTTTTTACATAGGCCGTATATTCAACTGCAGAACAACCCACAATAACGTTGTTGTTTTCTGATTCTGTAAAGGTGGTTGAGGTATGAAAGATAAAAAGTGGGACCTCGTCGCACTCGCTTCCATCCCGGTTATTATGACACTGGGTAACTCTATGCTGATCCCCATCCTTCCGCAGATTGAGCGTGAATTGAAAGTGTCCTCATTCAAGGTCAGCATGTTAATTACGGTTTATGCGGTCGTCGCAATCCTGCTCATTCCACTTGCAGGATATCTGTCGGATCGATTCGGCAGGAAAGCCGTTATTATCCCCAGTCTCATCATTGCAGCCGCAGGAGGCGCGGTAGCAGGAGGAGCAGCCTGGATGCTAGATGGAAATGTGGCATACTGGAGTATTCTCGGTGGCAGACTTTTGCAAGGGATAGGAGCAGCAGGGGCTTTCCCGATTGTCATTCCATTGGTGGGTGATATGTTCGATGATGAAAACGAGGTAAGTAAAAGCCTTGGCATTATTGAAACCTCGAATACCTTCGGCAAGGTACTAAGTCCGATTTTGGGTGCAGCTTTGGCTGTATGGATTTGGTATTTGCCTTTTATGGCTATTCCGGTACTTTGTGTGCTTTCATTGGTTCTGGTTATTTTCCTGGTGAAAACACCCAAGAGGAAGGAAGAACCAAAGAGCTTTCCCGAATTTGTTGCTTCCATCCGCAGTGTGCTGAAAGAAAAGGGCCGCTGGCTGTATGCGATTTTTGCGATTGGCGGTATTTGCATGTTTGTTCTCTTTGGTGTGCTCTTTTATCTATCGGAGACGTTGGAATCGGAGTTCAAATTAAAGGGTGTACTTAAAGGACTTGTACTTGCTATACCACTGGCAGCCTTGTGTCTGGCGTCTTTCTTTGCTGGAAAATGGATAGGAAAGAACAAGACACGGATGAAATGGCTTGGTTTTATCGGACTTGCTGTTTTAACTGTATCTCTTGGCGTGATCGGGCTTTTTGACAACATTTATGTAGTTGTTGGTTTGTTCACCCTTGGTGGAGCGGGAATAGGCGCTACACTGCCATGTCTGGATGCTATGGTTACTGAAGGGGTGGACAAGGAACAACGCGGCACCATCACGGCGTTATTCAGCAGCATGCGTTTTATCGGTGTGTCTCTCGGTCCTCCTGTCGTGTCATTGTTGATCTCTTCCCACCATTTCCTTCTGTTTGGTATTCTCGCCGCGTCGGGGGCGGTGGGAGGACTACTCACGTTATTGGCAGTCAAGCCAGATAAGGGAAATCAGCCCACATCAGGCAGTGGTCAAAATCAACGTGAACGTGATTATGATGAAGTGAAACAGCCCAGTGGTTATCTGCCGGGGCGGAGAAAGAAAAGTCCACTCTGAATTAAAATATAAAAACGCGTTTACTCTGAGGGATGTATCTTTCCTCACAGAGTAAACGCGTTTTAATGAATCGAAGGATAACAGTGTAGTTACATCAATTATCTTTTTGCTGAGTAGTTGTGTTCTTCTCGGTTGCAGTCTCGGTAAGCTCATGCCGATCGGAATCCTGGGCAGCGATATGTGTATGCGTCAATAACGGATGCACAGGCACCGCAAACCCTCCATTTCGTTTCCCTTGAATCAGGTATATCAGGAGGAATAGAATCATGAACACAATGGAATAACGGTACATATCGGTATAACTGGTTATGGAAGCAATAGCGCCCAGCAGAAGTGCTCCCAGAGCAATCCCCAGATCCAGCGTATTCAGAAACATGCCGTTAGCCATACCGCGCTGTGAAGGGGAGACAATCTGAATCATCCAGGTCTGCATGGAAGACTGTATTGAACCATATCCAATTCCATATAAAAATGCAGCGACAAACAAGATGGACATCGACGAAGCGTAAGAGAGCGTGATCAGTCCAGCAGCGATGAATATCGCTCCGGGAATCAGTAAGGCTTTTGGACCTTTACTGTCATAGATCCGACCTGCAAACGGTCTAACCAGCAGTACAGCGAGAGCATTAAACAAAAAGAACAGTGCAGGGTTAGCCAGGTTGGCTTCCTTTCCGTACAAAACGATGAATCCGACCAGTCCGCCATACGTGATGGACAGTAAACAATTCAGTACACTTGGCAGAATCAGTTTGCGGTTGAAAGGCGTCTTTACTTTGGTGCCTGATATCGCAGCTGTTCCAACAGGAGGTGTTGGTATCACCTCATCATTGACCCTACGAGCTTTCTTGCGTGTCAGTGAATAGCTGAGCGGATAGATGACCACAATAACACCTGCCGTACATAACATGAGTGTCATGAACCCGGCACCCTGAAGCAACGTGACCCCAATAATGGGACCCATGGACATGGCCAGACTTGTAGACAGGCCGAAATAGCCCATACCTTCACCCATCCGTTTCACAGGCACAATATCCGACGCCATAGTCGGGAAAGCCGTGCTACTCATACCGAATCCGATACCGAACACCATGCGCAGCAATAACAGGACCGCAATCCCGGCAGCAAAATAATATCCAAGTGTAGCGAGTAAGGCAACTGTCAGGCCAATATAGATCATGGCATTACGAAGACCCTTCTCCAATGCTTTGGCTGAATAGAGCCGGGCAGCAATGGCGCTAAGGGCAAAAAGACAGGTAAAGAGGCTGACTTCAAAGGCATTGGCGTGAAAACGGTCCTGCACATAAGAAGGCAGTGGGGATACAATCATGTGGAGTTGTAGAAAGAGTAGAAAGTTACATAACATGAGCAGAATAAAATCTGTGGTCCATAGTTTGACTTGCGATGATTGTGATTTCATTAGTTGTTCATTCCCCCTGGTGTAAAATTCGTTACAGGTTGCTGTTCATGAGGGAAAGAGTATGTCTAAATGCTTCCATCTGGTCTTCGGGTATACCTTCAATCAGATTTTTATTCATTTCTCTTTCGAGCGGAACAAGCTGGTCAAGCAATATCTTTCCTTCATCGGTCAAGTAGAGCAAGTAGGCTCTGCGATCCTGTTCGCTGGTCCGGCGTTCGACCCAGCCTTTCTTTTCCAACAGATCAATAATGCGGGCAGTTGTGGGCTGGTCCTTATAAACGCGATTGGCGACTTCCTTCTGGTTCACGCCTTCTCCTCTGCCGATATTGAACAGAACGGAAAACTGCTCTGTCGTAATATCATAGGGTTTGAATCGTATGGCTAGTACAGCCGACGCCTTGCGATGTGTCATGCCCAGCATGAATCCAATGGATTGATCGAGTGAATAATCGTTCCCCATATAATCCTCTCTTTCTTAAAATAAAAATAGTCTCAATTCATTTACTTGTTATAACAACTATATGCTAAACAATTAATTTTGTCAAAACGGATTTATGAATATCGGCGTCATGATAAGATCTTTTCATATGTGATTAGCAGTGGAATAATGTTTTATGTGAACATTGAAATATGCAAACGCTGGTAAATACTGATAAAATAGAAGTGCCGCTGTATCGCGGTAATTGGGCCACATGATGGTGAGGTTACGAAGACGAATCCGCTCCAGCTGATTCTGGAGCTGACTGAGGAGAGCTGAGTATGCTGAAGAACATTCCCGCAATAATACCTCCGGAACTGCTGAAGATCATGTCTGAAATGGGTCATGGAGACGAACTAGTACTGGCTGATGGCAACTTCCCCGCAGCCAGTCATGCCCAACGGTTGATTCGCTGTGATGCGCTGGGTACCGTGGAGTTACTGGATGCCATTTTAAGTTTGTATCCACTCGATACGTACGCTGAGCGGCCAGCAGCCGTTATGCAGGTCGTCAAGGGGGATCAGGTGGTGCCTATCATCTGGGAAGACTATCGCAGGCTGATCCTTGACCATGAGGGCATCACGGATGCCTTTGATCATGAAGAGCGTTTTGCTTTTTATGAGCGGGCTTCTCGCGCCTATGTCATTGTTGCAACCGGTGAACGTGCGCAGTATGCCAATTTGATTTTGAAAAAAGGTGTCATTTTTCCAGATACAGAGCCTTACCCACAAGCGAAAAAAGTTGAACTGAACTGAATCCAAACTCAAGGCGACGGGGCGGCAGAAGCCTCGCTCGCCTTTTTGCTTTTCCCAAATCGCAGCCAATAAACAACAACATATAATATAGGCATACTCTCGATAAGCACGGCATATGTAGCAATGGCGTAAGAACGAATGGCTAATTCATAGGAAGCCGCGTCTTTTGCATATTGAAGCACATAAGAAGCCGCAGTTCCGGCTAGCAAGTAAACTACCGTTTTTTCCTGCCGAACTCCGGTAAGTTTAGCAAGACAAACGGAGGCGACGTATAACAGAAACGAGCTGCGAGTAAACATGGTCGTAGACCAGATGGCAATTAGGAAAGGGTCCAGGTTATCCAGAAAATCGCCGTAACGGGCAAAACGTATCATCTCCAGCAAAGGGTAGCGAAGACTGCTGGCTTCGTAAGGTCCAAAATTCATTAACGTAAACATCCAGAACACGATAATGAATAATGCAAGCGTAGAACCTGCAAATAACATACTTCGTAGAAGCGGCCGCCTGAAAGCAATGGCAGGGGCGAGGAACAGGAACATCATCCATTCGGAAAACCAGGGCATGGTTGAAATCGAGCCTGTTAAAATTTCTTTCAGATCATGATGCGTTACCATGGCAAGCAGTACATCAGGATTCCCCCCACCCATTACAGCAGGCATGAGAAAAGTAGAGGTGAAGATTTGCACCAGAAATATCCCTTCTGATAAATAGACAATGGTAATCAAACCTGAGCGCGCTGAAAGACTAATACATAAAATAGTTACGGTTGCTGTCAGCCATATGGGTGTCTCGGGTAAATACATGGATTGCAGAAAAACGATGAAATTCTCTACGTCAACGGATATCAAATACAGGCACAGTAACACAATGAGACCGAGGAACAGCTTGTGAACGGCCTTGCCCACAATTTCTTCACCGAAATCAATCCAGGGTCGATCCGGGTAAACCGCTCCCAATCTGTATGTGAAAAAGAGAAGAATCAGACTGATCGCAAACCCGCCAAGGATGGATATCCATCCTTGATAACCGCTCATTTTGAACAAGCGCTGCAGAAGGAAAGCGATGGGTTCGGAATACAGGTAGACAAACATAAAACGGTACGCTTGTCCGGCAGACAATTTGATCATGGCGTGCTCCTTTCTTAGCCAAACAAGCGGTCTGCCCAGCCAAAGACCAGCCTGATGACATCATTGGGATTAGGCCAGCCCGGTACAGAGACAGCCAACGTATTCCACAGCAGAAATATCCCCAGCAGAATGAAATAGGCCCGTTTCATCCCTTTTTTGCTGGACTTGATCATGGGCCACTCCAGTATGTACAGTACGGCAAACAAAACAACAGCAATCATTGGTTTACCTCCTAAAGTGGCCTGAAGCTTTCCTCTGTTCCTATCAGTAGCTGGATTCCGAACCTACGAACTGGATGTTGATTTGGGCATGCACGTTAAACTGCAATTCGTTTTTGACATAATCATTCCAAACGGGACGCAACTTTTCCCAGATCTGAGGATATGCCCATTCCAGGCGATAACCGAGCATTAGAATATCGGCGTTCTTGCGTTGGCCACTCCTTATTGCGTCGGTTAGATAGGCACTCACTTTTTCATTGGCCTTTTGCTCGATCTGATTCACGCCCACAATATCTTTGACCTTGAGAATCGGAATCACGGAATTCAGTTCTGCCTGCCCCCGCAAAGTGATGTCGAAGAAAGGCTGTCCGTTGACAAGCCTGACCTTAATTTTGGAATTCATATTATAGATCGTCATGCTCGCTTTTTCTTTATCGGTTTCCACGGAAAGGGCCACGGAATCCAATTTGCGATTGGCCCAGGCTATGGTCCTTGCTTCATTCGCCGAGATTGAATCGACCATCTTCATCTGTTTGAAAAGAGCACCACCTATTTGACTGGTCCATTGCTTTCGTTTATTATCCTCACTTGCCATCGAGGTTCCTTTCGATTCCAGAAAGGGGGCGGCAAAGCCCTGATTCATTTTGTCAGCCATAAGTACACTGAGCATTTGCGTCTTTAACATGTTTTCTTGGGTTGCAAATTCTCTTAACACATCACTAGGTGTTTCCTCGAAAACGGGAGTCAGATCAGCCACGTCTCTGGCTCTGCCCTTCGCAACCATGACGTAACTGCTAAGATGGAACAAAGGTTCACGTGAGATCCATTCCATCGCATCTTGAATGCCCTCTCTGGCGTATGCCTCACCGAATACCACTACCCGTGTGTGCCCCCAGGAAATCTTTCGTGTGAGATCGGTTTGGATTTTCTCTATGGCGTCAGCGATGGTGGATGCGGTAGCTGAAACGAGAGCATATGGATTTTTTCCGGGTCCGCCCGTACCTTCCGGAGAGAGACGGTTGGGAAGTGGCATACTTAATGAAATATCGATTTCACCCGGTTTTTCACCCTTATCCACATACATGGTTGTAATAAACGTACGTTCATTTATTTCAACTTTGGACCAGCAGCCACTGCAAAGTAACACGCATACCAAAACGACACTCAGTTTGGGCATAATCATCCACGTTTTCATGTTTTTTGCCTTTTCTTATTCGCATCTTCGTAAGCTGCTGGTCGCTTCTTCATTAGGAACCAAGGCACACGAACGATAGTATCCTTGATATCACGCAGCACGAGGGGGGCAAATGGCTGCATGTATGGCACGCCAAATGAACGCAGACTAACCATATACCAATAGATCAGATAGATCGAGATCACGATACCGAACAGACCCAGCGTTCCACCCATAAACAGCACCGGAAATCGAAGCAGCCGGAAGGCCAGTCCGAGCTCGAAGTGCGGGATGATAAAGGCGGCAATACCTGTGATAGATACGACAATAACCAGTGGTGCTGAGACAATTCCAGCCTGTACAGCCGCCTGACCAATAACAATCCCACCGATAATAGACACCGTTTGGCCCAGTGGCTTCGGAATACGAATCCCCGCTTCGCGCAAACCTTCAAAGGTCACTTCCATAATGAGCGCTTCAATCAAGGCAGGGAAAGGAATGTTTTCTCTAGCAGAAGCGATCGTAATCAGCAGGTTGGTCGGAATGATTTCCGGGTGAAATGTAGTTACGGCGACATAAAAGGATGGAAGCAGGAAGGCTATAAAGGCAAACAACAGACGAATAAGTCTAATAAAGGAGGCAGAATAAAATCGTTGATAATAGTCTTCCGAAGACTGCATTAAAGAGAAAAAAGTAACCGGAATGAGCAGGGAGAACGGTGTTCCATCCTGCATGACCCCAATCCGTCCTTCAACCAGTGCAGCAGCCACCGTATCCGGTCTTTCCGTATATTGATATTGTGGAAACGGAGAGAGAGGATGGTCCTCCAGAAATTCAGATAGATAACTTACACCCAGGCTGCTATCCATATCGATATTACCAAGACTTTCCAATACATTTTCCAGAATGTCTGGCTTGCATAACCCTTGGATATATACAACGAACACCTCGGTTTTGGTGTATTTTCCAATGGTGAATTTGATCATCTTCAAATCAGGGTGTTTGATTTTGTGCCGAAGCAGAGACATGTTCACATGAATATCTTCAATGAAGGCTTCCTGAGGGCCAACAATTACAACTTCATTGGTTGATTCCGCTACGGAACGCCTTTGATAATTTTGAAGTGCAAAATGAATCATTCCCGAAATACCCTCGATATATAAGGCTGCATTACCTGACACGATATCATCCACAATTGCTTCTGGTGAATTCGAGTGGTGGCTGTTAAGGGTGAAAAATGATCCGGTCAGGACTCGGGTAATGAATTGATGATCTATTTCATTTCTCGAGGCTTCCTCAAGCAGTGGTTTGACGATGGCTTCCCGCATAGTAGGGGTATCTACAATGGACTGAATATAGATGAGTTCACAATGGAAAGGTCCAATTTGAAAAGGCTGATAGATTATGTCGGCAACACCCAACAGATTAGCTCTAACCTGTTCATAGATATTGTCTTTTTCCATTTCAGTTTCGCCTCCCTATGCTGTAATGCCGAGCCTGTAATCTGACTATAGTGTGCGACGCTTCCAATGAAATATACTTTTAAGTTTGGATTATCGAAATATATTACAAACTTTGATGCAGATGATGAATGGGGAGATCATCAGATCTGCCTTAAAATAAGAGGATGGAATGAAGTAAGTAGAGGATTTATATAGGAGTTGAGGGAAGATGGCGTATCGGATCAGACTTGCTGAGCTTAGCGATGTTAACGGAGTGGCACAGTTGTTCAATGACTATAGAATGTTTTACGATCAGCCGACAGATCTGAAGGGAGCAAGTGAATACATAAAAGAACGAATGGAACGGAATGAATCCGTTATTTTGGTTGCCGAATCGGAATTGGAGACAGAAAAGGAAGAGGAGTGCAGTTTGACGAATAAACCCTTAGCGGGTGAGTTTGGTGGATTTATACAGCTCTATCCTAGCTTTAGTTCAGTGTCCATGAGGCCAATCTGGGTACTAAATGATCTGTACGTACATGCGGATCATCGCAAGCGAGGAATTGCGCGTAAGCTGCTGGAAGCTGCACGACTATGGGGAAATGAGAGTGGGGCTGTACGAATAGTGCTCTCTACGGCGATAAGCAACAAGAAGGCTCAGGTATTATATGAGTCGGAAGGCTATACGCTGGACACCAAGTTCATGTATTATGAACTTCATATATAAGATAGACTTTGAGAAACCTGAAGTTGAGGATAAGCAGGAGGGATTAGCACAAGATGATGCAATGGATAGCCATGATTACGATGTTGATCGATCATATAGGAGCCGTCTTTTATCCACAGGTCGGTGAGCTGCGAATCATTGGTCGAATTGCTTTTCCAATCTATGCTTTTGCCGTTTATATCGGTTATAAACATACTCGCAACGTACAAAAATACATATGGCGTTTGTTCTGGATTGCAGTGATTTCTCAATTGCCGTTTATGGTGGCTTTTAATCATTTTTCGCTGAATGTGGTATGGACATTGTGGTCTGCCCTGCTTGTATTGCTTGTGCTCGATAAACTTCCGGTCCGTTTGCTGGGAATTCCGATTGTGATCGTGGCTGGTTTGGTCATGGAGATGACCCATATGGATTATGGTATGTATGGCTTACTGCTTGTATTGCTATTCCGTTACTTCCAGGGCCCAGTACTGGTAATGGCTCATTTGCTCTTAAATGTGCTGTATATTTATCTGCACAGCAGCTCTATTCAGATGTACAGCGTGATTGCTACGGCAGGAATTGCAATGGCCCAGTATTATAACGCAGGCTTCCGTCTGAAAGGTCCGCGTTGGATTTGGCGTTATTTTTATCCTGCACATTTGGCTGTCATTGCTTTGATCCGCTTGATTTGAGAATTCTTCACGAAGAAAAGAAGCCATCTTATCCGTCATCACTGACGTTGAGGTGGCTTCTTTATATTCATTAATGGATGCAATATAGGCATTCACTTTATTGGAGTTATTCCATTGTTGGCGAAGTACCAAACTGCGGTCGGACGGCCTTAGGGAAATAACCAATCTCGATGGCATGTTCCATCATTTTTGAGATGAAACGATCATCAGTTTTGGCGCATATAATGCCGGCTGGTTCTACATAGGCGGTTGTTACAGGAGAAGCATATACGTAGGCAGAATCCTTGGCACCGTCTCCTTCAAGCTGGGCGATAGCCAGTTGAAGTGCCTCAGGGTCCTTGCTGACACTGCCATCGAACAACCAGTTGGTGTATTCTGCAAAAGGCAGAGTCTCTACTTCATAACCGGCCCGATTCACAGAACGAATCAGATCATCGTAGCTGATAGGTTCCGGATTACAGATATGGAATACACGTCCTGCTGTGTCCTGGCGTAATGCCAGATGCACAATGGCCTGACTTGCATAATCAATAGGTGTAAAATCAACCATCCAGTCGGCTGCCGGTGCCTTGCCCAGCAATAACATTGCTTTAATCATGCGATAAAAGGCGTTGCTATCAATATTAGACTGGAAACGTCCCGTCTCGGAATGACATGTCAGGTTACCTGCACGATAGATGCTAACAGGTACACCTTCTTCAGCAGCAATCATAAGCACTTTCTCGGCTTCAAGCTTGCTGTCCGAGTACAGGTTGTCCACGTGCAGGTCCGCTGGGAAGCGATCATATTGCAATGATGACTCCCACTGTCCACTGAGTGCAAGATCTTCCGGTATCCCCATCGTGGATACATGGTGGAAGGAGGCACCTGGTTTGCTGCGAACGAGTTTGAGCAATGCAGTGGTTCCATCCACATTGGTTTTGGCGAATTGTGCTGCATCCCCGAAATGTCGTACATCCGCGGCGCAGTGTATCACACGGTCAATTCGTTCTTGCACGTAAGTTGTCTGCTCGACTGAAAGACCAAGATTCAGTTGCTCCAGATCGCCTTCAATAATCTCGACGCGGGATGCGAGGAGAGGTAGAAGCTCCGGTCCAAAGTAACCTTTCATGACGCTGCTTAGTCGTTCCATCGCAGAGCTTCCGTCTGCGGGACGGCGCACAAGAGTATAGATGCGTGTATTCGAAGTTAGAATCAACTGTTGCAGCACATGGGATCCAAGATATCCGGTAGCCCCGGTAAGGAGTACATGCTCGGGATTCAGAATTTCAGGATATCCAATCTGGGATCTCAGCTCTACAGGATGTTCTGACAATTGGGTGATCATGCCCTCATTCACTGAGGAATGGGCAGTTTCTTCTGTAGTTTGAGCCAGCTTCTCCACACGTTGTGCCAAGGCACGAACCGTCTTCTCGGCAAAAAAGTCGGCAATTTTCAGCTGCGGATAATGCGGCTTCAGAATAACCAGCACATGGATGACCCGAAGAGAATCACCGCCAATGGCGAAGAAGCTATCCTCCACACCAAAGTCATCGTGCTGAAGAATTTCTTTCCATGCTTCCAGAATAATCGCTTCGGTTTCCGTCTCTGGCAGTACCCGATCAGGTCGATCTTCATGACGCTCTACGTGAGGCAGAGCTACCATCGCTTTACGATTGATTTTCCCTGTCGGTGCGATTGGCATTTCATCGAGCTGACAGATCCATTTGGGTACAAAATAGGAAGGAAGCTTCACCGTTAGCTCCGCTTTAATATCCGCAACGGAAAGTGTACTGCCATCTTTGGATGTAAAGTATCCTACGAGCATGTTTTGACCATCCGATTCCTTCTTGGGAATCACGGCCACATCCTGAACCTGATCCAGACGGGCAAAATGATCCTCGATCTCTCCAATCTCAATCCGGTGACCCCGGATTTTTAACTGGGAGTCGCTGCGTCCGACATATTCCAGCAGTCCGGTATCGAGCATTTTGGCAATATCGCCAGACTTATAGATTTTCTCATCGATGGCAAATGGATTATCAATGAATGCCTGCGCTGTACGCTCTGGCTGGTTCAGATAACCTTTGGCCAGGGCGGGTGTTGCTATATATACCTCGCCGGGAACGCCTACCGGGCATAATTGCTGTTCTTCATTGACGATATACACTTTATAGTTATGAATCGGTCTGCCGATTGGAATGTTAACAACACTTTCCGGAACTTGCTCACTAATTCGGTGAGTCGCTGTCGCTACTGTACATTCCGTAGGTCCGTATACATTGACGATATCAATCTGGTTGCCGAATTTGCGCTGGAAGGCACGAACCTGTTCACCGTACAGTGCTTCTCCAGCCACGGTAATGATTTTGACTTTGGCCAGCTTGTGGAAGCCTTCATCAGACAGGAAGGAAGCAAGCTGGTTGAAAAAGATGGTTGGCAGTATCGTAATAATTGTTGTGCCTGTGCGCTCAATTGCACTCGCAAATTCTTCAACGGATACACGTTCTTCCGCCGACAACAGGTACAGTTCTGCTCCGTAGAACAAGGCGCCAATCGTATCCCACACTGATGCATCGAAGCTGTATGTAGCAAACTGGGTTAATACGTCACCTGGTTGAATATCGCAATCTCGCTGCACCACACTACCAAGATTGGCTACACCCCGATGGGCAATAAGCGCACCTTTGGGCTTGCCGGTAGATCCCGAGGTATAAATGATATATGCCAGGTCGTCTGGCTCAATATCGAGATTGGGGTTACTTGCAGCGAATCCGGCAAGGCGTCCATCTACGGCCAGGATTTGGCGAACGCTAGTAATTCCTGAGAATAACCGTGAAGCTTCAGGTAAAGAGGACTCTTTGGTCAGGACAAAGGATGAAGCTGTATCTTCGACAATATAACTGTTGCGTTCTTGTGGGTGCTCAGGATCGACAGGAACGTATACTCCGCCAGCTTTGAGAATACCGAGCAAAGAAATAATTGTTTCCAAACTCCGCTCCATAAAGATGCTGACGAATTCTCCTTTTTGCAATCCGTTGGATAACAGCACACGGGCAACCTGATTGGCACGTTCATTCAATTCTCTATAGGTGTACCTGCCAGTTGGTGAAGTAATTGCTGGAGATTCAGGATATTCGGCTGCTGTTGCTTCGAACCAGCCATGAATCGTCTGATGTTCTGGTTCGTGAACGGCGGTATCATTCATTTCTCGGTATAGCAACCGGTCTGAAGCGGATAAAATGTCCACTGTGCCGATGGCCTTGTCTTGGTCACGCAACATAGCCAGTAAAAGAGTCTGATAATACTCTGCATATCTTGTGACCGTAGATTCATTTAGAAGTGAACTGTCATAGAACAGATCCAGCGTGAGCATATTCTGATCATCACGAATATTCCAATTTAACAATTGAGGAGCTTTAGGGAGCTGTACACTGTTAAACATGAACAGCGTTTCCGGATTACCTCCCGCTTGCAGCGTGTAATGCAGCTGGAGTTGATCTGAAATCTGATGAATCAGTTCGATAAAGGTTAACTTTCCTTGAATCTGCAATAACACATGGGAGGCTACCTGATCGGGAGCCAGCGTGCCGATGGCAAGTTCCTGCTCAGCTGATAAACGGAACAACAAGGCTGCGTAGGCAGACAATAATGCTGGATAAACGCCCTCTGAACCGAATTTTTGTTTCAGTTCCCGACCCAGGGACGATTCCAATGAAATATGAGCAGACTCATAAGTGAATGCTTGTTGACGGCGCCCAAAATCCAGTGGAATCTGAAGAACCGGCAGGCCAGATTCCACTGTTTGGGTAGATGATGATTGATTTTCGACCACTTCAGTTGTTCCTCCTTGGTTCAAACCGTTCAAGTTGTGGGTTGAATTATTGTTTACTTACATTAAAATGCGAAATCAGTTCTTGCAGTTCCTCAGACATGTTGTTCAAACGGGTAGAGGAATCAACAAGTGTAATCAGAGATGCTTTTTGTTCATCTACGGATGAAGAGATCCGTTCACTGTTGTCAGCTGTCTTACTCACACTCGCAGACAAATCATCCGCAGTTGCGGTCATTTCTTCTGTACCTGCAGAGATTTCTTCTGTAGCACTCGATACTTCTTGAATCTGATTCGATACTTTCTTGGCTGCTTCCAGAATCTCTTTGAACAATTGACCGGTTTGATCAGCTACGCTGAGTCCGGTATCCACTTCAGACGTTCCTTGTTCCATCGCACGAACGGCTTGTCTGATTTCAGCCTGGATCTCTTGGATCAGTACAGCAACCTGGCTCGTGGATTGTTCGGACTGCTCAGCAAGCTTACGTACTTCACCTGCTACAACTGCGAATCCTCGACCTTCTTCACCAACACGTGCTGCTTCAATAGATGCGTTGAGTGCAAGCAAGTTCGTCTGGCTGGAAATGCCTGAGATGATATTCAGAATATCGCCAATTTCCTGAGAGCGGCTCTCCAGAACCTGAATGGCCGAAGCGGTGTTTTTAACAGATTCCGTAATCAGATTCATCTGTTCGGATACCTGACGAACCACACTGTTTCCTTGTTGGGATCGACGTTCCATCTCATAGGCCTCGTCAGCTACACTCGCTGAACTGCTGGCAATAGTCTGAATGACGATAGCCATTTCGGACATCGCACGGGCACTATCCCGGGTTGCCTGTTCCTGTGCACGAATGTTGGATGTAATCTGAGTAACGTTGCTATTGATAGAATCAGCATTCTCGCTGTTTCTCTCCGAGACTTCATACAGTTCCTTAGCAGACTCGTTAACTTCTTGCGAAGTGATTTGCACTTTGACGATGGTATCGTTGATCTTGCGAACCATTGTATTGAACTTTTCGTTCACAATGCCCAGATCGTCTTTGCCTGTCGGAATTTTGACATTCAAATTACCCCGGCTTACGTCATCAATCCCTTTGATCAGGTGACGAATAGGGGAAAGCGTGTTTTTAACAACAAGATATTGGATAATCAGGAACAACAGTAGGAACGCTACCAGGATGATAATTCCGTTCTTGAGCAATTTGTTCAGTCCGGCAGGTACTGCTGATGCGTCTGCATCGACTGCAAAGTAAGAGTAAATCTTGCCGTTGCTATCCTTGATAGGGTAAGCAATGGTTGTCCAGGTTCCGAAATCATCGGAATAAAATGTGGTGAACGTTGGGCGATCGGTATTCACCATTTCTTTCAGTGCATTTGCCACAACGACTGGCTGTTCATACATGTCGCCGATATTTACATTTTCACTCTGGAAGGCTTCCTTCAGATTGGTTGGCATGGCAACAAGGGAAGTTAACCGTTGGTTATCTCCACCCAGCTCGACGCCAAAGATGTAGGCTTGTGCAATGTTAGGATAATATTGCTGCATTTCATCGAAATAGGCACGCAATTTGGTTTGGGTTTTTCCATCATAATTGGCTTCTGCAATAGCAGCCTGCACTTCGGTGGAATCAATGCCTTCTGCCCATTTTTTAGTAATTTGTTCTACCTGACCATGTAGTTGGTCTACGAGGATTGTTTTTTGAAAGTAATAGCTGCTGGCAATAAGTGCCACGCCGATGATAATAATGTTAGTAAATGAAAGCAACAGATTTTTGGAGAAAAAAGACATGCTTTTCCAACTTAATGATTTCACTAAAGTCCACTCCTGATCTTCTTTGAATTGATAATATGTTGGTGCCTTCATGTTGCAAATTAAGTCATTCCAGTATCCCCTCCAAAGGCATAATGTGCGACCATGGTCTTGGGTTCCTGGTCGCTATGTAGAGATATTTTTACCTAGATACCCATAGGTGTCTAATTATTAAAACACATCTATACTTAATATGTCGTATAAAATGTCGTCAAATTGAATAGTTTTGTTAAAACTTTTTTAATATTTTACGTACTTATGGACATATGAAAGTGAAAAGTAGGTATTTAGAACTGTTTATTTAAAATAATTCCCATTTTTTAGTTTCATTCTGTATTCTATAACATGGTGGGTTAAAAAACATCCTAAAACATTGAAAAAATAGTGAAAACGACAGAAAACGGACTTTCTTTTGCCACACAAATCAGATATCAGGGAGGAGAATCTAACCAAGAATGTACATAAGCAACATTATTGATACATGTGAAGCAGAGAAACAGGCCAAGTTTCCCAGTTGAACACGTCATGCACAGATATACATCGGAAGCGGTTTTATCTATAATAACTACAGTATGCATTTCTCAAATCATGAGCAGGCGGGGGTTTATAGATGAATCTTAAACAGATAGCAGCTGAGCGCGCGGCAGAGTATGTTCAAGATGGAATGAAGGTTGGATTGGGTACAGGGTCAACGGCGTATTACGCTATTTGTCGAATTGGTGAGCGAGTACGTGAAGGGTTGAACATTCAGGCTGTAGCTACTTCGGAAGCATCGGACAAGCTTGCCAAAGAGTGGGGAATTCCGATCGTTCCCTTTGATCAAATTGGACGTCTAGATCTGACCATTGACGGTGCAGATGAAGTAGATCCTGAGTTTAACCTGATCAAAGGTGGCGGCGGTGCGCTTTTGCGTGAAAAAATTGTAGCTGCAAACAGCGACAAACTGATTATTGTAGCGGATGGCAGTAAAGCCGTACAAAAGCTAGGAAAATTCCCGTTGCCAGTTGAAGTGGTTCCGTTTGCTTCAGAGTGGACCTTCCAAGCGCTGGAGAAACTCGGGTGTCACCCAGAATGGCGTATGGATGGGGATCAACGTTATCTTACGGATAATGGCAACCTCATTGCAGATTGCCGCATGGAAGCCATAGAGCATGCTGCAGAGCTTAACATTCAGTTAAATATGCTCCCAGGTGTTGTCGATAATGGACTGTTTATTAAAATGGCGGACACCGTCATTCTTGCGAAGGATGATGGTAGCATCGATGAGCGTCATCGTTCATGAACGGAAAGTGAGGTCATTGCATAGATGAGGGAAAACCCGTTAGTGGATGGTGAGATTGTTCTTCGATGTGTGGAGAAAGAGGATCTGACTGAACTCTATGAATTGATCTACAGTGAAGACGTACCGGAATGGAAACAATGGGATGCGCCATATTATGCCCTTGAACATGAGAGCTACGAAGACTTCGAACGGAGCATGTTAAAAAGACTTGAAGCAACTCAGAACAATTCTGATCCGGACTCCATTCGAATTATTGAGCTGAATGGCCGAATCATCGGTACAATCAGCTATTATTGGGAACATCGTCCATCCATGTGGCTGGAAATGGGAATAGTGTTATATCGATCAGCCCAATGGGGGCGCGGGATCGGCACGCGAGTACTTCAGATGTGGTCCAGTCACTTATTCGAGCAATTGCCCGTGGCCCGGGTTGGATTGACAACCTGGTCGGGCAATGAACGGATGATGCGTTCAGCTTCGAAGGCGGGAATGCAGGTGGAAGGACGTATGCGCAAATGCCGCATCGTGGATGGCAAACATTATGATTCAATTCGTATGGGAATGCTGCGCGAAGAGTGGGAGCAGATGCAATCTGCAGGAGCAGGTCGAAATGTAAACAACTGATGGAGGATTAAGAAATGCCGAACAACGAGGACAATCGGGAACTGTCTTTACAATTATTTGTGGTTCTCGCTCGCGCATACAATTCCGTTACATCCAGGTCCAACCGGGATATCCAGAGTCATGGACTGAATACAACAGAATTTGGCGTGCTTGATTTGTTATACCATAAAGGGCCGCAGGCGTTGCAAAAGATCGGTGAGAAAGTGTTAATGTCCAGTGGCAATATCACGTATGTGGTGGACAAGCTTCAGAACAAAAATCTGCTGATTCGTCGAGCGTCCAAGGAAGATCGACGTGTCATATACGCTGAATTGACGGAGGAAGGAAGACATCTGTTTACACAAATCTTTCCTCAGCACCACCAGGTGATCATTGATGCGGTGGATGGGTTGGAACCTTCGGAAAAGGCAGATGCGATTCGTTTGTTAAAAAAGCTTGGACTCGCCGCAGAGGGGAAAACTGACTTGCGTTAATAACGCAGGTCAGTTTTTTTATATGAATGTATGCCATTCGTCGTTCATGTATAATGAATAGATGGATTGTATTTGAACGGGGAAGATCGAAGCTGCCGAAGCTTTTGCAAACGATTGGATGAGTGAAGCCTTCGTATAAGCAGTATGGCATAATTCGCGATTAGGAGAGTGATCATGTGATGTCTAATGAACATGGAAAGATGAAATCATCGCACAGAACGATTGAATCGTTATCCAATCAGATGATTCGCGGTAAGGAGAACCAGAAGCAGATTCGTACATCCCTTCCGATATCAATCTTGCTAGCAGACGATAACGTCATCAATCGGCAGGTTGTGCAGATGCAGCTCAAAAAGCTGGGCATGACCGAAGTGCATACCGTCTCCAATGGGGAAGAGGCTAGTGAAGCTTTTCTCAGCAATAAATATAGTATGATCCTGATGGATAACATGATGCCTGTAATGGATGGACTGGAGGCGACACGCCATATCAGAGCTTTAGAACAGGATAAGATGTGGCATCCCACTCCGATTATTGCGATGACAGGAAATGTGATGGATGGAGAGAAAGAGAAATGTTTTGAAGCCGGGATGGATGATTTTATTGGTAAACCCTTCACCCTTGAAGCTCTAAACAACGTGATTCAGAAGTGGCAACCATCATCCGTGTCTGAAGAAATTACGAAACGATAAATAATATACATACATGTTTCACGTGGAAGATCGACTGAAAGAGAGGAAAATGTTCATGTTATTATACAGCCTTGCCGTTCTGGTCCTAATCGTTCTTGCCTTACTATGGTTAGGTGGACTTTACTTCTTCAAAACCGCCATTCGGCGTGCTCCAAAATCATTTTTGGTTGATAATCCGAATCTGATGCCCGAACCGGATAACGAAATAATCAGCAGTGCTTCTGACTTGACGTGGCTTGATACGCAGCCAACCGAAGATATATATATTGAATCACATGATGGATTAAAGCTGCATGGAACATGGCTTCCTACCCACTACGGATCGCAGCGACCAACGGTTATCCTGGCCCATGGCTATTCGGGAAAAGGCAGAGAAATGGCGGGTTTTGCCCGCTTTTATGCTGAAAAACGGGGCTACAATGTGTTGATGCCGGATGATCGGGGTCATGGCCAAAGTGAGGGCAATATCATCGGATTCGGCTGGCTGGATCGTAAAGATTATGTTCAATGGGTCCATTGGGTTCTGAGCAAGGTTGGTACGGAGACGGAGATCATTTTGCATGGAATTTCGATGGGAGGCGCTACAGTATTGATGACAGGTGGTGAAGCTCTCCCTGATCAGGTAAAGGCCATCGTATCGGATTGTGCTTATACCTCCGTGAAGGAGGAGCTGACCTTCCAGCTCAAGCAGCTATACAAGCTGCCCGCATTTCCGTTTATTCCCGTTACAAGTTTCATTTCCAAATGGAAGGCGGGCTACTTCTTTGGGGAGGCATCGGCACTAAATCAACTCGCCAAAGTTCAAGTTCCGGTTCTTTTTATTCATGGTGAGGCAGATACGTTTGTACCGACGGAAATGGTCTATAGACTATTTGAAGCATGTCCGACAGAAAAGGAACTGTTGACTATTCCCCGTGCGGGTCATGGAACAGCATTTCAAGTGGATCGTACCCGATACGAGCAGGTACTTGAATCCTTTTTGACAAAGAACCAGCAGCATTCATCTGATTCCAATTAAGCATCCTGGGTATTAAGTAGAAGATGTACTTAAGGGGAGGTGCGAGATGCCCTATACACCTAGAGTTTGTTCGTATTGTCATGAAAAAATGGCAGAAGATGAGTTCAAATGCAAATCTTGCGGCAATCTGGTTACTACCAAAACGGTTCAGCCTGAACAACCGTACATGATTGAAAATGATGAATTTATATTGGATCGATATACGATTGTGTTGCTTGTTCTGATGACACTGTTTCTTCCTCCCGTAGCCATGACCATCGGCGGCGTGATGTTATTTAATGACAATACGTATAAGCAGGATACGGGTAAATTGCTCGTCACCGGGGCATTTGTAGTGATGGTTATTCTCATCATTATTCTGTTTGCAGGTTCGGGGACATTGACGATTAACATCTAAGCTATGGAGGTGCTTGTATGGCAAATGAACAATTTGAGGCTGCACGGAAAGCAGAGGCAGGTTACCATTCTAACTTCTATCAGAATAATGAATTATTCGCGTCCGGTACCTGGATGGCGAGACCCATGCCGATGGTTATGGATATGCTTGAGCGTTTGCTTACCCATAAGACAGAGCTGCGTGTTCTCGATTTGGGATGTGGTGTAGGCAGACATACGATACCCATTGCGCAGCGTCTTGGGCAAACAAATAGTGAAGTTATCGGGGTGGATTTGCTGGATGAGGCTGCAGATGGACTTCGTAAATATGCGAAAGAATATCAGGTTGATCATATGGTGCAAGTAGAGAAGGCGGATGTTGAGCATTACGCTGTCAAGCCGGATCATTTTGATTATATTGCTGCTTGCTCTTGCCTGGAACATGTTTCAAATAAACAAGCCTTAGTGGAGGCTATTGAACGTTTGCAAGTGGGAACTCGTACAGGCGGCATTCATTGTATCACGATGAGTACGAGTGTAGAGGAAAAGGAAATCAACACAGGCCGGGAGATTGAGCCGTTGATTGAATTGAATCTGCCCACAGCTGAGGCTATAGCATTACTGGAGAAGGCTTATGCTAATTGGAACATTCTGCTTCAGGAACATGTAACACAGACGATCGAAGAGGAAAAATATGATGAACCGACACAGTTCCGTTGTGAACTGCTTCGTTTCGCTGCACAGAAGCAATAGTAGCCTGCCGGGATCGCGTAGTAAGGTCCCGGTAGTTCGTATTACTCCGCAGCTTAATAGAACATCACGAGAAGCATCATGGGATAGGGGACATCATCACACCAGAACATGGGGGATCAGAATGAGTACATATGTGATTGGCATGGATGGCGGGGGAAGTCATACACGTGTGGCATTGGCCGATGAGAACGGAAAGGTTTTGTCTTATGTGCAAAAAGGCGGTTGCAACCGCTATCATGATGCCAATGCAGAGCAGAACGTATTGGAGGGCATCGCTGAAGCTATTCGCAGAGCTGGGCTAGAAGTGGATCAGATTGCTTCCATTCAGGCGGGGATGGCAGGCCTGGATCAGCCAGAAGATACAGTCTGGGCTGAAGCTTTACTCGCTCAAACCGGGATATTAGGCAGAATCAGCGCAGTAAATGACACGCATATTGCACATACGGCAGCCTTTGGCGGTGAGCCAGGCATCGTAGCTATTGGGGGCACAGGCTCTCTGATTCTCGGTAAAACGGAACAAGGGAACTGGCTTCGCAATGACCAGTTCGGCCACTATGCGCCAACAGCAGCTCGTTTTTTGGCTTATGACGCGGTGCATTCCATCCTTGCGGGACGTTATGGTCCGCAGGACCAACCCTGGATCGAACAGATATTAGCCTATTGGAATGTAACTTCGATTCAGGAGCTTGCTGCACTAGGCGTATCAGGTTTTGCTGAAAATAGACAGGCCATCAATCGGATATTTGGTCAAATGGCTCCTTTGGTTACCGAAGCAGCAGCCGAAAATATTCCCCTTGCGGTCAGAGTATGCGATTCAGCAGCGGATACGGCCGTTGTGGGTATTCTCATGCTTGCATCGTGTTTTAAAGATCAGCAGGTGCGCATGACGCTTACAGGAAGTTGTCTGAGTACACCTTATATGGTGGAGGCCGTTCGAAAGGGGCTGGATGCAGCCTATAAACCGGGTCGACAACAGATTCATTACATTACCAGCCATGTGCCGGCAGTCGGTGGTGCGCTGCTGGATGCATATCATTTGGTAGGAATTCAGGTGCCTGAAGGTATCACGTCTGATCTCCAATCGGAGCTGAAACGGCATACGACTTGAACTTTTAAAGGCTAACGACTACAATACGATAACGGAATCAAGCAAGTTATAGGAGGAATCAGGGTGTTAATTCAATTGAAATCACGCATACAGGAGCCGGAAGTGCAGGAGCTGTTGTCCTACTCGGTCTTTCCCGACCCGGATCACCTGAATCGTGCGTTACAACAGTATGTTAATAAGGACGAGCTGCATTTGGACGGTTATGAAGACGAAGGCCAGCTGATCGGTCTGATTGGATATGAAAGTACAGGAACGAGTGAGATCACTATTCATCACATCGCTGTCCTGCCTGAGAACCGTTTTAAAAATTATGGTCGTGGCATGATTTCACAGGTGCTGGCCAAATATAACCCCGACAGACTAATCGCTGAGACCGATGTGGAAGCGGTAGAGTTTTATCGAAATACGGGATTCGTAGTGTACAGCCTGGGTGAGCTGTATCCGGGTGTGGAGCGATTCCGCTGTGTATTAGAGAAGGACGAGGAGCAAGACGAAGACTAGCAACTGTCTACTACTGTGTAACGTAAAGAGAGCATAATCATAACAGGATGTTGGATTTGGCGAAGCAGCTGAGTCGGACGTCCTGTTTTTTTGTCGTTTGTTTGAAAAAATAGGAAAAACGTATTGCTTTGCAATATAGTTTCATTATAGAATAGTTTCATTGAAGAATAGTTCTATGAGTGAACTATATTTTTAGGGAAGGAGAATGAAGAATGAACACACCGGATGCTAGAAGTTTGGTTAACCGCTATTTGGATGCTTCTTTCCTAGTAACCAAACGGTTTGATACCCAGATACGTGAGCGCTTGGGGCAAACCATTACCACAGATCAGTTCTGTGCACTTCGTATGATTGAGGAGAAACCGTTATGTACGCCTTCTGATCTGGCAGAGCTTTTGTGTGTAGGCAAGAGCAGTATCACTGCTCTGGTCAACAAGCTGGTGGATCGGGATCTGGTCCATCGGGCCGGGGATGAGCGTGACCGCAGAGTTGTTTATTTGACCCTGACGGACAATGGACGTGAAGTATACAGGGAAACGGAACAGGAAATACAGCAGCTTCTGGAGCCGTATTTGGTCCATTTCAAACCGGAAGAGGTTCAGAATTTCATTGAATCTTTTGAGAAGCTCGCAGCTTTGCTAACGCATGAAGGAGGACAGGAGAACGAATGAGAACGATTTTGAAAGCGCGATGGTGGTTGATGGGGCTATGGGTCGTTGTGGCCGCCGTATTAATGTTCACCGCCCCTAACATGAGTGAATTGATTCGGGAAAAAGGACAGTTTTCGGTTCCTGAAGGACACTCTTCCACCCAGGCAGCGGCGATTCTGGAAGAAGCCGCTGCACAAAAGGGTGAGCAGCAGGGCAGCCAGTTGGCTCTTGTATTTTATAATCCGGATGGTTTGGGTGCCGGGGGTAAAGAAGAGGCAGAACAGGCCGTTAAGAAACTGGAGGCCGAAAAAGAGAAACTGGGCATTCTGTCCATACTGGAACCGTTCTCTCAACCAGAATTATCAGACAAAATGATCTCTGCCGATGGCAAGACGATCTTAACGTCGCTTTCTATTGATCAGGGAGATCGTACAGTCAAGGAAATGCGCGAAGATCTCAATGAAGCTTTGTCATCGGTCAATGTGGAGCATTACATAACCGGTAAAGGTTTAATTGATGAGGATACGGTGGAAAGCTCCCAAGAAGGACTCAAAAAATCGGAGTACATTACCGTAGTATTTATTTTGCTCATCCTATTCCTTGTATTCCGCTCTTTTGTCGCTCCATTTGTTCCACTGCTTACGGTGGGGATCAGCTACATTGTTTCACAGCAGATTGTCGCGTTCCTTGTGGACGGTCTAGACTTCCCTATTTCGACATTTACGCAGATCTTTATGGTGGCAGTCATGTTCGGGATCGGTACGGACTATTGCATCCTGTTGATTAGCCGGTTCAAGGAAGAATTGGCTCATCATGAAAATACGTGGGATGCCATTATTGCTACGTACCGTACAGCAGGCAAAACGGTATTCTTCTCCGCACTCGCCGTGCTGGTTGGATTCATTGCCATTGGTTTTGCTCAGTTTATGTTGTATCGTTCCGCGGTAGCGGTTGCTGTCGGTATTGCCGTGATGATGCTGGCATTAGTCACGATTGTTCCATTTTTCATGGCAGTGCTGGGCAAAAGGCTGTTCTGGCCTTCCAAGGGTTCACTGGAACATGCCGAGAGCAAGATTTATGGTGCAGCCGGTCGTTTCTCCCTAAAACGTCCATGGGCAGCCCTGCTCATCGTTGCAGCGGTATGTGTGCCATTGCTGGCAACTTACGACGGCAAACTGTCGTTTAACAGTCTTGATGAGATTGGTGAGAAATATGATTCGGTCAAAGCATTCAATATCATTTCGGACAGCTTCGGTCCGGGTGAATCCTTGCCGGGTCAGGTCGTTATTCAAAATGATGAAGCTATGGATAACGCCAAGTATATGGCGCTCGCCGAAAAGATTAGCCGGGAAGTGGAGAAGGTGCCAGGGATCTCTGGTGTCCGCAGCATGACACGTCCAACCGGTGATGAGATCAAAGATTTTGAAGTGACACAACAAGTAGGGACATTGTCTGATGGTTTGGGCGAAGGTAAAACGGGTCTGGATAAAATCCGTGATGGTCTGAGCGAAGCCAGCACTCAGTTAAGCAAAAATGAACCTCAACTTAAAGAAGCAGCGGATGGGGCTGGAGAACTGACCAAAGGTACTTCACAGTTGCAGTCTGGTATTACACAGCTGTCGGAAGGACTTCAGCAGATTGAAAAAGGCATTCGTGACGGCTCCTCAGGCGCCGGTGATCTAAAAGCAGGTTTGCAGAAAGCCAAAACGAGTGCAGATCAACTTGCACAGGCCAACAATCAGCTGCTTCAAGCCTATCGTCAGGCAGGAGCAGGTGTCGCAGCGCTGGGTGATGGTGTAGGTGAACTGCAACAACAACTCAAAGGTGTATCTACAGCGTTGACCAGCTTGAATGAATCGTTCACAGCGCTTGAAGAGCGCTATCCTGATTTGCTGCAAGACGCCGATTATCAGCGGGTCAAAGGCACCCTTGGTGAAACAGGTACCGGCACAGCACAGCTTGCTCAAGGTTTGGGTCAAATTCAAACCAAGCTGGGCGAAGCCGCGGCTGGAATCAATCAGGCTAACAAAGGCTATGCCTCCGCAGCTTCCGGACAGAAGGCACTTGCCGATGGTCTGGGTCAGATTGTGACGGGAATCAGTCAGTTACAATCCGGTCTCAAACAGGCCGCTGACGGTCAAGGTAAAGTGATTAGTGAAATTCCTTCCATCCAGAACGGACTTGGTCAGCTTCAGGGTGGTCAGGAGAAAATTCAGCAAGGCTTCTCGGATCTGAGTGGTCAACTGACTCAATTGACAGATGGTCTTAATCAGAGTGTAGATGGAATCGAACAGGTTTCAGGTGGACTCGATTCAGCACAGGACTACCTGACACAATTGCAAAACTCACCTGATTCCGATCTGGCAGGCTGGTATGTTCCTGAAGAAGCACTGAATAGTAAGGACTTCACACAGGTATTCGATACGTATCTGTCCAAAGATCGGAAAACGATGACGATTGACGTTATTTTTGCCGAGAATCCATATGGAACTGAAGCGATTGATCGTGTTCCGGATATCGAAGCTGCTGTACATCGTGCTGTACAGGGAAGTGCGCTTGAAAAAGCAGATATTGCCATTGGCGGGGTAACCAGTACATTTGCAGATCTGCAGGAAGTCTCCAACAATGACTACACACGCACAGTTATGCTGATGCTTGCAGGAACGTTTATCATTCTGGTCCTGCTGCTCCGTTCGGTTATTATGCCGCTGTATCTGATTGTCTCGTTGTTGCTGGCTTATTTCACATCCATGGCCCTGACGGAAGCGATCTTTGTGAATATACTTGGGTTCGCGGGCATCAGTTGGGTTACGCCGTTCTTCGGCTTTGTCATGCTGATTGCACTGGGAGTGGATTACAGTATCTTCCTGATGGACCGGTTCAATGAGAACAAAGGTATGAGAGTACAGGATGCCATGTTGTATGCCATGAAAAACATGGGTACGGTCATCCTGTCTGCAGCCGTCATTCTGAGTGGTACCTTTGCCGCAATGTATCCATCGGGAGTTCTTTCGATGATGCAGATTGCGACGGTTGTACTCAGCGGACTGATCTTGTATTCTCTGTTGTTCCTGCCATTCTTCGTTCCTGTAATGGTGAAAATGTTTGGCCGTGCCAACTGGTGGCCATTCCCGAATAAGGAACAGGCAGATTCCGTTGATTCGGATCGTAACATAGGCATGTAATTAAATGATATATGAACAGCCCCGCTGGATTCCCGGCGGGGCTTTCTGTATGGTTTTGAACAATCCTTTATGAAACGGACAAATAAATGTGTATGCCTACGGACACCATCCCGCGCCTTGTCTCCGTTCCTCTCATACGATATATAGGAATTGTATATGGAGTAGTTTATAACACAGCAGAGAGGGGCGGCGGGATGGTATATCGATATGTGGCTATAGGAGATTCATTAACGGTAGGTACAGGAGCGCTGCTGGGCACCGGCTTTGTTCCTTTATATCGGAGAATGGCAGAAACGAATGTGCGTACGTTTGTATCCATGGATAATTTGGGAGTGAATGGACTTACGTCAGGGGAAATGCTGCAGATGATATCCAACAATCCAAGAGTGCGGCAATCGCTGCGTGAGGCGGATATTATTACGTTGTCGATTGGTGGGAACGATCTGATTCGTACATTCAAAGCGAGCGGCGGGATCCCGAATGCAAGTAAGATGACACAGGTGCTTGGGGATACTCGCAGTAACGTGTCCCAGATTATGAGGCATATCCGGCAGTTGAAAGGAAACAGTGTATATATGGTCCGTACGATTGGGTTGTACAACCCGTATCCGCAAGCGGCTGAAGCTGCATATTGGGTGCGGCAGTATAATTCCTTTCTGAATAGTGCAGGATCGGGGAACTATGCCTGTGCTCAGGTCTATGACCGGTTTGAAGGGCGTGAACGTGAACTGTTATTTTGGGACAGGGTTCATCCAAATGCAAAAGGATATCGCGTGATTGCAGAACAGTTGAATCGTACAGGATACTATCCATTTGCCTAATCAGCTGGCAGTGAAGCTTAGAATGACTATTACCTCGAAGCTGACTAGACCGAAAGAAATACTTCCGTTAAGATGAGGACATATAGAGGTTGTATTACGTGAGATAAAGGAGTTATTTTTGGTGCACATCATCGATTCAGGTTCCCTAAACGATTCAGAACAGCAGCTCATATCCACCGTTTTATCCTCATATGGCTTCACGTCCAACTGGAAAGCTCAGCGTGGAAAGGGAGGCATGAACAACTCTACCTTCATGGTAGAGATGGGCCAAGAATGTTACGTGCTGAGGCAGTATGAAACGCATAATGATCAAATGAAAATTGCTTTTGAACACGAGGTGCTGTCTGCCTTGTCACGTTCAGAGTTTGAGCTTGATGTGCCTGCGCCCGTTAGCCTTCCTGATGAGAAGCATGCAACATTTCTTGCTGTGCAGGATCATTCCTCGGGCCGGAGCAAAATCGTGACGTTGTTCCATTATCGTGAGGGTCATAATCCCGTGTGGAATACACCCGATCAGCTCAGTGGGCAGGGCAGGGCGGGTGGCATGCTGTCTTCCGTTATGGCGCGCCTTCCCATAACCCTGGCTCCCGTTTATCCGCCCTATTATCAGATTCAGGAGGCTTACCCGCTCTGTTCACCGGAGAAACTATTACAACTATGCACCTCACCCCCAGATACGCTGATGGCATGTGCAGATGACTTGCAGAAGCTGAAGGTTGTATTGCCAGACTTATTCAATACGCTGCGAGGCATGGAGCTTTTACCACATCAACTGGTACATGGGGATTTGAATGCATCCAATGTATTGGCAGACTCTCAGGATATCATATGTGCCATTTTGGATTTTGAATTCGTCACATGGGATCTGCGGGTAATGGAGCTTGCTGTGCCCATGTCTGACCTTCTGACGATGGACAAGGAGCAGGCATGGATGTGGGAGGCTTTGGAGGGATTGATTCAGGGATTCAGGCAACAGGTCAGCCTGGAACCAGAGGAGCTGAGCGTGATTCCAGCGCTTATTTTGCTTCGAAGTCTGGATGTCGTGATGCATTTTATCAGTCGATTGTTCGAAGGTACAGATGAGCCTGATGTGGCTGTGCAGCAAATCAGGAAGCTGAGAGAACGGATAGACTGGATGAAAGGTAATGAGGAACGACTGCGTGAGCTGCTGACCTAGCTCTGCAACATGGGATGTATGACAAAAGTGCACTGATTTCTGCCTTGAGGCAATTATCAGTGCACTTTTTATTTGGTGAAATTTTTTATCACGAATGAATGGAATGGATGCGTACATTTCAAATTCACGACGTCGAATCCATTGCTCAATCTGACGTAATCAAACAGCTTTACAGTCCACGCTTGCGGAACCAGCTGCGAACAGCCCAGCGACGTTCCTGGCGCTTCTTATATTTTGGCAGGGAGCGATACACGTTCAGTGATTGCTCGTAGGCTTGTTTTGCATCAGCAGTACGTCCAAGGGAGCGGTACACCGAGCCGAGCAGATAATATGCTTCACTGGATGAAGAATGAATCTCCTGGAATTGCTGAACGTATGCCAGCGCTTTGTCCCGGTGAGTATCCTTGAAAGCACCTGCAAGTGTTAGATAAGGACGTCCA
Source organism: Paenibacillus sp. MDV22-iso6 (assembly GCF_058408365.1). Taxonomy (NCBI): domain Bacteria; kingdom Bacillati; phylum Bacillota; class Bacilli; order Caryophanales; family Paenibacillaceae; genus Paenibacillus; species Paenibacillus sp. MDV22-iso6. The sequence continues at coordinate 227,172 of NZ_JBZVDZ010000005.1, read as the reverse complement.
TATTTCACTCTTGGATTAATATCCAGTGCCTGCAAAATATGACGTTCGCCTTCTTCCGTTTGGCCCAGATGAAGTTCAGTTGTGCCCAGCGCCTCCCAATATTCGGCTGATTGCTCGTAAGGACGTTCCAGTTCCAGCAGCAAGGCATGAGCTTCGCTATAACGTTTGCGTTCAATCAACAGACGCGCCAAATCCAGCTTGGAAGAGACTTCATTCGGACTCATGGCAAGCTGCTGCCGGAGCCGTGAGATGTTACGCATACGTTTAAGTGGCTTCATGAAGCTTGGCATCACCCCAACATAGCGACGATCCAGGAAATACAGAATGATGAGGAAAATAATAACCGCCAAGAACGGATTGCCTACAATCCGCCACAGCAGGCCAAAGATTAGAAATTTAATCAGCACGACAAAGTCAACTCCAATTATGATGTAATCGCATTTCGAACACTTAAAATATATTTGGATTGGTCCAGCGGGTTAACTCCTCTGCGTTTCCGCGTATGGGTCTGATCCGAAGGACAATCCTGGTACCCGGCAAAAGAAGTCGTGAGCACCCCGCGTCCGCTCGTCTCTGAGCGGAGCTTCACCGGATAATCCATGGAGCTTGCCAGAGGCATACGTCCTTCAACGATGCATCGACCGCCTCCGATGATCGGCGCTTCAAAGGTTGCTCGCATATGTACCAGATCACTGAGCGCTTTACCGCCGTACTCCTCGGGGACCGTTAACCGGAAATTAAGAATGGGTTCCAGCAGGGTCGTGCCTATGCTTGCCAACCCGTCCATAATCCCCATCGGCGTGGCTACCACAAAATCCAGTGGATGGGTATGCCAGACATGATGCTCACCTTCGATTAGCGTAATGCGCAGGTCGGTAACCTCCCACCCCAATAACCCCTGAGATAGCGCTTCGGGAATGCGGCGCTCCACTTCATTCTGATAACGAAGCAGAAGATGATCCGTCCGGACGGTGGATGAGTAGATCAGACCGCTACCACGTGGCAAAGGCTCAATGCTGAATCGAAGAATGGCCCAGCAAGGCTTGGGCATCGTATACGCGATGAATCCTTCCCCTGAAGAACGAGGAGTTTCCTTATAGATGACGGACGGCGGGTCAAATACGACATCCAGTCCGAAACGACTCATCAGCAGGCTGGACAGAATTTCAAGCTGGATGGTTCCCATGACTTTAAGATGCAGTTCCCGTTCTTCAGGCAACCATTGCAAATCGAGCAGGGGATCTTCATCCGTCAGCTCTTGCAGTGCCGCTACAAGGTCAGGATAACGAGCCGTGTCTTTACCATGTACCTGCACGGTCAACAAGGGAACAGCCATCTGGGGTACAGGAGGCACACCTTCGGGGCTGCCAATAATATCACCAACATGGGTTTCGCTTAGTCCGTACAGTGCGGCGATCTGTCCAGCATGAACAGCACCCGTATCCGCCCATTTCCGACCATCCATTCGGCGAATCTGTGTCACTTTCTCTTCCAGCTCCCGAGTGGAGTTATAGATCGTATCCCGATTATGCACACTGCCACCATACATGCGAACATAGGCTGTACGGCCCATCGTTTTATCCCGTTCAATTTTGAATACAACCCCGGATACTGAAGGTTCTTGAGGCTGCGCAGGTGCAGGAAGAAATTCGATGATGGCATCCAGCAGCTCCGTTATGCCGATTCCTTTGCCCGAAGCACCATAACAAATGGGGAACACTTCGCCCTGATGCACCTTTTTGCAAAATGCTTCATCTAACTGGTCAGCTGGCAGCGTTTCACCATTAATGTAGGCTTCCATCAGATCTTCGTCGAGTTCGGCCAGTAATTCAAAAAGGCCGGGGATAGAAGAAGGGGAACCCTGCACTTGCGCTTGGCTCTCATTCCATAAGGAGTCAATGCCCTCGAACACCTCTTCATTCATCCGAAAGGATTGGATTTCGCATACGAAGGGAGAGAGACTGGAGCGGATCTGATCGATAACCGTCTCAGCAGAAGCGCCAACCCGATCCATTTTGTTAATATAAATCAGGGTAGGAATTCCAAGCGAGCGGAGAGCATGCCAGATGGTCTCGCTTTGGGATTGGACCCCTTCCACGGCGGACACAATCAGTACGGCTCCGTCCATAACGCGCAGGGATCGCTCTACCTCAGAGCTGAAATCGATATGACCCGGCGTATCAATCAGATCAATAATCGTATCTTTCCAGATCAAAGAGGTCATAGCCGCCTGTACGGAAATGCCTCGTTCCTTTTCAATATCCAGAGAGTCTGCGGCTGTTGTTCCATCATCTACGCGACCTGGACTACGTACGACACCACTTTGAAATAACATATGTTCTGTCGTTGTTGTTTTCCCTGCATCGACGTGTGCGAAGATGCCGATATTTCTGCGATTTAATTCGTTTAACATGGGATGTAAGGCTCCTCTGGCAGCAGAAACGCATCGTTTCCGACATTGTAATTCAGTATTATAACATATCACACGAATAGTATGGAAGAATATGTTACACACAGACAAATCTCTACATTTCAGGATGTTGTGACAATCACGTTTGATGCTGATTCTTCATGGTTTTACGGTAGGCAGCGGGTGTGGTACCCGTCAGTTTCTTGAATTGTCGATAAAAATGGGGCAGGCTCTCAAAGCCGCAGGCATCGGCAACAACGGTCATTGTCTCATCACTTCGAAGCAGGTGCTCTTTCGCCATAATGACCCGGCGGGCCAACGCATAGTCAGTTAGTGTCATACCAGTATACCTTTTGAACGCACGGCTGAAGTGCGCCGGGGATACGGCTGCCTGCCGTGCCAGTTCCGGCAAGGAAAGGCCACTGCGCAGCTCTTCATCCATATGAGTCAGCGTAGAGGAGAGCCAGCTTGGTCCAGGAACACTTCTGGCAGGACTTGCAGGACCAACTGCCTCCAATCGCTCCAGATAAATAAGTAAGAGTTGCAACCGCAGCAGAGCGGCGTGGGCACTCAGGTGATGTTCTAACTGGAATTCTGCATGAATGTCGTCAATTAATGCAGCAACCTGGGCTTGCTCCTTGGCATCCAGATGTCTCTTGTACACCCTGCGTTTGCGGCAGCGTTCAAATAGAGAGAGCATGGCTGACGCATTGCCTCCCGCTGTGGAAGCCAGTAATCCTGGACTGAAGAATAAGGCCGACGAAGTCACCAGATTCCCGGCATCAGGCAATGCGCGATGTACCGTGCTGCCAGGAATGATGAACAAATCACCCTCCTGCATGTCTTCAAGACCGGTATCAATGAAAATGGTGCCTTGACCCCGATATACATAAATAATTTCATGCCAGTCATGAAGATGATCCGGCAACTCGTTCTGGGGGGACTTGGTATCTGCATACACCAGACGAAAGGGAATCCCCGATTCCGCCTGAATGGTTGTACGAACGGGCGAACGTTCCATTCGATCTCCTTTCAAAACAGTGCTTACAAAAAAAGTGGTTATTTCTGATCATGAAAGAGTATATTTACCGCAATATAAGCAATTAAATTTCCTTTTATTGATGATACAATGAATTTAAAGCGTTTTCAATGGAAGTTAAGCGGCTGTGTGCCGTGCAGCGGGACATCTGATGTTGACAAATAAAACGATGAGGTGAGTGTTCATGTCGGCGAGCACGAAAAGACCAAGGCTAAAGCTGAATCTGCTTGGAAGTGATAGCCAGCGCAAGTGCAAAGAAGTGATGGAACGTCCCGTAAAGGTACTACAGATTGGGGAAGGCAACTTTCTGCGTGGGTTTGCAGATTGGATGCTTCATGAGAGTGCCAGACAAGGCAAATTCCATGGAAGTGTTGCGGTGACCCAGCCTCGGCCTGGGGGAAAGGCAAAGCTGGAACAAATTCGTGATCAGGACGGATTGTATACGATGATTACCCGGGGGCTGTCACAGGGAAAAGCAGTGGAACGGACGGAAATGATCTCGATTTTTTCACAGTGTATTAATCCATACGAAGAATGGCAGGATTTTCTGAAACTAGCGGAATTGCCCTCCCTGGAGTTTGTCATCTCCAATACAACCGAATCGGGATTGAAATATACGCATTCAGAGTACACGCAGGGTGAACCGATACTATCATTTCCGGGTAAGCTGACGGTCTTCTTGCATCAACGTTATCTGCGGTTTGATGGGGACCCATCCCGAGGGTTGATTCACCTGCCGTGTGAGTTGCTTGAGGGCAACGGGGATGTACTGCGCAGTTGTGTGCTGCAGCATAGTGAAGATTTCGGTTATTCTGAAGGCTTCCGTTCATGGATTGAGAACCATAACTTGTTCCTGAACAATCTGGTTGACCGGATTGTCACGGGTGCACCGACTTCGGAAGAAGCCGATTCCCTGACCAATCGCTGGGGATACGAGGATCAACTGGTCAATACGGCAGAGCCATATCATTTCTGGGCCATTCAGGCAGATGAAGCACTGGATAAGAAACTCCCCCTGAAACAGGCGGGACTCAACGTACATTGGGTGAAGGATTTGAAACCTTTTCAGCTGCGCAAGGTTCGTATTTTGAATGGTGCTCATACCCTCATGTCTTCGCTCGGCATTCTGCAAGGCAAGGAACATGTGAGAGAAACGATGGAAGACCCAGAGTTTGGCTCTTGGGTCAGAGAAGCGGTACATCAGGAGATCGTGCCTGCACTGGATATGCCGGATCATCATCTGGATCAGTACGCAGGGGAAGTGTTTGAACGTTTCCTCAATCCGTATATTAATCACAAGCTGCAGGATATTGCATTAAATACAGTAGGAAAGTTCAAGGTCCGTGTGCTGCCTACACTTTTGGCCTATGAGCAAAATCAGGGAACCTGGCCGGCTCGGCTCGTGAAAGGATTTGCGGGATTATTGTGTCTGTATCGTCCAGTGAACACGCCGGACGGTTATATGGCACAACGATTGAACGGTGAGTCTGTCCTGCTTCGGGATGATGCGGATGTACTGGCTGCACTCGCCATACATTGGGATCGTTATGATCCTCTGAAGAGGGATACGCAGCAATTAGACCAGAGTGTCGCTGCTGTATTATCTGATGTATCGATCTGGGGAGAGAATCTGGATGATCGACAGGGGCTTCGCGAAGCACTCGTTCACGAAATTGGTTTGCTGGAAGGTGAGAGTTAATGAACACAACACGTACAGTCAATGACTGGATTGCGATTCAACCGCAGGATGATGTCATTATAGCTCTTCGGGATTATGTAAAAGGGGAAAGTATTATACTGCCAGACAGCACTACTTTTACATTAAGGGAAGATGTGCCCAAAGGTCATAAAATTGCTGTGCATACCCTCGCACCGGGCGAGGATGTGATGAAATATGGTTTTTCCATTGGGATAGCCAAGGAACAGATCGAACAAGGGAGCTGGATTCACAGTCACAATCTGAAAACAGGACTTCACGGTTTACTTGAATACCAGTATCAGCCGGGACCATCTGTCCAGACGGACATGCCTCCGGAACATCTACGTTCATTTGATGGGTATCTGCGTCCTAACGGTGAAGCAGGTATCCGTAATGAAATCTGGATTGTAAATACGGTCGGCTGCATTAATAAAGTATGTGAGGCATTGGCTCGTATGGGCCTGTCGCAGTTCGGCAGCAGGGTGGATGGTGTATATCATTTCCCACACCCATTCGGATGCTCGCAGCTTGGAGATGACCTGAAATATACGCAGCAGGTATTGGCTTCCCTGGTGGAACACCCGAATGCTGGCGGCGTGCTGGTCATTGGTCTGGGTTGCGAAAATAATCAGGTAGACCAGTTCCGCGAATGTATCGCACCGGAATATCAGGGGAAAGTCCGTTTTCTCAAAGCGCAGGAAACAGATGACGAACTTGAGGAAGGACTGCGTCTGATGGAAGAACTCGTGGAGCTCGTCGAACATGAACAGCGTCAGCCGCTACCTTTGAGCAAGCTCAAAATTGGATTGAAGTGCGGCGGTTCGGACGGTCTGTCCGGGATTACGGCGAACCCGCTCGTTGGCTCCGTTGCGGATATGCTGGTTGCTGCCGGAGGTACGGCTATTTTGACCGAAGTTCCCGAGATGTTTGGTGCAGAGACCATTCTGATGAATCGGGCGGCCAATGAGCAGGTGTTTGATAATTTGGTAGACTTGGTGAACGGCTTCAAGCAATACTTTGTGAACCACGGTCAGAATATATATGAAAATCCTTCACCAGGGAATAAAGCAGGCGGGATTACCACGCTGGAAGAAAAGTCTTTGGGATGTACGCAAAAGGGAGGACGTTCTTCCGTAGTTGATGTACTTCGTTACGGCAAACGTGTCACTCAAACCGGCCTGAACATCGTGGAGGCTCCGGGGAATGATCTCGTGTCTGTTACAGCACTGTCAGCTGCGGGTGCGCACATTGTTCTTTTCACGACAGGTCGCGGAACGCCGTTTGGAGGCCCGGTACCTACTGTCAAGATTGCAACCCAATCTGACCTCGCAAATCGGAAAAAGCACTGGATCGATTTTAACGCAGGTCAACTGCTGGAAGGTAAGACGATGGAAGACGTGAAAGTGCAGCTGTTCAGTCAACTAATCGATATTGCTTCAGGACGGGCGCATACGCTCAGCGAGCAGCATGGATTTCGGGAAATTGCGATATTCAAGGATGGAGTTATCCTGTAATTGTACTCGTTCGTTGCTTTATATCTGTTGCATGTATGGCAAAGGTATATACAGCAAATCCCGGTGGCCCTCTTCGGCTTCCGGGATTTGTCGTTTATAAGTATTTCAATCAATGTATCGCAAAAGATTTTTTGATTTTGGTCAGTGCGGCAGCAGAAGTGTGTTTCTCCAATTGCTGTACCAGGAGTTCGCTCGCATCTGCAACGCTGCCCTCAAACGGTTCAATACCTTGACGCTTCATCCAGCAGCCTGAGGTCTCATAAGCAGAGCTGTTCCAAGCGACCTTACCTTCAGCGAGGCCTTCTTTTTCTTTGGTGCCGCAGATGACAATGGCGCTAATGCCTTGAAGGTCCAGCAGCCCCTGGTCAAATGCTTTTTTGTCCTCTTTGGCTCCAAAACCTGCTTGTGAACGCAGCGTCCGTCCATCAATCCCCTCATGCTTCTCGATTATCTCATATAGTTTGAATGCTTCTCGAGAGAGCAAACCCGCGTCATATTGTTCCTCCATGACTCTGGAGTCCGCTAGCAGACGGTGTACCCATGGGAAATATTCGCGTGAGACAAGAATGGCTTTCTTTTTGAGAAATTTGCCATAAGCAGCGATCCCTTCCTCCGCCAGACGTGAACGCCACAACCAGGGATCAAGCGCGTTATCTTTGTGCCAGTTTTCTTGAGGCGTTATGGAGGACAGTGAAGGGTATTCAGGAAATAAAGGGGCGAGTGGGAGCAGTCCCACAGCCTCTATTCGCTGCACAGCTTCTTCGTAAGTTACGATCGATTCATGCTCATTCATCATGATTTTGGCAAGCTCCTTTTTAGCGTGTGCTACAACGATTATTGTTGGAGGTAAGATACATCTGGTATACTTCCTCGGCATGTTTGCGAATCTCGCAGCGAAGGTTCTCGGGTTCAAGTACTTCTGCTTCACTTCCAAGTCGATAAAAGAATCGTACGGCCCAAGCCCACTCACCGGGAGGGCAGAGAAAGGACAGTTCCCATACATCCGGAGCAATCTCGGTCATCCGTTCGCCAATATGCTTGTCCTGTTCTGCCTCGATCATTCCGCTGTAACTCAGACGTGCGGTAACACGTGTCGGAGAAGGTTCGGGAGATTTCGGTTTGCTGCGCTGTCGCTTTGCCTGTTCTGCCAGCTGTTGTGATTCAAGCATCTCAACCGGTGTAATGTCCAGAATGCGGTCTGCCCTGAACAGGCGCTGTTCACCGTGCTCCTCTGAATACGCTTCACAATACCAGAAACCGGCTGAAGCATACACTCGAATGGGGCAGATCGTTAGCCAGCGTTGACGGGAAGCAGAGCGGTACAACATACGCAGCCACCCTTGTTCCGGGATACAAGCCATAAGCGGTTCCAGATGATGAAGGATGTAGTTTCGTTCGGGAACATCATGCTTCAGTTGTTTGAGCATGGGATCCATCCTTGCTTTGACATCATCCGGAATAATGCTTTTGATTTTGTCCATTAATGTCCAGCGTTTCTCTTGAAAAGGGGTATCTGCATAATGGCTTAGGCCTTCGAGAGCAAAGATGAGAGTAGCTGCTTCAACCGGGTCTAATTGCAGTGGGGGCAGTACATACCCCTCCATAAGTCTGAAGCCGCCTCCGGGACCGGAGATAGCAATGATCGGGACATTCATCTCTGAGAGAGATTGGATATCCCGCAGGATGGTACGGCGGGAAACTTCAAACTTTTCTGCAAGTGAATGTGCCGTTTCGTGACCGTGCTGCAATGCCATAACGATGGCGGCAAGCCGATTTGTTCTATTCATGTCAGCCACTCCGTTTCGAGGGTTGCGCCGCCGGAAAGGATGCTGGAGTGTTCCTCCCATTGTAGCAGTGTATAAGTGACATCATGATTGTCACCAATATTTCGCAGCATTATATTATTTATTCTATACAGTGCAGCGCCTACTTTCGGAGGGCCGCTTCCTTTTCCCGGCGGGGCGTCGTTAAATTGTGTGTCTCGTCCAATTCGCTTCGCTTCTCGGTATTTCCTTCTAACCGATAGCCTCACAAATAATGACAAAAAACCGTATCCGGTCTAAACGGATACGGGAAGTAGCAGATTGAAACAAGTTCAATCATATAATACTTTAAATTTTAACAATTGACACGCTTTTAAGCCACAAATAACGATCAGTGCGATCTCCATGTAACATGTTGTATCATCAATTTTCGAATATTATTTCATTTCAAGCAGTTGTACACCGCGTCCTTCAATCTCGATCGTACCTGAAAGGGACCGATCTGTGAGCAAATCATGAGCCTCTGCTTTACCCAAATCATAGGATTGAGCGGTAGCATTGTGATTCATGACAAACAGGTACTGTTGTCCATCCTTGGTACGAGCAGTCACTTCGACACCTTCCGGAGTATCCAGAAGAGAAGCAATATTTTTGGTTGCAGCCAGTTGTCCCAGCAAGCCGTCCAGGAATCGATCTTCCGGGTCGGAAGCTACGTACCAGGCTTCACCTTGACCAAATGTGTTACGGGTTACCACAGGCATGCCTTTGTAGAAGTCGTCTCCATACTCGGCAATGATCTCTGCACCTTCACTGTGCAGCAAGTCACACAACATGCCGCAACCATAGTCTCCTTGAAGATCGCCATAAGCCTCTTTCATGACCATACGGTTTCTTTGCTCAGGCAGCAGTGCATCAATTTCTTCAACCCAGATACCGAGCAGTTTGCGAAGTTCACCCGGATAACCCCCGGTTGTTACGATATCACTCTCATTGACGATACCACTGAAGAAGGTTGTCAGGAATGTACCACCTGCTTCAACGAACTTCTCCAGTTTGGACGCAAAGCCTGGTTTAACCATATAGAGCACCGGAGCGAGCACGATGTCGTATTTGCTGATATCGGTATCCACACTAACGATGTCCACCTGAATGTTGCGGCGGAAGAAGGCAGCGTAGTATTTGTGAATTTGATCTACATAGTTCAGTGCAACCGTAGGTCCGCTGGATTTCTCGATTGCCCACCAGTTATCCCAGTCAAACACAATCGCGACTTTGGCATCCACAGTAGCATCCAGCGTTTTGTCTCCCAGCAACTGTAACTCCTTGCCCAGCTCCGCGACTTCACGGAATACACGGGTATGCTCATGTCCTACATGTTCAATGACTGCACCGTGATATTTCTCGCAGGCGCCCACAGAGCGGCGGAGCTGGAAGAACATGATCGTATCCGCACCATGGGCAACGGACTGGTAGCTCCACAGACGCATGACGCCGGGGCGTTTCAATGAGTTATAAGGCTGCCAGTTCTGCTGGCTTGGTGTCTGCTCCATGAGCATGAACGGCTGTCCGTCCTTCAATCCACGCATCAGATCATGAGCCATAGCTGTGAAACTTACCGGAGTCGCAAGACCCGGATAGCTGTCCCAGGAGACGATATCCATATATTTGGCCCATTTGAAATAGTCCAGCTGTTTGAAGAATCCCATCAGATTGGTCGTAACGACCGAATCCGGGATATGTTTTTTGATCGCATCATATTCCAGACGGTAACAATCGAGCATACTGTCGGAGTTGAAGCGGGAGTAATCAAGTGAGATGCCCTGGAAGGTGGAATTGTTGTTTCCCCAGTGCTCGCTCAGGTTACTTGGCAGTACAATCTCATCCCAATCGTAGAATGTATGCCCCCAGAAATTGGAGTTCCATGCTTTGTTGAGCTGCTCCAGGGTCTGATAACGTTCTTTGAGATACACGCGGAACGCTTTCTCGCAGTTATCACAATAACAGTCGCCGCCATATTCGTTGGAGATATGCCATACAAGCACACCAGGGTGATCCTTATAACGTTCCGCCAGCTTGTCTGCAATTTTCTCGGAGTATTTGCGGTAGGTTGGGCTATTCGGACAGGAGTTATGCCGTCCACCGAATTTGCGTTTACGTCCATCTGCATCCACACGCAGTACATCCGGGTATTTCTTCGCCATCCATGCTGGATGAGCAGCAGTGCTTGTCGCTAGGCAAATGTAAACGCCGCTTTCATAGAGACTGTTAATTAACTGGTCGAGTCCTTCAAAATTATAAGTGACTTCATCAGGCTGAATCAGTGCCCATGAAAATACGTTGATGGTCGCAATATCAATACCTGCCAATTGGAACATGCGCAGATCTTCAAGATGAGTCTCATGATCCCATTGTTCAGGGTTATAGTCGCCGCCGTAGAACATTTTGGGTAACTTGCTGCTAATCAAATGTGTTCACCTCTTGTATAAGAATAAATCTATACTATATGATGGATATGACTTTTAAAATATAAGAAAAGTAATGAGACATATAAGAATACGGAACTGTAATTTTGCTTTTTGTTCAAAGGAGAGAATCCCTATGCTCATCACACCCGATCATCGGCGCTATTTTATGACCCCACGGGATCAGCCGCTTCCGCTCTACATCGAGAGTATAGGATATAACGGCAATCAGGAGAATGTGTACAGACCTGCTGGATATCCTTGTTATCACTGGCTCCAGACGGTAAAGGGAGCTGGAGAGTTCAGATTTGCAGGTTCAACTGTACAGCTAGGGGAGACATCCGGCATTTTGCTGCCGCCGAATGAGCCTCACGAGTATGTGCGCTCGCAAGGAGAATGGGAGACCCTCTACATTACATTTGGAGGCTCCCAGTGCCCGGCCATTACAGAGTCGCTTGGTTTGGGGGAGGCAGCCCTTCACCAGTGGGACTCAGAGAGCCCGCTTGAATATTATGGCAGGGAAGTGCTGGGTTCCATCAGCAGTGACCAGGATTTGTCCGGTTTGGAAGCGTCAGCGGACATGTACCGATTTCTGATTTTGCTCAAAAAACATGGCATGACGGGCAGTCGTTCTTCGATCTCCCATGCCGTGGAACGGCTGGCTCCGTTAATTTCATTTATGAATGAACACTATGCCGATCCCGAAATCGGTCTTGAACAGATGGCCGCCATACCAGGCATTACGCCTAGGCATTTGAATACCCTTTTCAAACAATCCTTTGGCATGACCGCCTACAGTTATTTCATTCTCCTTCGTATTCGCAAATCGAAAGAATGGATGACAGGGGACAGCAAACTGACCGTCAAGGAAACGGCAGCGAAGGTTGGTTTTCGGGATGCGAGTCATTTTGTGGCTACGTTTCGGCGGATTGAGGGCGTAACTCCTGAGCAGTATCGAACGTTATATTAATCATTCTGAGGTTTAAATGTGCTATAAAACACTGTTCAAGTATGAGGATTCCGTGTAACCTGTTACAAATTGAACAAAAAGTGATGCCAGGAAGGTATTGATGCGCAAGGGTGCTTCCCGTTATGATGATATCGATTCCTTAGATTGGAAAATGACTATACGGATCAACGTATCCGTTCAACTTAGAGAGGATGATAGAAGTGATAACAACTATACCATTGTGGGACCATGCAGCACCTTATGCGGCCAAGGGTCATGAGGATGAAATGCCCCATCTGATTCCATTTATTCAGCCGGGTTCCGAGAGCGCTGTCATTATATGTCCGGGTGGGGGTTATGGATTTTTGGCCGATCATGAAGGAGCCCCAATCGCTGAATTGCTGAACCGTGCTGGAATTAGCGCATTTGTGCTGAAGTACCGTGTGGCGCCCCACCAGCATCCGGCACCCATGACAGATGGTCAGCGTGCGATTCGTTATGTACGGGCTCATGCCGAGCAATATGGCATTCATCCTTCCAAAATTGCCGTACTTGGTTTCTCGGCGGGCGGTCATCTTACAGCCACGTTGGGAACCTTGTATGACGAGGGTCAACCAGATCACGAGGACCCTATTGAAAGGGAGAGTTCACGCCCGGATCGGGTTATTCTTTGTTATCCGGTAATAACGATGGACTCCTATGGACATGCCGGTTCTCGTGAAAATCTGCTTGGGTCAGATGTGTCTGCTGAACAGATCAAGGCTTTCAGTGCAGAGCAGCAGGTGAAAGCAGATGCTCCTGAAGCATTCATCTGGCATACGAGTGATGATCAAGCGGTCCCTGTAGAAAACAGTTTGCGTTACGCGCTTGCTCTGGGTGCACACGGCATTCCTTATGACTTGCATGTATTCGAAAAAGGTTCACATGGTCTGGGATTGGCAGAGGATGATCATGCCGTTCGGGCTTGGTCTGATCTGTGCCTGACCTGGCTTAAGAATCAAGGGTGGTAACCCGGCACTTGGCTGATCTATGTCTTTCCTGAATATGAAATGTGAATACGAGTGATCTCACATATTTTAACGCTTATGAGAGCGAAGGAGAAAACGACAATGAAATTGCAAAAGAATGATAAGCTGCTTTTTATCGGAGATTCAATCACAGATTGTGGCCGTGAACATCCTGTTGGTGAAGGGAGTTCTGGACTGGGGCACGGCTATGTGGCGCAAGTGTATGCCTTGCTGCGTTCCATATATCCGGAATTGATGCTGCGGATTCAGAATGTGGGTAATAGTGGGAATACAATCCGGGATTTGAAGCAGCGCTGGGACCGTGATGTGCTTGATCTCAAACCGGATTGGCTAACGATTATGATCGGGATCAATGATGTATGGCGTCAATTTGACAATCCGTTATCCACAGAATCGCAAGTTTTTCTGGAAGAGTATGAATCCACACTACGAGATCTGGTTGCTTCTGTTCGTCCTGGGTTGAAAGGACTTGTTCTGATGTCTCCTTATTATTTGGAAGCCAATCCGGAAGATCCGATGCGGGCTACGATGGATATATACGGTGAGGCTGTTCGTAGAGTAGCCGCTGAAAATGACGCCATTTTCGTGGATACACAGGCTGCATTTACTCCATTCTGGGATCATTTCTATACGTCTGTGCTGACTTACGATCGGGTTCATCCCGATGCAACAGGCCATATGGTGCTTTCCAAAGCGTTCTTGGATGCCATTGGTTTCGAATGGTCAGGCGGCGTCAAATCTTAAAAAGGACGTGATGGCATGAGCGATTTGAACATTGCAGTACATACCCCGGCACTGTTGGGCGAAGGTCCTAGCTGGGATGCTGAACACAATCGATTATTATGGGTGGATATTGAAAGCTACAAGATCCATGTATACGTTCCAGCTACAGGAGAAGATCGGACTTATGATGTTGGCGAGCATGTAGGTGCGGTTGTGCCATACCATGATGATGAGGTTGTCGTTGCTTTGCGCAGTGGCTTCCACAGCTATAACTTGCTCACGGGAGAGTTACAGCCGATTGAAGATCCGGAGAAAGGCAAGGACAACAACCGTTTCAATGACGGGAAGTGTGACGCTCTTGGACGCTTCTGGGCAGGGACGATGAGCATGAACAATGAAAGCAAGGCAGGGGCATTTTATTGCCTGGAGGAAGGACAGCCTGTTCGAACGTTGTTCAGGGATGTATCCACATCCAATGGTTTGGGCTGGAGCCCGGATCAACAGAAGATGTATTACATTGATACGCCGACACGATCCATTGACCGTTTTGATTTTGATCTGGCTGCTGGAGAGATAACGAACCGGACAAGTGTAATTGCTATACCGGAGGAATTTGGCTATCCGGATGGAATGACTGTAGACAGTGAGGGAATGCTGTGGGTTGCCCACTGGGGCGGAGGAAGAGTTACTCGCTGGAATCCGCATACAGCAGAGCTGATGCAACAGATTGAGGTACCTGCAGATCAGGTGACATCCTGCTGTTTCGGAGGGCCGGAGTTGGAGGACTTATATATTACGACTGCCCGAATCGGTATTCGAGAAGAGCGGCTGACGGAGACGCCGAATGCTGGATCTCTATTTGTAATTAAACCGGGTGTGAAAGGGCAGAAAACCTACGCTTTTGGCGGGGGAGCACAGTCGGATACCGAATAAATGAAGGACATAGTGTTACTAGAATTTTGTTCTTCGTCTATAAAATATTTATCAATGGAGAAGGGTGCTGTTTAAACAGCATCCTTTTTTTATGTTTTCAAAAGCGATATGCAGAAAAAAATACAAAAAATAGAATTTGGGCAGAAGGGGTTTTTTAATTGCCATCGAATGTTATTTATTGCAAGGTTAATCCAATGAATGGTAATCAAAATTGATTTATGAAAGCGTTTTATAAAAATAGAGAGGAGGTGGGGCTGATTGCCTGTTCCAATGCATTAAATGTCTGACACTGCACTCATCAACATGATGACACAGCGGGGTTTACCGGATGCGATGAACATATTGAAGAGGAGGCTAAGTAATTATGAAAACGTTTTTGGGAAAGCTGCGGGTGATGAGTTTGACGGTTGCTGTTGCAGCAGTTTCGTTGGGAGTACTCGTTGGAACAACAGATGCGGCACCGAATGATTCATACCAGTGGAAAAATGTCGTGACCGGGGCTGGTGGGGGTTTTGTGCCGGGGATTATTTTCAATGAGTCAGAGAAAGATTTGATCTATGCCCGGACGGATATTGGGGGAGCCTATCGCTGGAATCCTGCGAATGAGAGTTGGATTCCACTCACCGATTTTGTTGGCTGGGATGATTGGAACAAAAACGGTGTCGATGCGCTGGCAACAGACCCGGTTGATCCGAATCGAGTGTATATGGCTGTCGGCACGTACACGAATTCATGGGACAAAAACAACGGCTCCATCCTGCGCTCTACGGACCGCGGTGATACTTGGCAGACCACCACTCTTCCGTTCAAAGTCGGCGGTAACATGCCGGGACGTTCCATGGGGGAACGCCTGACCGTTGATCCGAATAAAAATAGCATTTTGTATTTTGGTGCACGTAGTGGCAACGGACTCTGGAAAAGTACGGATTACGGCGTAACCTGGAACAAAGTAACGAGCTTCCCGAATCCCGGTACGTATGTAGAAGACCCGTCTTATGAATATACCAGTGACATCGTGGGTCTTTCTTGGATCACGTTTGACAAATCAACAGGTTCTGCTGGACAGGCAACACAGACCATCTATGTCGGGGTAGCCGACAAAAATCAAAGCATATACCGCAGTACAAATGGAGGCGCAACGTGGACTGCTGTTGCTGGACAGCCTACAGGGTATTTACCTCATCACGGAGAACTGGATGCCAATGGAAATCTCTATATTTCATACAGCGATGGTGCAGGCCCTTATGATGGGGAAAAGGGAGACCTCTGGAAACTAAATACGACTACAGGGGTATGGACCAACATTAGTCCAGTGCCGAGCAGCAGCTCGGACAATTATTTTGGATACGGCGGACTGGCTGTAGATGCTCAGCATCCTGGTACACTGATGGTGGCGACCCTCAACTCTTGGTGGCCTGACGCGAATCTGTTCCGCAGTACGGACAGTGGAGCTACTTGGACCCGCATTTGGGAATTTGAAGGATATCCAAACCGTAAAATGCGCTATACACAGGATATTTCGGCCGCTCCTTGGTTGACCTTTGGGACGAATCCTGCACCGCCTGAAGTTTCTCCAAAGCTGGGCTGGATGATTGGCGATCTGGAGATTGACCCGTTTGACTCTGACCGCATGATGTATGGAACAGGTGCGACCATCTACGGCACGAAAAATCTGACAGACTGGGATGACGGCAACAAAATCAATATTTCAGTGATGGCCAAAGGGGTCGAGGAGATCGCGGTTCTGGATCTGATCAGCCCGCCAAGCGGTGCACATTTGTTAAGTGGGGTAGGGGATGTCTCGGGATTCCGTCATAACAATCTGGATCAGTCACCAGCTACGATGTTTACCAGCCCCAACTACTCTTCTACGGAAAGTCTGGATTTTGCAGAGTTAAGTCCGAATACCATGGTTCGCGTTGGTAAAGCAGACTATACTGCTGATCCGAATGCAAAATCCATTGGTTTATCCAGCGATGGTGGGACCACGTGGTATAAGGCAAACGCAGAGCCTGCCGGTACAACCGGAGGAGGAACCGTAGCTATCTCGGCAAATGGTAATCGACTTGTATGGAGCACGTCGGACAAGGGTGTGCATTATTCCACTGGCGGCAACTCATGGACAGCGAGTTCAGGTATTCCCGCACAGGCAAAAGTGATCTCCGACCGGGTGAATCCGAACAAATTCTATGGATTTGCTGCCGGTAAAGTCTATGTGAGCACCAATGGTGGTGCCTCCTTCACTGCATCTGCGGCAACTGGGCTTCCGGTAGAAGGTAATGCAGATCTGGATGCTGTTCCAGGAACGGAAGGCGAACTTTGGTTTGCAGGCGGCAGTGAAGAGGAAGGGCCATATGGTCTGTGGCATTCCACCGATTCAGGAGCGACCTTTACCAAGATTGCAAATGTGGAGGAAGCGGACAGCATCGGTTTTGGTAAAGCGGCACCTGGGCAGAACGTGGTCGCGCTGTACACGATTGCTAAGATTGATGGAACACGTGGATTTTTCCGTTCCGATGACGGCGGGGCGAATTGGGTACGGATTAACGATAATCAGCATCAATATGCACGTGTGACCACGATTACAGGTGATCCACGTTTGTATGGAAGAGTGTATCTGGGTACGAATGGACGAGGCATTTTATATGCTGACCGTATTGGTGGGAACAATGGCGGTGGAGAAGGTGGAGGCGAGACTCCGGTGAACAGTTCGGCCATCACACCAGTGAATGCGGAATTTGATAAAAATACAGGCAATCAGGTAGATATTCCTGTAACGTTGACACTGAACGGAAACACTTTTAGTGCAATACGTAATGGCAATACAACGCTGGTTTCAGGTACGGATTACACATTATCGGGCAATCAGGTCGTGTTGAGTAAAACCTATCTGGCTTCTTTGTCCAAGGGAAGCGCGGCGTTAACCTTTCATTTCAATGCAGGCAATGATGCGATCCTAAATCTGACGATCAAAGACACGACGGCTGTACCCGCAGGAGCCATTCGAATTGAGATGTTTAATGGAACGACTTCAGCAACGGGGAACTCCATTAATCCTAAGATCAAATTAACGAATACAGGTACTTCGGCCATTAATCTTTCCGACGTCAAAATTCGTTACTATTATACGATCAATGGCGCTCAAGCCCAAAACTTTTTCTGTGACTGGGCAACAGCTGGAAACGACAATGTTACAGGGGCGTTTAGCGCGCTGTCGACCCCAGTGACCGGAGCAGATTCCGTGCTGGAGATTGGCTTCAAAACTTCTGCGGGTTCATTGGCAGCGGGGCAAAGTACTGAAATTCAGGCACGGTTCTCCAAAACAGACTGGACCAACTACACTCAGACGGATGATTATTCGTTTGCTCCAAGTCAAACAGCCTATACTGACTGGAACAAAGTAACGGGATATATTGCCGGAAGTCTTCAATGGGGTATCGAACCTTAGACCTGAACTTGAAATGAAAGTATGACTTAATTTAAACGTATATCGATAAGAAGTCCTGGCTCGCCGAAAATGATTCATGGCGGGCCGGGGCTTCTTATTTTGTCGAAATATAGTGTACACTAAAGTGAGTTTCCGTTAGCATTTTGCATTATTCGAATCAACTCACTCCCGGGTACAAGATAAAAATCTTGCTGATTGAAAGTCGCTCTATGGATTTATGCAAAATGCCTACCATTGCTTAAACGTTCGTTTTGAGATATAAAAAGAAGTACAAAACTTTTAAATTAATGTAACCGCTAACACGGGGAAGCCATATCCGATATATGATGGTATATCTTGAACAGACATAGAAGAAAGATTAGACAAGGGGGTCAAGGGTCATGAACCGGTTGTGTAAGGTGCTGATTGTTGACGATGAGTTTCTTGTAAGGCAAGGCATTAAGCACCATATGAACTGGGAAGCTGAAGGTTTTCAGATTGTAGGTGAAGCTTCCAACGGGGAAGAAGGGCTTGAACAGGTACATTCATTACAGCCGGATATTGTCATTACGGACATCGTAATGCCTGTGATGGATGGGGAAACATTTGTCAGGACGTTAAAAGCCAGTCATCCGCAGATTGAGGTTATCGTACTTAGCAGCTTCAGTGAATTTGAATATGTACGTTCAACGCTCCAAAATGGAGCAGCAGACTATATATTGAAACCCAAACTGGATACCAATGAATTATTACAAGTACTTCAGCGTACGGCTGGCAAAATTCCCGAATTGCAGTTTGAGCCTTCTCATGATGGGTGGAGGCTCGGACAACTGATGGAGAAAATGCTGTCCGGTTTTACGTTGGATGAGGATAATGAGTTGCTTATGATTAGGGAGACGTTTCCTCACCGATGCTTCCGCTTACTCGTATATAAGCCGCAGGATACACAAGTACGTGTGCACAAGCTGGATAACGAGCAATTGGAGTCCAGGTTACGGGATCTGCTCCCCGACGTGGAGTGCGCAATCGTTCCGGCCGAAGGTACCTCGCCAGTGGTGCTCCTTAATGTTGAGCCTACGAAGGATGAATGGATGGTGCAGCGAATTAAGGAGTTGGCGAGCGAGAATAAGGACGGGCAGGACGGACCTTGCTGGGTGCTGAGCGACAGCTTCTCTTCATTTGAAGAGATGGGGGACGTATATCGAACACGTCTGATCAAGCTAATGGAGTATCGCTTTTATTATGAGGACCGATCTATTCTGGTGTATGGCGAACTTCCGCCTCTTCACCCTGCAGGATATCAGTTCAATGTGAACATGTTTTTGCAGCATGTGAAGCGAAATCGAACAGAAGCCGCAAGAGAATATTTGCAGGAGCATGCCCTTACGTTGGGGCGGGATTATATTGCGGATGTGTTTGAAATTAAGTCCTTTCTGGGCAATCTGATCTTTAACGTAACCATTACCTTGGCTGATATGGATGTGCAGTCCGCTGCACTGGAAGAGAGCAAGTATGCCTATTTCAAACATGTGGATGGCGCCTCTAGTCTAACAGAAGCGATGAATGTGCTGGATCAGTTCATGGCTGAGGTACAGGAGTGCACGACTGGAGAGGGCGCAAGACGAAGTGATCCGAATATGAAAATGCTGCTGGAATATATGCATCAGCACTTTGATCAGCCACTCGGACTTGCCGAAGTAGCCAAGCATTTTCATTTTAATCCATCGTACTTGTCCAGTTATTTCTCTTCACACAAAAAAGAAGGCTTTAACGAATATTTGAATAAGATTCGGATTGAAAAGGCAGAGGAACTGCTCCGCTCAGACGATGTTACCATTTCCGAAATTAGCAGCATGGTAGGGTATTCCGACCACAGTTACTTTTGCAAGGTGTTCAAAAAATTTACTGGACTGTCACCGAGCCGATACCGGCGAAAATTCTGGGCATAACGTCAGAAGGAAGAAATAAATGAAGAAATGGATGAAGAAATGGATGAATGCATTCTCAAGGCTTGGACTTTTCCCAAAACTGTTCCTCGTTATGTTCGTTAGCATCATTCTTGTCTCCGTGCTCATTCTATGGACATCGATTCATATGTCGACCAAGCTGTTTACCGAGACGTTCAGTATTACGAACTCCAAGGTACTTAGCCAGATCAAAACGAACTTTGAATCCTTCAACGATGCGATTGCTGCTGTATCCAATAATGTTAGCCAAAGCGGGGCAATTCGTGGTTATCTGTCTGAGGGGGAGGGTGACTCCCTCACGATGGCAAAATCCTATTATAATATGAGAGAAACGATGGACCGGATTCAATCAATTACGGAGTCCTATGAAGTTGGTATAACGATTAGCGGTATTAATGGGCGTACGTATTCCACCGATCGATCTCATCTTCGTTTATCAGCAGATGAATTGAAAGAGCAGCCGATTACGCTGGAAGCAGCGGCCAGTCCGAACCGGATCATTTTTGACGACTATCAGACGAATGATGAGACTGCCCAGCAGATGATCTCAGCGACCAAGGCATTGACGGATCGTGCTGAAAACCGACTCTATGGTACGTTGTATGTCACCATGAGAGAGAACGCATTTCGTCAGTTCTATAGCAGTTTCACGAGCAGGGGCAATGATGTGGTTATTCTGAATGATACGGGTGAGATTGTATCGTCCAATCGTGAAGAGTGGATCGGCACCACTCAACTCGAATTGCTGACCTATGCCAGAGAAATGAATAACGAAAGTGTAAAAGGTGTAAATGCACGGGTCATGGATCAGGACAGTGTGGTATTGTCCGAGTACTTACCATTTTATCGGTTTTATATTGTAAACGTCGTCGATAAGGATCTCGCGATGGGGCAGCTGATTGACATGAAGACAATTGCTCTGATCTGTGCAGCCATTGTAGCCGGAGCTCTCATACTCGTGTTCCTTATTACGAATCAGATCACGAAGTCGCTGCGCAGACTTGTGAAGCAGATGTCCAATATAACCAAAAGTGATCTGGACAACTATATTCCAGTCAGTGGGAGTTATGAGAGTCGACAGTTAGGTCACGCCTATAACTACATGCTGGACGAACTTCATGACTATGTGGATCAGCTGGTACTTACACAGCGGGAGCAACGAAATGCCGAGCTGGCGGCGCTGCAAAGCCAGATTAATCCTCATTTCCTGTACAATACCCTGGCTTCCGTGAAAGTTCTGGTTCAGCAAGGCAACAAGGATAGGGCTGCCGAAACCATCAATGCGTTAATCTCCTTATTGCAGAATACGATTAGTAACGTGAGTGAGACGATAACGGTGGAGCAAGAGGTCGAAAACCTGAAAAACTATGTATTCATTAATCATGTCCGATACGGAGGGCGCATTAAAGCAGCCTTCTACGTAGCTCCGGATTGTACACATTATCATGTACCCAAACTGGTGATTCAGCCCTTTATCGAGAATGCCTTCTTCCATGGATTCATTTCCAAGGAAACAGGCACTATTCATGTGATGGTCTCCAGAGCCGGAGAGTCATTGATTTGCGAGATTATGGATAACGGGGACGGGATAGAAGGATTCTCCATGGGTGAGTCGCTGCCCAATCCGAAGAATAATCGGCAATTGTTTAGTGGTATTGGTATCCGGAATGTACATGATCGCATAGAGCTATTGTACGGGGCACCTTATGGTGTAACCATAATGAGCAAACCGGGAGAGGGTACAAGGGTTACTGTTACACTTCCGTTGATTACGAGCTAATAATAGCTTTTGAGTGAATACAAGGTCGTTATTTTTATGAAAAGGTGGCTTTATAGAAGGTCTTCCTGGGTTGTCGTTGACAACACGGGAGGGCCTTTTTGGTGCTCAGAGCGTAAGAATTCAGCCAGACTTGTAAAATATTCAGATTAAAAAAGTACAAAATCAAAAGAAATTACAAAAAAACAAATTTAATGCAAGCGGTTTCTGTAAAGGTTTTCATTGTGGCAATAAGATGACAAATCAACACAAAATTATTACTAACGAATGAAGATTTGGGAATGATAAGATGAATTCATCGAGAGCAAACGCTTTCAGAAAACGCAAACAAATTACACACAAAGAGGTCGAAGGGGAGTTGAATCGTTTGAAAAAAATGTGGGTACTGATGCTCGTTACTGTCCTGCTGTTGTCTGCATGTTCTTCCGGTGGTGGAGGGAACAAGGCAAGTGAGGGTGAAAAAACCGCTAATGAAATTACGATCTGGGCTTGGGATAAAGCGTTTAACGTCGCTGCATTAGAAACAGCAAAAGAAGCCTATCAAAAACAAAATCCTGATCTGAAAATCAACATCATTGAATATGCTCAAGCTGATATTATCCAAAAGCTGAATACAGGTTTGAACTCGGGAACAAGCAGCGGCCTTCCGAACATTGTTCTGATTGAAGATTACCGTGCACAAAGTTTCCTGAACGCTTACCCTGATGCATTTAAAGATATGTCCTCTACAATCAAAGCTTCCGATTTCGCAGAGTACAAACTGGGACCAACCGCTTTTGATGGCAAACAGTTTGGTGTTCCGTTTGACTCTGGTGTAACAGGTCTCTACTACAGAACAGATTTGCTGGAGCAAGCAGGCTACAAAGCAGCTGACCTTCAGGACATCACATGGGATGATTACATCAAAATCGGTAAAGATGTGAAAGCCAAAACTGGCAAAGATCTGATCACACTTGATCCTAACGATTTGGGTCTGATCCGTATGATGATTCAATCCGCAGGTTCATGGTATTCCAAAGAAGATGGTAAAACACCTGATCTGGCTGGCAATGCAGCACTGAAAGAAGCATTTGTAACGTACAAAGCAATGATGGATGCAAATATCGTTAAGTTGAACTCCGACTGGAGCCAATTCGTGGCAGCATTCAACAATGGTGATGTTGCTACCATTCCTACAGGAAACTGGATTACACCATCCGTGCGTCAAGAAGCATCGCAATCTGGCAAATGGGCGGTAGCACCACTTCCTAAAATGGCTGGACAATCGAATTCTGTACACGCATCGAACTTGGGTGGCAGCTCTTGGTACGTTATGAATAATGTTGCTGGTGCAGACCAAGCGGCTGACTTCATGGGTAAAACATTCGGTTCTGATAAACAATTGTATCAAGATTTGCTGAACAACATTGGTGCAATCGGCACGTACAAACCGGCGGCAGAAGGCGAAGCATTTGATAAAGCCGACGAGTTCTTCGGTGGACAAAAAGTGTTTGCTGATTTTGCAAAATGGACACAAGAAATCCCTAGCGTAAACTACGGTATCAACACATATGCCATCGAGGACATTTTGGTTGTTGAAATGCAAAACTTCCTGAACGGCAAAGCGATTGATGACGTTCTGGCTGATGCACAGAAACAAGCTGAAGCACAATTAAACTAAGATGATCCACGGTAACTTATAGAACCCAAGGAAGCATCGGAGCCGTTCCACTGTCTGGCACAAGCAATAGCCGACCCGGACATGGTGGAGGCTCCCTGGGTTCTATCCATGTTACACGGAGAGAGAGGAGCCATACTGTGAAAGCCAAAGCCATGAATACAGGAGACAGTCTGCAAAAGAAAAATAATTTGACTGGATGGGCTTTTATATCGCTCGCTGTTATCGGGATCGTTGCATTTTACTTCTATCCGATGCTGCAAGCGCTGCTCTTATCGTTCAAGTCGGGTGTAGGAGCCAATCTTGAATTTACGGGCCTGGATAACTATAAAAGATTATTCATTGATAGAACGTTCCGAACTGCTGTATCCAATACATTTCTGTACTTGATCATTCAAGTGCCTGTCATGATTATTCTCGGTTTGTTTATTTCCGTTTTATTGAATGACAGTACGTTACGCTTCCGTAGCTTCTTCCGTACTGCTATCTTCCTGCCTTGCGTAACCTCATTGGTTGCCTACTCTGTCGTATTCAAATATCTGTTCTCTTCTGACGGTATGGTTAACCAATTCCTGATGAATCTGCACGTGATTGCTGAACCGATTCAATGGATCACTGACCCGTTCTGGGCTAAAATTACGATTATAATCGCCGTTACTTGGCGTTGGACCGGATATAACATGATTTTCTATCTGTCATCTCTTCAGAACATTGATCAGTCGATCTATGAAGCTGCACGGATTGATGGAGCAAATGCTTTCACGCAATTTTTCAAAATTACCGTTCCATTGCTCAAACCGATTATCCTGTTCACCTCCATTACATCGACGATTGGTACATTACAAATTTTCGATGAGATTATGAACATCACCAAAGGTGGTCCGGGTAATGCGACGATGTCCATCTCCCAGTACATTTATAACCTTTCGTTCAAATATTCACCGGACTTCGGATATGCGGCAACCGTTTCGTATTCCATCGTGCTGATGATTATCGTATTGTCCATTATCCAGTTCAAAGTGGCAGGTGAGAGAAATGGCTAAAGCAAAAGCAAAACGTATATTCACATATGTCTTCTTGTCCATCGTTGCATTTGTGTCCATCTTCCCATTCTTCTGGATGCTTGTTAGTTCGACCAATGCTTCTGTAGATGTCACCAAAGGCAGACTGCTTCCTGGATCGGCTTTCCTTGATAACTTCAACAAATTGCTGGATTCAACCAATCTCGTACAGGCTCTTGGAAATTCGGCGATCGTTTCCGTTATTTCCACGATTCTTGCTTTGCTGATTGGTTCCTTGGCCGGTTATGGATTCGAAGTATATCGGACGAAATCACGTGATATCGTATTTAACATTCTGTTGCTGTCGATGATGATTCCGTTCGCAGCGCTGATGGTTCCTTTATACCGGATGTTTGCTACGATCTCTGGTTTTGCACCGTTCATCGGTATCAACACCATGGCCGCAGTTATTCTGCCGACCATCACAACGGCGTTCCTAATCTTCTTCTTCCGTCAGAACACCAAAATGTTCCCGAAAGAGATGCTTGAAGCTGGCCGGATTGATGGTTTGAGCGAAATTGGGATCTTCCTGAAGATCTACATGCCAACGATGAAAACAACATATGCAGCCGCTGCGATCATCACATTCATGAGCAGCTGGAATAACTACCTGTGGCCTCTCGTGGTGCTGCAAACGCCAGACCAACAGACGATTCCGTTGTTAATCTCGAACCTCGGTTCCAGCTATTCACCGGATTATGGTGTCATCATGACCGCCATCGTCATCGCGACATTACCGACAGCCATTGTATTCTTCATTATGCAAAAACACTTTGTCGCAGGTATGGTTGGTTCCGTTAAGTAATGCATCATCATTAAACCGTCTGAATGGACGTCAATGTAGAAGAGAGAGAAGAGGACGCCAGACATGGCGTGCCTCTGTCTTTCTGTTTGTTTATGTTTGTTTCGTAAAAGGAAAATAAGAATCTGTACTGAATAAGTAATAAATATATTTGTTTCAAGAGGGAGAGAGAGCCGAATGAAAGCAACACAAGCAGATATTAACTGGCTGGGCGATGTAAGCGTTTTTGAAGTAAACCGCCTTAACGCTTACTCGGATCATCGCTATTACCGTACTATGGAAGAAGCAAAAGCATCCGGTGCAATGGCTATGCGCTACAACCTTAACGGAACGTGGAAATTTAATTATGCAATCCGTCCGGATTGCCGCCCCGAAGCTTTTTATAAGCAGGAGTTCTCCAATGCTGGTTGGGATGATATTGAAGTACCGGGGCATATTCAGCTCCAAGGCTACGGTCAGATCCAATACGTAAATACTCAATACCCTTGGGATGGCTTAAACGATCTGCGTCCACCTGCATTGCCGCAGGACCAAAACCCGGTAGGCAGTTATATTCGCACATTCCATTTGCCAACAGGCTGGCAGAACAGTCCGGTATATATTTCGTTTCAGGGTGTAGAATCTGCATTCTATGTATGGCTTAACGGACAGTTTGTCGGGTATGGGGAAGACAGCTTTACACCATCCGATTTTGATCTGACACCATTCCTCCAGGACGGAGAGAATAAACTGGCTGTGGAAGTGTATCAACGCAGCACAGGCAGTTGGTTGGAGGATCAGGATTTCTGGCGGTTCTCAGGCATTTTCAGAGATGTGTATCTGTATACTGTGCCGGCTGCGCATATTCGCGATGTGCGGGTTGTAACGGATTTGGACAAGTCTTATACCCATGGTACGTTAAACGTGGATCTGAAACTTGAAGGAAAAGCTGCTGCTGGAGCCAAAGTGAACGCTGAACTAAGGGATGCTGAAGGCAACACGGTGAAAACATTTGGCGGGATTGAAGTTACCAATGGTCTGGTGAGTCTTCGTGAGGAGATTGGCCAAGTAAACCTGTGGAGCGCGGAGATTCCTTACCTGTATCGTCTGTACATTCAAGTATATGATGCAGCGGGCGAACTGGTGGAAGTTCTACCTCAGGCCGTTGGCTTCCGTACATTTGAAATGATCGATAAAGTGATGCACATCAATGGTAAACGTATTGTCTTCAAAGGGGTAAACCGTCACGAATTCAATCCGCGTCGCGGACGCGCTGTAACCAAGGAAGATATGCTGTGGGATGTTCAGACGATCAAACAAAACAATATGAACGCTGTTCGTACATCTCACTATCCAAACCAAAGCCTATGGTATGAACTGTGTGATGAATATGGATTGTATGTGATTGATGAAATGAACCTGGAGACACACGGATCATGGCAAAAACTGGGTGCAGTTGAGCCTTCGTGGGTTATTCCTGGCGACCGTCCAGAGTGGCATGATATCGTTATGGATCGTGCGGTGTCGATGGTAGAGCGGGATAAAAATCATCCGTCCATTCTGATCTGGTCTTGTGGTAACGAGTCTCATGGTGGTGAAGTGATTTATAAAGTTTCGCAATATTTCAAATCGGCTGATCCTACACGTCTTGTTCATTATGAAGGTGTGTTCCACGATCGTCGCTTCAACGACACGAGCGATATGGAATCACGTATGTATGCCAAACCGGCCGACATTGAGGAATTCTTGAACGCGAATCCGGAAAAGCCATATATCAGCTGTGAGTATATGCATGCCATGGGTAACTCCATTGGCGGTATGCATAAGTATACGGAACTCGAAGACAAGTATCCGATGTATCAGGGCGGATTCATTTGGGATTACATTGATCAAGCCATATACAAAAAAGATCGTTACGGCAAAGAGTTCCTTGCTTATGGCGGAGATTTCGGTGATCGTCCTTCGGACTATTCGTTCTGTGGAGACGGCATTGTGTACGCAGACCGCAGAGTGTCTGCCAAGATGCAGGAAGTCAAATTCCTGTACCAGAACATCAAGCTGTTCCCGGATCGGGAAGGCGTGAAAATCGTTAACGATAATTTGTTTGCAGACACATCTGAATTCGAACTGGTATACAGTCTGGATCGGGAAGGTCACGAAGTGCTGCATGGAACGTTTGAGGTAAACGTGGGTCCACAAAGCGAGACCGTTGTGAAACTTCCACTTGATGTGGAATCTCTTGCTGGCGGGGAATACGCAGTGAATACCGCGTTTGTATTAAAAGCAGCAACATTGTGGGCAGAAAAAGGCGAGGAAGTTGCTTTTGGACAGTTTGTATTTGCTCAGGAAAAGTCGGAAATTGTAGAGTCCGATCTGAACCTGACAAATGAAATTCAGGTCGTTGAAGGGGACGTTAATATCGGGGTAAGGGTAGGTCAGACCCATGTCCTGTTCTCCAAGGCTTTCGGAACATTGGTATCCCTGAAGCTGTCAGGTCAAGAGACGATTGCACAGCCTCCAATGCCATTGTTCTGGCGTGCGACCACCGATAATGATAAGGGTACTGCTATGGGCTTCGAGCTTGGGGCTTGGTATGCTGCAAGTCTGCTGCCTAGATGTGTGAACTGGAAAGCGGAACAAAACACGGATCAATATCGGATCGAATTCACGTACAAACTTAATATTTCGGCAGATGTACAAGTGAAAGTGGCTTATACCGTCCGTGCAGATGGTAGTGTGCATGTGCATAATACGTATAAAGGAACGGCAGGTCTGCCAGATCTTCCGATTCATGCGCTTTCCTTCAAAACTTCACCGGAATTTGAAAATGTTGAATGGCTGGCGATGGGACCTGAAGAAAATTATGCGGACCGTGCATTTGGCGCTCGTCTGGGTATCCATGACAGCAAGGTAGCAGATACCGTTGCTCCATATCTTGTACCGCAGGAGTCGGGCAACCGTACGGGTGTACGTTGGGCCAAATTGACCGACAACGCGGGACGTGGCTTCAAAATTGAATCGGCTGGAGTTCCGGTCGAGCTGAATGTATCTCCATATACGGCATTTGAGCTGGAGAATGCACAACATGCATATGAGCTGCCTCCGGTGCATTATACGGTTGTAACGGTAGCCGGCAAACAAATGGGCGTAGGTGGTGACGATAGCTGGGGCGCACCGGTTCATCCGGAGTACCGCATCGCCTCGGACGGCGAACTGCAATTTGAATTTGTCATTCGTGCGCTGTAATAGCGCTATATAAAGATGTAGCTAAAGGACAGAGGTCTCCAAAACTGGGGGCCTCTGTTTGCTGTTATCAGATGATGAGCTGTGAAACCGCTACCGTACCTGTCTCGTACTGTACTGGACATGGATAAAGGAGGGGTTTATTTTGAGCAGAAAAGCAAAGACAGGTGTATGGGTAACGGTACTCGTTATACTAGGCATCATTGTGGGATGCTTCATCTGGTATTTTAATACGGCTTCAGGTGAACGTGCGCTGAAAACGATGCGATCCAACAACTCCGGGGGTCTGGAACGTGTGGTTAACGTATACAGTAATTCGGGAGAATTGATTCATACGTATGAGGGTAAGATTGATTTGCAAGATACGGAGTATGGAAATAAGGTACTTTTTGATCTGGATGGCAAACGCATTGTGATCTATAACGCGACAGTGATTAGTGAAGAGAAGTAAATGAGGGGCGGTGCAAGAGTTCAGGCAGGAGCATTCCTATGACACTCTTTCGCTCATATGGTAAAATTAATGAAATAAAGTGGAGAGGTGATGAGAGGCATGTTCATGGAGATGTTGTTGGCCCTGATTGCCATACTCGGAATGGTCGCATTCTATTGCTTAATCGCTTATTTCCTAATTCGTCTTATTTCCAGAAAAGCATTCAAGCGTACGTTAACCAAGTATGAAACAATTGAAATATTGGTATGGGCAGCAATGGTGTTCTTTGCTATTGTGATGATTAAGAATCAGTCATGGAATATGTTGCTGCCTGTAGTTCTCCTTATGGTTTCAATGATTAACCTGCACCGTTCAAATCGGAAATACAGAGAGATGAGCAAAGAGATGAACAAAGAGGGACTTTAATATGATACTGGATAAGTCGACAGACACCTCAGGGTTAACACAGGTTGCCGCACTTTCGGATGAGTTGCAGCCTGTGTTTGATAAAGTAGAACGTAAATATCAAGCGTGTGGCATTGAGCTGTTCTTTGTTTTCAGATGTCTGCCTGAAGAATATGAAAGAAAATCGACGGTCAGATATGCAAAGAGGGACAATACGATTTACTTTGATATGACGGTCAGTGAGGATCAGTATAAAACGTCTAGCAAAAGCAGACAGCGATATGAGCTGAGTCATTATTTCTATGCTTTTCTGAACGACAAACTAAAGAAATATAAGATCAAACACTTGGATCATACGGAATTTATGAATGACATGGAAGAATGGCTGAAAGATATTGGATGGTTACAATCGCAATTCGAGGCCAGTATGGATGAATATGGGCAATAGGTTGTCTGAAGGCGGTTTTATAATTAGTCAATGGGGTTATGGTACATAATAAAGATAACAAAAAGAAGCTCTCTTTCGAGAGCTTCTTTTTCATGGGAGAGGAGAAACCGGACGAAGAGCTTATGGGGAAACGTAAGTCTTCTCCGCGGTTGTCTACGACACTTGTGATGTCGATAATTACAGGATGGCCGGAAAGTTTCCTTTTTATACATATCCGTCAACAATTGCGTCAACAATTTTCTAGAGAGAAAGCAGACGCACTATTTTTCAAACTGAACCCGATTGTGGTACGATAGCTTTATCAATAAACTTACATAGAGAGAAAAGGTGACTCATCAGTGAGAGTGGTATCTGGGAGTGCGAAAGGCAGACCGCTGAAGGCTGTTCCTGGCACAGGGACGCGGCCGACCACCGACAAGGTGAAGGAAGCGTTGTTTAGTATGATTGGCCCTTATTTTGAGGGCGGTACAGCATTGGATCTGTTTGCAGGCAGTGGAGGTCTCGGTATTGAGGCGCTGAGCCGCGGCATGGACAAGGCTGTTTTTGTTGACTTGGAATCGAAAAGTATTGAAGTGATCCGTGCAAATCTGAAAGCAACCAAGCTGGAAGATCAGGCGGCCATATACCGGAATGATGCCAGTCGTGCATTGAAGGCGCTCGCCAAGCGAAACACACAATTTGATCTCGTATTTCTTGATCCACCCTACCGTATGAAAAATGGGGACGAGTTAATGCTTACGATGCACGAACTGGATCTGCTTGAACCGGAAGCGACCATTGTGCTTGAATATGAATCCAAATATAGTTACCCTGAGCAATTCGGCCCGTTTGAACAAACGCGCAAGGCATTGTATGGGGAGACAGCTGTATCCATCTATTATTATGCACCTGCTGCAACAACAGAAGATGGAGAACCTAGCGCAGCGGAAGGGGAGGCTCCTCATGAGTGAAATGATACATCGTCAGGAACGAATTGCCGTATATCCAGGCAGTTTTGATCCCGTAACTATGGGCCATCTGGACATTATTGCCCGGGCGTCGAAGCAGTTCGATCGCGTCATCGTGGCTGTGTTGAATAATATGAGCAAAAATCCATTATTTACGGTGGAAGAACGCAAGAGTCTTATTACGGAAGTCACGAGTCATCTGCCTAATGTGGAGGTGGACAGCTTCCGTGATCTGACGGCAAATTATGTACGGCAAAAAGATGCTCAGGTCATTGTCCGTGGTATCCGCTCGGTGACGGATTTTGAATATGAGCTTCAGCTGGCTTCGACGAACAGCAAGTTAAATCCGGATGCGGAAACCATTTTTATGATGACCAATCCGAAATATTCTTATCTGAGCTCCAGCATCGTCAAGGAAATTGCCCACTACCACGGAGATGTCACCGATCTGGTCTCACCTGAAGTGGAAGCTGCGCTGCGTCAGAAAATTAGCGAGAAAACCGGCGGTTAAACCAGAAGGTCAGCCCGGATAGGCAGATCATGACGGTGAGCAGCAATGCCAGACCGATACAGGCAGCAGGGAAACCATTCCAGACGGCATCGATGATGTCGGAGGTGTTCATGCCTACCAGGGACTGCTTGGTTAGGAAAGGTGCCAAACCATTGCCCGGATTGTTCTGAAACGTAGCCCAGACTTCGGAACTGTAACGGCTGAATGGCAGCCACAGCAGCAAGCTGATGAAAAATGCAACCAATGCATGAAGCAGGCGGATTCCGGCAAAATACAACATGGACGTTGTGGCAAGTCCCGCAGCTTTCAGCACGGCGGAGACTTGCAGATGAGAGCACAGACCACCCCAGCCGAGAACAGCTGCAAGCAAAGACATTAGCAGAACGGGTGTCAGTGGGCTCTGACTCAGATGATAAGTTCCGAGATGCAGTTCCAGCAGTGAGGGCCAAAAAGCAACTGAAGTACCGGGGGTGATATAGAGAGTGAGCAGCCGAACAAACACGGCAAACACAATCATATATCCTCCGGTCATCATTAAAGTTTGTACAGCTTGGGAGACCGTGTCTCCAAGCAATTTGCCGAACCCGCGTCCGTCACGTTTCTGGGCTTCGCGGGCTGCAAACATCATTTGTGACCATAGGCTCCGTCGTTTATACGAAGAAGGGTTTGCAGTTGGGAATTCTTCCTCTTTTGATTCCTTGGGTAGGAGTCGTACTCCGATCATGGCTGCAATCCATCCACTAACCCAGTGAACGATCAGAAGGAAATATCCAGCAGCAGGCTGATGAAGAAAAGCTGCACCGATGACAAGTATAATCATCAATGGATTGGCAAAATGAGATGCTGATGCGACAATACCCGCCTGTTTGGCGGTAATTTGTTGATCCTGCACTAGGCGGGAGGCGGTATCTGCTCCTGCCGGAAAGCCGCCACACATGCCGACAACAATGGCCAGTCCGGCTTTGCCCGGCAGACGGAACCAGCGCTGCATTAATGGCCCTAATAAGACGCCAAGTGCGTGGGTAAAGCCGAATGCAGTCAGCATTTGGGATAACATCAGAAATGGAAGCATGGCAGGAAAGATGATTTTCCACCAAATGTCTAAACCTTGAATAGAGGCATCGAATGCATCTTTCGGAGATACAACTACTGCAATTACCAGCAATAAAGCGCCTGTACTCATAAGTACCGTTCGTAACGGTCCAGAGCCCGTAACTTCGCTCTGCATTGTCATTGTTTCACCTCATATGGATCGTGCCGCATACACTCGGCCAGGATTAGTTGTGGACGGCCGAATGACGTCCGTGGACGCTTCGGCCTTGACCGGATAAGCTACTGTAAACAGCGGCCTATCCGGCCTGTACCATTGTATGCAAAAGCATGAGAGTGTTAGACTTATAATTATTGAAAGATACGCAAAGAACGGGGGCTCATGCAATGAATCGGATTCGGAAATCTGGCGGATTCAGAGCTTCGATCTTTGTGATCGTGGTGGCTCTGGTCGTCTATGTTGCGGTATATATGCCAACGCCATATATCATTTATATGCCTGGCAGTGCCGACGAAGTAAAACCCATGGTTACCGTGAAAGAGGGGGATAAGGAAGAACGCGGTGTGTTTATGATGACGACAGTGTCGGCAACATACGCCAATGTGTTTTTGCTAGGAACCTCCTTGTTTAATCGAAATGCTCAAGTGGATAAAAAAGAAGATCGGCTGCGTGGCAAAAGCGAAGCGGAATATTCTGCCGAACAGGTCTGGTTCATGAGTGATTCACAATCCTCGGCAATGGAGGCGGCTTATGAGCAGGCAGGAGTGAAATACTCCATTGTTCCTGAGCATATTTTTGTATTTGGGCTGTCCGAAGATCCAAAACCTAAGGGAGATATTGAGCCCGGAGATATTATTTTGGGTGTAAACGGAACGGCAACTCCGGACAATACAGTGCTGTCTGAGCAGTTAAAAAACAAAAAGGTCGGAGAAACGGTTGAGATGCAATTAGAGCGAGGCGGAGAGACCATCAGCCGCGACGTTCAACTGATTGAAGTGAAAGATAGCAAAACCGGTGAAGTTCGCCCGGCACTGGGTGTCATGATCGGAGCGGTTCAGAAAGTGAAAGCAGAAGATCCGGATAAACAGATATCCTTCACGGATACTCAGGTAGGTGGTCCATCTGCCGGACTGATGTTCACCCTGGAGATTTACAATCAGTTGACCCCTGGAGATTTGACGAAAGGTCACCGGATTGCTGGCACTGGAACTATTAACAAAGAAGGTGTGGTTGGCGCAATTGGTGGCGTTGTGCACAAAATTGTTGCGGCAGACCGGAAAGAAGCGGAGTTTTTCTTTGTGCCGAAGGATAATTATAAAGAAGCTGAAACTAAGGCTGAACAAATTGGCACCAAAATGAAACTCATTCCTGTTAGCACAGTGGATGATGCGCTGGCTTATCTGAAAACCTTGTCTGTCAAATCCTAAAACAATTATTGGCAACGAATAATGCTTGAACCAATATGAGAATGATGTGAAATCCCCCTATTGCAACGATGCCGAATCGGTGTGCGATAGGGGGATTTTGTTTGAGTAGTCGATATTAAACAACGCAAAAACTTGTGAGTCGATCCATTGAACTTGGGGCTTCGAAATCGTTTATGTTGAACCAGCTATGGATATGACTGAACGTAGAGTTAAAGTCTCACAGGTGGTTCATAGTAGTCGCTGTACATCATGCGTGTATTGATGTGTTCACAGGCGAGTGCATATGCTGCCTGAGCTTGTACATCCAGTTCCAACTGGTTATGGACAAAGGTTGATGGTTTCAGCAGAACGGGCAGAGAAGCCGTCTTTTTCATCTGTTTCAAAAGGCCCTGTCCTTGTGCATTAAACCCGAGCACTCGAAGATACGCTGGCCCTTCAGCCAGCTTCTCGGGCGAACATTCGGCCTTGGTATGATTCAGCAGGATATGGGTCAGCATGCGCTGTAGCTTTGTGCGTGTGTACCGTTTCGTTTTAAGTGCGTTCAGCAACGCCTCGACTGAAGGCTCCGGGAGCTGAGCAAGTGAACGGCTCAGCCTGTGTTCGAGTCCTTCCGTGACCTCGGCGATCTGCTCCAGCTCGGAGGCACGGCGTGTGGCCGCGATGTGCAGCAGCGGCTGTGCAAAACGCTCCCAGTGCACGGGAGCGCGCCCTTCCTGCCATTCGCGCCGCAGAATGGCAAGGGTTGCCGCCGGCACGTATGGCGCGGCGGCTTCGGGCCCGTCCGCCATCAGCAGGCGGCGGACGGCAGTTGCACTGGCGATCGCCCCCGGTCCGGGCGTCGCCTCATGATACGCGGCACCGGTACGCGCCGCCGTATAGGGCTTGATCGCGCTGCCCAGCCGTTGCAGCGCGATCAGGTAATGCAGCCCAAGCGAATTGTTGGGCTGCCCCAGCAGTGCAGCGGCGTCTTCCGCATCGACGCCGCCAGGCGCCAGTGCCGCCGCCGCACCTGCGTATGCGGCGGGATAGCTGGCGCCTTCCCGCAGGCGGCGCGCGATATCCTCGCGCAGCCCTGCGGGCTCCACAGCCAGCACGCGCGCAATGCGCTGCAGGCTGTCCAGGTCGCCGGACTCGCTGCCAAAGCAGAGCGAGTCCACCACGCCTGTGCGGTGCAGAAGTGACACCGCACCAAAGGCGAACCACTCGGCCGGTTGGACAGCATAGGCAACCGGCAGTTCAAGCACCAGATCGGCGCCAGCATGCAGCGCCATCTCAGTGCGTGCCCTTTTGCCCACGATGGCGGGTTCGCCGCGCTGGAGGAAAGGGCCGCTCATCACAGCCACAACAACGTCTGCTCCACTGAGCCGCCTTGCTTCACTCAGATGGTAGACATGTCCGTTATGTAAAGGGTTATATTCAACAATGACGCCAACGGCTTTCATATGAGAACGCGCTCCTTTCGGTAAATATTCAAATG
This sequence comes from Paenibacillus sp. MDV22-iso6, assembly GCF_058408365.1. Taxonomy (NCBI): domain Bacteria; kingdom Bacillati; phylum Bacillota; class Bacilli; order Caryophanales; family Paenibacillaceae; genus Paenibacillus; species Paenibacillus sp. MDV22-iso6. The sequence continues at coordinate 192,043 of NZ_JBZVDZ010000005.1, read as the reverse complement.
GGGATCAATCTTTCTCTTCCTAGCCCGATAATATGTGAGCTCATCTTGTTCCATAATAGGACATGGATATACCTTTGTTCAAATCATATCGCAGTGTGTACAACGAAAAAGAAAAGAATCCTTCAGATCGATATAGCCCGAACCCGCCTTCAAAATGCATGACTTGTAGTTTAACTTACAGTAAGCCTATAATGTATCAGAGATCGAATGCGGATTAGGATCGTCAATTTTAAAAAGGGTGTAAAGTTAAAAGTGTTGACAAACGTCTTGAAAAATCGGTATAATGATTTTTGTTTGTTAAGTCAATTTCATAATACTTTTAACGATGAATCGTCAGATTACATACAGTCAGGAATTTGATGTGTTGCAAGAGTCAGGCTTGACCTGTATAACTGTCGTTAGGCGTTTAACTTTAATTATGAGATTGGTTTCGTTTGGAGTGATGGGAAATGTTAATGCCATTTCGCAAAGTGGCTACCAGTGATGGTCCCCTGCAGTTTAATGAACAGTGGGATATCAAGGAACTGGTTTCTAACCGACAAGATATCACAGCCGTTACCCCGCTGACTGCAGATTTATCTGCAGAGTTCAGAGAGGGAGACGTTGTGGATGTTCATGGCAAGCTGACAGTAGGAGTGGACATGTTGTGCTCCCGGTGTCTTAAGCCGATTAATGAACATTTTCATATTGATTTTCATGAGCAATTCAAGAAGGGAAAGCAGCCAGAGGAATTGCACGAAGACGACGATACTTTCTATGTGGATGGAGATAGCGTTGATCTGAAGGGTTATGCTGAGGAAGCTTTTCTGCTGAATCTTCCGTTTATACCGCTGTGTAGCGATACATGCAAAGGGTTATGCCCCAAGTGTGGCCATGAGCTGAACGAAGGTGACTGCGGTTGTGATAACCAAGTTATCGATCCGCGGCTTGCAGGGCTCAAGGATTTTTTTAAATGAGCATGATTGAAAATCGAACATTGTAACAACTACCTGCAAAGGTTTATTTTGATAAGGAGGTGGGAATAATGGCAGTACCTCAACGGAGAACATCCAAGACGCGTCGCGACAAACGTCGCACTCACTTTAAATTGGCAGTACCGGGTATGGTGAAATGTGAACAATGTGGCGAGCTGAAGCTTAGTCACCACGTATGCAAAGTGTGCGGAACGTACAAAGCAAGAGAGATCATCTCTCAATAATAGCTAGACATCAAGTAGCACTTCATTTCGATGAGGTGCTACTTTTTTTAGACTATAGCATCGCAAAAATAACTACCTTTACCTGTATTCTATCTTCGTGAATATAGTTCAATATACGTTTTTGATATTTTAGTAAGGCTCGTTACTGGTTGTGTTCGGGGCTGTGAAGCCAGGCTCCGCAAGGCAGGATTGTTTTTGTTCAGCCAGCCTTTCTTTTTGACACGGGATGAGATATACTATAGTTTAGTACCAGGTTCTAAGATTTGACGTTACATAAACATGAACCATGATTCGTGTGAGAACGACCCTGCTGAACAGGGATGCAACTATAGAAGCAACGTGAAAGAGTATTGAACTGACCGGATTGGGCGGTTCCTTAAACGATACAGCGGGGGGTGTCAGGCATCGAACGTGTACCGAAGAGACAGAGGCAGCAGCAGTTAACCAAAATGATCGAAGACAACCCGTTTGTGACGGATCAGGAACTTACACGCCAATTGAAGGTGAGTATTCAGACGATTCGTCTCGACAGACTGGAGCTTGGGATTCCCGAGCTTCGGGAGCGGATGAAACTGATGGCGGAGCGTTCCTATGATCAGGTGCGCTCGTTGCCCCTGCATGAGATTATCGGTGATATTGTGGACTTGCAACTGGACAAGAGCGGGATTTCCTTGTTTGAGATTAAGGAAGAACACGTATTTTCGAGAACGGGCATTGCTCGAGGACACTATGTTTTTGCACAGGCCAACTCGTTGGCTGTAGCCGTTATTAATGACGAGATTGCTTTGACGGCGTCCGCAGACATTCGTTTTGTTCGTTCGGTTCATTTGGCCGAGAAATGTATTGCGAAGGCCTATGTGAGATCGATTCCGGGTCAAAAGGGCAAAGCCAAAGTAGAAGTGTTCACTTATGTGGGTGAAGAAATGGTGTTTCAAGGCAACTTTGTAATCTACCATTCAGGTGGAGAAGACAGCGTAGAAGGAGGTCATTTGGGATGAAAATCGTCATTGATGCCATGGGAGGCGATAACGCACCTGCGTCAACAGTAGAAGGTGCGATCGCCGCGGCTACGGAATGGGCGGATACACAGATCGTCCTGGTCGGCGATGAAGCCAAGCTGGAACCTCTTCTGAGTCAGTCAGGTGCCAAACCTGCTAATCTGACGATTCGGCATGCTTCCGAAGTGATCGGTTCGGATGATGAACCAGTAAAGGCAGTCCGTCGTAAGAAGGATGCCTCCATGGTGGTTGCAGGTCGTATGCTTAAGGAAGGCGAAGCAGACGCCATGATCTCTGCGGGCAATACCGGAGCGCTGATGACAGCCGGCTTGCTTGTGGTAGGTCGTATGGAAGGTATTGAGCGCCCGGCGCTTGCACCCATGATTCCAACGATCGATGATGTGGGTGTACTTGCACTTGATCTTGGTGCGAATATGGATGCCAAACCGGAACACCTCGCACAGTATGGTCTGATGGGGAGCTTGTATCGGCAAAAAGTGCAGGGAATCGCGTCACCAAGAGTGGGCCTGCTCAATGTGGGAACGGAGCCCGGTAAGGGGAATGAGTTGACCAAACATGCCTATCCTTTGCTGGAGCAACTTCCGATTCGTTTTGTTGGTAACGTAGAGGCCCGTGATGTGCTTACAGGTGCGTGTGATGTGCTTGTATGTGATGGATTTGCCGGAAATATATTGCTGAAATCGCTCGAAGGCACAGCAGGTGCCATTTTCGCTCTGCTTAAGGAACAATTCTCATCATCGCTCAAAAGCAAACTGGCTGCTGCTGTGCTCATGCCTGAGCTGCGCGGTTTGAAACGGAAACTGGATTATACCGAGCATGGTGGTGCACCACTCCTCGGCTTGAGCAGACTTGTGGTGAAAAGTCATGGATCGGCTGATGGCAATGCCATCAAAAATGCTGTGCGCCAAGCACGGATTGCAGTACAGAACCAGCTGGTGGAGAGCATATCTAAGGAAATTAGCGGGAAGTGAGTGAAGACATGAATAATTTGCGCCCGGTAGGGGTTATCGGTACTGGTAAATATGTACCTGAGAAAATTTTGACAAACAGCGATTTGGAGAAAATGGTAGATACGAATGATGAGTGGATCGTCAGTCGTACAGGAATCAAGGAGCGTCACATCGCTGCACCGGATCAGGCGACTTCAGATCTGGCATACGAGGCAGCTATCAAAGCACTTGAGTCTGCTGGCATGACTGGCAGCGATCTTGATCTGATTATTGTGGCAACTATTACACCGGATTCTTCATTCCCTTCTACTGCTTGTATTTTGCAAGATAAGCTTGGTGCCAAGGGCGCTGCGGCATTTGACTTGTCTGCTGCCTGCTCCGGATTTGTATACGGTCTGGCAACAGCAACGAGCTTTATCCAAAGCGGCATGTACAACAATGCACTTGTTATTGGTGCAGATTGCTTGTCTCGCATTACTGACTATACCGACCGTAATACCTGTGTGCTGTTTGGCGATGGCGCCGGTGCGGTTATCGTTGGTGAAGTGCCGGAAGGCCGTGGATTTAAATCATTCGATCTCGGAGCTGAAGGTGCGGGCGGAAGCCTGCTTCAAATGGAGGGCGGAGGTTCCCGTCTGCCTGCATCCGTAGAAACGGTTGAGAACAAAAAACATTATATTTACATGAATGGCCGTGAAGTGTTTAAATTTGCAGTACGGGTGATGGGTACAGCGACGATCGAAGTTCTGCGCAAGGCTGGCCTGGAACGTACGGACGTGGATCTGTTTGTTCCTCACCAAGCCAATATCCGGATTATCCAATCTGCAATGCAGCGACTTGAGCTTCCTGAAGAGAAAGTTGTAGTCAACGTGGATAAATACGCCAACACATCTGCAGCCTCCATTCCGCTTGCTCTGGTAGAAGCTGCTGAAGAAGGCCGCATGAAAGCCGGAGATACTGTGCTCATGGTTGGTTTCGGTGGCGGATTGACGTGGGGCGCATCAGTACTCGTTTGGTAAACTAGACAGCTGGGAGAGATGAATTGGATGGGTAAAATAGCATTTGTATTTCCCGGACAGGGATCGCAGGCTGTGGGCATGGCCAAGGACGCGTATGAGTCTGTGCCTGCGGCAACAGAGATTTTTCGCACAGCCGATGAAACGCTAGGTTTCGCGCTGAGCAATCTTGTTTTTGAGGGACCAGAGACCGAGTTGAAACAGACATCGAATACACAACCGGCTCTGCTGACAGCAAGTATTGCATTGCTTGAGGCTTTTAAAGAAAAAGGAATTCAGCCTGATTATACGGCCGGACACAGTCTGGGTGAATACAGTGCACTGGTCGCGGCGGGCGTTCTTTCGTTCGCGGACGCGGTAAGCATTGTGCGGGCACGCGGTCAATATATGGAACAGGCTGTTCCTGGTGGACAGGGTGCAATGGCTGCGGTATTGGGTGCGGATCGGGAAGCGCTGGGGGTGCTTTGCCGGGACGTATCCGAAAGTGGTCATGTGGTTGAACTTGCCAACATCAACTGTCCGGGACAAATCGTGATTTCCGGTGTGAAGGAAGGGGTATCTGCTGTCGCTGAACGGGTCAAAGAAGCGGGCGGCAAACGTGCCATCACACTTGAAGTAAGCGGTCCGTTCCATTCTTCCTTAATGAAGGATGCAGCAGAGAAGCTGGCTGAGAAACTGAAAACTGTTTCGTTCTCACCTGGGGATGTCCCTGTAGTTGCAAATGTGACTGCAAGACCTGTGGAGGACGGTAAGGTTCAGGATTTATTGACAGCTCAGGTCTATTCTCCGGTTTTATGGGAAGACAGTGTGACATGGCTTATTGAGCAAGGTGTAGATACCTTTATCGAGATTGGTTCTGGCAGTGTGTTAACAGGTTTGATTAAAAAAACAGATAAAACCGTTAAACTGTACAATGTAAACAGTCTTGAGACGCTCGAAGCAACGGCAGCTGCACTAATTTGATTAACCATGATTAGATTTGGGGAAAGGAGGAATGATTATGTCTAAACCATTACAAGGCAAAAATGCGCTCGTTACCGGTGCATCCCGTGGTATTGGGCGCAGTATTGCACTCGCTTTGGCCGAGGCTGGCGCCAACGTGGCCGTGAATTATGCGGGCAGTCAAGCGGCAGCTGAGGAAGTAGCGGAAGCGATTCGTGCCAAAGGTGTCCAGGCAATTACGATTCAAGCGAATGTGGGCCAGATGGACGAAGCCGAACAAATGGTCAAAGCTACCATTGAGGCATGGGGCAACGTTGATATTCTTGTCAACAATGCTGGAATTACCCGTGATAATCTGATCATGCGTATGAAGGAAGAGGAATTTGATCAGGTGATCGAAACCAACCTCAAAGGGGTGTTTAACTGCCTTAAGGCGGTTACACGTCCAATGATGAAGCAACGGTCTGGTAGAATTATCAATATCTCCTCTGTTGTGGGTGTGCTCGGAAATGCTGGACAAGCAAACTATGTTGCTGCCAAGGCAGGGGTCATCGGTTTGACGAAGGCATCTGCTCGTGAGCTTGCCTCCCGCGGCATCACAGTTAACTGCGTTGCACCAGGATTTATTGAGACCGATATGACGAAGGAATTGTCCCAGGAGATCGTGGACAACATGTTGAACGGTATTCCGTTGTCCCGTCTGGGCCAACCGGATGAAATCGCCGGTGTTGTCACGTTCCTGGCTTCAGAAGCTTCATCTTATATGACAGGGCAGACACTGCATGTTGATGGTGGCATGTACATGTAATTCTTCCCGGACTTGAACAATAGTCGGGGAACAGGCGCTGGACGATCCGAAATGCCGGAAAAAGGCCGGGTTCCCCGGCCGGGAGCCGCATATGTCTTCTATGGCATTTTGCCTGCGATTCTCGTATAATACCAAGGAGGAGGTGAACCGGATGTCCGATGTATTGGAGCGTGTAAAACGCATCGTCGTCGACCGCTTGGGCGCAGACGAAGCTGAAGTTACACTTGAAGCATCTTTCAAAGAAGATTTGGGTGCTGATTCTTTGGATGTAGTGGAATTGGTCATGGAATTGGAAGATGAATTCGATTTGGAAATCTCTGATGAAGATGCAGAAAAAATCACGACCGTAGGTGAAGTTGTAAACTACATACAATCTCATACCTAAAGTCAATTCAGTCCCGCACCTGTTTTCGAACAGGCGGGACTTCTCATCATTCATTGGTTTTTCTCATTCCGCAAGCGGCGCTGGTCAAACGGATCTCCGGGTCCTGCTTGGCTAGACGTCTGCTTGCGGATATTCCCACAAAATAATTGCGTAATGCAGTCGATATAGAGGTGAGTCGGTTTGAAACAAAGAGTTGTAATTACCGGAATGGGCGTAATGACATCGCTCGGAAAAGATTTGGAAACGTTCTGGGGCAGTTTAATGGCAGGTAAGTCCGGAATCTCTCAGATTGAGGCGTTTGATGTAAGTGAATATACCACTCAAATTGCAGCCGAGATCAAGGATTTCAACCCGGAAGAATACATGGATCGCAAAGATGCACGTAAAATGGACCGTTTTGTTCAGTTCGCTGTAGCAGCTGGTTTCAAAGCCGTTGAAGACAGTGGTCTGAAAATTGACGAGAACATTGATGCAGAGCGTTTTGGTGTGTCGATCGGATCGGGTATCGGTGGATTGGGTACTTGGGAGGACCAACATAATGCATTGCTGCAAAAAGGTCCTAAACGCGTAAGCCCATTTTTCATTCCGATGATGATCTCCAACATGGCTTCTGGCCAGATGTCGATTTCTCTCGGGGCGAAAGGTCCTAACATCAACGTGGTAACGGCATGTGCTACAGGAACACACTCCATTGGAGATTCCTTCAAGCTGATTGCAAACGGTGATGCGGATGCAATGATTTGTGGCGGTGCGGAAGCAACCATTAGACCAACTGGTCTGGCTGGGTTCTGTGCAATGCGTGCCATGTCTACACGTAATGATGATCCGGCTAAGTCGAGCCGTCCTTTTGATACAGAACGTGACGGGTTTGTTATGGGTGAGGGCGCGGGAGTTCTGATCCTTGAATCCCTTGAACATGCTCAAAAACGTGGTGCTCGTATTTATGGCGAAGTAATTGGTTACGGTCTCACTGGCGATGCACATCACATGACGGAGCCTGATCCGGACGGAGCAGCTCGTTGCATGAAGATGGCTCTTCGTAATGCGGGTATCGAACCAGAAGAAGTGGACTATATCAATGCACATGGTACATCAACACCTGTAGGTGACAGATCCGAAACGCTTGCGATCAAAAAAGCGTTTGGCGATCATGCGTACAAGCTTGCTGTGAGTTCAACCAAATCGATGACAGGTCATATGCTTGGTGCTGCTGGTGGCGTAGAAGCTGTAATCTGCGGATTGTCGCTGACACATCAGACGCTTGCTCCAACAATCAACCTGGAAAATCAGGACCCGGAATGTGATCTGGATTATGTTCCAAACGTTCCACGTCAAACTAAAGTCAACATTGCCATGTCCAATTCATTTGGGTTCGGCGGTCACAATGCCACCATTATTCTCAAAAAATTTGAAGCATAAGGGGCTAGTTCGTTTGAGTGAAGATCTGAAGCAGTTACAACACAAACTTCAAATCAAATTTGACAACAGGCAGCTTTTAAAACAAGCGTTTACCCATGCTTCTTATGTAAACGAACACCGGTTCAGTCAGCATCAGGATAACGAGCGTCTGGAGTTTCTGGGCGATGCGGTACTGGAACTGACTGTGTCGGAATACTTGTATCACTTGTTTCCTAACCGGCCGGAAGGTGAATTAACTAAGCTGCGGGCATCCATTGTCTGCGAGCCTTCCCTCGTCAAATTTGCTGAAGCGTTGGGTTTTGGGCAGTATGTACTTCTTGGTAAAGGTGAGGAACTGACGGGAGGACGAACTAGACCGGCTTTGTTAGCGGATGTGTTTGAATCTTTCATCGGTGCATTATATCTGGATCAGGGATTGGCGCCTGTCCGGACATTTCTGGATCAGCATGTATTTCCGTTGATCGTTCTGGGCAGCAAATTGCAAATGAGCGATTACAAAACGGAATTGCAGGAACTCACTCAGCATCACAATATGGGAGCTCTGGAATACCGTATTGTTGAGGAACGGGGCCCTGCCCATGAACGGGAGTTTGTCTCCGAGGTCCATATGGGTCAAGAACGGCTTGGCAGAGGTACAGGACGTTCCAAAAAGGAAGCCGAACAACAGGCTGCATCCGCAGCACTGGATCGACTGAAGCTTCCGGAAGCCTGAGCTTTACCGTAAGCGCATAGACAAACGAAGAGCAAAGAGCAGCCCGCGGGTCCGCCTGGCGGAATTTATCGGCCGGACTGCTTTTTGCTCTTTTTTTGTAAGGAGGATCAGGATTTTCTTTTCCTGTTCGATAACTAGGCGCTGAATGCAACATTTGAAATTTGCAAGAGGAGGTGACGGGAAACCCTATGTTTTTGAAACGGATTGAACTGGGTGGATTCAAGTCATTCGCCGACAAAACGGAAATGGAATTCGTTCGTGGCATAACCGCTGTTGTGGGCCCGAACGGAAGTGGCAAAAGTAACATTTCAGACGGCATACGCTGGGTTCTTGGGGAACAAAGCGCCAAATCACTGCGTGGTGGCAAGATGGAAGATATCATTTTTGCCGGCAGTGATGCACGGAAGGCTGTTAATTTTGGTGAAGTTTCGTTAACGCTGGATAACGAAGATCATGCGCTTGCTTTGGATTTTGGCGAAGTAACGGTAACGCGTCGTGTACATCGCAGCGGAGACAGTGAATATTTTATCAACAAGCAGTCGTGTCGGTTGAAGGATATTACCGAATTGTTTATGGATACCGGGATCGGAAAGGAAGCTTACTCGATTATTGGACAGGGGCGAATCGAAGAGATTCTGAGTACCCGTTCAGAGGATCGCAGGGGGATCTTTGAAGAGGCATCAGGTATTGTTAAATATAAATCTCGCAAACGGGATGCTACTCGCAAACTGGATGAGACGGAACAGAATTTATTGCGTATTCATGACCTTGTCACCGAGTTGGAAGACCAGATTGGTCCGTTAAAGGAACAATCGGAGAAAGCAATCCATTATAAGGAATTACGTGGACAGCTGAAATCGCAGGAAATCTCTATGTATGTTTATCAGATTGAACAAATTCACGCTTCCTGGAGCAAAGCAAACCAACGACTTGAATCGTTGAAACAGGAAGAAGTCGGATTGGCGGCTATCGTCTCCACTCATGATGCCAAGCTGGAAAGTGACCGAAATGCACTGCGTACGCTGGAGACGGAGACGGAACAGCTGCAATCGGCCTTATTGCAATTCAGTGAAGCAACGGAGAAGAGCGAAGGGCTAGGAGAACTACTCAAGGAGCGTTCGCGTCATCTGCAGACGAACCAGGAACAGCTTAAAGTGACGCTTGCAGCGAGTGAAGAGAGACATCGGGAGCGTGAAGCCGAGTTACTTGCATTACGCGAAAAGTTTGCCAAGCTTGAACTGGAATTGAGTGACGTAAGAAACCGCCTATCCGAAGAAGAGGCCAAACTTATCGGTGTTACTGGCGGCATTAGCCAACAGCAGGAGGAAAGCCTTAAGGGCAACTTGCTGGAACTGATGAATCAGATGGCTCAGACACGAAATGAAATTCGTTACGCGGACCAACAGAAAGAAACGCTGGAACGGCGAATGAATCGCGCGACTGAGGAATCCGGCAAGTGGGAAGGCCAGAAGGAAACGCTGGAAGCCCGCAAAACGGAGATTGAGAAAAAAGTTGTTCGTTTGGGCAAGGAAATCAGTGATCTGCGCGGTGGATATATTACGGAAAGTGAACGTCTCCAATCGTTGCAGAAGCTGCTCGAAGAAAGCCGGGGAACTGTCCGTAAATGGGAGCAGAAGCGTGAAGCCCAGGTCTCCCGTCGCGATACAATGAAAGAGATGCAGGATGATTTTGACGGTTTCATGTTGGGTGTCAAAGAAGTTCTTAAGGCATCACGCAAAGGTACACTGAACGGGGTTCATGGAGCTGTTGCAGAGCTCGTTAAAGTGCCTGAAAAGATCGAACTTGCGGTAGAGACAGCGATGGGCGCTTCCCTGCAGCATGTCGTCATGGAGAATGAATCGGTTTCCAGACAGGCGATCGCTTTTCTGAAACAACGTCAATTGGGCAGAGCTACGTTCCTCCCGCTGGATGTTATTCGTGCACGTACCATTGGTGCGGGTGAACGTTCGATGATCGAAGGCATGGATGGTTTTGTGGGAATTGGTGCGGATCTCGTACAATACGAAGAACGTTATGCTGCGATCATTGGAAGCTTACTCGGAAATGTCATTATTGCGGAGAAGTTGGAGGATGCCAATAAGATCGCGGCTCGCTGCCAATATCGTTTCCGGGTCGTAACCCTGGAAGGCGATGTGGTTAACGCGGGTGGTTCGATGACTGGTGGTAGCCAGCACAAGAAAAATGTAAGTCTGCTCAGTCGCAAACGGCAGCTGGACCAGCTGGACCAGGATATTTTGGATACCGAAAATCAGATCGTAAAACTTCATCGCAGTGTGGATGATGTAAAAACTCAACTGGAGCAGTGCCAGGACAAGCTGGACGAGCTGCGTCAGTCTGGAGACGACACCCGGAATGCAGAACAGCAGGCTTCAATGGAAATGAAGCAGGTTGAGCATGAGCTGCGTCACGTGCTGGAACAGGTTGCTGTAGCCGGGCAGGAGAAGAGTGGCTTTACCGAAGAAATCAAAGAGATGGATACAGCTCGCGATGTCGCCGTGAAGAAGCTGGAGCAGCTTGAGGAAGAAGAGAAGGCAACTCATAGGGCCATTCATGCCGCAGAATTTGCGCGTAAAGCGAATGAATCGGCGAAGGAGGAATTGCAGACCCAACTCACTGATCTGAAAGTCCGAGAGGGGAAACTGGATCAGGAACGATTCTCCAACGAGGAGCAATTGCGTCGTCTGGAGCGCGAAGTGGATTCACTGGTGAAGGATCTTCGTCAAAATCGTACGTTGCTAGCCTCCATGGAAGCCGATCTGAAGAAAACAGAGACTGAGAGTGTTAAACAGATTGAAGATCTTAACCAATACAAGCTGAAAAAAGCGGAATCTGCACAGGAGCTGGACTTCAAGCGTGCTGCCCGAAGCGAGCTGTCGAAGAAGCTTGAGCTTGCCGAGAGTGAAACGAAGGAACAGCGCACACAGCTGAAAGCTGTGGAGGAACAGATGCGACAAACGGAAATTTCCGTGAACAGACTTGATGTTGAGTTGGAAAATATTCTGCGCAAACTGATGGATGAGTATGAGCTCGGTTATGAACTCGCCAAAGAGCGTTATCCAGTACCGGAAGATGTGGAGAGCACACAAGCTGAGGTTCAGAAACTGAAGCGCAGCATTGCAGCTCTTGGCGACGTCAATCTGGGAGCCATCGAGGAATTCCAGCGGGTTAACGAACGGTATGAGTTCCTCAGCACGCAGAAGAATGACCTGGTTGAAGCCAAAACAACGTTGTATCAGGTTATTCGAGAAATGGAAGACGAGATGGCCAAACGATTCAAGGCAACATTTGATGCGATTCGCCGGGAGTTTGGGGCTGTCTTCACCAAGCTGTTTGGCGGAGGTCGCGCGGATCTTGTATTGATGGACCCTGAGCGTTTGCTCGATACGGGCATTGATATCGTCGCACAGCCACCAGGCAAAAAGCTGCAAAACCTGCAGCTATTATCCGGTGGGGAACGAGCGTTGACCGCGATGGCTCTCTTATTCGCTATTCTGCATGTTAAGCCGGTACCGTTCTGCGTACTGGATGAAGTGGAAGCGGCACTGGATGAAGCCAACGTGGTGCGTTTTGCCCAGTATTTGCGTGAGTTCTCGGAACAAACACAATTCATCGTTGTTACACATCGCAAAGGCACAATGGAAGAAGCGGATGTGCTGTATGGTGTCACGATGGAAGAGGGCGGAGTATCCAAGCTCGTTTCGGTTAAACTGGAAGATGAGGAAGCTGTCATTGCCTAATCTTTGAGTTGGTTGTCACGCATGAACTCATCTAATATCATTTAAACTAAGAAATGTACACGATGGAGGGGCTTTATGAGTTTTTTTAAAAAGCTGAGAGACAGCATTGCAAGCAAAACGGAGTCGGTTACCAAACAGTTCAAGGACGGATTGGAAAAGACGCGTAAAGGCCTTGTAGAGAAAGTATCGGATCTCGTTATCCGTCGCAAAAAAATCGACGAGGAATTCTATGAAGAGTTGGAAGAGATTCTGATTGGAGCCGACGTAGGTGTCAATACGGTCATGAAACTGATTGAAGATCTGCGTGATGAGGTCAAAAAACGTAAAATTGAGGATGCGGCTGAACTACAGCCTGTATTGTCCGAAAAACTGACGGGTTTGCTTCGTGGCGAGCAGAATAATGAACTGAAAATGAATCCGGATGGCATTACGGTCATTTTGTTTGTTGGTGTTAATGGTGTTGGTAAAACAACAACGATTGGTAAGCTGGCCCATCGCTTCAAACAGCAGGGTAAAAAGGTCATCATGGCAGCAGGTGATACGTTCCGTGCCGGAGCGATTGAACAACTCGAAGTATGGGGACAACGTGCTGGTGTGGAAGTCATTAAGCAACAATCAGGTTCTGACCCTGCAGCTGTAATGTATGATGCGGTACAGGCTGCGAAGCAGCGGGGTGCTGATGTATTGCTCTGTGATACAGCAGGCCGTCTGCAAAATAAATCCAATCTGATGGACGAACTCAACAAAATCTATCGTGTCATTCAACGTGAAATTCCGGAAGCACCTCATGAAGTATTAATGGTGCTGGATGCAACTACAGGTCAGAATGCACTGAATCAGGCCAAACTCTTTGGAGAGAAGAGCGGGGTAACTGGACTTGTACTGACGAAGCTGGATGGTACCGCCAAAGGTGGTATTGTTGTTGCAATTCGTCAGGAGTTGGATCTGCCTGTGAAGCTGGTCGGACTGGGTGAGAAAATTGATGATCTGCAGCCATTCGACTCGGAGCAATTCGTACATGCGTTGTTTGCCGGATTGATTCAAGAACAGCCAGCTGAAAGTGCTGAAGAAGAGGAAGCTAATTCCTAGAATCATTAATAAATAGGATAGCGTTAACCGTATTGCCAGTGATATACGTGATAAGTGTCACGTGTAATGTCACTGGCAATACGTGTATAATGGGAATAAAGCAGGCAATGCTAAAGGGTTAGAAAGGACGGTTGAAAATGGCCAATACTCATACCTATTCTCGCCGTGAAGAAGTCGCCAATGCGGTGACACATGGAATCGGCGCTGCACTCAGTGTAGCTGCACTGGTGATATTGATTGTATTTGCAAGCATGAAAGGCACGGCTTGGCATGTGGTCAGTTTCACGATCTACGGGATCACCATGCTGCTGCTCTATACGAGCTCTACACTCGTGCATGCATGGAAAGATGGAAAAGTGAAAGACTTATTTGAGATTTTCGACCATTCTTCCATATATTTGTTTATTGCGGGATCGTACACTCCACTTTTGTTTATTGCTGTTCGCGGCACACTTGGATGGGCCCTGTTCGGTATAATCTGGGGAGTCGCATTATTCGGCGTAATCTTTAAGGCGTTTTTTACGAAAAGGTTTCTGTTCATGTCCACGATTTTCTATATTGCGATGGGCTGGCTCATCGTTATTGCCTGGCAACCGCTTATGACTGCCATCCCTACAGGCGGAATTGTGCTGCTGGTTGCTGGAGGTCTGATGTATACACTGGGGACGCTTTTTTATGTTTGGCGTGGATTTCCGTACCACCATGCGATTTGGCATCTCTTTGTGCTCGCAGGCAGTATTCTTCATTTCTTTATGGTACTTCTGTACCTGACACCACTTCGGTAGGCCACGGTAGATAGCGTAAAACGAATCGGCTCCATCTGTGGAGACCCATTCGTTTTTTTTGTTCTATATAAATGACACAGCAGGCTGAATTCTACTGTAGATGAATGGCTAAGATCAACCTTGTAGGCACGAAAAATGAGTGTAAAATGAACGTTTTTATTGTGACAAGTATTTTTGCTTGACAACCTGATTTGTTTTAGGTATTATTAGGAACGTTGCAAGAGTGTAAAGTGTTTTTCCTTGACGAAGGGAGTGCCCCGTTATGAGTCAAGAAAACCGGCTTGAGAAGACAAACCGGATTAACTTGCTGTTTGCTTTCTATGAACGGTTGCTTACCGAGAAACAGCAGACTTTTCTAAAGTATTACTTTCATGATGATTTCTCGCTGGGCGAGATTGCAGCCGAGTTCGAGATCAGCCGCCAGGCGGTATACGAGCATATCAAGCGTGCCGAACAAGTGCTGGAAAATTACGAAAGCAAGCTTGGCTTGCTGGAGAAGCACGAACGGCGTAACCGTAATCTTGAAGATTTGCAAAATGCATTGGAGCGCGCAGGCGTTTCCATTGATAACAACAAACAAATAAACGATATTATTCATCAACTCAGAGAGTAGTTCGTAAGAGTTGAATGAAACGTATCGGTCCTGAAAACAGTATTACAGCTTAAGGAGGTGGGATCATGGCATTTGAAGGATTAACGACCCGATTGCAGAATGTGTTCAGCAAGCTGCGTGGCAAAGGCAAGGTGTCTGATGAAGATGTTGCCGAAGCTATGCGCGAGGTACGTCTGGCATTGCTCGAAGCGGATGTAAACTTCAAAGTGGTCAAGGAATTCATCGCCAAGGTGAAAGAGAAGGCTGTTGGCAAAGAAGTGATGGAGAGCTTCACGCCAGGAATGGTCATTATCGACATCGTAAACAAGGAACTGACGGATTTGATGGGTGGAAGCCAGTCGAAGCTGGCTAAAGCGAACAAACCGCCTACGGTACTGATGATGGTTGGTTTGCAGGGTGCAGGTAAAACGACCACATCCGGTAAACTGGCTAAAATGCTGCAAAAGCAGAATAGTAGACCGTTGCTTGTTGCAGGAGATATTTATCGTCCAGCAGCGATCAAGCAGTTGCAAGTGCTCGGCGAGCAGATCAAAGCGCCAGTATTTACCCTGGGAGATCAGACAAGCCCTGTAGAAATTGCACGTCAGGGTCTGCAGCATGCCAAGGACAACGGCAATGACTATGTCATTATCGATACAGCTGGACGCCTGCATGTCGATGAAGAACTGATGGAAGAGCTTCGTCAGATTCACAGCGTAGTAAATCCCGATGAAGTGTTGCTTGTCGTAGACAGCATGACAGGTCAGGATGCAGTTAATGTGGCAGAACACTTTAACCAGCAGCTTAATCTGACGGGTGTCGTTCTGACAAAGCTTGACGGAGATACTCGTGGTGGTGCCGCGCTTTCCGTTAAAGCAGTCACCGGTTGCCCAATCAAGTTTGCTTCCCTTGGTGAGAAACTTGATGCACTGGAACCTTTCCATCCGGAGCGTATGGCTTCACGTATTCTTGGTATGGGTGATATGCTCTCTCTGATTGAGAAAGCACAGTCCAACATTGATACCGATAAAGCCAAGGAAATGGAACGGAAGATGCGTAATGCAGAATTCACGTTTGAAGATTTCCTGGAGCAAATGGATCAAGTGAAAAAGCTGGGGCCAATCGATCAGATCATGGATATGATTCCTGGTATGGGCAAGATGAAACAAGCCAAGGACCTGAAGGTTGATGATAAACAGATGGGCCGGATCGAAGCGATCGTGTACTCCATGACGACCGAGGAGAAACGTAACCCTGATATGATCAACCATAGCCGCCGGAAGCGGATTGCTACAGGTAGTGGAACATCCCTGGCCGAAGTAAACCGTCTGATCAAGCAGTTTGATGAGATGCGCCGCATGATGAAACAGTTCTCGGATATGATGGGACCTAAAGGCGGCAAGAACAAAGCGATGAAGCAGCTCAAAGGTTTGGGCAAAGGAATGAAGTTTCCTTTCCGTTGATTCTGGGAGCAGCTGAACGATATACAGATTTCATTGAAGGAGGTGAATTTTCAAATGGCAGTTCGTATTCGTCTGAAACGTATGGGTGCTCACAAAGCTCCTTTCTACCGCGTAGTGGTATCGGATTCCCGTTCCCCACGTGACGGTCGTTTTATCGAGGAGATCGGTTACTACAACCCGGTTGAACAACCGGCTGTTGTTAAGATCGATGAAGATAAAGCATTGCAATGGCTTCAAAACGGTGCACAAGCATCTGACACTGTCCGCAACTTGCTGAGCAAAGCGGGCGTGATGAAGAAGTTCCACGAGTCTAAATTGACTAAATAAGGTGCTGATTCGGAGGGTCCTCTATGGAAGAATTAGTAAGCATAATTGCTAAGGCTTTGGTCGATCATCCGGAAGATGTGGCGGTTCGGACGGTTGAGAAAGACCGGCTTGTCGTTTATGAGTTAACCGTTCATCCTGACGATGTTGGGAAAGTGATTGGTAAACAGGGGCGAATCGCAAAGTCTCTTCGTACAGTCGTCACATCAGCAGCAGTTAAGATGGATAAACGGGTAACCGTTGATATCATATCTTAAAGATATACGAAAGGGGGTTAGGATGCATGTCCTAGCCCCTTTTCGTGCATGCTGAAACTTAAATAATAGGATTGAAAAAGCTCGTCAAGTATGATTATCTGCGGAAGTAGTGAAGGGTACGGAATCGATCCCAAGAAGCGTTAGGATAA
Organism: Paenibacillus sp. MDV22-iso6; assembly: GCF_058408365.1. NCBI lineage: Bacteria > Bacillati > Bacillota > Bacilli > Caryophanales > Paenibacillaceae > Paenibacillus > Paenibacillus sp. MDV22-iso6. Next base: position 175,177 of record NZ_JBZVDZ010000005.1, on the reverse strand, counting down.
CAGCGATACGAAGAACGATCCGTAACCAGAACGGCTGCGGGAGATCATCACATATACGTACCAATATGAATGGATTGTAGGAGGAAAGTATGGCAGAGTTTATGAATGTAGGTAAAATCGTCAATACGCATGGAATTCGTGGCGAGGTGAGAATCATGCCTTTAACTGATTTTCCGGAAGTGCGTTTTGCGAAAAATGCAGAGTTGTTTTTCTTTACACCAGATAATCATCCAGTTATGGTTAACGTGGAATCTGCACGTTTGCATAAGAATATGTATATTCTTCGTCTGAAAGAGTATGGCAACATTAATGAAGTAGAGAAGTTTAAAGGCGGCATGGCCAAAGTGTTAAAAGAGAATCTGGCAGAGCTGGAGGAAGGTGAATACTACTTCCATCAAATCGTTGGGTGTTCTGTCATCACCGAAGAGGGTGAAACACTTGGAACCATCTCTGAGATTTTGACTCCTGGAGCGAATGATGTATGGGTTGTCAAAACGCCTGCAGGTAAAGAAATTCTGCTTCCGGTTATTGATGATGTTGTTCTTGATGTGGATGTTACAGAGAAGCAAGTCAAGGTTCACCTGATGGAAGGGCTGCTATAACATGAAAGTGGATGTATTAACCCTATTCCCGGAAATGTTTGACGGTGTGTTCGGAACCAGCATTCTGGGCAAAGCCCAAACCAAAGGGCTTGTATCTCTGGGAGCAACAAACTTTCGGAATTTTGCGACCAATAAACATAATACAGTTGACGATGCACCTTATGGCGGAGGTGGAGGTATGGTATTGAAGCCAGATCCCATCTTTGCTGCTGTCGAGGATGTATTAGAACAACGAGGCGAAGCTGCGGCAACGATGAAACCGCCACGTATCATTCTAATGTGCCCGCAAGGTGAGACGTTCACACAGAAAAAAGCAGAAGAACTTGTACAAGAAGATCATCTGATTTTTATTTGCGGACATTACGAAGGCTATGATGAGCGTATCCGTGAGTTTCTCGTGACGGACGAATTGTCGATTGGTGATTACGTGCTGACGGGTGGCGAACTGCCTGCGATGGTGGCGATTGACAGTATTGTACGCCTTATTCCGGGTGTACTGGGTAATGAGACAAGTGCTGTAACGGATTCATTCAGTACCGGATTGCTCGAGTACCCGCACTACACACGTCCTCCGGAATTCAGAGGTATGAAGGTGCCCGATATGTTGCTATCTGGACATCATCTGAATATTGAGGCATGGCGCAGGGAGCAATCCTTGCTTCGCACGCTGGAACGTAGACCGGATATGTTGGAGACGGCAGACCTGACGGACAAAGAACGAGTTTGGTTAAACAAGCTTCGTTCCGATCGTGAAAAGAATGCAGAGTAATTTGATATTATCTCGTTTGAGCTCGTAAAATAATCTCATTCGAAATCTTGAAAGACCAACCTTGTGATATGAAGGTTGGTCTTTTTCTGTATTGAACACTTTTGCCGCTTTGAACATTTTTGCATGTTCCGAAATAGGGTTGTATAAACTGAAAAATTTCTTTATGGTGATCTCAGCTAGAAGCGTATGAAGACGACATGCTGAGGAGGAAGATTATGAATCATCAGCCTTATGAAGTTGGCAGAGTGGATATTAGCGAAGCTGGAGAGCGTTGCAAGATGCTTCTGGGAGATCTAAATGGAGATGGCAGGCTTGAGATGCTGTTGGTGCAGGCAGATGGGGGCATAGACGACCGTTACGTTCCGCATCAGGTATGCTGTTTGTCGGCATATGATCTGGATGGAACATTAATGTGGCAGGTCGGAACACCGGACCCGGATGCAGGTGGTCCAGGATCAGACTATCCCGCTCAGATTGTAGATTGGGATGGGGACGGAAATAATGAAGTGCTGTGTGTAATGAACAAACAATTTCTTATTCTGGACGGAAGAACCGGAGAGATAAAGAAACGTCATGATTTGCCTGGAGAGCAAGCGCATGACTGTCTTATTCTTGCAAACCTGACTGGTGACCAACACACGATGGATATCCTGCTGAAGGATCGGTATAAGACGTTATGGGCATTAGATCACGATTTCAATTTGCTATGGAAGCATGAAGGCAATATAGGTCATTTTCCGTGGGTCTACGATATTGATGGGGATGGCAAGGATGAAGTGATGGCCGGGTATGACATGCTGGATCATGATGGAACATTATTATGGTCCTGTCAGAATCTTAATGATCACGCAGACTGTATATGGTTTGGCGATGTGGACGAGGACGGGGAGGTTGAAATTGTTATCGGTGGCAGTGTCACGGTGATGATGGATCGGTACGGTAATGAAAAATGGCGTTATGAGGATTCGATTGAATCACAGCATATTGCACTGGGGAAATTTTATAGAGAAAGACAAGGATTACAGATTGCTGGCCTGGATCGGATTATTCGTGGAGATGAGAATGGCAAGGATGGAATGTTTATGCTGGATAGCGACGGAAAGGAACTTTGGAAAGAAGATCGTAAAACGCGTGGATGGTTAACCATTATTGAGCCTGTACGTAACTGGGATGACAGCGGGCTTGACTATATTATGGCTTATCGCCGAGGTGGGGGTGTCCTGCCATCTTTGATCAATGGTAATATGCAAACGGTTGCAACGTTCGGAAAAGATGGCTATGCCTTACATGCCGACTTGTGTCAGAGCGGAAGGGAGCAGGTCATCATCTATGATGCACATGAAGCCGTAATCTATTCCAGCTCAATGAGGGATGTAACCACTCCAACCTCTTTGGACATAAAAAGAGCCCAGCTTCAGCCGAAAAGGCTGTATAGCTCGACTCTTTATCCAGGCGGGGAAGTTTCAATCTAGCTTAATGACTGATCTCTACGACAGGAAGGATTTCCTGTTGGTCTGATTCAGGATGGAGCAATGCAGCCAAATCGGTTCCTGTCGTAACCGTTAATCGTGGGAGCTTCATAGGATTATCCCCAGGTCGAACAAAGCCTGAACGTACGGAAAAGGCCATACGATACCCATTTTGCTGCAGTTGATAGATCATCTGCGTGCTGGTATAACCGAAAGGGTAGGCAAGATACGGCGTATCAATACCAGTTTCTTTCATTAGCTTGACGTCATTATTCAGCAGTTTTGTGTCGAGTCCGACGGGCACGTTGTCGCCGCAACGCATATATCCCTTGTGATGCAGATTATAGGTATGGCTGTTGAACTCAAAGACGTCTTTAGCGGCCTGCATCTCCTGTTTGGAGATAAACGTTTTTTTGGCTGGATCAAAAGCCGAAGGCTGATCCTGAATTTTGCTGCCGATTACAAACAGGGAAGCATGGAAATTATATTTTTTGAGCACAGGGTAGGCTAAAGTATAATTGTTCTGATACCCATCATCAAAGGTGATGACAATAGATTTTTGGGGCAGGGAGATCTGTCCGTTCACGTATTGTTCAAGCTGCTCCAGTGTAATTGTGTTGTAGCCTTCTTCATGCAAATATTTCATGTTTTCTTCGAAGTCTTCCAGATTAATGATCGATTTGTTGTTTGTTTCATGATTATTAATTTTGGGCTGTATGTAATGATACATCAGTACAGGTACTTCAGTAGCTGAACCTTGTGCGATGTGAAAGGTAGCCAGATCAAGTGCAGGTTTGCTGGAATAATCGGAGTGAGACATTAGAAATGCCTTACGTTTGACCATATCCCAGGACGTGCATGCTTTGTGAGACATTGCATTGGTAGGATGAGTTACCGCATACGCATACATTGTAATGGTACAAGTGAGTAATGCGAGTGCAGCAAGAACAATTTTTTTGAAGTATTTCATAATTCGTTTGGTTCTCCTTTTGCCATTTCATTTCTGCATGGAATTACATTTAGATGCATCAGCACGTAATCCAACAAGCTATATCATAGACGATCTTTCTTGACAGAAAGTTACAGTATTTTTTCCGTCTAATGCTTGACTTATTCAAGAATACTAATTATGACAATCCAAGGGGCTGAAGCTTTTATGTGCATAAAGGAATTGTGTAGAAAAGCGCATGGACAGGTTATTTTAATGGAATTGTAATGTGACTATAATAAAATTCAGGACGTATTTAAGATGAACGTATAGTGGATAACGTCTAATTGGAGTAAAGGGAATTAATAAGGATTAAAGGGCATTGAAGAACCAAAGAGTTCTGTCAGCAATTTGTTTATTTTTCCTTGTGTTTTGTTATGGTGCGTGATACAATAAGTCTGTTATGTGGAATACGGCGGTCCTCTATGGATAATGAAGGAGACAAGGTGTTCTCTGGAAGAAGTATGAACGCCTGTACGGAAGGAGGGAGTCATAGATGAATATCGTTCAAGCGATTACACAAGAACAACTTCGTAAGGATATTCCGAGTTTTCGTCCTGGTGACACTTTGAAAGTGCACGTTAAGGTAATCGAGGGAACTCGTGAGCGTATCCAATTGTTCGAAGGTGTTGTGATTAAACGCCGTGGTGGTGGAATCAGTGAGACTTTTACAGTTCGTAAAATTTCTTACGGTGTAGGTGTGGAAAGAGCTTTCCCGCTTCATTCCCCTAAAATCGATAGAATCGAAGTGGCTCGCCGTGGTAAAGTGCGTCGTGCGAAGCTTTATTATCTTCGTGAACTACGCGGTAAAGCAGCGAGAATTAAAGAAATTCGTTAATATAACGGATACCGGGGAGGGCTTGGAGACAAGCCCTTTTCGTTTTTGTCCGGGAAAAGTTGAACCGGAGGTGCACTTCCGAGTAAAATGGTATGGCGGCACACGCGCGAATAGTCCGGGAGGCTTGTGAAATCAGTTATTGAGGGACATTTGAATTGTGGATTAAATGTACTGGTAATGCTTGCGTGTAAGATTACATAACTGACGATGTGTAAAAACTGCTATAACATGTACTGTGAAGAGAGGAAGATCATTAATGGAACAGGAAGTTCAACAGGACCAGGGCAATACTGCCGAAGAGAAAGGCAGTCGATCCAAAAAAGCCAAAAATGAAATTTTCGAATGGCTCAAAGCCATCGTGATCGCACTAGTACTTGTCATTTTGATTCGGTGGTTACTGTTCAAACCGTTTGTTGTGGACGGGCCTTCCATGCAGCCGAATTTTCATACAGGTGAACGTGTGATCGTCAATGAAATTTTATATGATATCAGAGAACCACAGCGCGGAGAAGTAATCGTATTCCACGTTCCAACCGAAGGCCGTGATTTCATTAAACGTGTCATTGCTGTCGCTGGTGATACCGTTGAGGTTCAGGACGATACAGTTCTCGTCAATGGTAAAAAAGTCGATGAGACTTACATTCAGGGAGCAATTGATGCTGCTGAAGCGAACGGTGGAACCTATAACGTGAAGGACTTCCCTAATGAGCAATTCCCGGATGGGAAAGTACCTGAAGGTCATGTTTTTGTAATGGGGGACAACCGTCCGAACAGTACAGATAGCCGTATGATCGGTTATGTGTCACTGACGGATATTGTAGGTCGTGCAGATGTGATTTTCTGGCCGATCGGCGATATCAAATGGATTAACCATTAATATGAATGCAGGATATATAAGCAAAATATAAAGTGTACACCAAAACGTAGAGGGCAGAACTAATCTGGGGATAATAGAAATCTAAGATTGTTTTGCCAGCGAAATGATGCGGTGTGCATGTCGTAGAAAAAGCTTGTATATCAACAAATAATGAGGTGAAGACAAGGTGACGATTCAATGGTTTCCAGGTCATATGACCCGAGCCAGACGCCAGATTCAGGATAAGTTAAAGCTGATTGACGTGGTCATCGAACTGCTGGATGCCCGTCTGCCTGTCTCCAGCCGCAACCCGATGATTGACGAGATTTTACAGGGCAAACCCCGGATGATTTTGTTGAATAAGTCCGATTTGGCGGATGCGAAAGTGACGCAAGAATGGATTGAATATTTCAAAAAAGAGGGAATCACTGCTTTCCCTGTAGATGCTTCAACAGGTACCAACGTGAAAGACATCCCAACGCAAGCGAAGCTTCTCCTTAAAGAAAAAATTGATCGTCAAATAGCTAAAGGGATTAACCCGAGAGCGGTTCGTGGACTGATTGTTGGTATTCCAAACGTGGGTAAATCCACGCTAATTAACCGACTAGCTGGACGGAACATTGCGGCAACGGGAGATCGTCCTGGTGTGACGAAGGGACAACAGTGGATCAAAGTTGGTAAAGAAATGGAACTGCTGGATACCCCGGGTATTCTTTGGCCGAAATTTGAAGATCAAAACGTGGGTTATCGTCTTGCAGTAACAGGTGCAATTAAGGAAGAGATTCTGAATGCAGAAGACATCGCCTTTTTTGGCATCAGTTATCTAATGCGTTATTACTGGGATTCTCTTGAAGAACGCTATGGACTTCAGGAGTTCTCCAAGGATGCGGATGATTCGGACAGCGTTGTTGCGATTATGGAACAGGTTGGTCGTATACGTGGTTGTGTGGTAAGTGGTGGGCGTATCGATTTGGAAAAGGCATCGCGAGCATTTCTGCGTGAATTGCGTGCGGGCAAAATGGGACGTTTCTCTATGGAAGCTCCTTATTAAATAAGAGACAACTGCCGAAAGAAGCGGCCGTTACCGGATTACCGGGAGCGGTCGCTTTTTGCCATACTGGAATTTAAAATAAAGGAACTTTGATTGATCTGGAAGGTGATTCTAGAAAATTGCACTTTATGGGATTGTATTGAACGTATATCTGGCTCTCTTAAAACATGCTATGATGAGGGATGAAGATTTAGCCTGCTCAATGCTGAATATCTTCAATTTAAGCCATCAGATACCGATAAAATAATAACTCACCATCGTATTATCATATGCTTTACAGAAGCTTATTTCTTTTAATAGGATCTGATACAACAAAAATCGGGAATCTACGTCTATATAATAAAATGATATAAAAGTGATGTGTTGAAGCAAGAGTGGGCAGAGGAGATGATACCGTAATGAATGAAATGAATGAGTTAATTGAATTGACGCAACTGGATGCCCTGGTTGAACCGAAAAAGAATAAAAAAGAAATGGTGGAGCCCAAAGATCTGCTGATCTATGAGCGTGAATATTGGGAAAGTGGATTTGAACGTATTGCCGGAATTGATGAAGTGGGACGCGGTTGTTTATTTGGAGATGTAGTAGCGGCAGCCGTTATTTTACCTCGTGATCTGATTTTGGAAGGGGTTAATGATTCCAAGAAATTAACGGAGAAAAAGCGCGATGCATTATATGACATTATAATGGAAAAGGCGTTGTCAGTGGGAATCGGTTATGCAGATGCGGAAACGATTGATCAATTGAATATTAAACAGGCTGCAAGGCTTGCCATGAAACGTGCGGTAGAAGCACTTGAGGGCGTGCCTGACTACCTGTTGGTAGATGCCGAAAAGGTAGATGTGAATATACCGCAGTTGTCCATTATAAAAGGCGATGCAAACAGTCAATCCATTGCGGCAGCATCCATTATTGCGAAGGTTACCCGGGATAGGTTTTGCAAGGAGGATTGGGATACGTTATATCCGGAATATGGTTTATCGATACATAAGGGATATGCAACGAAATTTCATCGTGAACAAATTATGGCTCGTGGTGCTACACCCATGCATCGTCGCAGTTTTCTCGGCAACTTGCTCGGAGAACAGCACACTTTATTTTAATTAAACCATTCACGGAGGGGGGGTAAGGGTATGAATATAAGTTCCGTGATTCGTGGGCTGCTGGGAGATAGTAAACCGGGAAATGCCAAGCCACTGGAGTTAAAGGAAGGTCAGGTTGTAAGGGGTTCTGTGGTTAGTGTATCCGATGATGGAGCAGATGCGGTTCTTCAGATTCAGGGTGTACAGGTGCGTGCAAAATTAGAAACTCCGCTTCGGCCAGGTGAAACAACACTGCTTCAGGTCCAGCCTCCAGGTGAAAATGGCGTAACGATAATGAAACCGCTGACGGGTACATTGGCAGAACTGCCACAGGCATCTTTGAACAATTTGCTTCAGGAGGTAGGTTTGCCGGATACCAAGGGGAATCGGGAACTGCTGTTAGCTATGCAGCGAAGCGGATTACCTTTGACCAAGGATAATGTAGCCATGGTTCAAAATATGATGACAACCAAACCTGCACAGGTGCCTGTTGAAGAATGGGTGCAGGCAACAGGTATTGCTTTTCAGCGTGGTCTTCCGGTTACAGCGGAAACGGTAAAGGGTCTACATCAAGCTGTTTTTGGCCCGCCACTACATCAGTTGTTGAAGGGCTTGGCTGAACAGCTGGAGTCCATGCTGACACAAACCGCGGGTAAAACGCTGCCGACTGGTGAACAGGCAGCTACGGTTAAGAATAACATTATGGCTGGAGCGCCTGTACCGTTAAACGGAGAGCTGGCGGGAGAAACGGTAGCTGCGTCAGGCAGTAACCGTCAGGTAGGAGGGGCAACCGGATTGTCCGCGCAACTTGTGCCTGGTGCAGTCGCTGGTGATGCTCAAATGGCAGATGGATCTGTGGATACTGCTGGTGGCGCGGTTAAAGGCAATGGACAGACTGGTGCAGGAAATGCAGAGAATGCTGGGCTTAAAGCAGGGGCCAGCCATGTTGGAACTGCTGGCATGGTGGGTACAGGTATTCCGGCAGGAACTGGAATACCTGGTGAGAGCCCGCGTGCAGCTGACGCGGGCGTTGCTGGGAGCCGCCCGGGCGCGACGGGGGCGGCTGTGGAGGTTGCTGCTGGCCGAGTGATAGCGGGCCAGTCTGAGGGTGGCGCGGCCGGGCGAACCGACGGCCGCGCTGAAACGCCTGCTGCTGCGGGGCCTACCGCTTCCGCAGCAGGGCAGGCGGCGCCAGCAGCTCCATCGGCAGCGCAGCTGGCACCCAAGCTGCTGGCGCTTCTGGACGCGCTGCGCAGCGCGTCCACAGCCGCACCGGCACAGCCAGGTGCGGCGACACAGGCCGCCCCTGCATCGCAGGGCGGCTCGGTGGCTGCGGCTGCCGGAGGCGTGCCGCAGCCTTTGCCAGCCGGCGCAGATGCGCTGCCGGCTAGCGGTAGTGCCGCAGCGCCTGCGGGAGCTGCGGCGGCGCCCGTCACCCACGAGGGGGACCCGTGGGTGGGGCGCGTGTTGAAGCTGCTCGGTGCGGAGCACGAGCAGCAGGCAGTGCACGGCGCGGCTGCGCAGGCGCGCGTGGGGGAAGTGGCGAGCCCGGGAACCGCGGACACGCTCAAGGGCTTGCTGCTGCAGCTTGCCAGCAGCGAGGGTGCACCTGCGGCGCTCAAAGATACCGCAGTACAGGCTGTGCAATTTCTAACAGGTCAGCAGTTATTGCTAACAACAGATCGCAGTGCTACCTTTGCCCAGATGCACTGGTTTATCCCCATTACCGGACCTGACGGAGAAGAGACGGCTTCCGTTCAGATTCAATCACGCCGTGGGCAACGCGGTGAATTGGATGCATCCAACTGCCGCCTTTGGTTTGATCTGGACATGAAAAGTCTTGGTCCAACGCTGGTGGATGTGCATGTTGTTAATAATATCGTCAGTCTGCGTGTACTTAATGACGGCGAAGGAATGGGACCGCTCTTGGAAAGTGGGCGCGAAGAGATCCATCGGGCGCTGGACAAGCTGGGTTATCAGTTGCTGACTTTCAAGGCGGAACCCTGGCCTGTTGGCCAGGAACCGGGTGCTGAACGGAAAATGACTGCCTCGGACTACAGTCCTGAACGATACAAAGGGGTGGACATGCGGGTATGAAAGAGGATTCGCAACCGGACCTGATATCCAAAAAGGCCGTTGCTTTAAAATATGTACCTGGTGAGAGCGAAGCGCCAGTGGTCGTAGCCAAAGGCCGTGGCAAAGTAGCAGAGGCCATTCTGGATAAAGCCAAGGAAAATGGTGTGCCGGTTCAGGAGGATGCCGCACTTGTTGAAGTGCTTTCCAAACTGGATTTGGATGAACAGATCCCGTCGGAACTGTATCAACTGGTGGCCGAAGTGTTGACCTACATTTATCGTGCTGACCGTCTGGCTTCTGGACGAGAGGAAGAGGAATCATGGTAGAGCACAGATCAGAACAGGGTCCAGCTTCAAAACTGACACGTCAGCAAAAAGGGCGATTGGGTGAAGAAGCTGCTTGCGACTGGCTTCGTGAGCATGATTATCGCATTTTGAAGCGCAATTGGCGCTGCCGAAGCGGAGAGATTGATATCGTTGCTTCTCATGAAGGCATGATTATTTTTATTGAAGTCCGCAGTAGAAGTGGAACTGGACTGTATGGAACACCCCAGGAGTCCGTAGATATTCGTAAAATGCAGCAGGTACGTGCAACTGCATCTGTATATTTGCAAATGACGGGAGAGACAAATCATCAAATCCGTTTCGATGTGATCGCTGTCATACTGGATAAAACAGGCGAAACCGTCTCGGTTGAACATATTATTAATGCATTTTGAGTTGCTACTATATGCACGATTATTTTGATGTGTTAACCCACAAGAAAGACACTTGAAAAAGTGATTCTCTTGTGGGTTGTTTTTATTTTGAGCAGGAAACGGTTAAAAGAAATTAAGAACATAACTACTGTATATATCACAATTTTGATACAATTCGTATCAATGTATAAGTAATCAGACCTATCCCCATTGTTATTATTCCAATTTCCGGTCGTTAATGGACTACATCTACTTAATAATTTGCTACATAAGATTTCAAACGATGTATTTTTAATTCAGTCTACTCTACTGAGTTATCTGTTATAAAGCACTCGGTTCGATGTGTTTTCTAAGTTGTTGCTAAACGACTAAAAAGATTGGAGTACTTAAAATAAATAGATACAAAATGTATCATTTATAATAAAATGAGAAAAGAAAATATAAAAAAGAGGTGTGAACTATGAAAGAAATTAAATCTGCTGCCGGAAAGAAAGAGAAACAGGTGTGGGAGACCCCACGAATGGAAGTGCTAGATATTAGTGAAACCATGAACGGTGGCGAGGGGATTTGGCAATATGTATGGGGCGGAGAATTTTGGAAGCTCGAAATGCTAGTCAGTTAGATAGATATAAGAATTTCATATTGTCAATCATATTTGCTACTATATTTGGATGAGGTGAACGATTGTCATGAGTAGTCAATGGAAATGGATGGTTCGTTTAAGTGTGTTTTTATTATTTTCTGGGGTGCTTGGTCTGCTGCATTCTGAAACGACATATGCAGCTTCCAAAGACGCTTCTGTTAGGGAAATGGGGAATCGTCCCGCTCAAACTGCGTATATTATTGGGAAAATTACTGATAACGATGGTTTTCCAGTAAAAGATGTGAACGTACATATTACGCAGGAAACGGGTGGGGCACAAAAACAAATAGTGAAAACCGATTCTAGGGGAGATTTTCGGTTTGAAACAGCGATAAGTGAAAGCACATATTTTTCCATTAAAGCGCTAGCCAAGGGATACTTGGATTCAGGAAAGAATTTTAGTTATATTATCTTGAATCCGGGGGGGACAGAAGTAGTGAATTTAGTAATCTTCGAGCCAGCCACCATTGTAGGCAAAGTTACTGATCAATCAGGAAAACCTGTTGTAGGTGCTGTCATTAAAGCAACAACAGTCAGCCAATCTGTAAAGACAGACAGGGAGGGCAACTATGCGATTTCAGGAATAGATAATTATGCCTACAATGAAATTACGATACAGGTTGATGCAAAAGGCTATGTGTTTTACACAAGATATTTGTCTGTAGGTACTGGGAGTACAATGACATTGAACATAGTACTGCAAGATGCGGCGGACGTTAGTGGATTGGTGCAAGATGAACAGGGGAGGCCGGTTGCAGGGGCAACCGTATCTCTTGATAATTTCAAGACGAAAACAGACAAACAAGGCAAGTATTCCATAAATCGACTGCGTCCGGAATCAAGCACAATCTCTGTTGAGGCGGATGGTTATATCAAGCAAACGATTAGGGTAACTTTGGTCAAAGGACCTAACAATACTTTTGATTTTATTCTCAAGAGTAATGTGGACAAAACCCCGCCTGTAACCAAATATGCTTTAGTTCCTTTAACAGAGGTATCCAACGGAAAACAATATATTAATGGATTTAATTTTAAGTTAAAGGCAACGGACGAAGTTGACGGATCTGGCTTGAAAATGACCCAGTACAGAATCAACGGTGGGGAATGGATCACGTTTACCGGACCAATAAAAATCTATGCTCCTGATGTCAAAACAGTGGAGTATTTCAGTACAGATGTCGCCGGCAACCAGGAAAAAATAAACAAAATGGATTTTGTGAATGGGAAATTTGAAGGAGCAGGATCATACTCGTTCTGAAGGAACAGGATCATACCCGTATTGATTAAAAGTTATCTATAATGAAGAAAGGCGACGTTGACTCTAAGAATCCCTCCGCGGGGCAAGAGTCGAAGTCGCCTTTTGCATCCGAAATAACCAGAACGAAATAATGTTATCCGGATTCCTTTGAATCCAATGAACCGATCAGTGTATAATCAAGAGGGTAATCCAGTTTTGCTGCACCGTTTGATTTTTCATAAATGAGTCGATTCACATCGCAGGCTCGAACTGCGGTCACGGATAATTTTTTATAACCTGGGAGGCATGGTCATGAGTAAATCTACCCAAACGGGTAACCTTGTAAGAGAAGCTATTCAAAATCGTCGTACCGTCAAAAAGTTTAAAAAAGAAGCTGTTCCCACTCAGCAGATTATTGATTTATTGGACACAGCCGTATGGGCACCCAATCATAAATTGCGTGAGCCGTGGCGGTTTTTATTGTTTAGCGGAAATGGACTGAATAAGCTTGCAGACGCTATTGATGCAGAGATGGGAGAAGATAACAAGTTTTCTGCCAATATCAAACAGGTCCCTGCCGTCATGCTTGTCGTTATGGAAGAAGATCCGCGCCAGAATATCTGGGATGAAGATTTTGCAGCAGTGAGTGCATTGGTACAGAACTTCCTACTCGCGGCATGGAGTGAAGACATTGGTACGTTCTGGGTAACCAAGCCTTTCCTCTATGGACCCAAATTCCGTAAGACACTTGGGATTCAGGCTGGGGAAAAAATTATCGGCATGGTTTACATGGGGTATCCAGAGGTTATTCCTTCTGCCAAAGAACGTACACCAGCAAAAGACAAGCTGACTATATTTGAATAATTGATATCTTGTTCGCTATTTATTCAAAAGAAGATGCTTTATGAAAAACCCCTGCACGTATGCCTCTCATACAGAGGAAATATATGCAGGGGTATTTGACTTGTTAATTTATATAAACTTAAGTTTGAAATCTATAGATGTCTGGCTTGAACGTATCATGATGCAAGATAATGAGGGCAATATATTTTTCCTTAAAGCTTCATTTATTACCTGAATGACCCTCGCTCAAAATAAATTCAAATCCAGTTGACGATACTGTATCGCCTCAGCCACATGAGCTGTCAAAATGACGCCTTCATGGTCCAAGTCTGCGATCGTCTGGGCCATCTTAATAATTCGATCATGTGCACGCATGCTCAGGTTCAGTGCTTGCAGTGTTTGCTGGAGCAGTTGGTCTGCTTCTTCAGGCAGACGGATCGTTCGGCGCAGAAGAGTTCCTGATAACTGACTATTCCAGCGAACTGAACTATTAGCATATCTTGCGGCCTGAATATGATGAGCATGAATGACTTTGGCCTGCATTTCCGCAGATGAAGGAGAAGCGCCAGCCTTGCGCCACTCGCTCGGGGGAGGAACTTCGACCTGAAGGTCGATGCGATCTAGCAGCGGTCCCGAGATTTTGGCACGGTAGGCGGCAACACGGGCAGGACTGCATATACATCTTTGATCCTCCGATTGGGCAGAGAGATAACCGCAAGGACAAGGATTCATAGAACAGGCGAGCATAAATTGTGCTGGAAATGTGAAAGCAGCTCTCGCCCGACTAATGGTGACTTTACGATCCTCCAATGGTTGTCTTAACACTTCTAGGACTTGCCGCTGAAACTCAGGCAGCTCATCCAGAAACAATATACCCCGGTGGGCAAGACTTACTTCACCCGGTTTGGGGATGCCGCCGCCTCCAATTAGACCTGAAGTGGAGATCGTATGATGTGGAGAGCGAAAGGGTCTGTCTGCGATGAGACCATTCGAGGTATCTTTAAGCTTGCCTGCGGCACTTAGCACTTTAGTTACTTCCAGCGCTTCGTCTTCGGACAATGGTGGGAGAATCGTAGGCAGCCGTTTAATTAACATCGTTTTCCCTGTTCCTGGTGGTCCGACGAGCAAAATATTGTGCATGCCTGCTGCGGCAATCATGAGTGCACGCTTTACATGATGCTGTCCCAGTACATCACTATAATCATCGTCCAACGATGGAGATCGCATTGGACGCTCATGGCGCTCAATATTACCGACATTGGGATTCAGAGCAGACAGATGGGCGTAATCTTTTAAAACAACAGGTCCGGTATTCTGCAGCAGTCCTTCCTTGTTCTTTGAATTTGTTTCCTGTTCAGGTACGATATCTTGCAAGTGACGAATACCATATATCTGGATACCCCGAATTAGCGAGGCCTCTTCCAGATTATCGGCGGGCAGAAGAACGGAGGTAAAGCCTAGCCGTTTTGCCAAATCTACCATGGACAAAATGCCAGGCACAGATCTCACTGAACCGTCCAATGCCAACTCACCCACCACCAATGTCCGTTCCTGTGCAGGAAGTACTAGCTGACCACTTGTCGTAAGTAAACCAATAGCAATGGCAAGATCAAAAGAAGATCCTTCCTTGCGCAGATCAGCGGGGGCCAGATTAATCGTAATACGCTGCAACGGATACTGGTAACCACAGTTTTTTATAGCGGCACGAACACGTTCAACCGCTTCACGAATAGCCGAATCCGGCAATCCGATAATAGACGTCTGGGGTAGCCCATTCGACAAATCTGTTTCCACTTCAATTAAAACGCCGTCAATTCCATATAAACAGGCACTATGCAGTTTTCCGTACATAATAAAAGAAACACCTCACTTCGTCCTTGGCGCGCATAATACAGGCCAGTCTACGAATTAAGGTGCTTCCTCAGCTTCTAACAAGCATTTTATATAAAAGAAATCAGGGCGTCAACCCGTCATTGTCATAGCTGCTGTATATCTATCCCTGACTCCTAAATTTTTTGCAGTTACCGCATGAAGTTTCTAGCAGAAGTATAGAATGTTCAGTTCTGAATCAATGTCGTACTGTTAGGAAAAAAGGATGTAGACGCTGGTTTAGTTGTTTCAACATATCAAGAGTTTTTTGTTACGTTGTCATATGATTTCGATCGTATATGCCCCAAATTATATTTTATACAATTAAATTTAACACTATTAAATTGAAAAGTAAAATCATTTGTGCTCAATTATTCTGTTTTTTTTCTAATTTATGATAAGATAGATGAAGGGCTCCTTATAATTCGCCGAATTATAGCGGATATAACAGTTGTAAGCCTCTATTATTAAGGTATATAGAATGCACAATAGGTAGGTGAGACAGTTATATGCAGAATGAAAGTTTGAAGCTGGATAACCAATTATGCTTTGCCATATACGCTTGTTCACGTGAAATTACGAAGATGTACCAGCCCTACCTTGAGGTGCTTGGTGTAACTTATTCTCAATACTTGGTCTTGATGGTATTGTGGGAACGTGAAGAATGTACGGTTAAGGAAATCGGAGAGGCACTTTACCTCGATTCAGGGACTTTGACGCCTCTTCTGAAACGTTTGCAGTCAGCAGGACTTATTCATCGTGAACGTTCAGCTCAGGACGAACGGAAAGTATTGATTACCCTTACAGACGCTGGGCGGGAACTTCGCCATAAAGCCTTGTCTATACCTGAAGCGATTCAGGAAGACGCATGTCTGAACAGTTCAGAGTTTGAATCTCTACTGGGACAGTTCAAAGGCCTTCTGGAGAAAGTCCATCAGACCAATACCAAAGTAGCCAGAAAATAAAATGCATCATTATTAATACTATTAAAAAAACCTTGGCTTATTAGCTGAGGTTTTTTCCATTAATATCCAAGCATTCACAATATGGGATCATACCCATATCAAAATACTGTCTATTAACCATTACTTTTTTAAGGAAAGCGTTTTAAAAACATGTTACAATGAATTGGGTTTAAGTGAAAATAGTCAACATTTGTCTTTTGTTAGTCTACCAACCCGCCTTGTTGCAGTCATGTTGATAGGAGGATTCGAGAATGAATATCCATGAATATCAAGGAAAAGAAGTACTGAAACAGTATGGAGTCACCGTTCCAAACGGAAAGGTTGCTTATACAGTCGATGAAGCGGTTGCGGCCGCAGAGGCACTGGGCAGTCCAGTGACTGTAGTCAAAGCGCAAATTCATGCAGGTGGCCGGGGGAAAGCCGGCGGTGTGAAAGTAGCGAAAAGTATCGACGAAGTTCGTGCTTACGCATCCGAAATTTTGGGAAAAGTATTGGTAACACACCAGACTGGACCTGAAGGTAAAGAAGTGAAGCGTCTTCTGATTGAAGAAGGATGCGATATCCGCAAAGAGTATTATGTGGGTGTTGTTGTGGACCGTGCCACAGGCCGCGTCGTAATGATGGCTTCCGAAGAAGGCGGTACAGAGATCGAAGAAGTAGCTGAAGCTACACCTGAGAAAATTTTCAAAGAAATTATTGACCCTGCAATTGGATTGCAAGTGTTCCAAGCACGTAAACTGGCGTACAGCATTCGTATTCCGAATGAGTTGGTGAACAAAGCAGTTAAGTTTATGCTTGCATTGTACAAAGCATTTGTCGAAAAAGATTGCTCCATTGCCGAGATCAATCCACTCGTTGTTACAGGAGATGGAAACGTTATCGCGCTGGATGCAAAATTGAATTTTGATTCCAACGCCTTGTTCCGTCACAAAGACATTTTGGAATTGCGTGATCTGGATGAAGAAGACGAAAAAGAAATCGAAGCTTCCAAATACGACCTGAGCTACATAGCACTTGATGGCAACATCGGCTGTATGGTCAATGGTGCGGGACTTGCGATGGCGACGATGGATATCATCAAATACTATGGCGGCGACCCGGCTAACTTCCTCGATGTTGGGGGCGGTGCTACAACAGAGAAAGTGACCGAAGCTTTCAAAATCATTTTGTCTGACGCCAAAGTGGCGGGTATCTTCGTTAACATTTTTGGCGGAATTATGCGTTGTGATGTCATTGCCAATGGTGTTGTTGAAGCCGCGAAGCAGCTTGGCCTGACTAAACCGCTGGTTGTTCGTCTTGAAGGAACTAACGTGGAGCTTGGTAAACGTATTTTGGGTGAATCCGGCCTGAATATCGTCCCTGCTGATTCCATGGCCGATGGTGCACAGAAAATTGTTGCCCTCGTAAAATAAGTTCATTCCTGGGCAAATTGCTGCCTTAGTTCCGGAGCTGTCCGGCACTTGAAAAATAACCGTAAGGATGTGAAGCAACGTGAGTATTTTGATTGATAAAAATACAAAAGTCATTACGCAAGGCATTACGGGTTCAACGGGAATGTTCCACACGAAGGGCGCATTGGACTACGGAACCCAGATGGTAGGTGGCGTTACACCGGGTAAAGGCGGAACCAATGTTGATATCACGCTGGAAGATGGCAAAGTAGTCAGTCTGCCGGTGTTTAATACAGTACAGGAAGCGAAGGAAGCTACTGGCGCAACAGCGAGCGTCATCTACGTTCCTCCGGCATTTGCAGCGGATTCCATCATGGAAGCTGTTGACGCAGAGCTGGATCTCGTGATCTGTATTACAGAAGGTATTCCGGTACTTGATATGGTCAAGGTTGACCGCTTCATGGAAGGAAAAGATACCGTTCTGATCGGACCAAACTGTCCGGGCGTTATTACACCAGGTGAATGCAAAATCGGCATCATGCCAGGTTATATTCATATGCCTGGTCACGTTGGCGTGGTTTCCCGTAGTGGAACACTCACCTATGAAGCCGTTCATCAATTGTCTGCGCGTGGAATTGGACAATCTTCTGCTGTGGGAATCGGTGGTGACCCGGTTAAAGGATCCGAGTTCATTGATATCCTGAAACGGTTCAATGAAGATCCGCAGACACGTGCTGTTATCATGATTGGTGAAATCGGTGGTACGGCTGAAGAAGATGCTGCAGAGTGGGTACGCGATAACATGACCAAACCGGTAGTTGGCTTCATCGGTGGTGTTACGGCGCCTCCAGGCAAACGTATGGGTCATGCGGGTGCTATTATCTCTGGCGGTAAAGGTACAGCCAAAGAAAAAATTGCAAAACTGGAATCTTGCGGAATCAAAGTTGCTCCGACGCCAGCTGAAATGGGCTCGACTCTTGTGAGCGTACTTGAAGAACGCGGAATTCTGGATTTGTGCACGACACATTAATTCTTTTTCGTTATAATAGAAGAAACGGTGCAGGGAAATTATTTTTCTGGTGAGCCGACTATTGATAATACGGAAAAGGTAAGCAACCTTTTGTCCTGAACAGGGCGAAGGGTTGCTTTTTTGCGTTTTTTTACGGGGTGTAAAAGGGAGCTGTTGTCTGCCTGTAAGAGTAAACGCTTGCAATCCGTTGTCACTTAACACACAATATGAGGGAAGATTTTCTTCCCGCTATGGGAGGTTTCTGATTATGGAAGAGAGATGGATTTTGGTTGGACTGCATGAAACGGATGGTATTGGTAAGAAAACAATCTCGAAACTGCTATCAGGACAACATCAATTGACGGATTTTCTAGATTATAAAGAAGGAGATTGGATTGCCGCGGGTTTACGCAAGGATCAGGCTGTGCGTCTAACCAAGCAATTCAATATCGACTGGATTGAGCAGAGACAAGAGGGTGTATATAAACAGGGAATTGAGATCGTTACCTATCTGGATCAAGACTACCCCATATTAATGAAGGAAACCGTTCAGCCACCCTGGGTAATGTACGGTCGAGGAGATATGAATCTGTTGCACGCTCAATCCATTGCAATGGTAGGAACACGTATGCCTACTGTATACGGACGTAAAATTGGTGAAAAGCTGGCAGAGCAACTATGCAAGGCAGGGCTGACCATTGTAAGCGGGCTTGCCAGAGGAATAGATAGTGTGTGCCACGATGCAACTCTTCGTGCAAACGGCAAAACCATTGCGGTATTTGGGACAGGAATTGATAACATCTATCCACCGGAAAATACAAGTCTTGCCGAACGAATTGCCGAAACAGGGCTGCTTTTATCAGAATATCCTCCGGGTACACGTGCGCGTCAGGGATTATTCCCGGAACGTAATCGGATCATTGCAGGGTTAACACTCGGTACGCTAGTCGTTGAGGCTGATATCCGAAGTGGATCACTCATTACAGCAGATGCTGCACTCGAAGCGGGAAGAGACGTGTTTGCAGTCCCAGGTCCCATTACATCTCCCAAAAGCCGAGGCTCGCACAATCTGATTCGTCAGGGGGCAAAATTGGTGACCTGTGCCACAGATTTATTGGAAGAGTTTCGATTGGACTTGCCAAAAGCGGAGCAACTTCCTTACAATAGAGGACGTTCGGCGGAAAGCAGTGAAACTTCCAATCAAGGAATATTCCCTGTCGTAAAACTATCTTCAGATGAACAACGTGTTATTTATCTGCTAGAGCAGGAAGAGCAATCACTGGATCAACTTGTGGAACAGCTCAACTGGGATTTTGGACATTTGCATTCAGTTCTGTTATCTTTAATCATAAAAAAGCAGATTAGCCAATTACCTGGAACCAAATACGCGAGGGTATGACGATGCTGCGATCAAGGCAGCATGTGAAAATAGATTATTAGCGGAAGTTAGTCCTGCTGCTAATGAAGTATGAATTATAAAAACAAGCAGCAGTTTCATGACTGAGAGGAGGATGAACCTATGGCGGATGCACTCGTAATCGTGGAGTCGCCCTCAAAGGCGAAGACGATCGGCAAATATTTAGGCAGCAAGTTCATCGTAAAAGCTTCGATGGGGCATGTACGCGATTTGCCAAAGAGTCAGATCGGCGTTGAGGTAGAGAATGATTTTAATCCGAAATATATTACGATCCGCGGTAAAGGTTCAATTTTGAAAGAACTGAAGGATGCACGAAAGAAAGTGAAAAAAGTGTATCTCGCAGCTGACCCGGATCGCGAAGGTGAGGCTATTGCTTGGCATTTGGCCCATGCACTTGAACTGGATGAAACTGCGGATTGCCGAGTAGTATTTAATGAAATTACGAAACAGGCTGTCAAAGATGCGTTCAAAACGCCGCGTAAGATCAATATGGATCTGGTTAATGCGCAGCAGGCCAGACGTATTCTGGATCGGCTTGTAGGATATAAAATTAGTCCGTTATTATGGAAGAAAGTCAAAAAAGGATTGTCCGCTGGCCGCGTTCAGTCTGTGGCCGTCAAAATCATTTTGGATCGTGAAAATGAAATTAATGATTTTGAACCGGAAGAGTACTGGAGCATTACTGCCAAACTGACAGCGGACGGAAATCCGTTTGAAGCCAAGTTCCATCAGTTAAACGGTACCAAAACCGAACTTGGTAGTGAGGCAGAAGTACAGGCCATTTTAAAACAGATCGAGGGCGCTTCTTTTACAGTCAAAGAAGTTAAAGAGAAGGAACGCAGCCGTAACCCTTCTGCTCCGTTTACAACGAGTTCCTTGCAGCAGGAAGCCGCACGTAAATTGAATTTTAGAGCTTCCAAAACGATGTCTGTCGCCCAACAGCTGTATGAAGGCGTAGACCTCGGAAAAGAAGGCACAGTCGGTCTCATTACGTATATGCGTACGGACTCTACCCGAATTGCAGCATCGGCTCAGGAAGAAGCCAAGGAATACATTATTGGCAAGTATGGTGAGCCATTTGCACCAGAGACGCCTAGAAACTATTCCAAAAAAGCAGCCAATGCTCAAGACGCGCATGAAGCGATTCGTCCAACGTCGATTTTGCGTGATCCGGATTCCATTAAATCGTTTATGAGTCGTGATCAATTCCGGTTGTACAAATTGGTTTGGGAACGTTTTATAGCGAGCCAGATGTCATCTGCCGTTCTGGATACACTCTCCGTGGACATTGCTGCAGGAGATACGATTTTCCGGGCAGCGGGTTCGAAGGTTCGTTTCCAGGGATTCATGAAGGTGTATGTAGAAGGTAACGATGACGGTACAACGGAAGAAGATCGTCTGCTGCCTCCGCTGAAAAATGGAGATGTGCTGGAGAATCGGGAGATCGAGCCGAAACAGCACTTTACACAGCCGCCACCACGTTATACGGAAGCAAGGTTGGTTAAAACACTTGAGGAGCTGGGCATAGGGCGTCCGAGTACATATGCGCCAACGCTGGAGACCATTCAGAAGCGCGGATATGTTGCTATTGAAGAGAAGAAATTCATGCCAACGGAACTGGGCGAACTGGTCATCGAACAGATGGAGGAGTTCTTCCCGGAGATCCTGAATGTGGAGTTTACCGCCAACATGGAAGGTGATCTTGACCATGTGGAAGAAGGGTCGGAGGATTGGGTCAAAGTACTCGCAGAATTCTACGAATCTTTTGAGAAACGGCTTGAGTTTGCAGAAGAAGAAATGAAAGAAATCGAGATTGAAGATGAAGTATCGGATGAAATATGTGAGAAGTGCGGCAAACCGCTCGTTTATAAGCTGGGTCGTTTCGGCAAGTTTCTCGCATGTTCCGGGTTTCCGGATTGCCGGAATACCAAACCGATCATCAAGGATATAGGTGTGACTTGTCCGAAGTGTAAGGAAGGGCATGTTGTTGAGCGCCGCAGTAAAAAGGGACGGATTTTCTATGGTTGCGACAAGTATCCTGAATGTGATTTTGTATCATGGGATAGACCGTCAGCGAAACCATGTCCAAGTTGTGGATCACTAATGATTGAGAAACGGAACAAACAGGGAACACGATTACAGTGTACTTCATGTGATCATCAAGAGCCGGTAGAGGAACCGGAAGAAGATTGAGCGGATTAGCATAATGGGGGTAAATGATTTTGACGAATGAACAACAAGTAACCGTTATCGGTGCCGGGTTGGCAGGAACAGAAGCAGCTTGGCAGATCGCAAGTCGCGGTGTGCGCGTAAAACTATACGAGATGAGACCGGTTGTGAAAACACCGGCTCACCATACAGATAAATTTGCAGAACTGGTATGCAGCAACTCGCTTCGTGCGAATGGGTTGACTAACGCAGTTGGTGTATTGAAGGAAGAAATGAGAATGCTTAATTCTCTGGTATTGGGTGCAGCAGACCGTCATGCTGTTCCAGCAGGTGGAGCACTTGCTGTGGACCGGGACGGATTCTCAGGCGAGATCACATCTACACTTCATCAGCATCCACTCATCGAAGTAGTTAATGAAGAGCTGACTTCTTTGCCGGAAGACGGAATCGTTGTTGTTGCAACGGGGCCTTTGACTTCACCAGCATTGTCAGAGCAAATCAAGGCTCTTATGGGTGGAGAATACTTCTACTTCTATGATGCGGCTGCGCCAATTATCGAAAAAGATTCCATTGATATGAATAAAGTTTATCTGGCTTCACGTTATGACAAAGGCGAAGCAGCGTACTTGAACTGTCCGATGACAGAAGAGGAATTCGATGTATTCTATGAAGCGTTAATCACAGCGGAAGTTGCTCAACTGAAAGAGTTTGAGAAAGAAATTTACTTCGAAGGCTGTATGCCAATTGAAGTCATGATGAAACGTGGTAAACAAACGGCTTTGTTTGGTCCGATGAAACCTGTAGGACTCGTCAATCCGCATACTGGAGAACTGCCTCATGCTGTTGTTCAGCTTAGACAGGACAATGCAGCAGGAACGCTGTACAATCTGGTCGGATTCCAGACGCATCTGAAGTGGGGAGAACAAAAGCGTGTCTTTTCTTTGATCCCTGGACTTGAAAATGCGGAATTCGTCCGTTATGGCGTTATGCATCGTAATACATTTATCAATTCTCCCAAACTGCTTCGTCCAACGTATCAGTTCAAAGAGCGTCCGAACCTGTTCTTTGCAGGTCAAATGACGGGAGTAGAAGGTTATGTAGAATCTGCGGCATCCGGTTTGATCGCGGGTATGAATGCAGCCAAAGCAGCGCTTGGACAGGAACTGGTGGTATTGCCGGTGGAGACCACGCTGGGCAGTATGGCACAATATATTACAACAGCTGATTTCAAACACTTCCAGCCAATGAACGCAAACTTCGGATTGCTGCCGAAGCTGGAAACTAAAATACGCAACAAAAAGGAAAAAAATGAAGCACTTGCGCAGCGTGCACTGGACGGCATTGCCCGTTTTGCAGCAGCAGAAGGTCTAACCGTTCCGGAACGCGTGTAAATTAATCGTGGGAGGAGGCTGATATCATGGATATGTCATTTCATGCTACAACGATCTGTGCAGTTCGTCATAATGGCAAAGCAGCCATTGCCGGTGATGGTCAGGTGACCATGGGGCAAAGTGTTGTGATGAAAAATACAGCCAAAAAGGTTAGACGTTTGTATCGTGGACAGGTTGTCGCCGGTTTTGCCGGTTCCGTGGCGGATGCCATTACCTTGTTTGAGAAATTCGAAGGCAAGCTGGAGGAACATCATGGTAATCTGCAGCGTGCAGCGGTAGAACTTGCCAAGGATTGGCGCCAGGATCGGATTTTGCGCAAACTGGAAGCACTCCTTATTGTTATGGATAAGACAGGTATGCTGCTGATTTCTGGTGGTGGCGAAATAATCGAGCCGGATGATGATGTTATCGCTATTGGCTCGGGAGGAAACTTCGCGTTATCTGCTGCACGTGCGTTAAAACGTCATGCAGTGGATCTGGAAGCAAAAGACATTGCTCGTGAATCACTCCAGATTGCTTCAGAGTTATGCGTATATACCAACAATAATATAATTGTTGAAGAGTTGTAAGAAAAGCAATCTCCCGTGATGGGGCATGATGATTAAATCGGCTCCAGTTACTTCGTGGAGATTCTTTGTCCTTGTAGGTAAAATTTATAACGTTCTATCTCATAAACAAGGTTCACATACTGGTAGGAGGGAAGCTATATGGATACTCAAGCGTTAACGCCAAGACAAATCGTTGCAGAGCTTGATAAGTACATTGTAGGTCAAAAACAGGCTAAAAAATCGGTAGCGGTCGCCCTTCGCAATCGTTATCGCCGTAGCCTTTTGCCCGAAAATACCCAAGATGATATTGTACCTAAAAATATTCTGATGATTGGACCTACTGGTGTTGGTAAAACTGAGATTGCACGCCGACTGGCTAAGTTGGTAGGAGCTCCATTCGTAAAAGTGGAAGCTACGAAGTTCACGGAAGTGGGCTATGTTGGCCGTGATGTGGAATCTATGATTCGTGATTTAATTGAAACATCGCTGCGGATGGTCAAGCTGGAACGTACAGAAAAGGTCAAGGACAAAGCGGAAGAGGCTGCCAATGAGCGGATCGTACATATTTTGGCCCCTTCACAATCCAAATCCAAAAATCAGCGGAATCCGTTCGAAATGATTTTTGGGAATAATGGCAACAACACGCCAGAAACCGATGAGCAGGAACCGGATACGGGAGTAGCTGAACGGCGACGTAAAATCAAATTTGATTTGTTATCTGGCAAGCTGGAAGATGACGTTATCGAGATTGATGTGGAAGATACCACGCCAAACATGATGGACATGTTCGCTGGTCAAGGAAATGATCAGATGGGGATGAACATGCAGGAGATGTTTGGTAGTTTATTGCCACGTCGTACCAAAAAACGTAAACTGGCGATTAAGGAAGCTCGCAAAGTATTGATTCAGGAAGAAGCGGGCAAGTTGATTGATATGGATGATGTTACTCAGGAGTCCATCCGCCGGGCGGAACAGACAGGTATCATATTCATTGACGAAATTGATAAAGTGGCCAGTCAAGGGCGCGGTAGCGGTCCCGATGTATCCCGTGAAGGTGTACAGCGTGACATTCTGCCAATCGTGGAAGGATCTACGGTAATGACGAAGTATGGCCCTGTCAAAACGGATTACATCCTGTTTATGGCAGCCGGTGCATTTCACGTAGCCAAACCCTCGGATCTCATTCCAGAGCTCCAGGGGCGTTTCCCTATCCGTGTAGAACTGAACAGCCTGACGCTTGATGAATTTGTATCAATCCTTACGGAACCTAAAAATGCGTTAACCAAGCAGTATGTGGATTTGCTGCGTACAGAGAATATTGAGATTGAATTCTCGGATGATGCCATTCGTGAGATTGCCAAGCTGGCTGAGAACGTGAATCAGAATACGGAAAATATCGGTGCACGGCGTTTGCATACTATTCTGGAGAAACTTCTTGAGGATCTGTCTTTTGAAGCGCCAGAACTTACGCTGGAGCGTATGGTAATCACTCCGGAATATGTACGTGAGAAATTGAATGACATTGCACTTGATCGTGATTTAAGTCAATATATCTTGTAACACAGGTGTAGAGCTCTGTTCATGGTGTGATTGTAGGTTGGATGACGGTATACAATGGATGAATAAAGATCAAACAACTACACGGAAATAGGATATTTGGTCCTGGTTCTGACTGTAGAAGACTTTATTCGATCCAGATGTATGCCGTTTATTTTTGTTTTATCCTAATATAATGCCGTATCGCAACCGATAAAAAAGATGGAGTTGTATAAGATGAAAGATAATCTAGGACTTGTGCCGCAGAGATAATGTAATTAAACCCTAAAGACGTGCTTACAACACATATTTGATAATTCTATAAATTCCAATAAAAGGATTTTGTTTTTCCAAGTCTGGTTATCGGTTTAATCAGAAGCTTGAGAAATATTTGCATAAATGCGCAAAAAGTGAATGAGATGGTATTGCGGATGTGACAAAATATTCTTGTGAAATTTAAATAAGCTTGCTCTGTTTAAATGTTAAAAAAGTGTTTTAGATATTAAGCTGAAACAAATAATTCGAAACGGATATTTTGTCAATTAGCAATTTCATAGAATAGAAAAGTTTCTAAGGGAAATTATAAAAAAGCTTATTATATCGGTAAATTTTTCTAATAGGAAATCGTTTGAAGCTTTACGATGGATTCCTTGTTTGTATTATTATGATGTACTGAATCGTATAGAAGCATAGTATAAATTTTAAGAATGTTTAAGAGCTCATATCGAGCACTTAAGCTTATTTTTGTTTTGGGCCCCAACATTTACGAAAAAATTCATAATTTGCAGAAAATACACAAAAAGCTCTGTCTTTCAGAAAAGATAGGGCTTTTTTCTTATTGTAATATATCCCAATCTCGAAGAAACTTATGTTATACGACAACATCAGAGTTAATTCTACTTAAGTCCTAGAAAACCGTGTAAAAGCGAATGTTTTTTGTCGAAAAAACATAAGCATCCTGACGGAAAAAGATTGAATCTATTTCCATAATTTCTAAAGAGAGGAGGGCGATTATGAATCTTTTGAATGATATTAGTTTTCAAAGGTTACAAGGTGCACTCGATGCCTCCAACATTAGACAACGAACAATTGCTGACAATATTGCGAATGCGGACACCCCGTATTTCAAGCGTTCGGACGTTGCTTTTGAAGAAATGCTGCAGGAACAAATGAATGGAGACATGCCTGTTCTTAAAGGAAAAGTAACGGATTCAAGGCATTTTGTCATAGGTCCTTCCTCTTCCATACCTACACCAGTAGTTAATATGGACCAGTCAACATCCATGAATAACAACCAGAACAACGTCGATGTAGACAAAGAAATGAGTCTTCTGGCGGAGAACCAGCTGCGTTACAACGCTTATATTCAGCAAGTGAATGAACAGATCAAAATGATGCGTGTTGGAGTCGAAGGGAGATAACTTAGGTGAACATCAGTAACAGTTTCAGTATTAGTGCATCGGCTCTAACGGCTCAGCGTTTGCGGATGGACGTTATATCTTCCAACATTGCCAACGCGGAGACGACGCGCGCGAGTGTAACCAACGGCGAGGCAGTTCCTTACAAGCGCAAGATGGTTGTGCTTGAACCTAACAAAACTTCTTTCAACAGCTTGCTTCAAAATCAGATGAAAAGCGGTGGGTCTGGAGAGGGAGTTAGAGTGTCGGAGATTCGTGAAGATCAGTCCCCTCTGAAACCGGTCTACGACCCTACACATCCGGATGCCAACGCTGAGGGGTATGTGTATATGCCTAATGTGGATATCGCGAAAGAAATGGTGGACATGATTTCGGCTTCACGCTCATATGAAGCAAACGTCACAGCTTTGAACTCAACCAAAGCAATGATATCCAAAGCATTGGAGATTGGAAGAGCCTAGTTAACGGCTTAAAGGTGGAAATATCCATAAAACCAAAGAACAGAAATGAAAGGGAGGGACATTAATGATTCAGAACAACATGTTTAGCACACAGGGGATTCAACCGCTTCAGATGCAAAGTACGGCACAAAGTAAACCATCTACACCAGCCGAAACCATTCAGAGCTTCGGTACATACCTACAGGATGCGCTAGGGTCTGTAGCTGCACAGGAGACCCAAGCACATGAAATGTCAAACCAATTCCTGGTTGGAAAAGTGAACGTTGATCAGGTGATGATCGCTTCTGAACAGGCCCTGTTGAGTCTTCAACTTACGACTCAAGTCCGAAACAAAGTAGTCGAAGCATATCAGGAGATTATGCGTACGCAATTGTAAATTGACTTAAATGCGCTTCGACAACAGCGCTGATTACTACAACAAGCAGCTGCGATGCTGCTCCTGACCGTTAAACTTTAGAACCTATAGAGATTGCGGAGGGACAGACCAAGCAAAGTTTCGGATGGGGTGACAGAGTGAATGAGAGAATTGCCCAATACAGGGATAAGGCATCCCAGTATTGGAATAGTTTTAGCAAAAAGCAAAAAGTATTATTTATTTCCACATTCCTGTTTTTAATTTTGGCTGCAGTTGTACTAACCATGCAATTGTCAAAGACGGAATATGAAGTTGCTTTCACGGATTTGAATGCAAGTGACTCTGCAGGCGTCATTAGTTATCTTGATTCCTCCAGTATTCCATACAAATTAAGTGCAGACGGTAAGACCATATCTGTACCGAGCACGGATGTTGCTATTGCAAAAGTAAATATCGGATCACAAGGAATTATTCAGAATGGTTCATTAGGATATAAGTCTTTTGAGGAGTCATCATCTCCAATTGGGATGACGGATAAAGAGTTCGATGTGAAGTATAACAACGCATTGAACGGAGAAGTGGAGCAGTTGCTTCAACGGATGCAAGGCATACAGGATGCTAAAGTACTGGTCAATATGCCAAAAGATAATATCTTTGCTGGCCTAGAAGAGCAGGATAAAGCATCAGCATCAGTGGCCCTGCAGTTTAAACCGGGTTATCACCCCAATCAGGCTGCGGTAGATGGATATTTTAATTTGGTCAAAACAGCCATTCCCAATCTACCTATTGAAAACATAACGATTACGAACACGGATGAAGCGGAACTGATTCCTACGGCCCGAGGTGGTAGCGGGGGATTATCTTCTGAAGTCCAAGAAAACATGGCGTTACAGAAGAAATTCGAAAATGATGTTCGCAATAATGTGAAACAATTTCTTTCGCAGATTGTGGGTGACGAGAACGTCAATGTTCTGGTTGCTTCCAAGCTTAATTTTGACAAGGAAACGCGGAAAGAAAACCTGGTCACACCGGTCGATGTAGATAATATGAAAGGCATCGAGATTAGTGTGCAAGAGATTCAAAAGAGTTACACTGGGGCAAGCAATCCGACAGGCGGTGTTGCTGGCACAGGTCAAGAGGAAGTTCCGGGTTATCCATCATCGGATGCATCAGGCAACTCAACCTCGGAGGAAACATCCAGCACCAAAAACTACGATGTCAACCGAATTGTTAAAGATATCGTTTCTAGTCCATACACTGTAAAAGATTTAACCATTAACGTTGCGGTTGAACCACCGGCAGGACAAACAGAATTACAAGCTCCGGTTCAGGATGCAATTGAAAATATTTTGGTTAACATTGTTCGTGCATCATTGGCGGACTCAGGCACTGTAATAAGTGACGCAGACTTGGCCAAAAAAGTTTCGGTAATGTCTCAAGGTTTCCAGACTGCTGCGGCAACAAATACAGGCTTCAAGCTTTCCACCGGAATGATGTGGGGCATAGGAGCACTGGTGGCAGCATTGATTGCAACGGTTGTTATTTTGTTAGTGCGCCGTCGTCGCAAACAAAACGAAATAGAAGAAGAGGACATTCCTCTTCCAGTAGCAACAGAGTTTCCGTCCATTACGTTGGACAGTGTAACGAACGAAAGTCAAGTGCGCAAACAATTGGAGAGTTTGGCCAAGAAAAAGCCAGACGAATTCGTCAATCTGCTGCGTACGTGGCTGGCTGACGAATAGAGGTGAACGCATTGGCGAAGGCAAGCAGTCAAGGTCTGACTGGAAGACAAAAAGCAGCAATTTTGTTGATTACATTAGGTCCGGAAGTATCCGCTCAAATCTTCAAACATTTGCGGGACGAGGAAATCGAACAACTGACGTTGGAAATTGCCAATGTTCGCAAAGTGGATGCTTCTGAAAAAGATATGATTATGTCTGAGTTTCACCAGATCTGTTTGGCACAGGAATATATCTCTCAGGGCGGTATTACGTACGCGAGAGAAATTCTGGAGAAAGCACTCGGGTCGCAAAAAGCACTTGAAGTTATTAACCGTTTGACAGCTACGCTGCAGGTTAGACCCTTTGACTTTGCGCGTAAGGCGGATCCGAATCAAATATTGAACTTCATTCAGAACGAAAGCCCGCAAACGATTGCTCTGGTATTATCGTATCTGCAATTTGAGCAGGCAGCAGCAATCTTGTCCTCGTTACCACAAGAGAAGCAGGCCGATGTAGCACGCAGAGTTGCTGTTATGGACAGTACGTCTCCAGAAGTCATTTCTCAAGTGGAACGGGTGCTCGAGCAGAAATTATCTTCTACTGTTACGCAGGATTATACAAATGCGGGTGGTATCGAATCCATCGTTCAGATCTTGAACGGCGTCGACCGTGGTACGGAGCGTACTATTCTCGACTCGTTGGAAATTCAAGATCCGGAACTTGCAGAAGAAATCAAAAAACGCATGTTTGTATTCGAAGATATCGTCAATGTGGACGATCGTTCGATCCAGCGTATTATCCGGGATATCGACAACGCAGATTTGCAGTTGGCACTCAAAGTGGCGAGCGAAGAAGTACGGGATGCTATATTCCGAAATATGTCGAAACGGATGTCCGAGACATTCAAGGAAGAAATGGAATTCATGGGACCCGTTCGGTTGCGTGATGTTGAGGAAGCTCAGACCCGTATCGTAGGAACGATCCGTAGATTGGAAGAAGCTGGTGAGATCATTATCGCTCGCGGTGGAGGAGATGATATCATTGTCTAATTTGATTAAATCTTTCCAGTATGTACCGGTTGATGACCGCAAACGACTCGAAAATCATCATCATTATGGTGGACCGGAGTCTGATGCGGAGTTAGATGGTGAACGAGCTGAAGGTTCTGAAGCTGAGATGCTTCAGGCACGCGTGGACGAAGAAACACAACGTCTTACCGCGGAGATGCTGGAGGATGCCAAGGAGTTTGCAGAAAAGCAGGTACGTGATGCTTCGGAGGAAGCGGAGCGATTGCTTCAAGAAGCCCGTGAACAGATAGATAGCTGGTGGCAGGAGCAGCGTCAGCAGGATGAACATCTGACTGAAGCTCTTCGTTCACAAGGTTTCCAGCAGGGTTTTGAAGAAGGCAAAGTACAGGCTGAACTGGATCTCCAGGTGAAGATCGAAGAGATGATGAAGGAAGCACGCGGGGTGCTTGAAGAAGCTTACGTTGCCAAAGATCAGATTATTCAGGAAGCAGAGCCTTTCCTTGTGGATCTCGCCTGTGGTATCGCTGAGAAGGTGATTGACAAACAACTTTCGGTTGAACCAGAACACACGCTTGAACTAATTCGTCAGAGTTTGTCTCGCAAACGTGAACAGGGGATGATCACCTTATGTGTGGCACCTGATCAATTTGCTTTTGTGCAGGCTGCACGTGAAGAGTTGGCTATGGCAATTGACTCTCAGGCAGAATTGCAGATTTTGCCTGATGCTACGGTAAAAGATAAGGGATGTGTTATACGGTCGTCGTTTGGAAGCGTAGATGCCAGAATTGATACCCAGCTCGCTGAAATTAAAAAAGAACTGATCCGCATAGCACTTGAGGATGAGGGGCGAAAAAATCAACATGAAGATTCTTAGCTCACAGCGATACATGGAACATCTTAAGCAATTTGATCCCGTTCGCATTAACGGTAAGGTCACTCAGGTCATTGGTCTTATGGTTGAGTCGGAAGGTCCGGATGCCAGCATTGGTGATGTATGTTACATCTACCCTGGAAAATCTGCCAAGCCACTTCAGGCAGAGGTTGTCGGGTTTCGGGATAACAAAGTTTTGCTCATGCCACTTGGTGAACTTCAATCCATTGGTCCTGGGTGTGATGTGGTCGGAACGGGTAAACCACTTGGGGTACAGGTTGGATCAGAATTGCTTGGTAAAGTGTTAGATGGATTGGGACAACCTTTGGACGGTTCCTTGTTACCCTCCAGAATGCCGATGTACTCCACATCCAATAGGCCAGTGAATCCGATGGACCGACCACGGGTACTCGAAACGATGAGTGTAGGTGTGAGAGCCATTGACGGTCTGTTGACGGTTGGCAAAGGACAAAGGGTCGGTATTTTTGCCGGATCAGGTGTTGGTAAAAGTACGCTTATGGGTATGATCGCCCGCAATACAGCAGCAGACGTCAATGTAATTGCTTTGGTAGGCGAGCGGGGCCGTGAGGTTCGTGACTTTATTGAACGGGATCTGGGTCCGGAAGGACTGGAACGATCTGTCGTTATTGTCGCTACCTCTGATCAACCTGCTCTGATTCGAATCAAGGGCGCGGTCATCGCAACTACGATTGCGGAGTATTTCAGAGACAGAGGCATGAATGTCATGTTGATGATGGACTCCGTTACACGTTATGCCATGGCACAGAGGGAAGTGGGACTTGCCGTGGGAGAACCTCCTGCAATGAGAGGATACACTCCTTCTGTTTTTGCGAGTTTACCCAAGTTGCTTGAGCGAGCGGGGACTGGACCCACAGGTTCGATTACTGCTTTTTACACCGTCCTTGTCGACGGGGATGATATGAACGAACCGATTGCAGATGCGGTAAGAGGTATTTTGGATGGTCATATTGTACTGAATCGGTCCATCGCAAACAAAGGTCATTTCCCTGCCATTGATGTGCTTGCGAGCATTAGTCGGGTTATGAAGGATATTGCTCCTGAAGAGCAGCTGGAAGCCGTTAATAATATGAAGAGACTGATGGCTGTGTACAAGGAATCAGAGGATTTAATTAACATTGGGGCTTATCAAAGAGGTTCAAATGCTGCCATTGATGAATCGATAGACCAGATTGATAGCATCTGGAATTTTACAAGGCAGAAAGTCGATGAAAAAGTAACGCTGAGTGAAGTGCAGGAACGTTTGATTCTTGAATTTGCAAGGAGATGAATGGGTAAACGATGAAATTTCGATATCATTTCCAGAAGGTTGTTGACCTGAAAAGCAATGAAAAAACGCAAGCGGAGTGGATGTTATCCACAGCGATCGGGAAACTTCAGACTGAGGAAGAGCATCTTTTACAACTATTGAATGATAAAAAGGAATTGATTGATGTCATTCAATCTGCTACGGAAAGTACGGCTTCCGTATCCAGCTTGCAGGAGATGCAGCGGTATGTCCATCACCTTGACGAGTGCATTTCACGCAAAAGTAGTGATGTCAGACATGCTGAGGTCAATGTGCAACGGAATCAAACGTTTCTGAATGGCAAAATGATGGACGAAAAAGTATGGCTTGGGGCGAGAGACAAGGCCAAAATCAAATTTCAGCAGGAGATGCTCCTCCGGGAACAGAACGATCTGGACGAGATGGCTACTGTACGCTTCGCTGCCAAAGCCGGACGCGCGAATTGATGTGGCCGGACGCGAAGTTGTCTCGTGAAGGAGGAAAGAACAATGGCTGTTAAAGACACAGATATGGAAAAAGAGTCGAGCGGCGGTTGGGAAAAGTTTCTGATGATTTCAATCCCAATTGTGTTCACTGTGGTTTTGTTGGGTGTTTTGCTCACTCTATTTAATGTAGATATTCGCAACAACCTGCTTGGAGTAGCTAACAAAATTCCTATCGTAAAGGACTGGGTGCCTGATCCTGTGCTAGATCCGGAGAAAAAGAAACTGGAGAAGAGCGAGCAGCAGGTCGAGAGTGCAGAAGCGACAATAGATAAGCTGAAGGCACAAGTAAGCGAGAAAGAAACAGAGCTTAAAGCAGCGAAGGATGCCACGACCACAGAGGCGAAAAAAGCAAGTGATTTGCAAAAGAAATTGGATGATGCGGAAAAAGCGGTTGAAACCGCTGTGCGGAATCCAGAGACCGAGTCTGATTATCAGAAACAAATTAAAGATTTGGCTAAGATGTATGCGGACATGAGTCCCAGTAAGGCCGCGCCGATTTTGCAAAATATGACGAACGAAGAGATGGTGCTGCTTCTGAGTGCGATGCAATCGGCTGCACGAACTAAGGTGCTGGAAAAGATGGACCCAAAAACAGCGGCTGATGTCACGATGATGATGAAGGATGCAAAACCATCCGGTGATCTGGCCCTGGACGCACTGCAATCCCGCTTGAAGAAAGAGACTGCAACTACATCTACGGCATCTACGACTAACTCCAAAAATTTGGATAAAAATCAGCTTAGTCAAACGTTTGCTTCCATGTCGGCCTCTAGCGGAGCCAAGCTGTTACTCGAAACTTATAAGCTGAGTCCGGACAAAACCTTGACCATTTTGAATTCTGTAGATGATGCTACACGGTCTCAATTGCTTGAAAATATGTCGACTGAAAATTCAGTTGAAACTGCAAAAATATTAAATAAATTAATGGGTAACAAGTAAGATTAGTAGCGTCTGTTTTATTAAGGAGAGGAGGTGAAAATAAATGTCGATTGTATATCAAATGACATCCACATCATCCGCCAAGACAATAGGAGCAGCTCAGACAGCTGGAACTGGTTCCAAAGGTGCAACTGCTGGTAGCGGTGATTTTCTACAAACTCTTGCCCAATCATTGAATGGTGGTGCAACGGGGGAGAACAGCTCGGCTGCAGCAGGGAGCTTAACAGCTAATCCGCTTATGTTTACCTTTGCAGCTAGTGAAGATGGAGAACAAACATCTATCACCGATATCTTGAGTTCGTTATTCGCAGATTTGGATTCACTAGATGAAGCTTTGGAAAATGATCCGTCACTACTAGGGGATTTACAAAGTCTGATTCAGCAGATGTATGCTCAATTAGATGCTAATCCTGGTACTCAAGCCGAAGGTTCTGATGAGCCTACAAGTGAAGCGGGTAATGCAGCATCAGCAATTGATCTGGCGGAACATCCAGCAGCAGTGCGCTTTGTATTACAGGATGTGCTTACACAGTTAATTGCGGGTATGAATGAGCCTGATAGTACTGTTGTCAAGAACGCTCCAGAATTCAAGCACCTGCTTCAATCTCTTCAAAGTCAGTTGCAAGATGCTGGCGTTGACACCAGTCTTAACAAAGGGTGGAATGAACTTAAATCCATTCTGGATACATTAGCGGTGACTAAGGACCAGGCTGTGCAAGTGGCTCCAACGCATCCCGTTCAAACATCCAAGCAAGACTCAGTGGTACCACAAGTTCTTGTTGCGGCCGCTTCAAATACTGGACCTAAAGTTTCAGTTGAAACGGATTCAGCACCTACAGCGAATGAAGTAGGAGAAGTGGACCATTCAAGTATCATTACGGCAGGAGAGTTGTCCTTACGTTCATCAGGTACATCAGCGGGTAAACCGGCTGAACCTGTCATGCAAGCATCCCAGTTTGCAAAAGAGATGACACAATTTGTTGTGA
This sequence comes from Paenibacillus sp. MDV22-iso6, assembly GCF_058408365.1. NCBI lineage: Bacteria > Bacillati > Bacillota > Bacilli > Caryophanales > Paenibacillaceae > Paenibacillus > Paenibacillus sp. MDV22-iso6. Next base: position 140,140 of record NZ_JBZVDZ010000005.1, on the reverse strand, counting down.
ACAAGCTGGATATCGTGCAGCAAAAGGGTTTTTCAGAGGCAACTATCTCACTACGTCCGGAGCATCTAGGTAAGCTGGATGTACAAATTACTTTGCAAAACGGACAATTGGTTGCACGGTTTATGACTGAGCATACGATGGCGAAAGACATGCTGGAACAGCAAATGATGCAACTGCGTAGCTCGCTTCAAGCTCAAGGCATTCAAGTGGAACGACTTGAAGTTACTCAGAACAGCTCACTTGGTTCACAAATGTACCAGGATGGGGGACGCCAGCCAGGAAGCAATTCTCAGCAGCAACGTCGCTCACGCGAACGTGAAGAACAATCGGATGATGCTGTAACTACAGCAACTCTCCATGAAGAATTGCGCAACTGGCGTAGTGAACATGAGGAAGCCAACGACCTGCGGAGAGACACGTTTACAGCAGAAGCTTAAATAGAAATGAGGTGAAAATATGGCTAATGAAGCGATTTCTACCAATAATACCTGGCCTAACTATTCGGCAGCGAATAAAGCTACAACAAGCGCTGCAACAAAAGAGCTGGGCAAGGATCAGTTTCTTAAAATATTGATCACTCAGCTACAAAATCAGGATCCGATGCAGCCAATGGAAGATAAGGAATTTATCGCTCAGATGGCTCAGTTCAGTTCGGTAGAACAACTGGTGAATATCTCGTCTCAGCTCAAGACTTTGAATCAGTCTCTTGGGACAGTGTCTGGCATGATTGGCCGCGAGATCAGTTGGCTTTCTTCTAATAAAGAGGATAACGGAACACTCCGTCAAGGTATTGTGGATTCTATTATCGTACGAGATGGTGTTCAGTACGCAAAAGTGGGCAAAGACGAAATTAAGCTGGATGAAATTATTCAGGTAACCAATCCAACACAGGCTGAGGAAAATGAAAATCCTGTTCAGAACGCTGAAGATTCAGCTGAAACGAACGAAACCAATGAACAAGAACCATCAGCACAGCCTGAAGATAACGGAAACACGTTATGAGTGATCGGATAACAGTAGGCCAACTGTATACAGGTCCAATTACACCGAATTTGCATAATCGCTCCAAAGCAGGAGAAACGTCTAATGTACCTGAACGCCCTTTTGCACAGGTATTGGAAGACAACCTCCTGAAATTGAGTAATCATGCTGCCAAAAGGTTGGAACAGCGGGGTATTGAACTCAAGACTGAGCAGATGCAGCAGATTGGAACTGCCCTGGATAAGGCTGCTGCCAAAGGAGCCAAGGAATCCTTGATTTTGATGAAAGATATGGCTTTTATCGTTAATGTCAAAAATCGTACTGTCGTTACAGCCATGGATAGTGAAAGCATGAAGGATAATGTATTCACCCAGATTGACAGTGCTGTAATCATTTCTTGACCGGCTGGCCCTTCTCGGGAGCCGGAATGCCGCTGACCGACTGACGCGGTAACCAAATTAAGGCTGGGAGGATTTTTAAAAATGTTGAAATCAATGTACTCAGGCGTTTCCGGGATGCGGGGTTTTCAAACGAAACTTGATGTTATCGGTAATAATATTGCGAACGTGAACACGGTTGGTTTTAAAGGTAGCCGTGTTATGTTCAAAGATATTATGAGCCAAACAACGGCGGGGGTAACAGCGCCTGGAGATGATAACGGTGGTGTAAATGCAAAGCAGATTGGTTTGGGTGTATCGGTAGGATCGATTGATACGCTGCATCTTGCGGGCAGCCCAATGACAACTAATAATCCAACCGACCTGCGTCTCAATGGTGATGGTTTCTTCCTGGTGACCCTAGGCGGAGAACAAGAAGTTCCTTTTTTGACCCGTGCAGGAGATTTCCATGTGGATGCTAACCGTAACCTCGTGACATCCGATGGTCTGTTCGTTGTTGATAGTGGTGGAGAACCTATCACATTGGATGAAGCGGTAGTTTCTTTCACTATTGGTCAAGATGGAATTATCAACCAGACGATGGATGATGGAACAACTGAAGCTGGAGCACAACTGGGCATAGGGAAAGTAACAAATCCAGAAGGTCTAGAAAAAATCGGTGGTAACTTGTATCGTATTACTGCAAATGCCAATGCTGACGGGGAATTCGAAATTGTCACTGCCAATAGTACTGAATTTGGTACAGGCTCCGTTATTGCAGGACAACTTGAAATGTCCAACGTGGATCTAACAGGTGAATTCACAGAGATGATCGTGGCTCAACGTGGATTCCAGGCGAACTCACGTATTATTACAACGTCCGATGAAGTACTTCAGGAAGTTGTTAACCTGAAACGTTAATAACTGATTAGCAATTTTTAATGCGTGGGGGAGCTTGCTCCTCCACTCTGATCGAGGGGGCTTAGCATGATTTCGGTTACGCGGTTAAATGGTTCTCCCATGTGGTTAAATGCGCTGATGGTTGAAATTGTCGAAGAGACACCAGACACGTATATTACTCTGGTAACCGGAAAGAGACTTATTGTGCTTGAGAAGGCCGATGAGGTTATTTCCAAAATTAAAGATTACAACCGTGAAATCGGGGTTCAGGCAGCCACTATTAAAGTGCAGCAAACGGAGGAGTCCTGATGAAAAAGATGTTGCCATGGCTTGCAACAAGCTTGCTAGCTATAACACTCATTGTGGTGGTTGTGTTTGTATTTATGCAAGGACAGAACGGGAATAAGAATGATACACATACGGCAGCCGCTGCTGCAGAGAAGAAGATGACTGCGGATGAGATTGTTGCAGTTTCCTCAGAGCTTGGAGAAATTAAAACCAATTTGGCTGATATAGACCATATTGTAGTTGTAAGTTTTTCTTTCAAATTGTCCGACAAAAAGGCTAAAGAAGATTTTGAGAAAATCAAGGAAATCACGGTGAAGCCTATCATCATCCAGACTTTTGCGGATACCAAGTCGGATGAGCTGGCTACAGCAAAAGGTCGCATTCAATTTAATAAAAAATTGACCGAACTTATTAATGAAGCTTTGCCGGAAGGTAAGCTGACCAGTACTAGTTTTTCTTCTTTTTTGACAGCACCAATATAATGAACAGGACACGCTGTAAATCTGTAAGGGGGTGAGAACATGGTGGATGTATTATCACAAAATGAGATTGACGCCCTATTAGCTGCCCTTTCTTCTGGTGAGATGGATGCCGAGGAATTGAAAAAGGAAGAAACTCAAAAGAAAATTAGATCGTACGATTTTAAGCGGGCGGTTCGTTTTTCCAAAGATCATATTCGAAGCTTGACCCGTATTCACGAAAATTTTGCACGCTTTCTCACCACTTATTTTTCAGCCCAACTGCGGACGTTCGTTCAGATCAATGTCGTTCAGGTTGAACAGTTGCCTTATGACGAGTTTATCCGTTCTATTCCGAAGATGACGATTTTAAACATATTTGAGGCGGAGCCATTACAGGGACGGATGGTGATGGAGGTTCATCCCAACGTGGGTTATGCAATGCTGGATCGTCTGCTTGGCGGAACAGGAAATGCACCGACAAAGATCGCATCGATGACGGAAATTGAGACGACGATTATGGAGCGGATTTTCAGCCGTGCATTTGAGAGTTTGCAAGAAGCATGGAAGACGGTGTTGGATATTTCTCCAAGGATGGAAGCACTGGAGACCAATCCGCAATTTATGCAGATTGTATCTCCTAATGAGACCATTGCTTTGATCTCACTGAGTACCAAAATCGGTGACACCACAGGCATGATCAATTTGTGTATCCCGCATGTCGTTCTTGAACCTATTATGTCTCGGTTGTCGACTCATCAGTGGTTTGTTTCGGAGAAAAAGACGAGAGCTCCGGAAGAATATGATGCTCTCAAAGAGCGTGTGAACAAAGCCAAATTGCCCGTCGTTGCGGAGTTGGGAGAATCCAGGATTTCGATTGCTGAATTTTTGGGTCTGTCTGTTGGCGATGTCATTACGTTGAACAAACCAGTTGATGAGGGATTGTCCATTAAAGTTGGAGACAGGCTGAAGTACATGGGTAGCCCGGGAACGATCAAGGATCGTGTGGCTGTGCAAATAGACAAGATTGTCACCGAAGGAGTTGAAGAATTTGACGAGTAAGGATTATTTATCCCAAGAAGAAATCGATGCTTTGCTCAGACAATCGGAATCGATGAACAGTTCGGAACCGGCTGAGAAAACAGTTGATGATTTTTTGACCGAGCTGGAACAGGATGCCTTGGGGGAAATTGGTAACATTACTTTTGGTAGTGCGGCGACAGCTTTGTCCACGCTATTGGGCCTAAAAGTAGATATTACAACACCTAAGGTGTCCATCATCAGTCGGACACAGTTTGATGAAGCCTTTCCTAAACCTCACGTTGCAGTACATGTGAATTATGTGGATGGATTTGAAGGGATCAACTCGCTAGTCATCAAAAAACGGGATGCTCAAGTCATAGCTGATCTGATGCTTGGCGGCGAAGGAAATCCGGTTGATGAAGAACTAAATGAAATCCATATCAGTGCAGTACAGGAAGCGATGAATCAGATGATGGGTTCGTCTGCTACTTCCATGTCCACAATCTTTAACCGTTTCGTGAATATTTCTCCTCCGGGAATTGATATTCTCAATATGGAAAGTGGTGAGGGAGTCAGCAATCTTCCAGAAGATGAGACGTTGATCCAGGTATCATTCCGTCTGTTGATTGGTGACCTGATTGATTCCAATCTTATGCAGCTGCTTCCAGTGCATTTTGCCAAAGAAATGGTAGAGATGTTGATTGGAGGGGCTCAAGAGTCTACTGCTAGTGCACCAGTTGCGTCTACTCCAGAGCCAGTACCGGCAGCAGTACCGGTTGCCCCTGAGCAACCTCCGGTTCAGCAACAGGTACCGCCACAGGCACAACAGCCGCCTGTTCAAGATTATAATGGCTATGGACAGGCTCCAATGGGGATGCCGCAAGGAATGCCGCCACAGCAGCCGTATGGCATGCCTCCGCAGCAACCTTATGGTGTACCGCAGCATTACGGCGGTGTGCCGAATAGGAATGTAAACGTACAACCGGTTCAATTCGCCAATTTGCAAAATGGGGCGTTCGGCCAGGTAGACGAAAACAATTTGAATTTATTGATGGACATTCCCCTTAAAGTCACCGTAGAATTAGGAAGGACCCAGAAGCAAATTAAGGATATTTTAGAACTGTCACAAGGTTCAATTGTCGAGCTGGACAAGCTGGCCGGTGAACCTGTCGATATTTTGGTGAATAACAAGTTGATTGCCAAAGGTGAGGTTGTCGTAATTGACGAAAACTTTGGTGTTCGTGTTATAGATATCGTAAGCCAATGGGACCGAATTCAGAAATTACAATAAGCACAATTTAGGGAGGACTTGAATCAAGATGGCAAACCGAATTTTAGTCGTGGACGACGCTGCATTTATGAGAATGATGATCCGGGACATTTTGTCCAAAAACGGATACGAGGTCGTTGGCGAAGCACAGGATGGATCACAAGCAATTGAGAAGTTTAAGGAGCTTCGTCCTGATCTGATCACAATGGATATTACCATGCCTGAGATGGATGGTATTGCAGCTTTGAAAGAAATTAAAAAAATTGATGCTAACGCAAAAGTGATTATGTGCTCTGCGATGGGTCAACAAGCGATGGTTATTGATGCAATCCAAGCTGGAGCTAAAGATTTCATCGTGAAACCGTTCCAATCTGACCGCGTTATCGAAGCAATCAGCAAAACGCTGGGCGTTTAAGAGACATGATGATGGCTCAGGATAAGATTCCAGATGATGTGGGCACGGGAGTCAATTATTATTTTCAGCTTGTATGGGTGATTGTTGTCCTGGCCGTCATTCTGGTTCTTATAGTCTATCTGATTCGTTTTCTGAACAAACGGAATCAGCGATGGTTCCGGAACGGCACAATTCGTATTTTGGGTGGGGTCGGACTGGGACCAAACAAGTCGCTGCAAATTATAGAAATTGGCGGTAGTGTTTATCTACTCGGCGTGGGTGATGACATACAGCTGGTGGATAAGGTTTCGGATCTTGAAGAGGCACAGCGAATCATTGATTCATTTGAACGGGATGCTTCAGCTCAACAGGGAAGCCTTTCGCCTCTCATTGCAAAGCTGGCAGCCCGCTTGCGCAAAGATGAACCGCCACGGGAAATGGAACTCGAGGATACAACCTCTTTTCACGAACTGTTTGAATCTAAACTTCGGCAGATGCCTAACCGTAAAGAGAAGATGGAGAAGGTCCTGGAAGAAGACAATACTACAGATCGGTCGAGGGATTCATGAAGAAAAAGATTTGGTTGGCGTGTTTTTTCATAGGACTCATCAGTCTGGCCTCGGTCACTGTTGCCTTTGCCGAACCGATTCCGAATATTGATATTCAAATTGGTAACGGGGATGGGGGTACACCAAGTACGAGTTCACTGTCCATTATCCTGTTGATCACAGTACTTAGTATCGCACCAGCCTTGCTGGTACTGATGACCAGTTTTACACGGATTGTTATCGTTCTCGGTTTTGTGCGGACATCCTTGGGTACGCAGCAAATGCCACCCAATCAGGTGCTGGTCGGTTTAGCACTTTTTCTGACACTTTTCATCATGTCACCGACGTTGTCGTCCATCAATCAGGTAGCGCTTCAGCCCTATCTCAAGGGAGACATCACACAAACCGAAGCGTTGGAAAAAGCTGCGGATCCCATGAAGAAGTTTATGTTCTCTCACACTAGGGAGAAAGACCTATTGCTGTTTATGAAGTACAATCAAACCGAAAAGCCAAGCACATACCAGGATATTCCGATTACTGTGATGGTACCGGCATATGCAATCAGTGAGTTGAAGACAGCATTCCAGATGGGATTCATGATCTTTATTCCATTCTTGGTTATAGACATTGTAGTTGCGAGTACACTCATGGCTATGGGGATGATGATGCTTCCACCTGTCATGATCTCATTACCTTTCAAAATACTGTTATTTGTACTTGTCGATGGCTGGTATCTGGTCGTGAAGTCACTGTTGCTGAGTTTTAACACTTGAGCCGGCATATTAAAGGAGGACGGTCATGACTTCGGAGTTTATTATCGGTCTGGCCGGGAAAGCGGTCTATACTTCACTGCTGGCCAGCGCACCCATGCTTATTCTAGCTCTGGTTGTAGGACTCATTATCAGTGTGTTTCAGGCAACCACTCAAATTCAGGAGCAAACCCTGGCCTTTGTGCCTAAAATCATTGCTGTACTTCTGGCAGTACTTTTGTTTGGTCCTTGGATATTGAATATACTGGTCGATTTCACGTATAACATTCTCGATAATTTATACAGATACATAGGGTAGGCTGTTGCAGATGGAGACATTGTTGCAAAGTTTTCCTGTCGCTCTGCTTATGTTTTGTCGAATAGCATCATTTTTTGTAACTGCGCCGGTCTTCTCGGCTCGGAATGTGCCGAATTCTCTTAAAATTGGTTTATCGGCATTCGTAACCTTTACGGTGTATATGGTATACGGCATAGACCAGGTTGTACCTACAGATCTGAGTTATATCCTGCTGGTTATCCGAGAGATATTGATTGGCTTGCTCTTAGGCTTTGTTGCTTATCTGTTAATGACGGCTATACAGACCGCTGGAACTTTTATTGATCTTCAGATTGGTTTTGGTATGGCCAACGTATATGATCCAATGACAGGTGCTTCTGCACCACTTACAGGTAACTTCAAATATGCTTTTGCGGTATTGCTCTTTCTGACAATGAACGGACATCATTATCTGCTCGATGCCATTGTATATAGTTATCGCTGGATTCCGTTGTCGAATGTATTCTTTCTACGATTGGCAGATGGAAGTATTGCTGAATTTTTGGTGCGTACCTTAGGTCAATCATTTATGTTGGCTTTTCAGATGTCTGCGCCGATTGTAGTTGCTCTGTTTTTGACAGATGTAGGATTGGGATTCTTGGCGAAGACGGCTCCTCAATTTAACGTATTTGCCGTCGGAATGCCACTGAAAGTACTCGTAGGGCTTGCTATTTTGCTTTTGCTGGTTCCCAGTTTTGCCTTTGTGTTTAGTCAATTGTTCGAAGTAATGTTCAGATCCATGGAAAACTTGCTTGGGACCATTGGACAGAGGCCGGGCTGAGTGAAACGGAGGACAAGATTCGAATGAAATATCAACTCGACCTCCAGATGTTTGCTGGGGAAAAAACAGAGAAGGCTACCCCGAAAAAAAGACAGGATACGCGAAAAAAAGGACAGGTTGTCAAAAGTATGGAACTGTCCGGCGCATCCATTCTCCTATTCACGTTTTTGATCATGATGATGTTCAGTAACTTTTATAAAGAACGAATAGTTCGACTGTTTACGGACATCTTCATAAATCGACTCAGTATGGAGATCACCGGGGAGAATGTTGTCGCTCTGATGATGCGATATGGTATCGAGATAATGCTGTTGCTTGCTCCTGCTTTGCTAGGTGCGGTACTTGTTGCGTTAATCGTTAATTACATGCAGGTTGGTTTTCTTCTTGTAGGGGAAGGTTTGAAGCCAAAACTTGAGAAGTTGGATCCGATCAAAGGGTTCAAAAATATTTTTTCTCTCCGTTCTTTGGTGGAATTCGCTAAATCGATTCTAAAAATGTCAATTATCGGTTTTCTCGTTTACAGTACAATCACAAGTTACCAATCAGATATTGCTTCACTATCACATTTTTCACTGGATGCTATTCTTCATTTTGCTGCTTCGATTACCTTAAACTTGGGAATTAAAATTGCCGTAGCGCTCCTGGTACTTGCAGTATTCGATTACATGTATCAGAAGTATGATTATGAGAAAAACATTCGGATGTCCAAGCAAGACATCAAGGACGAATACAAAAAAATGGAAGGTGACCCACTGATCAAGGGGAAAATCAGGGAGCGTCAGCGTCGTATGGCTGTGCAGCGTATGATGCAGGAAGTTCCCAAAGCGGACGTGATTATCACCAACCCGACTCACTTTGCCGTTGCGCTTAAGTATGAAGGCTCGGAGATGGAAGCACCGCAGATTATAGCCAAAGGTCAGGATTACGTTGCCTTGCGTATTAAGGAAATTGCCAAAGAGCACGGTGTCATTACAATGGAAAACAAGCCGCTGGCACGGGCATTGTTCCAGAGAGCCGAGATTGGTGACGCCATACCGGCTGATTTGTTTCAAGCGGTAGCCGAAGTGCTGGCTTATGTATATAAATTAAAGGGCAGAACGAAATAACAAGGGATCGGAGGCCGTACATTCATTGAAAACAAAAGATATAGCTGTCCTTGCGGGTATCATCGGCATCGTGTTGATGATGATTCTCCCGATCCCAACCTGGTTGTTGGATATGTTGCTTGTCATCAATATCTCAATTGCACTGATGATATTGCTTGTTGCAATGAACAGCAAAGAGGCACTGCAATTTTCCATCTTTCCTGCATTGTTGCTGATCACGACGTTGTTTCGATTAGCACTCAATATATCGACAACGAAACTGATTCTGGGAGAAGGAGACGCAGGTTCGGTAGTCGCTACCTTTGGTAGCTGGATAGCTGGTGGACAGATCGCAATTGGATTCATTGTGTTTCTGATTCTCGTCGTGGTTCAATTTATCGTTATTACGAAGGGATCAGAGCGTGTAGCTGAAGTCGCAGCACGATTCACCCTCGATGCGATGCCTGGTAAACAGATGAGTATTGACGCAGATTTGAATGCTGGTCTGATCAACGAGCAGCAAGCACGTGAACGTCGTTCCAAAATTGAACGCGAAGCTGACTTCTACGGCGCCATGGATGGAGCGAGTAAATTTGTAAAAGGAGACGCTATTGCGAGCATCATTATTCTCCTGATTAATCTCATTGGTGGATTTATCATCGGAATGACGGTTCATGGTCTCGATTTTGCAGAATCACTGTCTACCTACTCTGTGTTAACGATCGGGGATGGACTGGTAAGCCAGATTCCTGCACTCCTGATATCTACAGCAGCAGGTCTTATTGTAACTAGAGCATCATCGGAAGGGAATTTGGCCGATGACATTACGGGACAATTGTTTACATACCCGACGCTCCTTTATATTGTAGCTTTTGTAATAGCAATGCTCGGTTTTTTCACACCGATTCATATTATTACAACGTTGCCGCTTGCAGGTTTGCTGGCTTTTGCTGGATGGAGGATGCAGAATAATCTGAATCAGAAGCAAGAGGCAGAGGAGCAAATGGAAGAGGAGCAGCAGATTGAAGAAGTTAGAAGTCCGGAGAGTGTAATCAACCTTCTTCAGGTTGACCCTATTGAGTTTGAATTTGGTTACGGTTTGATTCCTCTGGCAGACAACCAGCAGGGCGGAGACTTATTGGATCGGATCATTATGATTCGTAGGCAATGTGCTCTTGAACTGGGGTTAGTCGTTCCGGTTATCCGGATTCGGGATAATATCCAATTAAGACCGAATGAATATGTTATCAAAATTAAGGGTAATGTTGTTGGCGGCGGAGAACTGTTGTTGAATCATTATCTGGCCATGAGTCCGGGTTATGAAGAAGAATCTGTTACAGGGATTGAAACGACAGAGCCAGCTTTTGGCCTTCCAGCCTTATGGATAGATGAAGTAACCAAAGACAGAGCTGAACTTGCAGGATATACAGTTGTAGATCCTCCTTCAGTAGTAGCCACACATCTGACTGAATTGATTAAGAAGCATGCGCATGAGTTACTTGGCAGACAAGAAACGAAAGCACTTGTGGATAATCTCAGAGAGAATTATGCTGCGCTGGTGGATGAACTCATCCCATCCGTCCTGTCCATCGGAGATGTACAGAAAGTACTCGCCAAGTTGTTGCGTGAGAAAGTTTCCATTCGTGATATGGTTACAATCTTCGAGACACTGGCGGACTACGGAACGTATACCAAAGACCCAGATGTGCTGACGGAATACGTGAGACAATCCCTATCTCGTCAGATTACCCAGCAATTCTCCCAAAAAGGGGAGACGCTCAGAGTAATAACTGTTGGACCTGGTCTAGAGAAGAAAATTGCTGAGAGTGTACAGCAATCGGATCAAGGCAGTTACCTTGCATTAGATCCAGCTTCAACACAAAGTGTATATCAAAAGTTGACTGAACAAGTTAATCGATTGATCCAGTCGGGCCAGCAGCCTGTTGTATTAACTTCTCCAACCATTCGTATGTATCTGCGTCAGGTGATTGAACGCACCATGCAGGATATACCAGTTCTTTCCTATAGTGAGTTGGAGCCGAATGTTGAAATCCAAAGTGTCGGGGTGGTGAACTTATGAGAGTAAAACAATACGTCGTTGAGACCATGCCCGAAGCTATGCTTCAAATTCGCAAAGACCTGGGAAGTGATGCCGTCATTCTGTCCACCAAGGAAATCAAGGTAGGCGGTGTGCTGGGGATGTTCCGTAAGAAAAGGATCGAAGTTGTAGCAGCAGTGGATAAGGAAGAAAAAAAACAGGCAACAAAGCAAGTGCAAAACCAATTTACACCGGTACCTCGCGCATTTGTACCTGAGGCATATCGACAAACGGCTCGTTCGTTTGTCGTTGCTTCTGACGAAGCGGCTGCCAGTATCGCTGAAAAAAATGTGCAAGAGAAAACTACGGATGCCACAGCTGTGTCTGAATCGAGTAAACTCGGTTCAGACATGAGCAACGGCAGATCTTCTTTGAGTATCGAGCATAAACCGCGACCGCAAGGGGCGGATTTTTCGGGTTTAACATCTGCCAGTGGGCAGCAGGAGCAGGCGAACGATCCGCAGCAGGGCCAACTGATGTCTGAATTGCAGGAGCTCAAACTGATGATGACCAAGTTGTCTAAGCAAGGAGCAACGGCAGATCCGTTACCAGAGGAGTTCCACGCTCTTCGAGAAAGGTTGATGGAGCAAGACATTTGGCCAGAAGTATGGGAATCTTGGTTTGATGTTGTTCAGACGAAGCTCTCTGAAAAAGAATTAGATGAAGCAGAAGCCGTTCAAGCAGTGCAACTGGAAATATCACATTTTTTGGAGAAACGTATCGACGTGGGTATTTTGCCAACTACACGCATTGTATATGTAGCTGGGCCAACTGGAGTTGGTAAAACAACGACCATTGCCAAACTGGCTGCTGAACAGATGTTCAACTATCAGCGAAAGGTAGGGTTCATCACTTCGGATACTTATCGTATCTCAGCGGTAGAACAACTTAGAACGTACGCATCCATTTTAAATGTCCCGCTAGAGGTCGTACAGTCCCCAGGTGATACACAACGTGCAATCTCCCGTCTTGAGGAATGTGATCTAATCTTCATGGATACAGCCGGAAGAAACTACAGAAATGAGTTGCTTGTTTCAGAACTGCAAAGCCTACTCGCGCCTGTGGAAAATAGTGAAACTTTTTTGGTTTTGAGCATGACTTCCAAAAGTGCCGATATGGTTCAAATAACGGAGCATTTCAGCAAATATGGGCTGGATAAGGTCATTTTTACGAAGATGGATGAGACCGGAAGCTGTGGCCCGATGTTTAACCTGCTGCATCGTTTTCCACTTAAACTTGCTTATGTGGCTAACGGACAAAATGTGCCGGATGATCTACTCAAGCCTGATGCGGATTCGCTGACCAAACAATTGTTAGGAGAGCTTGTACGATGAAGGACCAGGCAGCCTCACTCAGAAGTATGGTCTCCATGCCTAACGGAGTGGAGGGAAGAGGACGTGACTCACGCTCCTCCAAAATCATAACCGTTGCCAGTGGAAAGGGAGGGGTTGGTAAATCCAACTTTACACTTAACTTTGCACTGAGCTTACAGGCAATGGGGCAAAAGGTATTGGTGTTTGATGCAGATATAGGGATGGCTAATATCGATGTCCTAATGGGAACCTCTTCTCCTTATAATCTGTACCATCTGTTATACCGACAGAAATCCATACAGGAAATCATACAGCTTGGTGCAAGCGGGTTGCCTTATATCGCCGGAGGTTCGGGGATGAAAGAATTGTTCTCATTGTCAGATCGAGATCTGGAGTTTTTTGCTGGACAAGTTGAAGAGATTGCACAGGAGATGGACTATGTCATTTTTGATACAGGAGCAGGACTTTCCAGAGAAAATATGAAATTCATCGGTGCAGCCGATGAATGTCTGATCATCACCACACCTGAACCGACTTCAATAACCGATGCTTATGCTTTAGTTAAAGTTATGCATGGCCAGGAAAATGCCACACCCTTTCGGATGATCGTTAACCGGGCTGAAGACCAGCAAGAGGCGGAACGGGTGGCGGATAAAATAGCTGGAGTGGCAAAGAGATTTTTACAGATCGATATCCCGCTGCTTGGATATATTTCCGAAGATGCTCAGGTTGTAAAGGCAGTTAAAAGGCAAGTGCCATACAGTCTGGCATATCCGAATGCAAAAGCTTCCAGGGATATAGAGAAACTCGCACATCACTATTTGGCTGCACCTGCTGCTCCGGGATCCGAAACCTTGACAGGAATCAGAGGATTTATGAAAAAGTGGCTGAAGCGGACAACATGATTTCTGAATAAAGGAAACAGGGGTGGAAACAACATGGCGGTGTATCAAGTATTGGTTGTCGATGATTCCGCTTTTATGCGTAAAATTGTTTCAGATTTAATTGAAGCAGATTCGGAGTTTAAGGTTACGGCAACAGCATCAAATGGTAAGGAAGCTATTCAAAAAGCAATAGATTTGAAGCCCGATGTCATCACAATGGACGTTGAGATGCCTGAAATGAATGGATTGGACGCATTAAAATCGATCATGAAGCAATCTTTCGTCCCGGTGATTATGCTCTCGGGTATCAATGAACAAGGCATGAAAGAGACCATCATGGCGCTCGAGGCCGGTGCGTTTGACTTCATTCGTAAGCCATCGATTGTGCATGATCAGGATATTGCCCAAGTAGGTAAAGCATTGGTTGAGCGGATGCGAGCAGCTATGGATGAAATCAAGCGAAAAGCCGATCGTGAAGCATCGATGAAGAAACGGGATGAAGCACAGAGCAAACTGCTGCAACAGTCCCAGCGAGTTCACGTTGATCCACCTCCTTTACAAGACCGAAAAGGTTCTTTGAAGAAAAAAATAGAACCTGCCCAGTCAGGAGCACGATTTGGCAGTGGACAAACTGATTCCTTACGAGCAAAACCGAAGCAACCTACTGTTCCACTGACGAAGCAGAATACGGGACATCTGGACAAAAAGTTGGAGCCTTTGCGAGATTCAAATCGAGCTTCGAATGCCAGTACTGACAGAATAGCTAAGGCAAACAAGCCAACGCAATCTCCCAAGGAAAACCGTTTGTCTTCTCGATTGGCAGAACAGGAGACAGCTGCAGCTTCAGCTGAACCATCCAAAGATATTGCCAAGGTAATTCCGTCTCATAAGGGAGCAGGAGTACCGGAAGGATCATTTAACAAACTTGTGGCTATTGGTTGTTCAACTGGGGGACCGAGAGCCCTCAAAACTTTGCTGGAACAACTGCCAGGTGATTTACCTGCTCCAGTCATTATTGTTCAGCATATGCCGCCCAACTTTACCCGATCCCTTGCCCAGCGATTGAATACGTTCAGTGAACTGCATGTGGTTGAAGCTGAGGAAGGCATGGTTCTACGAAAAGGAACGGCCTATATTGCTCCTGGCGGCTTTCATGTCAAAGTCAACAAAACTGCAGATGGAAGGTTCACCATAAAGCTGACAGAGGAAGAACCAGTCAATGGACACAGGCCTTCAGTCGATACAATGTTTGAGTCGCTGCTGCCGTACACGTCATTGCAAAGACATCTGGTTTTACTGACAGGGATGGGCAGTGATGGCGCTCGTATGATGAAAAAATTGTATGAAGCGGGTGTCACTTCAACCTTTGCAGAGAATGAAGAAACTTGTGTTGTGTATGGTATGCCGCGTTCTGCTGTAGAGCTGCAATGCGTGCGTCATCTTCTGCCATTGCAGGAGATTGCGCCTAAACTTGTTCAAGCTGTGAAATAAACGGAGTTAACTCATGGAGGAGGTGCCTCACAATGGACATGAATCAATATTTATCTATGTTTATTGATGAGTCTAATGATCATCTGCAGTCCCTTAACGAAAATATGCTTCAACTCGAAGGCAGTCCGGAGGATCTGGGAATTGTTCAGGTCATATTCCGCTCTGCTCATACGTTGAAGGGTATGGCTGCTACAATGGGTTTTGAGGATTTGGCATCATTGACGCACAAAATGGAAAATGTGCTGGATCTGGTGCGCAACGAAAAGTTGAAAATGCAGGATTTCATTTTTGATACCCTGTTCAAGAGTTTGGATGCTTTGGAAACAATGGTTCAGGATATTACCGAAGGCGGAGAGGGTAAAGCGGATGTTTCCTCCATCGTAGCTTCTCTCCAAGCCATTGAGAGTGGTGAATGGACGGGAGGTACTGCTCCCGTAGCCGCAGTAAACCAATCACCAAGTACAGCAACACCAAGTGCGGTTGAACTGGACGAATTCCAGTACTCCGTATTGGATCAGTCCATAGCCGAAGGCCACCGTGTGCTCTATGTTGAAGTTCTTGTCAGCGAGCAGAGCCAGCTGAAGGGCGTACGTGCTTATATGGTCTTTGATCTATTAGAACGCTCGGGTGAGGTTGTTAAATCGTTCCCAACAGTTCAGGATATTGAGCAAGAGAAGTTTGAGCGCAGTTTCTCGTTGTATTACATAACGACCAAAGAGGCGCAGGAACTTGAAAAAGGCATTATGAGCATCTCAGAAATTGAGAGTGCCAAAGTCATTCAGCTGGATCAAGAGACTCTTCAGCAGATGACCAATCAGGCAGCGGCAACAGCTGAAGTGGAAGCTGCACCTGTTCCTGCTCCAGTAGAAGCATCATCGGAACCGAGTTCTTCATCAAAAGAAGAACCAAAGAAACCAGTAGCCACCAAAACAGTTGCACCAAAACAAGCTGCTACACCTTCACGTACCATCCGTGTGGATATAGAACGTCTGGATGTACTGATGAACTTGTTCAGCGAGTTACTGATCGATCGTTCACGACTGGAGCAGTTGGCCAGCGAGACGGGTAATAATGATTTATCGGATACGGTAGCTCATCTGAGCAGAGTCAGTACAGATTTGCAAAATATTGTACTGAAATTGCGGATGGTTCCTGTGGATACGGTATTCAACCGTTTCCCGCGTATGATTCGTGACCTGGCTAAAACACTCGACAAAAAGATTGATCTGGTCATTACGGGTGCCGAAACGGAACTTGATCGGACGGTAATTGATGAGATCGGCGATCCGCTGGTGCATTTGCTGCGTAATGCAGTTGACCATGGTGTTGAATCGATCGCAGAGCGTGTGGCAGCTGGTAAACCTGAATTGGGAACAGTTAATCTTCGGGCTTTCCACAGCGGAAATCATGTATTTATTGAAATCGAAGATGATGGTAAAGGCATTTACCGCGATAACCTTTTGAGAACAGCGGTCAAACGTGGGGTTGTTACCGAAGAACAAGGTGCCAAGATGAGCGATGATGAAGTGAACCAGTTATTGTTTGCACCAGGCTTCAGTACCGCTGATAAAATCTCGGATATCTCCGGCCGTGGAGTAGGATTGGATGTTGTGAAATCCAAAATCACTTCTCTTGGTGGTAATGTAACCATTCATTCGACACCGGGTAAAGGCACCAACTTCTCTGTTCAGTTACCATTGACCCTGTCCATTATCGCTGCGATGCTTGTTCGACTTGGATCCGAGAAATACGCCGTTCCTTTGTCTTCCATTGTAGAGACAGCCATTGTACAACGCGAACAGGTTCGTAATATTCATGGCAATAAAATGATTACGTTCCGTGAGTCTCTAATTCCGTACCTGTCATTGAGCGAAGTTTTCGGAGTGCCTGATTTCAATGATGCGAACGAACAAGAAACTGAGATCGTGGTCATTCGCAAAGGTGAACGTCTTGCAGCTGTAGCCGTTGAAGAATTTATTGGGCAGAGTGAGATTGTTCTTAAATCGATGGGTACTTATCTTCCTTCCATTGAAGGGATCTCTGGTGCAACGATTCTGGGAGATGGTCAAGTAGCTCTGATTCTTGACCCTAATGCATTTATTAAATAAGCACACAAGATAAGTCTTACATTTAATAGGGAGGTTTTTTCCATGGAAGAAGAGTTGAAAGTCATTGTCTTTAAATTAGGTTCCGAAGAGTACGGTATTGAAGTAGACAAGGTTCAGACGATTGAGCGTATGATGCCTATTACCCGTGTACCTAAGACCTTCTCTTTTGTAAAAGGAGTTATTAACTTACGTGGTGTTGTTATTCCCGTCATTGATCTACGTGGTCGATTCTCTTTGCCAGAAACAGAATACACCGATCAAACTCGTATTGTCATTGTAGGTGTGGACGATATGCAAGTTGGCTTTATCGTTGACTCTGCCAATGATGTTATTGACATCAAGCGTGACGCTATTGATAGTCCACCTGAAGTAGTTGGTGGAGTTAAAGCAAGATACCTGCGCGGTGTAGCCAAGCTGGAGGATGCGCGCTTGTTGATTATGCTTAACCTGAACGAAGTATTAAATAAAAGCGAGGTTGTACAGCTGGAAAGTATTGAGGGCTAACACCGTGGAACTGTTCAACCGATTTGAGGGATTCCAAATGGATGTGCTCAAAGAGGTCGGTAACATTGGAGCAGGCAACGCCGCAACGGCGTTGTCTCAGCTTCTCAATAGACCGATTGACATGGGTGTGCCTACAGTACAGATGCTTCCTTTTGAAGAAGTTGCTGAAAAAGTGGGCGGAGATGAACGTATAGTTGTTACTGTATTTCTTCGTGTTGAAGGCGAAGCACCAGGCAATCTGTTCTTTATGATGGCACCTGAGGCTGCCAAAATGCTGTTGAACCGGCTTGCTGGTTTTGATTTGAAGGAAGGTCTTGCATTCACGGAAATGGAACAGTCGGCTCTATCCGAAATCGGGAATATATTGGCCGGTTCATACCTTTCTTCTTTGGCAGATTTCACGAAACTATCTATGTATCCGACCGTTCCCGGACTTGCTATTGATATGGCAGGTGCCATTTTGAGTTATGGTCTGTTGCAGTTTGGTGAAATGGGCGACGATGCATTATTGATTGACACATCTTTCTTTGAAGGTGAAGATCAGGTAGAGGGTCAATTTTTCCTGATTCCGGATCCGCCTTCATTTGCTAAGATATTTGAATCTCTAGGGGTGCCACTGGATCATGATTGAAGACAAAAGCGTCGTTAAAGTCGGTATGGCGGATTTGAACATTGCTCATCTACCCGGCGTAATCCGTACGACTGGCTTGGGCTCTTGTGTGGGATTAACGATGTATGATCCGCATTTGAAGCTTGCCGGAATGGCGCATGTCATGCTCCCCACTTCAGAGATAGCTCGTGAAGGAACGTTGAACAAAGCCAAATATGCGGATACGGCATTGCCGGAATTGTTACAAAGAATGATACAACTCGGTGCATCTCGTTCACGTATTGTGTCCAAAATGGCTGGAGGGTCTCAGATGTTTGCCTTCGCGGGGGCAGGAGATACAATGCGTATCGGACCGAGGAATGCGGATTCTTGTCGGGAATGGTTAGAAAAGCTTGGGATTCCACTTCTTGCCGAAGATACCGGTGGGAATTACGGACGAACGATTGAAATGGACTGTGAAACTGGACTTTTGACTATTCGAAGTGTCCAAATGGGTGTAAAGGAACTATAAGACATGATAGGAAACTACCGTATTAATCTTGGAGCAGGCATAGTCGGATTTATTCTGACTTTTTTTGTAGCATACAGCAGCAATGTGTTGATGACCAGTTTAATTCGCGGGTTAATCGGCTTTGTAGCCTGGTTTGTCCTTGCTTATGGTTTACGCTGGGGACTGGGATTGCTGCTGAACCCTTCATCAGAGGGGAATGGGTATGGTTATGATTCACCGGGCGCTCAAGAACTAAGAGGTTCACAGGTGGACATTAAACTCGAAGACGATGGACAAGAGCTGAACGAATTGCTCAAACATGGACAGAACGCCTCCTCTGGGGAGAACCTTCCACCATCTGAGACGAAAGCTCCAACGGGATTTGCCCCTTTGGATCCGCCTAAACTTGTCCGGACCAAAGATCCGGAGGAGTTGGCGCAGGCCGTTCGTCACCTGACAGACAAATAAGGAGGGTGAAAGCAATTGAACGAGCGTAAAGCTTCACATTTGAACCATGCTGACTTGTGGGAAAAGTGGAAAGAACAAGGCGATCTTGAAGCCAAGAAAAGTTTGATCGAAAAATATCTTCATATTGTAAACTATGTATCCGGGCGTTTGGCTGTCGGTCTGCCCAAAAATGTCCCGAAAGATGATCTGGAGAGCAATGGAGTTATGGGATTGATTGATGCGTTGGAGAAATTTGACTATGAACGTGGTCTTCAATTTGAGACGTACGCATCCTGGCGGGTGCGCGGTGCGATCCTTGATGGTTTGCGTCAGGGAGATTGGGTTCCTCGTTCCGTGCGGGAGAAAGCAAAGCGGATTGAAGATGCTTACCAGCAGCTAGAGCAGACGTACTTGCGTTCTGTTAGTGACGAAGAAATGAGCCAGTATCTCGACGTGTCTACGAAAGACTTTCAACATATGCTTCAAGAAGTGGCAGTTATGTCGCTTTGCTCTCTGGAAGACCCAATCCGGGAAGAAGAGTCCGAGACTCGACTTTCATTAATGGTCGATGAAAAAGCAAAAAACCCGGATTATAAAGTAAATGAATTCTACTTAAAAGAAGCTCTAGTGCAAGGGCTTGAAAAATTGACGGTCAAAGAGAGAACGGTTGTTTCACTTTTATATTATGAAGATCTCTCTCTTAGTGAAATTGCTGAGGTTATGTCTCTTTCTCCGTCACGTATCTCGCAGCTGCACTCAAAGGCCATCTTACGGTTACGTGGAACGCTGGATAAACAAAAAGACTTGCTTATGCGTAAAGATTAATATAGTAATATATGAATAGAGAGCTTTAACATTGGATATTGGGGAGTGGAAAGTCTAAAGGGGGAAGAAATGCATTGACACAGCAGACTGTTTTGGAACAGTGTTTGAGCATTGTTTTATCAGATGATAAAAGTACGGCCTACCTTGAATTTTCCAAACAGGAAGAAGGTTTTACCTGTACACCGGATGAACTCGAAAAATTTATAGCGAGTCAGGGTATTAAGTATGGTGTGCTGCGCGAAGCGTTGCTTGTTTTTGTGAGTCATCCTGAGACTTATGTGAAGGATCGATACAAGATTGCCGAAGGAATTAAACCAGTACCGGGAACGAATGGCTTTATTAAAGTGCTAGTGGGCATGGACGATTCCAATGAACGGCGACCTTTGGAAGCAGAGAACGGAACAGTCGATTACAAAGAAGTGACTCGCTTAAACAATGTTCGAACAGGTCAAATCATTGCCGAACGAATTCCTCCTGTTGACGGCACGGTGGGAAGGGCTGTAACAGGTGAAGAAATACCATTTCGTCCAGGGAAAGAAGCACGCTTCAAAGTGGGGAAAAATGTTGTCGTTAACCCTGATGGATCTGCGATGTATGCCGCTCTGGATGGATTGGTTACCAAAACAGACGGCAACAAATTGAATGTGTTTCCGGTATACGAGGTCAATGGCGATGTGGATTATAACACCGGTAACATCGATTTTGTGGGTACAGTTGTCATTCGCGGCAATGTGCTTACCGGATTTAAAGTAAAAGCGGCAGGGGATATACGTGTCGTCGGAGGTGTCGAGGGAGCGGAGCTGGAAGCAGGTGGCTCTGTCGAAATTACCGGCGGTATTATTGGTTATAACAAAGGGCTTATACAAGCAGGACATAATGTGAAATGTACCTTTATTCAAGAAGGCAACGTCGATGCGGCTGAAAATGTCCTGGTATCCCAAAGTATTATGCATTCCACGATTCGTGCAGGTCATGCGGTAATCTGTGAAGGCACCAAAGGACTTATCGTTGGCGGGTCGATCCAGGCTGGAGAAAACGTCTCAGCACGCGTCGTCGGCAACAGTATGTCTACTGTGACTTCCATTGAAGTAGGGGTATTGCCTAAGCTCCGTAATGAGTTGAGTGACTTGCGTAAGGAAGTCAGAGAGCAGATGGATGCTTTGGATAAAACGAAAAAAGCTTTGACATTATTGGATCAGTTAGCTGCTGCAGGCCAACTGAGCCCGGATAGAATGTCCATGCGAATCAAACTGAGTGCTACACAAAAATCTGCCCTTCGTCTTAGCGAGGAAACCAAAACACGTATCTTTGAAATTGAGAAGGTTCTTGAAGATACAAGCAGGGCTCGCGTTGATATTCATAAGATGATTTATGGAGGCTCTAGAATAGTTATCGGCAGATACACCAAATTTATTAAAGATCCGGTAAGTCGAATATCTTTTTATTATCATGATGGGGATATAACAATGGTTCCATTCGTTTAAGTACAGCATTCAAGCACATGAAGAAATCCATTCGATACCGAGAGGTGAGCGTATGAGTTTCAAAGCGGTTGAGTTGCAGATTGCCGTACCTAGAACAAGTGAGGCGGGGCGTTATCAGAATGAAGCCCAGCAGAGACCGGTCATTGACCAGACCCTGCTAGCGGAACAAACGGCCAAAGAAGCAAATGAAGCAAGGCAACGAAGCGAGGCACTGGATGAAACAGCGCACACAGATGTACGCGATGGTCAATCTAGAAACAAAGAGCAGCAGAGCGGCTCCAACGAACCTGAAGCTACTTCAGCGCTGGAAACTGTCAAACCTGCCGAGCATCCATACAAAGGAAAACATATTGACCTGTCGTTGTAATGGATGACATGTGACTCACATGTAGTCTTGAGCACCGATGGCTGCATTAAAAGGAGAGAACCCAATTTGTCACCATGGATCATTATTGTCATATTAGGAGCCTGCGCAATTGCATATGCGCTTATCATGCCCAAGAAAAACAAAGTGCAGGAGCCTGGGCATCACCTGGTGCAAGAGATGGAATCTACGCTTGAACATTATATGGCTGAGATAGAAAACGACAATGATGCTCTCATTCAGCGTGTTGCTGAAATGAAGGGTGAGGCGACGGCGGCAGATCAGCGTATGCAATCACAGCTTCAGGAATTACAGCGGAGGCTGGATCAACTGGAAGAAAGTAAAACGACAGAAGCAGACGCATCCTCCAATATAATTCCGGTACATAGCACAAGCGGATTGCAAGCTCAAGCGCTTGTAGACAGTGTGCGAGCAGATTCGGCCCAACAGGTGTCAGAAGCAGAAGAGCAGACCTCTGAACAAGAATCTACGCCTCTACGTGAATCCATTAAGGACCGATATGCAGAGTTGTTTAATTTATATGCCGAAGGAAAGTCAGTGGATGCTATTGCCAAGCAGACGGGCATACAACGTGGAGAAGTACAGCTGATTTTGCAGCTGGCAGAACGGGAGGAGAGCTAACAGATGGACAAGCGCTCCTTATGGATTGGACTTGGAAGTGGCATGATTGTTGGTGCGGTATTGCTGCAGCTGGCAACGGTTGGACAAAACGCATTGTCTGAGAGTAGTCTCGACCCCGAGCTGGCTACAGCCAACCTGACGAAGGAACAGCTGGAATCGGCCGCCAAGAGCATGGATATGAAGCTTATAGCTTCTGATGATGAGCTGTATACAGAGGCTGAGTGGGTAAATAAGAAGAAACAGGAAAGCAGTGAACTACAGGGAAAAACGGCAACGGCACCTGAAGCCACAGATTCTGCTGTGAAACCGGAGCAACCCGACAATCCAAAGCAACCTGTCAACAATGAAAGCGACAAACAGAACGAAGTCACTCAGCCAGAGACGATCGAGCCGTCAACTCCTAACAGTCCCGAAGTTGCGGCTACCGTATCTTTCAAAGTACGTTCAGGAAACAGTCTGGCCATTGTGGCGGGGAATTTGGAGAAAGCCGGTATTGTAGATAGTGCACAAGCTTTTATTAAGGCTGGCAGAGCAGAGCGAATTAATACCAAAATACAAGTCGGGACCTATGACTTGGAAAAAGGCGAAAGTTTCAAATCTATTATTGCCAAGATTACAAAAGAACCGTCAAACTGAGTGCGCTCAGGCAGGGCGGTTTTTTTGTATAAATAATGACAAGTTTTGTGTCGCCATGAAGGAACGGAAATTTGCTTTGAAAGACTGTTGCATCAGGCAATCAGTTATGCTATATTAGATAACGGTGTTAAAACACACGCATGTGCTAATTTTGTTGAGGGTGCTTTCCTGATGGAGAGTCTTGGCGAAAAATGATGCCGGCGGAGGACACAATAAAAACCATATTAGGAGGTGTGTGAAGATGGCAGTAATCTCCATGAAGCAGCTTCTCGAAGCTGGGGTACACTTCGGTCACCAAACTCGTCGTTGGAACCCAAAAATGGATCGTTATATCTTCACTGAAAGAAACGGAATTTACATCATCGATTTGCAAAAAACGGTGAAAAAAGTCGAAGAGGCTTACAATTTCGTTAAAGGAATCGCAGGAGAGAATGGTAAAATTCTTTTCGTGGGTACTAAGAAACAAGCTCAAGATTCCGTTAAAGAAGAAGCTGAACGTGCTGGTCAATTCTACATTAACCAACGCTGGCTCGGCGGTACCCTGACTAACTTCCAAACTATTCAAAAACGTATTGATCGTTTGAAACAGTTGGAAGCTTGGGAAGAAGACGGTACATTCGCTGTATTGCCTAAAAAAGAAGTAATCTTGCTTCGCAAAGAAAAAGATCGTCTGGAGAAATTCTTGGGCGGTATTAAAAATATGAAAGGCCTGCCAAGCGCCCTGTTCATCATCGATCCACGCAAAGAGCGTATCGCTGTTGCGGAAGCTCGCAAATTGGGTATCCCAATTGTAGGTATCGTTGATACTAACTGCGATCCGGACGAGATCGATTA
The DNA here is from genome assembly GCF_058408365.1 of Paenibacillus sp. MDV22-iso6. Taxonomy (NCBI): domain Bacteria; kingdom Bacillati; phylum Bacillota; class Bacilli; order Caryophanales; family Paenibacillaceae; genus Paenibacillus; species Paenibacillus sp. MDV22-iso6. The sequence goes on along the minus strand of NZ_JBZVDZ010000005.1, from coordinate 116,219 downwards.
TGTTATCCCAGGTAATGACGACGCGATCCGCGCTGTTAAATTGCTGACAGGTAAAATGGCTGACGCAGTAATCGAAGCTAACCAAGGCGAAGAAACTTCCGCTTAATAGATTCGAACATATGTTATAAACTAAATGAAAAGGGTGGTTGGCAGGTGGATAACCTCTCACTGCCCTTTTTTTAGAGTGTACGTACAATACTTAATGTTGGAGGGAATTTATAATGGCAGTTAATGCGAGTGCAGTAAAAGAACTTCGCGAAAGAACGGGCGCTGGTATGCTCGATTGTAAAAAAGCACTGGAAGAAGCAAACGGTGATGTAACAAAAGCAGCTGAATTGTTGCGTGAGAAAGGTCTTTCTGCAGCAGCAAGCAAAGCAGGCCGTGCAGCAACTGAAGGCGTTGTAGAATCTTACATCCACGCTGGTGGACGCATTGGTGTCTTGGTTGAAGTTAACTGTGAAACTGACTTCGTTGGTAAAACGGATCAATTTAAGGATTTCGTTAAAGATGTAGCTATGCAAATCGCTGCAGCTAATCCTAAATTCGTTAAACGCGAAGAAGTTCCTACAGATGAGCTGGAAAAAGAAAAAGAAATCCTGAAAGCTCAAGCTCTTAATGAAGGCAAACCAGAGAAAATCATTGAAAAAATGGTTGAAGGCCGTATCGGTAAATACTACGAAGAGTACTGCCTGATGGAACAAACTTTCGTTAAAGATCCAGACAAAACGATCTCCCAATTGCTGAACGAAAAAATCAGCCAAATTGGTGAAAATATCTCCATCCGTCGTTTCGTTCGTTACGAACTGGGTGAAGGTCTTGAGAAAAAAGTAGACAACTTCGTAGAAGAAGTAATGTCCCAAGTAAACAAATAAGACGGTTTTACTAAACCGGCAAGCAGGATTGATTTTCGAAGATATAAGAATGATGAAACTTCGAAGCGTAAACTCCCTTATATCTCAGGAAAACAGTGCCTTACCGGTTAAACGTTTTTCCTAAAAGAGCGGAACACAACTGTGTTCCTTTCTTTTTAAGCAGGAGGCCATGCGCGAGGAGTTTTGTTGGTTGAACATCGAGGGTGTTCAATTCAAAGTGGAGGGTGAATAATTGGAACAGCCAGTATTTAAACGTGTTGTCTTAAAGGTCAGCGGAGAGTCTCTTTCCGGTCAAAATGGCTACGGTATTGATGCAGAGACGATCTCGTCGATTGCCCAGCAAGTAAAAGAAGTAGTTGAACTAGGTGTACAGGTTGCTATCGTATGCGGCGGCGGAAACATCTGGCGCGGAATTGCCGGTAGCGAAAACGGCATCGATAGAGCAACTGCCGATTATATGGGGATGCTGGCGACGGTTATGAACTCGCTCGCCCTGCAAGATGCACTGGAACAGATTGAAGTGCCTACACGCGTACAGACATCGATTGCCATGCAACAAATTGCAGAGCCTTATATTCGTCGTAGAGCTATTCGTCATCTGGAGAAAGGCCGGGTTGTTATTTTTGCAGCAGGTACAGGTAACCCGTTCTTTTCCACGGATACAACAGCAGCACTGCGCGCAGCGGAGATTGAAGCAGAAGTTATCTTGATGGCCAAAAATAAAGTCGATGGTGTATACTCAGCAGATCCGTTTAAGGACAGTACAGCTGTGAAATTTGATCAGTTGACTTACATGGATATTCTTAACAAAGACCTTGGTGTAATGGATTCGACGGCATCCTCGCTTTGTAAGGACAACAACATCCCGTTGATCGTATTTGCCATTACGGAACAAGGTAACATCAAGCGTGTTGTTCTGGGTGAACGTATCGGAACAATCGTTAAAGGGAGTGTAGATTAATGCCACAAGCGGTTAAACAACATGCCGAAGAGCGTATGGAAAAAGCAATTCAAGCATTGCGTCGTGACCTGGCTACTTTGCGTGCAGGCCGTGCAACTCCAGCTCTTCTGGACCGAGTTCAGGTAGAGTATTATGGGGCTATGACGCCATTGAATCAACTCGCTAATATCAGTACTCCGGATTCCCGTACACTGATGATTCAACCTTGGGACAAATCTTCCATGGGTGATATCGAGCGTGCCATCATGAAATCGGATCTGGGTCTTACTCCAGCCAATGATGGTAGCATGATCCGTTTGTCTATTCCGGCATTGACGGAAGAACGCAGAGCGGAACTTGTGAAGCTGACGAAGAAGTTCGGTGAAGAAGGTAAAGTAGCGATTCGTAACATTCGCCGTGATGCGAATGATGACATTAAGAAAATGGAGAAGTCAGACATTTCCGAGGATGAATCCCGGAGACATCAGGACGATATCCAAAAATCGACCGACAAGTTTATTGCTGAAGTCGATAAGGTACTCGCTGCCAAAGAAAAAGAAATCATGGAAGTGTAAGACAAGCGCAGCCCCTCCAATACGGTGGGGTTTTGTCTCTTTTTCCAAGCTTCAGGTGAAGAAACTTCAGGGATTTTGGAGGAACAGGAATGATCAAACGGGTTCGGTCGTGGTGGAATGGGGCTGACAAGCAGGAAACGCTGACTATATCCGAGGATAATATCCCGCAGCACGTCGCCATCATTATGGACGGCAATGGACGATGGGCGAAACGTTTGGGTCTCCCACGAATAGCTGGCCACCAGAATGGGATGAAGGCGGTCAAACGTGCGACCATCGCGGCGGATGAACTGGGCATCAAATATCTGACGATGTACGCTTTTTCGACAGAAAACTGGACGCGTCCAAAAGAAGAAGTGGATTTTCTGATGCGGCTTCCGCAAGAATTTTTGGCGATAGAGCTGGATGAGCTTATAGAAAAAAATGTACGGATCCGCATGATGGGCCAGGAGGAGCACTTGCCTTCCCATACTATTAATGCTTTGCGTGAAGCTATTCGTCTTACGGAACATAACACAGGGCTTGTTTTGAATTTTGCAATGAACTACGGAAGTCGTCGCGAAATGACGGACTGTGTCAAACAGATCGCTCTGCAGGTAAAGTCGGGGGAACTATCGGCAGACGACATTACGCCTGAACTCATTGACAGACATATGCTCACTGGAGATATGCCTGATCCGGATTTGCTGATCCGGACGAGCGGAGAGTTGAGATTAAGCAATTTCATGCTTTGGCAGCTTGCATATAGCGAATTATGGTTTACGGATATATACTGGCCCGAATTTGGCAAAAAGCATTTGCTTGAAGCAGTAGCCGAATATCAGCGCAGAACAAGGCGTTACGGCGGTTTGAAATAGATGGAGGATGAAGCCGTTGAAACAGCGATTAACGACAGGAATCATAGCAGGTGTATTGTTTTTGGGTTTTTGCATGCTGGGCGGACCCTGGTACCATGGCTTGGTACTGCTTATGGCTCTCATCGGTTATTATGAATTTGTAAAAATGACCGGGGTACAGCCTTTTTCAGGTGTAGCCCTAATCGGTTATGCAGGTATCTTTGCGATTGTGTTTCCTTGGGAAATGGTTTGGGAAGCCAGACCACTAACGTTATTCCAGATCGGATGGCTTGTGATGCTTGTATTAATGATGGCCTCTGTGGTAACTAAAAACAAGATTCCTGTAAACACTGTTGCCATGCTCTTTCTTGGAGTAATGTATATTGGGATCGGTTTTTATTACATCGCGGAATCGAGACATTTGCATCATGGGTTGTTCTGGACGTTTCTGCTTCTGGGCTCCATATGGGCAAGTGATGCAGGTGCATATTTTGTAGGGAAACTTATCGGGAAGAACAAACTTTGGCCGTCGATCAGTCCTAACAAAACGGTGGAAGGTGCACTGGGTGGTGTTGTGATCGCGGTAGTCACTTCTGTTGTTTTTGCATTGGTGTCAGACGGCTTGTTGTCTTGGCAAAGAGCGGTATGGATTGGAATTGCATGCGCGGTTGTAGGACAAATGGGAGATCTGATTCAATCTGCTTACAAACGTGTGTATAACATCAAAGATTCCGGCACTTTGCTCCCGGGGCATGGCGGTATTCTGGATCGATGCGACAGCTGGATTGTCGTTTTTCCATTCGTACATATACTAATGCTTCTGCCCTATTAAAAATGAGCACAAGCCATATGACGAACTATTCGTCATAGGCATTGGATAAATAAAGATGAGGTGCAGCATGAAAAAAATTGCGATTCTCGGGTCAACCGGTTCCATTGGAACTCAGACACTGGATGTAGTCGATATGCATCCCGAACGCTTTCAAGTAGAGGGACTGGCTGCTGGGAGCAATATAGAGCTGCTGATTGAGCAAGCAAAGCGTTATCGACCCAAAAAGGTATCAGTTGGCTCAAAAGAGTTAGCAGAGACCGTGGCACCGCACTTACCTGGCGAAACACAGCTTTTTTATGGCAAAGAAGGACTGGTTGAAGTTGCTGCCGGAACGGATGCAGATACGGTTGTTACTGCTGTAATGGGGAGTGTTGGGCTTGAGTCGACCCTGGCTGCTATTGATGCAGGCAAACAGATCGGACTGGCTAACAAAGAGACGCTAATTACAGCAGGACATATTGTTACTGCCAGAGCGGCTGCGAAAGGGGTACCGATTCTGCCTGTGGATAGTGAGCACTCGGCTATCTTCCAATGCTTGAATGGTGAACCTCGTGAACGTGTGATGGGAATTACACTTACGGCCTCTGGAGGATCATTCCGTGATTTGACTCGTGAACAGCTAAAGGAAGTTACTGTAGAAGATGCACTCAAACATCCGAATTGGTCCATGGGATCGAAGATCACGATAGACTCTGCAACGATGGTGAATAAAGGTCTGGAAGTTATTGAAGCGCATTGGCTTTTTGGACTAAGTTATGATCAGATTGATGTATTGCTTCACCCGGAGAGCATCATTCATTCCTACGTGGAGTTTAATGATACGAGCATTATTGCGCAGCTTGGCAATCCGGACATGCGCGTTCCCATTCAGTATGCACTGACCTATCCAGACCGCTTACCATCGCCTTCACAACGTCTCTCCCTAACGCAAGTGGGCAAGCTGCATTTCCGTGAGATGGATATGGAACGGTTCCCTTGTTTAAGAATGGCATACGAGTGTGGTAAAATGGGGGGAACCGCAACAACGGCGTTTAATGCAGCCAACGAGGTTGCCGTAGCGCGTTTCTTGCGTAAAGAGATTTCGTTCCTTAAAATAGAGGATATTATTGCTTCTGTGCTGGAAGCACACCGCAATGTGGACGGGCCTGATCTAGAGGAAATCGCAAGATGTGATCAGGAGAGCCGTCAACTTGCGTTCAGTCTGTAATCTCTTTTTTCAAGATAAAATGGAAGAAGTGATTCTCTTGTGCGGCATCAGAGAATAATGATAATCTAAAGGGACAGACTGCGGTTCGTGCCGTGAAGGAGGATGGATAGGGATTGGAAACCATACAAGTGGTATTTCTAACGGTGCTCATGTTCTTTGTCATCGTGACGGTTCATGAATGGGGACATTATTATTTTGCCAAACGCGCCGGTATTCTTGTACGGGAATTTGCGATCGGTTTTGGTCCCAAATTGTTCTCATATAAAAGAAACGAGACCCAGTTCACACTGCGTTTGCTGCCTTTTGGCGGATATGCACGTATGGCTGGGGAAGACCCGGAACTGGTAGAAATTCAAGAAGGTCAGACCATTGCAGTAAGGTCGGCTGATGACCAAGTCAAAATGATCTACCTCGATCAATTGGATAATCGCAAAAATGTAATTCGTGGTGAAGTGATCTCTATTGATATGGAGAATGCATTGAAATTGCAACTCGATGTGGATGGTGAAATTCAGCAGTACCGGATACATCCGCAAGCGATGTTGGTTAGTCGTGGAAAACAAACCCAGATTGCACCGAAAGATCGCCAATTTGGCAGTAAAACGGTGGGTCAGCGGGCAATGGCGATTTTTGCCGGACCACTCATGAATTTCATCCTGGCATTTGTTTTATTTGCAGTCTATGCACAAATGGCTGGGGTTCCAGTTGAGAATCCGAAAAATCTGGAAATTGGTGAAGTGCTTGAAGGTGGAGCTGCCTACCAGGCGAATTTGCAAAAGGGAGATATCATTGAGACGATCAATGGTACTGCTATTGGTACGGATTCGCAAAAAATGGTGACGATGATTGCCGATTCCAAAGACAAACCGATGGAATGGACACTGCGTCGGGGGAATGAAACGTTTAATATAACGATCACACCTCGTGCAGTAGAAGGTCAAGAAGGCGGTAAAGTCGGAATTGTGCCAACACTGCCAACCCGATCTGTTGGATTTGTAGAAACCTTTAAAGTGTCAGGGATAGCGATGGTCGATACAACCAGAGTAATCTTTGAAGGCTTCAAACATTTGATCAATCAGTTTAACATGGATGATATTGGTGGTCCTGTGCGTACTTTTGAAGTAACAGGCCAAATTGCGAAGCAGGGTATTGAACAGTTGACGAGATGGGCAGCTATTCTGAGTCTGTACCTCGGTATTTTCAACCTGTTGCCGATTCCTGCGCTAGACGGAAGCCGTCTTGTATTCCTCGGAATTGAAGGTCTGCGAGGCAGACCTGTTGACCCCAACCGGGAAGGCATGGTTCATTTTGTCGGCTTCGCGATGTTGTTTGTACTGATGCTAGCAGTAACATACAATGATATATTACGATTAATTAACGGATAATTATGGTTTGACTACGCTCTGACTATTCAGAGATAGTCGTTATGGGAGGACGCTGGAGTCTTATGTCAAAGGAAAATGATAAACAGTTCGTGACTGAAATTACACCTCAGGGCGAGGATTTCTCACGCTGGTACATTGATGTTATTAAAAAAGCTGATCTCATGGACTATTCACCCGTACGCGGTTGTATTGTTTTCAAACCAGACGGTTTCGAAATCTGGGAGCATATCAAGGATGAGATGGACCGTCGTTTCCGTGAAACGGGTCATCGTAATGCCTACTTCCCTATGTTCATTCCCGAGAGCTTTTTCCAAAAAGAAAAAGAACATGTTGAAGGCTTCAATCCCGAATTGCCTTGGGTAACGGAAGCCGGCGGAGAAAAGCTGGAAGAGCGTCTGGCGATCCGCCCAACCTCGGAAACCATCATTGGTCACATGTACTCCAAGTGGATTAAGTCGTATCGTGACTTGCCGGTGCTGATCAACCAATGGGCGAACGTGGTTCGCTGGGAGAAGAGAACACTGCCTTTCCTTCGCACAACCGAGTTCTTGTGGCAAGAGGGCCATACGGCGCATGAGACAGAAGAAGAAGCACGTGAAGAGACGATGAAAATGCTTGAAATCTACCGCGAAGTTGTGGAAGAATATCTGGCGATTCCCGTCATTACAGGTCAGAAAACAAAATCCGAGAAATTTGCAGGTGCTGTAGACACCTTCTCCATCGAAGCGATGATGAAGGATGGACGTGCGGTACAAGCCGGAACTTCTCATTATATGGGTACGAATTTTGCAAAAGCATTTGAGATCCAGTATCTTAGCCGCAACAATGTGTTGGAACTGGCTCACACCACTTCATGGGGAACAAGCACACGTCTGATCGGTGCGTTAATCATGGTTCACGGGGATGACCGTGGTCTGGTTCTTCCTCCTAAAGTTGCACCAACACAAGTGGTCATGATTCCAATTGGACCGCCAAAAACACGTGATGCCGTTGTAGGCCGTGCGGACGAGTTGTTCGCTGAACTGAAACAAGCGGGAATTCGTGTGAAAATGGATGATCGCAGTGATGTTCGTCCAGGCTGGAAATTCAACGAATATGAGATGCGTGGTGTTCCGATTCGTCTCGAAATTGGCCCGCGTGATATGGAGAACGGTGTGTGTGTTCTCGTTTCCCGGATTACGGGAGAGAAGAAAGTCGTTGAACAAGCAAATCTGGTGGAAGAAATCCAGACTATGCTGACTCAAGTGCAAGCCGATATGCTGCAACGTGCTCGCACGTTTATGTCGGACAACTTCTACTCTGTAGATACGCTTGATGAGATGAAGGAACTGATGGAGAACAAACGTGGGTTCACACTGGCTGGATGGTGCGGTTCAGAAGCTTGCGAAGATAAAGTAAGAGAAGTAACAGGTGCAACAAGCCGGAACATTCCGTTCCAGCCTGCGGAAGAAAAGCATACGTGCTTGGCTTGTGGTGAACAAGCGAAACACACGGTAGTGTTTGCAAGAGCGTATTAAGTCAGGATAACCTGACTAACGGCACTTATTCACCGTAAGAGTAAGGAATGGAGAGCTTCTGTCGGATAAAATGAGTCGGTGCGGGTTCGGATCGGGGACATTTTTGAATGCAGAGGCTTTTCCTGTTTTAAGGGGGTACAAGGAGGAACACGATGAGTGGATTCGAGGAGAAGAGAAAACGATTTGAGTTGTTGATGAAACAGACGGAGCTTCCAGCTGGCCTAATAGAGCCCTACTTTTTGGATGGATGGATTGAACGGGTGGAGACAAGCCGTAGCAACCGCGACTGGACTATTGTGATTGCAAAGGATACCTTGGTTCCTGCTCCAATCTATCGAACATTTTGCCTGCACATTCAGGAGAAAATGAATCATATTTCCAAGATTACGTTTGGTTTCAAATATAGTGAGCAGGTCGAGATTGGTGATATTGTCAGTGAGTATTGGAACTTGTTCCTTGAGTGGGTTACACGGGAGATTCCATCTGTTAATGGTTGGATGAATCGTACCAAGTTCGAATGTGAAGCGGATCTGCTGCAATTGACTATGAGTGATGCCATGTCGATGGAGCTCGCGAAGAAGAAGCAGATCGATCAGGCTATAACTACTTTTTACGATAAGTATTTTCAACTTCCCTTGCGGGTCAAATTGCTGGTTGGTGAGGTTGAAAGCAACAAAGAGGCAATGGAACAATTCCAGCTCAAGAAGCGGGAAGAAGAGCTTCAAGTTATCGAACAGATGATGAGTGAAGTGGACTCCGAAATGCCTGAAGAGGAAGAACAGGGCGATGTTCGTTTACAGATGGGATATGAGATCAAGGAACCACCTGTACCTATGCAGGAAATTCAGGATGAAGAGAAAAAGGTTACGTTGCAGGGAACGGTCTTCGGTCTGGATCGCAAGGAGTTGCGGAACGGGAATACGTTGTTTACTTTTTATCTGACGGATTTCACGGATTCCATGCAAATGAAGATGTTTGCCAAAACAAAAGAGGATGTCAAAATCCTGAGCCTACTGGCCAATGGAAAATGGGTGAAAGTGCGTGGCCGTGTAGAATACGACCGGTTTATGCAAATTCCGGAACTTGCCATGATTCCTTCAGACTTGGTAGAAGTAAAGGCACCACCATCCCGTAAGGATAATGCAGCTGAGAAACGGGTTGAGTTCCATTTGCACTCCACAATGAGTACAATGGATGCCGTAACTTCGATCGACAAATACGTAAAAACTGCAGCGGAATGGGGACACAAGGCTATCGCCGTAAGTGATCATGGCGGTGTGCAGGTGTATCCGGAGGCATCCAAAGCGGCCAAGAAAAACGGAATTAAAATGATCTACGGCCTTGAGGCCAATGTGGTGAACGATTCAGTTGCTGTTGTACTGGCACCACAGCCATTGGAACTCAAATCAGCGACATATATCGTCTTTGATATTGAGACCACAGGTCTGTCTGTAACCCAGAACAAGATTATCGAAATTGCGGCTGTGAAGGTAGAGGACGGTAAAGAAATTGACCGCTTTGCTACGTTTGTAAATCCGCATGAGCGCATCCCATATAACATTCAGCAGTTGACTAACATTAACGATGAAATGGTGAAGGATGCACCTGAGCTAGAACCGGTTATCCGTGATTTTGTGAAGTTTGCCGGAGATGGCGTATTGGTTGCGCATAATGCGCGATTCGATATGGGCTTTATTCAGGCTTCGCTGAAACAGCTTGGTATGCCTGAGCTTCTGAACCCTGTCCTCGATACGTTGGAATTGGCACGGTTGTTATATCCAAAAATGAAGAACCACCGTCTGAATACGCTGGCGGATAAATATAAAGTAGCACTGGAAAGTCATCACCGGGCGATTGATGATACGATTGCGCTCGCAGGTATACTGAATGGATTGGTTAATGATGCCGCCCAGATGAAAGGCCTGACCATGCTTGATCGGCTTAACGATTATGTCGGAGTTGATCTCTCTAACACGCGTCCATTCCATTGCGGCATCTATGCTTTGAATGATGTTGGTAAAAAGAATCTTTATAAACTGGTATCACTTTCCCATACGGAGCATTTCAAACGGGTGCCTTGTATTCCAAAGTCGAAGCTGATCAATTTGCGTGAAGGTCTCATTATTTTATCCGGTTGTGAAAAAGGTGAGTTTTTCGAGGCTGTGCTAAACAAATCGCTTGAAGAGGCGGAAGAGATAGCGCATTTCTATGACATTCTGGAAATCCAGCCTCTGACAATGTATATGCATTTGGTGGACAAAGGGCTGGTGGCTACACCAGAGGAATTGAAGCTCGCTGTTCGTAAAGTTGTTGACATTGGTCAAAAATTGGGGAAACCGGTAATAGCCACAGGTAACGTGCATTATCTGGAGCCGCGCGATAAGCTATATCGGGATATCACCATTCACGGAATTACAGGGTTCAGCCCACTCAAAGATCAACGTAAACCGGATGCTCACCTAAGAACGACGGATGAAATGCTGGAAGAGTTCCAGTACCTGGGCCAAGATAAAGCCTTCGAAGTCGTTGTTACGAATACGGTTGAATTGGCGGATCGGTTCGAGGAAATCAAGTTGTTCCCGGACAAGCTGTTCACCCCGATTCTGGAAGGTGCGGACGATGAAATCCGTAATACCTGCTATAATACTGCCAAGTCGATTTATGGTGAGGAACTACCGGAAGTCATTGTGGCACGACTGGAGAAAGAATTGAATCCAATCATCAAATACGGTTTTTCTGCCAACTATCTGATCTCAGAACGTTTGGTTAAAAAATCGAATCAGGACGGCTACCTAGTAGGCTCCCGGGGATCGGTTGGTTCGTCTGTAGTTGCTACTTTCCTAGGCATATCCGAGGTTAATCCGTTGCCAGCACACTATATTTGTGTGAATCCGGAGTGTAAGCACAGTGAGTGGTTCCTCGACGGCAGTGTGCCGAGTGGATTTGACCTTCCTGAGAAAGAATGCCCTGATTGTGGAGGCCGGTTAAAAGGCGAAGGACAGGATATTCCGTTTGAGACTTTCCTTGGCTTTAAAGGGGACAAGGTTCCCGATATTGACTTGAACTTCTCGGGTGATTATCAACCGCATGCCCACAACTATACGAAGGTGCTTTTCAGCGAAAAGAGTGTGTTCCGTGCGGGCACAATTGGTACGGTAGCTGAGAAAACAGCATTTGGTTTTGCCAAAAAATATGAGGAAGAACATCATAAGAAATGGCGCGGAGCAGAACTGAACCGTTTGGCCTCCGGTTGTACCGGAGTTAAACGTAGTACAGGACAGCATCCCGGTGGTATTGTTGTTGTACCGGATTATATTGAAGTGGAAGATGTAACGCCTGTACAATTCCCGGCGGATGACGTTAATGCGGAGTGGAAAACAACACACTTTGACTATCACGCCTTTGAAGAGAACTTGCTAAAACTCGATATTCTGGGGCACGATGATCCAACCATGATGCGGATGCTGCAGGATTTGACAGGTATCGATCCAACGACCATTCCGATGAATGATCCTAAGGTTATGAGCATGTTCAACTCTACCGAGGCACTCGGCGTTACGCCAGAGCAGATTCGTTCACCAGTTGCCACTTTTGGTGTACCAGAGATGGGGACGAAGTTTGTACGTCAGATGCTTATCGAGTCCCAGCCTTCGTCTTTTGCCGATCTACTCCAGATCTCTGGATTGTCTCATGGTACGGGGGTATGGCTTGGTAACGCACAAGATCTAATTAAAAATGGAACTTGTAACATCAAAACGGTGATTGGTTGCCGGGATGATATCATGTTGTTCTTGATCTATAAAGCGGGCATGGACGCCAGTCTTGCCTTTAAAATTACGGAGAGTGTGCGTAAGGGACGTGGTTTGCCGCAAGAATGGATTGATGAGATGAAAAACTGCAAAGTGCCGCAATGGTACATTGATTCCTGTCTTAAAATCCAGTACATGTTTCCAAAGGCCCACGCGGCCGCTTACGTTATCTCTGCAGTACGTACAGCTTTCTTTAAGCTGTATCACCCAATTGAATACTACGCAACATACTTCACAGTTCGTGCGGATGAGTTTGACATTGAACTGGTATGTCAGGGCTATGAGCCTATCTATCGGAAGATCGTAGAGATTGAACAATTAGGTTTTCAGGCACCGCCAAAAGAAAAAAATATGCTGCCTGTCCTTGAGATGGCATTGGAAATGGCAGCACGCGGATTCTCGCTCAAACCGATTGATCTGTATCGTTCGGAAGCGACGAAGTTTATCGTCGACGGAAATTCACTTATTCCTCCGTTTTCGGCACTGGGAGGAATCGGGGATAATGCTGCACGCAATATCGCTGCGGCAAGAGAGCATGGAGAATTCCTTTCGATTGAAGATTTCCAGCAGAAGTCCAAAGCAAGTAAAACAATTGTTGAATTGCTGACGAGCATGGGATGCTTCCGCGGTTTGCCGGAAAGCAATCAATTATCCTTGTTCTAAAATGACATTTTGAGTACCCATTTATGGTCTTTGATGTGATTACGTAAATTTTTCTTCATTAGTGGTTAAAATGGCTGAGTGATCGCTTACTTGTCACTATTACCAGACTATGTTATAATTTTTGAAGTGAACGAGATAGTACGAATTTCTAAAGAGTGGGGAAACCCACTCTTTAGTCTTTGGTATACAAGAATCTTGGGTAATGAAGAAATTGCCAGTCATTATTTGCTGGTGTAACCTAAGTTGGAGGTTATCGGTTTTGAGCACAACGAACATTAAATCTACCGTGGAAGAAATGATCCAACCCTACTTGAACGAACAAGGCTTCGAGCTGGTTGACATCGAATACGTCAAAGAAGGCAGCAACTGGTTTTTACGGGTGTATGTCGACAAAGAGGGTGGCATCGACATCGATGATTGTGTCTTGATCAGCGAAAAGCTAAGCGCCAAGCTGGATGAGAACGATCCGATTCCGACCATCTATTTCCTTGAAGTGTCTTCTCCCGGTGCGGAGCGTCCACTGAAAAAACCAGAGGACGTTGCCAAATCCGTAGGTAAAAATGTATTTGTTACAACCTACGAGCCGGTAAATGGAATAAAGGAATTTGAAGGCAAGCTGCTTTCCTTTGATGACGGGGAACTTGTGATCGAAGCAGGCAAGAAACAGCATGCCATTCTTTATGACAAGGTTGCGAGTGCGCGCCTGGCCATTCTGTTTTAAGTGCCTTGTTCACTTATTAATGAAAAAAGACACATCTCACGATAACGGCAAGGTGCTCATGAGTCTAGAGCCTTTCGCCGTTTTACGTATGAGATGCCATGTTTGAAAGGGGGATCAACATTCATGAGTATGGATTTTATTGAAGCAATGAATGAATTGGAGCGGGAAAAAGGGATCAGCAAGGACGTGCTGTTTGAAGCGATCGAGGCAGCACTCATCTCCAGCTACAAGCGTAATTTCAACACCGCCCAGAATGTGCGTGTTGACATGAACCGCAATACGGGTGTTATCCGGGTGTATGCCCGCAAATTGATCGTGGAAGAAGTCCTGGATTCACGTACCGAAATTTCATTGCCTGCTGCACGCGAGATCAACCCACACTTCCAGCTGGAAGATATTGCGGAGATTGAAGTTACGCCGCGTGATTTCGGACGTATCGCCGCACAAACTGCCAAACAGGTAGTGACCCAGCGGATTCGTGAAGCCGAACGCGGCCTGATCTACAACGCTTTCGTTGATAAGGAAGAAGATATCGTTACGGGAGTGGTGCAGCGTCAGGATTTGCGCAATATCTACATCGATCTGGGCAAAATCGAAGCGGCATTGCCGCTGACCGAATTGATGCCGAACGAGAAGTTTGTTCATGGTGACCGTATTAAAGCTTACATCACCAAGGTCGAGAATACGACCAAAGGGCCGCAAATCATTTTGTCCCGTACACATCCGGGCTTGTTGAAACGTCTCTTTGAACTGGAAGTACCTGAAATTTTCGATGGTGTGGTTGAGATTCGCTCCGTCGCACGTGAAGCGGGCTTCCGCTCCAAGATTGCTGTTCATTCCCGCAATGAGGAAGTTGATCCGGTTGGATCATGTGTAGGTCCTAAGGGAATCCGCGTGCAGACCATTGTGGGTGAGCTGCGCGGTGAAAAAATTGACATCGTTCGTTTCTCCGATCAGGTAGACGAATATGTGGCTAATGCACTTAGTCCTTCCAAAGTATTGGAAGTTCAAGTATTCGAGGAAGAAAAGATGGCTCGGGTTATTGTTCCTGACTATCAGCTGTCCCTCGCCATTGGGATTAAAGGCCAAAATGCCCGATTGGCAGCCAAACTGACCGGCTGGAAAATCGACATTAAGAGCGAGAGCCAGGCGGAACAGGAATTCGGCAGAGAGAAAGATTCTTCTTCGGAAATGCACCAAGATTCCGTCTCCGTCGACTAAAGTAAAGCACGGGGGGGCGCTAACGTATGAAAACTAAAAAAGTACCGCTGCGCAAATGTGTGGCGTGTCAGGAAATGATGCCCAAAAAGCAGCTGATCCGTATCGTTAAAACGCCAGAGGATGAAGTGCTGATCGATTTGACTGGCAAAAAGTCCGGACGTGGTGCTTATTTATGCGGCAAAGAGTCCTGTTTTAAGCTTGCACTCAAAAACCGGTCTTTGGATCGGGCGCTAAAGGGCAAAGTCTCACCGGAAATTTATGAGCAATTGGCAGCTGATTTCGTTGCGGTAGAGGACGAATTCATAGCAGCACAGGAGCGTGAACATGATGAATAATAAAACATTGTCTTATCTGGGACTCTCCATGCGTGCAGGCAAACTTGTGACAGGTGAAGAAATTGTACTTAAAGCGATCCGTTCTTCCGAAGCTAAAATGGTTATTGTTGCGGGTGACGCCTCGGCCAATACACAAAAGAAATTTCGCGACAAATGCGGGACATATAAAGTTCCACTGGTGATCGGATTTGACCGGGATAGTCTGGGTTCAAGTATCGGTAAAGAAACGCGGGTTGTTCTTGCAGTAACGGATCGAGGGTTTGCAAAAATGATCTCCAAGCAAGTCGGTATAATGTCGGAGGTGGAGTATATTGAGTAAACAGGAAAACAAGGATAAATTGCGAGTTTATGAATATGCGAAGTCCCTCAATATGAGTAGTAAAGAAATTATAACCATTCTTAAAAAGCTGGATATTCCCGTAAACAATCATATGAGTGTCATGGAGAATGGTTCAGTCGGTAAGGTGGAACAATTTTTTAAAGATATAAAATCCACTGCCGCTTCCAAACAAAGTAACGAAGCAAAATCCGTTGCTACTTCGTCAGTGCGCAGTGACAAAACAGTGGACAGCAACAAGCCGGCCGGCGGAGTGAACACGCCGAATAGCAGTAACCCATCCGGTAGTCCCGTACAAACAAAAATACAACAGGAAAAGCAGGTAGGTATGAACAATAGACCAAATTCCAACAATAACAATGGCTCCCAAAGACCTAGCGGCCAAGACAGCCGCAACAGAACGAACTCTTCCCAAGGCTCAAGCCAAGGAGGACAATCAAGTAATCGTCCAAGACCAGCTCAAGGTGGACAAAGCAGTACAGCATCCCGTCCGCAAAGTACAGGTCAACGTCCATCGAATAGCGGTGGCGGTCAAACAAGAAGCGCAGGACCGACTAGCAGTGGCAACACTGGCACTGGCGGCAACCGTACTGGTGGCCAAGGACAGAGCTCAGGACAAGGCCAACGCAGAGGCGGCCAAGGTAATTCCGGCAACAGCAACAATAATAGCGGCAACCGTTCGAACAGCGGTGGCGGTGGACGTCGTTATGACGATAACCGTGGCGGCAACTTCCGCGGTAATCGTGGCGGTAAGAACAATCGCAACAGAAATCAACAACAGTACCAACAACGTGAGAAAATTGATAACACACCTAAGAAAATCATCGTACGTGGTGACATGACTGTTGGTGAAACAGCGAAGTTGCTCCATAAAGATGCTTCCGAAGTTATCAAAAAACTCATTGCGATGGGTGTAATGGCAACGATTAACCAAGAGCTTGATATCGAAACAATCCTGCTGCTTGCTGGAGAGTTCGGTGTTGAGGTTGAAGTGAAAATTGTCCTTGAAGATGACCGCTTCGAAACACTTGAAGAGAATGATGATCCTGCTGATTTGCAGTCTCGTCCTCCGGTAGTTACGATCATGGGTCACGTTGACCATGGTAAAACAACATTGCTTGATGCGATTCGTTCAACAAATGTAACGGGCGGAGAAGCAGGCGGTATCACGCAGCATATCGGTGCTTATCAAGTTGAAATTAACAACAAAAAAATTACGTTCCTAGATACACCAGGTCACGAAGCGTTTACTGCTATGCGTGCACGTGGAGCACAGGTTACGGATATTACAATTATTGTTGTAGCTGCAGATGATGGTGTTATGCCACAAACCGTTGAGGCGATTAACCATGCCAAAGCTGCTGGGCTGCCAATTATCGTAGCTGTCAACAAAATTGACAAGCCGGGTGCAGATGCGGATAAAGTAAAACAAGAATTGACCAACTATGAACTCGTTCCGGAAGAGTGGGGCGGCGACACCATCTTTGTTAACGTTTCGGCGAAACAAAGAATCGGTCTAGAAGGTCTGCTTGAAATGATCCTGCTCGTTGCAGAAGTGAATGAGTACAAAGCAAACCCG
The DNA here is from genome assembly GCF_058408365.1 of Paenibacillus sp. MDV22-iso6. Taxonomy (NCBI): domain Bacteria; kingdom Bacillati; phylum Bacillota; class Bacilli; order Caryophanales; family Paenibacillaceae; genus Paenibacillus; species Paenibacillus sp. MDV22-iso6. Next base: position 99,390 of record NZ_JBZVDZ010000005.1, on the reverse strand, counting down.
GACAAACGTGCCCGTGGTACAGTGATCGAAGCCGAGCTGGATAAAGGACGTGGCCCAGTTGCCCGTATTCTCGTACAGCACGGTACACTGAAAGTCGGAGATGCTTTTGTTGCAGGTAACTGCTTCGGTCGCGTACGTGCGATGGTAAATGACAAAGGTCGCCGTTTAAAAGAAGCTGGACCTTCAACACCTGTAGAAATTACTGGTCTGACTGAAGTTCCAGGTGCGGGAGATCCGTTTATGGTGTTTGAAGATGAGCGTAAAGCGCGTTCTATCGCCGACAAACGTGCCATTACACAACGTGAATCCGATTTGGGTACAAATACACGTGTGACATTGGACGATCTGTTCCAGCACATCAAAGACGGTGAAATCAAAGATCTGAACGTAATCATCAAAGGTGACGTACAAGGTTCGGTTGAAGCATTGAAAGGTTCCCTTGCGAAGATCGAAGTTGAAGGTGTACGCGTGAAAATCATTCATAGCGGCGCTGGTGCAATCACAGAGTCTGACATCATTTTGGCTGCAGCATCCAATGCCATCGTGATTGGTTTCAACGTTCGTCCTGATAATCAGGCGAAAGCGACTGCAGATCAAGAGCAAGTAGACATTCGTCTGCATCGCGTTATCTACAGCGTTATCGAAGAAATTGAACAAGCGATGAAAGGTATGCTTGATCCGATTTACAAAGAAAAAGTAATCGGTCATGCTGAAGTTCGTAGCACGTTCTCCATTAGTAAAGTCGGTACCATTGCTGGATGTATGGTTACCTCCGGTAAAATTACGCGTTCCGCGGAAGCACGTCTGATTCGTGATGGCATCGTCCTTTACGAAGGCAAGCTGGATTCCCTGAAACGTTATAAAGATGATGCCAAAGAAGTAGCCCAAGGTTACGAGTGCGGTATCACGCTGGATAAATACAATGATCTCAAAGAAGGCGACGTTATCGAAGCCTTCATTATGGAGACAGTACAACGATAAGCAAGGAAGCATGAGGTGAACAACAATGGCTAAGATTCGTACAGGTAGAGTGGGCGAGCAGATCAAGAAAGAATTAAGTCTGCTTATCCAGTCTGAACTGAAAGATCCTCGTATCGGCTTTATTACCGTAACGGGAGTCGAAGTGACAGGCGACTTGTCGCAAGCCAAAGTTTATCTGAGTGTCTTCGGTGAACAGGAACAAAAGGATAATTCGCTTAAAGCGCTGGCAAAAGCAAATGGATTTTTGCGTTCAGAACTGGGCAAGCGTATCCGTTTTCGACATGTTCCCGAGTTGATATTCAAGATTGACGAATCTATTGCATATGGCAGCCGAATTGAGAAGCTGCTTGGTGATATCGGTACCGACAAGAACGAATCCCAGTAACAGAATAAAGGAGACGGCAATGCACACTTATGAACAGGCGCTTCAGGACGGAAAGCAATTTCTGCTGGAGCATGATGATTACCTGGTCGTGTCGCATGTACAGCCGGACGGTGACGCAGTCAGCTCGACGGTAACGGTGGGCTGGCTGCTGTCATGTCTGGGCAAGACATTCACGATGATTAATGAAGGTGAAATTCCACAACGCATGAATTTTCTGTGGGAAGCTGGCAAGATCGTGAACATGACCGAACAACCACCAGCGCGGAAATATAAAGCGATTATCTGTGTGGATTGTGCAGACTTTTCCAGGGTAGGCCTGACTCGTCATTATTTCGAAGAAGATGCTGTCATTTTAAATATTGATCATCATCCGACCAATGACGCGTATGGAACAGTAAACATCATTAAGCCAGACGCAGCAGCAACGGCTGAAATTCTGTTTGATTTCCTCAATCTTTTCCCAGTGAAGTTGAATAAAGATGTGGCTACAGCAGTCTATACAGGATTGCTAACAGATACAGGTGGATTCCGCTATGCGAATACGAGTCCTAATGTGATGACCACTGCATCCAAATTGCTTGAACATGGTGTGGATGGACCTTATCTTGCACAGATTTTGCTTGAGCAGGTTACGCTCCCACAAGTCCGTATATTGAACCAGGCACTCTCAAGCCTGCAAATGACTGACGATGGCAAGATTGCCTGGGTGGTCATTACACCTGAAGACATGATTGCTTGTGGTGCAGCTAATGAAGATCTTGAAGGGGTAGTCAATTACCCACGTAACATTCAAGGTGTGGAAGTGGGCATCTTTTTTAAAGTAATCAATGACAATGCGGTGAAAGTATCTCTCCGGTCAGCTGGTAAAGTTGATGTTGCCTCGCTTGCACAGAACTTTGGTGGAGGCGGACATGTACTCGCAGCTGGATGTCGCGTAGAGGGCAAGTTGAAAGATATCGTGGAACTAGTGCTGAAGCAGGTGAATGCTCAATGGTAAAACCATTTGAAGGTGTACTTCCGGTGTATAAACCAGCGGGATTTACTTCTCATGATGTTGTGGCCAAAATGCGTCGCATTCTCAAAATGAAACGTATTGGTCATACAGGCACATTGGACCCGCAAGTTACTGGCGTACTACCGCTTTGCCTAGGACGGGCAACACGTGTGGTGGAGTACATGCAGGAGCTTCCCAAGGAATACCTGGCAACGCTACGACTGGGTCTGTCTACTGACACGGAGGATATGACAGGTGAAGTTATTGAGCGGTCGGAGACGGCTGTTAAGGTGACACAGGAGCAGGTTCAGCAGGTGCTGGAGCAATTCCTGGGCACCATCTCACAGGTTCCACCTATGTATTCTGCAGTCAAAGTGGATGGGAAACGTCTTTACGAGTTAGCTCGTGAAGGAAAAACGGTAGAGCGCAAGAGTCGGGAAGTTACGATCTATGAGCTGGAATTGACAGGGATTGAGAATCAAGGCGACACTACGGATATATCGTTCCGTGCTTTATGTTCCAAAGGGACATACATTCGAACATTATGCGTGGATATCGGCAAAAAATTGGGATATCCGTCCACCATGCTACACCTGGAGCGTACGATATCGGCTGGGATTTCTGCTGATCATTGCCTTCATTTTGAAGAAGTGGAACAACGCATGATCGATGGAACGTTAGCCGAGGTGTTGATTCCGGTTGATGAAGCCATCTCTTCCATTCCGGCTCATACGGTGGGTGCGGATCAGACCAAGGGAGCACTTCAGGGCCAGAAATTATCGGCGCGTTTGCTCGAACCGCCTGCAGAACAACCTGGTCTACTGCGGTTATATGATCAGGATGGGACGTTTCTGGGGATATTTGAGCGGGATGAATTGAAAGCAACGGTGAGAGCTGTTAAAGTCTTTTTGCCGGAATAAAGAGGTTCCTGGTTTGAGTGGTGGTACTCAAGCCTGGCCTATCAAGTGAAATGCAGGTGAATGATTGTGAAAACCGTAATGCTAACCTATCCGCAGACGTTACAATCGGCTGTTCAGGGCACACATCCCCAAGTGCTCGCGATCGGTCAATTTGACGGGCTGCATCTCGGACATGCAAGTGTCATTTTGTCAGCTGTCCGCATTGCACGCGAAACGGGCATGCAGGCAGCGGTGATGACCTTTCATCCTCATCCGAAGGAAGTTATGCGCAAAGGGGATTACGAGGGTTATCTAACTCCCTTGAGAGATAAAGAAGACATCCTGGCAGGGATGGGTGTAGACGTGCTCTACGTGGTCGAATTCAATGAGGAGTTCTCAAGGTTGACGCCGCAGCAATTCGCACATGATCTGCTGCTTCCGCTTCAGACTCGAACAGCGGTAGTTGGTTTTGACTTCCGCTTCGGTCACAAGGGAGCAGGGGATGAGCAGCTTCTTCGCACATTGGGAGAAGGCGAAATGACGGTGGAGACTGTGCCTCCATTCCTGTTAAATGGCGAGAAGGTAAGCAGTTCTCTCATTCGTGGCCTGTTGAAGCGTGGAGAAATGGACGAAGCCAGTCAATGGCTCGGACGACCTTACAGCATCAGGGGAATCGTAATTCATGGAGAGAAGCGTGGGCGGACCATTGGTTTCCCTACCGCTAACCTTGAACTTACGGATCATTATGTTACGCCAGCGAAAGGTGTTTACGCTGTTCGTGTGCAGTATGGGGAGCAAGAACTGCGTGGCGTCATGAACCTTGGTGTGAAACCTACCTTTCACGAAAACGGGATGAAACCTACGTTTGAGGTGCACTTGCTTGATTTTGATGGGCAGATATATGACCAGGAATTAAAGGTTGATCTCGTTCACTACATTCGTGCAGAGCGAAAATTTGACTCGATTGATGCTTTGATCAGTCAGATTCGTGAAGATGCATTAACCGCCGCCCGCCTATTATCGTAAGGCTCAGGACAAAATACATGTTTACATTTACTTTGTCTGGGCAACTATGATATAATGTACTACGTTGTCGTTTGAGACAACACATAACCTTGGCTTGGTTACTTGCTCTCACCGGCGGTGACGAGGCTAATGGCGATTATAATGAAGGAGGTGAATAGGATGGCATTGACTCAAGAACGTAAACAACAACTGATCGACGAGCACAAAACTCATGAGTCCGATACTGGATCACCTGAGGTGCAAGTTGCTATCCTTACGGAAAACATCAGAAGTTTGACAGACCACTTGCGTACACACAAGAAAGACCACCACTCACGTCGTGGACTTTTGAAAATGGTAGGTCAACGTCGTAAGCTTTTGGCTTACGTGAAAAACAAAGATGTTAAACGTTACAGCGCACTGATCGAAAAACTCGGATTGCGTCGTTAATTATCGTACATGTTTTCAAAATCAACCTGGCTGTTATCCGTCATTCCTTTGTCTAAAAGGACAAGCGGAGCTTACAGCCGGGTTGTTTTGTAGATGAACATGTTGCCATATATTTGTAGCTGATGGCTCCGCAAGGAGCTTTTGTTTTGCAAGTGAGCATGTTGCTGTGCAGTTAATGAATGCAGGACAAGCAGGAAATACTGTGAAAATGCAGAATCCATTGTGTTAGGAACGAATAAAAGGAGGGATTTCATGGAACAGCGTGTTGAAATGCAGCTTGGTGGAAGAACGCTTACGCTTGAAACAGGGCGTTTGGCCAAGCAGGCTAATGCTGCCGTTAAGGTAACGTACGGGGATACCGTTGTATTGTGTACCGTGACAGCATCAAGTGAGCCTAAAGATCTGGACTTTTTCCCATTAACGGTAAACTATGAAGAAAGATTGTATGCCGTAGGTAAAATCCCAGGTGGATTTATTAAACGTGAAGGCAGACCAAGTGAGAAAGCGATTCTTTCGAGCCGTTTGACAGACCGTCCGATTCGTCCTTTGTTCCCGGAAGGTTTCCGTAATGATGTACAAGTTCTGAATATCGTTATGAGTGTGGATCAGGACTGCGAACCGCAAATTGCTGCCATGATAGGTACATCGGCTGCACTGAGCATTTCGGATGTTCCATTTAGCGGACCGATTGGTGGCGTAAAAGTTGGACGTATTAATGGTGAGTTCATCATCAACCCAACGATTGCACAGCTAGAGGTAAGTGAGATTGAACTCGTTGTAGCAGGAACCAAAGATGCCATCATGATGGTTGAAGCGGAAGCGAACGAAGTTCCGGAAGAAGTAATGCTGGAAGCAATCATGTTCGGACATGACGAGATTAAGAACATTGTTGCAGTCATCGAACAACTCGTACAAGTGGCTGGTAAAGAAAAAATGGCTGTGAAATTGCATGCCGTTAATGCTGAAGTTAACAGCAGTGTACGTGAGTTCGCCAGTGCTCGTCTGGTTGAAGCTGTTAAAATTGCTGAAAAACATGCGCGTCAGGATGCAATCGATCTTGTGAATGACGAAACCGTTGCTCACTTCGAAGAGAAGTATATTGAGACTCCAGAACTGCTCAAAGATGTGAAAGAAGTGCTGCACGATATCGTTAAAGAAGAAGTGCGCCGCCTTATCACACATGATAAAGTTCGTCCGGATGGACGTGGACTCGCTGAGATCCGTCCAATTGAATGTGATACTTCCCTGCTGCCACGTACTCACGGTTCAGGTCTGTTCACTCGTGGACAAACACAGGCGCTCAGCATTTGTACACTTGGTGCATTGGGTGATGTTCAAATTTTGGACGGAATCAGTCTTGAAGAAACGAAACGTTTCATGCATCACTATAACTTCCCACCGTTCAGCGTAGGTGAAGCTCGTCCATTGCGTGCTCCAGGCCGTCGCGAAATCGGACATGGTGCTCTAGGTGAGCGTGCTCTTTCCAAAGTAATTCCTTCCGAAACAGACTTCCCATACACAATTCGTCTGGTATCCGAAGTATTGGAATCCAACGGTTCAACTTCCCAGGCAAGTATCTGTGCCAGCACATTGGCTATGATGGATGCAGGTGTACCAATCAAAGCTCCAGTAGCGGGTGTAGCTATGGGTCTGATCAAAGACGGAGATCATGTATCTATCCTGAGTGATATTCAAGGTATGGAAGATCACCTTGGTGACATGGACTTCAAAGTAGCAGGAACACCTGATGGTGTAACAGCTATTCAAATGGATATCAAAATTGATGGTATTGATCGTCAAATTTTGTCCGAAGCATTGGCTCAAGCCAAAGAAGGTCGTATGCACATCTTGAGCAAAATGACCGAAGTGATGAAAACTCCACGTGAGCAGTTGTCACAATATGCACCTAAAATTACAACCATGCATATCAATCCGGACAAAATCCGTGATGTTATCGGTGCAGGTGGTAAAATTATCAATAAAATCATCGAGGAAACCGGTGTTAAAATTGATATTGAACAAGATGGACGTGTCTTTATCGCTTCTTCCAACCAAGAGATGAATGATAAAGCCAAATCGATTATCGAAGGCATCGTACGTGAAGTACTGGTCGGCGAGATTTATGTAGGTAAAGTAAAACGTGTTGAGAAGTTTGGTGCATTTGTTGAAGTGCTGCCGAACAAAGAAGGTCTGGTACACATCTCACAATTGTCCACAGAGCGTGTCGCTAAAGTGGAAGATGTTGTTGCCATTGGTGATTCCATTACGGTAAAAGTAACGGAAATTGACCCACAAGGCCGTATCAACTTGTCCCGCAAAGCCGTATTGACTGCCGAAGCTCCAGCTCAATCATAGGCTGCGTGCCATCATTTTTTTGAAAAGATAGATTGAATGAAGAGACAGAATGTGAATTTCTGGCTCTTTTTTTAACGTTTAAATACCTTTATGAAATCGATTGTCTACCCATACGGCCTCTGAATCCAGCTTTGAAGATACTTTACATGAACAGCTTGTTTTATTCATATTCTTGCACTTGTCCTCATATGATGGGGACAAAGACGGCGGGAGGATGGAGCTGTGGGAAACCAATCCAAAAAGCTGGCGGCTGTTCTGGTAGGTATGGCAGCTGTCATACTGGTCGGACAAGTGGGCAGTGTACGTACATACATTACGGAAATCCGTGATGGGCCAGGCACGCAAAATGCATTTGATATGTTCAAAGAGGCAACCGGAGAAGATCAGCTGTTGTCGGCGATCCGGGATAAAGCGGCCGAAACGAAAATCGCTCCGGTAAATGCCAGAGTGGATCGGGTCTGGAAAGCGATACCCGGGTATAACGGAATAGAAATTGATGTGGAAGCCACGTATCGCAAAGCACTTGGTGGGACGCTGAATACTAAGATAGCGTATGTCTATCGGCAGACTGTACCTGAAATCCAGCTTAAAGATTTGGGTGCACACCCGATTTACCGGGGGAATGCCGAGAAACCAATGGTGTCTTTCATGATTAATGTAGCGTGGGGCAATGAATTCATTATCCCGATACTAGATACGCTTGACGCCGAAAAAGTCAAAGCTACTTTTTTTCTGGATGGAAGCTGGTTGAGCAAAAACGAAGAACTGGCTAAAGAGATCCAAAAGCGTGGACATGAGTTATCAAATCATGCATACTCACATCCGAATATGAGTCGGTTGAGTACGGAGCGAGCCAAGCTGGAAATCAGTAAAACCCAGGACCTGCTCAAAGAAAAATTGGGTGTGGAGAACCAATGGTTTGCTCCACCTTCCGGTGATTTTAATCAACAAACAGTCGACATTGCTTCCGGCATGGGACTACAAACGGTACTTTGGACACTGGATACGGTGGATTGGCGCAAACCAAGTTCTGCTTCTGTTGTAGCCAAGATCGCCAAAAACGTAGAAGCCGGTACATTAATTCTGATGCACCCCACGGCTGCTTCTTCAGGAGCTTTAAAAGGAATGATTGATTCCATACGGGCCAAGGGTTTGACGCTTGGAACCGTTAGCGAAACGTTGTCATCCGAGCGCGTGAAGGGATCAGCGGTTGAGTGAATGATGTTTTTTTGTTACTATCAAACAGTTGGAACCAAATGTCGATTTCAATTTCGCGTTGAAATCCAGGCAATTATAGAGATGTAGGAGGGCCAACCGTGAAAAAAATTCAGCTGGGCAATGGCCTCAGAGTTGTCATGGAACAGATTCCGACCTGTCGTTCCGTGTCATTTGGAATATGGGTCAAGACAGGTTCTCGCAATGAGCAGCCTGCAAGCAACGGAGTGTCACACTTTATTGAGCACATGCTGTTCAAAGGAACGGATCGTTATGATGCCAAAGCGATTGCGGAGCAATTCGATGCCATTGGTGGTAACGTGAATGCGTTCACTTCGAAAGAATACACTTGTTATTACGCCAAAGTATTGGATGAACATCTGCCAATAGCTGTCGATGTGTTATCCGATATGTTCTTCCGCTCTAAAATGGATGATGGTGAACTGCTTAAGGAGAAAAATGTCATTCTGGAAGAAATATCGATGTATGAGGATACACCGGATGACATGGTGCATGATCTTATGGCTTTGGCCGCCTATGGTGAGCATCCGCTCGCTTACCCAATTCTGGGTACTGAAGAGCGTCTCAAGGCGATGGACTCCAGCCATCTGCGTGCATATATGAAGGAGCACTATACGATTGAGAATACCGTTATTAGTATTGCAGGGAATATTGATGACAGTGTGATCGATTTGATGGAAAAGCATTTTGGTGCTTTTGATGTCAATGGTGTATCTGAACAAGTCACGCTGCCTGCATTCCAGAGCGGACAACTCTTTCACAAAAAGAAAACGGAACAGAATCATATCTGTATCTCATTCCCGGGATGTAAGATCGGAGATCCGCTTCAGTTCGCGATGGTCGTGCTGAATAATGCGATTGGCGGAGGTATGAGCTCCAGACTGTTCCAGGAAATTCGGGAGAAGCGCGGCCTTGCTTATTCCGTTTATTCGTATCATAGTTCCCATGCGGATAGTGGACTCTTCACCATCTATGCAGGTACAGCGCCGAAACAGACGAAAGAAGTTCTGGATCTGACCAAAGAAGTTCTGAACGATCTGGCTGTAAATGGATTGTCAGAAGATGAGCTGCGCAAAGGAAAAGAACAGCTGAAAGGCAGTTTGATCCTCAGTTTGGAAAGCACGGGCAGCCGCATGAACCGTCTGGGCAAAAACGAGCTGATGCTGGGCAGACACCACACGCTGGACGAAATGATTGCCAAAATTGAAGAAGTAACGATGGACGATGTCGATGCTGTGCTGGACCTGATGTTTGCCGAGCCATTTGCGCTCGCTATGGTCGGTGCTTCGGATCGTACGATCGCTGGATTAAGAAGGGATGATTTTGTTGCATTACGTTCAAATTCAAAAGTTACCGGGCAATGAAGATATTAAGTTGCCTCAAAAAATGTCAGAGCTGGCCTCCGGCTTTGATGTAGTTGCGGCATTACAAGAAGAGGTTGTATTGCAGCCGGGACAGCGTACGTTGATTCCTACGGGACTCGCGATGGCTATGCCAGCTGGATTGGAGGCACAGGTTCGCCCTCGTAGCGGTCTGGCTTTCAAACATGGGATTACGTGTCTGAACACACCGGGCACCATTGATGCCGATTATCGCGGGGAAGTTAAGGTCCTTCTGATCAATCTGGGTCAGGAGCCATTCACGATTGTACGTGGGGAGCGTATTGCCCAAATCGTCTTTCAAACTGTTCCAGCAGTTGAATTAACAGAGGTAGCTGAACTGTCGGAAACTGTACGTGGAGAAGGCGGATTCGGTCATACCGGGAAATAAAGGATTCGAAACCAAGCTGTAAATAAGAGCATCTTCTGTAATAAGAGCTTCACAGTTTAATTTACTGAGCATGTTCTCGAAGAGTCGTCCCCGAGGGGGCGGCTCTTTTTTCTTTTTTTGAACGATAGAGATAATTTTTTCTTTGCATGCTTCAATTTTAATGTTTCACCCCCCTGTGGGCCACTGCATACGATAAGGCATACATGTGGTGAAAGGAGTGACGTCCCGATGCTGACCGGTGTCCGGATTATAGTCCTGGGCGGAGATGCGCGGCAGCTTGAAGTCATTCAAAAATGCGCAGAGCTGGATGCTACGGTAAGTGTGGTGGGCTTCGACAAGCTGGAGCGTTCCATTCCGGGTATCGAACACCAGGAATTGGAGGACGATGTATTTGCTTCGGCAGATGTGCTGGTGCTTCCTGTGGTCGGGTGTGATGATCAGGGGAAAGTGAGCACTTCGTTCAGTGATACACCGATTTTTCTGAAAAAGGAACATGTTGCGGCATTGCCGGAGCATTGTATTGTGTTCACAGGTATGGCGAAGCCTTTTTTACGTGATTTGTGCCGGGAAAATGGTCTACGGCTTGTTGAAGTACTCGATCGTGATGACATCGCGCTCTACAACTCCATTCCGACAGCTGAAGGCGCCATTGCCATGGCGATTCGGGAGACGGACTTCACGATCCACGGCTCGGAATGCATTGTGCTTGGATTGGGTCGAACAGGTTTCACAATGGCCAAAACGCTTCAGGGACTTGGGGCAAATGTACGGGTGGGAATCAGGCGCGAAGAGGATGCTGCTCGAGCAGCCATAATGGGCTGGAAGCCTTTCATGACAACGGATTTGGCCGCTCAAACCGGGGAAGTTGACTTGCTTTTTAATACGATACCGACTATGATAATCACAGCACAAATCCTGTCCAAAATGCCGCAAAAAGCAGTCATTATCGACCTCGCATCCGCTCCTGGCGGCTGTGATTTCCGGTATGCCGAAAAACGCGGTATCAAAGCGCTACTTGCGCCTGGCCTCCCCGGCATTGTTGCTCCCAAAACGGCTGGCGGCATTATTGCCGACGTCTTAATCCGTTTGCTTTTGGAAGAACAAAACGCACGGGAGGTTGAACAATGAACTGGCAGGGAAAAACGGTAGGTTACGCAATTACAGGTTCTCATTGTACGTTTGAAGAGGTTATGCCGGTGATTAGCCGCTTCGTAACCGAAGGTGCCAATGTTGTCCCGATTATTTCCAATTCGGTTCTGACTACGGATACACGCTTTGGGACCGCGCAAAATTGGCAAAAACAGTTGAAAGATATAACGGGGAATGATATCATTTCTACAATTGTTGAGGCAGAGCCGTTAGGTCCTTCCAAGTTGCTCGATGTGCTCGTAATTGCTCCATGCACAGGCAACACGACGAGTAAGCTGGCTAACGCGATGACGGACAGTCCGGTTTTAATGGCAGCCAAAGCTCAGATGCGAAATCAGCGTCCGCTGGTACTCGCGATTTCCACCAATGACGGCCTTGGGTTGAATGCTGCGAACATCGCCAAACTGCTGGTGGCCAAATATTTGTATTTTGTGCCATTTGGGCAGGATGATCCAGTGAAAAAACCGAACTCGTTAGTGGCCAAAATGGAGCTCATTCCGGAGGCATGCTGGAGTGCGCTTGAAGGCAAACAGTTACAGCCAATGATTGTGCAGCGCTCTGCACAGGCTTGATAGTTCTTGGGTCCGCCGTAACATTAGTTTGTTATAGACATGGTTCTGTACAGACTTAGTTACGGGGATAACGGTTATTCGCTTGAAGAAATGAAGATGGTTCGAGAGACAAAGAAAATCATGAGGGACGTTATGCTGGTATAAACAGCTACCTGTGTCCACGTTCCTTTCATTAAAAGGGAATTCCTGCTTGCAACGATAAGGTTAGGCAAGCGGGATCAGTGCACGGGGAACGTGTGCGTCATGATCTCGATAACAACCGCGGCCTTCATATGGGATTGTTTCACTAATCTTTGATGAGGAGCGGCATGAAATGCCGTATAAAATGCTGAAATTATCGCATCGGAACGCTCCCTAGGGTGATCCATTTGTTGATTGACCCGTGTCCAGTCTTCATGCGTACACAAATGGAGGAATAAAGATGCGCATCATGGTACAGAAATTCGGAGGTACATCTCTCTCTACCGTTCAGGCGAGAGAGCATGTGCTCCGTCATGTTAAACGTGAACTTGAAGCAGGAATGAGTCTGGTCATTGTTGTGTCAGCGATGGGGCGCCGCGGTGAGCCTTATGCGACTGATACGTTATTGGACTGGGCTGCACAGAACGGAAATGCACTCTCCGCACGCGAAAAGGATTTACTGCTGTGCTGTGGTGAAATTATTTCTGCGACGACTTTGAGCAGTCTGCTCGAACATGAAGGCATTCCAACTACAGTGCTGACCGGTGCACAAGCAGGTTTTGTGACGGACGACAATTTCGGGAATGCCCGAATTTTGGATGTCCGTCCTGTTCGTGTGCTGGAGCAGCTACAGAGTGGGCGTGTTGTCATTGTTACGGGGTTCCAGGGGCAGACCGAGAATGGTGACTTTACTACCCTTGGTCGTGGAGGAAGTGATACGTCAGCCACAGCTCTTGGTGCAGCTTTACACGCTGAGATGGTGGACATATACACAGATGTAAATGGGATACTGACAGCAGATCCACGTATCGTGGAGGACGCTCGTCCGTTGACTGTTGTGAGTTATGCCGAGATATGTAATATGGCCCATCAAGGAGCCAAGGTAATTCATCCGCGTGCAGTCGAGATTGCAATGCAATCCCAGATTCCAGTGCGTGTACGGTCTACCTTTGCAGATAGTGAAGGGACGCTGGTAACGCATCCAGAAGGATTCCAGGATGTGCAGACAGGCATTGTCGACCGATATGTAACAGGGATTGCCTATGTAAGTAATGTTACGCAAATAACGGTGGAAGTGCCGGGCGGTGCAGATCGTTTGCAGCTAAAAGTGTTCAAAACGATGGCTGAAAATTCGATAAGCGTAGATTTTATTAATGTTACCCCCCTGGGAGTTGTCTATACCGTTTTCGATAGTGATTCCGAGAAAGCTATACAGGTACTGCAGGAAATTGGTCTTAAACCGCAAAGTCTTTCCGGATGTGCCAAAGTTTCCGTCATCGGCGGAGGGATCAACGGAGTGCCAGGCATTATGGCACGGATCGTGGAATCCTTGACACTGGCGGACATCCAGATCCTGCAATCTGCAGATTCCAATACAACGATTTGGGTACTTGTGAAAAAAGAAGATATGGTTCAAGCTCTGAGGGCGCTTCACGCCTCATTCGAACTTCACTTGTAGTACTTTGAAGTCAGCGGAGCCGGACCTGTTTTGAAGGAGGAATCGAATTGGACTTTGGAAGATTGATTACAGCAATGGTCACTCCGTTCAACGAACAAGGGGGGATCCATTGGGAGGAAACTGCACGTCTGATAGACTATTTGATTGAAGATCAAAAGTCAGAGACGCTTGTTATTTCAGGAACAACTGGAGAATCTCCCACGCTTAGCGACAAAGAAAAAGTAGAACTATTCGAATTCGCAGTAAAACATGCGGCTGGACGGTGCAAAATCATTGCTGGAACGGGTAGCAATAACACCGCTCATTCAATCCATCTGACACAGGACGCTGAACGTGCTGGTGTAGATGGTGTTTTGCTGGTTGTCCCTTATTACAACAAACCAAGTCAAGAGGGAATGTTTAGACACTTTGAAGCGATCGCGAACGCGACGAAACTGCCGATTATGTTGTATAACGTTCCTGGACGTACAGCAGCCAGCCTTTCGGCTGCAACAACGCTTCGTTTGGCACAGATTCCTAACATTGTAGCTACGAAGGAATGTGTATCGTTGGAGCAAGTCACGCAGATTGCTGCGAGTGCACCGGGACATTTCAGGGTGTATTCCGGTGACGATGCTTCTGGCTTGCCAGCCATTGCTGTAGGTGCTTACGGGATCGTTAGTGTTGCTAGCCATGTGGTAGGCGCTGAGATGAAACAAATGATTGATTCATACTTCGGTGGTGCACCTGTACAGGCGGCTCAGATACATCAGAAGCTGTTTCCGGTGTTCAAAGGTCTATTCGAGTGCCCGCAGCCTTTACCGAACCCTGTAGCGGTGAAATACGCTTTGACATTGCGCGGTCTGAACGTCGGATCTGTTCGCCTTCCGCTTATAGCCGCAACAGAGGATGAGCAAGGTTTTATTCGTGCCTTGTTCAACTAGCAATAATACGATATTGAACTGATTTGTTAACTTTTATAAACCCATAGAAATTGCAGAAGAACCGTTCCTCATTTAAGAGGAGGCGGTTCTTTTTTTTGACGATGATTGTTAGGTTTCTTTTCACAACTGGAGGCAAACGTAGAGGTTAACGAGAGAGTGACTTGTTTTTTTTGTTTTTAATCATGTATAATGATGTCAAGTGACTGGGTGCGGTATTTTTTTGAAATTGAAAGCGACATCGTTTCTTGGTGTAGCTTTGTGGTGAAAAAGGAAGGAACGGCTAAGAAGGATCATTTCAAAATCCATCTTGTTGGTGAAGGGGAATAACTTCGAAGAACTTCTTCCAAATATCGTGAATAAAGGTGCTCTTTTGCATTCATCCCTATTTACGGGCATGGGTGTGATGGACTGCTTTTCTTAACTTACAATAAAATAATAAGGTACGACGTCCAACTACCATAGGAGGTTTAGATTCATTTGTCTAAGAAAAATAACAACGATAAACTGATGATTTTTGCTTTGGGCGGCGTAGGCGAGATTGGTAAAAATATGTACGTCATCCAATACGCGAACGACATTGTAGTCGTAGATGCTGGTCTTAAATTCCCGGAAGAAGATATGCTTGGAATCGACATTGTCATTCCTGACATCTCTTATCTAACTGAAAACCGTGACAAAGTAAGAGGTATTATTTTGACTCACGGACATGAGGATCATATCGGTGGTCTGCCATATGTTCTGAAACATTTGAATGTTCCTGTATACGGAACAAAGCTTACTCTCGGACTTGTGGAGAACAAGCTGAAAGAAGCCAATTTGCTGGGTGAAACAAAACGCATCCTGATTGATGCGGATTCCGAGATTCAACTCGGCTCTGTATTGAAAGCAACGTTCTTTGCTACTAACCATAGTATTCCGGATTCCGTCGGCGTATGTGTCGAAACACCGGAAGGCGCTGTTGTTCATACAGGTGACTTCAAATTTGACCACACTCCAGTCAATGGTCAATATGCAGATCTCCAGCGTATGGCACAGATCGGAACCAATGGCGTACTTGCCCTCTTGTCCGATAGTACCAACGCAGAGAAACCTGGATTTACACCTTCGGAGAAAAATGTGGGTATCGTTCTGGAAGATATCTTCCGCAAAGCAAGCCAACGTGTCGTTGTAGCAACATTTGCTTCCAACGTACACCGGATTCAACAGGTTATCAATGCAGCTGAAGTAACTGGACGTAAAGTCGCAGTTATTGGACGCAGTATGGTAAATGTGGTGGGTATTGCTTCTGAACTGGGTTATCTTGAGATTCCAGACGGCATGATTATTGAGCCGGAAGAAGTAGGCAAAATGGCTGCAGACCGTGTAGTAATTCTCTGCACAGGTAGCCAAGGCGAGCCGATGTCAGCATTGACACGGATGGCTCGTTCCACTCATCGTAAAGTAGATATTTTGCCTGGTGATACAGTAATTATTGCTGCAACTCCAGTTCCAGGTAATGAGAAATATGTAGGCCGTACGATTGATGAACTGTTCCGTCTGGGTGCCAACGTGCATTACAGCGGTGCAAACAGTGGCGTTCACGTATCCGGTCACGGTAGCCAGGAAGAGCTCAAGCTGATGCTTAACCTGATGAAACCAAAATATTTCCTGCCGATTCACGGTGAATTCCGTATGCAGCGCCGCCACGCGGTACTGGCTGAATCTGTAGGTATTGAACCAGACAACATTTTCATTACGGATATTGGTGAAGTTGTTGAAATTCAAGGTGGAGCAGCACGCAAGGCAGGTAAAGTTACTGCAGGTAACGTGTTGATCGATGGCTTGGGTGTAGGCGATGTAGGTAACATCGTATTGCGTGACCGTAAATTGCTGTCACAGGATGGCATTCTGGTTGTCGTGGTAACACTGAGCAAACAGGATGGCAAAATTGTTTCCGGTCCGGACATCATCTCCCGTGGATTTGTCTATGTACGCGAATCGGAAGGACTGCTTGATGAAGCGAATCGCATTGTCAGCAGCACATTGCAGAAGTTGATGAGTGAGAACGTTAACGAATGGGCTTCACTCAAAACGAATGTTAAAGATGCACTCGGACGCTTCTTGTATGAGCAAACTCGTCGTAGACCGATGATTTTGCCAATCATTATGGAAGTTTAAAATAAATCAAACAAAAACATAAATTCAGGCACACAGTCGCCCCTTCTCTACGAGTAATATTGGACGGTTCCTCGTAGAGAAGGGGCTTTTTTTGTTTTTTTCTGGCCTTACACCAGATTATGGAGAAATTGATGAGTAATCGGGTATAAGTCAGCTGGAACATTCCCCATACTAAGGAAATACATTACATGTTTCTGGAGAAGGGGAGTAATCGAATGAGCGAATATATGAAAAACAAGCAAACACCCAAATCGGAACAACCGGGCACCGAGACACCGGAAGTGCCTGCACAAGAGGAAAAGGCGATGTCACCTGTAACGGAGGCTATTCAGCAATTTGGACAGACGCAGTCACCTGCAGCTGAATCGAACATTTTCTGTATGACCATTATCGGTCAGGTGGAAGGGCATTTAATTTTACCTCCGCAAAACAAAACAACAAAGTATGAACACCTCATTCCTCAGCTGGTTGCAGCAGAGCAGAATCAGCGAATCGAAGGAATTCTGATCATTTTAAACACGGTAGGAGGAGATGTGGAGGCGGGCTTGGCTATTGCTGAAATGATTGCTTCACTCAGCAAACCTACGGTTACTGTCGTCATTGGAGGAGGGCACAGCATCGGGGTTCCAATTGCGGTTGCTTCAACCTATTCCCTGATCGCGGGTAGTGCAACAATGACCATTCATCCGATCCGCATGAACGGACTCGTGATAGGCGTGCCTCAGACGTTTGAGTACATGGAGAAGATGCAGGAACGTGTCGTAAGATTTGTTACGTCGCACTCCAATATCTCTGAAGAAATGTTTAAGGAACTGATGTTTAAGACAGGTGAACTCAACCGCGATATCGGAACAGCTGTGGGTAGCGCAGATGCGGTTAAATATGGATTGATGGATGCCGTAGGCGGGATCGGCCAGGCCATCGCTCAATTAAATCAGCTCATAGGAGACAAAAGACAGACGCTGCAGGCAGGGGGTTATACCCAATGACGCTCTACACAGTGATGCCACCTGAACTGTTGTGGTCAGGGATGTGGAATGAGGGAGAAGACACCCGGGAGATCAAGATGAACGGATTATTGATGCAGGTCAGACCTGTTAATGAAAATGAAGCTGTCATTGTACGTTTACTTGAATGCCCCTTGGAAGCTTATCTGAATCCCGCCAATATGCCCGGATCGATCGTTCCACTTTCGGGTAACCCGGGACCAACATAACGTGACCAAATAAGACAAATTGAGCAGAAAAAGAACATATGTACGGATTATATTTGTATGGTATAATATTCTTCTGGGGGTGACCTGATTTTGGCCAGAAGAAAAAAGAGGAAAAAAAAGGCCGCAGCATTTAGCGGCGTTTTAAAATATGAAATTTACGGCATTGTGCTTATTACCCTTGCTGTCATTGCCTTGTCGGGTGAAGCAACCGTAGGGCGCTCGCTTTCCAAGATGTTTGGATTGATGCTTGGCAAGTTCTATTTTGCGATTCCGCTTATAGGGATTTATTATGGCTTAATGGTGATGATTCATCGAAAATGGCCAAGCGGCTGGACAACGCGCAAGACAGGGCTCGTATTGCTGGTGTTTGCTTTAACCCTGATGAGTACCGTCTCTGCTATGCACCAGAAGCTTATACCGGTTGGAGCCCTTGAGCCTGGTGCTGTACTTACACAGATACATAATGATATGCAAACCGAGTTACTCACGCCTGCTGCGCCAGGCGAACGGGATTCGATGCTCAATAAGGACATTAGCGGCGGTTATATAGGAGCGGCGCAGTTTGCCTTGTTCTTGTGGTTGTTTGGCAGCTTGGGAGCACGATTGATTATGATCGTGATGTTCGTTATCAGTTTCATGCTAATTACCAATCTTTCTTATGTCGATCTGATTCGCATTTTCAGAACCAAGATATGGGATGCAGGAAGTGCGATGTACAAAAAGCTGGAAGCTAGACCAGCAGCACGTGCCACTTCAAGCTCTGCGGGCAAGAAAAGCGGGAATGTTCGCAAAGTGGTGCCTGTTCCAGTGGACGACGAGGAAGATGATGACGATGATATGCAGGATCAGCAACTACCGAAACGAAAAGCACCAATATTTTTCCAACTCTTTGGAAAATGGGGTTCTGATCGGGAACGGACGAAGGCTGAGCGTGGAGTGGGCGAGGATGATTCTTTAGATACGGAACATATCGTCTACCGAGCCGAGCAGGAAACGCCTGCAGATTCATGGCATGACGAGCCAATCATCGCATCCGATGTTATGGCTCCCGCAGCAGTTCCTGTGCAATCAAGACCTAATTCGGCTCCAATCATCCGTGACTTCTTTGAGCATGTTAGATCCGAGGATGCGGGTAAAGATGATGATCTGGATGATGCGTATCCTTTCCCAGATGATCTAACGGCTAACATGCAGGGAGAAGGGATCCCAATCAAGATCTCAGATGAACTTGTGGATAACAATGAGTGGCCTGGAGCGACGGATGCTGTTGAGGGTAGTTCAGACGTTGGGTCTACGTTGAGCAATGGGGCTCAAGGTTCGGTTGTTTCAGATACGGAGGGGCAGGAAGTGCAGCCAGTTAAGCCTCCACCACCACCTCCGAAACCTTATAAACTTCCGTCATTCAGGCTTCTTTCCAAGCCGAACAATGGAGGTAAGGGTGGCGACCAAAAGGATTATATGCAGACTGCACGCAAGCTGGAAGCAACGCTGGAAAGCTTCGGTGTTCGTGCCAAAGTACTTGAAGTAGTCAGAGGACCTGCTGTTACACGGTATGAGATCCAACCGGATATTGGTGTGAAGGTTAGCAGAATTGTAAGTCTGACAGACGATATTGCTTTAGCCCTGGCGGCAAAAGATATCCGAATGGAAGCACCCATTCCTGGTAAATCCGCTATCGGTATTGAAGTACCTAATGGAGAGGTATCCGTAGTAACAATGCGGGAGGTTATGGAAACAGCTACATTCCAGGAAGCTGAATCCAAAGTGACCATTGCATTTGGACGAGATATCTCAGGACAGACGATCATCGGTAATCTGGCTCGTATGCCCCATTTGCTGGTGGCTGGTGCGACGGGTTCAGGTAAATCCGTATGTATCAATGGTATTATTACGAGCATCCTGTACAAAGCGAAGCCGGATGAAGTGAAATTTTTGATGGTCGATCCCAAAATGGTCGAGCTAAACGTATATAACGGAATTCCGCATCTGATGGCGCCAGTCGTAACGGATCCTAAAAGGGCTTCACTTGCTCTCAAAAAGATCGTTGTTGAGATGGAGAAAAGATATGAGTTGTTCTCCAAATCCGGTACACGTAACGTTGAAGGTTATAACAATCTGATGAAAGACAACCCAGCGGCGGTTTTGCCTTACATCGTTGTTATCGTGGACGAGCTGGCTGACCTCATGATGGTTGCCGCGGGTGACGTGGAAGATGCGATTGCCCGATTGGCTCAGATGGCGCGTGCCGCCGGTATCCATCTGATCATTGCCACACAGCGCCCTTCTGTGGATGTTATCACTGGTGTAATCAAAGCCAACATTCCGTCCCGGATTGCCTTTGGTGTATCCTCTCAAGTGGATTCTCGAACCATTCTGGATATGGGTGGGGCCGAGAAGTTGTTAGGTCGGGGAGATATGCTGTTCATGCCAATGGGAGCTTCGAAGCCGGTTCGTGTACAAGGTGCTTTCATGAGTGATGAGGAAGTTGAAAATATCGTGAATTACGTGCGTGGTCAAGGTGAAGCGCAGTATGACGAATCCATTGTGCCAGAGGTGGACGATTCCGTTCAGGCAGCAGATGAAGTGCAGGATGAGTTATATGAACAAGCAGTGCAGATTATTTTGGAGGCTAAGCAAGCTTCCGTTTCTCTACTGCAGCGCCGAATGCGAGTGGGTTACACGCGCGCAGCACGTTTGATTGACTCCATGGAGGCCCGAGGTGTAATTGGTCCTTACGAGGGCAGTAAACCAAGGGAAGTATTGATCTCACTGGAACAGTATCAACAGAATAAAATAAGCTCGTAATACACAGCATGTGTAAACAATCCAAGCCCTTAACCTTATTGGTTGAGGGCTTTTTGCATGCCACTTGACTGAAGATTTGCCATGATGTCCAATGATCGGAGGATTTGGTGCATAGGAACGAAGTATGCTTGTCATAATAACCTTAGCGATTCTGTTAATCCCACAAGAGAAAGGTAGAGCACAGTCGATGCGAAAAATGAACATATGGCTTTTCACTGCTATTTTGCTGATGTCCGCATTGGGAATTCGTTATTTGCTTCCAGGGAATACAGCAACCGAAAGTCCAAACCCAAGTACCCCGCAAGTCGAAGAGAAGTCGATACCCACCTTTAGCACCAATGCTGTGAAATATGGAAGTTACGGTCAGGATGTATACGAGCTTCAAGGCCGGCTAAAATATTTGGGATTTTACAATGGTAAAATTGACAGTAATTTTGGCAGCACTACATTGAAATCGGTAAAATGGTTTCAATCGGAATTCGGCATGAAGGCAGATGGTGTCGTTGGAGCCAAAACCAAGCTGAAACTTTACAATGCTTCAAAACAATGGTCGCCAACAGAAACACCGTTGCACAAGGATCAAACTTCAGGAGATAGTGGGAAAAATAACAATACTGCGGATAAAGAGCAGGACAATATGGGCTCAGCCAATTCCATGGGGTTGTCGGAGAACGAAATCAAAATTATGGCTAACGCCGTATATGGTGAATCTCGCGGAGAGCCATTTGAAGGTCAAGTTGCAGTAGCGGCAGTTATCCTGAATCGCGTGAAATCACCGAGTTTCCCGAACACACCGTCAGGAGTAATTTTCCAGCCGGGTGCGTTTACTGCCGTTGCAGACGGACAGATTTATCTTGAACCGAATGCACAAGCTAAAAAAGCAGTTGAACAGGCGATGAATGGTTGGGATCCATCCGGTGGATGCCTCTATTATTTTAATCCGAAGACAGCTACTTCCAAATGGATCTGGACACGTCCTCAGGTAAAAACAATCGGGCAGCATATATTCTGTATGTGATGATCTTGGAAGCAACCAGAAGGCGTGACTTCGGTTGCTTCTTGCCTTTTGAATGGGTTAAAATGGTTGTTACGTTTAAGCTTCACTTCTTGCACGATAAATGACGCCGTAAAGGGGTTTTGACATTTGAATACATCAGGATTTGAACGAGGAAACCGGAAAGAATTCCGCATACATGTTCTTCCTACGAAACGTTTTAAGACATTTGCGATCTCACTTTACGCAGGGGTTCCCCTGCAGGAAGATACGGTTACCAAAGTAGCCTTAACACCTTTCGTACTTCGGCGTGGGACCGAATCCTATCCGGAAACAACGCAATTTCGTGAACAATTGGAACATTTGTATGGAGCGGGTTTTGGTTTTGATGTCTATAAACGTGGCGATTACCAGATCGTACAGTTCCGTATGGACACCATCAATGATTCCTTTGTTGGTGGGGACGAGCAGCTGTTGGATCGTTCTTTTGCTTTTTTGGGAGAGGTGCTTACACGCCCTGCACAGGAGGATGGACATTTCCGAACCTCTTATGTTCAAGCTGAGCGGGAGACTGTTCGCAAAATGCTGGAGTCCATCGTCAATGACAAAATGCGATATGCTGCGGAACGTAGTATTGAGGAGATGTGTAAAAACGAACCTTACCGCTTGCACCCGCTTGGTGAGCGAAAGGATTTGCCGGGCATTGATCCAGATACATTGACAGCTTCGTATCAGGAATGGTTACAGCAGGCAAGTATGGACTTGTATGTGGTGGGCGACACCACACTGGAAGAGGTAGAGAATCTGGTACAGCGTTATTTCAATGTAGAACGTGCCACCTCTTCCGACTATCATACACAGGAAGCTATTCGTGGAGATAAAGAAGTGGAAACCGTTGTAGAACGGCTTAATGTTAATCAGGGTAAGCTCAATATGGGGCTTCGCACGTCTATCACATATGGTGACCCTCAGTATGCGGCAGCATTGATGTATAACGGCATTCTCGGAGGATATCCTCATTCCAAGCTGTTTGTTAATGTTCGTGAAAAAGAAAGTCTGGCGTACTATGCCTCATCGCGTTATGACGGACATAAGGGTATTGCAACGATCCAATCGGGGATCGAAATCCCCAATTACGAAAAAGCCGTTATGATTATCAAGCAGCAGCTGGATGAAATGAAGAACGGGAATATCACTGACCTGGAAATGTCTCAGACCAAAGCGATGATCCGTAATCTGCTCAAGGAAATGCAGGATTCTGCGTTTGAGCTAATTGCTTATGATTTCAATCGACAGTTATCCGGCAAAGAGCGGACCGCCGAGGAACTGCTGGCCCAGGTAGAACAGATCAGCAAAGAAAATGTTCGTGAGGCGGCAGAGAAATTCCGTCTGGATACGATTTATTTCTTGCGTGATGAGAAGGGGGAATAGTCGGTGGAGAGCATAACATACGATCGTTTGCAGGAAACGCTGTATTACGAAGTGATGGATAACGGGCTGCATGTTTATATTTTGCCTAAACCGGGTTTCCAAAAAACTTATGCCACGTTTGCAACCAAATACGGTTCGGTCGACAATCATTTTAAAGTTGAAGGACAGGAAGAAGTAAAGGTTCCGGACGGAATTGCTCATTTTCTGGAACACAAAATGTTTGAAGAACCGACAGGTGATATTTTTGCCACATTTGCTTCTCATGGAGCTTCTGCCAATGCTTTTACCAGTTTCGATCAGACTGTTTATTTGTTTTCGGCGACGGAATATGTCAATGAAAATATACAAACATTAGTTGATTTTGTGCAAAATCCTTACTTCACCGATCAGAATGTAGAAAAGGAAAAAGGGATCATCGCACAGGAAATTAATATGTATGCGGATAATCCAGATTGGCGCGTTTATTTTGGCCTGATCGAGGCGATGTATCAGAAACATCCCGTGCATATTGATATCGCCGGAACCGTTGAATCCATTGGCACCATAACCAAAGAAACGTTGTACACGTGTTACAACTCTTTTTATCATCCAAGCAACATGCTTCTGTTTGTCGTGGGTGGAGTAGACCCGCAGGAAGTGATTGATATGGTTCGTTCGAACCAGGCAAAGAAAAATTATAAACCTCAAGGAAAAATCGAGCGGATATTTGAACCGGAACCTGAGAAAGTGGGGGAAGCCAGACGTGAATCCAAGTTGGCCGTTTCTCTGCCCAAATGTTTGTTTGGCTTTAAGGAAACCGATGTGGGACTAACTGGAGAAGACCTGCTGCGCCGGGATATGACAACCAAACTAATGATGGATCTGTTATTAGGTTCCAGTACCTCGCTATTTCAAAAATTGTATGATGAAGACCTGATTTCGGACAGCTTTGGACATGAATATAACAGTTCGCCGCAATACGCTTTTTCTGCTATTGGCGGGGACACCAAAGACCCTGATCAACTGCTTGCGCGTATCCGTGAAGAAGTCGATGCTATTGTGGAAAAAGGCTTTGATGCAACCGATTTTGAGCGCGCACGCAAAAAGAAAATAGGTGGATATTTGCGTATGCTCAATTCACCAGAAAACATTGCAAATGAATTCACGCGGCAGCAATTCCGTGGTGGTGATTTTTTCAACATGCTCCCGTTGTATGAATCGCTTACACTGGAAGAGGTAAACCGCAGATTGAAAGAGCATATTCGTTGGGATCAACTGGCGATATCGCTTGTCGTGAGTCCTTAATATGGAGAGGGGAACAGGACAATTGAAGCCAATTGGAGAAATGACGGTACTTGTAACGGGCGCGAGCGGAGGCATTGGAGCGGCCATCGCAGAGCGTTTTGCCAAGGTGGGCATGAATGTAGTGATTCACTATATGAAATCGCATGAAGCAGCTAATGAAGCTGCGAGAAGGTGCATGGAACAAGGCAGTGGTAAAGTCATGACGGTGTCTGCTGATCTTCGCAGTCGGGAGCAAATTGAACGTATGCGTGAGAAGCTGGAATCACATGGGCTGATGCCGGATATTCTGGTGAACAATGCAGGGATATCTCATTATGGAATGCTGGCCGATGTTACGGAAGAAATCTGGGATGAAGTGATGGCGATCAACCTGAAAGGCACGTTCTTGTGTACACAGGAAATGATGCCTCACATGATCTCCCAAAGATACGGTCGAATCATTAACGTTTCGTCTATCTGGGGACTGTCGGGTGCCTCTTGTGAGGTGTTGTATTCTACAACCAAAGGTGGTGTAAATGCATTCACCAAAGCTCTCGCCAAAGAGTTGGCTCCATCTGGCGTAACGGTGAATGCTGTAGCTCCAGGCGCGGTTCAAACATCCATGTTGAACCATCTGGATCAGGATGAACTAAAAATGCTGGAAGAGGAAATTCCGGCAGGAAGACTCGCCCAGCCAGATGAAATCTCCTCACTGGTCTACTTCCTTGCACTTCCCGAGTCCGGATATATTAATGGGCAGATTATAAGTCCAAATGGTGGCTGGCTCACGTAATATATGGGTGCGCGAATTCAATTTTGTTTTAACTTCGTGGTATTGCCTTGATGGAAATTAATGATTTGTAGATAATCTTCAATTAATTCAAAAATGCTCGTATATAAAATGTCCGGGAAGCACATATTACAACTGTTGATTTTAAATCTCATGCGTCAAGCAAAGGAGGATTTATCATGTCAACAGAAAAAACGGTGCTCACGAGTTTTGACACTTGGAAGAAGTTTTTGGGTGACCGCGTACAGCAAGCAGAGAAGATGGGAATGAATGAAGAAACCATCAACAAACTTGCGTATGAAATCGGTGACTTCCTGGATGAGAAAGTAGATCCGGCGAACCCTTCCAACCGGGCATTGAAAGAACTATGGGAAGTCGGCGACGAGGATGAACGTCGTACGATTGCGTGCCTGATGGTCAAATTGGCCAAACAAAACGCATAAGATTACAGATGGAGAGCTCCCGCAAGGGGGCTTTTCTCTAATGATTACACATTGATTACAGACCTGTTCTTGTAATTCATTTTCTTTTTATATATCATTAACGTGACCCATTTTTAGAAGATATCTCAGATTGTCGTCCAATGGACGCGTTCTGTTACTGTCGAATAATGTGGAATAATGCTTTACGGGGTGTTTAAATGGAATCTAAACAATGGTATATGGAGTATAAAATACATAAGAACAGACCTGGCCTTTTAGGGGATATTGCCTCTATGCTGGGGATGCTTGAAGTAAATATATTGACCATCAACGGTGTAGAAGGCAAAACCCGGGGGATGCTGCTGGAATCGGACGATGACGAGAAGATCCGTCTGCTGGGTGAAATGCTTGGCAAAGTGAACAGCATAACTGTGTCTGCTTTGCGTCAACCGAAACTGGTTGATATTCTGGCTGTGCGTCATGGTCGTTATATTGATCGTGATTCGGATGATCGCAAAACATTTCGTTTTACGCGGGACGAACTTGGGTTACTTGTGGACTTTTTGGGTGAAGTATTTAAGAGGGAAGGCAATCAAGTCATTGGTTTGCGTGGAATGCCGCGTGTAGGTAAAACAGAATCCATTATTGCAGGCAGCGTATGTGCGATGAAGCGCTGGACGTTTGTTTCCTCCACACTTCTTCGTCAGACCATAAGAAGCCAGATGTCCGAGGACGAATTGAATCCAAACAATGTGTTTATCATTGACGGAATTGTCAGTACGATTCGTTCAAGCGAACGGCATTATAATCTGTTACAGGACATCATGACGATGCCAAGCACCAAGGTTATTGAACATCCGGATATTTTTGTGCAGGAGTCTGAATATGATTTTAATGATTTTGACATTATTATTGAACTGCGCAACAATCCGAATGAAGAAATTATTTATGATACGTTTACGGCCAGCTACACCGACGAACTGTAACGCTCCGTACGGGATCATGAAATAGATAAGCAACAACCATAGAGATAAACATAAGGAGGAGATGGCATGTCTGAACTGGGTCAGCAGTTAAGAGAGGCCCGGCTGCAAAAAGGGATGAGTCTTGACGATGTACAGGAAATGACTAAAATTCGCAAGAGGTATTTGGAGGCAATAGAGGCAGGAGACTACAAAGTGCTGCCTGGTAGCTTCTATGTGCGTGCATTTATCAAAACCTATGCGGAAACGGTGGGACTAAATCCTGATGAGCTGCTGGAGGGACATAAGAAAGATGTACCTGCAGAAGAAACGGAAGCCACCATGGAGCCGGTTATTCAAAAGCGTTCAAGCCGCCCGGTAGAGCGCAGTAACCGCTGGATGTCTGTTGCGCTGATGTGGACTTTTCCGGTATTAATTCTTGTGCTGTTGTACGTGTATGTAGTGATGAACAGGGATGATTCGGATACACAAGGGCTGGATCAGACGAAGATCACAGACAGCCAGCAGCAACCTCAAGATAAACCGGATGAGCCTACAGATAATGGTCAAGCTTCCAATCCTCCAGCGAATGAATCAGGTAGCGGAGAAACGAATGAAGGCGAAGCAGGCGGTAACGGTGGCGGAACAGCAGAGGGGCAGCCTGACGGACAAACTGACGGACAGACGGATGGGCAAACGACGGGTGAAAATGAAGAGAACCCAACGGATAATACGCCAGCTTCTGTAACTGTTGCTGAAGACGGAAAATCAGGCAATATTACGAACTTCAAAGTAAACGGCAGTGCAGGGCAGCCTGTGACCGTTACAATTAAAGCAACGGGGCATAGTTGGCTCGAAGTATACAAGGGCGAGAACTCTAGTGGAGAAAAGTTAGAGTACGGCAACACCGCTGAAGGAGACAGTTATACTTTTGAATTGGACAGTGCAGGAATGTACATTAAGTCCGGTTACGCTGCAGCGACCACAATTGAGGTTGCAGGGCAGGTTGTGACAGACGGGAAAGCGACAAACCGCATTCGGTTAAGACTTGGTGAGGATACGTCCTCCGCAGGTACTGAAGGCACTACGACGAATGAAACAGGAAGCACTACCGAAGGAAGCACCGGCACTAACGGCGAATAACCAAAGTTTCTGCGGGAGACACTAACCTTGTCTTAACTTGCAGTCAACTTTTGGTGAAGTGAGGTGGATGGCTGTGACAGTCAGCTGGATCGTAACAGGTTTGGGGATCATTGTCAGCCTCCTGGGTTATTACTTGACCCCAACTGCTTGGGGTTACGGTATTTTGGGTTTTGGACTTGCACATGTACTTCTGGGTGTGCTTGACATGTTCAGACAGCCTAATCGCAGTCGTTATTAGAATGGCAGCCGCACGGTAAGCATTTTTGGCAACCACCTCAAGTGGCAGCCAAAAATGCTTTTTTATTTTGAAAAACCTCATAAAATTAGACTTTTGCTTGGCGTATCCTCTATAATGTTACAGAACATATGATTAACTGAAAGGGTGACTGGTTTGAGTTCAGAAAATTCATTTGATATCGTGTCCAAAATGGACTTGCAGGAATTGACAAATGCTGTTACACAAACGGAAAAAGAAATTGGCACGCGTTATGACTTCAAGGGCAGCAAGAGCAGTCTGAAACTTGATAAGGATGCGTTAACGATCGTATCTGATGATGAGACCAAACTCAAGGCTGTTATCGATGTACTGCAATCCAAGATGGCTAAGCGGGGTTTACCTTTAAAAAACATTGATTATGCAAAAGTAGAACCAGCTTCTTCAGGTACAGTCCGCCAGCGTTTGAATTTCAAGCAGGGGATTGATCAGGATATCGCTAAAAAAATTAATATTCTGATTCGTGACTCCAAGATGAAAGTGAAGAGTCAGATTCAGGGAGATCAGCTCCGGGTAACAGGTAAAAGTAAGAATGATTTGCAAGCAGTTATGCAGTTGTTGAACGGTGCCAATCTACCTCTAGATCTGCAATATACAAACTTTAAGTAAGATCTCCTCATTGTAGCTAGGTATGTTTTTTGACACTGCAATTGGCGTATATTATACTAAGTGTGCATTGCTGGCAGATAAGCATCAAAGCCCAGTCATCATCGTTTGCTGACTTTGTGAAAAGCAGTACATCTTCTGAAAGTCACCGGAACGTTTAAAACGGTTTTGCGTTTGAACGGTTGACTTTATTTTTTGCGTTTTTACATAGTGAGAGCACTTTAGTGCTGATTGACAGTGAAACTGTAAATTTCATGTTCCGGATGATGAATACGGGATTAAGATGAATGTTTGGAGTAATGGAGGATAAGAGGGAGGGCGTCTTGTGAATTTACCCAACCGGATTACGCTTGCACGAATTTGCTTAATCCCTTTTTTGATGGTGTTCCTGCTCGTAGATTTTCCGTTCTATCCAGAGCCGTTGCAATTGGGAAGCTTATCGCTCCCGTATAATCAGTTGATTGCTGCTGTCATTTTTATCATTGCAGCAAGCACGGATGGAATTGACGGCTATCTGGCGCGGAAAAATAATATGGTCACCAACCTGGGGAAATTGCTTGATCCGCTGGCTGACAAGTTGTTGGTTACTGCGGTGCTAATTTCTCTTGTGGAAATGGGCAAGTTGGATTCCTGGATTGCTGTGGTCATTATTAGTCGTGAGTTTGCGGTTACCGGCTTGCGTCAGATTGCGTTATTGGATGGTTCGGTTGTTGCGGCAAGTGCCTGGGGCAAACTGAAAACCGTCGTGCAAATTGTGGCGATTGTACTGCTGTTGTTGAATAATTTCCCGTTCTCATTCACGGGTATTCACATGGACGTTATTGCCGTTTGGGCTGCAGCGATTATTACGATTTGGTCAGGTATTGATTACTTTATCAAAAACAAAAATTTGCTTCATTTATCGAAAGCGTAACGTTTGAGGTTAAATGGGTAAGTATGAAGAAATCATTTGTACGAAGGGCAATAGGAAATTATCCTATTGCCCTTTGATCACTCACCACGTGTACAGGAGGATGCTGAATGAAGGCAGAAATCATTGCAGTTGGCACAGAATTGTTGCTTGGACAAATTGTGAATACCAATGCTCGATATCTATCCCGTGAATTGGCTGCAATCGGGATTGATGTATATTTCCAAACGGTGGTTGGTGATAATCTAAATCGACTTAGTGACGCTATTCGCATCGCTCAGGGTCGTGCAGACGTCATTTTATTTTCTGGGGGCATCGGTCCTACACAGGATGACCTGACCAAGGATGCGATCGCGGCGGTCTTGAACCGCAAGCTGCATATAGATCGAATGGCCATGGACAAAATCGAGAGCTTCTTCCGAGATCGTAATGTAGACATGACCGAAAACAATCGTCGTCAGGCAATCGTTATAGAAGGCGGGACACCGCTGGCGAACGAAACAGGCCTTGCCGCAGGAAATGCGATTTCTGACAATGGCAAGCATTATGTAGTGATGCCTGGACCACCGAAAGAGCTAATTCCTATGTTTGAACAGGAAGTTAAGCCTTGGTTGTTCCAGCATGTACTGACAGAAGAAATGCCGATCTACTCGAAAATGCTGAAGTTTGCAGGAATTGGCGAATCGGCATTGGAAGACCGACTCCTTGATCTGATTGATACACAGACAGATCCTACCATTGCTCCTTATGCAAGTGAGGGAGAAGTTACGGTACGTGTATCTACAAAGGCTCCAAGTGAGAATGAGGCAAAGCTGAAGCTGGATGCAATGGAAGTTCAGATTCGGGAACGATTGCCAGAGCATCTCTACGCGAACGAGGATGTGCCTATAGAGTACACAATTGTAACGATGATGTCTGATATGGGTCTGACTCTTAGCGCGGCTGAGAGCTGCACAGGAGGGCTCGTCATGCAAAGTCTGACATCAGTTCCTGGCAGTGCGTCGATGCTTAAGGGCGGAATTGTATGTTACTCCAATGAAATTAAAGAGAAGCTGCTCCATGTGCCGCATTCCTATCTGGAAGGTGAAGATGCACCGGGCGCAGTGAGTCCGGAAGTGGCCAAAGTGCTGGCAGAGCAGATTCGAATGATTGGGGATGCCGACTTCGGTCTGTCAGTGACAGGTGTAGCGGGACCTGGTTATTCCGAACGCAAACCGCCAGGTCTTGTCTTCATCGCTCTGGCAGAGCGTGGTAAAGAGACAGAAATTCATGAACTGCGCATTAATGGCAATCGGGAGACGGTTCGGATTCGTTCAGCGAAAGCGATTCTTTACCGTTTGTGGCGCAAGCTTGTGGAGATGGACTAGTTAAGAGCTCGGATTGCATTTGCCAAGGCAAGCAAGTATAATAAAGGAAGACGGAAGAACCGTAAAATCAGGCTTTACAGCCTTGTTTACGGTTCTTTTTTCTGTTTAATGGAAAGTTTCCTTGAGGAAGAGGCGCCTCGGCCTTTACAAAAAAAAACGAATGTATGTTCGAAAAAAAGCTTGGCAAACGTGTTAAAACAAGGTATCATTATCTTATAAACAGTAAAGGGTGTGAGCTTATTGTCAGACCGTCGTGCCGCGCTTGATATGGCGCTCCGTCAAATAGAGAAGCAATTTGGTAAAGGATCCATCATGAAACTGGGTGAGTCGACTCACATGAATGTGGAAATTATACCCAGCGGTTCCTTGGCTTTGGATATTGCATTAGGAACAGGCGGCTTGCCTAAAGGCCGTATTGTTGAAATATATGGACCTGAATCTTCTGGTAAAACAACCGTAGCATTGCATGCTATCGCTGAAGTACAAAGAGTGGGTGGACAAGCTGCATTTATCGATGCCGAGCATGCTCTTGACCCACAATACGCCAGCAAACTGGGTGTTAACATTGACGAATTGCTTCTGTCTCAGCCAGATACGGGTGAGCAAGGGCTTGAAATTGCAGAAGCTCTTGTACGTAGTGGTGCTGTGGACATTGTCGTTATTGACTCTGTGGCTGCATTGGTACCGAAAGCAGAAATCGAAGGCGAAATGGGTGATTCCCATGTCGGTTTGCAAGCGCGTCTGATGTCTCAGGCACTGCGTAAACTGTCTGGTGCAATCAGTAAATCCAAAACGATCGCGATCTTTATCAACCAACTTCGTGAAAAAGTCGGGGTTATGTTTGGTAACCCAGAAACAACACCTGGTGGTCGTGCCCTGAAATTTTATTCCACGGTACGTCTGGATGTACGCCGTATTGAGAGTATCAAATCAGGAAATGACATGATTGGTAACCGTACACGTATTAAAGTGGTGAAAAACAAAGTAGCACCTCCGTTTAAACAAGCGGAAGTGGATATCATGTACGGTGAGGGTATTTCGAGAGAAGGCAGTATCATTGACATTGGTACTGAGCTGGACATCGTCAATAAAAGTGGTGCATGGTACTCATACGAAGGCGAGCGTTTAGGACAAGGCCGTGAGAACGCGAAGCAGTTCATGAAAGAGCATAAAGATATTGCTGAAATCATTGAACAAAAAATTCGTGTAGCCAGTAACTTGACTACTGCAGTTCCTGCGCCAACTAGCGAAGAGCAACAAAAAGAAGCAGCAGAAGAACAAGAACTATTTGAAATTAACGAGTAACCTCCCTTGTAGGAAGGGCCCTAGAGGGCCTTGCCCTCTGAACTCCCAAAGCTTGTCTGATTGAGCTTGCTCGATCTAGCTTGGGGTATGGTGTGTGCGCTCGCGCTGTCCAACAGCCTCTGTCCGAATGGGCAGAGGCTGTTGGCACGTTTACTATTAGGGAGAGGCCGGATATTGTTTCCGGCCTTTTGTATTAGCGTCTGATGTCTCTGTGAAGTTACGCTAAACGTATTCAGTGTAGCTGTGTTATCTCCGTCGGAGATGTATTCGAGGAAGTCTTTTATTTTGCTATGTACTTGTCAGTTAGGCCGTGCAGTTTGACACACAAAATGACATGGAAGGGGAGACCGAAATGGATCAACATGAAGATGATTTATATGAAGAAGCCGAGCTGGAGGGAATCTCCCAATTCCCGGATAACGAAGAACTTACCATTACACGAGTTGAACGAACGAAGAGCAGGGAAGCTCGTTACCGAATTACCTTTGGTTTATATTCAATTACGGTGCTTGAAGATGTAATGATTAAATATCGGATGACCCGGGGAAATACGTTTCTGAAAAAAGACTTGGAAGATATCATCGTAGCTGACGAGCGACAGCGGACGTATGTGCAGTCTTTGCGATATCTGGAGCATAAACCTCGGACACGCCACGAATTAAGTCAGAAGCTTCGTCAGAAAGAGTTTGCTGCACCGTTGATTGAAGAGGCCCTGGATCGGCTTGAGCGTGAGAATTTGGTCGATGACGAACTGTTTGCGAAGGAATGGACTCGTCAGCGTATGGAGGGCCAGCGGAAGGGAAAACTGTGGATAAGGCAAGAGCTGCGTCAGAAGGGCATTGCCAATGATCTGATTGCTGAAGCGCTGGAAGGTGTAAGTACAGATGCGGAATTTGAGACGGCTCTAACCGCCGGACGCAAAAAATGGAATCAGGTCAAAGGAGACATCCAGGAGAAGAAACGTAAAACGCTTCCCTTCTTGATGCGACGAGGTTTTTCCATGGATATGGTGCGTCGGGTCGTGAATTGTTTAATTGAAGAAGACGAGGTTAAAGACCCCGAAGAAGACGAAGCGTTGTTATGGGATTAGCAGACTGGACTCACTATACTGCATTCTCTTGACAATTTCTTTCGTCAAATACTAAAATGGACATGAGTCTGTAAGAAATGGACAACCCTTTTTCCTTCCAAAAAAGCGGTTTCTGTTTTTTAAGATTTATACCATTCATGATTATGGGTTCGCCAGAGACGGTGAATAGTACGTGGCAACATGTACACTTGAAATGAAAATCGGCGGGGGATCGCCGTGAGTATTCGTTATTCCCAAAAATATGTAAGGTTTGAAAACTGCAAATTGACCCAAGGAATGCCTTGGAGGAACCAACGAGGAGGTGAACAGTATGAATCCTGCAATCACGATCGCTCTCGTTGCAGCCGCGCTATTCATTGGGTTCGGAGTAGGATATTTTATTCGCAAATCTCTTGCAGAAGCTAAGATCTCCAGTGCGGAAGAAGCTGCCGTACAAATCGTGGAGAACGCGAAGAAAGAGGCAGAGGCACTGAAGAAAGAAACGGTGCTGGAAGCGAAGGATGAAATCCATCGCATTCGCGCCGAAGCTGAAAAAGACACTCGTGAACGTCGGAACGAAATTCAACGACAAGAAAGACGATTGTTGCAAAAAGAAGAGTCGCTGGATAAAAAATTGGAATCACTCGAACGTAAAGAAGAGCAAGTGGCTAACAAAGAGAAACGAATTGATGAGACACAGCAGCAGATCGAGATGATCTACAAAAACCAGGTGACGGAGCTGGAGCGCATATCCAACCTCACTATGGAAGACGCACGCAGTATCATACTGTCCAACGTAGAACAGGAAGTTCGTCATGAGACGGCTCAAATGATCAAGGACATTGAACAGCAAGCGAAGGAAGAAGCGGACAAAAAGTCCCGCGAGATTATTACACTCGCTATCCAACGTTGTGCGGCTGACCACGTGGCGGAAACAACGGTATCCGTTGTTACTTTGCCAAATGAAGAAATGAAAGGCCGGATTATCGGTCGTGAAGGACGTAACATCCGTGCGCTTGAAACCCTTACAGGGATTGACCTCATTATCGATGATACGCCAGAAGCTGTTATTCTGTCGGGCTTTGACCCGATTCGCCGTGAAATCGCCCGTACTGCCCTCGAAAAACTGGTGGCTGATGGACGTATTCACCCGGCACGGATTGAAGAGATGGTGGAGAAATCCCGCAAAGAAGTGGATGAGCGTATCCGTGAATACGGTGAGCAAGCTACCTTTGAAGTGGGCGTGCATGGTCTGCATCCGGACTTGATTAAAATTCTGGGCCGGTTGAAGTTCCGTACAAGCTACGGTCAAAACGTCTTGAAACATTCGATGGAAGTCGCTTATCTGGCTGGATTGATGGCCGGCGAACTCGGAGAAGACGTAACCTTAGCAAGACGTGCAGGTCTATTGCATGACATCGGTAAAGCGCTGGATCACGAAGTGGAAGGATCACACGTCGAAATCGGCGTGGAACTAGCGAAGAAATACAAAGAACATCCGGTTGTAATCAACAGTATCGCGTCCCATCACGGGGATTGCGAAGCGACTTCGGTTATTGCCATGTTGGTTGGCGCAGCAGATGCGCTCTCCGCAGCAAGACCAGGCGCACGCCGCGAAACGCTGGAAACGTATATCAAACGACTGGAGAAGCTGGAAGAGATCTCGGAATCGTTCGAAGGTGTCGAGAAATCGTATGCCATCCAGGCCGGACGCGAAGTTCGCGTTATGGTACAGCCTGAGAAAATCGACGATGCTGAAGCCTTCCGCCTCGCGCGTGACATCACGAAGATGATCGAGAACGAACTCGATTATCCGGGTCACATCAAAGTCACCGTCATCCGGGAAACCCGTGCGGTTGAATACGCAAAATAGAGCATTACGGAAAAGTGGCCGCAGTAGTGGGCCACTTTTCCTTTTGATAGCTTGTTAAAAGGCATTTAATAAAAAAAATGGTGAGCAAGAGATAGAGGTCCTGCGAAGTTTCGGATGCTTTGAAGTAGGCTGCGCTTGGTAGGGTTTAAGGAGGCAGTAAAATGAAAGTTTTGTTTATTGGTGATATTGTGGGGAACGTGGGGCGTAAGGCATTGAAGGAAAACCTTCCCTACCTCAAAACGAAGTATAAGCCACATGTGGTCATTGTTAATGGGGAAAATGCAGCGGCAGGCCGGGGAATCACCGGGGCAATTGCAAATGAGTTTTTCAACTGGGGTGTGCATGGCATCACCCTTGGTAACCATACCTGGGACAATAAGGACATATTTGATTTTATAGATGATGAGCCACGTATGATTCGTCCTGCGAACTTTCCGCCGGGAACACCAGGCAGAGGATACACCGTAGTCAAAGGAGAGGGCAAGGAGCTGGCGATTGTCAACCTGCAAGGCCGGACGTTCCTGCCTGCTCTGGATTGTCCATTCCGCGTTGCCGATGAGATTGTGGATGAACTGCGTCAAGACCACAAATGCATTTTGGTCGATATGCATGCTGAAGCAACGTCTGAGAAGATTGCTATGGGCTGGCATCTGGATGGACGTGCGTCGCTGGTCGTAGGTACACATACACATGTGCAGAGCAACGATGATCGTATTTTGCCAGGAGGAACAGCTTATTTAACCGATGCGGGTATGGTAGGGCCGCGTGACGGCATATTGGGCATGGAGCGTGAAGCG
The DNA here is from genome assembly GCF_058408365.1 of Paenibacillus sp. MDV22-iso6. NCBI lineage: Bacteria > Bacillati > Bacillota > Bacilli > Caryophanales > Paenibacillaceae > Paenibacillus > Paenibacillus sp. MDV22-iso6. Next base: position 63,648 of record NZ_JBZVDZ010000005.1, on the reverse strand, counting down.
GTGCTTCGCAAGTTCTACACCCAGCTTCCGGTACGATTTGTTGTGGATGATGGCAAATGGCATTTCCACGGTGTATTTGTGGAGATCGATGAAGCCACAGGTGCTGCAACACGCATTGAGAAAATTCGTCTGATGGAGGACGAGTGGCGCATGGAATAGGGGTATTGTCCCAATTTGCAGGGAAACCCGTCTAAAAAGAAGGAATTTTTTTGCCTCCCGCGAATAACATCTAGTAAGTGGAAACAAACATTCAACATTCCCAGGGAGGTACTTACCATGGAAGTATTAAAAGTTTCAGCAAAGTCCAATCCCAATTCCGTAGCCGGCGCTCTTGCAGGTGTTCTTCGTGAACGTGGAAATGCTGAACTGCAGGCAATTGGAGCGGGAGCACTGAACCAAGCCATTAAAGCGGTAGCGATAGCCCGGGGATTTGTAGCACCAAGCGGAGTTGACTTGATTTGTATTCCAGCTTTTACAGACATTGTGATCGACGGCGAGGACCGAACGGCCATTAAGCTGATTGTGGAGCCCAGATAATACATGCGTTTATGCATTGAACCTGTTTACGAAGTAGACAGGTTTTTTTGCGTTTTATTCCATAACATAACCGTTTAGAAGGAGAGATTGTGATGCACAACTGCCGAGTAGCCGATTTTCATTGTGATGCTTTGAGTAAAATGCTGATGAACCCTAGCCATTCATTTGAAAATGCTTCACAGCTGGATGTGAATCTGGAACGTATGAGAGAAGGTAACATTGGTTTACAGGCCTTTGCAATCTATTTGCCCGAAGTGCTTGGCAGAGGAAAGTTTGAACATGTGATGGGCCAGTTGGACACCTACCGCAAGCGAGTGGAGATAACCAAAGAACGAGCTGAAGGCACAAATACATTGTTATGGCGAGAACAGCTTACGCAGATCGGGAAAACGGACAGACCATGGGGACTACTTACACTTGAAGGTGTCGATGGACTGGAGGGCAATCTCTTTTATCTGGAGTTATGTTATCAAATGGGTGTGCGGATCGTTGGCCTTACCTGGAACTATGCCAATTGGGCAGCTGATGGTGTACTGGAGAAACGTGGGGCGGGACTTACGGAGAAGGGCAGAGAGCTGGTTCAACTGTGTAACCAAATCGGCATGCTGCTGGATGTATCACATCTGACCGAGAAAGGCTTCTGGGAGCTTGCTGACCTTAGTGAACGTCCTTTTATCGCTTCGCATTCCAACAGTTATGCTATATGCCCGCATGTGCGTAATCTGAAGGATGATCAGATACGGGCCATTATTGCCCGGGAAGGGCGTATTGGGCTGACGTTTGTACCGTGGTTTGTGAAGCAGGAAGGCGAAGTATGTATTGAAGATCTATTGCCTCATATTGAGCAGATATGTTCTCTGGGAGGGGAGCATCATCTGATGATGGGGTCTGATTTTGACGGAATTGCTACGTACATCCATGACCTTGAACATACCGGGCAGTATCCAAAGCTGATAGATACGCTGCTCAAGCACTACGACGAATCACTCGTTCACGGTTGGATGTGGGGCAATGCGATGAGTTATTTAGGAGAAAATTTGCCAAGGGAAAATTTGAAGGTGGAACATGGTAAATCATGATACCGTTGGTCCCCTGAAGAAAACGAGCTGGAAGGAGTATCCGTCCATGTTCAGATGGATTTACCAAATGCAGGGGATTAATGATTGCAAAATAAGTGTATTTCATGAATTTTCAGCAGTTCGTTTTCATTTCACTTCAAAAAGGGGTATAATACCATAGGATTGTTAAGAGCCTGGCTACAGGCCATAGATAAACAAGGAGTGAAATTCACAATGAGCAAAACTGTACCTGTGGGCGTATCTGCCCGTCACATTCATGTATCTCAAGAGCACGTTGAAATTTTGTTTGGTAAAGGCTACGAATTGACTGAGTTTAAACCTCTGTCCCAACCAGGACAATATGCTGCTAACGAAACAGTAGCGGTTATTGGTTCGAAAGGACAGTTTGATAAAGTGCGTATCCTTGGACCTGTTCGTCCGGAAACACAACTGGAAATCTCGATGACAGATTCTTTCGCTATTGGTGTTAAGGCACCTGTTCGTGAATCCGGAAGCATCGAAGGTACTCCAGGTATTACGATTAAAGGACCTGCTGGCGAAGTTACGATCGATAAAGGTGTTATCGTTGCTGCTCGTCATATCCACTTCCATACTTCTGATGCTGCTAAATGGGGCATTGAGGACAAACAATTGCTGAAAGTTCGTCTGGGTGGAGATCGTGGTCTGGTACTGGAAAATGTACTGGCTCGTGTATCGGATTCCTTTGCACTGGACATGCATATTGATACGGATGAAGCTAATGCAGCTGGCGCTCGTAACGGCGATACTGCTGAAATCATCGACTAATCACATGGAACAATCTTCAGCCGTGATCTTGGCGGTTTGAATGAACGTATAAACCTGAGTATATCCACGCGTCGCTACATTCGACCTGGGATAGCTCAGGTTTTTGTGTATTTTCGGGCTGTTTAGCAGACCTGCGCAGATTTCGGGATAGGCGAAGGGGCAGCGGCTTTGGATGTGGAACTACAGCCCAATTCATGTTATAATTTGCTGTAATGCTCTTTTGATGTATAAAGCGTGCAAATCACGTGAAACAAGATGAAATAACGATTTTTTATTAATAGAGGCTGTAAGGAGTGACCGAAGGAAATGGCTAAAGACTCAAAAAAGGATTACTCCCAATATTTTGATTTCTCCGATGCCAAAGTAATTTCGCAAGATGAATTCAGCAAAAAGATAAGAATCCGGGGCCGGGAGATTAACATCAAATCCGAACCTAATCATCGTCAGGAGAAACAACGGGGCAAGGAAGACGTCCAGGTGCTTTACGAAACAGCCGTACCCGAGGAACTGAAAAACGTGGGGAAAGGCAAACACTATATCGTATATACGTATGGATGCCAGATGAACGAACATGATTCGGAGACCATCAAAGGATTGCTTGAATCGATGGGCTATCAGGCTACCGAGGATCGCAAAGAGGCAGATATCATTCTGTTAAACACATGTGCGATTCGAGAAAATGCGGAAGATAAAGTGTTTGGTGAGCTGGGCCATCTGAAAACCCTGAAAACCGAACGTCCAGGTTTGTTACTGGGTGTGTGTGGCTGTATGTCGCAGGAAGAAGGCGTCGTGAACCGGATCATGCAGAAGCATGGTTTTGTGGATATGATTTTTGGTACACACAACGTACATCGGCTGCCACACCTGATTCAAGAAGCGCTGTTCAGTAAAGAAATGGTTGTTGAGGTATGGTCCAAGGAAGGCGACATCATTGAGAACCTACCGAAAAAACGTGAGGGCATGCGCGGCTGGGTGAACATTATGTATGGTTGCGACAAGTTCTGTACATATTGCATCGTCCCGTTCACACGGGGGAAAGAGCGCAGTCGACGTCCAGAAGATGTTATTGCCGAAGTTCGTGAACTGGCAAGACAAGGCTTCAAGGAAATCACGCTGCTCGGCCAGAACGTCAATGCTTATGGCAAAGACTTCACGGATCTGAAGTATAGCTTCGGTGACCTGATGGATGATATCCGCAAAATCGATATTCCACGGGTTCGGTTTACAACCAGTCATCCACGTGACTTCGATGATCATCTGATTGAGGTGCTTGCGAAGGGCGGGAACCTGGTGGAACATATCCATCTGCCTGTGCAGTCTGGTAGCACGGAAGTGCTGAAACGTATGAGCCGCAAGTACAGTCGGGAACACTACCTGAAGCTTGCTGACAAAATTAAAACTGCAATTCCAGATGTCGTGTTAACCACTGATATTATCGTTGGTTTCCCGGGGGAGACGGAAGAGCAGTTCGAAGATACGCTGTCACTGGTCAAGGAAGTTGGCTACGATTTTGCCTACACATTCATCTACTCTCCGCGTGAAGGTACACCTGCTGCGGTGATGGAGGATAACGTGCCGATGGACGTGAAGAAGGAACGTTTGAAACGCTTGAACGAGACGATCAACGCATACAGCCATAGCAGCAATGAAAAGCAGCGCGGCAAGGTTGTTGAAGTGCTGGTCGAAGGTGAGAGCAAACGGAATTCCAATGTTCTGGCAGGACGTACACGCAGCAACAAGCTGGTGCACTTTGAAGGACCTAAAGAATTGATCGGTACTTTTGTACATGTAGAAATCACCGATCCAATGACTTTCTATATTCGGGGCAACCTGCTCTCAGAGCCAGTAGCCGCCAATCAGTAATACACAAACCTAATAAGATGAATGTCTTTTTGCACTTGGCGGGTTACGGCCCAGCGTAGCGAAGGTGACGGAACCGATTCTGTAGAAGCGAAGCGTTCGCCTTTGTCTCCAAATTTTATCCACAGACTATTACAATCAGAAAAATTTGGAGACAACAGCGATCGAAAGAACGATCCGTAACCGCAGCGGTCAATCAAGCAGTTAACTAAGCTTAGTGCAACATCGAGTATTTCATCTTATATCATCTCATAGAATGGAGCGATTTCGAGTGGCGCAGGAAGAAGTGCAGTACAACCCTTATGGAATGCCTACCTACGATACGCGCGATCTGGTTATACGCGACGACATTATGGGAAAAGCCAAAGAATTGGCTGATATGCTTGGAACGAGCGAGGAAGTTAAACAGTTCCAACAGGCTGAGTCCAAAATTCGCGATCATGAGCGCATCCAACAATTGATTGCAACGATTAAGAAGAAACAAAAGGAAATCGTTGCTTTTGAAAGCTTCAAAAATGCAGACATGGTCAGCAAAATTGAACAGGAAATTGAGGATCTGCAGGCAGAGTTGGACGGCATTCCACTCGTTACGGAATTCCAGCAAAGTCAAAGCGATATCAATTATTTGCTTCAGCTTGTTATTTCTGTAATTCGGGATACCGTCTCCGAGAAAGTGAACGTGGAGGCAGGTACGGATTCACCTCCGACCAGCTGCGGGTAAGTGAACGGAAGGGTGCGGACGCAGTCCGCGCCTTTTTTGATCATCTCAGACTCCACGTGGTGGGGTTATTTTGTGTGGTGGCCTGATCAAGACAACTTCACTGGATAAGACCTGTTCCGTAAGAGCAGGCTTAATATAATAACGAAGCACTTTAGATCAACTACGAAAAGAACCAATGCTGGTAAAATCATCAACAACATACATCATGGGCTTTATACTTAAAGTGCACTAAAGGGGAAATCAATATGGGTATTTTGGACAAAATGGTTGCAGAAGGAAACGGAAGATTTTGGGGCTTTCTCGGTTGTCGGTTTATTAAAGGTGACGGAGAAGAAGTACAGATCGCGCTGACAGCGGGCGAACATCACACCAACTCCATGGGGATTATTCATGGTGGAGTGCTGACGTCCCTGATGGATCAGGCGATGGGCATGGTAGCTACAGCGGCAATGGCAGTAGACAGTTGTGTGACCACCAATCTGAATGTTCATTTCTTGGCACCTATGAAACAAGGGGAATTAATCGTGACATCAACGATCCTTCATCAAGCGGGGCGTAGTGTGACGGCACAATCTGAGGTCCGGGATGCATCTGGAACGTTGGGATGTATGGCAACAGCTACATTCCGTATAGCGCGAGTAAAAGCGCAAAACACGGAATCTCAAGGTTGACAAAAGATATTATTATGTCATAATGAAAATATCAAAATGAGAATAGTCGGTGGTGCCCATGAGCGAAAACTACGAACAATTCAATGCTGAAAGCGATGAACAGGCAGCACGTGCCTATAGTTCCAAGAAATATCGTACACCCGATGGTGTTCCTGCGGATATCGTCATGTTTACCTTGACCAAGCGGGAACGCAAGACGGTAACCAAGACACTCCCAATCCGGGAGTTGAAGGTCATGCTGATCAAACGCAAAGGTTGGCCTTTTGCAGGAAGATGGGCGTTGCCCGGTGGATTTTGTCAGGAAAATGAATCCATCTATGGTGCTGCAAAGCGCGAGTTGATGGAAGAGACAGGTGTGGACGGCGGACATCTGGAGTATTTGAATGTATATAGTCAGCCTGGGCGTGACCCCAGAGGATGGATTATCTCACATGCGTTTTTTGCACTGGTAGAGGAATGGATGTTGGAACACCGTCAGGCTGCAGATGATGCTGAGGATGTTGGATTATTTACGATTCAGGAAGCTTTGCAAGAGCTCGAGCTTGCCTTTGATCACCGGACGATTATAGAAGATGCGTACCGGCGTATTCAACAGCAAATGCTGGAAACGACGATTGCACGACAGTTCCTGCCTCGTGATTTTACACTAAGCGAGTTATACCAAGTGATTCAGAGTGTTGTACCTGACTTTGAAGAACCGAATTTCATTCGGAAGATCACTTCTACACGTAGCCGCAAAGGCATTGTGGAAGAGGTTCGGGATGAGGAGGGCAACCTGCTAAGCTCCAATCAATATTCACAGCGTCCGGCACAGCTATACCGTTTTACGGAGCTTGTACCTCGTCTTTCCATCTATACTTAATTCGCAAGCGAATCATGATGGATTGAATCAGGATCAACCTATTCTCAAAAAGGGAGTGTGGACGATGAAAGCACTGATTGTAATCGATTTTACACGTGATTTTGTGACAGGTTCGTTGCCTGTAGGCGAGCCTGCTGTGGAGATTGAGGAGACGATCGCAGCTATAACGGAGGCTTATTGCAATAACAAGCATGAGGTTGTTATGGCCGTGGACTTGCATGAAGAGAATGATCCTTACCATCCGGAAACTGCTCTTTTTCCTCCCCATAACATCAGGGGTACGGAGGGAAGACAGCTTTATGGTCGTCTAGCCCAGGTTATGGAAGAACGGGAATCTCAGATTCGATGGATGGATAAAACAAGATACAGCGCATTCTGCGGTACAGATCTGGAGCTGCGCCTGCGTGAACGTGGAATAACAGACATTGCACTGATCGGTGTATGTACGGATATTTGCGTACTGCACACGGCAGTGGATGCTTATAATAAAGGTTTTCACATAACGGTATATGAAGACGCCGTGGCGAGCTTCAATCAAGCGGGACATGATTGGGCGCTTGGACATTTTCGTTCCAGTCTTGGGGCCCAGGTGGTCAAAGCGAGCGATACCGTTCTCGCAGGCTTGAACCTGTAACTGAACCTGTGATCATATCCATCATATTCTGTTGGTTGAACAAGTGTTATGTTGCTGGGGAATATGGTGAATAGGAATAAACCGGAGACTTATGCAATGGTACGTAACCAGAATCATGAATCATGAGCAATGAGTCTCCACATGTTGACCCGTGTCTGCAAGGCTAGACCTGCCGACACAAGCGGAAGTCAGAGAGGATGAGACAAATGCAGACGACTAGCCTGGCTTTACATACGGATAAATATCAAATCAATATGATGTACGCCCACTGGGTGAATGGAACTCACAAACGGAAAGCGGTGTTTGAAGCCTATTTCCGCAAGCTTCCTTTTGGCAACGGATATGCCGTATTTGCCGGATTGGAACGCATTGTGAATTATATCAGCCAGCTTCGGTTTACGATGGAGGACATCAAATATTTATCTAAACAAGAGGAAAATTACGATCCGGTCTTTCTGGAAGAGTTGCTCCAGTTTTCATTTCAGGGGACGATTCATTCCATGAAGGAAGGGGCGCTCGTTTTCCCTGATGAACCGCTCATTCGGGTAGAAGGCTCCATTATGGAGACACAACTGGTGGAGACGGCGATACTTAACTTCATGAATTATCAGACGTTAATTGCAACGAAGGCTTCCCGGATCAAACAGGTGGCAAGTCAGGACACGTTGCTCGAATTCGGAACACGACGTGCCCAGGAAGCGGATGCGGCCATTTGGGGGGCGCGTGCCTCGTATGTGGCAGGATTCCATGCAACGTCTAATATGCTGGCTGGAGAGCGATTTGGAATTCCGACAGCAGGGACACATGCCCATTCCTGGGTGCAGAGTTTTATGAGTGAGCAGGAGGCGTTTGACGTCTATGCCAAAGTGCTGCCAGATCAAGTGACACTGCTGGTCGATACTTTTGATACATTGAACAGTGGTGTACCCCATGCAATCAAGACCGCCAAGAAGCTGGAGAGCCAGGGTAAAAAGATGAACGCCATTCGTCTGGATAGCGGGGACCTTGCGTATCTATCCATTCAAGCTCGGCAGATGCTGGACGACGCCGGACTGGATTACGTGAAGATTGTAGCTTCCAACGATCTGGATGAAAATACAATTTTCAACCTTAAGGCGCAAGGAGCTCGCATCGATACATGGGGAGTGGGCACACAACTAATTACCGCTTCCGACCAACCTTCTTTGGGTGGCGTGTATAAATTGGTGGAGCGTGAAGTGGATGGTGCCATGCTGCCTACGATCAAAATTTCGGCCAATCCCGAAAAAGTCTCCACACCAGGTAAAAAAGAAGTCTTCCGGATCATTGATCCGAAACATGGCAAGGCGATTGCAGATTATATCTGCTATCCAGGAGAAGAGCAGCCGCTACAGGGCGGGCCGCTCAAGCTGTTCAACCCGCTACACCCTTATCTGAAAAAGACGGTAACCCGCTACGAAGCAGTAAATATGCTGGAACCGATCTTTGTGAATGGGCGCAAAGTGTATGAGCTGCCTACCCTGGATGAAATTCGAAGTTATCACCGCGAGCAGATGGATCTCTTCTGGCCGGAATATCTGCGGAAACTCAATCCTGAGATTTACCGCGTAAATATCAGCCCTGCGGCCTGGAATATGAAGCAGAAGCTCATTGCTGAGCACGTGCAATCCACCGAAGAATAAATCAAATAAAGGGGCATAACCGGAAGGACGTAGACCGGGTTATGCCTTTTTGGTTTCTTCTTTCTTGCTGATTGTCCCGCATGACGAATGGATGGTGTGTGAAACATCATGGACAGACAGTCCTTGAACTGCGGTATACTATACCTTCAACGGACGCAGGTTTACAGGGAAATGAAGCCATTATTTCTCGGGAAAGCGCAGGAGACGTCAAATACTGCATCTTTCCGAGCGTGCCTTTCGACAGGATCTGTTTCTATGGCTGTTTCAATTGCGTATCTGCCGGGGATGAATGAAAGAGGAGGTGCAACCATGAAATGGATTTTGGCACTGACCTGGCTGGCTTTCATTGCGTACGCCTGGATTTGGGTACCTGGGCAGCCTCTTGGGAGTGACCCTGTGTTTAAAGAGCTGGTCACACTGCAAAGCAAAGAACCCTGGCTACTAACGGTATTTTCGTGGCTTGGGATTTATCCGGCTATTTTCGCTTGCCTGCTGTTAAGGAGGTCAGGGAAAGCGAAAGGATCTCGTGTACCGGCGTGGCCTTTTGTGTTGCTGTCTTTTGGTTTGGGAGCCTTTGCGCTGCTGCCTTATTTTGCGTGGTCCTCGCAAACACACAGAGGTTCGGGATACGAACGCCTCTCCTTTGGTAGTCAACGTGAATCGGGTATTGGACGTGTGGCAGCTCATAAGCTGACCCATGTGGTTCTGCTGCTGCTTACATTGGGCACAGGCTTCTATGCAGTGACTCAAGGCAATCCTGATGTATACATGGAAGCGTTCAGGGAGTCTTCCTTTGTACATATTATGACAATTGATTTCGTCATCCTAACTTTGCTTTCCGTGATCGCATTGTTCAGGGATGCTTTTGAAAATTGTCGTTCTCGCGGGTGGGCAGTTGCAGGGGTGATCCCATTGATAGGTCCGCTCATTTATTTGATGACCAGCCGGAGAGATTGAGTTCGACGGATGTCGCCCTTATACTTGTTTAAATTGAATGCGAACAATTCATGATATGAATAGAAAAATAAGTAAATTTATAACTGAGGAGAGGATAACGAATGAAGAATACTTTTCCTGCCTATGTCGTGCGTAAAGAAGAACAGGGTGGCGTGAAGGCTGCTATGGAGCAGCTGACGAAAGAGGACTTGCCTAATGGTGACGTAACCCTACAGGTTCAATACTCAAGCGTCAATTTTAAAGATGGTCTCGCCACAACTGAAAAGGGCGGTGTGGTTCGCGAATATCCGATCGTACCGGGGATCGATCTTGCAGGGATTGTAGAGGAATCGGTGAGCGGCCGGTTTGCACCGGGGGATCGGGTGATCAGCACAGGCTTCGAACCGGGCGTTTCTCATTTTGGAGGGTACAGTCAATATGCGCGTCTGCGCAGCGAATGGCTTGTTCCTCTGCCGCATGGACTCAGTGAGAAGGAAGCGATGGCAATTGGAACGGCAGGGTTCACTGCGGCACTTTCGGTAGATGCTTTGTTGCGGGCTGGAGTGACTCCGGAGATGGGCAATATTCTGGTGACCGGAGCAACCGGAGGAGTAGGGAGTATGGCAGTAGCTATTCTGGCGAAGCTGGGATTTGAAGTGACAGCAAGTACAGGCAAAAAAGATCAACAGGAGCAGCTGCTTCGGAATCTGGGTGCCTCACATGTCATTTCACGCGAAGAAGCGGACGCGCCAGCCAAGGGAGCAATGGGCAAACAGCTCTGGGCAGGTGTTATTGATCCTGCAGCAGGTCCTGCACTGGCCGAACGTCTGAAACAGATTCAATACGGAGGCGCTGTCGCCGTATCAGGCTTAACCGGAGGGGCTGCATTCGAGTCCACCGTATTTCCGTTTATTTTGCGGGGGATTCAATTGATTGGGATTGATTCAGTCTATTGCCCGATGGAACGGCGGGAACGGATATGGAAGCTGCTTGGCGGAGAATGGAAGCCGGATCGGGCGCTGGAGCTAGGGATTCAGGAAATCTCATGGGTACAACTGCCTCAGACACTCGAAACGATCCTCAAGGGAGGTGCTGTAGGTCGTACGGTAGTTAATACGATGTCCGATACGCCTGCCGAATAAGATCCTTTTCTCCTAGACATGCTAACTCTACCTGAGAGCGTCACCGTGCATGTGGCGGGAAAGGAAGGATGAGTATGCGTGTTAACAGAAAAGGATTGCACTATAGATCTGGACGTGTGAAGTCTGTCTTGGTCAGTATGGTCGTGGTGCTATGTACAATATCGGTAGTAGCGTGTTCAGCATCGAATGTGGAGCAGGAACGGAAAATATATACCCGACAAGCGACAGATGAAGGAAATGTTCGGGCAAAGAGTCAGGGTCACGGGTTAAATGGTCCATTAATTCAGGAGCTGGATGAAGCTTTTGCTGCAAAAGGCATAAAGTTAATGAATAATATGTCCGCTGATGATGGTGAGGACGGAATCTCTTATATGTACCTGCTGAATGGAAGTGGCAGACATATTGTAAAGGTCCATATTTTCAGTGATGCCCCTACAAGAGTAGCCCGGATGAACGAAATGTACGGTAATGATGGCGATGAGGCTGTGATGGAAAATGTACTTGGCAAAACAACGATTCGCAGCAAAGACTACGTGTCACTGGTCTATACGGCTTCGGGTGGAGAAAAGGACGATTATGAAGAAGACGTTATGCAGGTATTCCAGCATGTGCTTGAGCAACTGAAGTAATTGACTCCACTAAAATAAATCCGAAAAACCCGTCTGATTATTCAGACGGGTTTATATATTTCACGCATGACATGCCTCAGTTCAGGCAAAATGAGTTTTTCCATTGCCAGTTTGACAGCTCCCTTGGAGCCCGGCATGGAGAATACGGCCGTACGCCCAATCGTACCGGCTACGGCCCGGCTAAGAATGGCAGCAGAACCGATATCCTCGGTATAGCTGAGGAAGCGGAAGATTTCTCCAAACCCCGACAGCTCCTTATCGAGTAGTGAAGACACTGCCTCGTATGTTGTATCTCGGGGTGCAATTCCGGTCCCACCGCTGAGCAGCACGGCTTCGATATCGTCACGAACGGCTGCATCCTGCAGGATGCTTCGAATGGTTTCAGTTTCATCCGGTGTAATGATATATTCGACGATCTGGTAGCCTGAATCGGTCAGCAGCTTATGCATAAGTTGTCCGCTTGTATCAGTGTCCTTCGTGCGGGTATCTGATACGGTTACAATCATACAGGATACCGTGTCAGGGGCTTCCTGACGATGTTGTTCCACTGAATTGGTCATAATACATCCTCCTCCAATCAACATGTTCTCATAGCATAGACCATTCAGTAGAATGAGGCAATGGACTTGCAAATAGAAGGCCAGGATTGCGCAAAGATTGCAGGATAGTGTACACTCGCTAGGATAGAGATAGATCAGTTCCATTGGAGAAATAGAGAGGTGAACAACGATGAGTGAATTAAAAACAAATGAATCATCCATACCTGTATATATATTGTCAGGCTTCTTGGGCAGTGGTAAAACGACACTGCTTGTTCAACTGATTGAACATTGGCAGCAACAAGGTCTCCGGCCCGCCGTTGTCATGAATGAATTGGGTGAAGTCAATCTGGATGGTCAGATTGTGGATGCTTCCGTGCCCATGACGGAAATGTTAGGAGGATGCATTTGCTGTACCGTGCGCGGTGACTTGGGGCTGCAACTTGCTGATCTTGTGCAGGAGGAATCGCCTGATGTCATTATCATCGAAGCAACAGGAGCAGCCAACCCGATGGAGATTCTGGATGCAGTAACGGAAACATCCCTCTATATGCGACTTGAACTGAGAAGCCTGATTACTGTAGTAGATGCCGCGCATCTGTCAGGGCTGTACCAGGAGCAGAAGGGACAAACCTTCAAGCTGATGCAGGAGCAGATTCGCTGTGCGTCTGTACTTCTCCTGAATAAAACGGACCGGGTGAATCAGCAGCAGTTGGCAGATCTGCAGGACCTTTTGGCACGCTGGAACGGTTTTGCTCCGGTACTGCCTACGGTGAAGTGTGAAGTCGATATGGATGTGCTGCTTCGTAGCGGAGACAATGTGCATGCCTATCAATCTGTTGAGGAGACGAGTAAACACGCGGAGAAGGAACATCACGTGCATTCCGAGGCTTGCGCAGAGCATGGGTGCAACCACGATGATGGACATGAACATCATGAGCATGTGGATCATGATCACGAAGAACATCAACATTCTCAGGGGAATGACCATGAACCTCCTCATGACCACAACCATAGTCATAATCATGCCCATCCCCATGCTTCGCATGAACATGTCATGGTATATACACACTATTTCACCCAGCCGGTGAACAGTGAGGCTTTTGAGCGCTTGATAGCTGAGTTACCACGCGACGTGTACCGGGCAAAAGGGATTTTATCTTTTAGCGATACGTCCAGCCGGTTCTGGTTCCAATATGCTTACCGGGAATCGGATTATATGAAAATCACACCTCAAGGGGATGTGCCTAACGTAGCTGTGTTTATAGGTGAGCATTTCGATCAGTCGGTCATTCGCAACCAATTGCTGGAATTAGAGGCGGCAAATCAGGTTTAATGATTCAAGGTTCCTCCAGACGGGGTATTAAGAAGCATAGCAAACTTAGTCTGGGAGGTAACTTTAAATGACACAACAACAATATCAACAATGTATCGATGCTTGCCTGGAGTGTATGAATGCTTGCAATGTATGTTACATATCGAGTCTGAAAGAATATGATCTGGCGATGCTGCGTGATTGCATTCGTTTGGATCGGGAATGTGCAGAGATCTGCAATTTTGCTGCTCAATCCATGACACGTGGGAGTGATTTCATCGCCGAAATTTGCGAACTATGTGTGAAAGCATGTGAAGCTTGTGCTGCTGAGTGTGGCAAACATCAACATGATCATTGCCAGGCTTGCGCAGAAGCTTGCCGCAAATGTGCAGAGGCTTGCCGCATGATGGCCGCAGTAGCGTAAATATAACTCGATTGAATTAAATTGGGTTAAAAATAAAAAGCCTGAGCAATGTGCCAGATGCCAGGCTAATCCCCTCACAGAAGACAACGTAATAAGACATCCGATAAGATGTACTTCAACGTTGTCTGCTGGAGGGGATTTTTTATGGATATAGCATAGTAACATTCTTCACCATCGCAGGCGAGAACTTCTATCGCCAGCAGGCTCTCCATTGGCAAATGTATGTAACAGGTTGCCAAAGCAGAGCGTGATCTGTATAATGATGGCAATGAATTGAAACGATGAATATCCGTGATCGGGAGAGTAGCCAGAATCCATGCATAACAGCGAGCCGGGGCAGGTGGAAGCCGGTATGACATGACCTGAGTGAAGCGCACCCGTGAGATGGTTGTCCGAAGGAATGTTTACACTTTTGAGAGGGTGTAGAGCAGGTAGTAGAGGACAATCCGGCAGGCGACCGTTAATCGCAACGAGCGGAGCACGCTGTGAATGTACTAAGATGTACATTTGCTGCAGGCTCACCTAGAGTGGTACCGCGGGAACTGTGAAGATCAGCTCTCGTCTCTGATATAGAGACGAGGGCTTTTTTTGTTTTCTATAGCATGGCTAAATACGATAATGACTAGGAGTGTTCGACATGTTGATGAATCAGGCAGCAGCACAACTTGCTCCGTTAACGGGAATGAAGCAAGACGAGGTGTTGAGATTACTGGAGGTTCCACCACAGGCGGAGATGGGTGACGCCGCGTTTCCCTGCTTTATTCTGGCCAAGTCGTTGAAAAAAGCACCCGCGGTTATCGCCGCTGATATCGCAGCCGAATTACAGACCGTTGGGCTGGATGCTTCGCCAGCAGGACCCTATGTAAACATCCGTTTCAATCGGGAAGATCTGGCGCCGAAGCTGCTGCAAGAACTGGGACATAAAACATTTGGCAAGCTGCAGCTGGGGGCAGGTGCACGCGTCGTGATCGACATGTCGTCGCCTAACATTGCCAAGCCGTTCGGAATCGGTCATCTGCGCTCCACCGTAATTGGGGCAGCATTGTATCGGTTATATAACGAGGCAGGCTATACTTCGGTCAGTGTGAATCATCTGGGGGATTGGGGAACGCAATTCGGCAAGCAGATTGCAGCCTACAAACGTTGGGGTAATAATGAAGCGCTACAGGCTGCGCCAATTCGTACCTCATTGGAGCTGTATGTGCGTTTTCACGATGAGGCGGAGAATGATCCATCTTTGGAAATCGAGGCACGAGATTGGTTCCGCAAGCTGGAGCAAGGGGATGAAGAGGCGCAGCGGTTATGGACCTTTTTTGTAGAAGTGAGCATGAAAGAATTCAATCGGATGTATGAGCGTCTGAATGTACAGTTTGACCATACGCTGGGTGAGAGCTTTTATAACGACAAGATGGGTGCAATAGTTGAAGAACTGAAAGCAAAAGGATTGCTCGAAGAGAGCGAAGGCGCATTGGTGGTACGTTTGGAGGAGGAGAATATGCCACCTTGCCTGATTATCAAAACCGATGGAACAACCATCTATCCAACACGGGATTTGGCAACAGCCGTTTATCGTCATGATGTGATGAAGGCAGATAAAATGCTGTATGTAGTCGGGGGAGAGCAGAAGCTTCATTTCCGTCAGGTCTTTGCGGTATTATCCCGGATGGGGTATGCATGGTCTGAGATTTGTGAACATATTCCGTTTGGCTTGATGCGTTTCGAAGGACGGAAGATGTCTACCCGCCGGGGAAAAGTTGTCTTTTTGCAGGAGGTACTGGACGAGGCGGTTGCTCGGGCATTACAGATTATTCAAGAGAAAAATCCAAATCTGCCGAATTCGCAGGAGGTTGCGGAAGCGGTTGGTGTAGGTGCAATTGTATTCGGAGATCTGCGGAATAACCGGTTGAACGACATCGATTTCTCGCTCGAAGATGCGGTGAGCTTTGAAGGCGAGACAGGACCTTATGTGCAATACACACATGCCCGGATTAACAGTGTGCTTGCGAAGGCAGCAGAGGCGGGGCGTGTGGAAAATGAAAATCAATTAGAGAATGTTCCTAGCAGTTTTAGTAACAATGCTGCGGCCAACACTCAGAATAAGCCGGTCATGGTCGGTGACACTTCATGGGCATTGCTGAAACTGCTGACGGATTATCCGCAGTATCTGGAAAAAGCAATTCATCGCAACGAGCCTTCGGTCATTGCCAAGTATGCGATAGATGTTGCCCAAGCGTTCAACCGCTTTTACCATGCGGAACGAATTGCGGATGCACCGGCTGACGTCAAACCCTTCCGGGTGGCGTTAACAGAGCGTACGGCGGAGCGTCTTGCCTACAGCCTATATTTACTGGGCGTTCAGGCCCCTGAACGGATGTGATTCTATGGGATGGAGGACAAGTAGATTATTCGATAAAGCAGGAAAAGCAACAGCAGACTTAAACGGACGAATCATATCGCTACAGCAGGTGAGCAAACGACTTGGGGATGTGCAGGTATTGAATGATATCAATCTGGAAGTAGGTCAGGGTGAGTGTATCGTCCTGGTGGGCAGGAATGGCTCAGGCAAAAGCACGTTGCTGCGTGTGCTGGCGGGTATGTTACTGCCTGACTCAGGCTCGCTGCGCAAGCCTATGCATGGACGGATTATGTATGCACTGGATGGACTGCCACGCCTGCCCTTCACCCCAAGAGAGTATCTGTGGGAAATGGGACGTATTCGAGGCATGCGCCCTGAAATATTGCGACAACGGATAGGCGAATTGAGTGAGCTGTTATTCGTGGGCACGGCGCTGGATCAGAACCTGCCTCAGTTATCCAAAGGTACTTTGCAGAAGGTGAATTTGATTCAGGCTTTGCTGCCTGGACCTGATGGGTTATTGCTGCTTGATGAACCATTGTCCGGTCTGGACGTTCCGGCACAGGAAGCAATTGTAGCTTTGCTCAGACAGTGGAAAAAGGAAGGAAGCCAGATCGTTACAGCTTGCCATGAGCCATTGCTGATTGAACGTCTCGCAGATCAGGTCATCGTGTTACAGAAGGGAACGGTGCTGCGTCGCTGGAGTCAGGAAGAATTGCAGCAAGCTGGTGAGCCCGCTGTGAGTATCCAAAGTGTGATGGAAGGGCTGGAACAATCCGTTATCAAATCGCTGCTTGTTGATCAACCGGGAATCATTGCATGCCATTGCGGCATGGTTCGTCAGGATTATGGTCGAGAAGTATGGGATTGGAAGGTGTCACGCAGTTCGGTAGATCGGATTATTGGAATGATTCTGGCAGCTGGCGGTTCCATTGTGTCTGTACAGCCGGAAGAGAGCCGATTAAATATGGAAGGATTGATGGAGGGGCGGCACCCGGGTGAGGTTATAAGCAGGGAAGTTGCTGAGAACCTTTCCTCCATATCTACGGCAGGAGGCGACCTCCAATGATCTACTTGACTCGTTATTTGTTAAAACATTACATACGTTCACAGAAATATGTTGCGCCGGTGATCTTTTATATCATTACGATGCTTCTTATCTATTCCTACAAACCTAATCCGGTTGCGGATAGTTATAGCGTTACGGCCATGCTGCTCTTTTTTGGTGCGGCCTGGCTGGGCTTGACGGTATTGAATACGGAACCTGCGGGGCAGTATCAATTGCTTGTTCTGCATGCAGGAAGCAAACGCAAGGTTGTCTTCGCACAACTGATCTGTGCGTTGATCATGCAGTTTGGTCTGACTGCAATTACCGTGTTATACCCGGTTGTTACGGGCATGTTTGGAAGGCTACCGAGTACTGGAGAGTGGATCATGGCTTGGGCCGGACATTTGGCGTTGTCGCTCTTGGGTCTGGGGCTCAGTGTTTTCTTCCAAAAATCATACATTCCCATGCTGAGTCGCAGCATGGCGCCTTTCATTGTGGTGATGTTATTATCGTTTGTCCAAGGTTCATTAAGCGGACGTTTGCCTGAATCCATACAGTGGGTTGTTAAGATTCTGCCACCGGCATTTTATTTAGTGCGTGAGATGATGTTATTTGAAGAATCGAAGTTGGGGGCTGTTGTTCTGACGACAGTGTGGGCTATACTCTATGCCATAGTTCTACTCATCATTCATATATGGTTATCGGGAAGAAGGGATATACGGAGTTAGAGGGCTATTATTCCGTTTAACTTGAATGTTGGTCCATGTTTCGTTACCATAGAGGGACGTTAGAATGGAATGTATTGTACGGAGATAAAGGGGGCTCGCTTATGCAAAAGATAGACATGCAGCATGGTGACATGCTGGACAGCGAACACTCCAGAGAATTGTTTGCATACTACGGATTGGCTGTATATTATGGACAGGCGCTTGAACAGCAACTGGTCAATCTGATTTTATTAATGAAAATGTCCCAGGGCAAAGTTGTTTCCGAAGAAGATCTGGAAGATCTGTACGAACGGAAGATGAGCAGTTCACTCGGGCAACTCATTCATGAGGTGCGTCATCATTTTACTTTTTCGGAGGAAGAGACTCGTCAGTTGAATGAACTATGGAAGCAGCGTAATAGCATTGTACATCACTATTTTAAGGAACGAATTCATGAGACATTCAGTCCTGAAGGACGATCACGTATGATCAAGGAGCTGGAAGATTTCAAAGACCGTGCACAGGAACTGGAGATTAGTCTTCAGCAGTACACAGGTGCCTGGATTGCAGAGCTGGGGCTGGATGCTGAATCCGCGGCAGCGCTGCAGACACTCGAACGTATGCATGCAGAGAGCATGCACGCCCGGGCACTGGAAGAGGATGAATCATTGTGATGAAAGGCAAGGCCCGGATACGTAAAATAAAAAGCAGACACTGGCTTGTAATCTCCATTGCATCGCTAGTACTGATAGGAGTCATATGGACAATAACTACAGCATCGCTCATCTGGGCCTACACCGATGAGGAATCATCCAGACAGAGTGATGCAGCCATTATCCTTGGTGCAGCCGTAGAAGGGGACAACCCATCACCCGTATTTCGCGAACGTATTGAGCATGCCATTTTATTATATCGCCAGGGGACGATCAGCCATCTGCTCTTTACTGGTGGTTCTGGCAGTGCAGGAGAGCGTGCCGAAGCCGAAGTAGGACGAGATTATGCTGTTGCACATGGTGTAGATCCGGCAGATATTCAAATGGAGACGGAGTCGAGAATTACGGAGGAGAATCTGGTGAACTCGCTTAGCGTTGGGAAACAGGCAGGGTTTCGCACCTACACCATTGTAAGTGACCCGCTACATATGAAACGGGCGATGAAGCTCGCTAGCGGACTCGGCATGGATGCCGTCCCGTCCCCAACACGAACGACGGCTTACCAGACCTGGCGCAGCCAATTTCCTTTTCTGGCAAGAGAAACAATATTATATATGGGATATATGGTCAAAGGATGGATAGACAATCCGCAGCAGCACGGAAAGTGACTGGTCTGCGCGATTGTCTTTTTTTGCTCATGTTGATGCGGCGTTTCTATGTTCCGGGATAATTAATCGCTGCACTAACCAGTGCAGCCACCCCAAAACCGATGAACCACCAAGGCCAGCGCCGATGATTGTTTTTACGTATACCGATGAACAAACTGATGATCCCCGCAAGTAATACCACGGTAGCCAAGCTGCTGCCAACAATCCAGCCGATGCTCATATGTTTACCTCCTCTATATGGAATGTTAAGAAGAGCTCCCTATGGTGAGCTTCCCACCTCTGACCTCTGCTTGAAATGGATAAATACCGTTACGATACGTATGTTGATTATGATTGGATTGAAGCGGGAGGTCACTGCTGAATCGGCCCCCAGCCTGCTTGAAGTCTAACTTGAATCCATCGTTATCTGCTGGGATTCGCACTTCAACGTTACAACCTGTGGAGCGGCTATCCAGAGATTGAAGCATCGTTGAGGAGTGAATAGTGAGTTGGCTGCCTGCCACTTTGGATTGAATATGGGTGAACTGACCGGATAACTGAACAGGTGAAGAAGTGGATTGCAGTTGCATATGTTCGGCATGGAGGTCTGTTGCTGTCACCCGACTGCCCACGGATCGTAGACGGATATGCTGGGCATGGCCAGTTAAGATGAGCTTGCCGGATGTACAGTCACAATCCCATTGTTCCGAAGAAACGTTATCTACAAGAAAGTGAGAACCAACTCCGTTGATCGATAGCCTTTTCAAGACCGCAGGCGGCAGTACAATGTGGAGCGATGTGCGGCGAAAGTTAATGCCCAGCGGAAAAGCTTGTTTTCGTCCATCGATCAGATGTAATAAACCGTGGCTGACGTTAGCTTCAAAACATCGAGTTCTTGGAAAACGAGCGGAGCCCCATTGAGTAACACGAATAACCGCTTCTGTACCTTGGCTGATATGCACTTCGCCTTGCATCCATTCCAGAGAAAGGGCGAGAAGGGGTTCTTCGGACAACCATTCCTTGCAAATCATATGTCTATTAGGTTTCAAAATGGTTATCCCTCATTTCTGTCATCCTCTTCATCCAGAATAGGATAAGCGCCCATCGCAGCATGTTGGTCTAGAATACGTTCAATTAGCGATTCACTCACAATATCGGCACCAAGCATGTTCATCAACCGCTGTAAAAAATAAAGACGTTGCTTCGTTTCGGTCGAATTGCGGTCAAACAGTGTTGGATTAATCCATATATTGACCAGCATCATGAATACTTCTGCACAAGCTTCGGGATCTTCGGTATGGATAGATCCATCTGTAATGCCTTCACGCAAAATCGCTGCAATCACCGGTGCATCGATTCGCACGGCTTGTTGAATCCCTCGTACAATGAACACTGGATTTTTGATCTGGGCTCGAAGTACGCGATCCAAGGAATGAGCCTGTTGATCAGAGACGACATGCTCCAAAATCTGAACTAACTTGTCTCGTGCTGGGGTGGTCGTTGTATTTGTAACTAAGTGATCCAGCATTTGAGCCGTATAGTTGAACTGTTGCTCCATGACCGCCTCCAGTATTTCCTCTTTGGATCTAAAGTGATGATACACAGCTCCCTTGGACATGCCTAGGGTAACAATGATGTCCTGGATACTCGTCTTTTCAAATCCTTTATCTGTGAACAACTGCGCAGCGACGTTCAGAATCTGCTGTACCGTCTGCTCAGGGTGCTTGTTTCTGGCCATAATAACCTCCTTATATTTTAGATACCGACCGTTGGTATGTATAATACAGAGAGATGTTTCCATTGTCAATAAGAGGAAATCAGAAGGAGTGAATACACGAAGGAAGTTTATATCGATCAAATCTTGAGTTTATTGAGAAAAGGTAAGATCAAGAAAAGATAAATAAGCGCGGAGAAAAGTAAAGTGGGACCAGAGTAAAGTAGATTGAGCAACCAACCTTGTTTCGGATTTTGCGTCATGGACAAAATAAAACCGATCTGCCGCAGACCAAGAGGTCCGCGGGCATATCGGTTGGTTGTTGAAGTGTATTTACATTTATTCCTGTTTTACTTACACGCTGCCTCCAGCAAAGGAAGAAGTGGTTCGAATGGCCTCGCCCAGTGGGTTGTTTCCATTCGTATCCGGTGCTGCTTGAGCACCTTGCTGTAACTGATACATCTGATAATAGCGACCTTTAAGTTCCATCAATTCATCATGAGCACCTTGTTCAACGATCCGTCCGCGATGCAGAACCAGAATCTGGTCTGCTGAACGAATGGTGGACAGACGGTGGGCAATGATGAAAGTGGTCCGTCCTTTTTTGAGGACTTCGAGTGCATTTTGAATCAATGCTTCCGTTTCCGTATCAATGTTCGCTGTAGCTTCATCGAGAATCAGGATGGCTGGATCGAATGCCAGTGCACGAGCGAAGGAGATCAATTGCCGTTGTCCGGCAGATAATGTGCTTCCTTTTTCGATAACCGGCTCGTCGAATCCTTGCGGTAGATGGGCGAGAATTCGCTCAGCACCTACATCGCGCAGCGCCTGTTCAATCTGTGCACGAGTAATCTGCTCATCCCCGAGACTGACATTGGAAGCAACTGTACCCGTGAATAGGTACGGATCTTGCAGTACAATGCCCATATGTTCGCGAATCCACTGTTTAGGCAGATCCTTCACGTTCTGACCATCAATCGTGATCTTGCCCTTCTGTGGATCATAGAACCGGAACAGCAGGTTGATGATCGAGCTTTTACCGGAACCGGTATGGCCCACTAGGGCGACCGTTTGACCTTGTGATGCTTTGAACGAGATGTTATTCAGCACATAATCTTTTTTATAAGCAAAGGATACATCGTCAAACACGACATTTCCTTTGTATCTCGGCATTGAGCCATCGGTTACCGGTTCACCTTTCTCATCCATCAGTTCAAATACACGTCCGGCCGATACCATAGAGGAGTCCAGGTTCGCGAGTTGGTTCACCATACCTGTAATTGGCTGGAACAAACGTCCGAGAACGTCAACGAATGCATACAGCACACCCAGTGAGATGATACTCGTACCGTCCAGCACACTGGAACCGAAGTACCACAGAACAACTGCAAAAGCGATATTCCGCAGGACGTTAACCAGGTTGTGTGAGGTGAAAGCGTTCAGGTTAAGCATTTTATTCTGGTGTTTCATATAATCATCATTCAGATCCTCGAACTCCTGCTTGGTCTGTTTCTGATGACGGAATACCCGGATAATGGACATCCCTTGAATGGACTCGTTAATAATCGCATTAATCTCGCTCAGACGTGAACGAATAATCGTATTGTAACGAGTGGCGATTTTACGATAAAGCACAATCCACAGAACCAGCATCGGCACAACGAACAGCGAGATCAATCCGAGGCGGAAATCCAGCAGGAAAAGCGCAATGTACACTCCAGTAATCGTAATGATGCCTGAGAAAAAGTTCGAAAGAACCGCAACGAACAGATCCTTGACGGCTTCGGTATCGTTGGTAACCCGAGAGACCACTTTACCTGCGGGCAGGTTATCGAAAAAGTGTACCGGCAATCGCTGGATATGTGCATACACATCGTTACGAAGTCTTTGGATGACTTTGTTGGCAGATGATTGCAGCCAGTATGTTTTACCAAACTCCATAATGACTGAGATAACAAGGAAGATCATGTAATACACAATCAGTTGATAGATGCTTGGCATTTCCGGTTTGTAAAAGGCAAAGAGTTCACCAGCGGATAAAGGCACCGCCGCATATTGACCCGTCACTTCGCCTGCGCGTGTAACTGTCAGTGTTCCGTCCGCGTAGGTTCGATCTCCATCGGGGGCACTTACGGATTCATTCACAAAATAAAAACTTCTACCGGCTTGCAGTACGCGTACCTCGTTACCTTTCGTTTCATCCGATTCAAACCGGCCTTCACGTTTGTAGTTCTTTCCATTGTAGACCGCCGCTTCGCTTGAAGCTGTAGTCTCATAGAAAGGTTGCTCAATAGCGAGCAAATGATTATCGATCATGGACTTGGCGATGAAAGGGCCGGCAAGTTCAGCCGCAACTCCAATCGTAAGCATAATTAAAGCGGCAATAAACGTACCTTTGGCTTTTAGGGCGTATTGAAGCAGCCGTTTGCCTGTATTAGACTTCAAAGCGTTGACCTCCTACGTGGACAAATTAGACTCCACCTGCTGCCGTTCATACTGTTCACGGTACCAGCCGTTCATAGCAAGCAGTTCCTGATGGGTTCCTTCTTCCGTTATTTTCCCTTGCTCCAGTACGATGATTCGGTCAGCGTGTTCAATAGCGGACAGGCGGTGAGTCGAGATCAGCGTTGTTTTGCTCGAGCGTTTATTTCGTATATTTTCAATGATTTTAGCTTCAGTTCGTGCATCGACGGCAGATAGAGCATCGTCCAAAATCAAAATGTCTGGATCGGCGATAAAGGCACGCGCCAGCGATACACGCTGTTTCTGTCCACCGGACAGCGCAATTCCTTTTTCACCAACGAGTGTGTCCAGACCATCGGATAAAGTGCCCAGATCTCCGTCAAAGGCTGCGGTGCGAATCGCTTCCATAATCACATTATCATCAGCACCCGGCTTGCCGAATTGAATGTTCTGACGGACTGATTTGGAGAACAGCACCTGTTCTTGCGGAACATATCCAATCCAGCTGTGCAGGTCATCTTTGGCGATATCCTGAATCGGATGACCGGAGATGCTTAACTTACCAGATCCAGCCGGGTATTCATGAAGCAATTGTTTGAGCAAGGTGGACTTGCCGCTACCTGTACGTCCCACGATCCCTAGTGTCTGCCCACGTCGAAGTGAAAAGCTGACATGACTGAGATTATCGATGGTAGAACTAGGATAACGGAAGGTAACATCCTGCATAGCGATCTCTTCCGGATTAGTAATATGAGCAGGTTGCTCAACATCTTTCACGGCAGGTTCTACAGATAGCGTCTCGTTAACCCGATCGAGTGAGGCACTACCACGCTGCATCAGGTTAATCAATTCGCCAATCGCAAACATTGGCCAGATCATCATCCCCAGGTACATATTGAACGATACGAGATCCCCTAGGGTAATTTCATTATGAAAAACAAGATAAATGCCGTAGGCAAGTGCAATCACATAACTGAGTCCAACACATAACCGGATGGTAGGTTCGAACAGTGCATCCATCTTGGCAACGGCCAGATTTTTGCGGTACACATCTTCAGTGACATCAGCGAACCTTTTCTCATCCAGACGTTCCTGAACATAGGCACGCACGACTCGAATGCCGGCAATAGACTCAAGCACCTGATCGTTCATATCCCCGAATGCATCCTGTGCCAATGTGTATCGTTGATGGACGGCTTTACCATAGATCATCATGGCGATGGCGATAAAAGGCAGAGGCAGAATTGCGGCTAGGGTCAGTTTCCAGCTAACCAGAAAACCCATGGCGAATAATACGGTTGCCAGAAAAGCAGTGGAGTCTGTTAACGTCAGCATGCCGAAGCCTGCTGTGGTAGCAATGGAACGAAGATCATTTGTGGCACGCGCCATCAGATCGCCGGTTCTGTTTTTCTCAAAAAAGGGCGGGGTCATTCGCAGCAAATGGTCCATAAAGCGTGACCGCAGCAAGCGTTCAACCAGATTGGCACCGCCAAACAGTTTGTGCATCCATATGTACGTTGTCAGATAAATAATGATGACCGATCCTAGAATAAGTAAAATGTAACGTGTAAGTGAGGCGCCGGTGATGGAACCGCGTACAATCTCGTCAATGGCATTGCCCAGAAGACGAGGTGGCAGCAGTTCGATGACGCCCACCATAATAAGCAAGGTGACACCAATGAGGTATCGTTTGCGCTCCAGCCGGAAAAACCAGGCTAGATTTTTAAGTACAGAGAACAAGTGGTATCCCTTCCTTTCAAGTTCGTGAAATGCATGTTCCGTTCATGTTTAGCCATCTGAGCCCACAAAAAAAGACATACCGCACGCAGGCGGTATGTCTTGGGTATCATTCATACGGCAGCATGGCTCCGAGAGCAGAGCCACCACCGTAGATAAAGTTCGATTGTGAGAGTACAAAACAGCAAACCTGATTAGAGGCTTCTGTGATGCGGTCTTATGAACGGAATAACGATTTCATGGGTGCTCCGGTATTTAGTTGTATGCTGAATTGATGTAGATCGTCATTGTTAAACACCGTAACCACCCTTTCTTTTTTGGTAATAAATTGCATGTAGATCTCGTATGTTTGCATCTTAACACCGACTTTTACAATCTGTCAAACGTTTTTCCAAAACAGAAGATGCTGCGCATTATGATGGAATTATGACAAGTGAATGAACTTTTTTTGCGTATTTGGGGTGGATGAGGTTTGTAATCAGGCCATTGTAGCGATATGATGGAACATATATATAGAGAAGGAGCTGACACCAAATGAGTACCATACATGTATCTGACCGCGCTGCTCGCTGGTATAAGGAAGAACTGAATTTGAACGAAGGAGACAGCATTCGCTTCTTCGCCCGTTATAGCTCCGGCGGAGGTCTTCATCCAGGCTTCTCCCTCGGAATCGCCGTGGAGGAACCGAGACATCCTGCTGATCAAACGAAGGTATCGGGTATCCAATTTTTTATGGAAGATCATGATTACTGGTATCTGAAGGGTCATCAACTACATGTAGATGTCGTTGAAGAAGGACAGGATATCGAATATCGCTACACCGAGATTTAACGTAATATCTCTGCGTATAAAGAATGGCTCATCACCGGTCGCACCGATTTTCGAACAGGAGGAGATACGACATGAATCCGCCAGCCCGAGATTTGGCCCAGTATATCGCGAATCGCTCTCATATTGTTGTTAAGGCGGCGGTTCGGGCCGAGAATGAACAAGGTGAATTATTGCTGATCCAGCATGCTGAACACGGACATTGGCGTATTCCTGCGGGACAGATGCGCCCGGGAGAAGCCATTGAGGACACCGCGCACAGGGAACTGTGGGAAGAGACGGGGTGGACCACCAATCATATGACACTTGAAGGTTTGCATTCCGGTCCGAATCTGAGACATTTGCATGCCAGTGGGGATGAAGAATATTTTGTCATTGCCATGTTCAGGGCACAAATTGTTCAGGATTCGCTCGTAGAATCCCGAGTAAATAGCGAAGCAGGGCTGAAGTTTTTTGATCTCAAATCATTGCCCAGGCTGAATGATCTTAGCCGCTTACTGCTCAGGTTTTCCGAAATAGAATAAACACAACAAAGAAGACGCCTTTCCTGCCGGGAAGGCGTCTTCTTTGTTGTGGCAGTCAGTAATATATGGCCTAATATCCATGATTCGATGATCATTCTTGTGAAACAGCAGGCCACGGTCCTAACTAGACTTGATCAAGCGGTTCTTCATCATCCATCGCAAAATCAAAGTCGTCAATATCGAAGACCTGCACAGGAGATGCCGATTCAATAATACGTGCGATCAATTCGACCTGATCAGTAAGTATGGGGGTATCCAGGCGCTGTGAAGTGAGAAGCAGTTCAGTCTCAATGGGATCAAAATATTCACCATATTGTGCGGTATCAACCGCATTAATGATGGCGATGGAGACCTGATCACCAAACAGAATGGACGGACTCTTAGCCCAGGGAACAGCCAGGGCGCGCTCTATTTTTTTCTTATTCAACGGTTCTTCAAAATAAGAAATCATTTCGTTAATCTTGGATTTCACATGCTGGTCATCCGCCGGATTATCCATCAAAGGGTCAGGGCTGGTCTGAAATTCATATAACTCAAGGATGGTGGTGTAAGGAACAATATATTCAACAGGCGCCGGCGGCGCGAGTAATTGACCGTAAATAGCCACCATCACGGCTTCTGTTACAAACTGACGTGACATGGTTCCTGAATCCTCCTGCGGCCATTAATAGTTGCGAGGTGAATCAATTTTCTTTTTGTATGAAGGATCATCAAATTGATTTCTCTGCTATGGACTTGAGTGCTTGAATTGCATGAATAGAAGTATATCATACAACGATGGGAAAAACAGCCAGTCAGCAGAAGGATGTCAAGTCCCAACTTTGATCATGATTTTCCGAGCAGTAAGGATAAAATTCCTGCTGCAATCAGGGGACCGACCGGTACACCCTTGAACAAGCCAACCCCAAGCACCGTACCAATAAGCAGCCCGGCAACGACGGTAGGCTGTGTACTCATTAGCGTAGCTCCTCGTCCGCCCAGATGAGCGACAATTAATCCTACACCGATGGCGAGCAGCGACTTCCAGTGCAGAAAAGACTCTCCAATCGTCTGCAAACTGATCTTGCCGCTGGCGAGAGGTGCCATAACACCAATGGTCAGGATGATGATACCGATCGTAAGTCCATACTTTTCCAGCCACGGAAAAGCCTGATTAAGGTTCAGCACCCGCAGCAACAACAGAAATACCATGGCTACGGTTACGGGTGTATTACTGCTGATAATACCTAGCGCGGCAAACACGAGCAACAGCAGTGAGGTCATATCCATCGATTTCATTCCCCTTCGGTCTGCCCGCGATGACGACCTACAATATGTTCTGCAATATATCTTCCATGCCAGCGTCCGGATTCAATAAACACTTCATTGGCATTGCGGCCTGATGCAATTACTCCACCAACGTATATGCCTGGTACGCTGCTCTCCATTGTCTGTGGGTCATATACGGGTTTATCCATATCCTCAGACATCTCCACACCTACGGAAGAAAGCAACTTGCGGTCAGGGCGGAATCCGGTCAAGGCCAACACAAAGTCGTTGTCGAGTTCACTTGTGGATCCATCAGAATGCAGCAAACGAATGGAATCGTCCAAAATTTCATTTACACGTGAGCCAAGGTGCAGTGAGATTTTTCCTTTTTGCACCATGCTTTCGAACAATGGACGAACCCAGGGTTTAATATGTTCCGAAACACCGCTCCCACGATAAACCATGTCAATATGTGCACCGACACGAACCAGTTCCATGGCAGCATCGACAGCTGAATTACTGCCTCCAATAATGGCGACACGTGTACGTGTGTAAGGATGAGCTTCACGGAAATAATGAGTGACTTTATCTTTGTCTTCTCCGGGAATGCCAAGATAGTTAGGATGGTCAAAATAACCTGTAGCAACAACGACATTTCGTCCTTCATGAACGATTGTCTGCCCACGCCGATTGACCGTATGTATCTCGAACGTGCCATCGTCTTTGCGTTTGATTTCTTGGGCTTCCTCATAGTTATGAACACGCAGGCCGAAATGTTCGGCTACCTTGCGATAATAGGCGAGTGCCTCGTAACGAAATGGTTTGTCGTTCGGTGTGCTGAACGGAACATTCCCGATCTCAAGCAATTCCGCTGTACTGAAAAACTGCATATGGGTTGGATACAGATAAATAGATTGGACGATATTGTACTTCTCAACAATTACAGCGGACAGTCCCAGCCGCTCGCATTCAATGGCAGCAGATAGACCGCATGGGCCTCCGCCGATAATAATGACATCTTCCATGTTCTTAATCCTCCTTATTTCAAGCACTATAATCCTACCGTAAATATGGGTTTAATGCCAGTTCAAGAAGGATACGGACGTAAAGAATTGATCTTGATCCTGGGGAATTGACTTAGAAGAGGAAAAAGACTAGTATCAAATTAGATGATTATCTAAACGAAAGCGAGTTGAACGAAATGCAACTGGAGAAGATTGTGGCTTACCATAAAGCCCTGGCTGATCCGACCCGACTTCGGATGCTGCTGCTGTTATCCCAGGGAGAACTGCATGGTCAAGCGCTTGCCGAGAAGCTTAACTTGTCTCAGCCAACCGTTACGCATCATGCATCCAAGCTAAGAGAAGCGGCGCTAATCAAGGAACGCAGAGAGAAAAATACGGTGTTTTTCTCACTCAACCCCTATTTTATCCGGGAGCACGCGCAGGCTTCAGTTGATTTTATTTTTAGACAAGAGGAGGTTGCCGATATGAGTGATGTGAATGAGACGCTGAAGGCATCGGTGATGCGGAATTTCTTCTCGAAGGATGGACGATTGCGTCAGATCCCGGCTCAATACAAGAAAAAGCTGATTGTACTGGGTCATTTGGTAGAGCAGCTTGAATTCGGACGGAAATATACGGAGAAAGAGATTAATGCATTCATTCAAAACTATCATGAGGATTTTGCCACTATTCGTCGGGAGTTTATCATGCACCAGTTCATGTACCGGGAAGATGGGATCTATGAACTGAATCCGAAGGAAATGTGGACACGGTGGGATCAAGTAAATTAAGTGAAAAATAATTAGACTTGACAAAAGCGGTTGAAGCTGTGTAACATGATGGATAATTCT
Source organism: Paenibacillus sp. MDV22-iso6 (assembly GCF_058408365.1). Taxonomy (NCBI): domain Bacteria; kingdom Bacillati; phylum Bacillota; class Bacilli; order Caryophanales; family Paenibacillaceae; genus Paenibacillus; species Paenibacillus sp. MDV22-iso6. The sequence continues at coordinate 34,072 of NZ_JBZVDZ010000005.1, read as the reverse complement.
ACAAGGGAGGCGATGTTAAATGACAAATCTAATGGCAGTATACGTTAATTTGAATATGAACAGCGTCTCCGGAACGGATCAATGCATGTAATTTTACGGCAGTTGGGCAGTATTGTTCGCAATATTGTCCATATGTACGTAACACAGAATAACATGCACAGATGAAGCCACGGGTGACGTACCCGTGGCTTTTTTGTATGCCGAAAATGGGTTGTTTCTGGATAACGAGTATCGGATTGTCGTAATGATGCGTCCGATATGAATGCCATACAAACAATCATCCATTCGGCTAACTTCTTATTGCCGCGGGTGCAGTGCTGCTCGTGGCTTATTTGGTTTTGATGCCGGAACGGAGCGTTCACTGTTGATTGTTGTCAATGTCAATGAAGGATAACACACCATTTATCGGGAGGAATTTTTATTTTGAATAACACGATGGAGAAATACGGCTGGTCTGCAAAGTGGCAGGAGTTGTGGCAGCAGACGGGTATGGAAGAACAATTAAGAAAACCAGCAAGAATTATTGCGGATCATGGGCAATTGCTTCGCCTGATTACGGCTGAGGGAGAATGCTGGGGACGGGTATCCGGTCGGATGCGTCATGATCATGAGGAGACGGGCATTGTACCAGCCGTTGGGGATTGGGTCGCTGTTACAGGGCAAGCTGGAGAAGAAGCCATCATTCACAGCATTGTGCCACGTCAGAGCAGGGTATCCAGACAAGCCGCTGGTCCAGTGACCAAAGAGCAATTGATTGCGGCGAATGTGGATACATTGCTGATTGTTGCCGCTCTTAATCATGATTTTAATCTGAGACGGCTCGAAAGATACATTATGATGGCCTGGAATGGTGGAGTCAGACCAGTCATCATTCTAAGCAAAAGTGATCTGAGCGAGAATGTGGAAGAACAAATTTCGCTGGTGGAAGGCATTGCTCCGGGGATTGAAGTGTTGGCGATATCGGCTGTTCAGGACCAGGGCAAATCTTTACTTGAAAAATTTCTGTCTCCAGGCACAACTGTTGCCTTGACGGGTTCTTCCGGTAGTGGCAAGTCTACTCTGGTCAACTGGATGATGGGCGAGAGTGTACAGCTCACGCAGGCCGTTCGTGAGGACGACAGCCGTGGACGACATACGACCACTCATCGGGAAATATTTGTACTGCCGCAGGGAGCGGTATTGATTGACACGCCGGGAATGCGTGAACTCAATCTGTGGGATGAAGGTCAGGATGGTTTGTCACATGCCTTTGGTGAAATTGAGCAGCTTGCAACGGAATGCAGGTTTCAGGATTGCACGCATACCCGGGAAGCCGGTTGCGCCGTGAAAGAGGCTATTCAGGAAGGTTCATTGGATGAAAAAAGGCTGGGCAACTACTTGAAAATGCAAAAGGAACTGAAGTTTCAGCAGCGCAAGGAAGAGGCCGCATCCAAACGACGGACTGCTTCAAGCAAACCCGTCAGTTCCCGCAAACCGAAACATGTCCGCAGTACAAAAGACTGGGAAGAGGCCTGAGGCCTGGTGGGCATCCCTCTGTATCCTGCATAGGATAGGTAAGGAGGGATGTCATCATGCCAGATTACAGCATCATCGTAGACCTGTCGGATCACATGTTATATCTTTTGGATGGCCCGCAGGTGGTTAAGGGTTATCCTGTCGCTATAGGCAAGATACTCACGCAGACGCCTAATGGCGTGTTTACGATTATTAACAAACAAGAGAACCCAGGGGGACCATTTGGCGTTCTTTGGATGGGGTTGTCGGCGCCGCATTATGGGATTCATGGAACCAATGATCCTTCGTCCATTGGTAAGTCCGTTTCTCATGGATGCATACGCATGTATAACTCGGATGTGTTGGATCTGTCTTCCAAAGTGTCAGTGGGCACACAAGTAACGATCCGGCCCTAGGGCCGGATTTATCCAAAGAAGGGATTCTAAAGTCACGGCGTGGCCGAGAGAAAGGGAGTAATAACATGCGAATCAGACCAGCGCGTGAAGGGGATGCGGAAGCCGTAGCCCATGTACATACAGAGAGTTGGAAGACGACATATCGAGGGATCGTGCCGGATGATTTTTTGGACAATCTGACTACGGAATCAAGGTTGTCCCAATGGGAACGAAATATCCGTTCTGGCGAAAAGGATCAGATTCTGGTGGTAGCTGAACAGGAAGATGGGAACATTGTCGGATTCGCCTGCGGTGGAAAGGAACGTGAAGGCAAATTGCCTTACGATGCTGAGTTGTATGCTATTTATTTACTGAAAGAAGTGCAACAAACGGGTATAGGTCAGCAACTGGCGAGACACGTCGTTCGTTATCTCCATTCCCTGGACATGAGGAACTTGTTGATCTGGGCACTGGAGCAAAATTCAGCCTGTCGTTTCTATGAAAAAATGGGCGGAATCCCTGTCCAAACACAGTATATCCGGATTGGCGGACAAGATCTGTTAGAGGTTGCTTATGGTTGGGAGGACTTGACTCTTTTTGGAGAAAAGACGGTTCCCGGTAGTTGAATAAATGCAAATTTGGCTGAATGTGTTGGGCATTGAGGAGCATTTTCCCGTCAGAGGATGAAAGGATTCAGCTATTTTTCACGTTTGCGCAATCCTTAACAAGGTTAATGAACTACTACACTGCTTTGAGGTGAGACATTCAATCTTGTTTGGGAGGCGTTATTCAGATGACTTTAATGGAGACAGAACATACAACATGGACGAAACAATTTATTAATGGCGAATGGGTAGAAGGCTCCGGCGAGAAAATAGTGGAAAATAAAAATCCGTACACGGGAGAGGTCATCGCAACCTGGCGATCCTCGAACAAGGAAGATATAGATCAGGCATATGAGGCGGCCCGAAAGAGCTCGGTGGAATGGAAGAAATCCCTGCCGGCGGTAAAAGAGGGTGTGCTTCGCAAAGTTTCGGCTTTAATGGTAGAGCGCAAAGAAGAAATTATAAAATTGCTGATTACGGAATCCGGGAGCACACGCATCAAAGCCGAGGCGGAGTTTGCTTCTGCGAAACGGATTGTGGATGAAGCTGCTTCGTTCCCTTACCGGATGAAGGGGGAGATTCTACCTTCAAACACACCAGGGAAAGAGAATCGTGTTGTGCGGGAGCCCAAGGGAGTTATCGGCGTTATCGGTCCTTGGAATTTTCCTTTGCACCTGTGTCTGCGTTCCGTAGCTCCGGCTATTGCTTTGGGTAATGGAGTCGTTATTAAGCCTGCGTCTGATACGCCGATTACAGCTGGTTGGCTTATTGCTGATCTATTCGAGCAGGCTGAATTGCCTGAAGGTGTACTGAATGTGGTTGCTGGGAGCGGGAGTGAGATTGGGGATTATTTTGTAGCACATCCGGTAGCCAAAGTCATTTCCTTTACAGGCTCCACAGAGGTGGGGCAGGGCATCGGCAAACTGGCGGGTGAGCATCTGAAAGAAACTGCGCTTGAACTTGGCGGCAACAATGCGATGGTTGTCCTGGAAGATGCGGATATCGAACGTGCTGCAGAGTCTGCGGTGTTCGGTAAATTCCTGCATCAGGGGCAGATCTGTATGGCACTTAATCGTATTATTGTGCATGCTGATATTTACGATAAGTTTGTGGAGTCCTTTGTTAACAAAACGAAAAAAATTCAGGCTGGTGATCCTGCTGATGCCCAAACGCTGGTAGGTCCGCTCATTCGTGAGAAGGAAGTGGAGCGCCTGCTGGACTTGATTAAGAGAGCCGAGGCAGAAGGTACAAGATTGTTGCTGGGTGGCACTAGCAAAGGCAATGTGCTGGAGCCCACCGTGCTCGCGGATGTGAAACCAGAGCAGCATATTGTGCAACAGGAACTGTTTGGACCTGTCGCGGTATTAATGAAAGCGCAGGATGAGCAGGAGGCCGTGCGTTTGGCGAATGATACGCCTTATGGATTGAGCGGTTCCGTATTCACCGGAAATCTGGAAAGAGGGTATCAAGTTGCCCAGCAGATTGAATCGGGCATGGTGCATGTAAATGATCAATCCGTGAACGATGAGGCTCATGTGATGTTTGGTGGTGAGAAATCATCGGGTATTGGTCGTTTCGGTGGCGATTGGGCTATTGAAAAGTTCACGCGGACACGCTGGATCAGCATTCAGCATCAATATCGGGATTATCCGGGAGTGCAATAGTTCGACAGTGAACATGGATTAGAAAATACTTTATTTTATAATCAGATAGGGTTCGGGAAAGAGTGACAAAGATTGCGCAGAGTCCGCCTCATGCTTGATGGGGCGGCCTTTTGCATGTTTTTACACATTTGAAAAATAGGTGAGGAAATGGTGTGGAAAAGCTGTTTGGTATACCTGTAATCTGGTTATTTATGGATACACGGGCAGAACAGATCCGTAAATCCAATAGGTAAAGGGGCCTGAACTTCATGTCCATTGACCGTTTCATTCTGAGAAAGCTGAATACTTGTCAGGAAGAAAATACACGTGATAATCTGGTTCGGTTGTTTGTCATTCGAATCCAAAAGGCCGAAATGGAAGAAGAACACGAAAATGCTTATGTCGTCAGCCGATTGCATTAGAAATAGATAAAAGAGATTCTGTACACAAAAAAAGGAAGCTTGTCCTTAGCGGCAAGCTTCCTTTTCCTTATGTTCGCGAATGAATGAATTCGCAGTTTCCATGTTGAATTAAACAACTGACTCATCTTAATAAAGCGATAAGGCGAGGGAGTCATTTTCGCTACGGCTGTGAAGAATGGCTTCACCACCGACAATCTCAATACTAATCAATGATTGCAGACATTTCTGTAAAGCACGTTTACCATTGCTAATTTTGTTCTCAAGTGCACTGCTAAGCAATCGTAGTGTCTTTTGTACAGGTTGTTTGTTTTCTTGATTGAAATATACAGGGATTGATTTGTTTTGAAAAGTTATTAGTGTTCTCACTAGAAATCACCTCACGAGAGTTATTTCTTACTGGTTATATTAAATTCCAATGCTTAAAATTACCTTAAAATCAGCTTATGAAAACATAAAGGTGTGCAATGTTTGAAAAGTGTTCACAATTCAATTGTGGGCGAAGCATTAAAAAGTCCCGAAAAATCAATTTACAGATTCCATTTATATGGAAGAAAGACATGTAGTTTCGCATCCTTGCAATAATTAACGTGACTACTGCCTCGAAAGTTCTGAGTCGAATGGACGATATTTTAATATATACGTGGGTCATATGTAACAAAATTACAGGTTGCACATTGCAAACAGGGTGTTTATGTAAGAAAATAGGGATGGAATATCGTTTCATCTGCATTTTTTTGATTTAATTTGACACTAGGACAATTTACATATGAGACCATGGGAGGGATTATTTTGATTCTTACCGTGTATTCCGGCCGGGAGGAAGGCGAGTGGTTCGACATCGAGGTCCCGGATGAATGTACTATTGAACATCTGAAGACATTGCTGGGAGTCCGCATCTTCGGGCAGGCACCGGGAGAGGGCATTCAGTACATCCTTGAAGCCAAATTTCCGGAAGGATTGTGGTTCTCGCCACAGAACGCACAACAGTTAATGGAAACAGGGCTGCGTCAAGGAAGCTGTGTGCGAATCCAGCGGGCGTTCTCTACCACTTCTGAAGAAGCACCTGTGTATGGAAGACGTTCATTGTTTCAACAGGACAGCAACGAATGAACAATCTAGACGTATATATTGATTACGGCAATGAAATATAAGGAGGTCTTCTCTTCGTGAATGTGTTATATCAGCGTTCTCCAAGAATGACACCGGTTCTCAAGGAAGAAAGGCTGGAAATTCTGAGGCCTCCGGCAGAACCAAACAAACCTACGTTTTCAATGATTTCTATTATTGTACCGATCATGATGACGATGGTCAGCATCGGTTTCTACGTATATATCAATATGAGCGGCAAAATGAACAATCCCAATTATATGATGTTTCAGATGATGACGGTTATGATGATGCTTACGTCATACACGATTCCGTTTTTTGTGTATCTGAGCAACAAGAAGACCTATCGCAAAAAGCTGGAAGAGCGTACTACTATGTATCGAGCACAACTGGAGAAGCATCGTGAAGAGCTGAAGGAAGCTCAAGCGGAGCAAGTGAAGAGTCTGTACGAAATTCATGGTGATCCGAATGTATGTCTTCAGTTGGTGAAGAATCGCAACAGTTCGTTATGGGAACGTTCTCCTGAAGATGATGATTTCCTGCAGGTACGAATTGGCACAGGCGAGATTCCGTTTCGGATCAAACTTCAGGTTCCTCGTGTGGACGGTTACGAAAAGGATGAGTTAATTGAAGCGGCTCATGAATTGGCAGCTGAATTCGAGACGGTGCCCGAAGCATCGATTACACTGCCTTTATTTCAATCGAAAGTGATGGGTCTGGTCGGCAATCGTGAGGAAGTTCTTTCTTCACTTCGAGTGATTATCTCACAACTGACCGTTCGTCATTCACCGGATGAATTGAAGATTGCTGCCTTTTATGAAGAAAAGGAATCGAAGGAATGGGATTGGCTACGCTGGCTGCCCCACATTTGGGATGAAGATCAAGGACAACGCTATATGGCCGACAGGCACAGCGGTGCGCATCAATTGGCGGACAGCTTGTTTTCCGTGTTGAACCGTAGGCGCAATAATAAGGAAGATCGCTACAAGAAAACCGTGCAAACTCCATGTTATGTGGTGGTTCTCTCGGATACTCAATTAATAGAAGAAGAGCCGCTGCTTCCTCTGCTGCTGGAATCAGCTCAGGAGATCGATGTATGTACCATCATATTGGCAAACCGTAAGGAATCGCTACCCATGCATTGTCAGTTAATTATGGAGGCTTCCAAAGGCAAAGGGCTTTATATCAAAAAAACCGAGGATGCCGACGTGATCAGGCAAGCGTACACGCCAGATGTGATCTCCAGAGAGTCCGCAGAGGCGCTCTCGCGTTATATGTCACCGATCCGTCTGAAACGATCATCCGCTTCGGATATACCACAGGTGCTTCCGTTGTTCGACATGCTAAGTACATCACGAGTAGAGGATCTGGATGTGGTCGCACGCTGGAGCCAGACACGATACCCGGACACACTTCCCGTACCTATGGGCGTGCGAGCTGGGGGTAAGAAAATTGCGATTAACTTACATGATAAAATTGAACGTCAGGGCCATGGCCCGCATGGCCTGATCGCAGGGACAACAGGTTCAGGCAAAAGTGAAGTTATCCAGTCGATTGTGGCCTCTTTGGCTGCCGAGTTTCATCCGCATGATCTGGCTTTTATGTTAATTGACTATAAGGGCGGCGGGATGTCGAATACATTTGTGGGCTTGCCTCACGTCGTCGGCACGATCACCAATCTGGATGGGAATTTGATTGAACGAGCCAATATCTCACTGCGGGCCGAACTGGTCAGAAGGCAAAAAATATTAAATGATGCAGGAAATCTCCAGCACATTGATGAGTACTACAAAATTCTGCGTTCCAGACATGAACAGCCTCTGCCGCACTTAGTTATCATCATTGACGAGTTTGCGCAATTGAAGCGGGATCAGCCGGAGTTCATGGATGAATTAATCAGCATAGCGGCCATCGGCCGGACACTAGGTGTACATCTTATACTGGCAACTCAGAAGCCTGCAGGTGTGGTCGATGATAAAATCTGGAGCAATTCGCGTTTCCGTATCTGTCTTCGCGTTCAAAGCGAAGGGGATAGTCGGGATATGATCAAAATTCCGAATGCGGCCTGGATCACCAAGCCGGGTCGTGGATACTTCCAGGTAGGCAGTGATGAAGTGTTTGAGGAAATGCAATTCGCCTGGAGCGGTGCGCCATATAATCAGCAGGAAGATACAACGACGGTACTGCCTGTTATGGAAGTTCGTTTGAATGGGAAACGTGAGCCACTATTGACTGGAGAGCGCAGAGCTGTGCTCAAAGGGGAGGATGTGCCCAAGCAGCTTCAGGTATTCATTGATTATGTGGCGGAAGCGGCAGCAGAGGCGGGGATCACCCGATTACCGGGACCCTGGTTGCCACCCTTGCCTGAGACCCTGGAATGGGAAATTCTCAACGACTGGCAGGAAGAAGAGAATCGTGAGGCATTGCTTGACGGGGGTGCCAGTGGCCTGAAACCTGTAGTTGGACTGCTGGATGATCTGCCTAATCAACGACAGCAGCCGCTCGCACTTCCGGTGGATCAGGGACATCTGGTTGTATACGGTATGCCTGGTCTGGGGAAAACGACGTTTGTGCAAACCTTGCTGATGTCACTGGCCCGTTCTAAGCGGACTGAACCTTGGCATGGCTATATTATTGATATGGGCCGGATGATGAAGGATTTTGCTAGTTTGCCTCAGATCGGTGGGGTAATGATGTCTGAAGAGGAAGATCGGATCAAGCGGTTATTCCGGTACATCCTGAAACTGTCGGCACAACGCAAGGACATGATCTCGGAAGCCGGGGTTAAGACAATATCAGCCTACCGTCGCACAGCCCATGCAGCTGTGCCGCAAATTGTAGTTGTTATTGATGGTTATCTTTCTTTCCGAAATGCGTATCCCGAGGAGAATGAACTTCTGGAAACGATCCTTCGTGAAGGCGGCAGTCTGGGAATCACATTTATCCTCACGGCCAACCGTGTTACGGATGTATTTGAGAAATTCAGAAGCAATATTCCCAATGCGGTTTCGTTTGAATTATCTGATCCAAGCGACTATTATTACGCAGTGGGTCGGCCGTCCAAGGCACCTAGCCAGCTTCCACCAGGAAGAGGACTGGTCAAAGGACAGGTTCCTCCATTGATGTTCCAGGCGGCGTTGCCGTCATCCGGAGCAGATGAAGGCAAACGTTCTTCCGCTCTGCGCCGCACGATTGCAGAGATCAGAGAAAGCTGGAACGGAGAAGAAGCGCCGCAGATTGCGCCGCTCCCGGAAGAGGTTAAGCTCAAAGATGTGCTTATCCGTACAGGAACCTTCGGGCAAGTTGGAGACGTATCATCCTTAACAGTACCCGTAGGTTTGCTAACCGATGATCTGGAACCCTTCCAGTTAAATTTGCGTGAAGGGCCACATTTCATGGTTACGAGTCCGATGGAAGGTGGCAAAACGACATTTTTGCTGACCTGGATGTTATCCCTTGCCTATCATGCGTCTCCTGAAGACGTGCAAATATACACGGTAGATATGCGGTATGGTTCCGGAGGACTGGGGGAAATCAGCAGTTTACCCCATGTCCGTGGACATGTATCCCGTGAAGAACAGCTTGCACCTGTGATCCAACAGTTGTACGATGAAGTTCTAAAAAGAGGCGAGTTAACCGGTGGACCGGAGATCGTTCTCGTTATCGACGATGCGGATACGTTATCCAAGCAATTAAATGATTTTAATGTGAAGGATCAATTGGGAGCGATCGTTCGTCAAGGAAGGGATCGAGGCATACATGTGATTCTGTCAGGAGTTCCGGCAGACTTCCCAACCTTTGGTTCTGACTGGGTGAACGATGTGAAGGCTTCCCAGAGCGGATTGTTGTTCGGGACTTTAGACCCTAATGATCTCTCGTTCTTCCGTATACCTTATTCGGAATCCGGAGGGAGTTCAACTGGGCTGAAGGTACTGCCTCCGGGTCAAGGTTATTATGTTAAACGTAAATATTCCAGGGTTAAAGGTGCAATTCCATGTGATGGCACCTGGAAAATGACCGATTGGATTTCTGAAATTCGTGACCGATGGCATGTTGTAGTTTGAGGGGAGGTGGCTCATAATGTTGACGGTTCATGATTCCAAGCAAAAGGTAGTCACTTTGCAAATAAAAGAGCTTTTTTTCCTGGCCGGTATTCTCGGTTCAGACCGATTGCTTGGCGTGGAAGATCCGTTCCGCGGATATATGGCGGAAGACATTGCTTTGGAGTGGGAACGTGTAAAAACATCCCTGCTCGACAAAGGATATCTGATTCAGGATCAGGACAGCAATGAGTTGATCATGACACCGACCGTATTCTCCAGGGTAGCCATTGCGGGACTGTCCGACAGGGCTTGCTGGATTCGCTACACGCACAGCGGCAAGTCGTATGAAAGTTATGTGCACTGCACGGATGAACGGGTCGTTGAAGTATCCCGTGTTGCAGACGAACCGGATTCGTTCCGGCTGAGTGATTTGGGGAATGTTCGTGAAGCGATTGATTTTCTGATTCAAAGGATGAATTGGAGTGGTCATTCTCCGGCGGAAAAGCCGGCTCTGATGTGCTCCAAGAAAAAATTCTATGATGTGATGAATGATCTGAAGAACAAAGAATTACAGGCAGTGGCTGATGAGTTAGTACAAGAGACGAGCGATCCCGAGGGATCACTTGCACTTGCGCGCTGTCTGGTGAACAAGGAATCAGAAGGGGAACTACGGTTGCTTGTATGGAACGGAGAAGGATGGAAATCACAGTCTGCGGCTTTCGCTGCAAGTACGGTATCCAACTGGCTGTTTCGCATGAGTACATCGGCTTCGGATGATTGGCTTGTTGCAGCGCTGACGACGAGAGAACAGTTTCACGAGATGCTGCTGGACTGGCTTAAACAGCCTGCAGGGGAAGAGGAAAGGTGATGGTAAATGCGCATTCGTGTGGAACCGGATGTGCTTCGGGCACTGAGCAGGCAGATTCAGTATGCGGCGGAGCAAATACAGCAAAAGATGACAGTATTGGATCAGGCCATTCATTCGCTGGAGTGGGATCTTGAAGCCCGCGCCGCGATCATGAATGAATGGAATCACAGTAAGCGACTCTGTGAAGCAGCAGTACGTCGTTTTATGGACTTGAGCGTACAGCTGGGACGCAAGGCCTTGTTATTCCAGCAAGTGGACATGGAGTATCGTACAGTGTTGAGTCATGTGAACACAGCCTATGGCAATGCGGTCAATATGTTGAATGTTCTTCAGACGGAGCGTGCAGGAGAGATTATGCCTGCGCATTCGGCAACTGCTGCTGTTGTATCCGATCCATTTTCCGCGGTAGCGGCAGTGTACCGTGTACAGGATGCCGCACCGCCTGATGGCTCACCGGCGACCCTGATTCAGGCCATGCAGCCTGAACCTGTGGCGTGGAGATTCACAGATCCCTCCTTTCGTGGGAGAAGAGGAACCGAACCTGTGGTTTCCTGAGCTCACGGGTACAAGGCTGAATAAGCAAGACAGCAGAAAGTGAATTTTTTTATAAATAGGCTGTTAGGCGAAGTTTCGAATGCCAAAAATGGGGTAAATAGGATTAGGTCCTTCGGCTTTTGTCCGATCGATCCTTGTATAGTACAATTTGAACAAGTGAATTTAATTGCACAAACCAAGGAGGAATTTACAAATGGCAGGACGTATTTTAGTTACCCCAGAACAGCTTGATCAGGTTTCCAACCAATTTAAACAAAGCGGTGAGCAAAGTCAGCAAATCGTTTCTACATTGACTCAATCCATCACAAGTATGGAAGGACAATGGGAAGGTATGACGAAACAACGCTTCTTCCAGGAATTCCAGGAAGCCAGCAAACAAATGCAATCTTTCGTTCAAACGCTAAATAGCATCAGCGCGGAACTGACGGCTATTGCCAACAAATTCCGTACGGCAGACCAAGCTCGCTAATCTGCGATACATAGTTCGGGCAGGTTCCATATCCGAATTCGCCCAGAATCATATGCAGGAAGCAAGCTGAAGATTTACAACTACAGCAAAAACCGGGCGTTTTCACAACACCCGGTTTTTGTTGCACTATGACAGAATGACAGAGAGAGGGATGAGTATGTCTTTTCAACCAAATCCCGGGGATGAAGTGGTGATTAACGACATTGCCTATATCATTGGGCAGCATCCGGCTGCACCTGGTCTGGCTTACGCCCAAGCTGGAAGGCAGGGTATCGTCTATCAGTTGTTACCCCGTAACGGTTCCGTAAGTGGGGCCAAAGCACTAAAAGTATTTTTCCCTAAATTCCGTATTCCGGCTATGGTGTATCAGTCTGAGCATATGGAGTCTTATAGTGAACTGCCAGGTTTGCAGGTATGCAAGCGTGATGTGCTCACTCCGGAAAGAAACGGAGCGCTCATTGGAGAACATCCTGATCTGTTGTACGCGGTATTGATGCCGTGGGTACATGGTCTGACCTGGTTCGATGTAATCAGCGATCAGAAGCAGCTGACAGCAGAGGAGAGTCTGAAGCTGGCGAGAGCTCTGGCCGGGATCGGCTCGGCCATGGAACAGCGTGGGCTGGCTCATTGTGATTTGTCCGCACCCAATGTGATGATTCCGTTTTTTTCCGAAGTGGAGAACCTGAGAGGGGTTTCAGCAGTTGAACTGGTAGATGTTGAGCAGATGTATGGTTCCAGAATGGATCGTCCGGATGCTTTGCTTGCCGGTTCACCGGGGTATGCGGCCCATCGGACAGTGCACAGCGGTTTGTGGAGTGCGTATGCCGATCGTTTTGCCGGAGCAGTTATCATTGCTGAGATGTTAAGTTGGTCTGATGCAGCGATTGTGGAGAAAGCATGGGGAGAAAGTTATTTTGACCAGCACGAAATGCAGACAGTAAATGAACGTTATTATGCCATGAGAGAGTCGCTGCAGAAGCGCTGGGGCTCGAAGGTGTCCGATCTGTTTATTCGTGCCTGGGAGAGTCATGATCTCAGCAGTTGCCCTACGTTTGGCGAATGGTTTGTGGCGCTGGCTGCTGTGGACATCCATCTGGCAAGTGCAGCATCTGTTGTAGAATCTGAAGTCAAGGCTTCAGACCAGACAAATGCAGTCGAGACGAACCAGATCAAAGGAACAGGAGCAGCAAGCGGTATATCGGATAAGCAGGGAAATACGGATCAGAACGTGCCCGCTGTGGAACCTTCTCCTGGTCAGGAAGCGGTAGTGAATCGTCTCTTCCTTCAGGCGAGAGCATTGGAGAATGAAGGCAAACCGGCTGCGGCGCTCGAAGTGTATCGTTCACTACATCATTTCATTCCGGATAACAGTGCGATGCAGATGGAAGTTGAGGCTGCGATTCAAGAGCTGGACGCGAAGCTAAATCCCAAGCATGATGATGCAGCTCAGCCAGCCAAGATTCCTTTTTACCGATCCAAAAAGTTTATGATTTCTTCGGCTGTGCTGATTGTTCTGTTAGCTGGAAGCGTGCCAACGGTTAAAATATTGGCTGATCAGGCCGAGGTTAAACAGAAGGAGCAGGAGGCGGCTGCCAAGCAGGCCGAACTAAAGGCTGCGGAAGAGGCCGAAGCTGCGAGGGTGACTGCTCTGAAGCAGCAGGAAGAAGAAAAGAAACAAAAAGAAGCAGATGCGGCGAAACTTGATGCAGAGGAAAAGAAAAAGCTGGCTGAAGCGGAGAAAAAGCAGGCAGAGGCCAAGAAGAAAGAAGAAGAGCGTAAAGCGCTTCAGGCCAAGTATGATAAGCAAGCGAAATATGAGGCTTATCTTGCCAAGCAGAAACAAGAGAAGCTTGAAGCAGCCAAGAAGGCTGAACAGGAAAAGTACGACAAACAGGTAAAATATGAAGCCTATCTAGTCTGGAAAAAAGAAAATGACGCTAAAATTGCGAAGCAGGAAGCCGAGCGTAAGGCAGCAGCCGAGGCTCAACGCAAACAGGAAGTAGCCCAGAAAGCTGCGCTCAAGAAAAAACGTGCCCAGAATGTCGTCACACTGATTGCCCATTACAATAAAACGTATAATGCGCAAAAAGGCAGAAAAATTGAGAATGCGGAATCATACGCGCGTGATTTCAAAAATCTGTACAACACCGACGCGACCTATTTCAAAGGTGTCGGTAAAGTGGCAGCACGAATGAATGCGATCAATAAATTCCTAAGCAATACGGATTATACATTACCCAACTTGTAAAATAATGTGAACGACGGAGGTGACACATCCCAGATGAACTACACAATTCAAGCATCCCAGCGCACACCTGCACTGATTATCTATTTAATTGATATTAGCGCCTCCATGAATATGGTTCTGGACAACCGTCGGCGGATTGATGTCGTCTATGATGCCTTATCTCTGGCTATTCGCCAAATGGTGTTTCGTTCGACCAAGGGAAACCGATTGACACCCCGTTACAGGATCGCGATTCTGGCATACAGCGATGATGTGTACGATCTGTTGAACGGGATTAAGGGCATTGACGAGATTGCTGCTGTGGGTTCGTTGCCGGACTTAACGCCGAAAAGATTCTCGGATTCAGCGAAGGCTTTCCTGCAAGCCGAGAAGATTCTACAGGCTGAAATTCCCAATATGCAAGATTGTCCTGCGCCGCTTGTATGTCATATGACTGATGGGGTAGCTACAGGTGAAGATCCGGAGCCTATTGCCAAAAGAATTATGGGTATGAGTGTGCCTGATGGCAATGTACTCGTCGAGAATATTTTTATATCCGATCATCTGCTGGAAGGCCCTATTCCGGAGCCCCGAAGATGGAAGGGAATATCCCAGGAGACGGTCCTTCAGGATGAACATGGGGAGAAGCTGCGCAATATGTCCTCGGTTCTGCCGGAAAGTTATCGTGAAATGCTGGTTGAGGCAGATTATTTGCTTTCACCTGGTGCACTGATGATGCTTCCTGGTACTTGTGCAGAACTGGTATCCATCGGGTTTCAGATGTCCGCTGCTACGCCTGTGAGATAGGAGGGGAAATCATGAGAGCGATGCGTTTGGCAACATTGTCTGCTGGAGATAAGGGAAGCCGTGCGGACCATTATCAGGGCAACTTTCGCTATGTGAGTGTCCAGACGGGGGAACAGCCGTTGACCCGTTATCAAGGTACATTCAAGTGCAGGTACGGTTATGGAAGAGCGGCGGAGACCGTTAATCAGGGAGACACCGGACAGGATTTTGCTGCTGTTCGCATGAATGGTAATGTGTGTACTTTCGTATTATGTGATGGGGTAGGCATGAGTTACCTTGGTGATTTTGCTGCACGCTTTCTGGGGAACGCCTTGTTGGAGTGGCTGGAAACGACTCAGCATCCTTCTTTGGATGTTATGGAACGTCTGCTTCATGATTTGACCAGTCCGGCATCCGAACAGCTGGAGAAGTTGCAACCTTTGGAAAATTCGCCTGTACTGCTGCGGGAAGTGCTGATGGAGAAGCGGAGCAAGGGAAGTCAGGCCATGTATGTGTGTGGACGCATCGAGCTCACGGAAGGCAATCGAAAAAGCAAGGTGTGGCTAGCCTGGCAGGGGGACTCCCGCATCCGTCTTTGGCGTAACGGTCAGGAGGAATCGGCAGCATTTCAGGTGAACTGCCTTACGAATGAACGTTGGTCTACACTGGAGGGTCCGGTTGGTGGCAAACCGCATATCTATGAGGCTAAACTGTCTGCCAATGAAGTAGTTCGTCTTCAACTGTACACGGATGGCCTGAATGACCTAGATGCGATTCAGGCTTATATACCGGATGAGCACATCCAGGTACTGCTGGATGCCAGACATACGGGTGGGCTTGAAGATGATGCCGCTTTCATTGAGCTGGAATGGTGAGATCGGGTGAAGCATTACAGGATGATCTAATCATGCTGCTAAAAATGGTGAGCATCACCTACGAAAAAACTTGTCCGTATTGATTTAAAAGACACTCTTTTTGGGTAATCTTGTGAAGAATCTACTTACAGATATTGCATGAACGTACATTCTTACATAATTACTGAGCGAGAAGGAGTGGAATGGATAATGACACAACATAACGGCAAGTCACGGTTCGAAGGCAAAGTCGCCATTATTACTGGTGCTGGTTCGGGAATTGGCAAAGCGGCAGCGCTCAAACTGGCGAGTGAGGGAGCACATGTTGCGCTGCTTGATCTGGTTAATGATCGGATTTCGGAGACGGAAGCCGAAATTAATAAGCTGCGTGCAGGTGCGGCAAGAGCTTTCGATGTAGATATTTCCGATCCTGCACGGGTGGAAAAAGCAGTCCTGGAGACCATCGAATTATTCGGTGGTTTGGATATCGTTTTTGCCAACGCAGGTATTAACGGTGTATCGGCACCAATTGAGGAAATTCAGGTTGAGGATTGGCAGCAGATTATTACGACGAATCTGAACGGGACTTTTTTTACGATCAAATATGCACTGCCTCATATGAAGAAACGTGGTGGCGGCAGTATCATTATCACGAGCTCCATTAACGGTAATCAGCGCTTCTCCAGCTTCGGCATGTCGGCGTACAGTACATCTAAGGCGGGGCAAGTTGCTTTTGCGAAGATGGCTGCGCTGGAATTGGCGAAGTTCAAGATTCGTGTCAATGTCATCTGTCCTGGAGCGATTGCAACGAATATTGACCAAAGTACGGTCAAAACGGATGAGTTGCAGCAAATTGTCATTCCAATGGAATTCCCGGAAGGCCAGCAACCGCTTGCGGACGGACCGGGTCAGCCAGAGCACGTCGCTGATCTGGTAGCGTTCCTGGCTTCTGCGGAGTCCAGACATATCACAGGTGCGGAAATTGTCATTGACGGTGCAGAGTCGCTGCTGAGCTAAATGAGCATTTTGTATTCATCCATAGAGCTACTTTCAATCAGCGTTGTGAGCGAGTTAAATGGAAGGATGTAAAATGTTGAAATGGATGTATGTATGAAGTCGTTCCTCTGGAACGGCTTTTTTTGTTATAATGCTAACATTCGAATAAACACGTGGAACATTAATTAGGAGAGATGAGATGAAGACGGATTTACCGATACAACAGATTATTCCTGAACTAAGGCAGTTATTTCAGGAGAAGGATACAGGTGTGTTAATTGCGGAGCCGGGTGCGGGTAAAACGACCATAGTACCGCTGGCACTGCTGGAGGAGCCATGGGTTGCTGGACGGAAAATCATTATGCTGGAGCCCCGCAGACTCGCCGCTCGCTCGGCAGCTGCACGAATGGCAGCTTCACTAGGTGAAAAAGCTGGACAGACCGTAGGGTATCGGGTGCGGATGGATACGCGTGTAAGTCAGTCCACTCGCATAGAAGTGGTGACGGAGGGTGTATTGACCCGGATGCTTCAACAGGACCAGGGCCTGGAAGACACGGCGATGATTATCTTCGATGAATTTCATGAGCGGCATCTGCATGGTGACCTTGGTCTGGCGCTTGCGCTTGAATCCCGGGCCATGCTGCGTCCTGATCTGAAACTGCTGGTGATGTCGGCCACGCTGGACCCTGTTCCTGTCTGTGCGCTGCTTGGTGAGGGGACGAGATGGATTGCCTGTCCTGGACGAACGTTTCCGGTGGAAACCCGATATGTATCCAAACCGGTATCCGAGCAGATCGAGACTTTTACAGCTCAGGCTGTTGTTAAGGCACTGGAAGAACAGGAAGGGGATGTGCTAGTTTTCCTACCGGGTGCAAAAGAAATCCATCGCACAGAGCGAGAGCTGTCAAACCTCATGCTTCCTGCTTATGTTCAGGTACATACACTATATGGCAGCATGCCTGTAGAACGGCAGGATGAAGCTGTGCGACCCGCAGATGAAGGTAAACGGAAGGTTGTACTGTCCACATCCATTGCTGAATCCAGTCTTACCTTGGCTGGAGTTAAAGTCGTGGTGGATGCGGGACTGAGCCGTGCCTCGGTATTCTCGCCGCGGACCGGCATGAGTCGGCTCGTCACCCTGCTGGTGTCCAAGGCGTCAGCCGATCAGCGGCGGGGGCGCGCAGGGCGAATTGCTCCGGGCGTGTGTTACCGGCTATGGAGCGAAGAGGCCCATGGCGTGCTGCCTGATGCAGCAAAGCCTGAGATAGCCTCCGCGGACCTTGCGCCGCTGGCGCTGGAGCTTGCCGCCTGGGGTGTCCAGTCCCCTGCAGAGCTGCAGTGGCTGGACACCCCACCTGCCGCAGCCTACGGCCAGGCACAGGCGCTGCTGCGCCAGCTGGGCGGCCTGGACGAGGCAGGCCGCATCACGCCCTTCGGGCGGCGGATGAACACGCTTGGCGTGCATCCGCGACTGGCCAGCATGCTGCTCCGCGCGGCGGAGCTTGGGCTGGCCAGCTACGCCAGCATGCTGGCGGCACTGCTGCAGGAGCCTGCCGGCCTCCGCAGCAGTGGCAGTGCAGGCGCGGGCACCGATTTGCGCCCGCGCGTGGAAGCGCTGCTGACTGCGGACAGCAGCGGCATGCCGCAAGCGGCAGCGTCTGTCGCAGACGGTGCTGCCGTGCGCCGCATGCTCCAGGAGAGCCGCCAGCTGCGCTCGGCGCTCGGCCCGGCGGCCGATCCGGTACGGCCGGATGAGGACAGCTGCGGATGGCTGCTGTCCTTCGCTTATCCGGACCGGATCGGGCAACGCCGGGAGGACGGCCGCTATCTGCTGAGCAGCGGCCGTGGGGTACGGCTCGCAGCGACAGAATCGCTGAGCCGTTCAGCCTATCTGGTCGCAGCCGAAGCCGACGACCAGGGCGCGGATGCGCGCATCCTGCTGGCTGCGCCAGTGCAGGAGAAGAGATTGCTGGACTTTGGTCCACATCTGCTGCATGAAGAGGTTCAGGTGGCCTGGGATAGAAACACCCGCAGTGTGCGGGCACATAGAAGGCTGCGAATTGGAGCCATTACGTTGAAAGAGAGCGGCATTGCACAGCCACCCGAAGATCAGGTGCTCGAAGCATTACTCTCGGGAATACGTATCGAAGGGCTGGATTGTTTGCCTTGGACAAAATCATCACGACAGCTGGCGGACAGGATGCGCTTTTTACATCATCATTTGCCAGAATGGCCTGATCTCATCGAAGATCATCTCACCGAAGAACTGGCAGAACATCTCAGCCCTTTTCTGACAGGCATGAGATCTGCTGCGGATCTTAAGAAATTGTCGATGCAGGATGTGCTGCTCGGCGGACTCAGCTGGGAACAGCGACAGCAATTGGATCGTGAAGCTCCTACACATATTCAGGTGCCTAGTGGTTCGCGCATTCCGGTGGACTATAGCCGACCCGAAGATCCTACACTCGCGGTGAGACTGCAGGAGATGTTTGGACAGCAGGAGACCCCGCGTATTGGCGGTGGTCGAGTACCACTGACCATACATTTGCTTTCCCCGGCGCAGCGGCCTGTACAGGTCACACGAGATCTGGCGAACTTTTGGCGGGAAACTTATTTTGAGGTCAAGAAAGACTTGAAAGGTCGTTATCCCAAGCATTATTGGCCGGATGACCCGCTGGAAGCGATTGCTACTAACCGAGCTAAACCACGAGTTTAGCTAGAATGTGTTTGCCAGCCTCGTTCTGGAAGTTGGGTCTGAACGTGCTCTGAATGGGCGAGTATGCGATCGGCGGATCAGGCGTTTTGAGCACTAACGAACCACGTGCAGGTCCTAGCGCGGTGACTCGCTGCATATCAATGGTCGGCCATCCTCCTAGGCCTTCAAGGATAAGATATTGTGGTCGAAGCGTTTGAAAGAAAACAAAGCGGGTAATAACATAGCGAACCACTCAATTAGATGAGGAGGGATTCACTATGCAGAAGAAAATCGTAGGTGTGTTTAATACAGAACGTGAGGCATCATCCGCAATCGAGGGACTGAAAGCGCAAGGATTTACTTCAGATGAAATCTCGGTCGTCACACAGGATCGGGATGAACTGAAGGCCATTCGCGAAGAGACGGGTACAAAAGCACCCGAAGGTGTAGCTGCAGGTGCGGCAACAGGCGGAGTGCTAGGTGGAGTCGCTGGATTGCTCGCTGGCATTGGCGCATTGGCGATTCCGGGCATCGGTCCTATTCTGGCGGCAGGCCCTATTGCCGCAGCCTTTACGGGTGCAGCTGTAGGTGCAGGAGCAGGCGGACTTGTAGGTGGACTCGTGGGTCTCGGCATTCCGGAAGAGGATGCAAGGCAGTATGAGGAATACGTGCAAAGTGGTAAAATCCTGCTACTCGTGGACTCTACGGATCGGGACACGGATGTTTATGACGTGTTCAGCAATAACAGTTATGTGAACCGGGACAGAATCGATGTCAATCGGGATGATGTTACGGTTGAGCGCACGGATCTCGATATGGAAAATCAAAGATTGGAAGCTCGGGATAAGGCCGCTCGACTTGGCAACAATACTTTTCTATAATAAATCGGATCACCAAAGACAGGATTCTTCAACTGGAATGATATATGTGAACCACCAGGTGGTCATCAGCCGGTTTCCTTAGAGGAAGCCGGCTTTTGTTCCTGTGTATGGTGCATAAATGAACGTCTGAGGTTCAGGTGTTAAACCTGCCAAGCAGGGAATAACAATACATACAGTAATACGGCCAGGGCCAGTCCAATCACCAGCAACATCAGTGTCAGGAACCGAATTAATTTCGTGGATGCCTGGAATGTTTGTGAATTAATCTGATTGCGTTTTCGGTGGTAAGCGGCTGCAGAACACAGGATGATCAGAATGCCGCTGACTAAGGAAGTAATACCAATGATGATTGCTGCGATATGGGCCATCCGATCATAGGCCGTTGAACTGAAGCCGAAGCCAGCTGCGAGAAAGCCAATGCCAACCATGGCAATGCCGGTACGAACCCAAGCCAGAAAGGTCCGCTCGTTAGCCAGATGCTGTTGTACATATTTGGAGTCAATGGTAGTTATGTCTTGGTCTGTATCTGAGATGTGAATCACCCCGTTCATCAATATATGGCTTCATTGTACGTCGTTTTCATGGCAAAACCAAGAAAGGAGGCTGTCTGTTATGCCTCGTAAAGAACGAATTACAGAAATCGAGAGTCTGAGGGGAATTGCTTTTGCGGCGGTTGTCCTTCAGCACTCCATAGCACATTATTCCCTGGTCCCAGAAGCGGGACTGGAAGATGGCGTATTGCTCGCCATCCTGCTGATGCTGTCCAAATTTGCAGTACCTCTATTTATTTTTATCACAGGCATGGTGCTTTTCTATAATACAGGAGACAAGTTGAATTATGGACGTTTCATGCAAAAGCGATTAACCGATGTAATCGTCCCCTATATGATTTGGTCACTGATCTACTTCACACTCGCGCCTCGCGGCTGGAACGGATTTGGTTGGCAGGATATTCCTGACCTTGGTTTAAAATTAATCACGGGTAAGACGACCTCGCATTTTTGGTACATTATTATGCTTATTCAGTTTTATCTGTTGTTTCCCCTGTTTTTGCGGGCAATCCGTTATGTCTATAACCGATATGAGGCGAAGGGGCGCACAATAGCTCTTCTGATTTCCGGTGTGGTGTACCTTGTGCTCGCGGATCAATTGCGAAATATTGCCAGGTTCATGGAATGGTTGAATGTCCCGGTGCTGACCGATGCCTTTACAACCTATGCCGATCGAAATTTTCTGTATTTCTTTTTTTATTTTGTGCTTGGTGCGGCAGCCGGGCTATCGGTTCAACGCTGGAATGAGTGGATTCAACGTTTGCGCTGGGGATATTGGACCGTGTTTATAGTCCTTGGTCTTCGGTTTATATATAAGTTAATGCAAGAGTTCCAGAAGCCGGAGGGCATACAGATTACATTCTATACCGTCAGTCTCATCCGGCCGGATATGATCTTATTCCTCATTGCTTCCATCATGGTGATGTACCAGCTGGCTGGCAAGCTCCACAATATCAGAGTAACACGATTGCTGGCGTGGATTGGCGGGGTTTCGTACGGGGGCTACCTGATGCACATGCTGATGTTGCGCTACAGCTACATTCCGGATGAACAGTTTTATGTGGCATTGGGTTTAAACCCCGTAGTGCGCATGATCATCACCTGGCTGCTGGCGCTTACGTTATCCTGCGTACTCACATGGCTCATCTCTCGCGTAAGCTGGGGCAAGTGGATTGTGGGAACTGTACCGAAGTCCAAACCTGATTAACAGGTGAATACATCATTATATGAGAAATTCAGAACAACAGTGAGTTGAAGGCCGATAAAGAGGGCCGATAAAAATGAAGGCAGTAACCTGAAAAAAAAGTGACGCCAATACCACGACGAACACTTTTGAAATAAATTTTAAAATTTCATTACCTGAAAAATTCATAACAGAAAACTTCAAATCCCGCTCTACCTTACGTTTCTGCCTATCCATCATTTCTCCTTCTTGCCTTCCAACGCCCATGGATTAAAGGGAGAAGGACGGATAAAGATGGCAGAAGGGGAACATAAGTTTTATAATACTAGATATATAGAGCTGACAGGAGGGGAATGAACGTGGCTTTTATGATTGCGCAGCGGGCATTTATTAAGCTGTATCTGATTACGATGGTTGAACAGCATAGGGGATACGGCTATGAAATGCTGGAGGCAATGAAGCAGGAATTCAAAGCCTACGGTTATGTACCACCCCAGAGCGAGATATACCGGGCGCTGCATGAATTGGTTCAACAGGGTGTCTTTTATCGGACAAAGAAGCTGAAGGGAAGTGATCCCAAAGTCGATTTTCAGGAAATCGTTTTATATCACTTCACGGATGATGGTGCGGAGAAAGCTGAATTATATAAAAAACAGGTTAAGGCCGATCTCGATCGTTGTCTCGGCATGTTACACAAGGCAGAAGAGGACAATTACGGAGTGAAAGGAAGATAAGCATGGACAGACACTTACAGTGGGGTGTACTTGGTACATCCACAATTGCGAAAAATGCAGTCATTCCGGCGATTCAACAATCCGAACGTGGTGAGGTCTTGGCGATAGCCAGCCGCAGCAAGGAGAAGGCGGAAGTTCTTGCAAACGAACTCGACATTGCCAGAGCGTATGGAAGCTATAATGAACTCATTGCGGACCCGGATATTGAAGCTGTGTATATTCCTCTGCCGAACCACATGCATAAGGAGTGGACGATTAAGGCTGCTCAGGCTGGAAAACATGTATTATGTGAGAAACCGGCTGCTCTGAATTCAGAGGAAGCGGCAGAAATGATTGAGGTATGTCAACAGCACGGCGTACTGTTTGCAGAAGCCATTATGTATCGATACCATCCCAAGCATAGACGCGTGCAAGAGATTATAGCCAGTGGGGAGATTGGTACGGTCAGAGCCCTCCATGGCAATTTCACCTGTAATACCGCTAACGACAAAGACAATGTAAGGTTCAAAAGGGAGATGGGCGGAGGATCATTATTTGATCTTGGCGTATATCCAATCTCCGCAGCCCGCATGTATCTGGGGCAGGAGCCGGAAGCGGTAACGGTACATGCACTATTCTCGGAAGAGCATGATGGCGTCGACATGATGGCTTCAGGACTTGTGGAGTTTCCCAATTCAGTAGCATTAACGTTTGACTGCGGCATGTGGGCCTCGGGACGAGCCGAGATGGAGATTCTCGGTACCGATGGGCGGATTGAACTGCCCAAGGTGTTCGGCTGGGAGAACAGTGATATTCCACCACAGATTATCGTGCACACCGATTCCGTCAGCCGCGAGGAACGTGTATCGGTATCGAACTCCTATGTTTTGCAGGTGGAGACCTTTGCAGCCGCTGTGCTTGAAGGAAAAGCGCTACCGTTCAGTCCGCAAAATACCATTCAGAATATGCGTGTCATTGATGCATGCCTGGAATCGGCGCGAACCCGTCAACGGGTGCAGTTAGTGGATTAAAGCAGGAGCTAACATGCTAGCATGATAGATGATAGGAAATGATCGAAATGGCAGACTCCATCCCCCGGGATGTGAGTCTTTTTTTATATTTAAATGTTATATTTATATATTTTTACAAAAATAGTAGTTGAATTTGATCTTTCCTCCAAAATGATGTGATATAAATAGTAAATAGATGGCTTGTTCACTATAATCTAGCAGAACGTACATCCTGGTAGATTTCACATCTCATATCACTTACATAGTGGCAACGTTCATCCATTTTAAATCATTGGGAGGCTGGATTTATGAAAAAGTTTTTGTCTACAGCTTTGCTCGCGGTAATGTTAACGATTGTCTTTTTCACCGGTTCACAGATCGCTCCAGTTGGACAGCAGAAGGCTTCAGCAGCAACGTGTACTATCATCAATACGTTTACGGGTGTAGCCAACTATCTCAGCGCCAATGGCCAACTGCCATGCAACTACATTACTAAAGCGCAAGCAACGGCACTGGGCTGGGTATCATCCCAAGGCAACCTCGCTACGGTTGCTCCGGGCAAAAGTATCGGCGGAGATGTGTTTAGCAACCGGGAAGGCTTGCTTCCAGCAGCGAGTGGCCGCACTTGGCGTGAAGCGGACATCAACTACACTTCCGGTTTCCGTAATTCTGACCGCATTTTGTACTCTAATGACGGCTTGATATACAAAACGACAGACCACTATGCATCATTTACTCGCTTGAAATAAGGAAGGACAGGACAGACATGAAGAGGGTAGTACTTAACGGTGAGGACTTTTCCAGCACAACAGAGCTGCATGAGCTATTGAAGCAAAAGCTTGAACTGCCAGACTTTTATGGTGCAAATCTGGACGCCTTGTGGGACTGCCTTACAGGCATGATTGAGCTGCCGCTTGAATTAACCTGGACGAACTACCAGATCAGCAAGAAACGGCTGGGTAGTGAAGCAGAGAAGGTGTACCAGTTGATGCTGGAGGCAGAAGAAGAGAGAATCGGATTTCAATTCAAGACTGAGGACTAGTACATGAACTACGAATCATAGCAGCAAATTTTGGTGCAAAGAGAACAGACCCTTCGGTCTGTTTTTTTTTGTGTTTATAGGGATATACACAACGTTAAAAATATTTTCACGAAAGGGTTGATTTTCGCATATCATACGTTAAAATAAAATTAACATTAAAAATATTTTCACGTTGAGAGGCGGAGTAATCATGAGCGAAGGTACAGTCGCACGCAAACAAGGGATCGGGGAATTAATTCGGATTAAACCGTATGTGCAGTTTATGGTGAGCAAGGTAGTATCCAGATTCGGCGATTCGATTGATTCCATTGCCTATAGCTGGATGGTGTACATTTTGACAGGTTCAAAGCTGCTGATGGGAACACTGCTGGCAGTTAACTTTTTGCCAAGTATCTTTCTGGGGCTGTTTGTCGGCGCACTGGTTGATCGCATGTCGCCCAAAAAGGTGATTGTGCTCACGAATACTGGTCGAGGCTTATTTGTTGGCATTACAGCACTATTGTTTGGTCTGGGTGAGCTGCAAGTCTGGCATCTGTTCGTCATCACCATTCTGAATTCCCTTCTGGAATGTTTCGCGTCACCCGCTGAGGTATCCACTGTACCGCGATTACTTCCCAAATCAATGCTGCTGTCTGGTAATGCCATGGCATCATCTGCAACCCGGGTTGCAGAACTCGCAGGACTTGCAGTGGCGGGAACGTTAATTGCAACGGCAGGGATTACATGGACGATATTAATCGATGCGGGCTTGTTTGCTTTAAGTGCACTCCTGATGAGCCGTGTGGGGTACCCGAAAACTCAAACATCATCTAACAATGAAAATAAAACATTTGATTCATCTGATTCTCCTCCAGCAAGAAAAAGTATATTCTCTGAAATGACAGAAGCCTTTCATTTTATGCGTAAACATGTGTTGTTACTGATCGTCTCCATTCTGTTTGCCTTTGTTAACTTTTGTCTGATGCCATTCAATGTTCTTCGCACGCCATATGTCATTGAAACGTTGCACGCCGGAGCGGGAGGATTAAGTCTACTCAGTGGGCTGATTGTGGCAGGCATGGTACTGAGTGGCTTGTGGCTGTCTCATCGAGGATCGAATTACCGTAAAAGTGTGCTGGTCATTGTAGGTATTGTCATGTTGGGGCTCAGTTATGCCATGACCGCACTCCCGGCTTACATGACATCCTACCAGCTGCCTGTTGCTGCTGTCTTTTGTCTGATGATGGGTATGGGGATTCCACTTGCTACAACACCCCTTGCGTCCTATCTCATGGAAGTTACGCCTTCCGAGATGCTTGGCAGAGTGTATGCCCTTCAAACTATGCTCGTCGTGAGTGTTGCTCCATTAGGTAGCTTGGTTTCAGGAGCCCTTGCCGATTGGGTGGCATTGCCGATTCTATTTATCGTGTTTGGTGTTTTGCTTGCCATGTCAGCCGTTTTGGTGCTTCTGAGCAAGACTTTCCGCACCGTTCTATAAAAAGGCTTCCTCAAACGTGTTATCGCGAGCCTGTTTTGACCGTAACCCTGTCCGGACGGTATAATATACACATGATGGGCAACAGGTACCCCGGAAATGAGGATACAGGTATGCAGCGCAAAGTACTTTCAACGATTGAAGAAATCAAGGTCTACTCCGATCCGTATCGGATACAGATCTTGAATATGTTTAATAAACAGGGCAGACCCTCTACGGTTAAAGAGATCGCAGACCAGATGGGCGAAGTGCCAGCCAAGGTACATTATCATGTGAAGAAACTGGAGAAAATCGGTCTGCTTACCATCGTATCCACTCGTGAAATTAATGGAATCATCGCCAAATATTATGAGCCCTTCAAGGGAGAAATCCAGCTCCGTAACGAAGATGAAGAGAACTCACCTTTGAAGGAGGTATTTCGTTCCGAAACCTTCAAATTGTTAAATGAAATGTTTGAGCAGAGCCGTCGGAGATTTATGAATCAGGCGGAAAACGGGGACCGTATGTTTATCTCAGATATGACATTGTATGCTAGCCGGGAAGAAGTAGAGCAGTTGTACAACAACATTACGAAGATGTGTGAACCCTATTTAACGAAAGACAGGCATGATGCGGACCAAGAGGTCTTTCATTTATTCAGTTCCCTATCCAAAGATACGGTGAATAAGCCCGTTTCGGAAACCGCTGGAAAATTGAAAAAGAAGGCTTCACCCGATAAGGGCAAATCTGTTGCGAAAACGTCAAGACCTACTAAAAAGCAGAAGGAATCCTCGTCTGGTGGTCAGGCGGAAGAGTAATCGAAGCATATTCATCGTCATATTGAAGTTCCATCTGTGTAAAGATGATATGCTACCAAGAAAAAAGCCGCCATTGGCGGCTTTTTCATGCGTAATTTGGCATGATGGAAAACATGTACCTATTATTGCGAAAATGACCTTATTCGTTCATAAACTACATGTTTTCATCATAATCTTTCACGTCACGTTTGGCTGCGGTTGCGGGGGAGTTCGATGTGCCATATTCCTCGACGGCTTCCCATGCGTCAGCGTTATCGAACTTGCCAGCATTGCGCTGTCTTACTTCTCCGGCACCGCTCGGCGGCATCGTCATGACTTGCTCCTCAACAGGCCGTTCGTTGCTTAACTCGCGGTTAGGCGTATCATCGATACAGTAGGCTGTGTAAGGGATCGCTTCGAGTCGTTCAAAAGGAATATCCTTACCACACGTCACACAGGAGCCATACGTTCCTTGTCCGATTCGCTCCAACGCTTCATTCACCTGATTAAACTCGTCGGTCAACGTATCATCTATCGCTAAGTCACGGCTTCGCTCAAACGTCTCCGTACCAGCATCTGCCGGGTGATTATCGTATGATGACAGCTCACCAGTTGAATCTTTCAGGGACTCGGCTGGAGCACCGTCTTCCATGCTGGATTCAAAATGACGCTGTAGGTTTTCACGTTGTTCCAAGAGAGCGTTTTTCAGCTCTTGAAGTTGATCTTTGGTTAATGTACTCATAAGGACATGCTCCTTTCCCGCAATGGGGTTGTAGTCAGTCCTTACCCGAATTTCATAAGAAGCAATCAGTTTCGTGTGCAAAGAGGTTCGTTCGATTTTATATCTGACAGATAATGTGTTATAAAAAATATAGAGAGAAAATGCGGCGGTATCAGAAGATCTTCTTGTGCTTACCGCGGCGCGTTTGATAATGGAGGGTTGTCAATATGGATGAGCATATGAAACGAAGATTGGACAAACAAAGACAATTGTTCAAGCAATTGGGCGTGCAGCTCGACGCTTTATCGATTCATGAAAAACAATTCAACTATAAACTTCGTGGTTATGATCCGGATGAGGTAGATGCCTATCTTGATTTGGTTATTAAAGATTACGAACGTTTCTACGCCAATATAGCTGATCTGATGGACAAGTGGCAAGAGCAGCAGTTAACGATTCGGGATCTGAAGTCGTCGGCGAAGCCAGTGGAAGATCCAACGAAGATTGATCGCAAACAACTGGATGATATTGTGAAACAATTGGAGTACAGCGTTCGGCAATTAAAAATCCGGGCACGCCCTGAACAGGACCTGTTCTCCGAGTAAGTCTACACATCCGGGATGATATAAAATCAGCATTATAATGCTCAAATAAAAGGTGGTTAATCATGAGTACTCATTTTTCGGTCAGTGTGCATTGTTTGTTGTTGTTGTCTTTCAGCGCGCCTGAACGAATCACTTCGGCACTGATTGCAGGTAGTGTGAATACCAACCCTGTCGTGGTCAGACGTATTCTGGGCGGGTTGAAAAAGGCAGGACTTGTGGACTCCTCACCAGGAACAAGAGGATTTTACCTCGCCAAACCCTCAAGCGAAATCACATTAGCCATGATCTATCAGGCTGCCAAGGATGAAGGGCCATTGTTTCCGATTCATGGTAACTGTAATCCGAATTGTGATGTTGGCCTTCGTATTGACAGCCTTCTGACCAATCTGTATCAGGTTGCCGAAGCAAAGGTGGAACAGTTCTTCGCATCCATTACTCTTGAAGATATGGAGCGTTCCTGTTCCCAGCTTGAAGCTCCATCACATGCCGAATAAAGCGTAATGTAAGGGAAAGGGAAGGTGTGCTGTACTATGAAAATTATTGTCATCTCGGACACTCATTTACCTCGAAAAGCACGTAAGTTACCCGATCCCTTGGTTGAGGCGCTATCAGATGCTGATCTGATTCTCCATGCCGGGGATTGGTCGGACTGGAGTGTACACAAGCTGCTCAGCGCTTACGCCCCCATTGAAGGTGTTGCAGGCAATACGGACCCGCCTGAAATAGGTCAAAAACTCGGGTTCTCCCGCATCGTTGAAGCGGACGGTTTGCGTCTTGGTCTTGTACATGGTCATCTGGGATCGAAGTCTACAGAGCAGAATGCGATTCACACTTTTGCAGGACAGCAGGTGGATGCTGTGATTTTTGGACATTCGCACATTCCAGTGATGCATACGGTCAATGATGTGCTGATATTTAATCCGGGCTCTCCTACGGATCGGCGCTTTCAGCCCCAATATTCTTTTGGTGTCATGACTACACATTTAGGGAAATTGCAGGCGGAACATGTTTTTTATGATGTAAAATAGAAGTTGCAAACCAGGCATCTCGAATCAGAAGGATCTTCTGTTATTCGGGGTGCTTTTTGTTATGTATGCATTCAAAAGGGAACTTGCAAGTTATCTCTGAATGGGGAATATGGTCCGCTGTTTATCTGTCATTCATCTCTTCTCGTTGCCCCCTATGGTGGCCTTCGTATGAATGATACAATGCGTTTACAACAATGAATTGAATACGTTTACATAAGGAGATGAATGTTGATGAAATTGTCTGTATTCACTGTTGCCACACCGGACTTGACCGCAGAAGAATTGGCTTCTGCTGCAGCCGCAGCAGGCATTGAAGGGATCGAATGGAGATATCGTGGAATACCGGCGGATGCTTTGTCCGAAGAACCTTCTTATTGGAGACATAATCGTTGCTCGATAGATCCGGATCAATGGGAGGAACAGGTACCGGAATTTCGTGAAGCGGCAAAAAAGCATGGCAGACAGTCGATTGCATTGGTGCCATATCTGAGCTGTGGAGATCTGCTTGCCACGGAGCAAGCATTTCAAACTGCACAAGCCTTAGGAGCATCCATGATGCGTGTTGGGGTTCCCGGTTATGATCGCAAAACCAGCTATCCTGAATTATACAAACAAGCTGTGCATTATCTGAACGAGGTTCAAGAGATGGCCCAACAGTATAAGGTAAAAGCTGTAGTAGAAACCCATCATCAAACGATTGCCCCCACTGCATCACTAGCTTATCGGCTCGTGCAATCGCTGGATTCACAGCATGTAGGGGTGTTGTACGATCCAGGCAACATGGTGCATGAAGGATATGAGAACCATCGTATGGGACTGGAATTACTGGGACCTTATCTGGCACATGTGCATGTGAAGAATGCGGCTTGGTTCAAGGATGAATCAAACAAGAATTCGAATTCCAGTGTGAATGAACAAAATACAGAAATCTTGCTAACATCAAACTGGCATTGTCAGTGGGCCCCCTTGACTGAAGGCGTGGTGAACTGGTTGCAAGTATTCCGTGACCTTAAATCCGTTGGGTATGATGGATATTACGGGATTGAGGATTTTAGCGGGGTCTTGCAATCGAAGGCGATGTTACAGCATTTTGCAGATGTTTTTGCCGAAATTGAACGTCGTGTGGACGAGGAGGTACAGGTATGAGTTTGGTTCGAGTAGCCGTTATTGGAATTGGGAATATGGGTGCAGCCCATGCCAGAACGTTGGTAGCAGGAGAGGTACCTGGTGCAGAACTGGTGGCTGTGTGTGATGTGAG
This sequence comes from Paenibacillus sp. MDV22-iso6, assembly GCF_058408365.1. Classification (NCBI taxonomy): domain Bacteria; kingdom Bacillati; phylum Bacillota; class Bacilli; order Caryophanales; family Paenibacillaceae; genus Paenibacillus; species Paenibacillus sp. MDV22-iso6. The sequence continues at coordinate 3,671 of NZ_JBZVDZ010000005.1, read as the reverse complement.
ACAAGAAATGGAGAGCTGGGTATCCAGCAATCTTCCGGCTTCAGTCACCTATTGGCAGGATGCGGAGCAGATGATGTCATCAGGGACGATTGATGCGGTAATTATAGCAACCCCGCATTATGACCATCCCGAAAAGGCCATTCAGGCTTTTCAGAATGGTTTGCATGTCATGATTGAGAAACCAGCCGGAGTATACACCAAACAGGTACGCAAGATGAATGAAGCCGCGGCTACCAGCGGCAAAGTGTTTTCCATGATGTATAACCAGCGAACCAACCCTTTATATATCAAACTAAAAGATCTAATTGCCTCGGGAGAACTGGGTGAGGTACGGCGTACCAACTGGATTATTACGAACTGGTATCGCTCTCAGAGCTATTATGATTCAGGCGGCTGGCGGGCAACGTGGGCTGGTGAAGGGGGCGGTGTCCTGATCAACCAAGACCCTCATCAACTGGACCTGTGGCAATGGACCATCGGCATGATGCCGGTGCGTATGCGTGCCTTCTGTTCATTCGGCAAATACCGGAACATTGAAGTGGAAGATGATGTAACGGCATATGTCGAATATGAAAATGGAGCAACAGGTGTATTCGTGACCACAACGGGGGAAGCACCAGGCACCAACCGATTCGAGGTCAATGGGGATCGTGGGAAAATTGTCATTGAAGATGGTCAGTTGACCTTTTGGCGTCTTCGTGAACCCGAGCCTGAATTCAATCAGAGATTTACCGGAGGATTTGGACAGCCGGAATGCTGGAAATGCGAGGTGCCGATTACCGGTGTGGAAACCGGACATCCTGGCCTGATTCGCAACTGGATCGATGCTATCTTGAACGGGACACCGCTCATTGCTCCCGGTGAAGAGGGTATCCATGGTTTAACATTGTCTAATGCTATGCTGCTGTCAACCTGGACGGATAACTGGGTAGATCTGCCGATCGATGAGGATTTGTTCTATGAGCATTTGCAGCAGCGGATTGCCAGTTCAAATACAAAGAAAGACAAGGTAGGCAGCAGCAGTCAACCTGCTGATCTATCAAAGACATTTAAGTAAGTGGAACTTATACACCAGGCTGAACTTAAGGCGTGTACAGGATAACTGAACCGATAAACGGAAAATCCAATTGAATTGGAAAGGTGGAGAAGGTATGGCTAAAGACGGCATGTTTTATGCACCAAAGAGTCTGAAAAAAGAGATCGTATGCGGTCCAGGTGAGTTTACCATTGCTGCTGTAGCGTTGGACCATGGACATATCTACGGTATGGTTGGCGGGCTGGTGGAGGCTGGGGCAACGCTCAAATGGGTATATGATCCTGACCCAGCTAAAGTCGAGGCTTTTCGGAAACAGTTCCCGCAGGCACAGATCGCGGCATCTGAAGCGGAGGTACTTGCTGATGATGAAGTGCAGCTCGTAGCCGGAGCAGCCATTACATCGGAGCGTGCGCCACTCGGCATGAGAGTCATGGCCGCAGGCAAAGATTATTTTACGGACAAAGCTCCTTTTACTACACTGGATCAACTGGCCCTTGCGCGTGAAGAGGTTAAACGCACTGGGAAGAAGTATATGGTCTATTACAGTGAGCGTCTGCACGTGGAAAGTGCGATCTATGCCGGACAACTGATCGAACAGGGAGCGATCGGCAAGGTTATACAGGTTATGGGGACAGGACCGCATCGATTGAATGCGGGTGGTCGGCCTGAATGGTTCTTCCAGCATGAAAAGTATGGCGGCATCCTCTGTGATATTGGAAGTCATCAGATCGAGCAGTTTCTGACCTTTGCTTCATGTACCGATGCAGAAGTGGCCTTCAGTCGGGTGAACAATTTCAATCATCCACAATTCCCAGAACTAGAGGACTTTGGCGAAGCATCACTTATCGGCAACAACGGGGCTTCCGGTTACTTCCGCGTAGACTGGTTTACACCGGATGGTCTGGGTACATGGGGCGATGGGCGAACGGTTATTTTGGGAACGGACGGATACATTGAGCTGCGTAAGTATATCGACGTGGCCAGAGAGCCTGAGGGTGATCAGGTGTACCTGGTTAACCATGAAGGGGAATACCATTATAGCGTCAAAGGAAAGGTTGGTTATCCATTCTTCGGTGAACTGATCCGGGATTGCCTGGATCGAACAGAGAATGCGATGACACAGGAGCATGCGTTTAAAGCGGCAGAACTCTGCTTAATTGCACAGCATAAGGCAATGAGTCAGAGAGTGGTAAGGAGCAGTGGTGGGAAGTAAAGGGTTTTATTTAAGATAGTAATAGAATATGTAATTGGAGAGCGGCCTGATGTAAAGGCTGCTCTTTTGTTTGTTGTAGTACCTTCGCAAATGGAACAATATGGTTTATTATGTATGTAGTTCAGAAATTGACTTGAATGTGTGGTGTTTACGAAGTACATAAATTAGATGTTATGAGAAAGACTGACAAGATCTAATAAAGGAGTGTAATGTAATTATGAAAGCACCAAAATTAGTAGCAGGTGATGAAATACGTATAATATCACCTTCCAGAAGTCTGTCAATGATAGCCATTGAACAGAGAATTCTAGCAGAAAAGAGGCTTGAAGAATTAGGATTTAAGCTCTCTTTTTCTAAAAACTCCCTAGAATCTGATGAATTTGTCTCTTCATCAATCAAATCAAGATTAGATGACCTGCATGATGCTTTTTTAGATCCTAATGTCAAAGGGATATTAACTACAATTGGCGGTTATAACTGTAACCAATTACTAAGACATATTGACTATTCAATAATTAAAGCTAATCCAAAACGTATTTGTGGTTATTCTGATATAACTGCGTTGAGTAATGCAATATATGCAAAGACTGGATTAATCACCTACTCTGGACCGCACTTCTCTACCTTCGCTATGCTTCATGGGAATGAGTATACAATAGAGTATTTTAAGAAAATGATGATGTGGGATGAAACGATTAATATTACCCACTCCGAAAAATGGAGTGATGATTTATGGTTTTTGGATCAAGAAAACCGTTCTTTCATTAATAATGAAGGACCGTATGTGATTAATGATGGAGAAGCACAGGGCATTATTATAGGTGGTAATCAGTGTACATTCAATCTATTACATGGCACTGAATATATGCCGAGTTTAGTAAATTCTATACTATTTTTAGAAGATGATTATGAGGCACATCCTCAAACTTTTGATAGAGATCTACAATCTCTTATTCATCAACCTTTATTTAGCGAGGTTAAGGGAATAGTTTTAGGAAGATTTCAAAAATCTGCAAATATGAATAAGGAACTACTTAGAAAAATAATAAAATCAAAAAGAGAATTAGATAAAATCCCAGTAATTGCAGATGTAGATTTTGGCCATACATCCCCATTAATTACTTTTCCTATTGGTGGTCAAGCATCAATAAAAGCATACAATAAAACAATAGAGATAGGTATAGCTGAGTAGGTATATCAAAGAAGGTCAGTCCATTTCATAACAACGTATTCACGCTGCGGGGCTGACGCCCCTTGGTCTGCCAGAGGGATTTCGAGGAAGAGGATTCAGGCAGACAACTCCTGCGAGGCTAAGTCTCCGACCCAGTCGCTCTGCTCCTTTAAGCCTCTCGGGTTCGTGAATACAAGAACGTTATAAGAAATTGGCATAAAGAGAGGGGATTCAATGGAAACCTATGCTCA